>JAAFIP010000009.1 GCA_013297865.1 Polaromonas sp. | reverse complement strand
TCCTGGGCTATGGCATGAGCCTGGCTAGCCGCGCGGGCGTGTCGCCCATGATGCAGCGGCGCACCCTGGCCATCATGGGCGACGGCGGCTTTTGGCACAACGGCCTGCTCACCGGCGTGCAAAGCGCGCTGTTCAACGGCGACGATGCCGTGCTGCTAATCTTTAAAAACGGCTACACCTCTGCTACCGGCACGCAAGACATCATCTCCACCCCCGAAGACGACAGCAAAACCAGCGCCGCCGACAAGCAGCAAAGCCTGGCCCACACCAATCAAACCATCGAATCCACGCTGACGGGCCTGGGCGTGCAGTGGATGCGCACCGTGCACACCTACGAGGTGGCCCATATGCGCGACACGCTCAAGCAGGCCTTCACCAGCGACTTCAACGGCCTCAAAGTCATCATCGCCGAAGGCGAATGCCAGCTGGAGCGCCAACGGCGCATTAAGCCGTGGATTGCCAGCCTGCTCAAAAAAGGCAAGCGTGTTGTGCGGGTGAAATACGGTGTGGACGAGGACGTGTGCAACGGCGACCATGCTTGTATTCGCCTGTCAGGGTGCCCTACTCTCACGTTGAAAGACAACCCTGACCCATTGAAAGTGGACCCGGTAGCCACGGTGATAGACGGCTGCGTGGGCTGCGGGCTCTGTGGCGAGAACGCGCATGCGGCTACGCTGTGCCCCAGTTTTTACCGGGCGGAGGTGGTGCAAAACCCTGCCTGGCATGAGCGGCTGGTGCATGGATTGCGTGGGGCGTTTGTGCGGCTGTTGCAGCCTGCTTGATATTGATGTTTCCTTCTATGATGGCCAGCACCTCCTCGTTCGTCCGGGCACTGGGTTCGGCTTCGCGGGATCAAGCCGATGGCGCGCTCAGCTCCGCGGCTGTCCCCCGTGTCGGCCTAGGGCCGACGACTCCTCCTTTATGCCGCTGCGCTGAGCGCACCATCGACTTGATCGTGGGAGCGTGATGGGTATTCAACGGTCGTGCGCCTACTCTGCTCGCCGCCCCGGCGCTTGGGCTGAGTGGCGCAGCGACATTAAGGAGGAGCCCGAAGGGCGGGGGACAGTCGCGGAGCCAATCAGCCCAAGTGCCGGGGCGTACAAAAACCCAAACACAGCGGTGTCGTGAATTCCACAACTCAAAATGAACCAACAACCAATCTCTCTACTGGTCTGCGCCCTCGGCGGTGAAGGCGGCGGCGTGCTGACCGAGTGGATCATTGCCGCTGCGCGCCACGCGGGCTATGCGGCGCAGAGCACGTCTATTCCCGGGGTGGCGCAGCGCACGGGCGCGACCACCTATTACATTGAGGTGTTCCCCACACCCATCGCGCAGTTGGGCGGCAAGCGGCCAGTGTTCAGCCTAAACCCAGTGCCGGGCGCGCTGGACGCGCTGGTGTCGTCGGAGCTGCTGGAGACGACGCGGCAGATTGGCAATGGCATGGCGACAGCCGAGCGAACACGCGTGATTACCTCCACCACCCGCACGTTCACCACCATGGAACGCATGCAGATGGGCGATGGGCGAATTGACAGCGATCGACTGATGGACATCGTGAAAGCCCACAGCCGCGAGCACCACTTTTTTGACATGGGTGCGATGGCGCGCGAGATGGGCACGATAGTGAGCGCGGTGATGCTGGGTGCAGTGGCAGGCAGCGGACTCTTCCCCTTCAAGCGTGAGAACTATGAGGCGGTAGTGAGCGAAGGCAGCAGCACGAGTGCGGCCAGTTTGCGCGGCTTTGCCAAAGCATTTGACCTGGTAAGCATCACACAGTTACTATCAAAAGATGAGCTGCTACCGCGATATTCTAAAGGGCTGCAGCCCGATTTGGCATCTAAATTCCCTGCTCCAGTGCATGAGATACTGTCCCTGGGCCATGCGCGCATGCTGGAATACCAAGGCGCTGCTTACGCGCAACTCTATGTGGACAGGCTCCAGCAAGTGTTGCAGGCCGAGCAAGCCGCTGACCCTGCCGCATCCAACCATTACGCCACCACCACAGAGATGGCGCGCTGGCTGGCGCTGTGGATGGCGTTTGACGACATCGTACGGGTGGCTGACCTGAAAAGCCGCGCCAGCCGCTGGCAGCGTGTGGTGGGCGAGGTGAAAGCCAAGGATGATGATTTGCTCAAGGTATATGACCACTTCAAGCCCGGCGTGCCCGAGTTTGCTGCGCTGCTGCCTACGACGCTGGCGACCAAACTGATTGCGTGGGATCGCCGCCGCGTGCTGAAAGGCAAGACGCCTTGGGCGCTGCCGCTCAAGGTAGGCACGCATTCCATCATCGGCATGCTGTCGCTGCGCACCTTGGCCAGCTTCAAATGGCTACGCGTGCGCGGCAGCCGCTACGCTACTGAGCAAAGCATGATTACCCAATGGCTGCAAGGCGTGGTGCAAGGCACGCAGCGCCATTGGCAACTGGGCCACGAGATTGCCATGTGCGGCCGCCTAATCAAAGGCTACGGCAGTACCAATGAGCGCGGCAAAGACAACCTGCTGCATGTGCTGCAGCATCTGGCGCAGGGCGAAGACCCGCAGCAGGCAGCCAGTGCAGTGAAAGCCGCCCGCAGTGCCGCGCTGGCCGACGACGCAGGCAAAGCGCTGGACTTGGCGCTGGTACAGCATGGTGCGCCTGCCCGCCCTGTCAAAGAGCAGCCCATCCGCTTTCACCGCAAGCCAGCACAGGGCGCATCGTCCACCGCATCACCCTCCCCCTAGATTTCACCTTACACATCCATCCTTATACTTCCTTCAGGAGACAACCATGGTCAAGTTCTTTAACATAAAAGCCCTGCTAGCCCAATCAATCATCGCGGCGCCAGCTATTGCATTGATAGCACTCAATGCCTTCTCTCCAGCCGCAGCACAAAGCTTCCCTGCCAAGCCCCTGAAGGTCATCGTCAGCTTTCCACCGGGCGGTGCGGCTGACCAAATTGCGCGCGCGGTGTCCACACCCCTGTCCGAGGCCCTGGGCCAGCCCGTGGTGGTAGAAAACCGTGCCGGGGCCAATGGCAACATCGGCGCTGAAGCGGTGGCCAAGTCGCCAGCGGATGGCTACACACTGCTGATGAGCTCGGGCGGCACGGTGTCGATCAATCCGCACCTGTACAGCAAGATGAGCTACGACCCGGTGAAAGACCTCACGCCCGTGGCCGCAGCCGCCCGCGTGCTGGTGTTTCTGGAAGCCCACCCCAAGGTGCCGGTCAACACCGTGCAGGAGTTTTTGGCCTATGTCAAAGCCCACCCCGGCAAGCTCAGCTTTGGCAGCCCCGGCAGCGGCAGCTCGCCCCACCTGGCCGCCGAGATGATGAAAACCCAGGCCAATGTGTTTGCCACCCACATCCCTTACCGGGGCGCAGCTCCCGCCATGCAAGACCTGCTGGGCGGCCAGATCGACTTCATGTTTGACCCCGGCATTGGCCTGAACAACGTGCGCGCTGGCAAGCTAAAGCTGCTGGCCGTGGGCAGCCCCAAGCGCTCGCCCCTGTTCCCCGATGTGCCCACGCTGGACGAAGCAGGCCTCAAGGGCTTTGATGCCGACAGCTGGTTTGGCTTTTACGCCCCTGCGGGCACACCGGCTACCGTGGTGAGCAAGCTCAACGCTGAGATCAATAAAATTCTAGGCACCAAGGCTTTCCAGGATCGCATCACCGCGCTGGGCGCCATCGCCGCCCCCATGAGCCCGGCAGACTTTGGCGCACGCGCAGCCACTGACAGCGCACGCTTTGGCGCACTCATCAAAGCGCGCAACATCCAGGGCGACTAAACCCATGCGCACCATCACCCACACCGTGCGCGTCGAGTTTGGCGACTGCGACCCTGCTGGCATCGTCTGGTTCCCCAACTTTTTCCGCTGGATCGACGCCGCCTCACGCCACTTTTTCGCCGAGTGTGGCGTACCCCGCTGGGAAGAGACCGCCAAAACCATGGGCGTGATCGGCACGCCGCTGGTAGACACCCATACCAAATTTCTAAAAACCGCCAGCTACGGCGACGTGTTGCACATCCGCACCCAAATCACCGAATGGCGCGACAAGAGCTTTGTGCAAACCTACCGCATCGTGCGCGCCCGGCCCGATGGCGAAGAAGATGTGATTTTGGAATGCGAAGAAGTGCGTATTTTTGCCAGCAAACGCGAAGACGGCAAAAACGGTATCCGCGCCGTGCCCGTGCCTGCAGATATCCGTGCGCTAGTGGAGGGTTGAATGCAAAAACACGGATTTTCAACGTGTTTTATGCATGAAATCAGCCTCCAAGCCAATAGAATATCGCGGGAGAAGCTATTAAATCGATAGCAAATAAAGCAGACCTTTGCGTGAATCTGCGCGCTGCTCTGCTTTGGAGCTAGCTGCCGTTGGCCTTATGCGCCTTGTCCGCTGAGCCTTCCAGCCCGGCCAGCAGGGCCTTGTTGTCACCGGGGATCACCATCTGGAATCGGTTGTCTACGTAGGTGTAGTCGTAGTAGCCCATGCGTGCCAGCGGCTGCATTTTCAGCACGTCGAGCATGCCCTTGTCGTCGATCATCGCGTCGTCTATATGCACGGCCACGACGCGTCCAAACACGACGTCGGCGGTGCCCATGGGTGGCACCCCGGGAAAGCGCAGAGTGTTGAGGTACACGCATTCAAACTGGATGGGTGAGCCCTGCACGCGCGCGGGCTTGACCTTGCGCGACGGCAGCTTGACGAGGCCTGCGCGCTCAAACTCATCCACGCCATGGGGCAGCTCTTCCCCCGAGATGTTGACCGCCTCGCGCAACGCGTAGGTGGCCATGTTCCACACAAATTCGCCAGTTTGCTCTGCATTAGTGACCGAGTTTTTGCGCTGGCCCGCAGTGTCCTGGTTGGCCGAGAACATCACGATGGGTGGATTGAAGGTGACGTTTTGAAACTGACTGTACGGTGCCAGGTTATGCCGCCCCTGGCTGTCCACCGTCGAAATCCAGCCGATGGGGCGGGGCACCACACAGGACTTGAAGGGGTCGTAGGGCAGACCGTGATGCGTGATGCCGGGCTCGTAGTACATAGGGTGGTTGCCAATCGATAAGGTATGCAGGCGCTTTTCATTTTTTGTCCAAGCCCAAGCGCGCCGCGCACTCGGTGTACAACTTGGATTTCTCTATCATCTACGCATTCATCTGCTCCACGCCCACAAGTCACGGACACATGTGATGATGTAGGCTGTCATGGATTTTTACGTTTCCTTATCGATAATTCTATAGGGATTGAACCACCAGCTCCAAGCCTACGGAGTGGGCTGCTACAACCCCTAGCGTAATGCGCCGCTCTTACGGGTTTACAGGTTTTAGCGAAAGGCCTTCATCACTGCCGTGGTCACCACTTGCGCGGCCTTCTCGGGCTTGATCAATCCTGTGATACCTGCCATTGCCAACTCGGTTGCGCCGTGAATGGCGCTCCATGCAAACCACTGTTCCTCTACATTGGGAGCGTTTGCAATCACACCAAATTGGCTGAGTGCTTCCAGAGCATCGGCCAGATAAGCAAAAGTTGGAGTTCGCTCGCCACTGGCGGTGACTAACTGGCGAAAGCTGGCAGCGCCTTTGCCGAAAATCAAATTAAACAAGGCGGGTTCTTCCAATCCAAATTGCAAATAGGCAGCGCCTATGCGCTCAAAACGCTGCACAGCTTGTCTGGTATTGACAGCAGGCTTGGCTTTCGGTGCGACCAGCTCAAAGCGTTGCCTCAACAGATCAAAACCATGCCGTGCCAACGCATGCTGCAAGGCCTCTTTGTTGGCAAAGTGCTTGTAGGCCGCTGCCGGCGTCACGCCCACACTGCGGGCCAGCTCACTGAGCGAAAACTCGCTCACACCCTTCTGTGCCATAGCTTCGATAGCCGCATCAAGCAGCGCATCGCGTAGGTTGCCGTGGTGGTACGAATGGTTTGGTGGGGGATTTGCCTGGGCTGTACGCATGATGTTAATTGTATTGACATTCGTTTGCTTCCGCATTAAAGTTAACGTCATTAACTTAATTTGGAGCAACCTATGGAATCTGTAACCAACGCCTCCCTCAGTACCAGGTTATCGCGCATGGCTATTTGGCTGGGCTCGCTGCTCCTGGCGGCTTGCACCAGCACAGGCACGCGCGTAGGCGCAAGCTCGCCCATGGAGTCTCTGGGCAGCCCTACGATGGTGCCCACTGCATTGGGCAGACTGGCGGTATGGGACAGTGGCCCACAGGGAAGCGGGCCCACCGTAGTGCTGTGGCCATCCATCTTTGCAGACCATATGATTTTTTCGTCCCTGGCAACGCATTGGCGAGGCAAACGGCGCTTGGTATTAGTCGATGGCCCAGGCCATGGGGCCAGCGAAGGCCCGCAAAACAAAACCTACAGCATGCAGGCCTGCGCCGCAGCGCTGAAAGAAGTGCTGGACAGCAAAGCCATTACCAGCGCCGTGGTGGGCGGTACTTCGTGGGGCGGCATCGTGGGAGGCGAGTTTGCCATCGCCTACCCGCAGCACACACTGGGTGTGATCATGATGAACACACCATTTTTCGTGTCACCTGACGGTGCATCGATGGGGGAAAAATTCATCACTTGGGGCGCAGGCTCCATCCTGCGTACTGATCTGTTCACCAACGGCGTAGCGCGCTCCTTCTTTTTGCCAGTCACGCGCGAGGCTGGCGGTCCGGTGATGGCACATTTTCACACTAGCCTGCACCAAAGCAATGCCAAAGCCCTGTCCACAGCCATCCGCTCCGTGTTGATCGAGCGCGCGCCACTGGCAGACCGCTTGGCACAGATCAAGGCACCATCACTGGTTATCGCAGGCCTGCAAGACGGTATGTACCCGATGGAGATGCAGCGGGCGGCCGTAAGCAAGTTGGCTAAGGGCACACTGGAAGTAGTCGATTCACAGCACATATCCATCGTGGACAAACCCGCCGAAGTAGCGCGGTTGATTGACACGTTTTTAGATACCTCGCTGGGTACCAAGCCGTGAACAGGCAGGCAGAGTGTTGAATATGAATCCGGGACATCACCCGCCTGAACAGCGCAGCCAGGCTTTGCGCGTTTAAAATCAAAGCCTATGCAATCCATCACCCAACTCAAAATCCTAGTAGGCACCGTCACCAACACCGCCGAGTATGTGGCCCAGGCCATTCAGATGGACTGTGCGGATCTGGTGGGGGATATTGAGGTGCAGTTGATGGATGGGCTGGACATCAGCGCTTTTGACAACCCGGATGCACTGTATTTGATCTGCACCAGCACCTATGGCACGGGTGATGTGCCAGACAATGCGCGGGCGCTGTATGACAGCCTGGGCGCAACGCCCCGGTTTCTGGGCCATGTGCGCTATGGCGTGATTGCGCTGGGCGACAGCAGCTACCCAACGTTTTGCTTTGGCGGCAAGAAGTTTGACGAGCGTCTGCAGGACCTGGGCGCGCAGCGCGTGGGCGAGCTGTGGTGCCATGACGCCACCGCAGGCACCATTGCCGAGGTGGATGGCGCCACCTGGTGCCGACAGTGGCTATCCAGCGCACTGGCTGCGGCCTAGCCGCCTGGCCAGGGCCAGTGCAGCGCCCTTTCAACGCCCTTTACAAGATGCAACATAGCTGACAACCCTGCGCTAGCAAGGGTGACGCCAAAGGCCTAGCATGTAGTTCTGCTTGCTACACGATGGAGGGCTTATGGGACTGTTAGACCGCGCGGCGCTGCTCATGTCGCCAACCAAATTGCACCTGGCGCTTACGCCAGAGCAGGTGAACACGGCTGAACCTGCGCACTCGCTGATGCCGTATGAGATCGCCGAGATTGAAGAGTGCAGCATCAGCTTTGACGAAGCTGTCAGCCATGGCGACGAAGATGCCGCGCCTGTTGGCATGTGCCAGTGGCATGCCTGATCTGCTGGTTTTATAGATGTTTTAGGGCTGCAGGCCAATAGAATATCGCGGGAGCAGCTATTTAATTAATAGCGCCATGATGCTTTTATGCATCTGTTTTGGTGTGCACCACCCGCTGCGGATAGGCAATATGCACCTTGGCGGCGCGCAGCGCCTCCAACACGGCAGCGTTGACATCACCACGCAGATTGAGCTGGCCGTTGTCGGGATCGCCCAGCCAGTAGCACAGACTGAACTCCAGCCCATCAGGCAAAAAATTGGCCAGATGCGCCGATGGGGCCGGGTCACTGAGCACGCGCGGTGACTTTTTAGCTGCGTCGCACAGCAGCGTGATCACCTGGGCCACATCGCTGTCGTAGCCCACGGTGATATTGCTGATCAGCTGCAGCTTGGGGTCGGCATAGGTGAGGTTTTCCACGCGCTCGGTGATCAGCTTGTCGTTGGGCACAATGGCCTCGCGCCCGCTGACCGAGCGGATGACGGTGTAGCGGGTTTTGATGTCGCTGATCTTGCCCTCAAAGGTGTCTACCTTCACGTTGTCGCCAATGCGCAGGCTGCGCTCGAGCAGGATGACAAAGCCGCTCACGTAGTTGGCCGCCAGCTTCTGCAAGCCCAGGCCCAGGCCCACGCCAAATGCGCCGCCCAGCACCGACAGCGCCGTCAGGTCCACCCCCAGCGCCGACAGCGCAAACAGCAGGCCCACCACCAGCAGCAGCGCGCGGATGGCGTTGGCCGCTATTTTGCGCAGCGACAGGTCCGTCACCGCCTCGCGCAGCACCTTGGCCTCAATAGTGGCCGACACCCACAGGCTGATCACCAGCACCAGCATGGCCGACACCAGCCCCTCCAGAATCGTCATCAGGCTGACCTTGGACTTGCCGAAGCTGAACTTCATCGCGTCCATCTCGGCCATCATCGACGGCAGCACCCCCAGCAGCCACAGCACCACACCCAGCCACACCAGCCAGGAGAAAAAGCGCTCCAGCAGCTTGGCCATGGAAGAATTGGGGTAAGCCGCCGTCAGCACCCGCGCTATCAGGCGGATAGCGCACAGCGCCAGCAGCAGGGGCGCTGCAAAGCGCAGGATGGCATAGGACGGGTCAGCAAACCACAGCAGCTTGGCGCAATACACCAGCACCAGCGCCAGCAGCGGAAACAGCACACCGTCCACAATGCGCCGCCCAAACCACACCGACTCCTTGCCCGAAAAGGCGCTGCTGGCCGCGGGCACAGGCCGCTGCCAGCGGATCAACCCATAGGCCAGCGCGATGCAGCCCAGCAAGGTGACAACTTCCACCCACACATCGGGGCGGGCCAGGTCGTTCAGAAGTGCGGTGATTTGGCTCATAGCTGCTATTGTGGCGCAGCCGCGCTGCCCGCGGCTGTAAAAGATCGTAGGGCGCAGGCCCTGTGCAAGACCCCGCCCTAGGCAGGCATGACGGTGCGCATCGGCCCTGCTGCCATCTCGATCTGGTGGGCTGTGAGCGTCTGCAGGGCGGCCACGTTGACTTCGCTGCGCACGTTTTGCATGCCTTTGTGCGGGTCGGCAATCCAGAAGGATATCTGCATCTCGATGCCATAAAAGCCCAGCTCGCTCACATAGATCTCGACCGCTGGGGTCTTGAGCACGCGCGGGTGCTGCAGGGTGGATTCGAGCAGCATTTTTTGCACGGCCTGTACATCGCAGCCATAGGCCACGGTGAGGTCGCAGGCCAGGCACTGTTTGGGCGCGTCCTGCTCCAGGTTGTCCACGCGCGAGGTGGTGAGCTTTTCGTTGGGCACGATGGCCTGCTGGCCAAACAGGTTCTGGATCAGGGTGTAGCGGGTGTTGATGTCTTTGACGGTGCCTTCAAAGTCATCGGCGCGGATATAGTCGCCAATGCGCACCGAGCGCTCAAACAGGATGACAAAACCGCTCACATAGTTGGCGGCCAGGCCCTGCAGGCCCAGGCCCAACCCAATGCCCAGCGCCCCGCCCATCACCGACAGCGCAGTCAGGTCAATGCCCACGGCATGCAGCGCAAACAGCACCCCCAACAGCAACAGCACCGCACGAATGCCCCCAGCCATGATCTTGCGCACCGACAGGTCATCCACCGCGCCGCGCAACACCCGCCGCTCGATCAGCGCCGATACCCATAGCGTGGCCACGATCACCGCGCCCGCCGACAGCAGGCCCGCCAGTAGGCTACGCAGGTTGACCTTGCTGTCGTCCGAGATAGGAAACTCAATTGCCTCCAGCTCGCTGAGCGCAGTAGGCAGCAGGCCCGTCACCCACAGCGCCACGGTGATCCACGCCAGCCACGAGAAGACACGCTCGGTCATGCGCGCCATGAGAGAAGTGGGGAAACTCAGCGCAAAGGTGCGCGCCAGAAAGCGGATGGCCACCAGCACCAGCAAAATAGGCACCGCCACCTTGAGCACCGACAGCGGCTGCCACTGCCCCACCACGCGGCTGGCCGCATAGGTGAAGGTCAGCGCCAGCAGCGCAAACATCACTCCCGTGGCCACCCGGTTGCCCAGCCAGACCGACTCGGCCAGACCCGCCACGCCCTGCCCCTGCATTGCTTGCCCCTGCCCCGCCTGCCCCGCCTGCCCCGCCAGCCAACGGCGGCGCACCAGCCAGGTGATGCCGTAGGCCAGCATCAGCGCCAGCAGCAAGGCCCCCAGCTCCTGCCCGATATCGGGCTGCTTCATGTCGGCCAATAGCTCATCGAGTGAATTCATAGCACGGTTTTTGTGGTTGTGTGGAGGCTTAACTGTAGCAGCCCTTGCCACAGCATTTGCACTAGCAATTGCACTACTAGTTGAACCAACCAACGACAGTCTTTCCCGCCTGTGCCTGCCACAGCCTCAGCGGCCCTGCTGCTTGCAGCGGCACCTTGTCAATGCCTACCAGCGGGGCTTGCGCTTGTCCACAAATGCCTGCACGCCCTCCTGCGCGCAGGGCTCCATCATATTCACCGCCATGGTCTGGCCCGCCAGCTGGTAGGCCGCCTCCAGGCCCAGTCCTTGCTGGCGATAAAACAGCTCTTTGCCCATCTGCAGGGCCACGCGCGGCTTGTTGATGATCTGGGCTATCAACGCCTCGACAGCAGCGTCTAGCGCCTGTGGCGAGTCGTCTGCCGCCACTGCGTTGACTAGGCCGTCCTGCAGCGCCGTACTGGCGTCGACAAACTCTCCCGTCAGCAGCATCTGCATGGCGCGCTTGGGCTGCAGGCTGCGCACCAAAGGCACCGAAGGCGTAGCACAAAACAGACCATAGCTGATGCCGCTGGTGGCAAAGCGCGCGCCCGGCGCGGCCACGGCCAGGTCACACTGCGCCACCAGCTGGCAGCCCGCAGCAGTGGCCAGACCCTGCACACGCGCCAGCACCGGCACGGGCAGCGCCGCAATCGCCATCATCATGCGTGAGCACTGCGCAAACAGCGCCTGGTAAAAATCCAGCTGCGGCGTAGCCGCCATGTCCTTGAGGTTGTGCCCCGCGCAAAACGCCTTGCCCTGCGCCGCCAGCACCACTGCCCGCGCGCTGGCATCTGCCTTCACCGTGTCCAGCGCAGCCTGCAGCGCGCTAATCATCTCGCTCGACAGCGCATTGAAGCTGTCTGGCCGGTTTAACGTGAGGGTGTAGACACCGCGGTTGTCCTGCTGCAGCAGTACCCAATCGCTTATCGAGTCATTTACCGAGTCATTTATCAGGTCATTTTTCATGATTAATACGGCTCCAGGCCAATAAAAATCCGCGGGAGAAGCTATTAATATTGTAGCAAATTGAACTCAGCCGCAGATCACTTCTCGCTCAGCGCCAGCTTGGCCCCCAGCCCTGCAAATGCAGCGCTGAAGCCATAGCGCAACCAGCTCTGCACTCGTGCCGAGTCCACCACATGTCTACGAAAAGCATGTGCTACCAAACCGTAGACCACAAACACGACAAATGTCATGGCCATAAACACTGCGCTGAGCAACAGCAGTTGCAATAACGGTTGCGCAGCACCTGGCTCGACGAACTGCGGCAAAAATGCCAGGAAAAAGATAGTCAGCTTGGGGTTCAGGATATTGAGCAAAAAGGCTTTGACCACCAAACCGACAGCCGATGTCTTGGTGAGCGCAGCATCCACGGCAAACGCTGACTTGTCGCGCCAGGTGGCATATGCGACGTAAAACAAATATGCCACACCGAGATATTTGAGTACCTGAAAAGCCAAGGCGCTGGTGTGCATGACTGCAGCCAGGCCCAACACCGTCGCCATCAGGTGGGGCACGATACCCGCTGTGCAGCCCAGCGCAGCATACACACTGGCTTTTCGGCCCTGCACGATGCCGGTGGATACGGTGTAGATCACACCCGTGCCTGGGATAAGCACAACAATAAGCGAGGTGATGAGAAACTCAAGACTGATCATGGTGGTTCCTTTGAAAAAGTTGTTGACGAAATACCCAGCGATCTGGCGCGAGACTGGCACCCTAGGTCCGTTTGCGCCCTGCAGGTGGCTTGGCGTCATATTTTCGCCAGTACTCAAACTCTTCCTCATACAGTTCCAGGTCCACCTCCATCACCCGCGCCTGCAGCCGCTCCTGCACGTCGGCAACAGCCCGGTTATACACCACAGGGCCGAGTTCTTCCACAAAAAACCCCAGTAGCGCGCCGGCTCCAATGTTGCCGATTTTGCTGTCCATGTTTTCTTCAAAATACCGCTCAATCGAGCTGATGAGCTTTTGGCGGACTTCCTTGTTCAGTTCAATGGTCATGGCTTGCTCCACAAAGATACCGCCATTTTTGCACTACCCACGGCGGCTAAAGCGCTGCGCTGTACAAAGACCCCAGCGCTCTGCGCAAGCCATGCATCAAGCAATCGGCACCGTGATCTGTGCAATCACACCAGCGGTCTCGGGCCGCACGCCACGCCACCACACAAAGGCTTCGGCTGCCTGCTCTACCAGCATGCCCACACCATCGGCCAGGCGCGTGACGCCTGACTGACGGGCCAGTTGCAGAAACGGCGTGGCCCCTTTGCCATAGACCATTTCATAGGCCAGGCAGCCCGGTGCAAAAGCCTGCGCAGCCAGCGGCGGCAGTTGGCCAAACAGGCTGGCCGAAGTGGCGTTGATCACCACATCAAACTGGCCCTGCAGCTGCGCATAGTCGCTGGCTTCCAGCTGCACGCCTTGTGCTGCAGCGCCTTGCTCGCTTACCAAAGCCTGCGCCTTGTCCAACTGGCGGTTGGCCAGCACCAGGCGCGCAGGCCGCTGGCGCAGCAGGGGCAGCAGCGCGCCGCGGGCCGCGCCGCCCGCGCCCAGCAGCAGCACACGCTTGCCTGCCAGCGGCACCGCCAGATTGCGCTGAATGTCGTTAACCAGGCCCACGCCGTCGAAATTCTCAGCATAGACCCTGTCACCGTCAAACTTGAGCGCGTTCACAGCCCCTGCCAGCCTTGCGCCTTCGCTCAGGTCGGTCGCGTAGGCAAAGGCGTCCAGCTTGAACGGCGCAGTGACGTTCAGCCCCTTGGCGCCCTGGGCGCGAAAGTCGTCTACCTCTGCGGCAAACGCGCCCACGGTGCCCAGCAAACGGGTGTAGTACATGGCTTGCCCACTGGTGTGCGCAAACTGTGTGTGGATCAGCGGAGACTTGGACTGGGCAATGGGGTTGCCGATGACGGCATAGGTGTCGAGGGTGAAGCGTTCGGTCATAAGCGCAGATTGTCCCATGACTGCGGCTCTGAATCGCCACTGGCGCCGCGGCCGCAGCCCTACAAACCCAGTGTGGTCGCCGGAAGCCCTACAAACCCAGCGTGGTCGCTGGGAAGGCCAGCGTGCTTTTGCCCAGCCATTCGCTCAGCTCCTCGCGCAGCAGCAGGCGGCGCGCGGCCTCGCTGCCCGACACGCCCTTGCTGCGCACCAGATCCAGCCTGCGCATGACCCAGCTGGGCGTGTAGATGGCGCTGGGAAACTCGGTGGCGTCGGCGCTGGGCACGGCGCGCGCGTCGATGATGTGGCTCCACTGCCCGCGCCAGCTGACAAAGCGGTGGTGCTTGGCCTGCACGGTGTCAAAGCGCTTGGCCAGCAGGGTGCATTTGCGGCCGGTCTGGCTCCAGGCACTCAGCGACTCGATCACCGCGCGCTCGCCCAGCGGCCAGTCGTCAAAGCTGGCGTCACACAGGATGATCTCGCGCCAGCCCTGGTCAGCCGCCTGCGCCAGCGCGTTGCGCACCAGCTCCTGAAAAGCCTTGCGGCCTTCAAACACGCCGTCTGGCAAAGCGGGAGCGCTGTCAGTCTGCATGGGCCCATCCTTGTTCAATAAACTGACCCAGCGCTTTCGTCAAAGCCGCGGAAGCAGTGGCCAAATCCGCAGCATCCAGCCTGCGCTCATCGGCCAGCTTGCGCAGCAGCTTAGCGTCCTTGCCCGCCACCTTCCAGCTGTCGCCGTTGAGGTAGACATGCTTGGCGTCATACATCATGCGGCTGCGGCGGTCCAGGCGCAGCGCGGCCAGTTTTTTGGGCGGCTTGGCGCTGTCAAACCAGATGTTCTGTTTGGGCTCGGTGAGGTATTCGCCCAGAATCTGCTGCATCAGCGTGCCATCGGCCAGCGCCTTGGCTACCGCCTGCTGGGCAAAGGCCTGCAGGGGCTCGGGGATAGCGCCGGGCTGCGCGGTGGCGGCCTGGGTGCGGTCGGCATATAGCGATGCGTCTTCGATCTCGTCGGCCACGCGGTGCATCAGCTCGCGCGCCAGCTCCTCGGTGCTGGGGGCGCGAAAGCCGATGGAATAGGTCTGGCAGTCGTTGTCCAGCGCCACGCCGTCGTGGGCATAGCGTGGCGGCAGGTAGAGCATGTCGCCAGGCTCCAGGTCAAACTCCTGCGTGGGCGCAAAATTCGCCAGAATCTTCAGCGGCATGTCATCGCGCAGGCTCAGGTCCTTCTGCGCGCCAATGCGCCAGCGCCTGCGGCCGCTGGCCTGCAGCAAAAACACATCGTAGCTGTCAAAATGCGGCCCCACCCCGCCGCCCTGGCTGGCATACGAGATCATCAGGTCGTCCAGCCGCGCGTCGGGCACAAAGCGAAACTGCTGCAGCAAATCATGCACGCCGTCGTGGTGCTGGTCCACGCCCTGCACCAGCAGCGTCCAGTCCGCGCGCTTGAGCGGCGGGGTGGTGCTGATCGGGCCATGCTTGAACGACCAGGCCTCTTTTTTGCGCTCGATCAGGCGCGACTCTACCGCTTCGTTGGCCGCCATGGCAAACAGATCGTCCCGCGCCACCAGCGGCTGCAGGCCCGGCAGCGCAGCGCGGATCAGCAGCGGCTTTTTCTGCCAACAGGTGTGCATAAACTGCTCGGGCGAGATGCCGCCAAGCAAAGCGAGAGGCTTTTGTACATTCATGGGACAATTCTGCCTTATGAATGACGATTTTCACGCCCCCCTCACCCACATCACCCCACAATGCGTGGTGGCCCTGACCTGGACCCTCAAAGACACCCTGGGCGAGGAGCTTGACGTGCTCAGCGAGCCGGTGGAGTTTTTGGTGGGCGGCGGCGACCTGCTGACCAAGATGGACGAAGCCCTGCAAGGCCATGAGGTCGGCGACGAGCTCAACCTGCATCTGGAGCCCGAAGACGCCTTTGGCGACTTCATCGACAAACTCATCTTTCTGGAGCCGCGCAAGTGCTTTCCCAAAAAGATTGAAGAAGGCCAGATTTTCCAGGGCCTGCCCCCAAGCTGCAGCCCAGGCGCGCCCAAAGACCTCGCCTACACCATCACCGAAATCTACCCCGAACACGTTGTGCTCGACGCCAACCACCCCTTAGCCGGCATCGCCATCCGCCTGCACCTCAAGGTCAACGCCATCCGCGAAGCCACCGAAGACGAGATCGGCGCAGGCAGCGCTGGCGTAGGCTTCTTCAAACTGGGCGGCACCCCTGCAGCGGCCGAGGATGAAGGCGACGAAGAGCTGGACGACGCGCAATACCGCAGCATCAAGCCCGCAGATTTTGTGAAAAAACTACATTAAATCGGCCTCCAGGCCAATAGAATATCGCGGGAGCAGCTATAAATAGTGTAGCATCTACTTATCCATGCCCCCATCCAGCCCCGAACAACTCGCCCGCCAGCAGATCGACCAGCAGCTTGAAGCCGCTGGCTGGGCCGTTCAGGACTACCGCCAGTTTCACCCCAACGCCGCCCGCGCCATTGCCCTGCGCGAGGTGCCACTCAAAACCGGGCCGTGCGACTACCTGCTGCTAGTGGACAAAAAGCCGCTGGGCGTGATTGAGGCCAAAAAGATAGGCGCTACGCTGTCTGGCGTGCAGCAGCAAACCGCCAGCTACTCATCAGCCCTGCCCGAGTTTCTGGCCCAGCTGGCAGGTACCCATGCCAGCCAGTTGCCCTTTTTGTACGAATCCACAGGTGTAGAAACCTTCTTCCGCGACATGCGCGACCCGGCGCCCCGCGCGCGTGGCGTGTTCAACTTTCACCGCCCTGAAACATTGGCCGAATGGGCCGCCCAGCCTATCACCCTGCGCGAGCGCCTGCAACACCTACCCCCGCTGGACGTGCACGGCCTGCGCCAATGCCAGATCGAGGCAGTGACCCACCTGGAAAAATCCCACGCGCAAGACCTGCCCCGCGCCCTCATCCAAATGGCCACAGGCGCTGGCAAAACCTTCACCGCCGCCACCTTTGCCTACCGCCTCATCAAGCACGCCGGTGCAAAGCGCATCCTGTTTTTAGTGGACCGCACCAATTTGGCCGAGCAAACCATGGCCGAGTTTGACCAATACACCCTGCCCGGCGATGGCCGCAAGTTCACCCAGGTGTACAACGTGCAACACCTGCAAGGCCCGCATATCGACCCCGTAGCGCGGGTAACCATCGCCACCATGCAGCGCGTGTACAGCATGCTGCGCGGCGAGGAGCTGCCCGAGGGGGCTGATGACCTGACGGGTGCTGAGGCCGCCAAGGTGCTGGCCACACCCAATGGCAAAGGCGTGGACGTAGCCTACAACCCCGCCATCCCCATTGAAACCTTCGACTTCATCGTCACCGACGAATGCCACCGCAGCATCTATAACCTGTGGCGCCAGGTGCTGGAGTATTTTGACGCCCACCTCATTGGCCTGACGGCCACGCCGTCCAAGCAAACCATCGGCTTTTTTAACCAAAACCTGGTGATGGAATACGGCTACGAGCGCGCCGTGCTGGACAAGGTGAACGTAGACCACATCGTCTGGCGCATCAAAACCGAGGTGACAGCCGATGGCGGCAAGGTAGAAGCAGGCTTGTTTGTGGACAAACGCGACCGCCAAACCCGCGCCCAGCGCTGGGAACAGCTAGACGAAGACCTTGAATTTAAACCCACCGAGCTAGACCGCAGCGTGGTGGTGCCCAGCCAAATCCGCACCGTGCTGCAAGCCTTTCAAGACGCTGTGCCCGCCCTGTTCTCAGGCCGCAGCATGCTGCCCAAAACCTTGATCTTCGCCAAAGACGACGTGCATGCCGAAGACATAGTGGCCATGGTGAAAGAGGTGTTTGGCAAAGGTGACGAGTTTTGCAGCAAGATCACCCACAAATACTTTGACAAGCTTGACCGCAGCTACAAAAAGCCCAAAGACCTCATCACCGCCTTTCGCAACAGCCCCGCCATGCGCGTAGCTGTGACGGTGGACATGATCGCCACGGGCACCGACATCAAGGCGCTGGAGTGCCTGGTCTTCATGCGCGACGTGAAAAGCCGTACCTATTTTGAACAAATGAAAGGCCGTGGCACCCGCACCATCAGCGCCACCGACCTGCAAGCCCGCAGCGGCATAGAAGCGGCGGACAAAGACCGCTTCGTCATCTTTGACGCAGTAGGCGTCACCGAAAGTATCAAAACCGACAGCGCCCCGCTAGACCGCGAACCCGGCGTGAACTTTAAAGACCTGATGCTGCGCGTAGCCTTTGGCGACCAAACCCAGGGCAGCCTGCTAAGCCTGGCCAGCCGTGTGGTGCGGCTAGATAACCAGCTAGACGCGCCGCAGCGCAAACAAGTGCGCGAAGCGCTGGCCGCCAGCGGCTTTGTAGGCCTGAGCTTAACCGATATTGCCCAAAACCTGCGCCGCGTAAGCGATGCAGACGAGCTGGCCAATACTATTGAAATAATAGCTAAGAACCCAATAAATGATCACGGTGATGCCACTTTTTCTTATACAGAAACGCGCAATACATTGGTCGAAGAAGCCTGCAAACCTTTTGGTGACCCTGCCCTACGCAATTTGCTGGAAACCCTGAAACTGCGCAACGAACAAACCATCGCCACCGCCGTCATCGACACGCTATTGACCAGCGAGCTAGACCAAGCCGCCCGCGACAAAGCCCGCAGTCTGACGCAAAGCTTTGCAGAGTTTATTGAGCAACACCACGCCGAAATAGAAGCCCTACAAGTGCTCTACAGCCGCCCCCGCCGCCTGCGCCTCACCGACGCCATGCTGGAAGACCTAGAGGCCAAGCTCAAGGCAAGCCCCGACCACTTCACCAAAGAAGCCCTGTGGCGCGCCTACCAAATCCAGGCCGAAACGGGCAGCCCTGCGGGCGCTGGACATGCAGCTAACAATGGCAAGGCCGTGCAAGGCAAAGTGCAGCGCGTGACAGATTTGATCAGCCTGGTGCGCTACGCCATGCACACCGCCCCCGTGCTAGAGCCCTTCGAGGCCCACGTACACGCCCGCTACGCCACCTGGCTCGCCACCAAGTCTGCCGCTGGCGTGGCCTTTACCGATGACGAAAAAAGCTGGCTGGCCAAAATGCGCGACCGCATCATCGCCAGCGGCAGCATAGACCGCGATGCCCTCAACGCCAGCAACGACCTGGGCCCCGCCTGGCGCGTGTTTGGCGAACGGCTGGACGCGGTGATGGATGAATTGAATGAGGTATTGGTTTGAAAACGATAGAGAAGGCGGCAGTGAAAAGCCGCGCAAAGGCAAAACACGCCGACAGCACCACCACCAACTCCGTTCAACCTGGGCTTGTCGAAGGACTCGTACCACTATCGACAGTTGTAACGCTAAACCCTCGCAAGTTCACGTTGCCCATTGCCGACGACGACGTTGTTTCTTTTGTGCCAATGAAGTGCGTAGAAGAAGAGACTGGAAATCTTGATGCAACCACCTTACGGCCATGGCACGAGGTAAAAAAAGGCTACACCGCCTTTCAAGATAACGATGTCATCTTTGCAAAAATTACGCCATGTATGGAGAACGGCAAGTTTGCAGTAGCTCGCGGGCTCAAAGGTGGTCGCGCAGCTGGATCAACAGAATTTCACGTATTACGACCTACTGAAAGACTGTCATCGCATTACTTGATGCATTTCCTTTTCCAGCATCACATTCGGCAAGATGCACGAATGAACATGCGCGGGGCAGCAGGGCAATTGCGTGTTCCCACAGACTTTTTCGAGTCACTAAAAATACCGCTTCCACCTCTCCCCACCCAACACCGCATAGTCGCCGAAATCGAAGAAAAACTCTCCCGCCTAGACGCCGCCCAGTCCGCCCTGCTCCGCGCACAAACCAACCTCAAACGCTACCGCGAATCTGTTTTAGAAGCGTCCTTTGACATAGTCAGAGACCAGAACCTTCACAAAGCGGGTGATTTATTCAGCTACGTAACCAGTGGTTCTCGTGGATGGGCAAAGTACTACGCATCTTCAGGAGCCGCATTCATACGCGTAGGTAATGTACGTAGGAATCAAATTGCACTTGATCTGGAAGATCTGCAATGCGTTCAATTGCCTTCAGGCGCAGAAGGAAAACGGACTCGACTAGAAATAGACGATATCCTAATTACAGTAACAGCTGACGTTGGGCGTATTGGCGTCGTAGAAGAAGGTATTGGAGAAGCTTACGTTAACCAACATGTAGCTTTAGCTAGGCCAAATAATCTATGTACACCTCGTTTTCTTGCATGGTTCCTGACTAGCAAAACAGGAAATAGGCAGTTAACCATGCAACAGCGTGGAGCAACCAGAACCGGACTAGGTTTAGGCGACATTTCTAATGTTTTAGTGCCAGTACCGTCGTTAAAAAATCAACTTGAAATTGTTACCGAAATAGAACGCCGCCTGAGCGTCATTGACCGCACCGAACAAACCCTGCGCACCCAGCTAGAGCGCTCAAAACGCCTACGCCAGTCGATCTTGCAGCAGGCATTTTCGCCGACCCGCCGAGATGCGTGAAAATATCGACTATGCCCCAGTACATTACTGAAATTCTAGGCCGCTCTCAGCAAGGGCGCACCCAGCCCTATGTGTGCTTGGCAGACAACGCCGAGGTGTACTTTGTCAAAGGCAGAATTGCCACGCGACGCGGCTTGGTAAATGAGTGGGTTTGCGGGCAGCTTGCCCAGGCCTTGGGTTTGCCGATAGCGCCGTTTGCATTGCTCGAAGTGTCAGACGAGCTAATTGCTGCGTCCCAAATGGGAACAATCAAGCTGGACGATTTAGGCCCTGGCACCGTGTTTGGCTCCAAAAGGGCAACGGGCGTGGAGCTGACACCCAGCCATGTGCTGGAAGTGCCGATAGAAGTACAGAAAGCGGTAGCCGTGTTTGACTGGTGGGTACATAACGGCGACCGCTGCCTGACGGCACTAGGCGGCAACGTCAATTTGCTATGGAACCAGTCTGATGAGGCCCATTTGGTGGTGATTGACCACAACTTAGCCTTTGAAGACCAGTTTTCTACCGATGATTTTTGCCATACCCACGTGTTTGCAGATGCATTCACTCAGGTATGTACGGACGCTTTTGAGCGCTTGGAGTGGCAAAAACGGCTAGTGAAAGCACTCGAAACATGGGATTTGATATGCGGTACTATTCCACCTAGCTGGAGTTTCCTTGACTATGAGCAAACAAACCCAGCAAATATTGATTTAGATGGTATGCACCAAACCCTTGCACGCTGTCGCTTAGATACTTTTTGGAACCTAGCACCATGAACATCGCCTGCCACTACGCTGTGGTTCGCTTTCTCCCATTTGTGGAGACGGGTGAGTTCGCCAACGTGGGAGTGATTTTGTTTGCTCCACAGGCACGCTATTTTGGCTTCAAGGTGTTGACCCAAAAACATGGCCGTGTTACGCAGTTTTTCGACCAGTTTGAGCCCAAAGATTTCCGCGAAATCATGAAAACTGCGCGTGAAGAACTGCAGCGTGTGTCGGATAGATTCAAATTTTTTGGCACAGACCGTCGCTTGCGGACGCTGGACGACACGGCCGCGTTTGCGCTATGGAACGAGTTAACCAAACCGCTAGAGAGCATGCTGCGCATGGACCAGCCCCGCTTGGCTATGACTGTCAACCCAAAACAAAAGCTTGAGCAGCTGTTCCAGTTTTATGTAGAGCGTAATTTTGTAACCCGCGAATACCAAGAGGCGATTTTGAACCGTGGCGTGCGCAACTGGCTAAAAGAAGTGCATATGGCAGACCGTTTTTACGAGCGCCGTGTGGGCAATGACGAATACGATGCAAGCTTCCCGTTTGTAGCGGTAGAGCACGACCAGCCCGTACAAATTATCAAGCCCCTGCATTTAAACCATGCGCAGGCTGCCAAAGTAATAGACCACGGTGGGCAATGGATTGTGCGTATCAATGCACTAAAAAAACGTGGCTTGCTGCCACCCCAAGTTCTGTTCCCTGTTAACGGCGAGACGGACGACACGGCACCAGGTAAAGCACGCCGTGAAGTGCTGGCTGAGCTAGAAGAACTTGGCGTTGAGATTGCGCCTTTTGCCGACAAACAACGCGTACTAGCGTTTGTGCAAAGACCTCATTGACCGTCTTGCCGCTTCAATTCGATAGCGGCAGTTTTCCAAAGTTTTACAAACTCGGCGTGCTTTGCCGCTAGCTGCTTAGAGCTTTGCTCAAACGGTTTGCGTATACCCTCGACTGCTGACGAGGTTTTAACAGACACCCAAAGTTGCGCATCCCTCTTCGTGCGTTTGTTTGGATTGAGAGATTTGTCTGCTGATGGCATCTTTGTATTGTCGGAGATAGTCGCAAAAACAACTAGGGCCACTTGCGTGGCCCCAGGATTTGCCGCCATAGATTGCTCCAGTTCGGCCGAAAAATTCACTTCAAGCAGTATATCCGCTTTGATTTTCTTTTAGAATAAAAAATTCAGTATTCAAGAATTTTGAATAAATCGATGCTCAAACCTTCTGATTTCGTAGTTTTGCTCAAAATCGTGGCGCTAGACGGCGAACGGTGGACTTATGCGAGCTTGGCCGAAAGCCTCTTTCTGAGCGCCTCTGAAGTGCATGGTGCAGTCAAGCGACTGGCCGAAAGCCGTTTATTGCAACGCGACTACACGGGCTATCCCAAGCAGCAGCCCAATGCCTTCAACCCCAATCTAACATTTATTGTGGAGTTTGCCATCCACGGTGCCAAGTTTTGTTTTGCACCTGAGTATTTGCCTACTGGACAAGGCATGCCTACCGGGCCTAGTGCGCCTGTGTTTGACGGCGTGTTCGTGCCTGGCCATGAAGATATTGTGTGGCCTTGGGGCGAAGGTACCAAGCGTGGCCCGGGGATAAAGCCTTTGTACCGCATGGCCCCAGCCGCTGCACAACTAGACCGTAAACTCTATGACATGCTGGCCTTGTTTGACGCAGTGCGCGCAGGCCGTGCGCGTGAGCGCGGCATGGCCCTTACCCGATTACCTGCGATGATCGACCCTGCCATCGCCAAACAGCAAGCTGAACTAGCGGCCGCAAGGCCACGCCCTTTGTATTGATACCCACACCATGAACGCATCCACTCTCGTCCAAAAACTCTGGAACTACTGCAATGTGCTGCGTGATGACGGCTTGAGTTATGGCGACTATGTGGAGCAACTGACGTTTTTGCTGTTCCTGAAAATGGCAGACGAGCGGCTGAGCGCGCCGTTTTTTGAAAAAACCTCGGTGGTACCGCCGGAGTTTCGCTGGAGCGTGCTGCGCAGCAAAGACGGCGACGAGTTGGAGACGCACTATCGCCACACGCTGCAAGAGCTGGGCAAGATGACGGGGGTGATGGGCACCATTTTTCGCAAAGCGCAAAATAAAATTCAAGACCCGGCCAAGCTGCGCCGCCTGATTGCCGATTTGATTGACAAAGAGCAGTGGCTAAACCTGGAAACGGATGTCAAGGGCGATGCCTACGAAGGCCTGTTGCAAAAGAACGCGGAAGATACCAAGAGCGGTGCTGGGCAATACTTTACGCCACGGCCTTTGATTAACGCCATCGTGTCGGTCGTTGCACCGCAGCCTAAAGAAACGATCTGTGACCCGGCAGCTGGCACTGGGGGTTTTTTGCTGGAGGCTTACCAGTTTATCCGCGACAACAACAAGCTGACTACGTCACAACTAGCGCACCTGAACAATGAGGCGCTTCGCGCCATCGAGCTGGTAGACAGCGTGGCGCGCCTGTGCTGCATGAACATGGTGCTGCACGGCATTGGCGGCGAGAGCGACGAGACAGTGCCGGTGCTGGTGCAAGACGCGCTGGGAAAAAAGCATGGTGAATACAACGTGGTGTTGTCCAACCCGCCATTTGGCAAAAAAAGTAGTGTGACGGTGGTGACCGATGCGGGCGATGCGCAGCGGCAAACACTATCGATTCACCGGGATGACTTTTGGGCCACCACATCGAACAAACAGCTTAACTTTGTGCAGCACATTGTGAGCATTCTCAAAACCAATGGCCGCGCGGCGGTGGTGCTACCTGATAACGTACTGTTTGAAGGCGGCGCAGGTGAGACGATTCGCCGTGAGCTACTAAAGACCTGTGATGTGCACACCCTGCTGCGCCTACCCACAGGCATCTTCTACGCCCAGGGCGTGAAGGCCAATGTGCTGTTTTTTGACAAGCGCGCTGCGCAAGAGAAGGCGCATACGGACAAGCTGTGGATTTATGACCTGCGCACCAACCAGCATTTCACGCTAAAAGAGAACCCACTGGATAATGAACACCTGCTAGAGTTTACGGCTTGCTACAACGCGGTGAACCGACACGCACGGCATGAGACAGAGCGTTTCAAAGCCTTTAGCTATGATGATTTGCTCAAGCGCGATAAGCTGAATCTGGACATATTCTGGCTCAAAGATGATCTGCTGGAGGCCAGCGCCAACCTGCCGCCACCCCACCTCATTGCAGCTGAAATTGTGGAGGATCTGGCGCTGGCACTGGAACAGTTTGAGGCGCTGGAAGAAGACGTAAAGGCACAACCGTAATGGCCAATACCAACGACAAACCCAAAGGCCAGCCGCGCTCACTGACTGGGCTGCTGCCGTTCTTGCGGCCTTACCGGGGGCGTATTGCACTGGCGGGCCTGTTTCTGGTGCTGGCTGCGGTGGCCACCCTGGTGTTTCCGGTGGCGCTGAAGGGCCTGATTGACGGGGGGCTGACCTCGGGCGCCACCAACGCGGACAAGGGCGCTACGCTGATGGCGCTGCGCGGGCATTTCTTTGAACTGTTTGCGGTGTCGGTAGCGCTGGGCTTGTTCAGCGCGGCGCGCTTTTACATGGTGAGCTGGCTGGGCGAGCGCGTGACGGCTGACCTGCGCAACGCGGTGTATGGCCATGTGCTGCAGCAGTCGCCTGAGTTTTTTGAGACCACGCAGACAGGCGAAGTACTCTCGCGCCTCACCGCTGACACCACGCTGGTGCAGTCGGTGGTGGGCTCGTCGCTATCGATGGGCTTGCGCAATGGGGTGATGGGCATTGGTGCGCTGGCCATGCTGGTGTGGACCAACCCGTATGTGATGACGCAGGTGCTGGGCATTTTGGTGCTGATCGTGCTGCCTTCGCTGTGGTTTGGCCGGCGCGTACGCAAGCTCTCGCGCGCCAGCCAGGACCGTGTGGCCGACAGCAGCGCCATTGCGGCCGAGGTGCTGAACGCCATTCCAGTGGTGCAAAGCTACACAGCCGAGCAGCGCGAGTCTGCGCGCTTTGACGCGTCTACCCAGAACGCTTTTTTAACCGCCGTGCGGCGCAACCGAACGCGCTCCAGCCTGGTGGCTTTCATCATCATCGCCACCAGTGCCGCCCTGCTGTGGGGCCTGTTTCAGGGCACGCAGGCGGTGATGCAGGGCAAGATTACTGCCGGGCATCTGGGGCAGACCGTGGTGTACGTCATCATCCTGGCCAGCGCCTTCGCCGTGCTGGGCGAAGTGTATGGCGACCTGCTGCGCGCTGCTGGAGCCACCGAGCGGCTGATGGAGCTTTTGCATGCGCCATCACGCATTTTTTCCAAGCTTAATCTGCCGCTAGCCCAACAGAATATCGCGGGAGCAGCTATAGAATTAAGAGCAATTAACTTTCACTATCCCTCCCGCCCCACGCAGCCTGCGTTGCACGACCTGAGCCTGCGCGTAGCGCCAGGCGAGACCGTGGCCTTGGTGGGCGAGAGTGGTGCGGGCAAGACCACAGTGTTTCAGCTGCTGCAGCGCTTTTACGATCCACAAAGCGGTGTGATCGAACTGCAGGGCACGCCACTGGCTAACCTGTCGCTGGCCGCGCTGCGCAACGCCATTGCCGTGGTGCCGCAGGACGCGGTGATCTTCTCGTCATCGGCGATGGACAACATCCGCTACGGCCGGCCCGACGCCAGCGACGCGCAGGTGCTGGCTGCCGCCAAAGACGCTTTTGCCGACGAGTTTTTAAGCCAGCTGCCCGAGGGCTACAACACCTTTCTAGGCGAGCGTGGTGTGCGCCTCTCAGGCGGGCAGCGCCAGCGCATTGCGATTGCCCGCGCCATGCTGAAAAACGCGCCCATTTTGCTGCTGGACGAGGCCACCAGCGCGCTGGACGCGCAAAGTGAGCACATGGTCCAGGCCGCACTGGAGCGCGCCATGCAAGGCCGCACCACCCTGGTCATCGCCCACCGCCTGGCAACAGTGCAGCAGGCTGACCGCATCGTGGTGATGGAGCATGGCCGCATTGTGGAAGTGGGCAAGCACGACGCACTGGTGCAGCAAGGCGGCGTGTACGCCAGGTTGGCGGCGCTGCAGTTTGCCAGCTAGAAAGCTTATTGCAAAGGCTCTTTGAGGGCCTTGGGCAGCGGCAGGGGCAGCACGTCGATGCCCTCGTCAAGCAGCTCCAGAGTTTCTTCACGCGAAGCCTCGCCGCGGATGCCGCGCTGGGGCGATTCGCCGTAGTGGATCTTGCGGGCCTCTTCGGCAAACTGGGTGCCGACGTCTTCGGTCTGCGCCATGATCTTGCGGGCCATCTGCAGATAGGCTGCCTGGAATTGCGGGTCCTGCATCATGGCCTGGATGACCGGGTCTTTGGCAGGTGATGCTGCAGGGGTGGCCACAGTGTCTGCTGGCACTGGCTCAGCCACCAAGGCCACCTCGCGCGAGCCGCTGAGGTTCAGCCTCGGGGCTGAAAGCTTTTTGGTGATCTGCACATCACCACACAGCGGGCACTCCACCAGGCCGCGCGCAAGCTGGCTTTGAAAATCGTCTTCAGAGCCAAACCAGCCTTCAAAGCTATGGGCATGCCGGCACTGCAGGTCGAGGACTTTCATGCTGCCCTGCCCTTCACCTGGCGCCAGCCGTGCGTGGCGTGGACTGCCAGGCCATGGGGCGTTTGCCACTGAGATGGTTGGCCAGGTGCACGGCGCAGGTCATGGTCTTGGCGTCGGTCACCGTGCCGTCGGCACACCAGTCGAACAACTGGGCTGCAGGCGCGGTGAACACGTCAAGAAACTCACCAGCGTCGAGCTTGCGTGGCCCGGCGGTGAGGCCGCGCGCAAAGTAGATGTGGATGATTTCGGTGGAATAGGCAATGGCCAAGTGCATCTGGCCTGCATAGGCCCATTCGCTGGCGGTGTAGCCGGTTTCTTCGTGCAGCTCGCGCAGGCCGCAGACCAGCGGGTCTTCACCTGGGTCGATCTTGCCCGCAGGAAACTCGATCATCAGCTGGCCCACCGGGTAGCGAAACTGCCGCTCCAGCACCACCTGGCCGTCATCGAGCAAGGGCACCACCACCACAGCGCCGGGGTGCACTACATATTCACGCGTGGCCTGCTTGCCATCAGGCAGGCTGACCGTGTCACGCTTGACCTGCAGAAACTTGCCGCTGAGCAGGAGTTCGCTGCTGACGAGGGTTTCTTTCAGTGTAGTCATGGTGCTTCAGTTACGGTGTTTGAGCAGATAGCGCCACACAAAACCCGGGAATGCCAAGGTGATGAAGAGCGTGCCAGTGACAGCATAAAACTCCCAGCCTTGCGGCGCAATCTGGCCCAGGCGCTTTTCCAGCAGCAGCGCAACGCCGCCGACCACAAAGTACATCACCAGCAGCTCAGCCAGGCGCAGCGCCAGGTTTTTGCCAGTGCGCAGGGGCAGCAGCGCAAACAGGCGCTGGGACAGGAAGGGAAGATTGGCGGCGAGACAAGCTAACACGATGACCAGCCAGACAGATGCGCTTTGCCCCATGGGGATGTGCCAGCCCTGGCGCCTAGCTGCCGAGGGTTTTGACAATGGCCTGCAGGCACAGAGTCATCAGTCCGCTGGGGAACAGGCCGAGCAGCAGGATCAGCGCGCCGTTGATGGTGAGCACCACACGCACATCGGTGCTGGCCACTACCGTGCTGACGGTGATGGGCTCGTCAAAATACATCACTTTGACGGCACGCAGATAGTAAAACGCCCCCACCAGGGACATCACCACCGCAAACACGGCCAGTGCAATCATCATGGGTTGGCGCGAGTCAATCAGCGGCTGCAGCACGCTGAGCTTGGCAAAAAAGCCCACCATTGGCGGGATACCAGCTAGAGAGAACATGCAGATCGCCATGATGGCGGCGTACAGCGGGCTGCGCTGGTTGAGACCAGCCAGATCAGAGATTTCTTCGCTCTCAAAACCTTCGCGCGAGAGCAGCAGCATGATGCCGAAGGTGGCCAGTGTCGTCAGCACATAGGTGATGGCATAGAACATGGCCGCGCTGTAGGCTGCGGCTGCCCCGTTGTTGTTGCCGTTGACCACACCGGCCAACAAGCCGAGTAGCAGAAAGCCCATCTGCGCGATGGTGGAGAAAGCCAGCATACGCTTGAGGTTGGTCTGCGCAATGGCGGCCAGGTTGCCCACCAGCAAGGATGCAATCGACAGCATGACCAGCATTTGCTGCCAGTCAAACGCCAGCGGCAGCATGCCTTCCACCAGCAGGCGGATGCAGATGGCAAACGCGGCCAGCTTGGGGGCACCACCGATCATCAAGGTCACCGAGGTGGGCGCGCCCTGGTACACGTCGGGCACCCACATATGGAAAGGCACCACGCCCAGCTTGAACGCCAGGCCAGACACCACAAACACGAGACCAAAGACCAGCACCTGCTGCTTGATCTGGCCTGTGGCAATGGCTTTGGATACGGCAGGAATATCCAGCGAGCCCGTCGCGCCATACATCATCGACAGGCCATACAGCAGGAAACCGCTGGCCAGTGCGCCGAGCACGAAATACTTCATGGCCGCTTCGGTAGACTGCGCATGGTCTCGGCGCAGTGCCACCAGCGCGTAGCTCGACAGCGTAAGCAGCTCCAGGCCCATGTAGATCACGAGGAAGTTGTTGCCCGAGATCATCACGCACATGCCCAGCAGCGCAAACATGCTCAGCGTAAACATCTCGCCGCCGCGCAGCATGCCGCGGTCTGCCGCATAGGGGCGGCCATATATCAGCGTAACTGCCATGGCAATACAGCTGAAGCATTTAAGCCAGTGCCCCATCGGGTCGCTCACCACCATGTTGCCAAATCCGTACAGGGTGTTCTCGCCCGTAGCGTACAGGCCATGCAGCACAGCCACTACCCCGAGTGTCAGCAGCGTCAGCACATAGGTAGCGGTGCGGCGCGGGCTTTTGACGAACAGGTCCAGCAGCAAAATCGCGCAGGCCATCACAAGCAGCACGATCTCTGGGTAAATGGCAATCCAACTGGCTTTATCAATCATTTGCGTTCTCGTAGTTTCAGCTGGGATCAGTTCAGTTTGGTCAAAGCAACATGCTTGAGCAGGTCAGCCACCGAGGCGTTCATCACGTCCGTGAAGGGCTTGGGATACAGGCCCATCCACAAGGTAGCTGCTGCCAGCAGGGCCAGCATAAGGAACTCGCGGCCGTTGATGTCGATCAGGCCTTTGACATCGTCGTTGGCCACAGGACCCAGGTAGACGCGCTTGAACATCCACAGGGTGTAAGCCGCGCCAAAGATCAGCGCCGAGGCAGCGGCAAAGCCGATCCAGAAGTTGTATTTGACGCCGCCCAGAATCACCATCCATTCGCCCACAAAGCCTGCTGTGCCCGGCAGCCCACAGTTGGCCATGGCAAAAAACAAACCGAAAGCTGCGAACTTGGGCATGGTGTTGACCACCCCGCCATAACTGGCAATCTCGCGCGAGTGCACACGGTCATACAGCACGCCAATGCACAGGAACATTGCGGCAGAGACAAAGCCGTGGGCGATCATCTGCACGATACCGCCGGCCACGCCCAGATCATTGAAGATGAAGAAACCCAGCGTGACAAAGCCCATATGCGCCACCGACGAATACGCCACCAGCTTTTTCATGTCCTGCTGCACCATGGCCACCAAGCCCACGTAGATGACGGCAATCAGGGACAGGCCAATGACCAGCCAGGCCAGCTCGCGCGAGGCATCGGGGGCAATCGGCATGGAAAAACGCAGGAAGCCATAGGCACCCAGCTTGAGCATGATGGCAGCCAGCACCGCAGAGCCGCCCGTAGGCGCCTCAACGTGCACATCGGGCAACCAGGTGTGCACAGGCCACATCGGTACCTTGACGGCAAATGCGGCAAAGAAGGCAAAGAACACCAGGGTTTGCGCCGTGCTGCTCAGTGGCAGCTTGTGCCAGGTCAGGATGTCGAAGCTGCCGCCGGATTTGGTATAGAGAAAAATCAGCGCAATCAAAGTGAGCAATGAGCCCAGCAGCGTGTACAGGAAAAATTTGAACGCAGCATAAATCTTGTTGGGCCCACCCCAGATGCCGATGATCAGGTACATCGGAATCAACGTGGCTTCAAAAAACACATAGAACAGCACGCCGTCCAATGCGCTGAACACGCCAATCATCAGGCCGCTGAGGATCAAGAACGCGCCCATGTACTGGTTTACGCGCTCGGTGATGGCTTCCCACGCCGAGATCACCACCACGACGGTGATGAAAGCGGTGAGCAGCACAAACCAGAACGAAATGCCGTCAATACCGAGGTGGTAATTGACATTGAAGCGCTCAATCCAGGGCGCTTTTTCGACAAACTGCATGGCCGATGTTCCCAGCTTGAAGCCGCCGTACAAAGGCAAGGTCACCAAAAAGCTGGCAATGGCACCAATCAGTGCCACCCAGCGCACATTGTGTGCCTGGTCATCACGGCCCATAGCCAGAAGCACTACGCCGAAAGCTATCGGCATCCAAATCGCGAGGCTGAGTAATCCCATGGTTCTTCTTTTCCTTCTTCTTATTTATTGAACCAGACGAAGTACGTCATCAGCACAAACAGGCCGAGCAACATCACCAGAGCATAGTGGTAGATATAACCGGTCTGTGCACGGCGCACAATGCCGGAGAAAAAGCCAATGATCTTCCATGAGCCGTTGACCAGGCCACCGTCGATCAAGGTCTGGTCGCCACCCTTCCACAGACCCATACCCAGCATGCGTGCGCCACGCGCCAGCACGTTTTCGTTGAACCAGTCGAAGTAGTATTTGTTCTCGAGCAAGGTGTAGATCGGCATGACGCGCGTCTTGATGGCCGCAGGCACAGACGGGTTGACGATATACATGTAATACGACAGGCCCACTCCAGCCACAGCCAGCCAGAACGGCAGGGTCATCAGGCCGTGCAGCGCCAGCTGCGCTGCGCCATGAAACTCCTTGGCCAGCTCGGCCATTGCCATGTGCTTGGAGCCGTCGACAAAGATGGCGTCCTTGAAAAATGCGCCAAACAGCATTGGCGCAATCGTCATGAAGCCCAGCACCACCGAGGGAATGGCCAGCAACACCAAAGGCACCGTCACCACCCAGGGCGACTCGTGCGGCTTGTCGTCATGGCCGTGGCTGTCATGTCCGTGGTGATCATCGTGGTGTGCGTCAGGATTCTGGTCGTAGCGCTCTTTGCCGTGAAACACCAAGAAGTACATGCGGAAAGAATAAAACGCCGTGACAAACACACCGGCCATCACCGCAAAGTAGGCAAAGCCCGAACCCGCCAGATTGCTGGCCTTCACAGCCATGATGACTTCATCTTTGGAATAGAAGCCCGAGAACAGAGGCGTGCCGATCAATGCCAGCGAACCCAGCAGTGAAGTGATCCAGGTAATCGGCATGTATTTGCGCAGGCCACCCATATAGCGGATGTCCTGGTTGTGGTGCATGCCCATGATCACCGAGCCTGCGCCCAGGAACAGCAGGGCCTTGAAGAACGCGTGCGTCATCAGATGGAACACCGCCACAGAGTAAGCCGACGCACCCAATGCCACCGTCATGTAGCCCAGCTGAGACAGGGTGGAATACGCCACCACGCGCTTGATATCGTTCTGGATGATGCCCAGAAAGCCCATGAACAAGGCAGTGATGCCACCGATCACCATGATGAAGCTCAAGGCAGTATCGCTCAGCTCAAACAGCGGTGACATGCGAGCCACCATGAAGATACCCGCCGTCACCATCGTTGCCGCGTGGATCAGGGCAGAAATCGGCGTAGGGCCTTCCATCGAGTCGGGCAGCCACACATGCAATGGGAACTGCGCTGATTTACCCATGGCGCCGATGAAGAGACAGATGCAGATCACAGTGACTAGCATCCAGTCGGTGCCGGGAAAGCTGAGCTTGGCCAGTTCACCTGCTTTGGCAAATGCTTCGGTGTAATTCAGTGTGCCCGCAAAGGCCACGATCAGACCGATGCCCAGGATAAAACCGAAGTCACCCACACGGTTGACCAGAAAGGCCTTCATGTTGGCAAATATGGCGGTGGGCTTGTTGTACCAGAAGCCGATCAAGAGATAGGAGACCAGGCCCACAGCCTCCCAGCCAAAGAACAGCTGGAGCATGTTGTTGCTCATCACCAGCATCAGCATGGAGAAGGTGAACAGAGAAATATAGGCAAAGAAACGGTTGTAGCCTTCGTCTTCTTCCATGTAGCCGATGGTGTAGATATGGACCATGAGCGAGACAAAGGTCACCACGCACATCATCATGGCGGTCAGCCCGTCCACCAGAAAGCCCACCTCCATCTTCAAACCGCCAATGACCATCCATTCATAAATGGTGGCATTGAAGCGCGCGCCGCCAATCACCGCCATCAAGGTCTGCGCTGACAGGATGAAAGCGATCAGTACACCAAGGATGGTGAAAAAATGGCTGGCGCGGCGGCCAATCCAGTTGCCACCAAACTGCGTGCCCAGCACCCCGGCAATCAGGGAGCCTGCCAGCGGTGCCAAGGGCACGGCCAGCAGTGTAGAAACATTCAAAGTTGCGCTCATACGTCTTGTTATCCTTTGAGCGTGTTGAGTTCGTCTGCAGCAATGGTGGCGTTATTGCGGAACAGAAGTACCAAAATGGCCAGTCCAATCGCCGACTCGGCGGCGGCCACGGTCAAGATGAAAAATACGAACACCTGGCCGTGCAGGTCGCCCAGGTAATAGGAAAAAGCCACAAAATTCATGTTCACTGCCAGCAGCATCAGTTCGATGGCCATGAGCAGAATGATGATGTTTTTGCGGTTGAGGAAAATGCCAATCACCGACAGCGCAAACAGCATGGCGCCCAGAGATAAATAATGGCCGAGAGTGATGGTCATGCTTTACCCCCTTGTGTCGATGCCTGTGCACTGCCCTCAGCGCTGTCAGCAGCAGCGTCTGCCAGAGGCTGGGCTTTCTGCGTGGCATCCATCTTGATGACTTCCATGCGGTCGCGTGCCTTGACCCGCACCTGCATGGAGGGGTCTACGTACTTGCTGTCCTTGCGTTCGCGCAGGGTCAGCGCAATGGCCGCGATGATGGCCACCAGCAGCAATACGGCAGCGATCTCCAGCGGGTACAGATACTGGGTGTACATCAGCTTGCCAAGCTCTTTGGTATTGGCCACCTGGCCTGCAATCGCAACGGTGGACTTAGGCTCATCTGCCAGGCGGAACCCGCCCATCAGCACCAGGGCCATTTCAACAGCAATCAGGGCCCCGACAGTAGCTGCCAATGGAAAGTGCTTCCAGAAGCCCTGTCGCAAACTATCGGTGTTGATGTCCAGCATCATCACGACAAACAGGAACAGCACCATGACCGCCCCCACATAGACCAGCACAAGGGCAATGGCCAGAAACTCTGCCTTGAGCAGCACCCAGATGGCAGCGGCCTGGAAAAACGCCAGCACAAGGTACAGCGCCGCGTGCACCGGACTGCGCGCGGTGATGACTTTGAAAGCGGCGAACAGCAGTACCAGCGAAAAAAGATAGAAGAAACCTGTTTTGATATCCATTTTTATTATTTCAACAAGGTTTATCGGTATTTTGCGTCAGCAGCGCGATTGGCAGCGATTTCTTTTTCGTAACGATCGCCCACAGCCAGCAGCATGTCTTTGGTAAAGTACAAATCGCCACGCTTCTCGCCGTGGTATTCCAGAATATGCGTCTCGACAATGGAGTCGACCGGGCAGCTTTCTTCACAGAAACCGCAGAAGATACATTTGGTCAGATCAATGTCGTAGCGTGTCGTGCGACGGCTGCCATCAGCACGCACTTCGCTCTCGATGGTGATGGCCATGGCAGGGCACACTGCTTCGCACAGCTTGCAGGCGATGCAACGCTCTTCACCGTTGTCGTAGCGGCGCAGCGCGTGCAGGCCGCGAAAGCGTGGCGATTGCGGTGTTTTCTCTTCAGGGAACTGCACCGTGATCTTGCGGCGAAAAGCGTGTTTGCCGGTCAGCGCAAAGCCCTTGAACAGCTCAATCAGCATGAAGCTGCTCAGGAAGTCCTTGAGCGAAAAGGCAGGAGAAGCCAGTGTAGACATATCAAGCCCTCTTTATTTCCAAATATTCCAGGATGTTTGCATCCAGGCACCCACAACGATCAGCCAGATCAGGGTGACGGGGATGAATATCTTCCAGCCCAAACGCATGATCTGGTCATAGCGAAAACGCGGGAAGGTAGCACGCACCCAGATAAACAGGGTGACGACGACAAAGGTTTTCAGTCCCAGCCAGATCCAGCCTGGAATCAAATTAAGCAGGGCACTGTCAATCGGCGGATACCAGCCACCCAGAAACATGATGGACGCCAGTGCGGAGATCAGGATCATGTTGGCGTATTCGGCCAGGAAGAACATGGCAAACGCCATGCCCGAATATTCCACCATATGCCCGGCCACAATTTCAGACTCGCCTTCGACCACGTCGAAAGGATGGCGGTTGGTTTCTGCAATACCCGAAATGATGTAGACCACGAAGATCGGCAACAGGGGCAGCCAGTTCCATGACAGGAAATTCAAGCCCATGGCTGCAAAGTAGCCCTTGCCCTGCCCTACGACGATATCGGTCATGTTCAGCGAGGCCGATACCATCAGCACCACCACCAGACAAAAGCCCATGGCAATTTCATAGCTCACCATCTGCGCCGAGGCGCGCAGTGCACCCAGGAAAGCGTACTTGGAGTTGGACGCCCAACCCGCAATGATGACGCCATAGACTTCCATCGAGGTGATGGCCATGATGAACAGCAGGCCCGCATTGATGTTGGCCAGCGCCACTTCGGGACCAAACGGCACCACGGCCCAGGCAGCCAGCGCGGGCATGATGGTCATGATGGGGCCGATAAAAAACAGGCTCTTGTTGGCCGCCGCGGGGACAATGATTTCCTTGGTCAGCAGCTTGAGCGCGTCAGCAATCGGCTGCAGCAAACCCAAGGGACCCACGCGATTGGGGCCGATGCGGATCTGGATCCAGCCAATGGCTTTGCGCTCCCACAGCGTGAGATAGGCCACCAAGCCCATGATGGGCAGCACCACACAGATGATTTTGATCAGATTCCAGATCACGGGCCAGGCCATCGTGCCCCACCAGGGGGCGCTCAGCAGACCCTGACCGAAGCCGTGCAAGGTGTCGATCATGCTGGGACTCCTTGGGCTTCGGTAGCTGTCATAGGCTGTGCTTGGCTGCTGGTTTGCGCTGTGCCTTTCGCGTCAGCGGTGCGTTGCAGTGAGGGTGCGCGGCGCACGATGCCATCGAGCTGGTAGATGGCCGCGCTGACAGGCTCGCCTGCAGGTGCGTCCAACTGGATGGCGGCTTTGCTGGCGTTGCTCAGCTGCTCAGCCGGTGCAAACTCAGCATCTGCCTTGACCACTTTGGCCAAAACGTCCTGTGACGATTCGAAATCGAAACCTGGCACACCCAGCATATTGCCCAGCACGCGCAGCACTTTCCAGGCGGGGCGTGTGTCGCCCAGAGGTTTCACCACACCGTGAAAGCTCTGCACGCGGCCTTCGGCGTTGATGAAGGTGCCCGCAGTTTCGGTAAAGGGCGCAACCGGCAGCAGCACATCGCTGCAATCCATATTGGCTTTGAACGGGCTGAGCGTGACGACCATGTCGGCCTTGATGTCAGCACGCGCTGCGCTGTCAAACTTGGGCTCAGTGTGAAGCAAGATGGCGGCGCGCAAGCCGCCTGAGAGCATTTGCGCGGCATTCTTGCCACCCTTTTGCGGCATGGCGCCAGCCAGCTGAGCACCCACGGTGTTAGCAGCCTCAGTGAGATAGCCCACAGACGCACCAGTCTGCTCGCCAATCCAGTTGGCTAAGGCCAACATGGACGATGCATTGGCATGGTGTGCAGCAGCGTTGCCCAGAAGCACGGCCTTGCGTTCACCGCCAAGCAATGACTTGGCTACGGCCTTGGCGACATCGGTGGCGTTGCCTGCAGCTGGGGCAGCAATGCCCTTTTCTGCCGCGATGGCAGCGGCGACATCGGCCAGCGCTTGCGCCCATTGGGCAGCAGGCACGGTGATCGTGTTAGCTACGGGCATGGCCCAGTCATAGGATACGGAATTGATCGCTGACAGCGCCCCGCCCTTGCGTACGGCCTGGCGAATGCGCTGTGCAAACAGGGGGTGGTCCTTGCGCAAATGGGTGCCCACGACCAGCACGCGCTGCAGTGTGCTCAGCGACGCAATGCTCGTGCCCAGATAGCGCACGCCTTCTGGCGCCGGGAACTCGGCGTTGCGCAGACGGTAGTCAATGTTGTCACTGCCCAGGCCGCGCACCAGTGCGCCAGCAAGGTACAGCTCTTCGAGGGTGCTGTGCGGGCTGACCAGCGCGCCGATGGAGGCAGCGCTATGGTCGGCCTTGATTTGCTTGAGGCCATTGGCCACATATTCGAGTGCGGCCTGCCAATCGACTTCTTTCCACACACCGCCCTGCTTGAGCATAGGCTTGGTCAGACGCTCGGGGCCGTTCAAGGCCTCGTAGCTGAAGCGGTCGCGGTCGGCAATCCAGCATTCGTTGACGGCTTCGTTTTCCAGCGGCACCACGCGCATCACCTGGTTGGCTTTGACCTGGACGATCAGGTTAGCGCCGCTCGAATCATGCGGGCTGATGGATTTGCGGCGGCCCAGCTCCCAAGTGCGGGCGCTGTAGCGGAAAGGCTTGCTGGTCAGCGCGCCGACAGGACAGATGTCGATCATGTTGCCCGACAGCTCAGAATCGACCGTGTCGCCAACTACGGTGGTGATTTCGGCATGCTCACCGCGGTGCACCATGCCCAGTTCCATGATGCCAGCGACCTCCTGGCCGAAACGCACACAGCGAGTGCAGTGGATGCAGCGGGTCATCTCCTGCATGCTGATCAGCGGGCCGACGTCCTTGACCGCCACCACCCGCTTTTCTTCCTGGTAGCGCGAGCCGCTGCCGCCATAGCCCACGGCCAGGTCCTGCAGTTGGCATTCACCGCCCTGGTCGCAGATGGGGCAATCCAGTGGATGGTTGATCAGCAAAAACTCCATTACCGACTGCTGCGCCTTGATGGCCTTGTCGCTCTTGGTGCGCACGATCATGCCCTGGCTCACCGGCGTGGCGCAGGCGGGCATGGGCTTGGGCATCTTTTCCACATCCACCAGGCACATGCGGCAGTTGGCCGCAATACTGAGCTTCTTGTGATAGCAAAAATGGGGAATGTGGGTGCCAGCGTTGTCCGCAGCATGCATGATCATGCTGCCCTCAAGCACTTCCACTTTCTGACCGTCAAGTTCAATTTCAACCATATTCTTTTCTCGCTATCGGTCAGTATCAAGCAGCCACGGCGCTAGGCACCTGTGCTTTGTCGATCATGGCCTGGAATTCGTGCCTGAAATGCTTGATCATCGCGCGCACCGGCATGGCGGCTGCATCGCCCAGGGCGCAGATGGTGCGGCCCTGGATGTTGTCAGCTACTGAATTGAGCAGATCCATATCCTGCGGTCTGCCCTGGCCTGTGTGGATGCGCTCCACCATGCGCCAGAGCCAGCCCGTGCCTTCGCGGCAGGGGGTGCACTGACCACACGACTCGTGCATGTAGAAATAGGAGAGGCGTTTCAAGCTTTCCACCATGCAGCGTGAGTCGTCCATCACAATCACTGCACCCGAGCCCAGCATGGAGCCTGCCTTGGCGATCGAGTCATAGTCCATCGTGCATTGCATCATGATGTCTGCAGGCAGAACCGGTGCCGAAGAGCCGCCAGGAATGACGGCTTTGAGCGTGCGGCCCTTGCGCACGCCACCGGCCAGCTCAAGCAGCTTGCTAAATGGTGTGCCCAATGGCACTTCATAGTTGCCGGGCAACTCCACGTCGCCAGATACCGAGTAGATCTTGGTGCCGCCGTTATTGGGCTTGCCGATAGCAAGATAGGCAGCACCACCATGATTGATGATCCACGGCACAGCCGCGAAGGTTTCGGTGTTGTTGATGGTGGTGGGCTTGCCGTACAGGCCAAAGCTGGCCGGGAAAGGCGGCTTGAAACGCGGCTGGCCTTTTTTGCCTTCGAGCGATTCGAGCAAAGCCGTTTCTTCGCCGCAGATATAGGCACCAAAACCGTGGAAAGCATGCAGCTGGAAGCTGAAATTGCTGCCCAGGATGTTGTCGCCCAGCAAGCCGGCAGCGCGGGCTTCTTCCAGCGCCTCTTCAAAACGGTCATAGGTCTGGAAGATTTCGCCGTGAATGTAGTTGTAGCCCACGCTGATGCCCATGGCATACGCAGCAATGGCCATGCCTTCGATCACGATATGCGGGTTGAACTCCAGAATGTCGCGGTCTTTGCAGGTGCCCGGCTCGCCTTCGTCAGAGTTGCACACCAGATATTTCTGGCCCGGAAAGCTGCGGGGCATGAAGCTCCACTTGAGGCCCGTGGGAAAGCCCGCGCCACCGCGGCCGCGCAATGCGGATTCCTTGACGGTGGCAATCACCTGGTCCTGCGTCATGCCGGGCGCTGCGCCTTCGGCCACAGGTGCGCCATCTTTGCCGAGAATCTTTCTCAAAGCCGCATAGCCGCCGCGGGCCATGTAGTCTTTCAGGCGCCAGTTGCTGCCGTTCAGGTCTTTGTAGATCTGCGGCTCTATGTGGCGGCCATGAAAGCAGGTTTGTACACCTGTGGCCTTGAATTGGTCCAGTACCTGAGAGGCATCCATCATTTGGCTCCTCGCAAACCGTCGATCAATTGATCGAGTTTGTCGTTCGTCATGAAACTACACATGCTGCGGTCGTTGACCAGCATCACGGGCGCATCGGCGCAGGCGCCCAGGCATTCACTTTGCTGCACAGTAAACATCCCGTCCTTGGTGGTGCCGCCCATCTCCACGCCCAGCTTGTTGCACACATAGTTGAGTGCCTGCTGTCCGTCGCGCAGCTGGCACGGCAGGTTGGTGCATACATTGAGCTTGTACTTGCCCACGGGCTGCTGGTTATACATGTTGTAGAACGTGGTGACTTCCTTCACCGCGATGGCAGGCATATCCAGATAGTCACCAATGGCTTTTTCAGTTTCAGCGCTGACCCAGCCCTGCTCCTGCTGCACGATAGCCAGACAGGCCATGACCGCCGAGACTTTTTGGTCTGCGGGGTATTTGGCGACTTCCTTGTCGAAGCGCGCTTGCGTAGCTTGCGTGATCATCGGTCGATTTCTCCGAAAACAATATCCATGGTGCCAATGACAGCCACCGCATCGGCAATCATGTGGCCGCGCGTCATTTCGTCCAGGGCAGCCAGATGCGCGAAGCCAGGGGCGCGGATTTTCAGGCGGTAGGGCTTGTTGGCGCCATCGCTCACCATGTAGATGCCAAATTCACCCTTGGGATGCTCCACCGCCGCATAGGCCTCGCCTTGCGGCACATGAAAGCCTTCGGTGAAAAGCTTGAAGTGGTGGATCAAGTCCTCCATATTGCTCTTCATGCCTTCGCGGCTGGGCGCAGCGACCTTGTTGTTGTCGGTGATGACAGCGCCGGGGTTGACGCGCAGCCAGTCGACGCACTGCTTGATGATGCGGTTGCTCTGCGCCATCTCTTCCATGCGCACCAGGTAGCGGTCATAGCAGTCGCCGGTTTTGCCGACGGGAATGTCAAAGTCCATCTTGCCGTACACGTCGTAGGGCTGCTGCTTGCGCAAGTCCCAGGCAATGCCCGAGCCGCGCAGCATGGCCCCGGTGAAGCCCAGATTGAGCGCACGCTCAGGCGTGACCACGCCGATGCCCACAGTGCGCTGCTTCCAGATGCGGTTGTCGGTCAGCAGGGTGTGGTATTCCTCCAGGTACTTGGGGAAACGCTGGGTGAAATCGTCGATAAAGTCGAGCACCGAGCCCTGGCGGCCTTCGTTGAGCTTGGCTAGCGCCTTGGCGTTCTTGATCTTGCTGACCTTGTACTGCGGCATGCTGTCGGGCAGGTCGCGATAGACACCACCTGGGCGGAAATAGGCGGCATGCATGCGCGCGCCAGAGACCGCTTCGTACAGGTCAAACAGGTCTTCACGCTCGCGGAAGGCGTACAAAAAGATCGTCATCGCGCCGCAGTCCAGGCCGTGGCAACCCACCCACAGCAGGTGGTTGAGCAGACGGGTGATTTCGCTGAACATCACGCGGATGTACTGCGCGCGCTCGGGCACCTCAATACCCATCATCTTCTCGATCGCGAGGCAATAGGCGTGCTCGTTGCACATCATCGACACATAGTCCAGACGGTCCATATAGGGCAGCGACTGGATATAGGTCTTGCTCTCAGCGAGTTTTTCTGTGGCGCGGTGCAAGAGGCCAATGTGCGGATCAGCGCGCTGGATGACTTCGCCATCAAGCTCCAGCACGAGGCGCAGCACGCCGTGGGCTGCGGGATGTTGGGGACCAAAGTTCAGGGTGTAGTTCTTAATTTCAGCCATGTTATTGCTCCCCACCGAAGCAGCTTGCGGTGTTCTCGCCTGAATTCACATTCAACACATATGCTCGAATGCTCATGGCTTGATGCCTCCGTAGTTGTCTTCGCGGATCACGCGGGGGGTGATCTCGCGCAGTTCAATGGTGACGGGCTGGTAGATCACGCGCTTTTTCTCTGCGTCATAGCGCATTTCGACATGGCCATTGGTAGGGAAGTCTTTGCGGAAGGGGTGGCCGATGAAGCCGTAGTCGGTGAGGATGCGGCGCAGATCGTTGTGGCCTTCAAACACGATGCCAAACAGATCGAACGCCTCGCGCTCAAACCAGTTGGCCGAGCCCCACACGTCGTTAACTGAAGCCACCACCGGCAGATCATCATCCGGCGCAAAAACTTTCAAGCGCACGCGCTGGTTCAGCGACACGGACAGCAGATGGGAAACCACGCAGTAGCGCGGGCCGTCGTAGGCGCCGTCTTTGTACTCGGAATAATCCACACCGCACAGGTCCATCAGTTGCTCAAACTTGCACTCTGGCGCGTCGCGCAAGATGGTGGCAGATTCAAGATAGTCGGCAGCGGACACAAGGACTTTGACTTCGCCCAGCTCAATGGACACACGCTTGGCGCGCGCGCCCAAAGCAGCTTCTATGGCGGCCTTGGTGGTTTCGGGGTGTACAGCAAATGCGGTCATGGTGATGAGGTTCCCTGCACGTTCTAGACGCGTGCAATTGTCTGGGTGCGACGGATTTTCTGCTGCAGTTGGATGATGCCGTACATCAGCGCTTCGGCTGTGGGCGGGCAGCCTGGTACATAGACGTCAACCGGCACAATGCGGTCGCAACCGCGCACCACGGAATAGCTGTAGTGGTAGTAGCCCCCGCCGTTGGCACACGAGCCCATCGACAATACCCAGCGCGGCTCGGGCATCTGGTCATAGACCTTGCGCAAAGCAGGTGCCATTTTGTTGCACAGTGTGCCGGCCACAATCATCAGGTCAGACTGGCGCGGGCTGGGACGGAACACCACCCCAAAGCGGTCCAGGTCATAGCGCGCAGCGCCAGCGTGCATCATTTCCACAGCGCAGCAGGCCAGGCCGAAGGTCATGGGCCATAGTGAGCCGGTCTTGGCCCAGTTGATCACCGCATCAGCCGTGGTGGTGACAATGCCTTCTTTGAGTACGCCTTCAATCATTTTGCTTACCCCTTTTTGTCTGCTTCATTCCCAATCCAGGGCGCCTTTTTTCCACTCGTAGATAAAGCCTACGACCAGAATGCCCAGGAAAACCATCACCGCCCAGAAACCGACCACACCCACATCCTTGAGCGCAGCGCCCCAGGGGAAGAGAAAGGCGATTTCGAGGTCAAAAAGAATGAAAAGGATGGCGACGAGGTAGTAGCGTACGTCGAATTTCATGCGGGCGTCTTCGAACGCTTCAAAGCCACATTCGTAAGGAGAGTCTTTGGCCGCGTCGGGCCTGCGTGAACCCAGGATGTAACCAAGCGCCTGGGGCACGATGCCAACACCGATGCCGACCAGGATAAACAACAGGATGGGCAGGTATTGCTCGAGGTTCATGGCGTCTGGCTGCAGTTGTAGCTAAGGTGTCTGTTGCCATCCGCACCATAGCGGGAAGGCCTGTTTTCTCTACGGGCTACCTGCACAGGCAGGTAGCCCTTGATTGGTGCCGACGGCGAGACTCGAACTCGCACAGCTTTCGCCACTACCACCTCAAGATAGCGTGTCTACCAATTCCACCACGACGGCTAATTTTTTCTGTCCAAAAGCGTGAGGATTTGCCTGCTTGGACAGCCCTAGAGTTTACCCTGAAAACGCCCCGTATTCACTGGAGAAACTGCCTTTGAAGGGCATTTTCATCCAGCTGCAGGATGGCGACGCGCAACTTACTTGCTTGGGATGGGTGTTACGGCCGATGCTGCGGGTGCAGGGCTGGTAGCGGTGGCAGCTGGGGCAGGTGCCTGGGCAGGCGCGATGGTGGCTGGCGCAGCACCAGCTGGGCCTGTAGGAATAGGCGCGGCGCCGCTGACTGGGGCTGACGCTGCGCCTGCAGGCGCTGTGATGGCCGCTTTGTCCAGCACCGAGCTGGAGCCGGTAGGACGCACACCGCTGAAATAGGCCAAAGCCAGTGTCGCCACAAAGAACACGGTTGCCAGCACTGCTGTGGCGCGCGACATGAAGTTGGCGCTGCCGCTGGCACCAAACAGGCTGCCCGAGCCGCCCGAGCCAAACGCTGCACCCATGTCAGCGCCCTTGCCGTGCTGCACCAGGATCAGGCCAATCATGACCAGGGCCGACAGCATTTGGATGGCGACTAAAACGGTGGATAAAACTTGCATCTCTAACTCCTAAACAATACTTCAATCAACAATACGTAACTTTTTACTATGAATTTTATAGCTGGTCCCGCGATATTCTATTGGGCTGCAGCGATAATCTTCAAAAAATCAGGGGCTTTGAGCGACGCGCCGCCGATCAGGCCGCCATCAATATCGCCCTGCGCCAGCAGCTCGGCCGCATTGGCAGCATTCATGCTGCCGCCATACAGGATTTTGACGCGCTCGGGGTGGGCCGTGGCTGCCTTGAGCTGCGCACGCAGCACGGCGTGCACCGCCTGCGCCATCTCGGGCGTGGCTGTCTTGCCAGTACCAATGGCCCATACCGGCTCGTAGGCCACCACGATTTCGCTGATGCAGTGACCATTGTCGTGGATCACTGCAGCCAGCTGGCGCTTGACGACCTCTTCGGTTTTGCCTGCTTCGCGCTGTTCCAGCGTCTCGCCCACACACACAATGGGGGTAATGCCGTGGGCCAGCGCCGCCTTGGCTTTGAGCGACACCACCGCATCGCTCTCGCCATGGTACTGGCGGCGCTCGGAATGGCCGACGATGGCGTAGCGTACGCCAAATTCCTTGAGCATCGCGCCAGAGACCTCGCCCGTGTACGCGCCGCTGGCGTGTACCGAGATGTCCTGCGCTCCTAAATCAATAGCTGCTCCCGCGATATTTTGTTGGGCCAGAGCCTTGATTTGCCTGGAAATCTGGTCGAGATACAGCGCTGGGGCGCACAGCGCTACCGCACATTTTGTCGGCCCGGCTGCTGCCAGGCCAGTGGCGATCGCCTCGACCAAGGCCTGGTTGGCAGCCAGGCTGCCGTTCATTTTCCAGTTGCCAGCGATCAGCTTGCTCATACTTTGCTCCAGTCCAGCACGATTTTGCCAATATGCTGGTTGGTCTCCATCAGCGCGTGGGCCGCGGCCGCCTCTTGCGGCGCGAACACACTGTGGATGACGGTTGTGATCTTGCCAGCCTCGATCAGGGGCCAGACCTTGTTGCGCAGCGCCTGTGCGATAGCGGCTTTGAATGCGATAGGCCGTGGGCGCAGCGTGGAGCCTGTGATCTGCAGGCGGCGGCGCAGCACCAGACCGGCGTTGAACTCGGCCTTGACACCGCCTTGCACCGCGATGATGACCAAGCGGCCATCCTCAGCCAGACACTCGACCTCGCGGGCCACATAGTCTCCGGCCACCATGTCCAGAATGACGTTCACCCCACTGACGGGCGCGTTAGACAGCATGCCGCCCTGCCCTGGCGCAGCCTGCGAGGCCGCGTCTGCCGTGATGCGTTTGACTTCCTGCACAAAATCCTGCGTTTTGTAGTTGATGGCGTGGTCTGCGCCCAGCTTCAAACAGGCGGCGCATTTATCGTCGCTGCCCGCCGTGGCAATCACGGTGGCACCAAAGGCCTTGGCCATCTGGATGGCTGTGACGCCGATGCCGCTGGTGCCGCCCTGGATCAGCAGGGTCTCGCCACTTTGCAGCCGCGCGCGGTCAAACACATTGCTCCAGACGGTAAAAAATGTTTCTGGCAGCGTAGCTGCCTCGATATCGCTCATGCCCTTGGGCACTGGCAGGCACTGGCCCACGGGCGCTGCGCACAGCTGCGCATAGCCACCGCCCGCCACCAGAGCGCACACGCGGTCACCCAGCTTGAAGCCCGCCGCCTGCATGGCCGCAGCGTCACCACCCACAATGGTGCCCGCCACTTCCAAGCCAGGCAAATCAGACGCGCCCGGTGGCACCGGGTACATGCCCATGCGCTGCAACACATCGGGCCGGTTGATGCCCGAGGCAGCCACCTGAATCAACACCTCACCCACGCCCGCCACTGCATCAGGGCGGGTGCCCAAACGCAGCACATCGGGCATGCCAAAGGAAGTGATTTCAACAGCTTTCATCGTCGTTTTATAAACAAAATAGGTCGCAAGGCCAATAGAATATCGCGGGAGCAGCTATGTATTTGATAGTACACAACTGCTCCGTCACAGCTGCTGGCCAGTCACCGAAGTGAGCAGCCAGCGCAGCATGTTACTGTTGCTGCTGGTCCTGTGCAGGGCGATCGAGCAACGCGCGCATGGACAGCTTGACGCGACCTTTTTCGTCGGTCTCCATCACTTTGACCTTGACGATCTGGCCTTCGGCCAACACATCGGTCACCTTGTTGATGCGCTCGTGGCTGATCTGGCTGATGTGCAGCAGGCCATCTTTGCCTGGCAGCAGGTTGACCAGCGCGCCGAAGTCCAAAATCTTGGTGATCGGGCCTTCGTAGATCTTGCCAATTTCCACTTCAGCGGTGATCTGCTCGATGCGACGCTTGGCTTCTTCAGCCTTGGCGCTGTCGGTGCTGGCGATGGTGATCACGCCTTCTTCGCTGATGTCGATCTGGGTGCCGGTCTCTTCGGTCAGCGCGCGGATGACAGCGCCGCCCTTGCCGATCACGTCACGGATCTTCTCGGGGTTGATCTTCATGGTGTACAGGCGCGGTGCGAAGTTGGACACTTCGGCTTTGGCTTCGCCCATGGCTTCCTGCATTTTGCCCAGAATGTGCATGCGCGCTTCTTTGGCCTGGGCCAATGCCACTTGCATGATCTCTTTGGTGATGCCCTGGATTTTGATGTCCATCTGCAGCGCGGTAATGCCGTTGGTGGTGCCCGCGACCTTGAAATCCATATCGCCCAGGTGGTCTTCGTCACCCAGGATGTCGGTCAGCACAGCAAAGCGGTTGCCGTCCTTGATCAGGCCCATGGCGATACCGGCCACATGCGCCTTCAGGGGCACGCCCGCGTCCATCATCGACAGGCAGCCACCGCACACGGAGGCCATCGAGCTGGAGCCGTTGGACTCGGTGATCTCGGAGACCACACGCAGGGTGTAGGGAAACTCTTCCTTGGTGGGCAACACAGCGATCAGCGCGCGCTTGGCCAGGCGACCGTGGCCGATTTCACGGCGCTTGGGCGTGCCAACACGGCCGGTTTCGCCGGTGGCAAACGGAGGCATGTTGTAGTGGAAAATGAAGCTGTCATGGAACTCGCCTGACAGTGCATCAATGCGCTGCGCATCGCGGTCGGTGCCCAGGGTGGTGACCACCAAAGCCTGTGTCTCGCCGCGCGTGAACAGCGCTGAGCCGTGGGTGCGGGGCAGCACGCCGTTGCGGATTTCGATGGGGCGCACGGTGCGCGTGTCGCGCCCGTCAATGCGGGGCTCGCCTGCCAGAATCTGGCTGCGCACCAGGCCAGCTTCGATGTCAAACAGCATGCCTTCGACCTTGACGCTATCAAACTCCACGCCGTCTGCCTTCAGGCCTTCCATCACTTCAGCATAGGCCGTGCGGCAGGCTTGGGTGCGGGCTTGTTTGTTGCGCAACTGGTAGGCGGCGGCCAGCTTGGCCTGGGCCAATGCGCCTACTTTGGCGATCAGTGGTTCGTCCTTGGCAGGGGCTTTCCAGTCCCATACTGGCTTGCCTGCGTCGCGCACGAGCTCGTGGATGGCGTTGATCGCCACTTTGCCCATGTCGTGGCCATAGACCACGGCGCCGAGCATGATGTCTTCGGGCAACTGCTTGGCTTCCGATTCGACCATCAGCACAGCCGCTTCGGTGCCAGCTACCACGAGGTCCATCTGGCTGTTGGCCAGCTGGGCATTGCTCGGGTTGAGCACATATTCGCCGTTGATATAGCCCACGCGCGCTGCGCCAATCGGGCCAGAGAACGGGATGCCGCTGATCGCCAGCGCCGCGCTGGTAGCGATGAGGGCGGGAATGTCGCCTTCGACTTCCGGGTTGAGCGAGACGGTATGCACCACGACCTGCACTTCGTTGAAGAAGCCTTCAGGGAACAGCGGGCGGATCGGGCGGTCGATCAGGCGGCTGGTCAGGGTTTCAAATTCGCTGGGCTTGGCTTCGCGCTTGAAGAAACTGCCGGGGATCTTGCCTGCGGCGTAGGTTTTTTCCAGGTAATCGACCGTCAGCGGGAAGAAATCCTGACCGGCTTTGGCGGTTTTGGAAGCGACCACAGTGGCCAGCACCACGGTGCCGTCCATGTCCAGCAGCACAGCGCCGCCTGATTGGCGGGCGATCTCGCCGGTTTCCATTTTGACGGTGTGGTTGCCCCACTGGAAGGTCTTGGTGACTTTATTGAAAATACTCATGGTGTGTCCTGTTTCTAGCTTTTGCTATTATTTCAATAGCTGCTCCCGCGATATTCTATTGGGCTGGAGGCAGATATTGCTTGTCAAAGTACATTCCCTGTACCTACGGGCCGGAAGTTGCAGAGTCAGAACACGATGCCATCCCAGAGAGAGTTTGCCAGCAAACCGTCTTTGGAATGACACAGCTTCAGTCCTGCTTTGAGTCAACTCCGAAGTAAAAAACGCCTGAGCTAGTGAACTAACTCAGGCGTTTTATTGCATCACTGCCCAATTACTTACGCAGGCCCAGCTTGGCGATCAGCGCGGTGTAACGGTCAGCGTCTTTGTTCTTGAGGTAAGCCAGCAAGCTCTTGCGGCTGTTGACCATGCGCAGCAAGCCGCGACGGCCATGGTGGTCTTTGGAGTGCTCTTTGAAGTGGGGAGCCAGCTCGTTGATACGGGCGGTCAGCAGGGCAACCTGCACTTCGGGGCTACCGGTGTCACCGGGTTTACGGGCGTTAGCCTTAACGACTTCAGCTTTGGTGGCTGTCAACATAAAAAATTCCTTATGATTCAAGTACTTGCGAACGCAGGTGGAACTACCCGCGCCGTGCTTTCTTCGCTGGAAGAATCCTGCGAAGCCCTCTATTATAGCCTGAAGCGGGCTTTGATGTCAGCCTTACCGCCATGAAGCAAGACTGGCCAGCCGTGCTGGACTTTATTTGGTTTTAGCCACATCCGAGAATATGCCCCATACCAATTGATCTGGCTTGAGGTACTTGCGCCACACGGCATTGATTTGCTCTGTTGTAAAACTCTCGATCAGCTTGTCATTTTTCAGCGCCAGATCCCAATCCTGGTTGAATTCCTGGATAGCCATCAGAACACCGATCGCATGGTCATCCCCGCTGCGAGCAGCTTTGCGTTCCTGCAAAAATTGCTTTTTGAACTGTTCCACCTCCTGTGGGCTGAATCCATCAGCCAGAGAACGGGCAAGTTCCTCTTTCACGGCTTTTTCAGCCGTGCTGAGATTGGCAGGCGCTACATCACAGAAAAGTGACCAACCTGTACTTTTTTCGTAACTGGATAGCTGCACACTTGCGGCAAGGTCGTAGCTCAAACCGTCTTTCTCGCGCAGCCGGGTCCACAGGCGAGAAGCTGGTCCAACACCAAAAATACGGGTCGCCAGCCGCAATTGCCAGTTCTCTGGGTCCAGCTCGACCAACGGTACGCGCGTGAAAGCCCATATTTTGGAGCTGGCCTTGTCTGGCGTGTCAAACATCTGTCGGGTGGGCACTACATCAGAGAAAGGATAAGGCAACCGTTGCCAAAGTACTGGAGCAGTCCAGTTTTCAAGCAGGCGTGCTGTCTGAGCTTGAACACTGCTAGGGTCCACTGCGCCAACAACAACCACCTGAGCAACCTGCGCACCATAAAACTTGGCATGAAACTCCTGCACTTGCTCATAGGTCAGCGCCTTGAGCTCATCTAGCCATTCCTGCGACGTATATGGATACCTGGGATCGTCTTTTGCGTACGGATTTCCATATCGGCGGAATTCCCTGTTCGCTTCTGTCGCCCTGTCATTGAGCTCCCCTTCAACGGCTCTAATGAAATTATTTTTCGTTGAATAGAACGCCCTGACTGGCAAATCCGACTCTTTGAGCAAATGCACGATGAAATCATATGCTTGGGCAAATTGATCCTTTCCCACGGTCAAATCCACATCGCCGCCGGTGGGGCCAAGATTGAAGTTGACCGCAGCATTCAGCTTGACCAGCTCGTCCTGTATCTGTTGTTTATTATATTTGGGCGTGCCATCCTGCAGCAGACGCCCCACGAGCCGTCCAGCAGCTATGCGCCCCGACAGGGCATCCAACGAGCCGAAACGCAGCTTCATGCGCAGCCTGACAAAATCTCCGCGCATGGGCTTGCTCAACACACTTAGCTTGATATTCTGCGCAAGCTCGGTGCTGATGGTGGATCGCTGGAGATTGGCAAACGAGTAATCAAAATCCTGGCTGGCATCGCCTTGGCCGTTCAAAGCAAAGCCTTGCATATACAGCACGGCGTCAAGCTGTGCAGGTTCAGGGGCGCGAACAGGTGCCTGCGTAGGAACAATTCGACCGGTGGTGCGATTGCTGGCGATGAAATATTTCTGGGCTACACGGTTCACATCTTCCAAAATTACTTTGGTAAATCGATCACGGGTGACAAATGCGCTGCGCCAATCACCCGCCACTGCATGCTCAATAACGGTACCCGCCTGGATATTTGCGTTGGAGAAAACTCTTTTCAAACTCTGATTAAATTTGTTTTTTGCCTGCTCAAATTCTTGTTGCGTGATGGGTACTGTGGCCACCCCTTCTAAGATATCTGTCATGATTTTCTGTACATTGTCTGCGTTATCAGACAGGCCCAGTTGGGAGCCGAAAAACTGACTACCAGCCTCGCGGCGCAAAACAGGTTCATAAACTGTCGGGCTGCTTAATTTTTTAGTCAAGCGCCCAGTCGTTTCGTCAGCCATGACCAAGCCCAACAAAATCAATGGCTCCGTGTCCGGGTGCAACATCGGCGGTACGTGGTAGCTGCTAGCGATAAAGGGTGCTGTCGCTGGCCTGCGCAGCACTACATTGCGCTCTCCATCCTGGGCTGTATCCATCGTGTAGGTACGCGGCAGAGGATCGGTAGGCCGGGCCAGGCTGCCAAAGGCGCTGACGATGCTGGCCAGTGTGGCAGCAGAATCAAACCTGCCAGCGACCATGACGATGGCGTTGTCCGGTCGATAGTAGCGACGATAGAAATTCTTCAGACTGACAATGTCCACATTTTCAATATCGGACTTGGCCCCCAAAACCGATTTGCCGTAGTTGTGCCACATATAGGCAGCTCGCCGCATGCGATCGCCCAGCGCAATCACAGGATTGTTCTCAGCACGCTCGTACTCATTGCGCACCACCGTCATTTCACTGTCCAGGTCTTTGCGTGCAATGAAACTATTGACCATTGCATCTGCTTGCCAGGCCAGGTACCAGTCTATTGAGGCCTGCTCTGATTGAAAGCTGGCGAAATAGTTGGTGCGGTCATGGGTGGTGGTGCCATTGAAGGCAAAGCCCCGTTTGGCAAATTCCACCTTGGGCTGCGGCGTCTTGGGCGTGCCTTTGAAAATCAAGTGCTCCAGCAAATGCGCCATGCCAGACTCACCATAGCCCTCGTGGCGGGCACCCACCAGGTAGGTCATGTTGACCGTGACCCGCTGGTCTGATGCATCAGGCGCAAGCAAGATGCGCAAGCCGTTAGCCAGGGTGTATTCGGTAATGCCTTCTACTGTTTGTACTTTTTGTGCTTGAGGTGCGACAGACTGCCTTGGGCTGGTCTGAGCGGTACTCTGATCTGGCAATATCGCGCAGATCGACCAAAATGTAATGATCGTCAGGTATCGACTGATCGACCCTGACCCCCCGCAAGTTTTGGCGTGAACCATAGTTGATTAAACAATGTATAGCAGTTAGCAAAGTTTAATCTATCCAAACACTCAGGTACACATGCCGAATCAATCACTTACACATTACATAAGTCACCTACAAGGGGCTACGCCACTCAGCGCTTGACCCTGAACCACGCCGCATACATCGCAGGCAAAGCCAGCAAAGTCAGCACGGTGGCCACAATCAGCCCGCCCATGATGGCCACGGCCATGGGGCCCCAGAACACGCTGCGTGACAGCGGGATCATGGCCAGCACGGCAGCAGCGGCGGTCAGCACGATGGGGCGCAGGCGGCGCACAGCAGACTCCACAATAGCGTCCCAGGCGGGCACGCCCGCGCTGCGGTCCTGCTCGATCTGGTCAATCAGGATCACCGAGTTGCGCTGGATCATGCCCATCAGGGCAATCACACCCAGCAGCGCCACAAAGCCAAACGGCCGGCCCAACAGCAGCAAAGCCCCTGCCACGCCTGCAATGCCCAGTGGCCCGGTCAAAAACACCAGCATGGCACGGCTGAAGCTATGCAGCTGCAGCATGAGCAAAGTGAAGGTGATGAACAGCATGATGGGCACCCCGGCGGCGATCGAGCCCTGCCCTTTGCTGGACTCTTCCACCGCGCCTGCCACCTGGATGCTGTAGCCTGCGGGCCACTTGGCCTCCAGCGCCTTCAGGGCGGGCAGCAGCTCATTGGTGACGGTAGCGCCCTGCAGGCCTTCGATGATGTCAGCATTGACGGTGATGGCGTAGTCGCGGTTTTCACGCCACATTACGCCGGGCTCCCACATGAAGGCAGGCTTGGCGATTTGCGTCAGCGGAATGCTGCGGCCCGTGCTAGTGGGCAGATAGGCGTTGCCCAGGTCGGTGATGGCATCGCGCTCGCTCAAAGGCTGGCGCAGCACGATGTCGATCAGCTTGTCGCCCTCGCGGTAGGTGCCCACAGTGGAGCCGCTCAGGATAGCGCGTGAGGCTTGGGCAATGCTCTGGCTGGTCACTCCGAGTGCGCGGGCCTTAGCCTGGTCCACCTCCAGGCGCAGCATCTTGACCGACTCGTTCCAGTTGTCGTTGACGCCGCGGGTATTAGGCGAGTTACGCATCTCGGCTTTGACCGTGTCGGCCAGAGTCCGCAAGGTGCTGACCTCAGGCCCGACCACACGGAACTGCACCGGATAAGGCACCGGCGGGCCATTGGGCAGTAGCTTGGCCCGGCCCCGCACCTCAGGAAACTCGCTGGCCAGCAATGCAGGCAGCTTCATACGCAATACCTCGCGGGCCTTCAGGTCTTGCGGTAGCACGATCAGCTGGCTGACGTTGGTCTGAGGGAAAATCTGGTCCATCGGCAGATAAAAACGCGGCACGCCCGAGCCCAGCCAGGTGCTGACACTGCGCATGCCAGGCTCCTGCATCAGGCGCTGCTCCAGGCGCTTGACCACAGCCTCATTGGCCGCCAGGCTGGTGCCCTCTGGGAACCACACATCCACCAGAATCTCGGGCCGCGATGAATCGGGGAAGAACTGCTGCTGCACCTTGCCCATGCCCACGATCCCCAGGGCAAAGACCAGCACAGTGGCGCCAATGGTCAGCCAGCGGTACTGGACACACCAGTTCACCATGCGCCGGAAGGTGTTGTAGAAAGGCGTGTCGAAATGCTCCTGGTGGTCAGCGCCGCCCGCCTCGTGCTCGCCCGCCTGGTTGCGCATGGCCTGGTTGTCTTTGTGCTTGAGGATCAGCAGGCCCAGATAGGGCACAAAATACACCGACACCACCCAGCTGATCAGCAGCGCAATCACCGTGACGCCAAAAATGGCGAAGGTGTATTCACCCGTGAGCGACTTGGCGATACCGATGGGCAAAAAGCCCACTGCAGTAATCAGCGTGCCCGTCAGCATGGGCATGGCAGTCAGCTCATAGGCAAAGGTGGCCGAGCGCACCTTGTCGTAGCCCTCTTCCATCTTGCGCACCATCATCTCCACCGCAATGATGGCATCGTCGACCAGCAGGCCCAGCGCGATGATGAGCGAACCCAGCGAGATTTTGTGCAGCCCCAAGTTGAAGTACCACATGGCCAGAAAGGTGACGGCCAGCACCAGCGGAATGGTGATGCCCACCACCAGGCCGGGGCGGATATCCACGTAATAGCGCTTGTACAAAGGCACTTGCCTGCCGCGGCTGTGCAGGCCCAGGGCCAGAAAGCTCACCGCCAGCACAATCACCACCGCTTCAATCAGCACCGCAACAAACTCGTTGACCGAGGTGCTCACCGCCCGCGGCTGGTCCTGGATCTGCACCAGCTGTGCGCCCACGGGCAGCTTGGTCTGGATTTTGTCGGTGGCCACTGCCAGTGCCTTGCCCAGCGCAATGATGTCACCGCCTTTGGCCATGGACACGCCCAGCACGATCACTTCCTGGCTGTCGACCTTGCTGTTGGCATCGCGCTCGGTGTAGCGCACCTTCACCTGCGCCGGGTCGATATAGCCACGCTTGATGTCGGCAATATCGCCCAGACGGATTTGCGCCGCGCCCGCGCTGGCCGCGCTGGCGCCGCGGATCGGCATGGCCTTGAGGTCTTCCAGCGTATTGAACTGCCCCTGCACCCGCACCTGCAGCATGTCCAGTGGCGTGGCAATCACCCCGGCCGGTTCGACCGCGTTCTGCGCGCCCAGCTGGCCCAGCACGGCGTTAAGGTCCAGCCCCAGCTGGCTCAGGCGCTTTTGCGAAATCTCCACATACAGTTTTTCGTCCTGCTGGCCAAACAGCTCCACCTTGGCCACATCTTTCACCGCCAGCAGCTGTTGGCGCACATCGTCAGCAAACGCCTTGTTCTCTGCGTAGCCGAAGCCGTCCGTGCGCAGCGCATACATCACGCCATAGACATCGCCAAACTCGTCATTGAAAAACGGCCCGATCACGCCTGCAGGCAAAGTGCCGCGGATATCGCCCACTTTTTTGCGCACGCTGTACCAGATACTGGGCACATCCTTGGGATTGCCGGAGTCCTTGACCTGAAAAATGATCAGCGCCTCGCCGGGCTTGGCATAAGAGCGGATTTTGTCTGCCAGTGGTACTTCCTGCAGGGTTTTTTCGATCTTGTCCACCACCTGCTCGTTGACCTGCTGGGCCGTGGCACCGGGGTAGAACACGCGGATGGCCATGGCGCGGAAGGTAAACGGCGGGTCCTCATCCTGGCCAAGCTGAAAGTAGGCTGCAAAACCCAGCAGCATCAGCACCACCATGAGGTAGCGCGTGAGTGGCGCATGCTCGATGGCCCATTTGGAGAGATTGAACTTGTCAGCAGCCGGGCTGACACCGGGGGTGTGCGAAGTAGGCTCGGTCATGGCGCGCTCACTTGGCCGCAGAGGCTGCAGGGCTTGCAGCAGCCCCTGCGGGCAGTGGCTTGGTAGCCTCTTGAACAATACCATTTGCTACGTTTTTAGTAGCTGCTCCCGCGATATTTTCCTGGGCTGCCAGCTTGTTATCCTTGTAAAGTGTGACCTTCTGGTTGGGTGACAGCACATGCACACCCGCCGACACCACCAAAGCCCCGGGTTGCAGGCCTGCCGCAATGACTGCCTCGTTTCCGTCTGCTGTGGCAACTTGCACAGGCGTGCTTTTCACGGTCATGCTGGCGGTGTCCAGTTGCCACACATGGGTTGCCTGGCCCTGCTGGAACAGCGCGCTGGTTGGCAGCTTCATGACCTGCACGCCAGCAAAGCTGGATGCGGGATAGACATAGACAGTGGAGCCCAGAGCAGGCGACTGCGCTGCATTCACAGCCACCTTGACTGGGAAGGTGCGGGTGACCGGGTCGGCGCTGGCAGCGATTTCGCGTACCTTGCCTTGCACGTTGGCGTTCTCGCCGTCGCCGGCTGACCAGCGCTTGATGCTTACCGCAGCGCCTACGGCCAGCTCGCCCACGCGGTCCTCGGGCACGTTAAACACGACATCGCGCGCGCCGTCCTGCGCAATGCGCACCACCGGCGTACCCGCAGACACCACCTGGCCTGGCTCGGCCTCTACCGCGGTGACAATGCCCGACACATCGGCCACCAGGTTGGCATAGCCGGTCTGGTTGCCCTGGGACTTGAGCTGGGCCTGCGCCTGTTCGAGCTGGGCCTGGGCTGCTTTGAGCGTGGTTTCGCGGCGCTCCAGTTCGGCGCCACTGATGAAGTTCTGGTCTTTCAACGCGGCAAAGCGCTTGAAATCGGCCGCTGCCAGGTCGCGGTTGGTCAGGGCCGATGCCACCTGGGCACGGCCTGCCTCGGCGGCCAACTTGAAGTCTTGCGGGTCAATCTGTGCCAGCACCTGGCCTGCTTTGACGCGCTGGCCCACCTCGGCCTGGCGTTTGATGATCTTGCCCGCCACGCGAAACCCCAGCCGGGACTCCACCCGCGCGCGCACCTCGCCCGCATACTCATGCGCAGCCACCACACCGCTCTCGCCCACTTTCACCACCTTCACAGCGCGCACCGGCTCGGTCGGCGCTGCGGCTTTGGAGCACGCGCCCAGCACCAGCACGGCGGCCACACCCGCCAGCAGCCACGGCGCACGCCATAGCCCAACCGAAGAACCAGTGAATGGAAGGAGTGTGTGCTGCATAGTAGATACCCTGCCTAGCTTGCGTATAAAGCTAGAATTAAATTAATGACTGACTGGTTAGTAATCTAAAACATCCCGCTATTTTTGTCAAGCAAGCCCCGTGCACGGGCTGGGTTTTTGCGGGTCGCTGGGGGTGTTGTGCCGTCAGGCGGGCACGGCCACCCAGGGCAGCAGCAGCTCGAACTGCGCGCCCTCGCCTTCCACGCTGTGCACCCGCACCTGGCCGCCGTGGGCGCGCACAGCGCGGTCCACAATCGCCAGGCCCAGGCCCGTGCCGGGCATGTTGACCGCGTTGGCAGCGCGGTGAAAGCTCTCAAACAGCAATGGCAGGTCAGATTTCGGGATGCCTATGCCCCGGTCTGCCACCACGATGCGCAGCAGCTCTGGGCGCAGCATGGGCTGCGTGGCATCAGCCTCAAAGCCTTGCACTGCCTCCAGCGTCACGTCCACCTGCTCGCCAAAGGCAGAGTATTTGCAGGCGTTGCCCAGCAGGTTGCCCAGCATCTGGCGCAGCAGCAGCTCGTCCAGCAGCAGTTGGGTGCTGTCACAGACCGGCTCTGCAAGATGCACCTGCACCATATGCTGGTGCGCGTCAGCGGCCAGGGTTTCGTGCACCACACTGCGCACCACATTTGCCAGCTGGGTGGGCTTGGGGTTGCACTGCATGGCCCCGGCTGACATGCGGCCAAAGGCCATGAAGTTGTCCATCATGGCCTGCATGCGCTGCACCGCGCTTTGGATATCGGCCAGCGCCTCGCTGCGCTCCTGTGGGCTGAGACGGTCGCTGTAGTGCTCCAGCAGCTCTGAGCTGGTCTGGATGGTAGACAGCGGGGTGCGAAACTCGTGTGATGCCATAGACACAAAGCGGGTTTTCAGGTCGCCAAGCTCTTTCTCGTGGGCCAGGGCCTTGCGCATGCGCTCCTCGGTCTCGCGCTGCGCTGTCAGGTCGGTCATGAAGATCAAGGTGGCCGCGCGCTCCTCCCACTCCACCAGAGACCCATACAGTCGCACCCAGGATACCGTGGTGTCAGATTCCAGCTGCGCTGAGGGCGGTGAGATGGTGCGCAGCACGACGCTGCGGTCAGGGTCGCCAGCAATCATCGCCTTGCGCCGCGCCAGTGCCAGCGCCCGGTCATCGGGGTGGATCAGATAGAGCGACTCATAGTCATACAGCTGGGTGGCATCGCGCTTGAAAAACCGCGCCGCCGCCGGGTTGAGATAAGCGATTTTGCGGCCCTGCACAAACAGAATCACCTGGTCGGCGTTTTCCACCAGGTTGCGGTAGCGCGTCTGCGAGCGCACGATGGATTTGGTGACATCCTGGCGGTGCGAGGTGTCGCGCACGGTGGCCACCCAGCAGGGCCTGCCCAGGTAGATCCAGGGGCGGCCTGTCACCTCCACGATGGCCGTGCCACCGTCAGGCTTGGGGATATGCGCCAGATACGGCGTGCTCAGGCCCAGGAACATATGCCGTGCCGCCACTTCCTGGTCGTTGGGCATGAACAGCTGCAAAGTGCTGGTGCCCAGCAGGCTCTCGCGGGAGCGGCCCAGCAGTTGCTCAAACGCAGCATTGCAGTCCAGCACCTGGGCCTGGTCGTAAAACACCAGGCCTTCCATGCTGGCCTGGGCAAACTCCAGCGCGCGCAGGGTATTGCCAGGGTCTGCTGGAAGGCCTGTTTTTTGCATCGTTTCAGTTTAACATCCAGACCACACTACCCCAAGCCCCATGCACCGTATCCTGGTTGTTGACGACGAAGAGGTGATCCGCAAAAACCTCGAAAAACTCCTCACGCTGGAAGGCTTTGAGGTGGCTACCGCATCCAACGGTCAGCACGGCCTGGTGATGGCGCGCTCCATGCTGCCAGACATCATCATTACCGATGTCAACATGCCGGTGATGGACGGGTTCTCGCTGCTGGCCGCCGTGCGGGCGCACCCCGAAATCGAGCGCACTGTGGTCATCATGCTGACCGCCGCTGAAGACCGCACCCACATGCGTCGGGGCATGCAGATGGGCGCTGACGACTACATCACCAAGCCCTTCAGGCGCGAAGAGCTGCTGGAGGCCCTGGCCGCGCAGGTGCAAAAAATGCAGCGCTTTGACCGTCACAAAAAGCAGGCTATTTCACATGCTGTCACCCATGCGATGGCGCAGACCGAAGAGCAGGCACAGGCACATTTTCGCCAGCGCTACGGCACACCGGGCAGCCTGGTGCAAGGGCAGTCCGATGCAGGCGCAGTGATTGACTTTGGCAATGCATCCGAATTAGGCGCGGCCTCTGGCTATAGCCTGGCTTCGCGCGCGGGTAGCGAGCACAGCGCCCAGCCTGGGGCCACACTGCAGGCCACGGTGATGTTTGCCGACATCCGCAACTTCACCACCATGGCCGAGCGCCTGTCGGCCACCGAACTGGCCACCCTGCTGGGCCGTTATTTTGAGCTGGCCTGCCGCCCCGTGGTGGCCTATGGAGGAACCCATTTGAAAATGCTGGGCGATGGGCTGCTGGCCTTGTTTGAAAGCGAACCTTCGGCAGGCGATGGCTCGCATGCCAGCCGCGCCATATCCGCTGCCATGGGCCTGCACAGTGCAGCCAGCGAGTTTCGCCACTGGGTGCAAGAGACCTACGGGGCCCGCGGGCTGCCTGAGTTTGAAGTCGGCATTGGGCTGCACAGTGGCGAGGTCACGCTGGGGCAGCTGGGCCACCAGGGCCGCCAGGAGATCACGCCACTGGGCGACACTGTCAACATTGCTGCCCGCCTGCAGGCGGCCAGCAAGCAGCTGGGCTGGACCATCGTGGCCAGCCTGGACACCGCCCGCCTGGCTGGCAGCGGCCTGGACACGGGCCGCCAGCAGGTGGTGCGCATCCGGGGGCGCGAGCAGGCTGTGAGTGCCTGCGAGCTGCTGGCCTTTCGCCACAGCGTGGACCTGCAGCTGGGCGCAGACAGCACCGAGCAGGCACTGCAGAGCCTGTCGATTGGCACCGTGGCGCAGGAAAACTCCGAGATCACCGCGCGTGCGGCCAAGGGCGTGCTCAAGCAGTCGCTGTGGAGCCTGCAATCGGGCTCGTTCATGGCCAGCAAACAGCGCTTCAAGGGCTACGAGATCATCCGCAAACTGGGCGAAGGCGGCATGAGCGATGTGTTTCTGGCCTACTCGGGCGCGCGCAAGACCGAAGTCGCCCTCAAAGTGCTGCGCACCGCGATGTACAACGATGCCGAGATGATGCGCCGCTTCATCCAGGAGTACGCTGTGCTGGCGGATATCGATCACCACCATATCGCCAAAATTTACGACCAGGGCTTTACCGACGAATACGCCTACATTGCCATGGAGTACCTGGCGGGCGGCAGCTTTAAAAACGAGATCACCAAACGCCCGGGCCACGCGCGCATCCTGGACCTCATGCGCCAGATCACCAGCGCGCTGGACAGCATCCACGGCCTGCACTTGGTCTACCGCGATCTCAAGCCTGACAACATGATGTTCCGCACCAGTGGCGAGCTGGTGCTGGTGGATTTTGGCATCGTCAAAGACATCCGCGAACAGGCCGACGCCCTGGTGCGCACCCACCATGGCCAGATGTTTGGCACGCCCTATTACGTCAGCCCCGAGCAGGCGGGCGGCAAAGAGGTGACCCACCGCAGCGACTTCTACAGCCTCGGCGTGATCCTGTACGAACTGCTGACCGGGGTGCGCCCCTACCGCGGCGACTCACTGGGCGAACTGCTCAGCTGCCACCTGCATGCCCCCATCCCGCGCCTGCCGCCAGAGCACGCCAGGTTCCAGCCTTTTCTGGACCGCATGATGCACAAAATCCCCGAAGAGCGCCCGGCCAACTGCACGGCAGTGTGGCGCAATCTGGAAATCCTGGCCCAAGGCTAGAAATCACCAGAGGGCAGTTGCTATTTATTTAGTAGCTGCTCCCGCGGTATTCTATTGGGCTATAGGCCTTTTATTCATTAAATATCCGTTGAATTACGGCTTTTTGGCGTAGGCTGCAATACCATCGCTGATCTCTTTGCGCGCTGCGTCGGTGCCGTGCCAGCCCAGCACCTTGACCCACTTGCCTTCTTCCAGGTCTTTGTAGTGTTCAAAGAAGTGGGCGATGGTTTTCAGGCGCAGGGGATTCATGTCTTCGGGCTTTTGCCAGTGGGTGTAGAGCGAGCACTTTTTGTCGATCGGCACGGCCAGCACTTTGCCGTCCACGCCGGCTTCGTCTTCCATCATCAAAATGCCGATCGGGCGGCAGGTGACCACCACACCGGGGATCAGGGGCACGGGGGTGATGACCAGCACGTCCACCGGGTCGCCATCGCCGCTGAGGGTCTTGGGCACATAGCCGTAGTTGGTGGGATAGTGCATCGAGGTGGACATGAAGCGGTCCACAAAGATGGCGCCGCTGGCTTTGTCGACCTCGTATTTGATCGGGTCTGCGTTCATCGGGATTTCGATGATCACGTTGAATTCATTGGGGGCGTTGTTGCCGGGTTGTACGAGGTCAAGTGACATACGTTTTCTCTCAGGTTGCAAATAAAAAGGTAACTAACTAATTCAGTGAATCCTAGGATTAACCCTGATTTTACTTTCACTGCCCTTGCTGTTTCGCCAATATGTCACGTTTTCAGGCTACATTCAGCCCGTTGGCCAATCATCTCCAGACCTTTTAGCGTCTGTTGGGGCATGAGGAAGCAACGCAGCGGGTGGCAATACCTACCAAAGCGTTGACCACCCTCTTCGTCAAAACTAAAAGGAGATTACTTATGACTGGCAATTCAGCGCTGATTTTGGCGCTTGTGTGCGGACTGGCGGCCGTGGCTTACGGCTTCTGGGCTCGCAGTTGGATTTTGTCCCAAGACGCAGGCAATGCGCGGATGCAAGAGATTGCAGCCGCCATCCAGACCGGGGCAGCCGCCTATCTGGCACGGCAATACAAAACCATCACCGTTGTCGGCATTGTGCTGGCGATATTGATTGGCTATTTTCTGGGCGGCATGAGCGCCTTTGGCTTCGCACTGGGCGCTGTGCTCTCGGGTGCCTGCGGCTTTATCGGCATGAACGTGTCAGTGCGTGCCAACGTGCGCACCGCACAGGCCGCCACCAAGGGCATTGGCCCCGCGCTGGACGTAGCCTTCCGCGGCGGCGCCATCACCGGCATGCTGGTGGTGGGCTTGGGCCTGCTGGGCGTGACGATTTTTTACTGGTTCCTGGTGGGCAACGGCAACCTGACACCAGATAAAAGTCTGGCCAAACTGCTCGATCCCTTGATCGGTTTTGCCTTCGGCTCCTCGCTGATTTCCATCTTCGCCCGTCTGGGCGGCGGCATTTTCACCAAAGGCGCTGACGTAGGCGCTGACCTGGTGGGCAAGGTAGAAGCGGGCATCCCCGAAGATGACCCACGCAACCCTGCTGTGATTGCCGACAACGTGGGCGACAACGTGGGCGACTGCGCTGGCATGGCTGCCGACCTGTTTGAAACCTATGCGGTCACCTTGATCGCCACCATGGTGCTGGGTGCGCTGCTGGTGACTAGCGCTGGCACAGCGGCAGTGGTCTATCCGCTGGCGCTTGGTGGTGTGTCCATCATCGCCTCCATCATCGGCTGCTTCTTTGTCAAGGCCACGCCTGGCATGAAGAACGTGATGCCTGCGCTGTACAAAGGCCTGGCGGTAGCAGGCGGCTTGTCGCTGATCGCTTTTTACTTTGTGACCACCTGGATCATGCCGGATAACTCCATCAACGCCTCTGGCACGCAGATGGCGCTATTTGGCGCTTGTGCTGTCGGCTTGATCTTGACCGGCGCATTGGTGTGGATTACCGAGTACTACACCGGCACGCAGTACGCCCCGGTCAAGCACATTGCCCAGGCGTCCACCACCGGCCACGGCACCAACATCATTGCTGGCTTGGGCGTGTCGATGCGCTCCACCGCCTGGCCCGTGATTTTTGTCTGCGTGGCGATCTGGACAGCCTTCAAACTGGCTGGCCTGTATGGCATTGCGATTGCAGCCACCTCCATGCTCAGCATGGCCGGTATCGTCGTCGCGCTGGACGCCTATGGCCCCATCACTGACAACGCCGGTGGCATTGCCGAAATGGCCGAGCTGCCCAGCAGCGTGCGCGACGTGACCGACCCACTGGATGCCGTGGGCAACACCACCAAAGCCGTGACCAAGGGCTACGCCATTGGCTCTGCAGGCCTGGCAGCCCTGGTGTTGTTTGCCGACTACACCCACAAGTTGGAAGCCTATGGCAAAGTCATCAGCTTCGACCTGTCCAATCCGATGGTCATCATTGGCCTGTTCATCGGTGGCTTGATTCCCTACCTATTTGGCGCCATGGCGATGGAGGCTGTGGGCCGCGCTGCAGGCTCGGTGGTGGTGGAAGTGCGTCGCCAGTTCTCTGACGGCGAGATCATGGCCGGCAAGCGCAAGCCAGACTACAGCGCTGCGGTCGACATGCTGACCAGCGCCGCCATCAAGGAAATGATGATCCCATCCTTGCTGCCTGTGATCGTGCCGATCATCGTCGGCCTGGCATTGGGCCCCGCCGCCTTGGGCGGCCTGCTGATGGGCACCATCGTCACCGGCTTGTTTGTCGCTATCTCCATGTGCACCGGCGGCGGTGCCTGGGACAACGCCAAGAAGTACATCGAAGACGGCAACCACGGCGGCAAAGGCTCTGAGACGCACAAGGCGGCTGTCACTGGTGACACCGTAGGCGACCCCTACAAAGACACCGCTGGCCCCGCAGTCAACCCGCTGATCAAGATCATCAACATCGTGGCCCTGCTGATCGTGCCCTTGATGATGTCGATCCACGGCAAAGCCCCAGTGCCCGCTGCCAGCATGGCGGCTCCGGTCGCTGCCGTGGCCGCAGGTGCTGCAGCTGTTGCTGCCGCTCCCGCTGCCCCGGCCGCAGAAGCCGCCAAGCCTGCCGCCGACGCAGGCGCAGGCGCGGCTGCCGCCGCTGCGGGCGCCACTGCGGCCAAGACCGACCAGGCCATGGCGTCCGCTGCCCAAGCTGCTGCTGACGCTGCCTCGGTCAAGGTGGACAACGGCGTGGTGAAGTTCTACTTTGCGTCTGGCAAGGCCGATCTGCCCCAAGGCGGCAAGGATGCGCTCAAAGACATCCTGGCTGGCGTTGCAGCCGGCAAAAAAGCCATGGTCAGCGGCTATGTAGACGCCAGCGGCGACCCCGCCAAAAACGCCGAGCTGGCCAAGCTGCGCGCCTTTGCGGTGCGCGACCTGCTCAAAGCATCCGGCGTAGCCGACGACAAGGTCGAGCTGAAAAAGCCTGAAGACATCAAGGCCGGTGCCACCAGCGCCGCTGAAGGCCGCCGGGTCGAAGTGACCTTGCAGTAAACACCCAGCGCAGCCTGCGGGCTGCCAGCTGACCACAAGCCGCGCCGGGCAACCCGCGCGGCTTTTTTCATGGCCATGCGCAAGCCGCAGGCGACATAAACAGATACAGTGACGCCATGCAAGCTTCCCCCTCATCCACAGCAGCATCCGCAACACCCAGCACAGCCCACACCCTGGGCTTTTTCAGTCTGGCACTGTGGTGGGGCTCGCTGACCACGCTGGGCTTTGTGGTGGTGCCCCTGCTGTTTGTGCACCTGGACAGCGCGCAGGCTGCGGGCCGCATGGCCGCGCAGTTGTTCAAGGTGCAGACCTATGTGTCGCTGGCCTGCGCTGCGCTGTTTGTGCTGCTGCAGCTGCGCACTGTGCAGCAGCGCAGTGCACGGGGCCCGAGTGTGGTGGTGCTGGTAGCGCTGGCTTGCCTGGCCAGCGCCAGTGTGCAGTGGATCATCGCGCCGCAGATCGTGGCCAGGGAGCAGCTCAGGTTTTGGCACAGCCTGGGTTCAGGGCTGTACCTGCTGCAATGGCTGTGCGTGACGCGCCTGATGCTGCTGCGCAGCCGCTGGCAGGCTTGACAGGTCTACCGGGGTGCCCGACAGCGTGCTTTTTGCATGCTTTTTATATAGAAAATCAGGCTCCAGGCCAATAGAACATCGCGGGAGCAGCTATATTATTAATAGCGCCCTGAAATCATTGACATTGGTATGCGTAGGCCCGGTAATGACCAGATCACCGGTGGCCGCAAAGTAACTGTAGGCATCGTTACGGTCCAGATGGTCGCTGATCTTCAGGCCCTGTGCGGCGGCCCGCTGCAAGGTGTCGGGGGTGACATAGGCCCCTGCGTTGTCCTCCACGCCGTCAATGCCGTCGGTGTCGGCAGCAATCGCATACACACCCTGCGCGCCTTGCAATGCCAGGGCCAGGCCCATGCAGAACTCACCTGCCCTGCCACCACGGCCCTTGGCTTGGCCCTCTTTGCGCGGCCGCACGGTGACGGTGGTTTCGCCGCCGCTCAAAATCACGCAGGGTTTGGCAAACGCGCCTTTGCCGTATGCAGCAGCGCGCGCCAACGCAGCATGCACCTTGCCGACCTCGCGCGACTCGCCTTCGATCTCGTCGCTGAGGATATAGGCGTTCAGACCTGCAGCGCGCGCCATCTGGGCCGCTGCCTCCAGCGACTGCTGGGGTGTGGCCGTCATGTGCATGCGGTGCCCTGCAAAGGCGGGGTCGCCGGGCTTGGGCGTCTCCAGCGTGCCGCGCTCCAGCAGCTTTTGGATGTCGGCAGGTATGGCTATCGCGTAGCGCTGCAAAATGGCCAGTGCATCGGCGCAAGTGGTCACATCGGGCACGGTGGGGCCGCTGGCGATGACGCTGGGGTCGTCGCCGGGCACATCGCTGATGGTGAGGGTGACGACTTGCGCAGGCGCGCAGGCAGCGGCCAGACGCCCACCTTTGATCTGGCTGAGGTGTTTGCGCACGCAGTTCATCTCGCCAATATTGGCGCCGCTGTTGAGCAGGTCCTGGTTGATGCGCTGCTTGACCGCAAAGTCCAGGCCGTCCACGGGCAGGGTCAACAGCGCCGAGCCGCCGCCAGAGATCAGGCACAGCACCAGGTCGTCTTTCGTCAGGCCGCGCGTCATAGCCATGATGCGCTGGGCCGCAGCCAGTCCTGCCGCGTCGGGCACAGGGTGGGCAGCTTCCACCACTTCAATGCGTTCTTTCAGGCCCGCCGGGCGCGGCGGTGTGTGGTGGTAGCGGGTGACGACCAGGCCCTGCAGCGGCGCGTCCGCAGGCCAGTGGGCTTCTACCGCCTGCGCCATGGCACCACCGGCTTTGCCTGCGCCCAGAACGATGGTCTTGCCTTTGGGCGGCTTGGGCAAATACGCAGCCGTGTTGTGCAGCGGCAGCGCGCGCTGCACGGCGGCTTGGTACAGCGCCAGCAAAAACTCGCGTGGCTGCTGGGTGGGCGATAGGCTTACCGGGGTGATGGGCGTGGCAGTCATGCCCGCATTGTCACACCGTAACCTGACAGTAAGCTGCGGACATCACCTAATCGATGGAAACTTTATTGTCCTTAACGAGCTTGGCAAAGCGCTCAGTGTCATCCTTGATCTGTTTGGCCATTTGCTCGGGCGTGTTGCCCACAGGCTCTGCACCAATCTCTTCCATGCGTTTTTTGAAGTCTGGGGAGTTGATGATCTTGACCACCTCGGCGTTCAGGCGCGCCAGCACCTCTTTGGGTGTCGCGGCTGGGGCCAACAGGCCAAACCAGGTGCCCAGGTTAAAGCCTTTGAGCCCTGATTCGTCGAGCGTGGGCACATCGGGCAGCGCAGCCGAGCGCTTGATGGTGGTGACCGCCAGTGGCCGCAGCTTGCCGGCCTTGATGTGCGGCAACACGGGCGTGATGGTGTCAAACGACATATTGATCTGCCCGCCCAGCAGGTCGGTGGTCAGCGGCCCGCTGCCTTTGTAGGGCACATGCAGCATGCTGACTGCGCCAATCGACTCAAACTGCGCACCGATCAGGTGCTGGGCTGTGCCCGCGCCGTTGGAGCCGTAAGTCAGCTTGCCAGGCTCTGCCTTGGCCTGAACCAGCAGGTCTTTGACATTTTTAGCGGCCAAGCCCGGGTTGACCACCAGCACGTTGGGCACCAAAGCGACGGTGGTGATGGGGGCGAGGTCTTTCTGAAAATCGTAGGGCAGTTTTTTGTAGACGCTGGTGGCAATCGTGTGGTGCACCGCGCCCATCAGCAGCGTGTAACCATCGGCTTTGGATTTGGCCACAAAGTCCGCGCCCAGCGTGGCGCCTGCGCCTGGCTTGCTCTCGATGATGACCGGCTGCCCGAGCACTTTGGACAGCTCCTGCCCCACCGCACGCGCCAGCACATCGGTGGTGCCGCCGGGTGCAAACGGCACGACCAGGCTGATGGCTTTGGTAGGCCAGGTTTGCGCCCAGCTGGCCGTGCAGCACAGCACAGCAGCCAGGGCCACGGCGTAGCGGCGTGTGAAAAATTTGGGGGTTGAATCCGTCATGGTGTGTCTCCGTGTTGTCGCATTAGTAGGGGGAAGATTTATTGCAGAAAACCGCACAGTGCATCAGTGACTTGCGCGGTGGTGGCTTTGCCGCCCAGGTCGCCGGTGTGCAGGCTAGGGTCGGCTGTCACGCGCTCTATGGCCTGCATCAAGCGCCGGGCGGCGTCCCACTCGCCCAGGTGCTCCAGCAGCATGGCGCAGCTCCAGAAGGTGCCTACTGGGTTAGCCAAGCCTTTGCCCATGATGTCAAAGGCCGAGCCATGGATGGGCTCGAACATGCTGGGGTAGCGGCGCTCAGGGTCGATATTGCCTGTAGGCGCAATGCCCAGGCTGCCCGCCAGCGCTGCGGCCAGGTCACTCAGAATATCGGCATGCAGATTGGTGGCCACAATGGTGTCCAAGGTAGACGGGCGGTTGACCATGCGGGCCGTGGCAGCATCTACCAGCTCTTTGTCCCATTTCACATCGGGAAACTCCTTGCTGATCTGCACAGCAATCTCATCCCACATCACCATGGCGTGGCGCTGGGCGTTGGACTTGGTCACCACCGTGAGCAGTTTGCGCGGGCGGCTTTGCGCCAGCTTGAAGGCGTAGCGCATGATGCGCTCCACGCCTGCACGGGTCATCATGCTCACGTCGGTGGCGGCCTCGATGGGGTGCCCTTGGTGCACGCGCCCGCCCACACCGGCGTATTCGCCCTCTGAGTTTTCGCGCACGATCACCCAGTCCAGGTCCTTGGGGCCACAGCGCTTGAGCGGGCCATCAATGCCTGGCAGGATGCGCGTGGGGCGCACATTGGCATACTGGTCAAAGCCCTGGCAGATTTTCAGACGCAGGCCCCACAGGGTAATGTGGTCGGGGATATGCGGGTCGCCTGCCGAGCCAAACAAAATGGCGTCCTGGCCGCGCAGGGCGTCCAGTCCATCGGCGGGCATCATCTCGCCATGGGCGCGGTACCAATCGCCACCCCAGCCGAAATCGGTAAATTCAAAGCGGAAGCTCTTCAGTTGATCGGCCAGCGCCTGCAATGCCCTCTGGCCTGCTGGCACCACTTCCTTGCCAATGCCATCGCCTGGAATGGTGGCAATACGGTATGTTTTCATCTCAATCCTTGTTGGCTGCGCACATGGCCACACGCTGGCCAGTTGCCAGCACTGTAGGCAAATTTGCAGGTTTTAATTGCTGTGGAAATTAAGCTATATTTAATTTGAAGTTAACAATATCGCAACCCATCATGCCTTCAGAACTTGAATTTTTCAGCACCCTGATCACTTGCGGCAACCTCAGCCGTGCAGCGCGCGAGCTGGGCATCAGCACCGCGGCGGTGAGCAAAAAGCTCTCTGCGCTGGAAGGCCGCCTGGGGGTGGGCTTGGTCAACCGCAGCACACGCCGCATGGGGCTGACACCGGAAGGCGAGCTGTATCTGCTGCATGCGCGCCGCATTCTGGCCGAGATGCAGGACTTGGAGCAATTGGTCAGCGGCTCCAGGGCTACGCCGCAGGGCCTGCTCAGGGTGAACTCCACCTTGGGATTTGGTCGCAGCCATGTGGCCCCGGTAATTTCCAGATTCGCGCGCCTGCATCCCCAGGTGGAGGTGCAACTGCAGCTGTCGGTTAACCCGCCCTCGCTGGTGGACGACAGTTTTGACGTGTGCATCCGTTTTGGCGAACCCGAAGAGGCCAGCGTGATCGCACGGCATATTGCGCATAACGAGCGCATCATTGTGGCGTCTCCCGCTTACCTGAAAAAGCATGCTGCACCCAAAAGCCCGCGCGATTTGATGCAGCACCCGTGCATTGGCATTCGCCAGGGCGATGAGGCTTATGGTGTCTGGCGCCTGGCACCGCGCTCCAGCACCAAACCGCACTACGAGGCCATCAAAACACGCGGCAACCTGGCCACCAACGATGGCGAGATCGCAGTGAACTGGGCGCTGGAAGGTCACGGTATCCTGATGCGAGCGCAGTGGGACATACAGCGCTATATGCGCAGCGGCAGGCTGGTGCAGGTGTTGGCTGACTATCAAACCCCGCCTGCCGACATCTACGCTGTCTACCCGCAGCGCCACCACACCAGTGCCAGGGTTCGCCAGTTTGTGGATTTTGTGGCGTCAAGCTGGTCGCCGCCCTGACAGCTGCCTGTCAAGGCGCTGTGCTGGCCCCGGCCTTGAACCACTGGGCCATCAGCTCGCGCTCTGCTTCGGTAATGCCCGTGGAGTTGTTCATCGGCATCTGCCGAGTCACCACCACCTGCTGGTACATGTTCTGCGCATGCTGCTTGACGGCCTCGGGTGAATCGAGCCGCACGTTCTTCATCTGCACCTGGGCGTTGTGGCACATATAGCAGCGCTGCTCCAGCACTTTTTGCACGGCGGCGTAGCTGTTTGAAGTATCTTTTAAGCCCTCAGCCCTTTGTAATGTAGCGGGAGCAGCTACACTTTTGATAGTGTCAGCAGGTTTCATCCAGACAATCACGCCTGCCAGCACCACCACCCCCACCACAGCCCAGGGCAGCGGATTGGGCGCGCGGCCATGGTGGTAGCCGTGGCGCTGCACAAAATACTGGCGTATCAGCGCCCCGCCCAGCATCATGAAGAACAGCACCAGCCAGTTGTAGGCATGGGTGTACAAAAAGCTGTAGTGGTTGCTCAGCATGGCAAACAGCACCGGCAGGGTAAAGTAGGTGTTGTGCACGCTGCGCTGCTTGCCGCGCTTGCCGTGCAGGGCCAGCTCTTTGGCGGGCAGCTTGGTGCCGCTGGTCATCGCAGCCACCACCTTCTTTTGCCCGGGAATGATCCAGAAAAACACGTTGGCACTCATGGCGGTGGCTATCGACGCGCCCACGATCAAAAACGCTGCGCGCCCGGCAAACAGCTGGCAGGCCAGCCAGCTGGTAAACGCCACCACGCACAGCATCAGCACGCCCACGATCAGCTCACCGTTTTTGCGGAAACCAAAGGCCTGGCAGATCAGGTCATAGACCATCCAGAAGACGATAAAAAAACTGATCGCCACACCAATGGCCGCGCCGGGCGACCAGTTCATCAGTGATTTGTCTATCAGGTAGGTGCTGGCGTTGTACAGGTACAGCACGGTAAACAGCGCAAATCCGCTGAGCCAGGTGGAGTAGCTTTCCCAGTAAAACCAGTGCAGCTTGGTGTGGATCTTCTTGGGAGCCACCATGTATTTCTGCGGGTTATAAAACCCCCCGCCGTGCACGGCCCACATGGCACCGTCCACGCCTTTTTCCAGCAAATCGGGCGACTGCGGCTTGATCAGGTTGTTGTCCAGAAAGACAAAGTAAAACGAGGAGCCAATCCAGGCGATGGCGGTGATGACATGCACCCAACGCAACAGCAGGTTGGCCCAGTCCAGCAAATAGGCTTCCATGGGCATATCCTTGGCTGTTCACCACTGCGGGCGCTGTGAACTGCGATGGGCCGCGAACAACAAGTCTCTTGTAACTGTGGCTCCGCTGCGGCACAAGCTAAGTGTATACAGTTTCCACCAGCGCTTCAATAGCGGTGTTAATGGCCTTTGTTTACTTTCTCGAACGGATGTTCGGCGTTGCATTGCTCGTTTTGCCAGTGGGCCGTGCTTCGCTGGATCTGGTCGGCTGCTGCTCAACCGGGTTGTGCTTCGCGGGATCTGGCCGGCGGCGCGCTCAGCTCCGCGGCTGTCCCCCGCGGCGGCCTAGGGCCGCCTGCTCCTCCTTGATGCCGCTGCGCTGAGCGCACCACCGACCTGATCTTGCAGGCACGGTGGTTATTCAAACGATGCACGCTGACCATTCCAGATTTCAGCAAGGTCGTGGAGATTCAACCGCTGCATTTCCACCATGGTCGCTGCCCCGGCGCTTGGGGTGAGTGGCGCAGCGGCATCAAGGAGGAGCCCGAAGGGCGGGGGACAGCCGCGGAGCCAATCACCCCAAGTGTCGGGGCGTACGTAGCCCAAGTGTCGGGGCGTACCTAGCCCAAGTGTCGGGGCGTACGTAGCCCAAGTGCCGGGGCGTACAAGCAAATCACACAGCGCAACTGAGCATAGACTAGCCGCGTCAATGCAACCCAGGACCAAAGGCCAACAAACAACCCAGCACCCACAATGCAATCCACAGTGTCTCAGCCACCAACATGATCACAGGCTGCCAACCGAGCTTCAAAATGTCTTCGAACGACGTTTTCACACCTGCTGCCGCAATAGCCACCACCAACAAAGCGCGCGATGCATCGGTGGCGTAGCTCACCACCTGCGCGTTAAACACCCCGCTGCTGGCCAACAGCATCAGCACCACAAAGGCCAGCAAAAAGCCGGGCACCAGCGGCATGCTCTGGTCTTTGACCTCTTCGTTGTCGCGCACCTCGGCGGTTTGGCGGTACAGCAGGGCAATCGCAAAGACAATCGGCATCAACAGCATGACGCGAAACAGCTTCACAACTGTAGCGGTGTCACCGGCCTGCGGCCCCAGCAGCATGCCCGCAGCCACCACCTGGGCCACATCATGGATCGTGCCGCCCAGAAAAATGCCTTTTTGCGTGGCGGTAAGCGGCAATAGCTGCAGCGCAAACGGATACAGCACCATCGCCACCGTGGACAGCACCGTCACGCCCACCACGGTCAGCAATGTAAAGCGCTCGGTCGCCTTGCTGGGCGGCAGCACCGAACTGACCGCCAGCGCAGCCGACGCTCCACAAATGGCCACTGCGCCGCCCGAGAGCAGCCCCTCCTCGCGCGGGCGCCCCAGCCAGCGCGCCAGCAGCACGCCTGAGAGCACCGTCAGCGCCACCCCCAGTGCAATGATCAGCGCCGTCACCCAGCCCAGCTGCGCCACCTGCGGCAGCGTGATACGCGCACCCAGCAGCGCCACGCCCAGGCGCAGCACTGTGCGGCCACAAAAATCCACCCCCTGCTTCATGACAGATCGGCTGACCACAAAGTGAAAGCTCAGGCCCAGCAACAAGGCATACAGCAATTGGGGGCCGCCAAAATGGGTGGATAAAAAGGTCGCCACCAGTGCGATTGCCACACATAGCGCGATGCCCCATGCGTGCTGCCCAAGCCAAAGCTGTACTTTTTCTACCATGTACGAACTGTAACGCCTCTTTTTGCAGACTTTGCCATTTGCTCCCAGGCACGAGTCAAGGCTTGTGAAGACGGAGCAAAAAATCGTGTCCAATACACACCATGCCCACTTCACCCTCTGCCCCTACCCCGCCCATGATGGACCCTCTGGTTGATCAGCGCCTGGTCGATCTCGAAATCAAAGCCAGCTATACCGACGATCTGGTGGAACAGCTCAACCAGATCATCATTCGCCAGCAATCGCAGATTGACGCACTGATCCGCGAGGTGATGCAGCTCAAGGCACAGGCGCCGGAGGCAGGCAACCCCACCCGCAACCTGCGCGACGAGCTGCCACCGCACTTTTAGGCGCGTAAGCCAGGTGTTACGTGCAGTGCCTGCACATCAGCGACAATCACGGGTTGCTTGACATTTCTACACCATGACCGAAACCGCTACTCTAGACATCCCCACGCCAGCCGACACTGCAGAGCCCGCGCCTGAGCGCGAGACGCCAGGCACTGCAACAGTCAAAGCAGCAGGCAGCTTCAAACAGCGTGCACAGGCTGTGCAGCCTGTATTGGAAAAGCTGTTTGAGCTGTATCCACAGCTGTTTGGCGCGCAATTTTTACCGCTCAAGCTCGGCGTGTTTCAAGAGCTGCTGACCGCGCACCCTGGCGTGCTGGATAAAGACACTCTCAAAGTGGCCCTCAGTGTGCACACGCGCTCCACGCGTTATTTGCAGTCTGTGGCCGCAGGCATGCAGCGCCATGGCCTGGACGGCCTGCCCGTGGAGCCGCTGGCTCCCGAGCATATTTACTTTGCCATGCTGGAGCTGCATCGCCGCCGCTTTGCGCGCGCGCCCGAAGAGATCAAGCCCAAACTGCTGGGCCAGCTGCGCACGCAGTTGATCGCCGCCTTTGAAGCCTCGGGCCTGACGCGCCAGGACTACCTTGCCCGTGTGCAAACCCAGGACGCCAGTGCCAACACTGTGCTGGAAGAGGCTTTGGCCCAGCTGGACGAAAAGCTGGCCAAGGAAGCCGCCTTGCTGCGCGCCTATGACGCCAGCGGCAAAACGCCCGCAGAGTTTGCCGATATGTACGGCATGAACCTGCGCGATGTCAAAGCTGCGCTCGCACGGCGCGGTTAATTGAGCTAGCTGGCGCGTGCAGCGGCAGCGCGCAGCTTGTCCTTTTTGCTCGGGCGCAGGCCCTTGATGCCGCCATTGGATGGCGACGCAGGGAGCTCTGCCTGCTCAGTCACTGCCTCAGTCGGCTCAAAGCCCTCCACCTGCTCCAGCTGCACACTCAGCTGCTGGCGCTTTTCAATCAGCTTCCAGTGCGCCATCATGGGCGCAGTCACCAGGCTCACTGCCAGTCCGCTCTCACCTGCACGGCCCGTGCGGCCTATGCGGTGCGTATAGTCCACAGCAGAGCGCGGCAAGTCGTAGTTCACCACCACGGGCAACTGCACAATGTCGATGCCCCGCGCCGCCACATCGGTAGCCACCACCACCTGGAGCCTGGAGGCTTTGAAGTCCATCAGCACCTGAGTGCGCTTGCCCTGGCTGAGCGCGCCATGAAACGGCTCGGCCGTGATGCCCGCCGTGCGCAGCTTCACCGCAATGATCTCGCTGGCATGTTGGGTCGCAGCAAACACCAGCACCCGACTCCACTTTTGGGTGGCAATCAAATGCCGCAACAGCTGTGTGCGCCGTGTCGTGTCCACCTGGATGGCGCGTTGGGTAATGTCAGGCGCTGTCTCGGGCTCTGGCAGCACCTCGATGCGCAGCGGCTCATGCAGCATGCTGCTCGCCAGCACCTCAATGTCTGGCGGGAAGGTGGCCGAGAAAAACAGGTTTTGCCGCTGGCGCGGCAGCAGCGCCAGAATGCGGCCCAGCTCTTCGCCAAAGCCCAAGTCCAGCAGCCTGTCTGCCTCGTCCAGCACCAGCGTGCTGACCTGCGCGATGCCCAACGCGTTGCTGCCAATCAGGTCCAGCAGCCGCCCTGGCGTAGCCACCACGATGTCTGCACCGCCACGCAAATGCATCATCTGCGGATTGATCGACACTCCGCCGAATACTACCGCCACCTTCACACGATGGGGCAGATACTTGGCAAAATTGTTGATCGCATTGCCCACCTGCACCGCCAGCTCGCGCGTAGGCACGATGACCAGAGTCTGGGTGCGGCGCACTCTGCTTGGCTGGGCTAACACGATCTGCTGCAGCAGGGGCAGTGCATAGGCCGCCGTCTTGCCCGAACCCGTCTGCGCACTGCCCAGCACATCACGGCCCTGCAAAATCGCAGGAATGGCGGCCGTTTGCACCTCGCTAGGCGCAGCAAAGCCCTGCTCTTTCAAAGCGCGCTGCAGCGCAGGCAGAACTGACGGCGCAAAGCCGAGGGAAGAAAATGGCATAGGGGCGATGTGAAAGAGGGTTGCAACGTGGCAGATCGGGGTGCACCCCACAGGGCTGAAAAGTGTGCCTAGTGTACGCCTGCTACTGGCGCCAGTGCACGCAATTGCAACAGCTGCGCCGCGACACTGACAGCGATCACCTCAGGTTCTTTGCCTGCAATGCCGTCCAGACCAATCGGGCAGGTAATGCGCGCCATCTCCTGCGCGCTGAAACCGCGCTCTTCCAGCCGATGGCGAAAAGTGGCCCACTTGGTTTTGCTGCCGATCAGGCCGATAAACGGCAAGTCGTTTTTTGCACGCAAACGCAGCAGGCACTGCGCCACCACATCCAGGTCTTCTGCATGGCTAAAGCTCATGATCAGCACATGACTGCCTGCGGCCAGGTCGTTGACTGCAGCATGCACCGGCGCAGAATGCTCACACTGCACATACGCAGGCACATCGCTGGGGAAAATTTCATCACGGCTGTCAATCCAGTGCACAGCACACGGCAAGCTGCCCAGCACATGCACCAGCGCCTTGCCAACATGGCCTCCACCAAACAGCGCAATTTGCAAGAGATTTCGACCTCCAGCCCAATGGATCATCGCGGTGGCAGCTTCTATTTTGATAGCATCTCCAGCAGGGATGCTGATGAACTTCAGATGCACCACCCCGCCACAGCACTGCCCCAGCGACGGCCCCAGCGGATAGCGGCGCAGCTCATCGGTACGCGCCATGTCCTGCGCTGCCAGCAGCACGCGCGCGTGCGCAATCGCCTGAAACTCCAGGTTGCCACCCCCTACCGTGCCATGCACCGCATCTGCCAGCACCAGCATCCAGGCCCCCACCTCGCGCGGGCTGGAGCCTTCGAAGCTGTCAATGGTGACTAAAACGCCCGATTGATGTTGCAGCGAATCAGACGGGCGCAGAGGCGCTTCGCGGTTCATCAAGGGTTGATGCTGCGCGGAAGTTAAACGCTAGCCTTGGCCCGCTCACACGCCATCAAAATCTTCTCGGGCGTGGCAGGTGCCGTCAAGTCAATGCGCGCTTTGTGGCCTGCGCTGGCGCTTACCGCGTCGCGCAAAGCGAAGTAGGCTGACAGGGCCAGCATCAGTGGTGGCTCGCCAACGGCTTTGCTTCTGAACGGTGTGGGCTTGACGTTTTGACCATCAAACAGGCTGACTTTGAAATGCTCGGGCACATCGCTAGCCACGGGGATTTTGTAGGTGCTGGGGCCGTGCGTGAGCAGCTTGCCTCGGCCGCTGAAACCGTCATCGGTTTTTTTGCCTTTCAAATCCCATACACATTCTTCCATGGTGAGCCAGCCCATGCCTTGCACATACGCGCCTTCGATCTGGCCAATGTCAATGGAAGGGTTGATGCTCTGGCCGGCGTCGTGCACGATGTCCACCGCCTGCAGCCACCACTCTCCCGTACGGGTGTCGATCTCTACTTCAGTCACAGCTGCGCCGTAGCAGTTGTAGTAGAAGGCTTTGCCTTGCAGGGTAGTGAAGTCGTATTTGATATCGGGCGTCATGTAAAAGCCCGTGACGCTCAAGCCCACGCGATCCAGCCAGGCCTGCTTGACCAGGCTCTTCCAGTCAACAGATTTTTTATCATTAGCGCCTGCAGCTGCTGTATTTAGAGCTTGACCAGCTTCGAATTTAATCGCGGATGCATCACATCCCAGCATGCGCGCAGCCACAGGTGCCAGGCGTGCGCGCATCTGGTCGCAGGCGTTGTTGACCGCTGCGCCGTTGATGTCGGCGCCGCTGGACGCGGCAGTGGCAGATGCGTTGGGCACTTTTTGCGTGTCGGTGCCGGTGACGCGCACATAGCGCACAGGGATGCCCAGGCCGTCAGCAGCGACCTGCTGCATCTTGGTGTTCAGGCCCTGGCCCATCTCGGTGCCACCGTGGTTCACGCAGACCGAGCCGTCCATGTAGATATTGAGCAGCGCGCCACCCTGATTGAGCATGGTGGCCGTAAAGCTGATGCCAAACTTGAGCGGCACCAGAGCTACGCCTTTTTTGCGGTGGGTGTTTTTAGCGTTGAAGGCGTTGACACTGTCGCGGCGGGCACGGTATTTAGACTCTGCCTCCACCTGGTCTATCACCTTGTCGGCGATGAAGTCTTCGATCACCTGGTTGTACTGCGTGGTCATGCTGTTCGCATCGCCACTGACCGCGGGGTCTTGGTACAGGTTGACTTTGCGCACATCCAGCGGGTCTTTGCCAATGTTCTGGGCAATTTCCTCAATCACGGTTTCAATGCCAAACATGCCCTGCGGCCCACCGAAGCCGCGAAACGCGGTGCCCGATTGGGTGTGGGTTTTGCAGCGGTGGCTGATGATGTGCAGGTTGGGCAAGTAGTAGCAGTTGTCGATGTGCAGCACGGCACGGTCGTTGACCGGGCCTGAAAAGTCGGTGCTGTAGCCGCAGCGCGATGCCAGCATGAAGTCGGCGCCCAGGATGCGCCCGCTGTCGTCAAAGCCAATCGTGTAGTCAATGCGGAAGTCATGGCGCTTGCCGGTGATCATCATGTCGTCGTCGCGGTTCACGCGCAGCTTGACAGGCTTTTTCAGCAGGTGGGCAGCCAGGGCAGCCGACTGGCTGAAGATGCTGGCGTTGCCTTCCTTGCCGCCAAAGCCACCGCCCATGCGGCGGCAGATGACTTCCACGTCTTTGGTGGTCAGATTGAGCGCGGCAGCGGCTTCGCGCTGGTTGCCATCAGGGTGCTGGGTGGACACATACAGTGTCAGTTGGTCGTCCTCACGCGGCACCGCGTAGGTGATCTGGCCTTCCAGATAAAACTGCTCCTGCTGGCCGCAATAAGTGCTGCCCGTGATTTTGCGCGGTGCATTAGCAATCGCCTCGGCGGGCTTGCCGCGAGTGATGCCTTTGGCAGGCATGATGAAGCTTTGCGCCTGGAGCGCCTCTTCAATCGTCAGCAACGCAGGCAGCTCCTTGACCAGCACTTTGGCGCGCTTGGCCACCTCGCGGGCGTAGAGCATGTCGGTAGCGACCACCACGGCGATGGCCTGGCCCAGAAACTCCACCTTGCCCGCCGCCAGAAATGGGTCGTCATGGATGATGGGGCCGCAGTTGTTTTCGCCGGGAATGTCCTTGGCCGTGTAGACAGCCACGACGCCATGCTGCTTGAGGATGGCGTCGCGGTCTATGCCGTCGCCGATCAGCTCGCCATGCGCCACAGGCGACAGAACCAACGCGGCATATAGCGTGCCACGCAGCTCGGGAATGTCGTCGGTATAGACGGCCTCTCCGGTCACGTGCAAATGCGCGCTTTCATGGATGATGTCCTGGCCCTGCTGACCCGCCAGGTCAGTGTCGGGCATGAGCTCTTTGAGTGTGGTGGGTGCGTTCATGATCAGGCTACCTCTTTCTCAACGGATTCTTCAACAAACTGCATGAGCAGATTGCGTGCCACTAGAGAGCGGTAAGCCCAGGTGGCGCGCAGGCCGTCGCGTGCAGGGAAGCTGGCTGTGATGGCCGCGTCAATATCGGCAGCGCGCACATCTGCGGGTGCTTTGCCCTCGATGACGGCTTCAATTTTGGGTGCGCGGCAAGGCGACGGAGCCATGCCGTTATAGGCAATCTGCACGTTTTTCAGTTTTCCGCCCACCAACTCATAGCGCATGGCAGCGCAGGTGGCCGAAATATCCTGGTCAAATCGCTTGCTGATTTTGTGGGCACGGAACACCTGGCCCGCTTTCGGCTTGGGCAGCTCAATCGACACGATGAATTCGCCCGCTTGCAGCACCGAGGCTTTCATGCCAGTGTAGAAAGCGTCCAGGGCTACCTTGCGCGTTTTCTCGCCAGCGCGCAGCACCAGCGTGGCGCCCAGCGCCATCAGGCAGGGCATGGTGTCGCCAATGGGAGAGCCGTTGGCAATATTGCCCGCCAGGGTCGCGGTGGAGCGGATGGGCGGCGATCCAAAGCGGCGAATCACTTCGGCAAAATCAGCATACGCCTTGGCGACCAAAGTCTCCACCACGGCCAGCGGCGTAGCAGCGCCAATGCTCCAGGCATCCTTGCTGTCTTTCACAGCCTTGAGTTCGGCCACATTGCCCAGGTACACGATGTGCTGTGGGCGGGAAAACTGCTTGTTAACCTGCAGGCCAATCTCGGTGCTGCCGGCGAGCAAGGTGGCTTGCGGGTGTTTGGTCAAATACGTGGCCACTTCGTCCACGGTGGACGGCGACACAAACTCGCTGCCTTTTTTGGTGCGCACCACCGGCTGGGTAATGATCTGGCCGTCCAGGCCCACAGTGGGTTCGCTGTCACGCGCAATCTGCTTGAGCAGGGCGACGTCGGCGGTGTCGTTGATCTTGAGCTCGGCAGCGGGGCGCTGGCAGGCTTTGAGCGTAGCGTCGATGATGGGCTTGTAGCCGGTGCAGCGGCACAGGTTGCCACTGAGCGCATCGTTGATCTGCGCGCGGCTGGGGCAGGCATTGGTTTGCACCAGGCCAGTCAGGCTCATGACGATGCCTGGTGTGCAAAAACCGCACTGCGAACCAAAGCAGTCCACCATGCCTTGCTGGATAGGGTGCAGCGTGCCGTCTTTGCTCTTAAGGCTTTCCACGGTTTTGACGGATTTGCCATCGAGCGAGGGCAGCAATTGCATGCAGGAGTTGCTGGGCACATAGTTGATCGCTGTACCACCAGCATTGAGCTCGCCCACCAACACCACGCACGCGCCACAGTCGCCCTCAGCGCAGCCTTCCTTGGTACCCGTGCGATGCATTTCCTCGCGCAGGTAGTCCAGGACGGTAGTGGTGCGGCGTTTGCCTTGTGCTTCAACGATGGTGCCATCAAGCACAAAGCGTACAGAGTTGGTTGCTTCGCTCATAGGAATTGGATTGGTAATTGAATCACCATTTTATTGGGCATTTGCCATTCGATTCTTACTTGGCGTTCAATAACTGGTTTTTATGGATATGTATTTTTTTGGTGCATGGGTATGGGGTTTTGAACAGCGCATGGTGAGGGTTTTGTCGCTTTTTCCCTGTGTTGTGTCAGGGTTAGGCTTGTTTTAACAGCCTGTGGCGAGGCTTTTTTCTCTCTGTGGTGTAGTTGGGTTGTTTTAACAGCCCGCGGCAATGCTCTGTAGCTGAAGTTCACCCTGGACGGGCGATGGGACATGTCGCTGCAAAAAATCTCCGAAAACACGCGTGATGTTTGGTAGTCATCTTGAGATGGTGGGCCGCGCCTTTCTGCGATTTTTTCATCGACACGCTCCCATCGCTTCACCCTGACGTATGGGTTTGTTCAAAGCCCGCGCGTCGGAGTGAGGACGGGGGATTCTTTGCGCTCTGTGCGCTCTGCGCGGTCCCTGCGGTCCGTGCCTGCCTTGGGGTTGCAAGGACTGCCAGGCTAGGCTGAACGGGGGCGTAGGACGCTAACCGATCAAGGCCCAACCGCCCAACCGCGAAGCCGCCGAGCGAAACCCCAAAACAGTGAAGAGCACGCTGCCCAGGTGCCCTGGGGTGGTCCACCCAATCAGAGCGCCGGGCTCGAGGAACGGAAAAATTTGGGATCAGAACCGGGCGCTGTCTGAGCGCAGCGAGTTTGCCCGGTTCCCCAAATTTTCCGTACCGCAGATGCTTCCCGCGAAGCGGGCCGGTGCTCGGGTGGACTGCCCCAGGGCGCCTGGGCAGCGTGCGGACCCAGATCAAGCGCTACAAGAGCCTAGCGAACCACCTATGAGAGCCAGAGCAGCGTGCGGACCCAGACAAAGAGCTACAAAAACCAAATCACCAAGAGCGCCCAAGCAGCGTGCCAACCCAGACCAATCAGCCCTTCTGCTCAAACCGCGCCAACAGCGTCTTATGGCGCTCAGGCCAATCGCCAAGAGCTGCGCCCTGCCCGGCAAAGCGCGCCTTGAGGAAGGCCAGGGTCAGCTCGCGGGTGGCGATTTTTACTTTGGGGTTCAGCTCGGCACCGCCCGTGCCCAGGCGGTCGGTAAACATGCTGTGCGAGCCTTCCTTGAAGACCGCCAAAGCCTTGGATGCCTTTACTGAGCCCACTGCTTCGTACACCGCAACGCGGTCCTGGAGGCTGGAGTAATAGCCCGGGATTTTGATTTCGTCTCCTGTGGAGGTGATGTGGAGCGTGGGAATCACAATGCCGCCCAGAATCGCGCCGGGGTTGCCTTCGCCATAAAACGGCGGGGCGCTGATGATGACTGAGGCTTTGATGCGTGGGTCGGTGTAGTCCAGCGTGCGCCCCTCGCGCTGCACGCGCGCACCTGAGACCAGCAGCGTAGTGTTGGCCCCGTAGGAATGGCCTGCAGCGGCGATACGGCTGGGGTCCAGGCGCTGGCCCAGACTGGCCTCGGCCAGCACCTTATCGAGTGCAAAGCTCACATCCTTAGCGCGGTCGATGGCTTCGCTTTCCTTGGCGGCGTTTTGCAGCCGGTTGACCATTTGCAGGGGGTTGCCAAACCACAGATTACGGTCACTACCTGCATGCTGCAGGTGCAGGGCTGCCATGCCATTGGCGGCCAAGTATTTGCCAATGTAGCTGTAGCCCTCGCGCGAGCCGCCAATGCCATGGGAAAACACCACCAAAGGCACGCGCTGGTCTCCCTGCTGCGCCGGCAGATACAGCTTGGCCAACACAGTGCGCTGGCGGGCGCTGTCGCTCCAGGACAGGTCCATGGCTTGATGGGTGTCTGCCGCAGGCATATCCACTGCCAAGGCCAGGGCCTGGGCGCGCGATGCGTTGCGGCTGTCCCAGACGTCCTGCTGGGTATTGGCGCAGCCTGCGGCCAGTGCGCCAGCCAAGGCAACGGCCAGTACAGCGGAGCGGCGGACGGATACGGTAGAGGACCGGGCAAACAGGCGGGGGATAGGCGGTGTCATGGTTTGTGCGTAAAGTGGGCAATAGCGCAGCATATGCCAACTGGTCAGGCAATTTCAAGAGCTAAAGCAGTGACAGCTCTCTAGGGCCTGTTTACACTATTTTTACAAGTGCGAAGGGTTGCGACCAAAAAAGCCCTGCGCGGCGTTGCAAAGCCTTGTCGGGGCGCGACCCCGACAGCGTTTTGCGCCTTGCGCAGGGCTTTTTTGACTCGCAACGCATCTTGTAAAAATAGTGTAAACAGGCCCTAGTTCTGTGCGCAAAAGCGTCTGGCGCACATTCGGGAGCTTCAAGTCGCATCGATTTTGAGGCTTTGCGCGGCCACTACCCGCTGCCAGCCCATGTAGTCTTTCTCGATAAATGCCGCCAGCTGGGCAGGGCTGCCGGTGGCGCTTTCGATGGCGTCTGCCGCAAAACGGGCGCGCACATCGGGCAGCTCCACGGCCTTGGCCAGTGCGGCGTTCAGCCGGTCAATCACTGCGGCTGGGGTGGCTTTGGGGGCCATCAGACCAAAATAGTTCAGCACATCAAAGCCTGCAAAGCCCGACTCGGCCATGCTTGGCACCTCAGGCAAGGCCGGGCTGCGCTTGGCACTGGTGACGGCCAGCGCCTTGACACGGCCATCCTTGATGAATGGGTTGAGCGCAGGCACAGTGCCGGTGACCATTTGGATCTGCCCGCCGATCATGTCCATGGTGGCGGGCGCAATGCCGCGGTAGGGAATGTGGGTGATGAAGGTGCCGCTGCGGTTTTTGAGCATTTCCAGCACCAGGTGATTGATGCCGCCTGCGCCTGCAGAGCCGTAGTTGAGCGCGCCAGGTTTGCTTTTGGCCAGCAAGATCAATTCGGCCAGATTTTTCACGGGCAGGTCTTTGTTGACCGCCCACACCAGCGGGCCGCTGGCAATCATGCCCACGGGCGCGAACTGGCGCACCGGGTCGTAGCCAGAGCCAGCGATGGCTGCGGGCACGGTGGTAAAGGGCGCGGCAGCCAGCAGCAGGGTGTTGCCATCAGGGGCCGCGTCAGCCACAAATTTGGCGCCGATGGCTCCGCTGGCGCCGCTGCGGTTTTCCACCACCACGCTCTGGCCCAGCAGCTCGCCGAGCTTTTGCGCCATCAGCCTGCCCACGGCGTCTGTGCCAGCGCCGGGCGCAAAAGGCACGATGATTTTGATGACTTTGTCACTGCTGGTCTGGGCATGGACCATCGAAGGAGATGCTATCAATACAGTAGCTGCTCCCGCGATATTTTTAAGGGCTGAGCGACGATTAGGCATATAAATTCTCTGCTGGGATCAATACAAAGGAGTGATTGTGCCGCAATTTTTTGACAGCGCAGTGACATGGCCCGCTGCAGGGCTGCCCTTGCAAGCTTGGACTCAGCTACCCCGGTAGGTTGAATAGCTCCAGGGCGTGCACAACAGCGGGACATGGTAGTGCTGATCGGCATGGGCGATACCAAAGTCCAGATGCACCACCTCCAAAAACGCAGGCTCGGGCAGGCTCACGCCGCGGGCCTTGAAATAGGCGGCGACCTCAAAGCTCAAACGGTACTGTCCCGTCTTGAGTGAGGCGTTGTCATACAGCGGGCCGTCCGGGTTGCGGCCATCGGCATTGAGGACAAAACGCTTCACTACACTTGCCGCGCCGTCAGTCACCGTAGACAACGTCACCCCCATGCCTGCCGCTGGACAGCCGTGCATGGTGTCGAGTACGTGCGTGGAGAGTCCCATGGCGAAATCCTTTGGTCAAACGTCAATCAGGTGTTACAGCATTGTTACTGTACACTGAAGTGTATACAATCTAGGTACTCTTTGAGACATCCATGGAATCTACCACCACCCAGATCGTCGAATCCCTCTCCAAGGCTATTGTGGAGCATCGACTGCAGCCCGGCGCCAAGCTGGTGGAGCAGAAGCTGGCGGACCATTTTGGCGTCTCGCGCACCCTGGTGCGCCAGGCACTGTACCAGCTGGAGCAGCAGCGCCTGGTGGTGATTGAGCCGGCGCGGGGCGCGTTTGTGGCCGCGCCCTCGCTGCAGGAAGCGCAGCAGGTGTTTGAGGTGCGCCGCATGCTGGAGGTGGAGATGACGCGCCAGTTTGTGCGCCAGATCGACCCCGCACAGATCCGTGCACTGCGTGAGCATCTGCTGGCCGAGAAAGAGGCTGTGTCCCAGGGCAATGCAACAGGCCGCGTGGAGATGCTGGGAGATTTTCATGTGCTGATCGCCAGGCTGCTGGGCAACGCGGTGCTCGAGAAGATGCTGCGCGATTTGATTTCGCGCTGCGCGCTGATCACCCTGATGTACCAGAGCATGCAAGGCGCACAAGACTCGAACCAGGAGCATATCCGCATCGTAGGCGCGATGGTGGCCAAAGACGAGGCGCTGGCAGTGAGGCTGATGGAAGAACACCTGCTCAATGTCGTGAGCAATCTGACCTTTGACCGCAAGCCACCCAGCAGCGACGTCACCCATGCGCTGGATTCTGGTTTTCACTCCACCATGCAGCTGGACATGCCCACCGCGCAGTCGCCGCTGAGCCCCCTATGATCTACGACAGCACCGCCCCCTACCCTCGCGACCTGGCAGGCTATGGCCGCACACCGCCGCACGCCCAGTGGCCAGGTGGCGCGCGCATTGCGGTGCAGTTTGTGCTCAACTACGAGGAAGGTGGCGAAAACGCCGTCCTGCATGGCGACCCCGCCAGCGAACAGTTTTTAAGCGAGATGTTCAACCCTGCCGCCTTCCCCGACAGGCACATCAGCATGGAAGGCATTTACGAATACGGCTCGCGCGCAGGCGTGTGGCGCATTCTGCGTGAGTTTGAAAAGCGCAAGCTGCCGCTGACCGTGTTTGGCGTCTCCAGCGCTTTGCAGCGCAGCCCCGACGTTACTGCTGCATTCGTGGAGCTGGGCCACGAGATCGCCTGCCACGGCCACAAGTGGATCAGCTACCAGAACGTGGATGAAGCCACCGAGCGCGAACACATGCGCCTGGCGATGGACACGCTGCTCGCCCTCACTGGCGCAAAACAAGGCGAGCCACGCCATCTGCATGGCGCAGGCTGGTACACCGGCCGCGACAGCCCCCACACCCGCCGCCTGGTGGCCGACTACGGCGGCTTTGCCTACGACAGTGACTACTACGGCGACGACCTGCCGTTTTGGATGAAAGTGCGCAAGACCGATGGCACGGATGCCCATCAGCTCATCGTGCCCTACACGCTGGACTGCAACGACATGCGTTTTGCGCTGCCGCAGGGCTATTCGCATGCCGACCCGTTCTTCCAGTACATGAAAGACACCTTCGACGCGCTGTACGCCGAGGGTGACCCTGCGGGCCTGAACGCGCCCAAGATGATGAGCATTGGCATGCACTGCCGCCTGCTGGGCCGCCCGGGCCGCATCACCGCGCTGCAGCGCTTTTTGGACCATATCGAAAAGCACAGCCAGGTGTGGGTGGCGCAGCGCGTGCAGATTGCGCAGCACTGGCGCAAGGTGCATCCATTGAAAGCGCTGCCATGAGCCTGAGCCTGACGCAACTCAACACGGCCACCGCAGCCCAGGCCCTGGACATGCTGGACGGCGTGTACGAGCATTCGCCGTGGATCGCCGAGAAAGCCCTGGCGCAGCGGCCCTTTGCCTCACTGGCAGCGCTCAAATATGCCTTGAGCACAGCAGTCACCCAAGCCAACCGCGAAGCCCAGCTGGGCCTGATCCGCGCCCACCCCGAGCTCGCTGGCAAGGCGATGGTGGACAACTCCCTCACCGCCGAATCCAGCACCGAGCAAAGCAAAGCCGGCCTGACCCATTGCACGCCGCAGGAGTTTGCCACCCTGCAAAAGCTCAATGCCGACTACAACGCCAAATTTGGCTGGCCTTTCATTCTGGCCGTGCGCGGGCCGCGCGGCACGGGCCTGAGCAAACAGCAGATCATCGCCACCTTTGAGCGGCGCTTGCACGGCCACCCCGACTTTGAACTGCAGGAATGCCTGCGCCAGATTCACCGCATCGCCGAGATTCGCCTGGCCGACAAGTTTGCCGCGCAGCCCGAGCTGGGCAACGCGCTGTGGGACTGGCACGAGGCGCTGGCCCAGCACAGCGACCCCGGCTTCAAAGAGCAGGGCCAGCTTACCGTCACCTACCTGACCGACGCGCACCGCGCCTGCGCCGCCCAGATCGCCCAGCAAATGCGCGACTGCGGCTTTGACCTGGTGGAGATTGATGCGGTAGGCAATGTGGTAGGACGCTATGAAAATAATAGCTACTCCCGCGATATTCCATTGGGCCAGAGCCCTAAAACACCTCTATATCTGCTCACTGGCAGCCATTACGACACGGTGCGCAACGGTGGCAAGTACGACGGCCGCCTGGGCATCTACGCGCCGATGATGTGTGTGCGCCAGCTGCACCGCGCAGGCCAGCGCCTGCCCTTCGGTATTGAGGTGGTGGCCTTTGCCGAGGAAGAAGGCCAGCGCTACCGGGCTACTTTTTTGGGCTCTGGCGCGCTCACCGGCGAGTTCAACTCCGCCTGGCTGGAGCAGCGCGATGCCGACGGCATCAGCATGCGCGAGGCCATGCACAGCGCGGGCCTGCAACCCGAGCGCATCGCCAGCATCCAGCGTGACCCGGCGCAGTATCTGGGCTTTGTAGAGATCCATATCGAGCAAGGCCCGGTGCTCAACGAGCTGAACCTGCCGCTGGGCGTGGTGACCAGCATCAACGGCAGCGTGCGCCTGCAGTGCGAGGTGATTGGCATGGCCAGCCACGCAGGCACCACACCCATGAACCGCCGCCGCGACGCCGCTGCCGCCGTGGCCGAGCTGTCTCTGTATCTGGAGCAGCGCGCCGCCCAGGACGGCAACTCGGTAGCCACCATTGGCCTGCTTAATGTGCCGGGCGGCTCGATCAATGTGGTGCCGGGGCGCTGCTTGTTCTCGCTGGACATGCGCGCGCCCACTGATGCCCAGCGCGATGCATTGGTGAACGATGTACTGGCCCAGCTGGAAGGCATCTGCGACAAGCGCGGCCTGCGCTACAGCACCGAAGAGACCCTGCGCGCCGCCGCCGCCCCCAGCCACAGCGCATGGCAGGCGCGCTGGGAAAAAGCCGTGGCCCACTGCGGCCTGCCCGTCTATCGCATGCCCAGTGGCGCGGGCCACGATGCCATGAAACTGCACACCGTGATGCCGCAGGCCATGCTGTTTGTGCGCGGCGAAAACTCCGGCATCAGCCACAACCCGCTGGAGAGCACCACCAGCGACGACATGCAACTGTGCCTGCAGGCCTTTGACCATCTGCTCAGCCAGCTCCAGCAAGAACACCTATCGCCCACGCCATGACCACGATTTACCAACAGCTTGACGCCTGGATTGACACGCACTTTGACGAGGAAATCAAGTTCCTGCAGGCGCTGATCCAGGTGCCCACCGACACGCCGCCCGGCAACAACGCGCCGCACGCCGAGCGCACGGCTGCGCTGCTGGAAGACTATGGTTTTCAAGCCGAAAAACACAGCCCCAGCGCCGCCGAGCTGGCCGAATACGGCATGCAGTCCATCACCAACCTGATCGTGCGGCGCAAGTATGACGCTGCAGGTGAAGGGGGCGGGGGCAAAACCATTGCGCTGAACGCCCATGGCGACGTGGTGCCCCCCGGCGAAGGCTGGACCAAAAACCCCTATGGCGGCGAGATCGACAACGGCTTCGTCTACGGCCGCGCCGCCGCGGTCAGCAAGAGCGACTTTGCCAGCTTCACCTTCGCCACCCGCGCCCTGGAAGCGGTAGCCAAGCCCACAGCGGGCAGCGTGGAGCTGCACTTCACCTATGACGAAGAGTTTGGCGGCGAGCTGGGCCCGGGCTGGCTGCTCAAAAAAGGCCTGACCCGGCCTGACCTGATGATCGCCGCAGGCTTTAGCTACCAGGTGATCACTGCGCACAACGGCTGCCTGCAGATGGAGGTGACGGTGCACGGCAAGATGGCCCACGCGGCCATTCCTCATACCGGCGTGGACGCCCTGCAAGGCGCGGTGAAGATTCTCAACGCCCTGTATGCCCAAAACACCACTTACAAGCAGATCACCAGCAAAGTCGAAGGCATCAGCCACCCCTACCTCAACGTGGGCCGCATCGAAGGCGGCACCAATACCAATGTGGTGCCCGGTAAAGTGAGCTTCAAGCTCGACCGCCGCATGATCCCCGAGGAAAACCCCGCCGAGGTCGAGGCCAGCATCCGCCAGGTGATTGCCGATGCGGCAGCGACCTACCCGGACATTACCGTGGACATCAAACGCCTGCTCTTGGCCCACAGCATGCAGCCCCTGCCGGGCAATAAGCCCCTGGTAAAAACCCTGCAAAAGCACGCCCAAGCCGTGCTGGGCGAAGCCATCCCCGCCATGGGCACTCCGCTGTATACCGACGTGCGCCTGTATGGTGCACACGGCATCCCCGGCGTCATCTATGGCGCAGGGCCCCGCACTGTGCTGGAGAGCCACGCCAAGCGCGCCGATGAGCGGCTGGCACTGGAGGATTTACGCCGTGCCACCAAGGTGATCGCACGCAGCCTGCATGATCTGCTGGCGCTTTGAGTTCAAGGGAGTCATCCAAAACACCACGATCCATTTTAGGGAGTCCAGTGTCAAAGTGCTGCATAAATGCACCAAGCTGGTGAAGGTCGGCGACAATTGAGGGTTTGCATTGGCATCGACTTTGCATACTTTTGCGTTGTCACTTTGTACTTAGCTGTATTTGTTTTGTTATTTTTATTGTTCGGAAACTTTATGAAAACCCGTAGCTTCATTCAACTGGCACTGGCCACCGCCTGCGCACTGTCTTTTTCTGCCGCATCGGCCCAGGCCCTCACGCCCATCAAATTCCAGCTCGACTGGCGTTTTGAAGGCCCCTCGGCCCTGTTTCTGGCACCGGCGGCCAAAGGCTACTTCAAGGACGCCAAGCTGGACGTCACCATCGACGCGGGCAACGGCTCGGGCGGCGCGGTCACGCGGGTGGCTTCGGGCACCTACGACATGGGCTTTGCTGACATTGCCGCGCTGATGGAGTTCCACGCCAACAACCCCGACGCGCCCAACAAGCCGGTGGCCGTGATGATGGTGTACAACAACACGCCCGCTTCGGTGATGGCGCTGAAGAAATCAGGCATCAAATCCACCGCCGACCTGAACGGCAAAAAACTCGGCGCTCCCGTGTTTGACGCAGGCCGCCGCAGCTTCCCGATTTTTGCCAAGGCCAACAACGTCAGCGGCGTGCAGTGGACCAGCATGGACCCACCCCTGCGTGAGACCATGCTCGCCCGCGGCGATGTGGACGCCATCACCGGCTTCACCTTCACCAGCCTGCTCAACCTGGAAGCGCGTGGCGTGAAGGCCGACGAAGTGACCATCATCCCCTACGCCACCAATGGCGTGAAGCTGTATGGCAACGCCATCATCGCCAGCCCCAAGCTGATCAAGGAAAACCCCGCTGCGGTCAAGGCCTTCCTGCTGGCCTTTACCAAGGGCGCCAAGGAAGCCATGGCCAACCCCAAGGCGGCCATCGAATATGTCAAAGCCCGCGACGGCATCATCAACACCGAGCTGGAAACCCGCCGCTTCCAGCTGGCCATTGACACCGCCATCAACAGCCCCAGCGCACGCGAAGAAGGCTTTGGAAAAGTGGTGCCAGGCCGCCTGAGCCTGATGGCCAGCCAGGTGTCGGACGCATTTGCCACCAAGAGCCGTGTGAACCCCGACGCCGTCTGGAGCGCCAGCTTCCTGCCCACCAGCACGGAGCTCAACGTCCTGCCAGCCATCAAGAAGTAATTCTTTCACTATAAAAATAATAGCTGCCCCCGCGATATTCTATTGGGCTGGCAGCTGTTTTTATATCTAAACCTGGGGCTTTGCAGCGCGCAGCGCCCCGGGCAGTTTCCCCTCACAACGATAGAGACAGCCCCATGACATCCACCCCCGCATTTGTCGACTTTGACAAAGTCTGGCTTGCCTACAACGACGAACTGCTGGCCCAAGGCAACTTCGCGGTGGAAGACATTTCTCTCAAGGTAGGCCGTGGTGAATTCATCGCCATCGTCGGCCCCTCGGGCTGCGGCAAGTCCACCTTCATGAAGCTGACCACGGGCCTGAAAATGCCCAGCAAGGGCAGCATCAAGATCAACGGCGAAAGCGTGACCGGCCCGCTCAAAATCAGCGGCATGGCCTTCCAGGCCCCGTCCCTGCTGCCCTGGCGCACCACGCTGGACAACGTGCTGCTGCCGCTGGAGATTGTCGAGCCCTACCGCAGTAACTTCAAGGCCAAGCGCAAAGAATATGAAGCGCGCGCCTCGCAGTTGCTGGAGAGCGTAGGCCTGGGCGGCTATGAGAAAAAATTCCCCTGGCAACTCTCGGGCGGCATGCAGCAGCGTGCCAGCATTTGTCGCGCCCTGATCCATGAACCCAAGATGCTGCTGCTGGACGAGCCCTTTGGCGCGCTGGACGCCTTCACCCGCGAAGAGCTGTGGTGCACCCTGCGCGACCTGCATGCGGTGCAAAAATTCAACGTGATTCTGGTCACCCACGACCTGCGCGAATCGGTGTTTCTGGCCGACAAGGTGTATGTGATGAGCAAGTCGCCCGGCCGCCTGATGGTGGAAAAGCACATCGACCTGCCCCGCCCGCGTGACCTGGAGATTACCTACACCAAGGAGTTTGCCGACATCGTGCTGGAGCTGCGCGGCCACATTGGTGCGATTCGTAAAACGGGCGTGGTGGCAGCAAGCCCAGCCTGAATCCACAGCCCCCACACCCAAACGCACTTTCAGCCCAGCCCGCCCACCCCCTGCGCCCTACAACACACCCCGCACCATGAAACCCAAAGCCCTTGAACGCTACTCCCCCTGGCTGCTGCTGATTGTCACCCTTGTTTTATGGGAAGCCATCTGCCGCATTTTCAACGTGACTGAATTCATCTTCCCCAGCCCGTCGCGCATCGCTGCGCAGGTGTGGGAGTTCAAAGGTGAAATTGGCAAACACGCCTGGCGCACCTTCTGGGTCACGATGGTGGGCTTTGGTATCGCCATCGTCGTCGGTGTGCTGCTGGGCTTTTTGATGGGCAGCTCACGCATGGCCTACACCGCCATGTACCCGCTGATGACGGGCTTCAATGCCCTGCCCAAAGCCGCCTTTGTGCCCATTCTGGTGGTGTGGTTTGGCATCGGGGTCGGCCCGGCCATCCTCACCGCTTTCCTCATCAGCTTCTTCCCCATCATGGTCAACATCGCCACCGGCCTGGCCACGCTGGAGCCTGAGCTGGAAGACGTGCTGCGCGTGCTGGGTGCCAAACGCTGGGACGTGCTGACCAAGGTTGGCATGCCCCGCTCGATGCCCTACTTTTTCGGCTCGCTCAAAGTGGCCATCACCTTGGCCTTTGTCGGCACCACGGTCAGTGAAATGACCGCCGCCAACGAAGGCATCGGCTACCTGCTGATCAGCGCTGGCAGCGCCATGCAGATGGGCCTGGCCTTTGGCGGCCTGGTCGTGGTGGGCGCCATGGCCATGGTGATGTATGAACTGTTTGACTATGTGGAGAAGCACACCACGGCCTGGGCGCATCGCGGTTCGCAAAACCACTAAGCCTGCCCAGTACGGCGTTTGTAGGCTGCCGTGCGACCCAAATAAATAGAAAAAATGGCTGCAGCCCAATAGAATATCGCGGGAGCAGCTATATTTTTTGTAGCAAATCCTGCAGTTTGACAGGGTCCAGCGGTTTCTCCATCACGCTGCAGCCATGGACTTTGGCTGTCAGTCTTTGGGTCAAGCCGATGCTGGAGCCAGTCACCCAGCGCAGCGCTGACTTGGGCGCCTGGCTGATGGCGCTCCACGGGTCAAGATCGCTCAGCTCCAGGTCCACACTCACGAGCTGGTAGCGGTGCTGCGCCAGCAGGGCCTGGGCGTCTGCCACACTGCCCGCTTCATCCACATGGGTAATGCCCTGGGCTGCCAGCTTGCTGCGCAGGTACAGGCGCGCCTGGCGGTCGGCATCGGCAATCAGGGCGCGCCTCTCAGCCGGGGCATCGAAGGCAAACAGTGGTACTGGCCTGCTGACCAGCTCAATCTGCGACTCGATATCGTCACTGTCCAGGTCGATGTCCAGCGTAGGCTGGGGCGCAAAATACATGTCCATCGCGGTCAGCACATCGGGCCAGCGCAAAGGGCGGCTGAAAGTGCGCCAGGCTTTGGCCGGGCTGATCGAGCCGACCCAGATCAGCCCGACATCCGGGTGGTCGCGCAGCTCGGCCAGCTCCCCGGCGGCGCTGCCGTGTGAGCCATCAATCAACACCAGTTCAGCCGATTCAACACTGCCGTCCAGCCAGGCCTCGTAGCTCACCTCGCGGTCGGTGGCAGGCTCCTGCGACAGCCTGAACATGGTGTTCAGGGCATGCCGCTCCACATCGCTAAAGCCCACAACTCTGACCAGTATTCTTTTTGACATTCAGGCAATGATAATGGCAATCCGTGACCTATTGCACAAATTCAGCCAGCCAAGCCACAGGTTTTGTGCCGGCAAAAGGCAGAGCCGCTCAGATAGCGGCCAGTAGCTCGTGCAGCTGGTTGGGCAGGGGCGGCTTGGAAATGAAGGCGTCTGCGCCAGCCAGCGTGGCGCGCATGCGGTCCATCATGCCGGAGCGGCTGGTGACCAGATAGATTTTGGGCAGTTTGCCGCCACGGCTGCGGCTTTGGCGTTTGATGGTGCGGCACACGGCGTAGCCGTCCTGTCCGGCCATGTTCACGTCCAGCAAAATGCCATCAAACGGGGTGAATTCACTCATCTGCAAGGCCTCGTCGCCACTGCTGGCCTCGTAGACATCGATACCCTCCACCAGCGCCAGCTTGGCGCGCAGGTACATACGGGCCGACACGTCATCATCCACCACCAGCACGCGCTTGCGTGCGCTGAAATCAGGCTCGGCCATGATCTCGCCCGTCTCGATGGCGGCAATGATCTCGTCGTAGTCGGGGGTAAGCGCCTGCTGCTCCCAGTCCAGCGGCCGGGTCGGCTCAAAACCCGATGGGGTGACCTCCTCGCTGGCTGTGGGCAGCGGGGCATCCAGCCCCATGGGCTGGGTAGACTGATCAGGCAGGTTCAAGGTGGGCTGCATCAAATCTCGATCGGGTCTGGTATTAACTATTCATTCTATAGCGTGTATGGTTGCGCAGATGTGCCGTCCATTTAAGGACATAGCATCATGGTACCTTGCCCGGCGCGAACGTCAAGCCTGGCAGGGCTTTAGCGGGCGGGTTTGGCTTCGCTGCGGCTCGCCCTCCATGCACCATACAGCGCAATCAGGCCTGGCCCGATGATCAGCGCCCAGATGATTTTGGACAGATTGGCCTGCACCCAGGGCAGATTGCCAAACACATAGCCTGCCACACACAGGCCCACGACCCAGATCAGTGCGCCCACCACGTTGTAAAAAGTGAACTTGGCGCGCGTCATCTCGGCCACGCCTGCCACAAAGGGCACGAAGGTGCGGATAAAAGGCATGAAGCGCGCCAGAATGATCGTCACGCCGCCATAGGTTTCATAAAAAGCATGGGCGCGGTCAAAGGCTTTTTTGTTGAAAAACCGGGAGTCTTCCCACTGGAACACCTTGGGGCCGAAATAGCGGCCGATCGTGTAGTTGCACTGGTCGCCCAATATCGCCGCTGCCAGCAGCACTGCAATGGCTATTGGCAGGCTGATCAGCCCCAGGCCACACAGCGCCCCGGTGATGAACAGCAGCGAATCCCCAGGCAGAAACGGCATCACCACCACACCCGTTTCGGTGAACACGATCAGAAACAGCAGCACATACACCCAGGCACCGTAGGTGGCCACAAATTCCTTGAGATGCACGTCGACGTGCAAAATGAAATCCAGCAAAAAAGTAAAAAGTTCCATGGAGTGGGATTATCGCCGCCCGCCTACAATGGCTGTGTGAATGCTGCTTTATCCCCCACAATTTTGCCCCCCACCATCCGCGAGCTGCCCGACGAGCTGATCAGCCAGATTGCAGCCGGCGAGGTGGTGGAGCGCCCGGCCTCGGTGGTGCGCGAGCTGTTGGACAACGCGCTGGACGCCGGGGCCAGGCAGATCACGCTGCGCCTGCTGGCCGGCGGCGTGCGCGCCATTGTGGTGGAAGACGATGGCCTGGGCATGGCACGCGAGCAGCTGCCGATGGCGCTCAAACGCCATGCCACCAGCAAGATTGCCTCGCTGACCGATCTGGAATCGGTCAGCACCATGGGCTTTCGCGGCGAGGCGCTGGCCGCCATCAATTCGATAGCCGACTGCACCGTGCTCTCGCGCGCCGCAGGCCAGGCCAGCGCCTGGATGCTGCACGGCCAAACGGGCGAGCTGAGCCAGGCGGCCCGCGCCCAGGGCACCACGGTCGAGGTCAAAGAGCTGTTTTTTGCCACGCCTGCGCGGCGCAAGTTTCTCAAGACCGATGCGACCGAGCTGGCCCACTGCCTCGAATCGGTGCGCCGCCATGCGCTGGCGCGGCCTGATGTGGGCTTTGCGGTGTGGCACGAAGGCAAGCTGCTGGAGCAGTGGCGCGCAGGCAGCGTGGAGCAGCGCATCGGCGATGTGCTGGGCGAAGACTTTATCGCGCAGGCCATTGCCGTCAACTACCAAGGCGCCAGCGGGGTCAGCGTGCAGGGCTACGCTGGCATTCCCGACGCCGCCCGCTCGCGCGCCGACCAGCAGTTTGCCTATGTGAACGGCCGCTATGTGCGTGACAAGGTGCTCAGCCATGCAGCGCGCAGCGCCTATGAAGACGTGCTGCACGGCGGCAGACAGCCGGTGTATGTGCTGTTCATGCAGATCGACCCTGCACGGGTGGATGTCAACGTGCACCCCACCAAGATCGAAGTGCGCTTTCGCGACAGCCGCGAGGTACACCAGGCCCTGCGCCATGCGGTGGGCAACGCGCTGGCCGTGCCGCGCTCGGGTGCAGGGGTGGCGCTGGAGCTGGAGCTGGCCAGTGGCGCCACAGCGCAGGCGCAGCCTGCTGGATTGGAAAGCGGCCTGTTTTCAGATCGAAAGACGCCGTCAGGCCAATCGAATATCGCGCAGGCAGCTATTAATTTCAGAGCATATGACAACCCAGACCAGATCGGCAACCGGGTGTCGGATGTGTCCGTGCTGTGGGGGCAAGCGGCTAGTGCCTCCATACATCCTGAGTCTGCTTCAGGATTTGCAGCCACGTCGACTGGCTCAACGCAGGACCAAGACACCCCCAACTGGCCTCTGGGCAAAGCCCTGGCCCAGCTGCAAGGCATCTACATCCTGGCCGAAAACGCGCAGGGCCTGGTCATTGTCGACATGCACGCCGCGCACGAGCGTATTGTCTACGAGCGGCTGAAAACGCAGATCGACAGCGCACGCATCAGCGCACAGCCCCTGCTGATTCCTGCCACCTTTGCCGCCACCCCCACCGAGGTGGCCACGGCCGAGGCCAGCGTCGATGTGCTGCAACGACTGGGCCTGGAGATCACCCCGTTCTCGCCCAAAACCCTGGCCGTGCGCGCCGTGCCGGGCACCCTGGCCCAGGGCGACCCGGTCGAGCTGGCGCGCAGTGTGCTGGCCGAGCTGGGCCAGCATGACGCCAGCACCGTGATTGAGCGCGCCCAGCATGAGATCCTCAGCACCATGGCCTGCCACGGCGCGGTGCGCGCCAACCGCAGCCTCACCCTGCCCGAGATGAACGCCCTGCTGCGCCAGATGGAAGCCACCGAGCGCTCCGACCAGTGCAACCATGGCCGCCCTACCTGGCGGCAAGTCAGCCTCAAAGAGCTGGACACGCTGTTTCTGCGAGGCCGCTAGCGCCAGCGCCGACGTGCCCCATGAAGTGCCTTGTCGTTATTGCCCACCCTCTGAAAAACAGCCTGTGCCACGCGCTGGCCGACCGCGCTACAGCCGCCTTGCGCCGCCGTGGGCACGACACCATCGTCAAAGACCTGTACGACCAGCAGTTTGCTGCGGCGCTCACGGCCGCAGAGCGCCAAAGCTATTACAGCGCCAGCTTTGACCGCAGCGCCATCGCACAAGATGTGCTTGAGCTGACCAGCGCGCAGGCTCTGGTCATGGTGTTTCCCACCTGGTGGTATGGCCTGCCCGCGATTGCCAAAGGCTGGTTTGACCGTGTCTGGGCACCGGGTGTGGCCTACGACCATGCCGTTGATCTGGGCGCTATCCAGGCACGTTTGCCCCATCTGCGCCATGCGCTGGCCATCACCAGCCTGGGCTCGCCGTGGTGGGTGGACCGCTTCGTGATGCGGCAGCCCGTCAAACGCCAGCTCAAGACAGCTTTGCTGGGCACCTGCGCACCACAATGCGCATTCCGGATGCTCTCGCTGTATCGCAGCGAAAAAGTCAGTGCACAGGCCTTTGAAAAATTCTGTCAGCGCATTGACATGCAGCTATCGCACTGGAAATGACCACCTTGACTGCACAGCTGCGCCCCGCCCAACTGCCCCAGGACCATGACGCGCTCGTGGCTTTGATCCAGGCATACGTTGCATGGCTCGACATGGACATGAGCTTTCAGAATTTTGACGACGAGATGGCGCAGTTTGACAGCATCTACAGCCTGCCCCACGGCATGTTCTGGGTCGCGCAGGCGGCAGGCATTCTGGTGGGCTGCGTCGCCTTCAAACACCTGGACGAGCGCACCGCCGAGGTCAAGCGCCTGTATGTGCAGCCCGCATTTCGCGGCCAGCGCCTGGGCGACCAGCTCATGCAGCTACTCGTGGAAAAGACCCGTCAGCTAGGCTACCAGCGCTTGGTGCTGGACACGGTACCCAAAACAGTCGCCGCGCAGGCGATTTACCTGCGCATGGGCTTCAAGCCCATAGCGCCCTACTACAGCGGGCACACACTGGCGACTGCGTTTTTTGAGTTGGCACTGTAACCGTCAAGGCGTGTTCGTACTGCGCACAAAGCGCGTCTTGTCATAGCCCAGGGCTGCGGCTTTGTCGAGGATGGCGTTGTAGGTTGCGCCGTCGAGCTGATTCGCGCGTGAGAGCACCCAGCCATTCTCGCGCGCCGGGTCGCCCACCAGCACCCACTGGTAATCGGGGTCAAGCGCCAAGATCCAGTAGTCGCCATAAAACGGGCGGAAAAAGCTCACGCGCAATTTGGCGTTGTTGCTGCCTTGCACAATTTTGGCTACGCCCACCGCCTCGACTTTCTTGCCATCGGCGTCGATACAGCGGTTGGTCACGCTCAGGCCCTCGCCGTCTTTGGCGTAGGTGGCCGTGGTGTTGCGGGCGCACATTTTCTGAAACCTGTTGGGCACCATGCCCTGCTGCGTCCAGGTGCCCAAGTAGCGCGCCACGTCCACACTGGCCACCGTAGGCGGCGCGTTGGCAGGTGGGGTGGAATTGCATGCGGCCAGCGCGAAGGCGATACCCACAGCGGTCAGAACACGGGAAAACTGGTTTGAATATTGCATTCGTGCATGATAGGGGAACCTGGGCACCAAGATGGTGTCAGAATGTCTTTATCCCTATAAATGGTTTTTACACTATGGCGCTTCGACTGATTTCACCGTGGGGTTTCTGGCGTATTGCGGCCGCAGTGGTCGTATCCATCAGCGTGCTGGCAGGCTGCGCAGCGCTGGACAGCCGGCAAGGCCAATGGATTTTCAGCCCCACCGACCGCAGCTGGGGCGACACCGTGTCGGTGGCCAACGGCATGCAGGAGCACTGGATCAGTTACGACTCGCAGTTCACGGGCAAAAGCGTCAAGCTCCACGCCCTGGTCAGCGCTGCAGAGCAGCCTGGCAAAGCGCCGATCATGCTCTATCTGCACGGCGCCCGCTGGAACGTGACAGGCAGCGCCTTTCGCATCCAGCGCATGCAGGAGCTGGGCTTTACCGTGGTGGCCGTAGACTACCGCGGCTTTGGCAAAACCTCTGCCGAGGTGCCGCACGAAAAAATGTCCTACGAAGACGCCCAGGCGGCCTGGCAATGGATTGCGCAGACCTACCCTGACCGAGCGCGTTACATCTTTGGCCACTCCCTGGGTGGCGCGATCGCCATTGACCTGGCCAGTAAGGTGAGCGACGAGAAAGGCACCATTGTGGAAGGCACCTTCACCTCCATTCCCGAAGTGGCCTCCAGCATGCGCTGGGGCTGGCTGCCGATTGGCCCGTTCATCACGCAGCGCTTTGAATCTGTCAAAAAAGTCGCCTCCATCGGCTCGCCCCTGCTGATCGTGCACGGCAGCAACGACAGCCTGATCAAGCCCGAGCTGGGCCGCAAACTGTATGAAGCTGCCGCGCAGCCCAAGCGTTTTGTGCTGGTTGATGGCGGCTCGCACCACAATACCAACTCGCTGGGCCAGTCGGCTTACAAAACGGCGCTGGCTGAAATGTTCGGGATTTAGCCAACGTCTGTTTTCTCTGGCGGCCTGCGCTTGTGTCACTTCGCTCAGGTTTTGAGACGCCCGTTGGAAATCACCACCGTGTCAACATAGTTTTGCGTACCGTCTGTCTTCAGGTTATAGCCCCCTATATTGACCTGCCTGAGTCTGGCAGCTGCATCCGCAATATCTTCGCGCACAGGTTTTTTGCCCATGCTGCGCATCAGCTCGGCCAGTGCACGCGCCGCTATATAGCTCTCAAATGAGGCATATGATGGCCGCAGATCAGGCTTGAGCTTGGCCAGGTCGGCCTGGTATTCGGCAGCAAGCACCAGTGACCTGCGCTCAAAACTGGGCACCACAGCAGTCATGGACACACCATCACCATCGCCGCCCAAGGCATCCAGCAGCTGTGAATTGCCCGCAAAGCTGGTGGACGATATCTGGATCAGCCCGCCCTTTCCACGGGCCACCAGGCCCTTGACGATCTGCGCGCCCGCATCAGCCAGTGTGGTCATGATCAGCGCTTCGGGTGGATTTTTCAGCAATGCGTTGAAGGACTCAGCATCTACAGGCGCATTGCGCTTGATGCGTACTTCCAGGGGCTGCACTTTCAGGCTGCTCAGGGCACGCGTGACAGACTGGTAGTTTTGCACGCCCACTGCATCGTCATAGAACAGCACGCCAAAGCGCTTGAAACCTCCACTGGCCCACAGGTTGATCAGTTTGTTGATTTCTTCCTCGTAGCTCGCGCGCGTGGAGATCATGTATTTGCCGGATTTGCGCACCGCGTCAGCCCCCGAGAACGGTGACCACAGCGAAAGCCTGGCCTGGTTCATCACTTTGAGTGCTGGCAGGGCCAATGTCGCCGAGGCAAAACCGAACAGCGCCAGCGCGCCGTTCTTCTCCAACTGGGCCGCGTTCGCAGCAGATTGCTCGGCCTTGTTGCCGTCATCCAGCGTCTCCAGCTCCAGCAGCGCCCCGGCCAGGCCTCCGGCATCATTGACACGCTTGAAAGCGGCCAGCGCGCCGTCGCGGATGTCTTTGCCAAACGCAGCATTGGCACCGGACAGCGGCGCGCTCTGGCCTATTTTGATACGCGAGCTTTGCGCAAAAGCCCAGTGCGGCAAGGCCAAACTGGCAGCCGCTCCCACAATGAGTTCGCGGCGACCTGACAACAACTTCTGCATACCCGCTCCTTTTGGTGGACTACCAAAGATCAATCAAACCACAAATTGTGAATATTTCCCATATGAGCGTCAAGCGCATTTATTCACGCATTGAAGCTTTATGTCGCGGGATTGCAGGTTGAAACCTGGCTGCGGGTTCAGGCGTTGCGTGCCTGAATGCCCCATTTGGCCAGGGCAGCGTCGTCGCTAGCGCGCGCGTCGACCCAGCGTGCGCCTTCGGGGGTGACTTCTTTTTTCCAGAAGGGGGCCTGGGTTTTGAGGTAGTCCATCAAAAACTCGCAGGCTTTGAAGCTCTCGCCACGGTGCGCCGAGGTCACAGCCACCATCACGATCTGGTCCAGCGGCTGCAGCAGGCCCACGCGGTGGATCACGCGGGCAGCATAGATGTCAAAACGCTGCATCGCCTCGTCGATCATGGCCTCAATGGAGCTCTCGGTCATGCCAGGGTAGTGCTCCAGCTCCATGCTGCTGACCGACAGTCCTTCGTTGCGCTCGCGCACGGTGCCCACAAAGCTGCACACTGCGCCCACGCGCCGGTCTGCCCTGCGCAGGCTGTCAATCTCCTGCGCCAGGTTGAAATCAGCCGTCTGGATGATGACACGCGCTGCTTTCACCCTAGCCTCCGGTCACTGGCGGGAAAAACGCCACCTCGGCACCATCGCCCAGCGCCGCGCTGTCCTCGCTCATGGTCTGGTTCAGCGCCATGCGCACCGCCTGGCCCGCACCGAGCACCTGCGCATAGTCGCCGCCGCGCGCCACCAGCTCAGCGCGCAGCTCGCCCAAGGTGGCGGCCGCGCTGGCCCAGGACTCGCTGCCGCGCCCCAGCGTTTCACGGATGGAGGCAAAATATTTGATCGAAATATGTTTCATGGACAGGTGTATTTTAGGCAAGCAGGCTGGCCAGCGGAACAAAGCGCACCATATCTCCCTTGGCAATCGTGTGGCCTGCAGGGTTATCGACCAAGCCATCGGCCCAGACGGCCGAGGTCAGCACGCCGGAGCTTTGGTTAGGGTACACATCAATGCTGCCCTGGGCATTGCGCCGTGCACGCAGGAATTCACGGCGTTTATCGGCCCGGGGCCAATCAAAGTTCGCGGGGGCAGCTATGCTTTGCATAGCATCTTGCCCACTGCGCTGCCCCTGCAGCTTGGCCAGCATGGGGCGCACCAGCAGCAAAAAGGTGACAAAGCTGGACACTGGGTTGCCCGGCAGGCCAACAAAATGGCAATAAGGCAGCGCTGGCGCTGAGGCGGTCTGGGCCATGGCAGACGTATCGATACGGCCATAGGCAAAGGGCTTGCCCGGCTTCATGCTGATGCTCCACAGCTCCAGGCTGCCCAGCTGCTGCACGGCGGGCTTGATATGGTCTTCCTCACCCACGCTCACGCCACCACTGGTCAGGATGAGGTCATGGTTTTGGGCGGCTTGGGCCAGCGCAGCCAGCGTCGCCTCGCGCTTATCGGGCACGATGCCCATGTCTGTCACCTCGCAGCCCGCGCGCTGCAGCAGGGCGCGCAGGAAGAACCGGTTGGAGTTGTAGATGGCGCCGGGCGGCAAAGCCTCGGACGCTACCTCGCCAGGCATGACCAGCTCATCGCCCGTGGAAAACAAAGCCACCTTGGCACGGCGCACCACCTGCAGCGCCTTCATACCTACACTGGCCGCCAGGCCCAGCGAAGCAGGCGAGAGCAGCTCGCCCTGAGGCAGCACCACCGCACCGCGCTGGATGTCTTCTCCGGCACGGCGAATCCACTGGCCGGCCGGCGGCAGCACATTGACGCGCACAGTGCCATCGCCCAGGTCAGTGCAGTCCTCCTGCATCACCACCGCGTCAGCGCCCTGCGGCACAGGCGCGCCGGTGAAGATGCGGGCACAGCTGCCTGCAGCCAGCGCAGCGCCAAAATGCCCTGCGGCAATGCGCTGGCTCACCGGCAGCACAGCACCGCCTGCTGCGCAGTCGGCCACGCGCAGCGCGTAGCCGTCCATGGCGCTGTTGTCAAAGCCTGGCACGCTCAGGGCAGAGACCAGGTCCTGCGCGAGCACGCGGCGGTCTGCATCAAAAGTCGATACGGTATCCGTGCCTTGCAGCGGCAGCACCTGCGCCAGCAGCTGCGCCAACGCTTCGTCGAGCGAGCGCAGCGGGGGGAATTTGGCGGCCGTGGTCATGTCAGTGTTTTTCCGGGTCGTATTCAAAGCGATCGCCATGGTCTACCAGCCACTGGGCTACGCTGTCGGGGCTGTTGACATCGAGTACCGGGCGCAGCGTGCCTGGGCGGATCTGCCCGGGCGCATCGGTGGCAATGGCGACAATGAAGTCATCGCTATCGTACAGCGGCGGCTTGCCGTGCGAGGGCCGCCACACTTCGATTTTCTGCAGATCGCTTTCCTTGAAGCCTTCTACCAGCACCCAGTCCACGCCCTCGTACAGCTCGGCCAGCAGATGGTGCACGGTGAGCTGCGCGGTCTGCTCGAACTCACGGATCAAGGCCAGGCGCCTGCTGGACGCCACCACCACCTCAAAAGCGCCCGCTTCGCGGTGGCGATAGGTGTCTTTGCCGCTGTGGTCGATATCAAACTGATGGTGCGCATGCTTGACCACCGACACCCGCAGCCCGCGCAGCTTGAGCGCAGGGATCAGCATCTCCACCAAGGTGGTTTTGCCTGAACCAGAGAAACCTGCGAAACCGATAACTTTCATGCACAACCTTTGATTTGCGACTCTTAAGAGCTAAAACGCTACTATTTTAATAGCTGCTCCCGCGATATTCTATTGGGCCAGAAGCCGATTTGATATAAAAATCAGCTGTGCTGCGCAATATAGGCCTTGACCTGCGCTACGTCCGCAGGCAGGTTGACCACGCGCTTGGGCAGGGCCTCAATGCCGATAAATTTGGCGGGGCGATCTGGCTCCATGCCAAGGGCTTCGACAATCGTGCCGGCAAATTTGATGGGCAGCGCCGTCTCCAGCACGATCATGGGCACGCCGGGCGTGAGGTGTTCACGCGCCACTTTCACGCCGTCTGCCGTGTGGGTGTCGATCATCACGCCGTGCTTTCGGTAGACATCCTGAATGGTGGCCAGGCGGTCGGCATGGGTGCTCCTGCCGCTGGCAAAGCCGTAGCGCGCAGCAGCCTGGGCAAAGGCAGGGTCGTGGCCCAGGTCAAACATGCCTTGGGCTTTGAGCTGGGTATCGAACAGGTCTTTGTTCTTGGCCCCGTCACGCCCGATCAGGTCAAACACAAAGCGCTCGAAGTTGCTGGCTTTGGAAATATCCATCGACGGGCTGGAGGTCTCGTGGGTGTCGGCACTGCCGCGCACGCGGTAGGCCCCCGTGCGGAAAAACTCGTCGAGCACATCGTTTTCGTTGGTGGCCACCACCAGCTTGTCGATTGGCAGGCCCATCATGCGCGCCACATGGCCTGCGCAGACGTTGCCGAAGTTGCCTGAGGGCACGGTGAAACTTACTTGCTGTGAGTTAGCAGCAGTGGCTTGGAAATAACCTGCAAAGTAGTACACGACTTGTGCCAGCAGTCTCGCCCAGTTGATGCTGTTGACCGTGCCAATCTTGTAGCGGGCCTTGAACTCCAGATCATTCGATACCGCCTTGACCAAGTCCTGGCAGTCATCGAACACGCCCTCAATGGCGATGTTGTGGATGTTCTCGTCCATCAGGCTGAACATCTGCGCCTGCTGGAACGGGCTCATGCGGCCTGCGGGCGAGGTCATGAACACGCGCACACCCTTTTTGCCGCGCATGGCGTATTCGGCAGCGCTGCCGGTGTCGCCCGAGGTAGCACCAAAAATGTTGAGCTCTTCGCCCTTGCGCGCCAGCTGGTATTCAAACAGATTGCCCAAAAGCTGCATGGCCATGTCTTTGAACGCCAGCGTGGGGCCATTGGACAGGGCCTGCAGGCTGATGGCATCGTCAAGCTTCTTCAGCGGCACGATTTGCGGCGTCCCATAGACCGCCTCGGTATAGGTTTTCTCGCACAGCGCCTTCAGGTCTGCTGCGGGAATGTCGTCGATATAAAGGGAAAGGATTTCAAACGCCAGTGCCGCGTAGCCCTGGCTCGCCCATGTGCTGCGCAGGCGGGCCAAGGCGGCCTCGTCGAGCTGGGGATAGTGCTCGGGCAGGTACAGGCCGCCATCGGGGGCCAGGCCTTCGAGCAGGATGTCACAGAATTTTTTGCGGTCAGCCTTATTCGTCGATAAAGCGCGGGTAGAGAGGTAATTCATCGAAGCGGTAGGGAGGTTATCAGCATCAATTGTATTACCCCCTCCCCCAGCGCAGCTACGGGCTGTACATATAGCTGCGGTTAAACGGATAGCGCGTGGCTGCGCCCTGGGTGGCCAGCATCTGGTGCAGGCTGATCCAGCCTTGCTCAAAGCTCATGGCGCTGCCCGCCAGATACATGCGGTAAGCCCGCAGCACCTCTTGGGCGCGCTGCGCGTCCAGCGAGGTGGCCAGCACCTGCTGGGCACGTGGCAGCTGGGCCTCCAGCGCGTCAGACCAGGCCCAGAGGGTGCGGGCGTAGTGGGGGCGCAGGTTTTCAACGTCCACCGCCTCCAGGCCACCGTCGGCCATGTGCTCCAGCACCGCGCTGGCATGCAGCAGCTCGCCACCGGGGAAGATGTAACGCTCGATAAAGTCACCCATGCCTGCGCCCAGCTGGCTGCTGCGTGGGCTGCCCGCTGTGATGCCGTGGTTCAGCACCAGGCCGCCGGGCACCAGCAGGCGCGACAGCTTGGCAAAATAATCGGTCATGTGCGCTGCACCCACATGCTCAAACATGCCCACCGAAGCAATTTTGTCGAACGGCTCGGCCTCATCCAAGTCCCGGTAGTCGCGCAGATGCATCTGCACCTTGCCTTGCAGGCCTTGGTCTGCAATCAAGCCGTTCACATAGGCATACTGGTTTTTGGACAGCGTGATACCCGTAGCCTGCACGCCATAGTGCTGCGCCGCCCAGACCAGCAGCGCGCCCCAGCCCGCCCCCACGTCCAGCAGGCGCTCGCCAGGCTGCAGCATGAGCTTGCGGCAGATCAGGTCCAGCTTGGCCTGCTGCGCCTGCGCCAGGCTGAGCTCGCTGCGCTCAAAATACGCGCAGGAATACACCCGTTTCGGGTCCAGCCACAGCGCGTAGAAATCGTCAGACACATCGTAGTGAAACTGAATCTGCGCGGCATCGCGCGCGGGCGTGTGCAGGGCCAGCGAGCGCGCACGCCGCCACAGGGCCGTCCAGCCCAGCGCCGAGCGGCGCGCGTTGTCGTGCGCCGGGTTGCCCTGCACGATGTGGGAGGCCAGGGCCATCAGGTCGCGCAGGCGGCCCTCCACCTGCACCTTGCTTTGCACATAGTCTTGCGCCAGCCGCCCGATCAGCCCTGCGCTGAGGTGCGCAATGCTGCGCCAATCGCTGAACTTCAGCGTAATCGGCGCATTGCTGCTGCCCAGGCGCTGGCTGTCTGGCAGCACCAGGCTGCAGGCCACAGGCAAATTGTCAAGACGCTGCTGAACGAGCTGGACAAGGCGTTGCATACGCCTTATTTTTCTCTCACGCGGGCGGTGCGTCAAGTGCCTGAATGTGCAAATCGTCACCAGGCAATACCGCCTGCAGACAACGCCTACAGACCGATCATGTAGAACTTCACATCAATCCAGAACCTGGCCATCAGCTGCACGCCCATGCCCACCAGCAGCACCGCATAGTGCGGCACCCGATTGGTCACCACATCGGTGTAGTCCAGCAGCCAGAAATACAGCCACGCCGCCAGAAACATGCCCGCACCGTTGAGCAGCGCGTGGGTGAACGGAATCGTCTGAAACAGCGCCGCCATCACCAAAGCTGCATACCAAAACGCCAGATGCCAGTGGGGAATGCCCAAGTGGGCTATCTTGAGCAGACCGGCAAGGGTGAGTGCGGCGACGAGCGTGGGCATGGCTGAAGTTCGGTGGTCAGCATACACCAAAGCTTCATCTGCCAGAGGTGCATGCCCTAGGCCAACTCTTCCTTACGAATCCGCACAATCGGTGCCAGCACCGTTTTCAATGCCTGCATCTGCGCCATGGCTGCATTCATGGTGGCTTCTTTGCAGTCGTGGGTCAGAATAATCAGGTCAGTAGACGTAGCGCCTTCGCCGCCGACTTCGTCGGCTTCGCGCTGCAGCACGGCGTCGATGCTGATGCCTGCGTTGGCGACGATACCGGTCACTTGGGCCAGCACGCCTGCCTCGTCGGCTACGCGCAGGCGCAAATAGTACGAGGTGACCACATCGCCCATGGGCAGCACGGGCATGGTGTTCATGGAGCCGGGTTGGAAGGCAAGAGCCGGCACGCGCTGGGCGGCGGTGGCTGACGCCATGCGGGTGATGTCCACCAGGTCGGCAATCACGGCGCTGGCGGTGGGCTCAGAGCCTGCGCCTTTGCCGTAGTACAGCGTGGTGCCTACCGCGTCGCCCTGCACCATCACGGCGTTCATCGCGCCTTCTACGTTGGCGATCAGTCGTTTGTTGGGCACCAGAGTGGGGTGCACGCGCAGCTCAATGCCGTTTTCTCTACGTTTGCTGATGCCCAACAGCTTGATGCGGTAGCCTAGCTGTTCAGCGTATTTGATGTCGGTCGCCGTCAGCTTGGTAATGCCCTCGACATGCGCCTTGTCAAACTGCACGGGAATGCCAAAACCAATCGCCGCCATGATGGTGGCCTTGTGCGCAGCGTCTACGCCTTCGATGTCAAAGGTGGGGTCGGCCTCAGCATAGCCCAGGCGCTGCGCTTCCTTGAGCACCACGTCAAAGTCCAGGCCTTTGCTGCGCATCTCGCTCAAAATAAAGTTGGTCGTGCCGTTGATGATGCCCGCAATCCACTGGATGCGGTTGGCCGTCAGGCCCTCGCGCAGCGACTTGATGATGGGGATGCCACCGGCCACTGCGGCCTCAAACATCACCATCACGCCTTTGGCCTCAGCCGCCTGGAAAATCTCGCTGCCGTGCACCGCCAGCAGCGCCTTGTTGGCTGTGACCACATGCTTACCAGCGGCAATCGCCTCCAGCACCAGCGCCTTGGCAATGCCGTAGCCACCAATCAGCTCGATGACGATGTCGATCTCCGGGTTGGCAATCACGGCGCGGGCATCGGCCACCACCTGCACCTTGTCGCCCACCACGGCTTTGGCGCGTGCGGTGTCCAGATCGGCCACCATGGTGATCTCGATGCCACGGCCTGCGCGGCGCACGATCTCGTCGTGGTTGCGCTGCAATACGGTGAATACGCCGCTACCGACGGTGCCAATGCCCAACAGGCCTACTTGGATGTTTTTCATGCTGTTTTATAAAGAAATAATGGCGCTAGACCAATAAAATATCGCGGGAGCAGCTATACATTACATAGCAGCCAATACCGTGCCATGCAAAATACGGTAGCTCTCCAGAAACCTGGCAATGCGCTCTATCGCCTCGCGCAGGTCGTCCTCGTGCGGCAAAAAGACCATGCGGAAATGCTGGTTGTCCGGGAAGTTAAAACCCGAGCCCTGCACCAGCATCACGCGGGTTTCCTTGAGCAGCTCCATGAAGAACACCCGGTCGTCGGCAATCGGGTACATCTTGGGGTCGAGCTTGGGAAACATGTACAGCGCAGCGCTGGGCTTGACGCAGCTCACACCGGGGATGGCGGTGATCAGCTCGTAGGCCAGGTCGCGCTGACGGCGCAGGCGGCCGCCCTCCTTGATCAGGTCATTGATGCTCTGGTAGCCGCCCAGTGCGGTCTGGATGGCGTACTGGCCGGGCACATTGGAGCCCAGCTTGAGGTTGGCCAGCATGCTCAGGCCTTCGATGAAATCCTTGGCCAGGTGCTTGGGGCCCGACAGCACCATCCAGCCCGCGCGGTAGCCGCAGGACCGGTAGGCTTTGGACAGCGAGTTGAAGGTGAGCGTGAGCACATCCTCGGACAGCGAGGCTATCGCCGTGTGGCGCACGCCGTCGTACAGCACCTTGTCATACACCTCATCGGCATAGATCACCAGCGAATGCTCTCTAGCGATCTGCACGATGCCCTTGAGCAGCTCGTCCGAGTACAGCACGCCCGTGGGGTTGTTGGGGTTGATCACCACGATGGCGCGGGTGCGCGGCGTGATCTTGGCGCGGATGTCGGCCAGCTTGGGCATCCAGCCATCGGCCTCATCGCACAGGTAATGCACCGGCTTGCCGCCCGACAGCGAGGTAACAGCCGTCCACAGCGGATAGTCAGGCGCAGGCACCAGCAGCTCATCGCCGTCGTTGAGCAGCGCGTTGGCGGCCATCTGGATCAGCTCGCTGGCGCCGTTGCCAAGGTAGATGTCGTCCAGGGTCACGCCCTTGATGCCTTGCTGCTGGGTGTAGTGCATTACGGCCTTGCGCGCTGCAAAAATGCCCTTGCTGTCAGAGTAACCTGCGGAGTTGGGCAGGTTGCGGATCATGTCCTGCTGAATTTCCTCAGGCGCGTCAAAGCCAAAAGGCGCCAGGTTGCCGATATTCAGGCGGATGATCTTCTGCCCCTCGTCTTCCATTTTTTTTGCCGCGTCCACAATCGGCCCACGCACGTCGTACAGCACATTGGCCAGCTTGGCGGATTTGGAAATAGTTTTCAAGTCATCCCTCCAGGGAGCAGAGTTAATCAGGGAACCTATAATTTGACCACATTTCTGCACATATCTTGTGCAGTGCACCAGAGAAGACTGATGAAATTACAGCCCGATAAATCCGACACGCAAATCATCAATGCCTACGGAGCGGGCTGGGTATCGGTAGGCTCCATCATCGATGGCGTGCCGCAGCTGGAAAAAATCACCCACAGCATCGTCATTGGCTCGCACGGCGAGCGCCTGGACTGGCCGGGCATTGGCTTCGATCAGCTCAGCGCCGAGCTGTTTGACCAGCTCGCTCAGATCAAGCCCGAGCTGATCGTCTTTGGCAGCGGCGCCCGGCTGCGCTTTCCCAGCCCTGCCCTGCAGCGCAGCCTGATGGCCGCGCGCATTGGCCTGGAGACCATGGACACCCTGGCCGCGTGCCGCACTTACAACATCCTTGCGGGCGAAGACCGGCATGTCCTGGGCGTCTTCCTGATTGAAGCTTAGTGCTTTTACCTAGCCAAAGCCCCCAGCGTCCCAGGGCGCATAAGTGCAAAGTGTTAAACCCGCCCAGGCTGTGAGCAGGAGTTACTGTTCGTGGAAGGGGTCGAAACAGGTTAAAATACGGGGTTAGTCACAGCACTTTGGACCCCGCTGCCTGGCACGCGCCTTGCAACAGTCCTTACATTACATACAGTTAGGTGAGATAAGCAATGGCAGTCGTAGTAAACAAGCCCCTCCCCGAATTCGAAGCCAACGCCACCGGCGGCATCAAAGTTACCAACACCTCACACCACGGCCAAGTCGTCGTTTTGTACTTCTACCCCAAGGACAACACCCCCGGTTGCACTACCGAGGCCATGCAGTTCCGCGACAAGTACAAAGACTTCGTCAAGGCCGGAGCCACTGTGTTTGGCGTGAGCCGCGACAACATGAAGTCGCACGATGAGTTCAAGGCCAAGCTGGAGCTGCCTTTTGAGCTGATCGCCGACACCGAAGAAAAAATGTGCCACGGCTTTGGCGTGGTCAAAAACAAGATCATGTACGGCAAAAAAGTCAAAGGCATTGAGCGCAGCACCTTCCTCGTGGGCGCCGATGGCGTGCTCAAGCAGGAGTGGCGTGGCCTCAAGGTGCCGGGCCACGTTGATGAAGTACTCAAAGCCGTCAAGGCACTGAAAAAAGCTGCCTAAACCCAGTGATAAGCCCCTTGAGGCCGTGTGCGCAACACTGAAAGTGTTGATTTCATTGGCATTTTTATTTTTGCAGGGTTTTTCACAAATATTTCATTGACGCAGTGCGTCGCGGGTGTATAGTGATGCTATGCATTTGATACCGACGGTGCGGCCATCACGGCACACTTTCACTGATGAAGTACAACAAGCCACCCGGCCTGCTGGGTGGCTTTTTCACTTCTGGAATCTGGCATTTCTCAACCTTCCCACCCCTTCTTTACCAATAGGTGTCCTGCCCTATGCCACTGCCTCCCGCCCCCACCCAACGAGCCGCCCTTCTGTCGCCCGATGCCTACGACGCACCGGCACGCCACAGCACCTCCAAGGCCGCTCGAAAACCCTCCGGGCGCAGCGCCACATTTGACGACGAGTTGCCAAGCGGCAAGCCCCAGGCCCTGGACCTTTTTGACCGCCAGGGCGGCGGCGCTGTGGACACAGAGGACAGTATTGACAGCGACACCACCGCGCTGCTGCACGATGTAGCCGACAAATCCAAAGCCAAATCGCCGTCTGGCCCAATGGAATATCGCGGGAGCAGCTATCAAAATAATAGTAAACCAGCTGCCAAGCCGAAAAAATCCAGGCCCAGCGGCCCGACCAAGCTGTTCGTGCTGGACACCAATGTGCTGATGCACGACCCGATGAGCCTGTTTCGCTTTGAAGAGCACGACATCTTCCTGCCGATGATCGTGCTGGAAGAGCTTGACGGCCATAAAAAAGGCATGACCGAGGTAGCGCGCAATGCACGCCAGGTCAGCCGCACGCTGGACGCGCTGGCCGCCAGCCAGGGCGCTGACATGGCCCAGGGCCTCAAGCTGGATGCCACCGGCCACAAAGGTGCAGGCGGTAGGCTGTTCTTTCAGACCCAGCCGCTGAACTACACCTTGCCCATCAGCCTGCCCCAAGGCAAGGCAGACAACCAGATTCTGGGCGTGGTGGGCGCGCTGGGCGAAGACCGCAAGGCGCAGGCACTGGCCTCAGGCAAGGCCATTCAAGAGGTCGTGTTGGTGTCCAAGGACATCAACATGCGCGTCAAAGCCCGCGCACTCGGTCTGCCCACCGACGACTACCAGAACGACAAAACCCTGGAAGACGGCGACCTGCTCTACACCGGCGCGATGGCCCTGCCCCATGATTTTTGGGACAAGCATGGCAAAACTGTGGAGAGCTGGCAGCAAGGCGGCCACACCTTCTACCGCGTGACAGGCCCCGTAGTGCCCAACCTGCTGATCAACCAGTTTGTCTACTTTGAAGCGCCCGGTGAGCCCACCTTGTTTGCCCGCGTCACCGAGATCCGCGACCGCACCGCGGTGCTCAAAACCCTCAAGGACTACGGCCACAGCAAAAACGCCGTCTGGGGCGTGACCACGCGCAACCGCGAGCAGACGTTTGCGATGAATCTGCTGATGGACCCTGATGTCGATCTGGTCACCCTGGCAGGCACCGCAGGCACCGGCAAAACACTGATGGCGCTGGCCTCAGGCCTGACCCAGGTGCTGGACGAGCGCCGCTACAGCGAAATCATCATGACCCGTGCCACCGTGAGCGTGGGTGAAGACATCGGCTTTCTGCCAGGCACCGAAGAAGAAAAAATGGGCCCCTGGATGGGCGCGCTGGACGACAACCTGGAGTTCCTTACCAAAAACGACGCCAACTCCGGCGGCGCGGGCGAGTGGGGCCGCGCGGCCACCAACGAGCTGATCCGCAGCAAGATCAAGATCAAGAGCATGAACTTCATGCGCGGCCGCACCTTCATGAACAAGTACGTGATCATCGACGAGGCGCAAAACCTCACGCCCAAACAGATGAAAACCTTGATCACCCGCGCAGGCCCCGGCACCAAGATCATCTGCATGGGCAACCTGGCCCAGATCGACACGCCCTACCTGACCGAAGGCTCCAGCGGCATGACCTTTGCCGTGGACAAGTTCAAAGGCTGGCCACACGGCGGGCACATCACACTGGCACGCGGAGAGCGCTCACGGCTGGCAGATTTTGCCAGCGAGGTGCTTTAAGACTTCGAGGCGGCAGACACGCGCAGCACCTGGCACGGCGTTAGGCGCTGTGTCTGAAGCTGTGTGGTAACGCTACGCGGTATCAGGCGTCGGCTTTGACGCCTGCATCCTTGGCCACTTTTGCCCACTTGGTCTGCTCGGACTTGATGAAGTCGGCAAATTTCTGGATGCTGCCGCCTGCGTCTTCGGCGCCAAACTGCTCCAGCTTGGCCTGCATATCGGGCATGACCAGCACTTTGTTGACATCTTCGTTCATGCGCTGGGCCATGGCCTGGGGCATCTTGCCGGGGCCCATCAGGCCATACCAGACGGTGGCCTCAAAACCCGGAAAACCCGATTCGTCCATCGTGGGCACGTTAGGGTGTCCCTTGGCGCGCTTGAGGCGGGTCTGTGCAATGGCAATGGCTTTGCCGCCCTTGACGTGGGGCGTGGCTGAGGTCATGGTTTCAAAGCAGTAGTTCACCTGGCCACCGATCAGGTCGGTAATGGCCGGGCCCGAGCCGCGGTAGGGAATGTGCAGCGCAAACACCTTGGCCTGCAGCTTGAACATTTCCAGCGCGAAGTGCTGGGCCGAGCCGCCGCCCGCGCTGGCAAAGCTGATTTTGCCGGGGCTGGCCTTGCACTCGGCCACCAGCTCCTGCACGGTGCGTGATTTCTGGTTGGTGTTGCAGATCAGCATATTGGGCGTCACACCGACCATGCTGATGGGCGCAAAGTCTTTCGTGGCGTCATAGCCCAGCTTGGTGCCCGCGCCCACGCTGTTGAGCGCAGGGCCCAGGGCGTGACTGTTGATATGGGCCATCAGCAGGGTGTTGCCGTCAGCGGCCTGCTTGCTGACAAAGTCGGCAGCTATCACACCGGCCGCACCGGCCTTGTTTTCGACCAGCACGGTTTTATTCCACAGGGTCTGCAGGCGAATGCCCAGCTCGCGGGCCAGCGCGTCGGTGCCGCCGCCGGGCGGAAAGCCCACAATGATCTTGATCGGGCCGTTGGGCAAGGTCTGCGCGCGCAGCATGGGTGCGGCCAGTGTGGCAGCAGTGGCAGTGGCGGCGGTAATGAGGGTACGGCGTTGCATCATGGGAGTCTCCTGGGTCGTGATCTATAAGGCTTTATTGGCCCGCAGGCCAATGGAATATCGCGGGAGCAGCTATAAAATAAATAGCATGTAGTGAGTTGTCGTTGGCTGGCCTAGGCCGCTTTGGCCAGTGCCGTGGGCGCAGCGTGGGCGCTGAAGTAATCCATCGCGGCCTGCACACCGCTGCCCTGCAGCTTGATACCGCTGAGCTTGAGGCCCATCTCACAACCGCTCAGCGCGGCCATCAGGGTCAGGTCATTGCAGTCACCCAGATGGCCAATGCGGAACATACGGCCTTTGATCTTGCCCAGGCCGGTGCCCAGCGAGCAGTCAAAGCGCTCGTAAATCAGCTTGCGCACGGCATCTGCATCCACGCCCTGCGGGGTGACCACACCACACAGCACAGGCGAATACACCGCAGAATCGGCGCACATGATCTCCAGGCCCCAGGCGCGCACGGCAGCGCGCACGCCCTCGGCCCAGCGCTGGTGGCGCGCAAACACCATCGGCAGCCCGCCGTGGCGTGGGTCCAGCAGCATGTCGCAGGCCTCGCTCAGGCCGTACAGTAAATTGGTGTTGGGTGTGCTGGGCCAGTAGCCGGTTTTGTTCATCTCCACGATCTCATCCCAGGCCCAGAAGGCCTTGGGCAGGCTGGCATGTCTGCTGGCCTCCAGCGCCTTGGCAGACATGGCGTTGAAGCTGATACCGGGCGGCAGCATCAGTCCTTTCTGGCTGCCGCTGATGGTGACGTCCACGCCCCATTCGTCATGCTTGTATTCTGCCGACGCCAGACCGCTGATGGTGTCCACCAGCAGCAGCGCAGGGTGTTTGGCTGCGTTGATGGCTTTGCGCACCGCTGCAATATTGCTGGTCACACCGGTGGAGGTTTCGTTATGCACCACGCAGACGGCCTTGATGGTGTGGCCCGTATCGGCCTTCAGGCGCGCTTCAATCAGATCGGCCTGCACACCATGGCGCCAGCTGATGGGCAGCCCAGTGGTGGGGCAGGTGCCCGGCATGGCCACCACTTCGGCCTTGAGCTGCAGCCGGGTGGCCAGCTTTTGCCACAGCCAGGCAAAGTGCCCGGTTTCATACATCAGCACATGGTCGCCTGGGCTGCACACATTGGACAGCGCGGCTTCCCACGCGCCCGTGCCCGAGGCGGGGTAGATCACCACAGGGCCTTGGGTTTGGAAAATCTGCTTGACCTTGGCCAGCACCTGCAAGCCCAGCGCAGCAAACTCAGGGCCGCGGTGGTCGATGGTGGGGTAACTCATGGCCCGCAAGATGCGGTCGGGCACTGGCGAAGGGCCAGGGATCTGCAGAAAATGGCGGCCAGTGGGGTGAAAGTCCAAGGTGAGCATGGGATGGGTTTCCTTTGAGGTAAATTTTTGCATACAAAATACATTTGTCAATGCATGCCATCGGAAATCGGATGAGGGGAAATGCGTATTTTTAGAAATTTGCTTCTTAAAATTCTTCACAATAGAACTTTTCCATCACAATTCAGAAAACTTGACGTAGCAATTTTTTGCATACAAAATGTAAAAATGACTGCACAAATCATCTCCATCCCACGCGCCGCATTGCACGAGCAGGTGGCCGAACGCCTGCGCGCGCTGCTGGTCGAAGGCGCTATCGCACCGGGTGCCAAGCTCAATGAGCGTGAGCTGTCCGAGCGCCTGAGTGTCTCGCGCACCCCCCTGCGCGAAGCCATCAAGATGCTGGCGGCCGAGGGCCTGGTGGAGCTGCTGCCCAACCGCGGGGCGGTGGCTGTGAGCCTGAACGAGCAGGATGTGGCCAACACATTTGAGGTGATGGCGGGCCTGGAGGGCATGTCGGGCGAGCTGGCCGCGCAGCGCATCACCGACGCAGAGCTGGCCGAGATCAAGGCCCTGCACTACGAGATGCTGGCCGCCCACACCCGGCGCGACCTGTCTGCCTACTACCGGCTCAATGCGCAGATTCACCAGGCCATCAACGCAGCCGCCAAAAACCCTGTGCTGCAAACCACCTACACCCAGGTCAATGCGCGTCTGCAGGCCCTGCGTTTTCGCTCCAACCAGGACGAGGCCAAATGGAAGAGCGCGGTCAAGGAACACGAGCAGATGATTGCCGCGCTCAGCGAGCGCAACGGCCCTGCCCTGCGCACCATCCTGATTGAGCACCTGCAACACAAGCGTGAGGTGGTGATTGACCAGCTGCGCAGCGCGGCCCCAGGCAAGGTGTCCGCATGAACGCACCACTGCCCCACACCCTCGCACTCAAGGTGAGCCAGCAAGCCGCCCAACAGGAGGCGGAGCGCGTCTCGCGTGCCAGCAACGAAGTCGCAGGAAAATTAGCCCAGCGCCTGGCGCAGGAAACCCAGGGCGAGGTGCTGTTCAGCGCTGCCGACCGGGGCCGCTACGCCACGGACGCATCGATCTACCAGGTGATGCCCATCGGCGCATTTGTGCCCACCACAGCGCAGGATGTCGAAACCGCCACCGCCATTTGCCGCGACATGCAGCTGCCCATCGTGGCGCGCGGCGGCGGCACCAGCCAATGCGGCCAGACGGTGGGCGCCGGCCTGGTGATTGACCACACCAAACATATGCGCCGCGTGCTCGCGCTTGACCTGCCCCAGCGTGAAGTCAAGGTGGAACCCGGCATCGTGCTGGACCATCTGAACGCGCAGCTCAAGCCGCACGGCCTGTGGTATCCGGTGGACGTGTCCACCAGCGCGCAGGCCACGCTGGGCGGCATGGCGGGCAACAACTCGTGTGGCTCGCGCAGCATTGCCTATGGCAACATGGTGCACAACGTGCTGGGGGCCGACATTTTGCTGTCCAATGGGCAAAAGCTGAGCGCGGGCAGCTACCAAAGCAGCAGCGGCGCAGCACGCAGCATGGGTGATTTTGTCAGGCACCTGGCCGAGCAGCAGCGCACTGAGATGGAAGCGCGCTGGCCCAAGGTGCTGCGCAGAGTAGGCGGCTACAACCTGGACATCTTCCACAACCAGAACGAAAAGCCCTACACCCGCGATGGCTCGGTCAATCTGGCGCATCTGTTTGTCGGCAGCGAGGGCACGCTGGGCATCACCCAGTCGCTCACGCTGCGCCTGAGCGAGCTGCCCACCGCCAGGGTGCTGGGTGTGGTCAACTTCAACAGCTTTCACAAGGCCATGGACAGCGCCCAGCACATTGCCCGGCTGGGCGGCGACGGCAGCCTGAGCGCGGTCGAGCTGGTGGACCGCACGATGATCGAGCTGAGCCTGCAAAACCCTGCTTTTGCGCCCACCATCCGCACCGCCATCATTGGCCAGCCCGATGCGATTTTGCTGGTGGAGTTTTCAGGCAACAGCAAAACCACCTTGCTGCCCAAGATCAAACAGTTGGTCGAGCTGATGGGCGATCTGGGCTTGCCCGGTAGCGTGGTGGAGATGGTTGACGACGCGCCGCAGAAAAACCTGTGGGAGGTGCGCAAGTCGGGCCTGAACATCATGATGAGCCTCAAGGGCGATGGCAAACCCGTGAGCTTTATCGAAGACTGCGCGGTGCCGCTGGAGCACCTGGCCGAATACACCGATGGCCTGACCGAGGTGTTTAAAAAGCACGGCTCGCGCGGCACCTGGTATGCACACGCCAGCGTGGGCACCTTGCATGTGCGGCCCATTCTGGACATGCGCCGCGATGGCGCGCGCAAGATGCGCGAGATTGCCGAAGAGGCCAGCGCACTGGTGCGCCAGTTCAAAGGGGCCTATAGCGGCGAACACGGCGACGGCCTGTGCCGTGGCGAGTGGATTGAATGGCAGTTTGGCCCACGCATCAACCAGGCCTTCCAAGCCATCAAACAGCATCTGGACCCTTTGAACCTGCTGTGCCCGGGCCGCATAGTCAGCACCGATAGCCACGCCGTGCCGCGCATGGACGACTCGCGCTTGATGCGCTTTGCGTCTGGTGCTGCGGGCGAGAAACCCTACCGCGTCATCCCGCTGAAGCCCGCGCTGGACTGGTCAGCCTGGAACGTGCAAAACGACCCTGTCACCGAGCAGACCACCGCCCCCGGCACAGGCGGCGACCCTGCGGAAGGCTTTGCCAAAGCCGCCGAGATGTGCAACAACAACGGTCACTGCCGCAAGTTTGACGCAGGCACCATGTGCCCCAGCTACCGCGTCACCCGCGACGAAAAGCACCTCACGCGCGGCCGCGCCAACACCCTGCGCCTGGCGCTCAGCGGCCAGCTGGGCTCCGAAGGCCTGGCCAGCGAAGCCGTGCACGAAGCCATGGATCTGTGCGTAGGCTGCAAAGGCTGCAAGCGAGACTGCCCCACCGGCGTGGACATGGCCAAAATGAAGGTGGAGTTTTTGCACCACTACAAGGCCAAAAACGGCTACACCTTCAAAGACAAGCTGATCGCCAAACTGCCTGAGTACGCGCCTTGGGCAGCGCACTTTGCACCTCTGCTGAACCTGCGCGACAAAATTCCTGGTTTGGCAATGCTCAGTGAAAAGTTGCTGGGCTTGTCAGCCCAGCGCAGCCTGCCGCAGTGGCAGCGCAAGACCTTCTGGAATCAAACCACGGCTCGCTCTGAGCCCGCTGAAGGGTTCGCCCCATCGCAGCAAGGCACCACCCTCGCCTCGCGCAATGCGCTGCTCCAGGCCGCCAAACCCGTGGTCCTGTTCGTCGACACCTTCAACGCTTTCTTTGAATCCGACAATGCCATGGCGGCACTCAAGGTGCTGCAAACCGCTGGCTACACCGTGGGCGCAGCAACTAAAACTGCAGCAGATCACGGACAAGCAGACGGCAAGGCCCTGTGCTGCGGCCGCACTTACCTGGCCAGTGGCATGGTGGACGAGGCACGCCTCAAGCTGCGCGAGCTGATTGCCGAGTTGCTGCCCTACGCCCAAAAAGGCATCGCCATCGTCGGCCTGGAGCCAAGCTGTTTGCTGACTTTGCGCGACGAAGCCCTGGTGATGGGCCTGGGCGAGGATGCCAAGCTGGTGAGCCAGCATGCCCTGCTGTTGGAAGAGTTTTTAGCCCGCGAAGCCAAGGCTGGCAAACTGGAAACTCTCAAAGCCGCGCTTAAACCTACGACCCAACCCATCCTGCTGCACGGCCACTGCCATCAAAAAGCCTTTGATGCTGTATCGCCCATCATCGACGTGATCAAGCTCATCCCCGGTGCCAAACCCGAGCTGATCGAAAGCAGTTGCTGCGGCATGGCCGGCAGTTTTGGCTACGAAGCCTCGCACTATGCCGTGTCCATGCAGATGGCCGAGCTGAGCCTGTTGCCTGCAGTACGCAAACAGCCAGATGCCATCGTCGTGGCCGACGGCACCAGCTGCCGCCACCAGATCCACGATGGTGCCCAGCGCGAAGCGATCCATGTGGCCAAGCTGCTGGCGCAGCAACTGGCCTGACGCTACCGTCCTGACGCTACCGTCCTGACGCTACCGTCCTGACGCTACCGTCCTGACACTACTGACCTGACGCTACTGACCTGACGCTACTCGCTGTCTGCGCTGGCGGGGTTCACCACCAGGCTGGCGCGCAGCTCGCGCACGCGGTGGTCCACGTAGTAGCCACCAAACTCGGTGTAGCACATCAGCACCCGCCCGCAAGGGCCGCAGCGAAACACATCGCAGCGGTTGTAGGGAAAGTGCTTGGCTGAAACCGGAGCATCGGCAGAGTCATAGCGTGTACCGCTGGGGTGGTGCTCTTCAAAAGTAGGCTCGTAAATGTCCGGGTCGCGCAGCGTGCCGAGAGCTTGCATCTGCGCTGCGGGCCACCGGTCTTCGGTAATGCTCTCCCAGGCAGTACATGCGCCCACCGCACATGTGCAGGTGTTGGTGCTGGAGGGCTGGGGGAGGTGGCGCAAGACCTCATCATCGAGTAAAGAAACCTTCATGGCGTGATCATCGCATAGCTTTGAGTTGCTGAACTAAATTCGACTGAGCCTGCCACTCCCAGCCTGACTAGACATCAAGCCATGATGGCACTGCGCAGTTGCCTTGGCGTAGCACCCATGGCTTTTTTCATCATGCGGCGCAGAGCAGTAGCGTCGGCATAGCCCACTCTTTCGGCTACCTGCTCTACGGGCAGGCGGCTTTTTTCGAGCAATACTCTCGCCCTTGCAAGGCGCACGTGCTGCACCAATGCCAGTGGCGGCAAGCCTGTAGCTGCTACTACATGTCGTGCCAGCGTGCGTTCACTCATGCACATTTGCAAGGCCAGATCACGCATGCTGGGCACCTGGGGTAGCCCAGCCTCAATGCGCGCTGACAATTGTGAGACCAAGGCGCTACCGCTGGCCAATACAGACGGGATCACATACTGAGCCTGCGCGCTGCGGCTGTCTATCAGCAGCACGCGGGATACTGCGTCAGCCAGTGCTGCACCACAGTGCATGCGCAACAGCTGCATCATCAAATCTGTATGCGCCAGCGCAGCGCCAGCAGTAATCACGTTGCCATCAGCAATCACTATCCGCTGCGCGTCTACTGTGCAATCGCTTTGCAAACGGCGCAGGTATGGGGCCAACCACCAAGAGGTAGTGACAGTTTTACCTGCCAGCACACCTGCTGCCTGCAATAGCAAAACGGAAGAACAGCCTGCAGCTACTTTGCCACCGCGATGCAGATGCTTGTGTATCGCTTTGGCTGCCCACAGCACATCCGCCTCTTGCATACGCATCGCTGCGCTATGCGGGCTGTCCACACCCATACCAGGAACAATCCATATGGACTTGTCAATGCTGCTGCGACGTGGAAGTTTATCTGTATCGAGACGCAATCCATTACCAAGTTCTATGGGCCCACCCAGCTCAGACAGCACGCGCCAGCGCGGTCGGACCATGCCCAGTTGCACCGCCATCAAAGCTGCGGTAGACAACACGTCCAACGTCAGCGCCACGTTGGAGGCAAACGCCTGGCGCAGCACCAATAAAGTGAAATCATACATTTGTCAAATTATGCACTAAAGATGTCATAAACGACACTGGTTGAAAACGGCAATTCAGATCGTAATAAAAGCCCCATTACCCAGGAGTCTTTATGCCCAATATTTTGATCAAAATTCCGCAGGGCGCTTTTTCTATCGAGCAGCGCAAGGCGTTGGCTCAGAGAATCAACGAAGCTGCCTCAAGCGCTGAACAAATGCCCCCAGACGCCAAGAAGCGTTTTGTCAACTGGATCACCATTGACGAAGTAGCCCAAGGAATGTTCACCTGCGGTGGTGTAGACATGGGCAATCAGGTGCTAGCGTGCATCGCCATGGTGTACCTGCCAACAGGCGTATTGGATGGAGCATCCCGCACAAGTTATGTGGCAGCTGTTCACACAGCGTTTGCAGCACTCATGGCTACTGACGACAAACGCCAGCTTGCTACCTCGGTAGTATTGCATGAAATACCCGAAGGTCAGTGGGGTGCTAACGGCCACCTATGGCGACTGCCTGATTTTGCCAAAGCTGCTGGTTACGCTCATCTTCAAAGCTTGGTTTAAGACTGGCTCAAATCCCGTATAAAAGAAAGCTCAATCATGCCTTCACACCCTATGAATGAAAACGACCCGCTGGAAGACTTCGAAGTGCGCGAAGTAAGTCTGAATGACGTGGTAAAAAAAGTCTATGTAGATGGCCAGGGACCCGCAGTCATCGTCATGGCAGAGATGCCCGGCATTAGTCCACAGGTAGTGCGCTTTGCACGCTGGGTGCGCGATGCTGGCTTTACCGTTTACATGCCATCGCTGTTTGGTGTGGATGGTGCCGTGCCACAGGCTGAGGAAGGTGAAGCCATCATGCGACGGGCGTGTATCAGCGCTGAGTTTCGAGCTTTCGCCAACAAAAAAGGTGCTAACCAATCCAGTCCGGTAACGCATTGGCTGCGCGCTCTGGCCAAGCTGGCGCACCATCAGTGTGGTGGTCCAGGGGTTGGAGCAGTCGGGATGTGCTTTACCGGTAACTTTGCGCTGACGATGATGTTGGAGCCTGCCATGCTCGCACCTGTTCTGTGCCAACCTTCGCTGCCGTTTGACGATCCAGCGGGGCTGGAAATTGGACCTGATGAACTGTCCGCCGTTAAACAGCGCTTGGACAAAGAAAACCTGACCGTCTTGGCCTACCGCTTCGAGGGCGACAAGTTCTGCAAAGCGCAGCGTTTTGCAGCCTATACACAAGCTCTGGGTAATCGTTTTGTAGCGCGCGTACTGCCCGACAGTTCCGCCAATCGCCACGGATTGAACTCATTTTTCGAACAAGTGGTGGCCAGCCCGCACAGCGTGGTGACTGCGCATTTGATTGACGAGGCGGGTCAGCCAACATTGGCTGCACGTGACGAGATTTTGGAATTTTTCAGGCAACGACTTGTGACCTAGCTGATATGATTACCACCATATCGCTCACTTTTTTATAGCTGTTCCCGCGATATTCTATTGGCCTCAGGCCACTTTTCTCTTGGATTTAGGCGGTGCAGAATCTCTCGCAGCGTATTTTTCAAACACGGGCTTACTGCGCTCGCTCAGTGCGGGCAATAGGGCATGGTTTTCGCGCACGGCGTTCAGGATGATGCTGGTGGATGTTTCGGTCAACAGGCAGAACTTGCTCACCACGTCGTCCAGGTGCGGCACGTCCTGCACGGCGATCTCCAGGATCCAGCTGTCCTCGCCGGTGAGGTTGTAGGCATTGATGACCTCGGGGGTTTCTTCTACCCGCTTGACTACGGTGGCGTAGTCGCAGCGGCCTACGCGCACCATCGCGCGGATGCCGTAGCCCAGGCGCGCGGCATCCACCACCGCGTGGTAGCCCTTGATCACGCCAGACAGTTCCAGCTTGCGCACGCGCTCAGTCACCGCGGGTTGCGAGAGGTGCACGCGGCGGCCCAGCTCGCTCATGCTGATGCGCGCATCGCGCTGCAGCTCGGCCAGTATCTTGCTGTCATAGTGGTCCAGTGCTTCTGTTTGCATGCTGTTCATAAGTTAACTCCGATTTTTTCAATGAATTTAAAGGTGGCGTGACGATATTACCGTGAACGATGCATGGCTGGCAAAGCGTATCGCCTGCAAAATTAATGCATGACCACTGCCACCCTCGCTCCCACCCCACCCCGCTTCATCGTGCCCGCCCTGCTGGCCTGCTATATCGTCTGGGGATCGACCTATCTGGCCATCCGCTACGCGCTGGTGAGCTTTCCACCCTTCTTCCAGATGGGCACGCGCTTCCTGACTGCAGGCGTTTTCCTTATGGGTTTTATGGTTTTACGGGGAGAAAAGCTGCCTTCAGTGTCGCAGTGGCGCAACGCTTTCGTGATTGGCAGTTTGATGCTGGCAGGGGGCATGGGACTCACCGCCACCGCCTCTCAGACGATTGGTTCGGGTTTGATTGCCACCTTTATTGCCGTGGTGCCGATGCTGGTGAGTGCCTGGGGCCTGCTGTGGGGCAAGCGGCCTGCGCGGCTGGAATGGGCGGGCATGGTGGTGGGGATGGTCGGCGTAGTGCTGCTGGTACAGGGACGCAGTTTTAGTGCCTCTACGGTGGGTTTAATGGCCATTGGCGGGGCGACTTTGATGTGGTCTCTGGGCTCGGTGCTGCAGACCACACGTCTGCCACTGGCACCGGGGCCGGTGGGCTTTGCCAGCGAAATGTTGTGTGGTGGCGCGGTGTTAATGGTGATTGCTATGGTTTTAGGTGAGCAGTTTTCGTGGCCGCCCCAGCCGCTGGCAGCGGCAGCCTGGCTGTATCTGGTGGTATTTGGCTCGCTGGTAGCCTTCAGCGCGTATCTGTATTTGCTGGCCCATGCATCGCCTGCTTTGGCCACCAGTTATGCGTTTGTGAACCCGGTGATTGCGCTGTTTTTAGGGGTGGTTTTGGCCGCAGAAATTGTCAGTTTCAGCGAATGGATTGCCTCAGGTGTGATCCTTGCGGGCGTGGTCTTGATCTTTGCGGCCAAGCTCAGGGCCTAGCGCTGCAGCGCAGCAAGAGGCCGCCTGCTGCGCCAGCGCGTCGCAGCAGCGCAAAAAAACTTTACAAAAACATGATTTTCCTCTGGAGAAAATGCTCCTTTTCCAGTAGCATCCGTTTTGTTAGTGAAGCATGAGAGTCACTAGCAGTTAATTAACTTCAAGATAAGGAACTTCAATCATGGCAACTGCGAAAAAAGCTGCGGCAAAGAAACCTGCCGCAAAGAAGGCTCCAGCTAAGAAAGCTGCAGCTAAAAAAGCTCCAGCTAAGAAAGCTGTAGCGAAGAAGGCCCCAGCCAAGAAGGCTGCTCCAGCGAAGAAAGCGGCTCCTGCCAAAAAAGCAGCCCCCGCCAAAAAAGCTGCTGCAAAAAAAGCCCCCGCTAAAAAGCGCACCCCCAACGCTGCCTTCATGAAGGCGTTGAACCTGAGCCCCGCACTGCAAGCCGTTGTCGGCGCTGCTGCCCTGCCACGTACCGAAATCGTGAGCAAGCTGTGGGTCTACATCAAGAAGAATGGTCTGCAGGACAAAGTCAACAAGCGCATGATCAATGCCGATGCCAAGCTCAAAGAAGTGTTCGGCAAAGCACAGGTCAGCATGTTCGAGATGGCCGGTCTGATCGGCAAGCACGCCAAGTAATCTGCGTTAGCGCTCACGCGCACACGCATTCACTTGCAAGCAAAGCCACCTTCGGGTGGCTTTTTTGCGTCTTCAAGGTTTGTAACTCAATGCTCTCAATATTCAATATAGTCAAAACCAATTAGATATTAATTTTCGATAGTTTTACTATTACTGCTATCCATCCAGGCGTCCTGCCAAGGATGTATTACCCAAGGAGTTGATGATGGTTAAGCAGGAAAAGCAAACCGAGGGCAAGTGCCCATTTTCTGGCGGTGGTGCCTACAAGCCTACTGCAGCAAGCGTCAAACCCAGGCAGAACTGGTGGCCACAGCAGCTGGATCTGAAGATTCTTCACCAGCACAGCGCCAAGTCCAATCCCATGGGCGAGGAGTTCAACTACGCCAAAGAGTTTAAAACCCTGGACTTGAAGGCCGTGGTCAAAGACCTTACGGCCTTGATGACTGATTCGCAAGACTGGTGGCCCGCAGACTACGGCCACTATGGCCCCTTCTTTGTGCGCATGGCATGGCACGCCGCAGGCACCTACCGCATCGCCGATGGCCGCGGCGGCGCGGGCTCTGGCTCGCAGCGTTTTGCGCCGCTCAACAGCTGGCCCGACAACGGCAACCTGGACAAGGCACGCCGCCTGCTGTGGCCGATCAAGCAGAAGTATGGCCGCAAGCTGTCCTGGGCTGACCTGATGATTCTGGCTGGCAATGTGGCGATGGACTCCATGGGTTTCAAAACCTTTGGCTTCGGTGGTGGCCGCCCCGACATCTGGGAGCCTGAGGAAGAAATCTACTGGGGCCCTGAAGGCAAAATGCTGGCCGACGAGCGCTACAGCGGTGACCGCATGCTGGCTAACCCGTTGGCCGCCGTGCAGATGGGCCTGATCTATGTGAACCCCGAAGGCCCCAACGGCACACCCGACCCTCTGGGCTCGGCCCGCGATATCCGCGAGACTTTTGCGCGCATGGCCATGAACGATGAAGAGACTGTTGCGCTGACTGCTGGCGGCCACACCTTTGGCAAAGCCCATGGCGCGGCTGATCCCGGCAAATATGTTGGCCCAGAGCCCGAAGGCGCCAGCATCGAAGAGCAAGGACTGGGCTGGAAAAACACCTTTGGCAGCGGCAAAGGCGCGCACACTGTCACCAGCGGTATCGAAGGCGCATGGACTAACAATCCTATCCAATGGGACAACGGCTATTTTGAAAACCTGTTTGGCTATGAATGGGAACTCACCAAAAGCCCGGCAGGCGCGCAGCAGTGGACCCCCAAAGACAAAGCGGCAAGCACCACTGTGCCCGACGCACACGACGCTACCAAACGCCACGCCCCGATGATGACCACGGCCGACATGGCGATGCGCGCAGACCCTGCGTATGAAAAAATCTCGCGCCGCTTCATGCAAAACCCGGCAGAGTTTGCCGACGCCTTCGCCCGCGCTTGGTTCAAGCTGACCCACCGCGACATGGGCCCGCGTGCGCGCTACCTCGGCTCCTTGGTGCCTGCTGAGGTGATGATCTGGCAAGACCCCGTTCCAGCGGTAGACCACAAGCTGGTAGATGCGAAAGATGTAGCAGCCTTGAAAGCCAAACTGCTTGCCAGCGGCCTGTCGATCGCGCAACTGGTCAGCACGGCCTGGGCATCAGCCAGCACCTTCCGCGGCAGCGACAAGCGCGGCGGAGCCAATGGCGCACGCATCCGTCTGGCACCGCAAAAGGATTGGGAAGTGAACCAGCCCGCTGAACTGGCCAAAGCGCTGGCCAAGCTGGAAGCCGTGCAAAACGATTTCAACAAGGCAGCCGCAGGCGGCAAAAAAATATCACTCGCAGACCTCATAGTGCTGGGTGGCTGCGCAGCGGTGGAAGCGGCAGCCAAGAAAGCAGGCGTGGAAGTGACTGTACCCTTCACACCAGGCCGCACTGACGCTACGCAGGCGCAGACCGATGTAGAGTCGTTTACCGTGCTCGAGCCTGTGGCTGACGGTTTTCGCAACTACATCCGCAAGGAGCAAACGCCTTATGCCGCCGAGCTGCTGGTGGACCAAGCCAATCTGCTCACGCTGACTGCGCCCGAGATGACGGTGCTGGTTGGTGGCATGCGCGCACTGGGCGCCAACTTCGCCCAGACAGCCCACGGCGTTTTCACCAAGCGACCCGAGACATTGACCAACGATTTCTTCGTCAACCTGCTGGAAATGGGCACGCAATGGCAAAAGTCCACCACCGACGGTGTGCTGGAAGGTCGTGACCGCAAGACCAACGCTATCAAGTGGACTGCCACAACGGACGATCTGGTCTTTGGCTCCAACGCACAGTTGCGCGCCATTGCCGAGGTCTATGCCTGCAGCGATGCGCAGCAGACTTTTGTACATGACTTCGTGGCCGCGTGGACTAAAGTGATGAACCTGGATCGTTTCGATCTGGCCTGACGGCTGCGGTGCTGGTGCGCAGGCCATCCGGCCTGGCGCCAGCATGTTTGCCCATGCAGACTTAAAATCACGCTCCTACCTCCACTGCCTAAAGGAAACCCCATGTCCCTCGACAAAGTAATCTACACTGCCCACGCCTCAGCCACTGGCGGGCGTGACGGCCACGCTGCCAGCAGCGACGGCCTGCTGGATGTCAAACTGGGCGTGCCCAAAGAAATGGGCGGCGCAGGCGGCGCGGTCAACCCCGAGCAGCTGTTTGCCGCAGGCTACAGCGCCTGCTTTTTAGGCGCGATGAAGTTTGTCGCAGGCCAGGCCAAGATCACTGTGCCTGCTGATACCAAAGTGTCCGGCGCTGTGGGCATTGGCCCCATCCCCAACGGTTTTGGCATTGAAGTCACACTCGACATCAGCATCCCCGGCATGGACCGCGCCGCGGCGCAGGACCTGATCAACAAAGCCCATGTGGTGTGCCCCTACTCCAACGCCACGCGAGGCAATATCGATGTGACGCTGAACCTGGTTTAAGTCGCTAGACAACTCTCCTTACAAAGCCACCTTCGGGTGGCTTTTTTCATTGTCTGTGCTGCTCTCGCCAATCGCTAGGCGATATACCAATATGTGCCCGAAAGGTTGCCGAAAAATGACTCGCACCTTTGAAGCCCGCAGCCTGGGCTATGTCTGCAATGGGTCGCTGAGTACGCACAAGCAATTCGCGGGTACGTGCAAGCCTCTGCGCCAACACATATTGATGAGGAGTCTTGCCAACAGCAGCTTTAAAGGATCGCAAAAAATGATCCTCAGATATATGCACCAATGCAGCCAGCTCAGACAACCTCAGCTTGGCTGAGAGTCGATCTTCTATGTGTTCAAACACTTTGCGCAGGGTCGCTGCGGTCAGCGTCACACGCGGCTGGGCTGCTGGCAAAGACTGGTCTAGCGCATACCGGCGCAGCAGATGGCCAACCATCATCGACATCATTTGATCGTGGCCCAGCTCATCCAGAGTGCCAGCCTGTTCCTGGGCGATCACCAACCGCACCATGGAAGCCAGCACCTCGTCTGTTTCTGCAAAAAAATCCCGAAACTCGACAGACCTCTGCATGCCATGGGCGCATGCAGCTTGGGCCACGTATTGCGGATCAATATAGATGTGAGCAACCCTGGAGGGGCCATGAAGTACCCACTGGGTATCCACCTGTGCTGGCACCAGGGATACGCTGCCAATGCGCGAACCATGCCCTACCATGCACCCGCCGCGCCATTTGTCCACCAAAGTCGAGCCGGAGAGATGCAGCACAACGGCATGCTGGGCAAGGTTGGTGACCTTTGCCATGATGGGTGCGTGTGTCCACACAGCCCCCAAGATCGAGCCTGCACCAGCTGAAATCAGCAAGTCTGGTTCCACACGGGCAAGGGTACCGATCTGGTGCACGGAATGCTGGGTGGGAGTCAACATAAAAACATCTTACATGCTCAGGCACTTTTGCAATAGCGCTGCACTGTCGAAATACCGACATTACTGAAGCCATAGGCTGCAATTCTCGGGTTAACCCGAAAAGGTACGAGGTGCTGTCGATGCACGATGCGTCTGGCTATATTGCCATCACATGTAAAGATCACACCATCCATTGGAGATACACCTCATGTTAGTTACGCATGCTACTAGCGGGACCGATCCCAAAATTTCACTGTCCTATCCAGACGGCTCACTGATCGTTCGCACCAAGGAGATTCCCTGGACCCCTTGGGGAATGCCTGGCACCCACTTCAAGCTGCTTCACTGCGACGACGCGTCCAGCCTGCTGGTGATACTTTTAAAAGTTGACCCCGGCACCATCGCAGGCGTGCACAAGCACTTTGGTGCGGCGCACGCTTACATCCTCGATGGCGGCTTTGGCTATGAGCATGGTGAAGTCTTCCAGGGCGACTATTTGGTTGAAGCAGGGGGTATCACCCATCAACCATTTACAGGCCCCAAGGGGTTGTTACTACTGGGTTTCATGTTTGGGCCGATCGGCGGCTTTGACGATAAAGGCAATCTTGCAGGCATGCTCGACATTGACTGGCACTACCAGACCGCCAAAGCCAATTCGGCTGCAGGTCACATCCATCGAAGATCCATGGAGCCTGCGATGGCGCACTGAACCATGCATCAATAAAAAGCACTGGGTAGACATGGCGCATGCGCGTGGCGCCACTCCTGCTGTAGACCCTGGCATCAAGGAAATCTAGATGTTCAATGAGCTTACTCGCAACGGCGCAACGGGTGCTCCCGCCAAAGCCACGGCTACCAAAGGCAAGATCATGGCCGATACCGTAGTGGAGTATATTGCCAGCTCTGAGCCAACAGCGCAGTCAGGCTGCTGGCTACTATCCACAACCCAACTAACGCAACATACCCATGGCTGCCACACGCCTTCTGGTCATCAACCCCAACACGGGGATAGCCACCACACAGCGACTGGAGCAGCATCTACCAGAAGCATTGCCCAAGGGCACGGATGTACGCTGTGTCACGGCACGCTTTGGCGCGCCCTATATAGCCTGTGAGGCCAGCTACGCTGTAGCAGGCCATGCCCTGTTGGACGCTTGGGCACACGCCGTCAAGAACTCTCCCGAAGGGCAGCCACCTGAGCGTGTGCTGATTGGCTGTTTTGGCGACCCGGGCCTGCATGCCCTGCGCGACAGCTGTGCCAGCCCTGTGACGGGGCTGGCAGAAGCATCCTTTATGCAAGCCTCGGCTTACGGGCCATTTGCTATCGTCACCGGCGGCCTGCGCTGGCAGCCCATGCTGCAGCGGTTGGCTCTGTCGCTCGGGTATGCAGCGCATTTGCAGAATATCGAAACGGTAGAGCAAACGGGTGCGCAACTTCTGGCAGAGCCTGAGTTGGCCATCAAGGTGCTGAGTGCGGCCTGCCAGCGCGCTGCGGGCCGTGGCGTGAAATCCATCATTCTGGGTGGTGCGGGCTTGGCGGGTTTTGCCGCGCTGGTGCAAAGTGCTGTGGAGCTGCCTGTTATCGACAGCGTGCATGCGGGAGCCCAAGTAGTGATGGGCAATGCATTACCAGCGCCCGTGCGCAGCAGCGCAGGCTTTGACGTTCAGTGGCAGGGCATGGCTGATGCTATGCGGCTTTAGCTGCGCAATCGCTTGTATACCGCCCGGTAGATCAGCACATTGACCAGCACCACGGCGAAGCTCAAAACCATTTGCACGTTGCGGGTCAAGCCGTCGGGGTAGATGGCTGACATGAGGTAATGCTCGATAAAGCCACCGCTATAGCCCGCCTGCCCGGCAGCCAGGCGAAAGCGCTGCTCCAGTGGCGTGAGCGGGCATATCCAACCCATGCCTACTACGGTGGCGGCCCACAGCGCGCAAGTCAGATGCACCAGCAGCATCCAGCGGCGCCACAACACCGCCAGACCGCCAAGCACCGCAAACACAATGAACAGTCCATGCAGGACCAGCAATGCGTCGGCGAGCAGGCGGTAGGCCATGGTGGCCTCTACATCAGGCTTTTTTGGCCCAGGCGCTGCACCAGGCTTTGCCAGCTACCTGCTTGCCTGCAAACAGGGGGCAGCCCCCTGCAGCATCAGCGGCTTGGCCTTGGTAGAGCGCGCAGTTGCTGCAGATCTGGCCTGCAGCGTATTTGGGGTATTTGACCTTGTCGGTTTTGGTAGCGTCAGCAAAATAGCCAAGTGCTTTGGCCTGTGGGTCTGCTTCGGTGAGCAAGGGCGGCTTTTGTGCAGACGCGAGCGTGGCGCTGCCGATGGCGGCGCTGGCAGCACTGAACTGGATCATGAATTGGCGACGGCTGGTCATGGAGGTGTCCTGATGGCTTGGAAGATGATTGTCTGACCGAAATAGGCAGCAGATCAACTTGAATTGTAGTGCATTTAAACTATACAGTTCAATTTAATACCGGATGGTAATTTACATTGTGTTTTGCACAAAATCCATCACCACATCTGCACATGCCTCATCTGCCAGAACGGCAATATGGCCCAACTTACGGGCCGTGTGCAGTTGTATGTGGGGACTGAGCTTGGCAAGCTCAGCACTGTGTCGATAGTTGGTGATCATGTCAGCCCTGTCGTGCACAATGAGCGTGCGCAGCTTAGGTTGTTTGTTATACAGGGCGGCGAGCGCAGGTGGCATGAAGTCGTCAAAAGTTTTTCCTGAGGCTTCCTCCAGTCCTTGCTGCAGCAACTGGCGAACCTCATCGGACAACAAATGCACCTTGGCCCATTGCGCAGACAGTTCATAGGTGTCGTAAAACGGTGCCAGCAGCACGACGCTGCTTGGTGTGATGGCGCGGTGAGCTGCAGCCCATGACACTGCCGCACCGCCGAGCGAATGGCCCATCAACACATCAATTGCGCCATGTTGCATATGGATGTGCTGGGCCACTGTCAGCAAGGTGTCCAACACTCTGGGCAAGCCACTGAGAGTGCCCTCGCTTGCGCCATGCGCAAGGTGATCAAAGGTGTGCACTTCATAGCCCGCCTCCAGTGCCTTGGCAATCAACAGCGCAAAGTTCAGGCCGTAGCCCTCCCAGCCGTGGCACAGCAGCATGCGGCCCGCGCTGGCACGCGGCTTTGCAGTGGGTGCAGCGTGGCTGGGAAGCCAGTGATAGCACTGCACTTTATAGCCATCGTGCACCAGTTGACTGCGCAAGGCACTGGCCAGCAATGCCTTCACGGGTGCTTCAAACGAGGCCCACTGGGCTGACTTCCAGCCAAAAAAGCGTTGAGTGTCATGCTTTAGCCGCTCAATATTGGGTGCACGACGGGCAGCCGCTGGTGGCGCGCAGAAAATGTCCACAGCACGTGCCTTGGCTATGGCGGGGTTGTCTTTCATGGCGCGGGTAAGTTCTCTGCGCACCTTGACCACGGTGGCCGCAAAGCGCACCAAATCGCCTGCTGTGGGGCTGAGCATTTCTAGCATGATGATGTGTTTAGAAGGTTTATAATTAGTTCATTAATTTACCATTATAGTTCGTTACTGAACTGATTATATGACTTCCCTCTCTAAAGCCACTGCGCGCAACGCTGCCATCGATCTTTCCGCTGCTGACCGGCTTGCCACGGCCACCCTACCCCAGGCGCGCGGCCTGGGTGCCTGGATTGCTGTGGTGCGCACGTACCAGAAATGCTCAGACACCCTGACTGCGCTGATCAAGCCGCTGGGCTTGAAGCTGGCGCAGCATGATGTGTTGATGAATCTACTGCTGCAGGGCGCGCTAAGCCAGCAGGCCTTAGCAGAGAAAAGCTTTGTCACCAAGAGCCACATGAGCGCGGTGCTGGGCGACATGCTGGTCAAAGGCTGGATCAAGCGCAGCGACAGCACCACTGACAAGCGCAGCAAGATCATCCGCCTGACACCGCAGGGCACGGCACTGGCCAGGCGATCCTATGCCGCGCAGTTGCAGGTGGTGGATGCGATGATGGCGCCACTTAGTGACAGACAGGTCCATGAGCTGGAGCGCATCTCGCTCGGTGCCATCGTTGCGCTGGACACCTTGCATGCCGCCAGGCAGGCCGCAAGCTAAAAGTCAAAGCCCAGTTGCGCCGCGCCTTTGACTGCGTGGCGTTCGGGCGGGTCGCGGCGGCGGCGCGAGCCGTGCCTGTCGACGATGGCGGCTCGGGCCGCGCGCACAGCGGGCTGGGCGCGCAGCGCGTGCATGCGCTGCTTGGCCAGGCGTGTGGCTGCCTCCAGATCGACCAGCGGCATGGCAATGTCTTTGCCCACCGTCACACCACAGCGTGCCTGCAGCTCAGGCGGCATGCGCCAGGGCTCAAACAGCCAGGTGTCGGGCACGCGGCGCATGGCGGGCAGCCAGCGGCGCACAAAGTGGCCCTGCGGGTCATGGTCCTGCGCCTGTTTGATGGGGTTGTAAACGCGGGTGGTGTTGATGCCTGTGGTGCCCGATTGCATTTGCAGCTGGCTCCAGTGGATGCCGGGCTCATAGTCCAAAAACTGCCGCGCCAACCACTCGCCCACGGGCCGCCAGTGCAGCCACAGCGGGTAGGCCGCTACGGAGACCAGCATGGCGCGCATGCGAAAGTTCAGCCAGCCAGTCTCGCGCAGCATGACCACGCAGGCGTCCACCATGGGCCAGCCCGTGCGACCAGCGACCAGGGCCTCAAAATGGGCAGGATTCCAGTCGTGCTCGCGCAGGCCATCGTAGCCGCGGTGCAGATTGCGCCATTCCAGCGCAGGCTCGCTTTCGAGCTTTTGAATGAAGTGGCAGTGCCAGTGCAGACGGCTGATGAAAGCAACCAGGGCGCGCTTTTGTTGGCTGGCTTCGGGCGGCAGCCGCGCTGCGTGCAACTGCGTGGTCTGCACCACCTCGCGCAGGCTGATGCAGCCATAGGCCAGATAAGCCGACAGGCGCGAGCAGGCGCTGGGCGCGGACAGGGGTGAGGACATGCCACTGCGGTAGTGGCCACAGCGATCTTGCAAAAAGCTCTGCAGCACATCCAGCGCCAGCGCCCGTCCGCCTAGCTGGCGCTGGGGCGGCGCGTCGCTGGCCAGACCCAGCTGCGACGGCGTGGGCATAGCGTCGCCTGCTGCGGCGGGCGGTGCAAAGTGGACCGCGCCTGCCACAGGCACAGGCCAGCGTGCTGCGCTGGTGTGGGCCTGCCATTGGGCTTGCCACTTGTCACGGCTGGCCAGGCGGCGCACCACACCAAACTGCGGGTGCTCGTGCCAGGCCACCCTGTGCGTGCGGCACCACTGCGCCACCGCGCGGTCACGTGCATAGGTCACGGCGTTACCGGTTTCTTCGTGCGAGTAGATCGCCGCGAAGGGCTGCTGTACATGCAGCTGGCTAAGCACGTCCACCACCTCGCCAGTGGCAATATGCAGAGTGCCGCCAATGGCAGACAACGCCGTCTGCAGCTCCTGCAGGCTCTCCTGGATGAAGAGGTAGTGCTGCAAGGCGGCATCGGGCTGGGCCCATACACTGGGCTCCACCACATACAGGCACAGCACTGGCCCTTGCGCAGCGGCCTGGCACAGCGCGGTGTGGTCAGCCAGGCGCAGGTCGCGCTTAAACCACACCAGGCTGGTGTTCATCGCACAAGACCCCTGAAACCGGGCGAAAAGATAAATCGGCTACATTCACACAACCACTGTATGCTAAAACAGCTTTTTCTACATGCCCTCCCCTCAAAGCCCCTCCAAGCTCACTGATGCGCTCAGCCAAGGCGACATTTCACGCATCATTGAGATGGCCTGGGAAGACCGCACCCCCTTCGAAGCCATTGAGCGGCTGTATGGCACCAATGAGTCGGCCGTGGTGGCGCTGATGCGCAGCCAGATGAAGCCCAGCTCGTTTCGCATGTGGCGCAAGCGCATGGCAGGCCGCGTGACCAAGCATGCAGCCCTGCGCAACCCCGACATCACCCGCGCCTACAGTCCGTCGCAGTACAAACGCTTCTAATTAAGCATTAAATAGGCCTGCAGCCCAATAGAATATCGCGGGAGCAGCTATTTAATTGATAGCATATCAGCGACATATTCGCCGATAGCCATGCTGCTGGTCAAGCCGGGCGATTCGATACCAAACAGATTGACCAAGCCCGGCATCCCGTGCACAGCCGGGCCGTCGATGCGAAAGTCAGGGGCCTTCATGCCGGGGCCGTAGATCTTGGGGCGCACGCCGCTGTAGCTGGGCTGCAAAGCGCCGTCGGGCAGCGCAGGCCAGTACTGGCGCACAGCAGCGTAAAACTGTTCGGCCCTGGCCGGGTCCACGGCATAGTCGATGTGCTCGGCTGAGGGGATGTCCAGCCACTGCAGGTCGGGGCCAAATTTCGACTGTCCGCCCAGGTCCAACGTGAGGTGCACGCCCAGCCAGGCGTCTTGTGGGGCGGGGTAGATCAGTCGGCTAAATGGCGAGCGGCCTGCCAGACTGTAATAGCTGCCTTTGGCAAAATATTCGCGGGGAATATGCTCTGCAGCCAAGCCGTCAAAGCGTCTGGCCAGGGCGCAGGCGTGCAGGCTGGCCGCATTGATCACGGCTTGGGCCTGCAACTGCGTCAGGTCGCCTTCTGCGCCCGATTGCGCAGTCACGACATGTCGCGCACCATCGGCTTGCAGTTGCACAGAAAGCACTTGCGTGCCCAGCGCCACCATGCCGCCCGCGTTCTCCAAGTCACCCTGCAGGGCCAGCATCAGGCCATGGCTGTCGATGATGCCTGTGCTGGGCGAGTGCAGCGCGCCCGTGCAGTGCAGCTGGGGCTCCATCGCCATGGCCTGACTGGCGCTCAGCCAGTCGGTGGGCGCACCGTTGGCTGTGGCCTGGGCTTGCATCTGCAGCAGCGCGGCGTGCTGCGACGGATCGGTAGCCACCACCAGTTTGCCGCACTGGCGAAAATCCACACCTCGCTCAGGGCAGTAGGCATAGAGCAAGGCCTTGCCGCGCACTGACAGCCGCGCCTTGAGAGAACCCGGTGGGTATTGCAGGCCCGCATGAATCACCTCGCTGTTGCGCGAGCTCACGCCCTGGCCTATGGCGGTTTCTTTCTCGATCACCAGGACTTCACGGCCTTGCAGGGCCAGGGCGCGGGCCACCGCCAGCCCCACCACGCCTGCGCCAATCACCACAATGTCTGTCTGGTCCATCGCGCTGCGCTAGCCGTGCTCAAAGCCTTCAAGCACATTGACCGCATTGACCCCCAGCTCCTGGGCCGCATAGCCGCCCTCCAGGATGAAAATGGTGGGCAGGCCCAGCCGGGCGATGCGCTGGCCCAGGCGCGTGTAGTCAGGGCTTTGCAGGCTGAACTTGGAAATCGGGTCGCCCGCAAATGTGTCCAATCCCAGCGACACCACCAGCGCCTGCGCGCCATGTTGGGCTACGCGGCGGCAGGCTGTCTCCAGCGCTTCAAACCAGGTGTCTGCACTGGTGCCAGCGGGCAAAGGCAGGTTAAGGTTAAAGCCCTCCCCTGCGCCCTCGCCCAGCTCGTCGGCATGGCCAAGATAAAACGGGTATTCGGTCAGTGGGCTGCCATGGATGCTGACAAACAGCACGTCAGAGCGCTCATAAAAAATGCTCTGCGTTCCGTTGCCATGGTGGTAGTCCACATCCACGATGGCCACGCGCTGCCGGCTTTGGTTGATCAGCGCCTGGGCGGCCACAGCAGCATGGTTCACAAAGCAATAGCCGCCCATGAAGTCAGCCCCTGCGTGGTGGCCAGGTGGGCGGGTGGCGCAAAACACCGCCCGCTCGCCCTGCGCCAGCAAGGCGGCTGCGCTGGCCGCAGCGTCTGCACCTGCCTTCACGGCAGCCCAGGTGCCCGCCACCATGGGTGTGCCGTTGTCCATCGAATACAGGCCCAGCTTGGCAATAAAGTTATCGGGCTCGACATCGCTGCGCAGGCTGCGCACCGGCCATACCGAGGGAAATGGCTGCACATCCGCGTTGCCAGCGCCCAGCGCCAGCCACTGCGCCCACGCGGTCTGCAAAAACTGCAGATAGCGCGTGCTGTGCACCTGCTTGAGGACATCGGTGCTGTCTACATCAGGGGTGCGCAGCGCATGGCCACGCGAGAGCAGTTGCTGGCGCACATAGTCAGCACGAGACGGGTTTTCAAAGCAAGGCACACGCTGCCCACGATAAAACTCATACTCTGGTGCATGCAGCACATGGCTGTCGCTGAAAAAAGTAATCATGGCTATAGCTGGCGTGGGTCGGTATGCAACAGCATCTGCACCAGAGACTGCAGGTGGGCTTGCAGCGGCGCAAAGCCCGCATGCATCTCCAGCGTGCCTTCGTGCATATACAGCTTACGGTTGATCTCTACCTGCACACTATGGCGCTGGCGCGAGGGGTCACTGTATCTGCGCACCAGCTCCACGCCTTTGTAGGGGTGGTTGACCGCCACGCTGTAGCCCAGGCCTTGGAGCAGGTTTTTCATCTCCAGCACCAAGCCTTCGCTGGCGGTGGTGTGGTCCCGGTTGCCCAGCACAAAGTCTGCATGCGCCATGCCGGGGAACTCCGTAGCATGACTGCTGGCCACTGCGGGCATGCTGTGGCAGTTGATATGGATGCTGTAGCCGTGGCGCGTGTGCGCCGCATCAATGGCCTGGGCCACGGCTGCGTGGTAGGGCTGCCAGCAACGGGCAATGCGCGAGAGCACTTCGGCCACGCCCAGGCGCCGCGCATACAGTGGCACGCCGTCATCGGTCACGCGCCAGATCAGGCCTTTGCCCAGCTTGAGTTTGGACAGCACAGCGGGGTCGTGTGACTCCACGGGATGGGGCCAGTTGCCGTCCAGCATATTGAAGTCCAGCTCAGTCGTGTTGCGGTTGGCATCCAGATAGCTGCGCGGGAAGTGCGCCTCTATCCAGGCGCAGCCCAGAGCCGGAGCAAAACTGTAGAGCTTTTCCACATGCGTGTCCTCGGCCTTGCGCAAAATGGCCAGGTCGCACGCAAAACCGAAGTCTTGCGGGTAGTCGGTGCCACTGTGGGGAGAATCAAGCACCAAAGGAGTGCTACCGTCGATAGAGCTGACATACTGCATGGCTTCAGTTTAATCCAAGGCGATAGGACATAAATGAGGCCATACCATGCATTTTGTCTATATTTTTACCTTATCTGGCAGCCAACACGTCCGCAGGATAAACCCCGTCATGACTGATGAGATGCTTTTGCGTCGATTAAAAGCCACTTCCTGGGGCTTGGGTGTGCGTTTTCTCTCGATTGTCAAAAATTGACTTATCGCAGATACTGCAAAGCATAGACAATCCGTGCGTCCATGAACCCTTTTGGTCTCTGGATGATCCCGTGCAACCCATCGACCCTCCACGCCATCCATTGCGACCTGCCCGTTCCTGGAGCCTGCGCAGCATCCTGATCTGCAGTTTGCTGGTGTTTGCCCTGCTGCCTGCGGCATTGGTGGGTGGCCTGATGTACCAGAGCACGCTGCAAAACGTGGACAAGCTGTCCAACAAGATCATCAGCGACGTGGCCTACCGTGTCCAGCTGGATACCGAAAACCATCTGTTGCAGGCCCACTCGCTGCTCAATGGCCTGCTGCGCCCTGTGCCTACCGCAGAGCAAAACGAACACGTCAAATCCCTGATGGCGGCGCCCCAGGCGTTTGAGGCTTTTGCGTTTTCGCTCACGCGCATGCTGCCTGATGTGTCGTTCTTGTATTTTGGCGATGCCCAGGGCGCTTTTTATGGGGTGCAGGACATCAGTGCAGGCCTGCAGGACCGCCTGAAGGTGCATACCAAACCAGCGCAAAGCGCCTCACGGCGCTACTACATGGCACGCCAGCCCATGGACCGCTCCCAGGAAATGCCTGCCGAAACACAGAAATACGATCCCCGCCTGAGGCCTTGGTACGCCAGCGCCATCAACAAAAAAGCCCGCACCTTCACCACGGTCTACCCCTCGGCCTCGACCGGGCAGTTGCTGATCACGCTGGCACAGCCGGTGGTTGACAACAGCGGAACAACAGTGGGCGTAGTCGGCGTGGATTTGTTTCTCAAAGCACTGACCCAGCGCCTGCAGGCCCAGAAAATCAGCGAACATGGCGTGGCCATGCTGATCGACGAGCAAGGCTACCTGGTGGCTACCTCCACCGAGGAGGATCTATTCAAGTCTGCCAACAACCAGCTGCAGCGCCTCAAGCCCAGCGAAAGCACCAACCTCACGATGCGCCAGGCCTATGAGGCATTCATCCATCTGCAAAAGCAGCAAACGCTTCAGGTGAAGCCTGACAATCTGGACCTGCAACCCGACCTGAACACACCGCAAGGCGAAAAACTCATTGCGGCTATGCGTCCGTTTGGGCAAACAGAAGGTCTCAAGTGGACCATGATCGTGGCGGCGCCTGACAGTGACTTTGCTGGCGAGACCCGCAGGTCCATCCAGCAATCGGTCTATGTGACTTTGGGCGTGCTGGCACTGGGTGCTCTGGCGGCTACCTGGTTTGCCTACAGCCTGAGCAGGCGCTTTGCGCGCCTGACGCAGGCCGCTGCAGAGCTGGGGCGCGGCGAGATACCGCAGGTGCAGGGCAAAGCCCAGATCGCCGAGGTCCGCACACTATCGATGGCCATGCATGTGAGCGCCATGGAAATCCAGGCCAAGCGCGCAGAGATTGAACAGCAGGCTTTGGCACTGCGTGATGCCAATGAACATCTGGAAGAGCGTGTAGAGCAGCGCACCACCGAGCTGGAGGCCTCGCGCCAGGATGCACTGGCAGCGGCCCGCGCCAAAGCCTCGTTCCTGGCCACGATGAGCCACGAAATACGCACGCCACTCAATGGGGTCGTGGGCATGACCAGTCTGCTGGCAGATACCTCGCTGAGCGCCGAGCAAAAAGACTATGTGCACACCATGCGTGTGTCCAGCGACCAGTTGCTGGGTGTGATTAACGACATTCTGGATTTTTCCAAAATCGAATCGGGCAAGCTGGACTTGGAAAACGAGCCGCTGAACCTGCAGACCACGATAGAGGATGCCTGCGACATTGCAGCGACGCGTGCACGCGAAAAGAACATTGAGCTGGTCATTGACGTGGGCGACAATGTGCCGCCCTGGGTGTATGGCGATGTCACGCGGCTGCGCCAGGTGCTGCTGAATTTCATTAACAACGCCATCAAATTCACTGAGCAGGGCCGCGTGGTTGTCAGCGTGCAGGTGGCCCAGCCATCTGCCGCTAAAGACGCGTCCTTGCTGGAGTTTCGTGTTAAGGACACCGGTATTGGCATCCCTGCAGATCGACAGTCCACACTGTTCCAGTCGTTCACCCAAGTGGATGCGTCTACCGCGCGGCGCTATGGTGGAACCGGCTTGGGCCTGGCGATTTGCAAACGGCTGGCTCACATCATGGGCGGCGATGTGGGTCTGGAATCAACTCTGGGCCAGGGCTCTACTTTCTGGTTTACAGCGCAGCTGGCGCACTGCACTGCTCAGGCGCCATCGCCCACCTCGTCTTACTATATGGCCAGCCTCAGTGGCAAGCGCGCAGTGCTGATGGATGACACGCCACTGAACCTGCGTATCCTGGACAAGCAGGTCCAGCGATGGGGTATGCAAACGGTGCTGTTTGAGCACGCGCAGCCTGCTCTGGACTGGCTTGCCTCTCATCGAGCAGAAATTATCGTCACTGACATGCACATGCCCGACATGGACGGCTATGACTTTGCCAAAACCCTGCGCCTGACCCAACCCGACGTCCGCATTGTGCTGCTCACTTCAGGCATGGCCCCCTCTGGCGAGGTAGCAGCGATGTTTGATGCCGTACTGCTCAAACCCTACCGACAGTCGCAGCTGTTTGATGCACTGATCCATGCCGGCAATGTAAAAAGCAGCGCACCTTCAGCCGATCTGCCTGCTACAGCGGCATCCAAAGGCCAGCGCATTCTGGTAGCCGATGACAACAAGGTGAATCTTAAAGTCGCTGTGGCCATGCTGGCCAAGCTGGGCTACGAAACCAGCGCGGCTGCGGATGGCAAGGAAGCTGCGTCTTTGGTGTCACAGGCGATCACAGCCAGACTGCCTTACGCAGCAGTACTGATGGATGCCAACATGCCTGTGATGGACGGCTTTGCCTCCGCCCGCCTGATAGTGTCTACCCACGGGGCTGCAGCACCGCCGATCATTGCGCTGACCGCCTCGGTGATGGAAGAAGATCGCCAGCGATGCCTGGAGGCTGGCATGCTGGGGTTTTTGCCCAAGCCATTGCGTATTGACGAGCTGGCACATGCGCTGGAGCGCCATGCCAGGGTAACTGTGCCTCCCACCATGGCTTCCAGCCACAGTGCAAGTCCAGCGCAGGCCTTGAACCACGCAGTCGACGCAGCCGACTCTCTGGACCCTACCCTGGTGGACTGGGGCAGACTCAATCAATTCAGGGACTTTGATGACAGCAAGCGCACCATGACCCGCGATGTCATCGCCCTGTTTGTGGCAGATGCGCCCGAACGCATCAAGGGCATTGAAAATGCGTTTACCCAGCGCAACAGTAAAAATTTGCTCTCGTCGCTGCATGCCCTCAAAGGAGCGGCATCCAATGTAGGGGCCACGTCCTTGAGCATTGCCTGCCAGCAGCTGGAGCAAGGCTGCTCCCAAAGCCAATGGCCCGTCGACGCCGAGCGCCAGATTGCCCAGATTGCAGCGCTGACCCGCAGCAGTTGCGTTGCGTTGCAGGAATTCAGTCTTGTAAGCGCGGGTTAAAGCTAGTGATGGCGCTGTCTGGCAGCGTTGAAGCAGCACGACAACATGCTGTGCAGATCCATCATCTCAAGGGATATGCTATTTAATCTATAGCTGCTCCCGCATATTCTATTGGCTTGCAGTCATATTTCCTTATAAAATCATGCCATGGCTAGCTCTTTGGCATTCCAGCGTATTCAACGCGACGTGCTGCGCCTTTGCGCGACGATACCCCCCGGCCGCGTGTGCACTTACGCTGAACTTGGCGCGGTCATTGATGTGCCCGCCCGGCATGTGGCTTATATCCTCTCACGGCTGGATACGGACACCCGCATGCAATATCCCCTGCACCGTTTGGTCAGCCCCGCAGGCAAGCTGCTCGGAAAAGCTGATGATGCAGCGCAGCGCTTGACCCGCGAAGGCCTGCATGTGCAAGATGATGCTGTACAAGACTTTGCGGACAAGCTGTTCATTCCTAGCGCTATATCAGCCGCAGTAGAACGCACTACCCGACCCGCCGAGCACACGCGCATGCGCCAAGCCAGCGGTGCCAGCAGCCCTGCCCTGTCCGAGCTGCGCGGTCTGGGCCCGGTGTCACTGCAGATGCTGGTAGGCGCAGGCATTACCACTGCCGCACAGTTGCGCAAGGCAGACCTTTTCAAGCTGTACGCCAAAATCAAAGCACAGTACCCGCGTACCAGCATCAATCTGCTGTATGCCCTATTGGGTGCGGTAGAAGATAAAGACTGGCGCGAGGTAGCCAGAGAGCGGCGCACCGAAGTGCTGATGCGGCTGGAGGATATGGGCTTGCTATAAGTCTACAGGCTCAGTCGAAGCGTCGGGTTGCAGTCACTGGATCATCATGGCGCGCAATGCCCGCGCTGCGCTGCGCTAGATCCACACCGAAGCCGCTGCGCAAGAATAGCGGCAGCTTGGACAAAGGCGCTGCCACCGTATGCCATTCGCCAGCGGCATAACGCTCACCCGATTCAAAATCAAACCAGGCTTTAGGCCCCTGAGGTAAATAGACACGGCGTGACAATGCACCAGCCTGCACCACGGGCGCTACCAGCAGTGCATCACCGAGCATGAAGTCATCGCAATCCTCAAAACACCGCGCATCATCCGGGAAGCAGTAAAACGTGGGTCGAATGACAGGCTCATGCAAAGTGTGCGCACGTTCAAACAGCGACCAGATGTATGGCATTATCTGGTAGCGCATATTGATCGCAGCAATGACTTCTTTTTTGACACTTGCATGCATCCATGGCAAGTTGACTGTTCCGTCGGCTTTCCACGAATTCATCACCATGCGAGGATTGAGACAGCAGGCCTGTACCCAGCGCAGCAGCAGCTCAGGCTCGGGCACCGGGCCTGCGAAGCCACCGACGTCGTGACCAATGTTGAACATGCCCGACAAACTCATCTGCAGACCTGTACGGATGTTCCATCGCAGCGTGTCCCAACTGGTAGTGTTGTCGCCCGTCCAGGTCTGGGCGTAGCGCTGTATGCCTGGCGTGCCGCCGCGTGACACCGTGTAGACCGGCTCGCTGGGCGCATGCCGGGCCTGTACCTCGAAGGTGGCGCGCGTCATCAGCATGGGATGCAAGGGTCTGGCGCGGTGCATTGCCAAAGACTGCCCAAACCCATGGCTGGCTGCCGCATCGTCCATCACGGCGTATTCATTGTTGTCGTTCCAGCCCACATCGATACCGTAGTCGAGCACCTGGCTCTGCAAGCCTTTTTGCCACCATGCTACCGTGGCAGGGTTGGAGAAATCGAGATGGGCGCCCACGCCATCCCAGAACTGCTCCATGATGGGCTCGCTCGTCTGGGCATCATGGATGAAGCCACCAAACTGATGCACTTCCTGGTAGGCAGGATGATCGTCCAGCAGGCAGGGTTTGACGTTGGCCACCAGACGCATGCCAGCGGCTTGAAATTTGGCGTTAAGCGCCTTGGGGTCAGGGAACTTGGCGTGGTTCCAGGTAAATACATAGCGGCGCTTGCCACGAGACGAATAGCCAGAGCCGTAATGGAATGACGACACAGGCACGCCTTCAGCCACTGCGCGATCGATAAAGCTGTTTAGCTGCTGCTGTGCATCAGGCGCATCGGCCAGTCCCATGGCGGTCTGCGCATAACCCAGCGACCAGCGGGGAGGCAAGTGGGTGCCGCCAATCAAGCGTACAAACTGGGCAATCACATCAGCAGGACTGCTGCCCACCATGAAGTAGTAGTCCAGATCACCGTCATCAATCTCTACATACCGGTACAAGTCATGGTAGTTGTCATGCTCGCAGCCCAGATCAAAGGTACAGGCAGCCAAGGTGTCGTAGTAGATGCCATACCACACACCACTGGCGGCGCGCGCCAGTACAAAAGGCCAATGCTTGTAGAGAGGGTCTCCTCTTTGCGGGTCATAACCCAGAGAGTCCAGCGCCAGGGTGCGCAAACGGCGGCCATGCAGGTCCAGAGGCCCGGTCTTGTCGCCCAGGCCATAGTAGCGCTCGCTGCGCTCACGCTGCAGATAGTGGCGCACGGCACCCGTGCGCTCGCTGGAAAAATAGGCTGAGGTAGCGCGGTCACTGGCTATCGCAGCGCCTTGGGCGTCGCTCCAGCGCAGACGCAGGCCATCCGTCGATATGTCTACCGTCAGTTTCTCGGTGCTCAGGCGGATCGATACGTCTTCGCGCTTGAACTGCACGGCAGGAAGCTCAAAATCACTGATATCTCCGCGCTGCCTGCCTTCCCAGGGAATGTCCTGGCCGTGTGCAACAGATGCTTTAGGCGCTATCGCCCAGGTGCGCGGTTCTCGATAACCTTGCTTGGGGCGGTAACTCACCCTGAACATGCTCTGCTGCAAAGCCTGTACCGTCACAGCGCCGCCATCGTGCAAGCCCAGCTCAACAGCTTGTGCACTCTGGCTGATGAGGCTGCCCAATTCCCATTTTTTCATACTGGTGAACCGGCGTTAAATGCGTCGGCCGTCTTTGTCAAAAAAGTGCATATGCTCTGGTGGAGCCGTGACATGCACCAGATCACCGCGCTGCACGCTGGTCTGGCCCGCCAACACCAATTCAAAAGGTGTATCACCTTCTACAGCGCCGTGCAGCAGACTGCTGGAACCCAGCTGCTCTACCTGAGACACCTGAATCTGCAGGGGCCCATGTTGCGCCAGCTGGGCATGCTCGGGCCGAATACCCAGCGTGTGCGCCCCGGCAATGCTGTGGGGCAGCAGATGGGCAGGTAAAAAGTTCATACGCGGGCTGCCGATGAAGCCTGCCACAAAGGTATTGCAGGGTGTGTTGTACAGCTCCAGTGGCGCACCGACCTGCTCAATCACGCCAGCGCGCAGAACCACGATTTTGTCGGCCATTGTCATGGCCTCCACCTGGTCGTGCGTCACATAAATCATAGTGGCCTGCAGCCGTGCATGCAGGTCCTTGATTTCAGAACGCATGGACACGCGCAGCTCGGCATCCAGATTGGACAGTGGCTCATCAAACAAAAACAGCTTGGGCTCACGCACAATCGCGCGGCCAATGGCCACGCGCTGACGCTGCCCGCCCGAGAGCTGGGTGGGCTTGCGATGCAGCAGTTGGTCTAGCCGCAACATGGCCGCAGCGGCATTGACTTTGCTGGCGATGACCGCCTTGTCCACTCCCAGGTTTTCCAGTCCGAAAGCCATGTTGTCATACACGCTCATGTGAGGGTACAGTGCATAAGACTGAAACACCATGGCGCAGCCGCGGTGAGCTGCAGACACATCATTCACATTCTGCGCATCGATGCGGATTTCGCCCTGGCTGGGCGCTTCCAGGCCTGATATCACCCTGAGCAAAGTAGATTTACCACAGCCCGAGGGTCCTACAAACACCACAAACTCACCATCCGCCACTGTCAAATTCACACCGTGGATGATGGTTGTTTTATCAAACGATTTGACGATATCGACAAGCTCTAACGTGGCCACAAGGTGGTCCTTTCACTTCACACCAGCGCTGGCAATGCCAGTGGCGATATATTTCTGCAGAAAAGCAAATACCAGACTGACAGGGATCAGTGTAATGACTGTCATGGCCAGCAGATAATGCCATTGGGTATTGAGCTCGCCCTGGAAAGAATTGAGCGCCAGCTGCAAGGTAAACTTTTCAGACTTGGACAGCACGATCAAGGGCCACAGAAAATCGTTCCAGCGCCACATCACCGAGAAGATGGCCAGCACCGCCATGGCTGGAGCGGCCAAGGGCAAAATGATTTTCCAGTAGATGCGCCACTCGCTGGCATTGTCCATGCGCGCAGCCTCCAGCAGCTCGTCAGGAATGGTCAACATATACTGCCGCAGCAAAAACACACCCGTGGGAGTGGCGACGGCAGGAAAAATGACGCCCCAGAGGCTGTTAAGTAGCCCGACCGTAGAGATCACTAAAAATGCAGGGACCAAAATGATCGTGGGTGGAATCATCAGCGTGGCAATGATCAATATGAATACGGTTTTTTGTCCTCTGAACTGGTATTTGGACAATGCAAACGCCGCCATCGAGTTGAACAGCAGCGTGATGATGGTGGCAACCACGGTAATGAAAACGCTGTTCCACAAATACACCCCGAAGCTGAATTTGCCGAAGATATCTGTGTAGTTGCTGCCCGCGAATGTGAGCTCGTTGACAGGCTTTCGTTCCTTGATATTGATTTTGAGCAACTGAGCAGGCTTATCTGGCTCCACCATGGTGGCGATAATGCCAACACGCTGCACTTGTGCCATCTCGCGCACAACACCCTGCGCGTCTTTGACGGTGTACAAAGGCAAGGCCTGGTCGTATCCGGGCACTTTGACCATCTTTTGGCTGTAGGGCAAAAAAGTAGGCGGGAACTGGCTGAGTGCACTTTCCGTTTTGAACGACGACATGACCAGCCACAAAACCGGCCCGAACATCATGAACAAGCCTACAAACAGGTAGGCGTAGCTGACCCAGTCTGTCCAGTCCAGGCGATTGCGGCCATGGGTGCGGGTGAGGAAATTGGCCATTTACTTTGCCTTATGCACCGCCTGGCTGGCACGCGACAGACGCAGCTGCACCAGCGTCAGTGCCATCAAACCCACAGCCAAGACCAAAGATGCCGCAGCAGCCAAACCGTATAGGTGAATTTGCTCGGCAAAACCTGTCTGGTAGATGAACTGCACGATGAATGTCGTAGCGGAGCCGGGGCCGCCTCCCGTAAGCACAAACACTTCATCAAAAATCTGCACCGCACGGATCATCGCCAGCACCAGCACCACGATAAGGTTAGGCATCAGCAATGGCAGTGTGATGCGGCGCAGCACACGCCAGGGCGAGGCAGCGTCCATTTCAGCGGCTTCGTACATATCCTTGGGAATGGCCTGCAGGCCAGCCAGCAAAATGAGTGTGTAAAAACCCATGTGCGCCCAGATCGACACAAATACTACCCAGAAAAAAGCCCAGCTGCGATCGGTTAACCAGTCAACTGGCAGATTGCCCGTAGCCACCAGGCCAGCATTGAGCACGCCCTGGCTTTGCAACAGCCATTTCCAGATCAGCGCTACGACCACGGGCGACAAGAGCACCGGGTAGAAGAACACACCGCGCCAGAAGCCACGGCCCACAATCTTGCGGTTGAGCACCAGTGCCGTAACCAGCGAGAACAGCACCATCAAGATCACCTGGAAGAAACTGAACTTGATGGTGTTGGAGATGGCACGCCAGAAAATGTCTTTGCGGCAGGTTTGCAGGTCAAAATAGTCACGGCATTCGAACAGAATGGCAAAGTTTTCGATACCTGTGAACGGGCGCTCCATGGGCATCAGCTTCACGCCCCCTGTCGCTGCGTAGATCAGGTTGATCAGAATCGGGAGAAATGTGAACACCCCAAAAATAAGCAAATTGGGGCCTACGAACAGCCAGCCTATGCGGTGCAGGCCCAGCCATTTTTGACCCAACTTGAATACCGGCTCCAGGCAGTTAAAGCCCAGCGCCAGGATGCCGGAAAAGAAACGGGCGAGCATATTGCTCGCCCTGTTTGTAAAAGCCAAGGATTACTCCAATACAGTCTTACCGCGCTTACTTTTGCGCTTGCTTGACGGCGTCTGCCATGTCGGTGTTAATCTTGCTCAGCGCCTCGTCCACACTGATTTCGCCCACAATCGCCTGCGTCACACGGGTGACGGTCGGCAGCATGATGGCGCGGTTGAACTTGTAGCCTTGAAACTGGAAGGCTTCGGTCGTGAGGTTGGCTACACCTGCGCTGAACACACCCAGTGCGGCACGCATGGCGGGCGCTGCACCTGGATAAGAAACGCCTTTTTTGGCCAAACCTTGATGCGCTGGGATGTTATTGGTTCTGCCCGTAAATTCACTGTAGCTGGCCTCAGAAGCAATGAAATCCATGAACATGCCCACTTCTTTGGGCGATTTGGCCGTTTTCAGCGCTACCCAAGCTGCACCGCCAGGGATGCCAGAGCATGCGGCAGCACCGCAGGGGTTAGGTACCGCCACCCAGTCGAATTTGTTGCCCACATCTTTTTGCAGACGGTTGATCTGCCAAGAGCCTGACAGCACCATGGCTACACGTGCGTTGGTGAATTCGCCCACGGAATCGGCATAAGTGGAGCCACCCGAGCCTGCCCAGACCTCTTTGAGCATGGCACCATCTTTGTGCCATCCGACAAATTTATTGACCGCAGTTTTGTATCCATTGTCCAGGGTCAGATTGCCTTGGGCATCAAATATCTTGGCGCCGTAGCTGATGGCAGGGCCTGCGAAACGGTGCCCGGAACGGTCCCAGGCCATGCCTGCGGGCAGTTGGGTCGCCTTGGCCACCTTGCGCGTTGCCTCTACCCAGTCTTCCCAGGTTGCTTTGGGGCCTGGCAAGGGCACGTTGGCCTGTTCAAAAAGCGTTTTGTTGACATAAGGCCCTGTCATGGTGAGCTGAGACATGAAACCGTAGATGCCTTTGTCAGCATAGTTCGGGCGCAGCCAGGGCTGTGTGGCACCGAAATTGGCTTCCCAGTATTTGGCGTCTTTGACATGGCTGCTGATGTCAAGGTAGTACTTTGACAGGCCACCCAGATCGGTCACCCGGGCAATATCGGGTCCTTGACCAGCCGCCAACTGTACGGGCAGCTGCTCCACAATTGTCTTGTAGGGAACGACGTCGATAATGACCTTGGTTCCAGGATTGGCGGCCTCAAAACGCTTGGCCTGCTCTGCGGTGACGTCGCATTCCACGCCGTCCTGGTAGCACATCACACGAACCTCGCCGGCGGTTGCCAAACCCGAAGCAAGCGATGCTGCCAAAGCCAAACCTGTCAAACCCAACTTTGAAATATGCAATACCATAATAGACCTCAAATCAATTGAAAAAACATACTCCAATAGTAGCCTTGAATCGCCTGTATCAGCCAGAGGGTTTGTACGAAGTTTGATACAGTTTCCAAAGGCTATCTGACGAAAAACCCATCATCTTGCCCAGCGATTTACCAGACCTGTTTTTGCGCCCTGACGGTTTGCGACTGCATAGTCCAAACCAATGGCATCAGCACAGGCATGCACTGCTGGCCCCATTGCTTGATGTGCAGTACGGCAGCCTACCTGCCCCGCCTGACAAAGTGCAATGCCAGCTGCTGCACAGTGCCATCATTGCGCCCATGCACAGCGCGCAACTGCACACCTACCGCATCCAGGTGTTTGGGCAGGATGCCTGCCAGTTTGTCCTGCGGCTATGGCTGCCCCATCCTGTAAATAGCGCCAAGCCCTGCCCCGTGATCCTCAACGGCGATGGCTGCTGGCCTTATGCCACCGATGCCGTGGTGTCAGAGATTTTGCGCCGCCATTACGCTCTGGCGCAGTTCAATCGCGTTGAGATAGCGGCTGACATACCGATAAACGCAGCGCAGACGCATCAACCAGCCATTGCGGCATGGGCCTGGGGCTTTCATCGCTGCGTGGATGCGCTGACGCAGCTCGAAGCCATAGATGCCAGCCGCATTGCGGTGGTAGGCCACTCGCGTGGCGGCAAGGCTGCGCTGCTCGCTGGTGCCACGGACGAACGTATCGCGCTGACCAGTGCGAACAATTCTGGCGCTGCGGGGGCAGGCTGTTACCGCTGGTTGGGCGAAGGCGCTGAAAAACTGGGTGACATCCTGCGCAATTTTCCCCATTGGCTCAGTCCTAACTTGAACGCATTTGTCGGTCAAGAAAACAGTTTGCCGTTTGACCAGCATTTTCTGAAAGCATTGATCGCGCCACGCGCCCTGCTTACCACCGAGGCTCTGGATGATCTGTGGGCCAATCCGCAAGGCAGCTGGCAGACCCATTTGGCCGCACAGGAGGTCTATCGCTTTACAGATGCATCGCAACGGATCGCCATAGGCTGGCGCGCAGGCCAGCACGGGCACACATTGGCAGACTGGTGCGCACTGCTGGATTTCGCCGACCAGCAGTTTCATGGGGTCATGCCAGCGTCATCCGCCTTGGCCAACCCATTTACCGATTTACCACGTGCGTTCAGTTGGTCCAGCCCTGCCCTCACCTAGCCCGCTAACGCACGCCATGCGGGCTATTGCGGCTTGATACCAGCCGTTTTGATTACTTGTGTCCAGCGCTCTTTTTCCGTTTTGACGAACGCGGTGTAGGCAGTGGAGCCCAGCGCAGGCACCACAAAACCTGTAGATTCCAGACGCTGCCTAAGCTCAGCACTTTGCAGCGCCTTGACCATTTCAGCTTCGAGTTTGTCCACAATGGGTTTGGGCGTTCCCTTGGGTACCGACAGGCCTGACCAGGACAGGGCTGAAAAGCCAGGATAACCTGACTCACTGATGGTGGGCACGTCCGGGTACAGCGGATTGCGCTGCGCGCTGGTCACTGCCAAAGCGCGTAACTTGCCTGCCTTCACATGCTGCAAGGCTGTATCTTGGTTGATGAACATCAATGGAATCTGACCGCCGAGCAGGTCTGTCATCATCGGGCCACCACCACGGTAGGGAATGCCCACCATAAAGAGCGGCTTGCAATTGGTTTGGCCTTTGGGGCATTGCGACACCGTCTGTTTGAGCAGCTCCATCGCCATATGACCCGAAGCTGCATGGGTAAAGCCATAGTTCAATTTGCCCGGATTGGCCTTGCCATAGTCCACCAGATCCTTGAGGGTTTTAAATGGTGTGTCAGGATGCACCACCAGCACGTTAGGCCCTGAGTTGACTTGGGTCAGGTGTATGAAATCTGCATTGGAATCGTATTTGAGATTCGCATCCAAACCATGCGCCACTGCACTCTGGCCTACGCCGGTTTGCACGATGGTGTAGCCATCTGGCAAGGACTTGGCACCGCGCTCGGTACCAATCACACCTCCAGCACCAGCTACGTTTTCCACCACAAAGGGCTGCTTCATGGATTTGGTCAGCGCATCGGCCATCAAGCGTGCCATCACATCGCTGGTTCCACCCGGAGGGAAAGGAACAAGGATCTTCACCGCCTTGTTGGGATAATCAGATTGTGCCCAGACTGTACTCGTCGCTATTAAAGCGATAGCTGCCTGCGCGATTAAACAAAGGGCTAAACGTTTATTTTTCATGTATTGTCTCCAATCAAAGTCTAAAAATCAGCGCCCGCTTTTCAGACGCCAGGCAGCAAAATCGCTGCGCGATTGCTCTTGTGTGGGCGGGTACAAGCCAATAATGCTGCGCCCTCCCAGTACCTGTTCGGTGACAAAGTCCTCAAACGCGGTCATTTCCACGGCCTCCAGGGCAATTTCATCGGCCAGATGCGCCGGGATGACGATCACTCCTTCGTTGTCCCCCACCAGTACGTCACCTGGCCAGACGGCGACATCGCCACAGCCAATCGGCACATTGATGTCCAGCGCTTGGTGCAGTGTGAGATTGGTGGGCGCGCTGGGGCGCTGGTGATAGCAGCGGAAATCCATCGCGGCAATCTCTGGCGAATCCCGAAATCCTCCATCGGTCACCGCGCCCGCGCAGCCCCGCACCATCAGCCGCGAAATCAGGATGGAGCCAGCCGATGCAGCTCGGGCGTCCTTGCGGCTGTCAAACACCATCACCGCCCCCACAGGACACTGCTCTACCGCTGCACGCTGGGGGTGGTGAGGGTCTTGAAAAACGGTGATGGGATTGAGATCTTCGCGTGCGGGAATATAGCGCAGCGTGAAAGCTTCGCCCACCATGTTGGGCTGTTTGCGCAGCAGGTCCGTGTTGACAGGTCGCACATCCTGAATAAACTGATTGCGCAGTCCACGCTTGAACAATGCAGTGCACAGCGTTGCCGTACTGACGGTTTTTAAATGGTCTCTGGTGGTAGATTTCATTGTCATGATTTTTTTAAGTAGTGCAGTCAAGGAAATGGTGATTAGCGGTCAAGCTGCCGGTCAAGCAGGCGGTTGCGTGCCTGGTCAATGTGGTAGCGCATGGCAATACCTGCGCTTTCTGCGTCGGACACACGGATTGCGTTGACGATGCGGTCGTGCTCATCGAGCACACGCTCGCGTCTTTGCAATGATGCGCTGCGCGTGAGGGTCAATGTCACATTCATGCCGCCTTTGAGCTTGTCGGCCAGCTGTTCCAGCGTTTCCAGCAGCAGCAGATTACCGGATGCTGCGGCAATGGCGCGATGGAACGCGAAGTCGGCGTCCTGCGCTGCTTTGCTTTGACCAAATGCACTTTTAAGTTTTGCCGCCGTTTTCTCAATCAACTGCATCTGCTCTTCGTTGCGGTTGCGTGCAGCTAGTCTTGCCGAGAGCTCCTCCAGCGCCATGCGAAGCTCCAGGCTCTGCAGCACATCGTGCAGCGTAAAACTGCGGGTCAATTCACCCACTCTGGGTGAGGGACTGCGCTGCACAAAGCTGCCAGAGCCCTGGCGTGAGATGACCACACCATCGCTTTGCAAGCGCTGCAAAGCTTCACGCACTACCGGGCGCGACACAGCAAAGCGCTCGGCCAGCTGCGTCTCTGGGGCCAGCCTGTCGCCCACAGCTATCGTGCCAGCCAGGATATCGTCCAGCAGTTGGCTATAGACCGTATCAGACAGGCGCAGCTTGTCTACGGAGGTAACGGTGGACTCAAGGGTAGGCATGAAAAGCTGAGGGGAAGTTTCTGCGTTGTGCTGACTGGATCAGTGAATCTCGGGCTCTCCCGCTGCTGTAGTGGAATATCCGGTCTCCAGAAAATCGAAGTCGCAGCCCTTGTCAGCCTGCTGAATGTGCTTCAAGTACAGCGCGCCATAGCCACGGCTGAATTTAGGCATCGGCGGCACCCAGCTGCTCCGGCGCTGGGCCAGCTCGGCATCGCTCACGGCCATGCTGATGCTGCGCGCCTCAATGTCCAGCGTGACCAGGTCGCCGTCTTTTATCAGCGCAAGTGGACCGCCTACATGACTCTCAGGCGTAACGTGCAGCACGCAGGCGCCGTAGCTGGTGCCGCTCATGCGCGCGTCGCTGATGCGCAGCATGTCGCGCACGCCTTCTTTCAGCAGCTTTTGTGGAATGGGCAGTTGCCCCCACTCGGGCATGCCGGGCGCGCCCTGCGGGCCTGCGCTTTGCAACACAATCACACTATCTGCGTTGACATCCAGCCCAGGCGCGTCGATGCGGGCATTCATATCGTTGTAGTCTTTGAAGACCACCGCCTTGCCGGTATGTTTGTAAAAGCGCGCTTCCATCGCAGCGGGTTTGATAACAGCACCACCAGGCGCAATGTTGCCGTACAGCACGGCCAGGCCGTCTTTGGGCACCAGCGGGTTGCTGATGGGACGAATCACATCGTCGTTGTACACCTTGGCCCCGGCAATGTTCTCGCCCAGCGTCGTGCCCATGATGGTTTTGGCGCTACCGTCCAGCAGGCCACCGCTCTTCACATCGCCCAGTTGCGTGAGCAAGGCGCGCAGGCCGCCCGCGTAGTAAAAGTCTTCCATCAAAAACTTGCCGCTGGGCCGCAGATTGGCCAGCACCGGGGTTTTACGGGCCATCGCGTCAAACTGATCAATGTTCAGGTCAATGCCCGCGCGCCGCGCCATCGCCACCAGGTGCACGATGCTATTGGTGCTGCCGCCCAGGGCCAGCACGGTGGTGACTGCGTTGTCAAAGGATGCTTTGGTCAGAATGTCGGACGGCTTGATGTCATCCCACACCATATCCACAATCCGCTTACCGGTGAGCGTAGCCATCTGCGCGTGGCGCGAGTCGGGCGCGGGTATGCTGGCCGCGCCGGGAATGGTCAAACCCAGAGCCTCTGCTGCGCTGGTGAGCGTGCTGGCCGTGCCCATGGTCATGCAGTGGCCAGGGCTACGGGCGATGCCGTCTTCCACCTCTTGCCAGTCCTTCTGCGTGATGTTACCCGCCCGCAGCTCGGCCCAGTACTTCCAGGTGTCCGAACCGCTGCCGATCACGCCGCCCTTGTAGTCGCCACTGAGCATCGGGCCGGCTGGCATAAAGATAGTGGGCAAGTTCATGCTGATCGCGCCCATGATGAGCGCGGGCGTGGTCTTGTCGCAGCCCCCCATCAGCACGCAGCCGTCTGCTGGGTAGCTACGCAGCAACTCTTCGGTTTCCATCGCCAGCAGGTTGCGATACAACATGGTGGTGGGTTTTTGCATCGGCTCGCTTAAGCTAATGGCAGGCATCTCCACGGGAAAGCCACCCGCCTGCCAAATACCCCGCTTGATCTCTTCGACCCGCTGCTTGAAATGCGTATGGCAGGGGTTGATGTCGCTCCAGGTATTGATGATGGCAATCACCGGCTTGCCCGCGTAGTCCGAGCGGTGGTAGCCCATCTGCGCAGTGCGCGAGCGGTGCCCAAAACTGCGCAGGTCTTGCACGCCGTACCAGCGGTGGCTTCTAAGTTCTTCGGGTTTCTTTTTCATGGCTCTTCTCTTTGTATTTGGGAGTAGGTGGGGTTAGGGTTTGGGATCGGACTTCCGGACGCGAAGGACGCGAAGGTTGCGCGAAGTACGCGAAAGGAAGTCAAAAAATAAATCTTTTCGAAATCGAGTAGTTTCTAGATGTCAAAAAATTGAATCCTAATTTTGACTTCAGTTTTGTCTTCTTTCGCGCCTTTCGCGCATCCTTCGCGTCTTTCGCGTACCTGAAGTCTGATTTCGTCGCTTATAGATTGAAAGACTTATCAAACGCGAGTAACTTGCAAGCCGCTTCCCGCACCCGCGCAAAGTGTTTCTCATCAATGTTCGACAGCATAGGCAACATAGGTCCCATATCGGCAATGCCAGCCAATGTCACCGCCTCATGCAAGGTGCGTATCGGGTTGATGGTATCGCGCGCATCTTCCAGTGGCAGGTAGGCTTCCCGAATTTTGGAAGCGGTGGCGTAGTCTTTGGCTTTGAGCGCCTTCAAAATCGCCATCGAGCCGCGCGGCGCAATACACACTGAACCAGATGTGAAGCCTTGAAGCCCTAGATCACGCAGATGAATGACCGCTGGGCGCTCGCCGATGCCGCTGATGATTTTGTTGGGGTTGATCGTTTGCACCAATTCCCGCCCGTAGGCATCCACCGAATAATCAGGCCGAATAGTGCCGTATTTGACGGCCGCAACGCAGCCGTCGGCGTCCAGCGCGGCTACGGTTTGGGGTGACAAATAATCGTCGCTCTTGATGTAAACAATCAAGGGCTTGCCCAGGCGCTCGGCCAGCTTGCGCAGGCCGGTGGCTACGCCTGCTCCGGTAGCGATGGCGCTTTGCGGCAGCGCCATGGCGGTAGGGAAGCTGCGTTCGCGCAGGATGCTGCACTGGTCAAAGGCCTTGCCAAAATCGCTGCCAATGGAGGGGATGACCCAAGTGTCTTTAGCCGCCAACTTTTCCAGCATGTCCAAAATGCTGGGGTACTCTGCCGTGCCGATGTTGTAGAAATTGGCATTGCCGCCATACATCAGCGTGCGCACACCGCCCGCTTGCAGGTGGTCGATTTGCGCTTGGTTGGCGGCATGGTTTAGCGTGAGGTCGGCATGGCGTGCCAGGGGCGGCACTGCCAGCACCGAGCGGGCTAAATCATCGGGGGTTACCGGGGTAGTTTTCATGTCAATGTGGTCGTTTTTTTAGTTTTTCATGCCGCTTACTTGGCCAGCATCACGCTAGGCAACCATAGTGACAATGCAGGAATATAGGTCACTGCCATGAGGATAGCCAGCAACACCAGAAAAAACGGCATGAGCGCTTTGACGAGTTGTTCAATCGTCACTTTACCCACCGCACTGCCGACAAACAGCAAGGCACCTACAGGTGGTGTGAGCAGGCCAATGCTTAAATTGACCATCATGATCATGCCGAAATGCACCGGGTCCACACCAATCGACTTGACTACCGGCATCAAAATGGGCGTCATGATCAGGATGAGCGGGGCCATGTCCATCAGCGTACCCAGCACGAGCAGCAGCACATTGATCGCCATCAAAATCACATAGCGGTTATCTGACAGCGAGGCCAGCACACCCGTGATCTTGAGCGGGATTTGCATCAGCGTCATGATGTAGCCAAAGCCAGCGGCAAAGCCGATCAGGATCATCACAATCGTCACGGTCTTGACCGTGCGGTGCATCAGCTTGGGTAGTTCGCTCCACTTGTAGTCACGGTAGATGAACATGGTGACAAAAAAGGCCCACAGCACGGCAATGGAAGCTGACTCGGTGGCAGTAAACACACCGCTCAAAATGCCGCCCAGGATGATCACCATGGTGAACAAGCCCAGCACTGCCTCCCAGCAGATCCTGAGCGCCTGGCGCAGCGGAATCACCTCACCTTTGGGGAAGTCGCGCTTTTTGGCGATGAACAAACACAAAATAGAGAGCGACAGGCCTAGCAGGAGGCCCGGCAAAATGCCGGCTACAAAAAGCGCAGCAATGGACACTGAGCCACCAGCCGCCAGCGAATAGATGACCGCGTTATGGCTGGGCGGAATCAAGATCGCCTGCACCGAGCCGCTGACGGTAACCGCCGTAGAAAAATCGCGCGGATAACCCTTTTTTTCCATCTCTGGGATCAGCACAGAGCCAATGGACGCCGTGTCGGCCACGGACGATCCGCTGATGGCGCCAAAAAAAGTGGAAGCCAATATGTTCACGAGCGATAGCCCACCGCGAATAAAGCCCACCAGTACGCCTGCAAAGGCCACCAAGCGGCGCGACATGCCGCCCTCGGCCATGATGGCCCCAGCCAGTACGAAGAAAGGAATGGCCAATAGGGAAAACTTGTTCACCCCGCCCGCAATGGCCACCATCACTGCGGCGTAGGGAATGTCGATCCACCACGCGCCCACCAGCGCCGCCAGGCCCAACGCATAGGCCACCGGCACACCCATCAGCATGAAGACAGCAAAGCTGCCGAGTAAAAAGACAGCGTCCATCAGGTAGCACCTTGACTGGGTGTGACGTTAATAGCATGCGCTTCTTCGATCTGCTGGTCATACGTCACTATGGCGCGCTTGGCCTGTGAGCCAAAAAAGATATGTTCCAGCACAAACAGGCCTGTCAGCACGCCGCCAATTGGCACGGGCGAATAGGTCAGCCCTACCGGCATCCACGGAATCTCGCTAATCGACTGGTTCCAGGTGCCAATGCACAGATCGATGCCCCACACCGTCATAAAGACACACATGATGAACATCAACACATGCACAGCCTGTGCGCAGATTTTCTGTGCTGTGGGTGGCAGGCGATCGGTCAGCATCGCCACGGCAATGTGCGAGCCAGCGCGGTAACTGGCTGCGGTGCCCACAAAAGTAAAAATCACCATCAGCAAAATCGCCACGGGTTCAGGCCACTGCGAGCCCGAGCCCAGCACGTAACGGGCAAAAATACCCCAGGGAATGATGAGCGTCATCACCGTGATGGCGATGCCTGCCACCCAGATGCAGCCTACATAGACGGCATCCAGGGTAAGGTGTATTTTTTCTTTCATGGGCAGGTTCTGCTGGGGCTTACTTCACGTCAGACACACGTTTCATCAGGTCGGCCAGCTTTTCGCCGTACTTGGCGCGCACAGGTGCTGTAGCGTCGTAAAACAGTTTTTGGTCCACGGTGACAAACTCGATGCCTGCGGCTTTGAGTTTGGCGCTGTAGTCGGCTACGCTTTTGTCCCACAGGCTGCGTTGCTCCATTTGCGCTTCGCGTGACAACTTCTTCACCAGCGCCTGGTCTGCAGCGCTCAATTTTTCCCACGTCGCTTTGCTCATCACAAAAATTTCGGGGATGATCAGGTGGTTGGTCTGCGCGTAATATTTGGCGGGCGTGGTGTAGTGGTTGGCGGTGAAGTAGCTGGGCGGGTTGTTCTCCGCCCCGTCGATCACGCCGGTTTGCAGGGCGGTAAACACTTCGCCGTAAGCCATGGAGATACCGTTGCCGCCCATCGCGTTCATGGTGTCCACAAACAGCGGGTTGCCCATCATGCGCACTTTCACGCCCTTCAGATCCGCCGGGGTGGTAACTTTTTTCTTGGTGTACAGATTCCGCGAGCCGCCGTCCATCCAGCCCAGCGCTACCAGCTTGGCAGGGCTGTTGGTGATCTTGGCCAGCAGTTCGTCGCCCACTGCGCCGTCGATCACGTTGCGCATATGCGCCTCGTCGCGGAAGACAAAGGGCATGTTGAACACATTGACCTCGGGCACGATGGGGCCGATCACGCCCAGCGAGATGCGCGCCATCTGGATGGCACCGAGCTGCACTTGCTCCACAGCAGCTTTTTCTTCACCCAGCACCGCACCGGGGAACATCTGAATCTTGATGCGACCATTGGTAGCGGCATCGAGTTTTTTACCCATGTTGTCAATGGCTACCACCGTGGGATAGCCCGCAGGATGGGTGTCATGCGACTTGATGACGAGATTCTGTGCCTGGGCCATTGCAGGCATCAGAGCAGCGAGCGACAGTGCGACGAAAAGTTGACGTTTGGTATGCATGGTGGTCTCCTGGGGTTAAAAACGTGGAACGTAAATGATCGGTGCTAGGCTGCAAAAACCGGCTCGGGCAAACCCTGCACACCGGGGCGCAAGGCAAAAACAGCGCCTGCCAGCGGCTGGTCCGACAGATCGATGTTGTCGGGGCGAATGGAGGTGACGAACAGCGTACGCAGATCGTCACCACCAAAGGCACACATGGCAGGCTTTTTGACGGGCACCGCCAGTGAGCGGTCCAGCTTGCCCTGCGGTGTAAAGCGGTGCACCAGGCCTGCGTCGTTGCCGCAAATCCAGTAGCAGCCATCGGCATCGACAGCAGCGCCGTCAGGGCGGCCGGGCAATGGATGCATATCGACAAACACGCGGCGGTTGCTGGGCATACCCGTAGCAGTGTCGTAGTCGAAGGCCCACACGGTTTGCACACTGGGGTGCGAATCGCTCAGGTACATGGTGCGACCATTGGGGCTGAAGGCCATGCCGTTGGGCACTACCATCTTGTCCACGAGCAGTTTCAACGGGCTGTTTTTGGAATAGCTGCTCACGCTTGGATTGCCTTGGCCCACAGCCATGTTGATCATCATGGTGCCAGCCACCAGACGACCTTGCCGGTCGCAACGGCCATCGTTGAAGCGCATGCCAGGCGTGCTGTGCGGTGCATCTGCCAGGAGCTCAGCCTGCAGTGCACTGCCCTGCCCTTGGCCGGGCAATCGCAGATGGAAAATACCGCTCTCCATACCCGCAATAAAACCACCCGAGCTGTGCATGGCAATGCAACCAATCATCTCGTTGGCCGTCCATGTCTGCACGGCATCTGCTGCAGTCCATCGATGCAAGCGCCTGTTCGGAATGTCTACCCAGTACAAAGCCTGCTCAGCGCTGTGCCACACGGGCGACTCGCCCACCGCGTTGCGCGCATCCACTACCAATTCACAGGACAGCATGGCATTCATGGCGGTGGCAGGGTTTCAAACGGACCACGCGTGACAAAACCCCCACCCTGGTAGACAGCGGCCGGGTCGCCCGCTGCCGGGCGTGGTTGGCTCTCGGCTTGGGCGCGGTAGGGCTCTGAGCTGCTGCGGGGCACAAAGCCCAAGTGTGCCGCCGCCGCGTTGTCCCACCAGGTATCGCGGTTGTCACTCATGCCGTAGGCGATGGTATGCCCTACCTTGGGCGCAAACAAGGCGCAGCGGATCAGTTCAGTCAAGTCGTCATAGCTCAGCCAGGTGACCAGCATGCGCGCGTCTTTGGGCTCTGGAAAGCTTGAGCCGATACGCAGACACACCGTCTCTATGCCGTAGCGGTCCCAGTAAAAGCGCGACAGGTCTTCGCCATAGGATTTGCTCAGACCGTAGTACCCGTCAGGGCGCCTGGCGCAGTGTGCATCAATCCGCTCGCCCTGCTTGTGAAATCCAATGACATGGTTGGAGCTGGCAAACACCACGCGCTTGACACCGTGGCGGCGCGCAGCTTCATAAATATGGAAAACCCCCTTGATGTTGGCTTCCAGAATTTCCTCGAACGGCCGCTCCACGGACACCCCGCCCATGTGCACGATGGCGTCAACGCCCTGCACCAACGCGTCCACAGCAGCCTTGTCAGCCAGATCGCAGGGCACACATTCTTCATGGGCGGCGGCGGCATCCAAGGGCAGGATGTCTGACAACCTGATGACCTTGGCAAAAGACTGCAAACTCTTGCGCAAAACCTGCCCCAGGCCCCCTGCAGCACCCGTCAGCAGCAGGCGGCTGAGCGGCTTGGAAGACATCGGCAAAGGCTCAGGAAAAGGCATAGGCACCTGCGTTAAAACACGGGTTGTAAGACAACATGCTACGAGTTTAACGCCCCGCGGGCAACGCCAAGTCAGTTCAAACCCTTGGGCGCGGATGGTTGTTCAAGAATTACGTTTAGGTAAATGAATTATGATTAGTGAAATTCAGGAGCCTGCCATGTCCGCTGTACTTGCCCCCTCTGCCACCTCCTCGGCAGTTGCTGCACTGCCCCCGCCTGCTGCAGTGCAGCAGCTGCACCACTATGCCTACCGCGCCAAGGACGCAGAAGAAACCCGTGTGTTTTATGAAGACATCCTGGGTCTGCCGCTGTACCACATCATCCAGAGTGACATAGTGCCCAGCACGGGAGAATACTGCCCCTACACGCACTTTTTCTTCCGCCTACAAGACGGCAGCTTCATTGCGTTTTTTGACCTCGGTGATGACGAAGCCGCGCTGCCCAGCCCCAACACCCCTAAGTGGGTTAACCACATCAGCTTTCGTGTTAACACTGTGCAGGAGCTGGAAAACACCAAGGCACGCCTGCAGGCCCATGGCATCGAGGTATTGGGCGTGACCGACCACCATATTTTCAAAAGCATTTATTTTTTCGACCCCAACGGCATCCGCCTGGAGCTCACTGCGCAACTGGCCGATGAGTTCCAGATGCTGCAGGAGAGCAAAACCGCTCACGCCCGCCTGGCCGAGTGGACGGCACGCAAACAGCTCTGGCGCGCAGAGCGCGCCCACGGCAAGAACGACAAACTCACACCCCAGCGCAACGATCGCCCTGAACTGGTAAAACCCCAAGCCCAATGATTCACTATTAATTTTATAGCTGCTCCCGCGGCTTTTTATTGGGCTACAGCCCGATTTACTATCTAAAAGCACCCTGTCCATGCTGCAAGTCACCTCTCCAGAACCCAGCGCCTATGCGCCCACCACGCTGTCCAACGACTACCAGTTCAGTCAGGGCTCGGGGTATGTATTGCCCGAATACCCAGCAGTGATTCCTGACGCGGTGGCCTCTGGCGTCACCGAGCACCACCGCGTGCTGATCGTCGGCGGTGGCATCACAGGGCTCACACTGGCCTGCTCGCTGGCGCAGATGGGTGTGGCCTGTGTGCTGCTGGATGAGGACAACACCGTGGGCGTCAAAGGCGCGTCCAGCCGTGGTATCTGCTACACCCAAAGGTCATTGGAAATCTTCGACAAGCTGGGCATTTATGAGCGCATCGCTGCCAAAGGCGTGCAGTGGAGTGTGGGGCGCACCTTTGCGGGTGAAGACGAGGTCTACAGCTTTGACCTGAAGCAGCAAAACAACTTCAACCTGAGTCAGCAGCCTGCTTTCATCAATATCCAGCAGTTCTACAACGAAGGTTTTCTGGTGCAGCGCATTGCGCAACTGGGCCATGCACAGATTCGCTGGAACAACCGGGTGACTCGCTTTGACAACGACAACGGCACAGCAACATTCACCATAGCTACCCCGCAAGGTGAATACAAGGCCACGGCCGACTACGTAGTGGACGCCACGGGCTCCAAAAGCCCTTTTCGCGATTGGCTCAATGTGGGCGTGACGGCCAAAAAAGGCGATGACCGCTGGTGCATTGCCGATGTGCGCTTTGACACCCGCCCGCCCACCGAGCGCCACACCTGGATCGAAGCACCCTTCAACGACAACCGCGCCGTGTGGCAGCACCTGATGGCCGACGATGTGTGGCGCATCGACTACCAGATGGCACCCGACGCCGACCCGGAATACGTCAGCCGCAAAGACGTGGTGCGCGAGCGCCTGGCCAAGCAGTTTGGCAAGGATGCGCGGGTCGATATCGTCTGGGTCGGCCCCTACGCCTATCGCAGCGAGTGCGTGGACCGCATGAGCGTGGATTTGGGCACCAGCGCTGGCAGCAGCACCGTCTTCTTTATCGGCGACAGCGCCAAGGTAGTCAGCCCCTTTGGTGCGCGCGGTGGCAACACGGGCATTGCCGATGCAGACAACCTGGCCTGGAAGCTGGCCGCTGTGGTGCAAGGCCATGCCACGCCAGCCCTGCTGGCCAGCTACCATGCCGAGCGCCACGAGGCCGCAAAGACCAATGTGCAGGTCACCAACCGCACCGCGCGCTTTCTGCGCCCCGCAGATGGCATGGAGCGGGTGTTTCGCACGGCCGCCATCAGCCTGGCCAAGCGCCACGCCTTTGCCCGCAGCCTGATCAACACTGGCCGCATGGCGGTGGCCAATCCTTACAGCGCGTCCCCGTTGGCAGACGCTTCGCTGGCCTTGAGCATTTCTGTGCAAAACGTAGCGCTGCGTTGGGCAGACCAAAGCAGCGCCAGCCTCAATACCCTGCTGCGCTGGGCAGGCCCGCATGCCTTGCTGCTGGTATTTGGCAATGTGCAAGGCCAGCTCAGTGCCCAAGACGTGCTGCGCCTGCGCCAGCTGGCCCTCACCAGCGGAGCCCGCATCGTCCAGGTGGCGTCTGGGCCTCAGCAGGTGATCGCTCGCGAGGCCGTGCTCGATCAGCACAAGCTGTTGTCACAAGCCTGTAGCATCGATGCTCTGGGTGATCAGAGCGCGCAGTGCCGCTGGGCCCTGCTGCGCCCTGACAGCTACCTGTGCGCCCGCGGCAGCAGCCTGAACGGCCAGCTGGTTAATGCCCTCACGCGCCTGGCAGGTGCAGCGCCCGGCAATGCCAGTGCGCCAACCAAAGCATCCACCGTGACAAAGGCCAGCGTATGAGCAAGTTCCACTCTCTGAGCACACGCCCGGCAAGCCGCACGTCAGTAGCTGCACCAGTACCGCATGCCCAGCTGACGCCCCAGTTCACTGACGCAGACGGTTTTTATGAACTGCTGCTGGACGCCCACCAGGGCCTGAGCGCCGAGGCGTCTGTTGCCTTCAATGCGCGGCTGATTCTGCTGCTGGCCAACCAGATTGGCGACACCGCGGTGTTGGCAGACTGCATTGCGCTGGCTTGCGCTACGTAGCAAAACAGCAAACTTTATGCGACTTATTGGGCTTTTTAAGTGTTACTTTTTCGCTGTTACGCAAATTTAGTTGTTTCTTTTGTTTACATGTAGCATTATCATAGTTACCCAGCGTCATGCGAAACCGCTTTACGCTACATGTTCTCAAAGGAATCACCATGGCTCAACGTACTCTGGCTCTTTTTGTATCGGCTGCACTGGCCTGCGGCATTGCACAAGCACAAACCACCGTGACCAGCCCGTTCCAGGTCACCGTCACGCTGTCGCAAAAATGCATAGCCGACACCGGCAACGGCACGCCAGTAATTGCATTTGGCACCTACGCGGCTTTTGACCCGGCGATTGCCAACGTAGCGGCCTCAGGCCCCATCAGATTCCTCTGCACCCGCGGCCTTACACCAGTCACTGCAGCGTTTGATACGGCTGGTGGTGGCACCAATGGCCTGCTTAGCCCGGCCAATCTGCGCTACACACTGGCTTTGACAGGCCCCGTCAACGCACCAGGCACCGCAGCTACCACTGCAGACATCGGTACGGCCGATACGAAAACGATTAATTTCACAGGCACCTTGCTGGGCAACCAGGCCGGCAACACCGCTGGCAACAACATTGTCAGCACCGATAACCGCACCCTGGTGCTCACGTTCTAAACAGCGCCCCCAGCCAGCACGGCGCACGCACCATGGCTTTGACCATCGCACGCCACCTCAGAGCTTCGGCTCTGCTGGGCCTGGGCGCGCTATGGAGCAGCCTGGCCGCTGCGGGCAGTGTGACGCAACCTTTCCAGGTCACCGTCACCTTGCTGCCGTCGGCCGCGCAGAGTGCGTACTGCACGACCCGCAACGCACCAGGCGGCTTTGGAGCCACGGTCACTGTCGTGTGCAGCACCGGCTCGCAAGTGGCTTTGGCCGCGCCCGAGCGTGGCGGCATGCCCTGGACGCCCCTGCATGGCGGCGCCTACCAGTACGCCACCTACCTGTCCCGCGCAGGCAACCATTTCGGCAGCTACGAGGCATTCACCACCACAGGCACTGTCACCACCTGGCGCCAGGTCCAATTGCACGACCGCAGCTACACCGAGCTCATGGTGAGCTGGTAGGCCTTCTTTCATGACACGTTTTCCTTTTGCTGCAGGCATGGCGATGGCAGCCCTGATCGGCGGTGCCTTGATGTTCGGGTCCGCCCAGGCAGGCCAGTTCTCGATTACGCCCGTGCGCATCTACATGGCCTCCAAAGACCGGGCCACCGCCATCACACTGGTCAACGAAGGTGACACCGAGCTGGTCATGCAGGCAGACATCTTCCAGTGGAAGCAAAAGCCTGACGGCGAGGATGACCTCACCCTCAGCGAAGACATGATTCTTGCGCCACCCATCATCAAACTCGCGCCCAAGGCCCGACAGGTGGTGCGCCTGGCCCTGCTCAAACCCCTTCCCGCAGGCCAGCAGCACCACTACCGCATGATCGTTCGCGAGATCCCCGAAGCACGCCCACCCGTTGAAGGCGCGCAGGTACAAATTGCACTGGCGTTTTCGCTGCCCGTGTTCATCACCCCTCCTGGTTTCAAACGGCAATTGAGCTGCACCGTGCAGCGCAGCACGGGCAATGCCGTGCAGGCCCAGTGCGACAACCAGGGCAATGCCCACGTGCTGGCCAGCCAGCTCAAGCTGCTCAACGAAGCGGGCGACGTGCTGGCCTCGCGCGAGCAGGCTGGCTATCTGCTGCCAGGCAACCAGCGCAGCTTTGCGCTGGAGCGCGCAGGCAATGCCGGCCCCATTCCTGGGGGCAAGCTGCGCCTGCAGGTATTGCACGATGACGCCAGCATTCAGGTGATTGACGTCACGCTTGCCCCTGCACAGTGATTGCCATGCCAGGGCCCTCTGCTCGCCGACCCATCGCTGTGGCAGCACTTATGCTGACCAGCCTGCTTGCGCATGCGCAGGCACCAGGCCCGAACAGCCCCACCAGCCCGCCCAGTAATGCACTGCCCAGCGTGCCGGGCGACAGATTTATTCCACTGGATGTCACCGTCAACGGCGCCAAGACGGGCGCGTGGGTGATGATTGAACGCGCAGGTGTGCTGTATGCACCCAAAGATGCTTTTGAAGAATGGCGTGTGAACCTGCGCCCGGGCGCGCAAAGCATCAACCACCAGGGGATCGAACACTTTGCGCTGTCTGCAGTGCCTGGCTTCAACTCGCGGCTCGATCTGTCGACCCAGTCGCTGGACCTGGTGTTTTCGCCGCAGGCTTTTGCCGCTACACGCCTGACCAAAGACCCCGCGCCCAAGCCTGTGCCGGGCAAGGTGCTGCCCAGCGTGTTTCTTAACTACGACCTCAATTACAGCACCAACGCCTTGCGCAACGCACCCGACACACGCAGCCTGGGTGCCCTCACCGAGCTGGGCGTGTCCACGGGCTGGGGCGTGCTGACGCACAGCACCGTGGGACGCAACATAGCCTCCTCAGGCTTTGGCGCAGAGCCCGCCAGCTGGGTGCGGCTGGAGACCACCTTCACTACCGACTTTCCTGCATCCAACCTCACCCTGCGCCTGGGCGATGCCAACACCCGCACGGGCCTGCTGGGCCGCAATGTGTATTTTGCTGGCCTGCAGTTTGGCACCAACTACGCGCTCACGCCGGGTTTTGTCGGCCAGCCCATTCCCTCGGTGTCGGGCATCTCGGCGGCGCCCTCCACGGTGGAGCTGTATGTCAACGACGTGCTGCGCCAAACCTCCAGCGTCCCCACCGGCCCTTTCACGCTGGACAATCTGCCCAGCTTCAGCGGCGGTGGCCAGGCGCGCGTGGTGGTGCGCGATCTGCTGGGCCGCGAGACCGTAGTGGAGCAGCCATTTTTCTCCAGCCCGCAGTTGCTCGCCCCAGGCCTTAACGACTGGGGCATCGAGCTGGGCAGTGTGCGCCGCGACCTGGGCGTGTCCAGCAATCGCTATGGCCAGGGCTTTGCCAGCGGCGTCTGGCGCCGCGGCCTCAGCAACAGCCTGACCCTGGAAGGCCGCGGCGAGCTGAGCAAAGACATCCAGACCGCCCAGCTGGGCACCATAGCCGCACTGCCCGCAGACCTGCTGGGCCGCGCTGCGGTGATGGGCAGCCGCACCACTGACGCAGTCAACGCAGACCTTAAAAACTCGGGCGCGCAATGGCTGCTGGGCGCAGACTACGTTGGCCTGCGCAGCAATACCAGCCTGCAGGTGCAAGGCGCGAGCAAAGCCTTTCGCCAGCTAGGCCAGGAACTGAGCGCCTTGCCTACCAAGCTGCAGCTGGCTGGCAATACCAGCTACACCCAAAGCGGCTTGGGCACGCTGGGTGCGGGCTTTGCCGTGCTGGAGCGCTATGACGGCCCGCGCATCAGCACCGTGTCTGCCAGCTACAGCACCCGCATTGCCAGCAAAGCCCAGTTGTCCGTCACCGCAAGCCGGGCCATCGCAGGCGGCAGTGGCACCAATATCGGCGTGACCGTGGTGATGCCGCTGGACGCCAACATCGTTGCTGCAGCTTCGATCAACCATAACCAGCAGCAGACCGATTTTTACGCCAGTGCCACCAAAAACCCCGCCCAGGATGGCGATCTGGGCTGGCGTGTGCTGGCAGGTCAGCAGCAAACGGCAGGCCGCGCAGAAGCGGGCCTGTACTACGCGGGGCGCTATGGTCGCCTGGCAGGGGACGCAAGCTTTAGCCGCGACCAAAATTCAGTGCGCGTGGGCGCCAGTGGTGGCGTGGTCTTCACTGATGGCCAGCTGTTTGCCAGCCAGCGCATCAGCGACAGCTTTGCGCTGGTCCAGGTGCAGGGTTATCCTGGCATCAACGTGTCTTTGGGCGGCCAGCAGATGGGCCGCACTGATGCCAATGGCGTGGCCATGCTGGCACGGCTGATACCCTACCAAAGCAACTCAGTGCGGCTGGACCCCAGCGAACTGCCGATCAATGCCGAGCTGGACACCATTGAGCTGAGCGCTGTGCCTGCCTGGCGCAGCGGCGTGAAGGTGGTGTTTCCTGTGCGCGTAGGCCGGGGGGCGCTGCTGCGTGTGGTGCTGGACGATGGCGAGGCCGCACCCGCCGGGGCGGTGGTGCGCATCGATGGCGACAGCCAGGATTTTTATGTAGCGCGCCGCGGCGAAGCGTTTGTCACTGGCCTGCTCAACACCGCCAACCGCCTGCTACTGGAGTGGAAAGGCCAGCAGTGCCGGCTGGATGTCACACTGCCAGCGGCTGCGAGCGACGATATCCCTCGTGTGGGGCCACTGGTGTGCAAAGGGGTGAAGCGATGAGCAAGCTATGGCGAAGATTACTGGGCTTTGTCTGCGCAGGGCTGCTGTGCATGGCCCTTCCCGCGCAAGCTGTTGTCACCTGCAGTCCACTGCCACTGACCAGCATCAATTTTGCCTTTGTCTCTGGCACCAACAGCGCCAATGCCAACAACTTTACGTCCAATTCCATCACGATCACCTGCCAGCGCAGCAGCGCTGCTGACGCCACCGTACTCTCGCTGGGAGCAGACAATGGAATACACGCTGGTGCAGGGCAAGTCAACAATGCCCAGCTGGTCTCTGGCGGCACGCCTTTTGATATCCGGTATGACGTGTGGCGCAACAACCTGTGCGCTGTGCCTGGCGGCCTGCGCTGGCGCGACAACAACGCGGGCGGGCGCATCACGGCCAGCTTTACGGGCACTGCCCTCAATACCCCTGAGACGCTGACCTTCAACTATTGGGGCTGCATACCGGGGCAGGCTGGCTCTATTGCCAGCTTTCCATCGGGTGTGTACACAGACCAGATTGGCATCACGCTGCGCGCCGTGCTGCCGGGTGCTGATCTGCTGATCAGCACAGGCTTTGTCAATGTCAATATCTATGCGCCTGCCAGGTGCAGCATTACAGGTTTGGCCGCAACCAACACCATTGTGTTCAACTACACCGCCTTCGGCCCGGCAGATTTCAAGTTTGCCACCTTCAACGCCAATTGCACCAATTTGCTGCCCTACAACATGTCACTCAGCCCCACCAACGGCGTGGTGGGCGGGCTCAAATACCAGCTGGGCCTGGGCAATGCAGCTGGCTCTGTGGGCAATATCGGCCCAACTTCCTTGGGCAGTATTGGCGGCGCCTTGGGCACCAAGGTGCATTACATCAATGCGGTGATGGACGCAGGCCAAGCGGGCACCAGCGGGCCTGTGGTGCCGCAGGTGCACACCCTCACGATCACTTATTGAACTGCCGCACGGCTGCCCCGGCGCTTGAGGGCAAATGTACTTTTCGTGACTTTGTTGCGACCAAACTAGAAGCCATCCCCTAACGGATATTCGGGCTTGTCCCTACACTTCAGTCAGACATCAAAAGCGCTTTTGTTACTTCTGAAAGCGCCTATCAATCCCCGTCCACAAGACGATATCGGAGATGACAAGTGATTGCGGTATGAAAAAAGTGTTTGGTATTTCATTCATGGGTTCTGGCATTTCGGGCGCACTGCTCAAGCTGCGCAAAGGGCCAGAGCCCAAGGCAGACAGAATGACCGTCCCGCAGATCAAGCAGCACATGCTGCAGCTGGTGCAGGACGTCGACAGCGCGGAGTCGGGTCGCCTGCTCTACAAGATCAATATGGCCAGCCGAGCCAGCGAGCTGTGGATGCTGCGCACCGACATCTACCAGGTGGTCTCCCGGCTGCACAGCCAGAGCGAAGCGGCGGGGCGCATCAACCAGCTGATACCGTGTTTCCGCGGCTGGGTGGAAGATAAGCAGTTGGCCCATATATAGACCTGGATGCTATATATTTAGTAGCTGCTCCCGCGATATTCTATTGGCCTGCAGGCCGTTTATCTTATTAAAAAGGCAGATTGAACGGCTCTTCAGCCTCAGGCATACTGCCGCACGATCGACTCGGCCACGCATACCGGCTTGGCCTGGCCTTCGCGCTCGATGGTCACTTCCCAGACCATCTGCACCCCGTGGTTGTCTATGGGCTCGCTGGACAGCAGCTTCAGCCGTGCACGCAGGTGGCTGCCCACGGGCACAGGCGAGACAAAGCGCACCTTGTTGAGCCCGTAGTTCACGCCCATGCGGGTTTGCTCCACATGCACGCAGGTCTGCAGGAACTTCGGAATCAGCGAGAGGGTGAGAAAGCCATGCGCAATCGGTGCGCCAAACGGCCCGGCCTTGGCCCGCTCCACGTCCACATGGATCCACTGCTGGTCGCCCGTGGCGTCGGCAAACAGCTGCACCTGCTGTTGGGTAATGGTGAGCCAGTCGCTGACGGCGACTTCCTGGCCCACTTGGGCGGCCAGATCGGAGAGGGTGGTAAATGTTTTCATGGCCTGCAATGCTACAGGCAAGCGGGGCTGCACCATGTCAGGGCAGCGACAGCGCCCTCTATCTGTCCAGCCAGTGGCACAGCGCCTGCCACTGCTCCAGGTCCTTCTCCACGCGGCTGGGGGCCACGTCAAACAGGGTCAGGCCACGCGCTGCCAGGTGCACGTAGTTCTGCGTGTCGCGCAGATAGCCCAGCACGGGCAGCTTGAGACCGTCCACAAACTCATGCAGCTTGTCGGCCGAAATGGTGCGCGCGTCCACCCGCATGCCGATCACGCCGACCTGCAGGCCACTGGCATTGCGGTGCTCAGCCAGTTCGTCCAGGAATCTGCGGGTGGCAAAAATATCGAACACGCTGGGCTGCAGCGGCACCACCACCTTGTCGGCCAGCTTCATCACCTCGTTAAAACGCTTGCCGTGCAGCCCGCCCGGGGTATCCAGCACGACATGGGTGGTGCCTTTGGGCGGCTTGGCGACGGCGTCGGTGCCCACATCCCAGCTGCTGATGGGCCGGGCAGCTGGCGGGCGCAGGCCCAGCCACAGCTTGGACGACTGCTGCCTGTCCGCATCGCCCAGCATGACTTTGTGCCCTTTGGAGGCCAGATAGCCCGCAATATTGGTCGACAGAGTGGACTTACCTACTCCGCCTTTGGGATTGGCAACGACGATAACGGGCATAGCGAAACTCCGATGTTGGTTGTGTCCCTATGTTACCGAATTTTCACCCGGGCGTAAAAAAAGCTGCCGCAGCAGCTTTTCAGGGCGCAATTTTAGTGCTTTTCAGCGCTCCAGCCCAATAGAATATCGCGGGAGCAGCTATCAAATAAATAGCGCTTCGCCAGATACTCTGATCACTTGGATACGCGGAACTTGGACTGAGGCACCACTTTGAGGTCACCTTCCAGCGAGGCGATGTACTTGGCCATTTCCTTCATCTCGGCATTGGTGAACTGCTTGGCAATGCCAGCCATTACACCGTTGGAGCGGCCTACTTTGGCATTGTTTTCGGTTTTGTATGCCTTCAGCGCCACGGTCAGGTAGTCAGCGTGCTGGCCAGCCAGCTTGGGATAGCTTGGGTCAATCGGCTTGGCAAAGTTGGCGCCATGGCACGACACGCAAGCGCCTTTTTGCAGCAGTGCAGCGGCGGCGGCGCTGGGCTCCGCGGTGGCTTTCTCAGGCAGAGTGGCACCTTCCACCTTGCCGTGCACGCTGTAGTAAGCGGCCAGGTCAGCCATGTCCTGTTCGCTCAGGTTGGCAGCAATCGCGCCCATCGTGGGATGCTTACGCTCGCCTTTCTGGTAGGCGGCCAGTGCGTTGCTGAGGTATTTGGCGCCCTGGCCCGAGATCATGGGGACACGGTAGATTTCAGGAAAACTGGCTTGGTAGCCTTTGATGCCGTGGCAGCCAATGCACATGGCAGCCTTGGTTTTACCGGCGTCGGGATTGCCTTTGATCTCTTGTGCGAAGGTGGCGGTGGTCACAGAAGCGACAATAAAAGCGAATACCGAGGAGAGCAACTTGTTCATTTTGCGTTCAGAATATGGGTAAGCGTGCAAGCGCACCAGCACTTGCGTCAGCGTGCAAGTACATGATGATTTCATGGTGCTTGCGGTCAACCTCTCATTATATCCGCCCAAACCCCTTTCACTCCCGCATTCCCACACTCCCGCTATGAAATTCCAAGGCTCCCAAAACTACGTCGCTACCCAAGACCTGATGCTGGCCGTCAACGCCGCCATCACCCTCAAGCGCCCCCTGCTGGTCAAGGGCGAGCCCGGCACCGGCAAAACCATGCTGGCCGAGGAAGTGGCACAGTCCCTGGGCATGCCGCTCTTGCAGTGGCACATCAAGAGCACCACCAAGGCGCAGCAGGGCCTGTATGAATACGACGCCGTCAGCCGCCTGCGCGACTCGCAGCTGTCCAGCGTCGACGGCGGCGAGAAGGTCAAGGACATCAACAACTACATCGTCAAAGGCGTGCTGTGGGAGGCCTTTACCGCCGACAAGCCCGTGGCGCTCTTGATCGACGAGATCGACAAGGCCGATATCGAGTTTCCCAACGACCTGCTGCGCGAGCTCGACCGCATGGAGTTTTACTGCTACGAAACCCGCGAGCTGGTCAAAGCCAAAAACCGCCCGCTGGTGTTTATCACCTCCAACAACGAAAAAGAGCTGCCCGACGCCTTCCTGCGCCGCTGCTTCTTCCACTACATCAAGTTCCCCGACTCCGAGACCATGCAGCAGATCATTGACGTGCATTTTCCCGGCCTGAAAAAAGAGCTGCTGAGCGCCGCCATGAAAACCTTCTACGACGTGCGCAACCTGCCCGGCATCAAGAAAAAGCCCTCCACCTCCGAGCTGCTGGACTGGCTGAAACTGCTGATGGCCGAAGACATCCCTCTGGACGTGCTGCAAAACAAGGACGACAAAATCGCTGTACCGCCGCTGGTGGGCGCGCTGCTCAAGAACGAGCAGGACGTCACCTTGTTTGAAAAACTCGTTTTCATGCAACGCAACAACCGATAGGACACCCCATGCTGCGCCGCGACGTCACCCTGCTGTCCGCATGCGCTATAGCCGCGCCTTGGGCGCTGGCGCAGACCGCCGCTGGAATGAAAGTGGGCCGGTTTACCAGCGAAAAGCGCGCCTACAACACCCACAGCTACTGGATTGAAGGCCCCAGCGGCCTGGTGCTGATCGACACGCAGTTTTTGCCTTCTGACGCCAGCAAATTTGTCGACCTGGCCGAGCGCAGCACCGGCAAAAAAGCTGTGCTGGCCGTGGTGCTGCACCCCAACCCCGACAAGTTCAACGGCACAGCCACCCTGCAGGCACGCGGCATCAAGGTGGTCACCAGCCAGCAGGTGCTGGGCCTGATCCCGGCGGTGCACCAAATTCGCCTGGGCTGGTTTTATGAAGACTACAAGCCTGACTACCCCCTGGCCGCCCCCAAGCCCGAGAGCTTTGGCAGCCAGACCACCACGCTCAGCGCAGGCGGTGTGCAGGTCAAGCTGCATGTGCTGGGCGGCGCGGGCTGCTCAGGCGCCCATGTGGTGGCGCAGGTGGAAGACGCTATTTTTGTCGGCGACCTGCTGGCCAGCAAAGGCCATGCATGGATGGAGCTGGCGCTGTTTGACGACTGGCTCAAACGCCTGGACGAGCTGCAGGCCATCGCGCCCCAGCGCATCTACACCGGCCGTGGCGATGCCCCCACCGGGCCTGCATTGATCGAAACCCAGCGCAACTACCTGCAAACCGTGCGCCGTATTGTGCTGGCAGAGCAGCCCAGCGGCGAGCTGGGCTACTTTAAAAAACGCAGCCTGAAAAACAAGATTACCAGCGCATTTCCAGACTACGCCTGGGATGATTTTGTCTGGGAAGCGCTGCCCGACATCTGGCGCAAGCTGGGCAAACCACAATGAAAAACCAAAAGGATAGAGCATGAATAAATTACTCCTGCAAGGCATCACCGACGCCGCAGGTTTTGTAGGCGGCGGCTTGGCGGGCATGTTTGTGGCCCGCGCATTCGGCCTGGATATTTTTGCCGAAGGCTATGGCGGCGCCAGCATTGGCGGCATCCTGCTGTGCGGCCTGGGCGGCGGCGTGGGCCTGCAGCTGGCGCGCTGGGCGCGCGCCAAGGTGAGCAAAGACCAGGCTGATGAATAAGCAGTTGGCCACCGGTGCGCACCTTGCGCAATCAGTTCTACCCAGCAAAACGTCAAAGCATTCTTACTACACCCCCTTGTCATGACCACCCCTTTCGTTACCCCCATCGTTCTCAGCCAGCGTGGTGTGCGCATCGAGCCGCTGGCGCTCAGCCACGAGGATGGCCTGCGCCAGGCCGCCATGGACGGTGAGCTGTGGAAACTGCGCGTCACGTCAGTGCCCGAGCCAGAGAACACTCGCAAATACATCGAAGACGCCCTGAAAATGCGCGAAGACGGCAACCGCTTTGCCTTTGCCATCATCGACGAAGCCAGCGGCAAAGTGCTGGGCTCCAGCAGCTACCACGACATCTTGCCCGCCGTCAAACGCGTGGAGATCGGCTACACCTGGTACGCCAAAAGCATGCAGCGCTCCCATGTCAACACCACCTGCAAACTCATGCTGATGACGCACGCCTTCGAGACCCTAGGCTGCAACGTGGTGGGCTGGCGCACCGACAACTTCAACTTCGCCAGCCAAAAAGCCATCGAACGCCTGGGCGCCCACAAAGACGGCGTCATCCGCGGCCACGCACTGCGTCGCGACGGCACCATCCGCGACACCGTGATGTACAGCCTGCGGGTGGGGGAATGGGCGGAGGTGAAGGCGCAGTTGCTGTACCAATTGGATAAACTAAGGTAATCCATGCTGATCGACTTCTTCTATGCCCTGCGCTCCGCCAAACTCCCTGTGTCGGTGAAGGAATATCTGACACTGCTCGAAGCCTTGAAAGAAGGCGTGGTTGGCCCCAACAATGATGAAGGCGTGGGCTACAAAATTGACGACTTTTACTACCTCAGCCGCACGGCGCTGGTGAAAGACGAGAAGCATTACGACAAGTTTGACCGGGCGTTTGCGTCGTACTTCAAGGGCGTGGAAATGGTGGCGGACTTCACCAAAGACATTCCGCTGGATTGGCTGCGCAAAAACCTGGAGCTGCAGCTCAGCCCCGAAGAACTGGCCAAGATCGAGAAGATGGGCTGGGACGAGCTGATGGAGACACTCAAAAAGCGTTTTGAAGAGCAAAAAGAGCGCCATGAGGGCGGCAATAAATGGATCGGCACGGGCGGCACCTCGCCGTTTGGTGCCTATGGGCAAAACCCGCAGGGCATTCGCATTGGGCAGGACAAGGGCCGCAACAAAAGCGCGGTAAAGGTGTGGGACCAGCGCGCCTACAAGGACTATGACGACACGCAGGAGCTGGGCACGCGCAACATCAAAATCGCGCTGCGCCGCCTGCGCAAATTCGCCCGCGAGGGCGCGCATGACGAGCTGGACCTGGACGACACCATCCGCTCCACCGCCGCCAACGCTGGCTGGCTGGATATCAAGATGGTGCCCGAGCGGCACAACAATGTGAAGGTGCTGCTGCTGATGGACGTGGGCGGCACGATGGACGAGCATATCCACCGCGTGGAGGAGATGTTCTCAGCCGCCAAGACCGAGTTCAAGCACCTGGAGTTTTACTACTTCCACAACTGTGTGTATGACTTCATGTGGAAGAACAACCGCCGCAGGTATGCCGAAAAATTCCCTACGCAGGACATCATCCGCAAGTACAACAAAGACTACAAGCTCATCTTTATTGGCGACGCCACCATGAGCCCGTATGAGATTTTGCAGCCTGGCGGCAGTGTGGAATACAACAACGAAGAGGCGGGCGTGGAATGGCTGCAGCGCCTGACGCAGGCTTTTCCCAAGTTTGCCTGGATCAACCCCGAGCCGCAGGGCGTGTGGCAGTACCGCCAGAGCATCGGAATCATGCAGCAGATCATGAGCCAGCGCATGTACCCGCTCACCGTCAAAGGCCTGGAAGAAGCCATGCGCCTGCTGTCCAAGTAAGTCTTGCAGCAACCATCGGCCAGCTACCCACCGACTACAATACGCAGGGTCTCCTCCTCGTAGTTCAATGGATAGAACGGGTGCCTCCTAAGCGCCAGATACAGGTTCGATTCCTGTCGAGGGGACCAGTCCCTGCTTTATCTTTCTGAGCTGTTTTGATAAAGAAAAGTGCTGCCAGCCCAATAGAATATCGCGGGAGCAGCTATTAAATTAATAGTAACTATTTTTGCCTGCGTGGTGGCAAGCCAGTGTGCTGCGTGAGTATGCGGCCCGGCTGGGCTGCTACGCGTTGCGGCGCAGCGGCCGGTGCGGCCCCGCCCGTGCGGCCCTTGACCTTGCTGCCCACGGTGTTGGAATTTTTACGCCGTGCGCTGGTGTAGCCGCCGTCGGTCATGGGCTGAAACGTCGGAATCAGATGGTGTTTGCCATTGCCAATCAGGTCGGCGCGGCCCATGGCTTTGAGGGCTTCGCGCAGCAGCGGCCAATGGTTGGCGTCGTGGTAGCGCAAAAAGGCCTTGTGCAGGCGACGGCGCTTGTCGCCGCGCACGATGTCTACCGTCTCGCTGTCGCGCGTGACCTTGCGCAGCGGGTTGCGGTTGCTGTGGTACATGGCCGTGGCGGTGGCCATGGGGCTGGGGTAGAAGGTTTGCACCTGGTCGGCGCGAAAGCCGTTTTTCTTCAGCCAAACGGCCAGGTTCATCATGTCTTCGTCGCTGGTGCCGGGGTGGGCGGCGATGAAGTAGGGAATCAGGTACTGCTTTTTGCCTGCCTCGGCGCTGTACTTTTCAAACATCTGCTTGAACTTGTCGTAGCTGCCGATGCCGGGCTTCATCATCTTGCTCAAGGGCCCGCCCTCGGTGTGCTCGGGCGCGATTTTGAGGTAGCCACCGACGTGGTGGGTGACCAGCTCTTTCACATACTCCGGCGACTGCACGGCCAGGTCGTAACGCAGGCCTGAGCCAATCAAAATCTTTTTCACACCCTTCAGTGCCCGCGCGCGGCGGTACATCTTGATGAGGGCGCTGTGGTCGGTGTTGAGGTTTTGGCAGATGCCGGGGTACACGCAGCTGGGCTTGCGGCAGGCCGACTCAATCTCGGGCGATTTGCAGCCGATGCGGTACATATTGGCCGTGGGGCCGCCCAGGTCACTGATGACGCCGGTAAAGCCCTTGACGCTGTCACGGATGGCCTCGACCTCGCGAATCACCGAGTCTTCCGAGCGGCTTTGGATGATGCGGCCTTCGTGCTCGGTGATCGAGCAGAAGGTGCAGCCACCAAAGCAGCCGCGCATGATGTTGACGCTAAAGCGGATCATCTCCCAAGCGGGAATTTTGGTGTCGCCGTCGTGGCTGCCGTTGGCGTCAGCGTAGGACGGGTGCGGGCTGCGGGCGTAGGGCAAATCGAACACCAGGTCCATCTCGGCCGTGGTCAGGGGAATGGGCGGCGGGGTGATCCACACGTCGCGCGCGGTGGTGCCGTCACCATGCTTTTGCACCAGGGCACGGGCGTTGCCGGGGTTGGTCTCCAGGTGCAAGACGCGGTTGGCGTGGGCGTAGAGCACAGGGTCGGCCTTGACCTGCTCGTAGCTAGGCAGGCGGATGACCGACCTGTCGCGCGGCGGGGCTTTGAGCTTGTTTTTGCTTTGCAGCGCGGGGTTGGGTACGAAAGTCAGTGGCTGAATGGAACTGCCCAGACTGTCCATCTGCCCTCGCATGGGCTGCGCGTCGCCAGCTGCAGCGGGCAAACCCGACTGCACCGAAATCACGGTATCTTCTTTGGCGCACGACCCACCCTGCTCGCGCGCCAAATCGGCACTCATCATGTAGGGGTTGACATGCTGCTCAGTGCGACCGGGGGTGTCAATATCGGTGGAGTCAATCTCCATCCAGCCTTCAGGATTCTGCCTTTGCACAAAAGCCGTACCGCGGATATCGGTCAGGTTTTCAATCGGCTCTTTGGCACCAAGTCGGTGCGCTATCTCAACAATCGCACGCTCGGCGTTGCCGTACAGCAGCAGATCGCATTTGGCGTCTACTACGATGGAGCGGCGGACCTTGTCCTGCCAGTAGTCGTAGTGTGCAATGCGGCGCAGCGAGCCTTCGATGCCGCCCAAAATGATCGGCACGTCGCTGTAAGCCTCTTTGCAGCGCTGGCTGTAGACCAAGGCCGCACGGTCTGGCCGCTTGCCGCCCTGCCCGCCGGGCGTGTAGGCATCGTCACTGCGGATCTTGCGGTCTGCGGTGTAGCGGTTGATCATGCTGTCCATGTTGCCTGCGGACACGCCGTAGAACAGATTGGGTTTGCCCAGCGCCTTGAAGGGCTCGGCGCTGTGCCAGTCGGGCTGGGCGATGATGCCCACACGAAAGCCCTGGTTCTCCAGCATGCGGCCAATCACCGCCATGCCAAAGCTGGGGTGATCCACATAGGCGTCCCCGCAGACAATGATGACATCGCAGCTGTCCCAGCCCAGGGCGTCCATCTCGGCGCGGGTGGTGGGCAAAAACTTGGCCACGCCAAAGCGGGCGGCCCAGTACTTGCGGTAGCTGGACAGCGGTTTGGCATCGCGCGGGAAAAGCGACACGTCGTTGAAAATGGCGGGGCGGGCGGTCATAAGGGGCTGGGGAAACAGTGATTTTAAGGGTTTACCCAATATTGGCCTAATTCCGGGCCGATAGACCTGTGGTCAGCCTGCCATAGACGGCCCACCCGCAGTGCGGATAACCCACAACAGCGCCGAAATTTCAGCCAGTTTGTGCAATATTTGCTGTTTAATAGCATTAAGGGAAAATTACTATTGCGCTTGTATGTCGTCCATTTTTGAACCAAGTACTTTCGCTGCCACCACGATGGACAGCCAGTCGGGAGAGTCTGAACTCGGCAGTTACGGCTTTCTGGGCCGCTACCGGCTGGACCGGATGATTGGCCACGGCGCCATGGGTGCGGTGTTTGAGGCCTACGACGACACTTTGGGTCGCACCATCGCCATCAAGACGCTCTACACCCAGCCCGCGGTGGACGACGAAACGGTCGTCAATGGCTTTGATACCGCTACCGTAGACGCAGCCATCCTGCAGGAGGCCCGCACTGCAGCCACGCTGAACCACCCGCACATCGTGACCGTGTTTGATGCAGGCCGCGCGCACAGCAGCATGCTCAAGCGCGATCTGCCCTATGTGGCCATGGAGCTGCTGCACGGCGACGATCTGCGCCAGCGCATGGCGCAATTGCCCGCCCTGAGCCAGCGCGAAGCTGTCTCGCTGATTGGCAAGGTGGCGCTGGCCCTGGACCATGCGCACAAGGGAGGCGTGCTGCACCGCGATATCAAGCCTGCCAATATCTTCATCACCAAGAAAAACGGCCCCAAGATCCTCGACTTTGGTTTGGCCCGGTTTACCGCCCGCGCTGCCCAGGCACGCAACACCAGCTCCAGCGATGTGATTGCCGGCTCGCCGCAGTACATGTCGCCCGAGATGGTGCGCAGCATCGACAACGTCCACCAGGTGGTCGATGCCCGCAGCGATGTGTTTTCGCTGGGGGTGATCCTGTACGAGCTGCTGTGCGGCAAAAAACCTTTTACTGCAGCCACGCTGGAGCAGTTGCAGGAGCAGATTCTGCACGCGCAGCCCCAGTTGCCCTATGAGGCCAACCCTGCGGTGCCACGCGACCTGTCGGTCATCATGATGAATGCCCTGGCCAAAAAGCCTGAAGACCGCTATCGCAGCGCTGGCCAGCTGGCGCGCGAGCTGCGTCGCTGGGGCTCAGGCGCAGGTGAACACGACCCTGAGGCTACCCTGGCCAGAAGCAGTCCGTCAGTCCCGCGAGCAACTTCCCCTGCACCACTGATCGACAGCGATGATCTGCCGACCCAGCCGCCTCCATTGGACGCAGAACCCGTCTTGTTGGCTCCTGAGCCATCGCGTCAGCGCAAAGTGCCACTGGTGGCTGTGGGAGTGGCCGCCTTGGTGGCAGTAGGTGCCGCGCTGTGGTTCATGCTGCGCCCCTCTGCACCACCCGCAGTACCCCCATCCCTGGCAAGCGCAGAGCCCGCCATCACCACTGCGCCGCAAGCCACGCTCTCGCCAGGCGAAAGCATTGTGGAGCCCTCCAAGCCTGCGGCTACTCCCGCCAAAGACCCGGCAACCAGCAATACCCCGCCTGCTGCCCCAGCATCACCCGTTACTGCCGCCCCCGTCGCTACTACGGCCCCCGTTGCAGCGCCTGCCGCAAGCGAGCAGGTGCCCACGCCATCTGCCGCTTCCAACGCTCCCAGCCCTGCAAACACCACGGCCCAAGCCACAGAGGCTGCTGCAGCCCCCACTACAGGCCGTGTACGTGTGAACGTGCTGCCTTGGGGCGCGATTGAAGTCAATGGTAAAAAAATGGGCGTCTCCCCGCCCTTGACCATGCTGACGCTGGAGCCTGGCGAGCACACCGTGGTGGTACGCAACAGCGATTTTGCGGCCCGCAGCTTCCGCATCAAGGTGGAAGCAGGCAAGACAGAGCGTGTCAGCCACAAATTCGAATAATCTCAAGGAGTCCATATGCCCGCCTACACCTCAATTACCTTGCGTCTGGGCGCGCTGCTCACTGCCGTGCTAGCCGCTGCCTGCACCACCCCTGCAGAGCAAGCACCCACAGCGGGCGCGCCAGCTCCTGCCAGCACATCGTCACCGGCCCCGGCCCCCGCTCCTGCCCCAACAGCACCCAGGCCCAGCGCTTCTGCGCCTGCAGCACCTCCTGTTGCCACAAGCACGGCCTCGCCAGGCGCAGCCGCATTGCGTGAAGGGGTTTCTGCCTTTGGCCAGGGCGACTACAAGCGCGCAGAAAGTCGGCTCAATGAAAGTCAGAAATTGGGCTTGAACCAGAACGACGAAAAACTACAGGCCTTCAAGACGCAGGCTTTTCTCTACTGCGTCACACGCCGCGCGGCACTGTGCGAAAAATCTTTTGACTCGGCTTTTGCCACCGACAGAAGCTTTGATCTGACCCGCGCTGAACGCGGGCACCCCGTCTGGGGCCCGGTGTTTGCCAAGGTCAAGAAAAAGCAGCCCAAATAAGCGTCCTGGGTCTATGGATGCATTGCAGCCGCGCCATAGCGCAATCCTCCTGCGCGACCCGCAATCGGGTGACATGGACTGGGTGGTAGAGCAGCATGGCGAAATCTACGCGCGTGAATACGGCTGGGATGATCGCTTCAAGGCGCTGGTGGCAGACATCGCTGCGCAGTTCACCCAACATTTTGATCCGGCGTGGGAGAAATGCTGGATTGCCGAAAAAGACGGCGCGCGGGTAGGCAGCGCCTTCGTGGTGCGCAAAAGTGCTGGCGTGGCGCAGTTGCGCATGCTGCTGATCACCCCCGCTGCACGCGGCTGCGGCTTGGGCGCACTGCTCACGGACGAGTGCATTGCGTTCGCGCGCAGCAAAGGCTACGCCCGCATGGTGCTATGGACCAACAGCTGCCTGCTGCAGGCCCGGCACATCTACACGCGGCGCGGCTTTGAGCTCATTCGCAGCGAGCCTTACAGCGATTTTGGCCAGAACCTCGTCGGTGAGCACTGGGAGCTAGCGCTGTAGGAGCGTATTGCAGGCGTTTTAATCATAAAAAGTGCTGCAAACCCAATAGAATATCGCGGGAGCAGCTATTAAAATAATAGTGAATTATTTCTTCACAACATCCCATGCATAGCAACTATGCAAGTGATCACCACGGCGTCACCCTGCGCTGCAGGATAATAAGGCCATGCATCCCGTTTCTCTAGAGGCCAGCCCTGTCCCGCAGACCTTGCGACCCCATTCCCTGATTGAATTGTTTCTGGCGCTCAACAGCGTTGCCCTGCAGGGCTTTGGCGGTGTGCTCACCATCATCCAGCGCGAGGTGGTGGACAAGCGCCGCTGGCTGACACAGCAGCAGTTTGTGGAGGACTGGGCGGTATCGCAGATATTGCCGGGCGGCAACGTCATCAACCTGTGCATCATTCTGGGTAATCGATTTTTTGGCTGGCGCGGCGCGCTGGTGGCACTGGCAGGCATCCTGACCGTGCCCCTGCTGATCGCACTGGTCCTGGCCTCGCTGTACACACAGTTTTCGCATATACAGGCCATCGCGGGCGCAGTGCGCGGCATGGGCGCGGCAGCAGCGGGCCTGATCGGTGCGGCAGCCATCAAAATGCTCAGCGGCTTGAAAAACAATCTGCTGGGAGTTGCGTGGAATGTGGCGCTGATAGCACTGACTTTCATCGCCGTGGGCCTGCTGCGTCTGCCGCTGGTATGGACCGTTTTGGGTTTGGGCATCCCCGCCTTTGCGTATGCCTGGGTGCTGGTGCGGCGCAGCGAGCGCGAGGCGCTGAAAGCACCTGCAGCATGAGTCTGGACCAATGGCTGGCCCTGTTTGGCCACTTTTTCTTGCTCTCTCTGCTGGCCGTGGGCGGAGCTATCACTACCGCACCCGATATGCATCGCTTTGTGGTGGACCAGCACGGCTGGATCAGCGATGCGCAGTTCAATGCCAGCATCGCCATTGCACAAACCGCGCCTGGACCCAACGTGATGTTTATCCCTCTGATTGGCTGGCAGGTCGGCCTGGGTGTCGATGGCAGCTACTGGAGCGCCCTGGCAGGACTGACAGCCACCTTTGTAGGCATCATGGTGCCCAGCAGTACGCTCACCTTTGCCGCTACACGCTGGCTGCATAACAACCCGACGCATGTGGTTGCACGCGCCAGCAAGGCATCCCTGGCCCCTATCTCCATAGCGCTACTGATAGCCACTTCATGGCTGTTGACCGCCTCCCATAATCACACTGCCGTCGATTGGCCTTTGTGGTTGCTCACCCTGGCTAGTCTGCTGCTGGTGTGGCGCACCAAAATTCATTTGCTATGGGTGCTGGGTGCTGGCGCTGTGCTGGGCGCACTGGGCTGGGTTTAAGCCGTTATCCTGCATGCAGTCGTAATGGCACTGCATCGTCCAGCTTGAGCCGAGCTGTCAGCGAGGGCTCTCAAAAAATACATAGTTCGATGCGTAGTCGCTGATCTCAAAATACACGCGCTTCTCGCCGGGGTCGGCAATCATGTTGAGGTTTTCGTCCAGGATGCCATAGCCAAAGCGGTAGGGGCGTGGTTTGTTGTCATCAGTGCCCATCGCAGTGGAGAGTTTGTCGATTTTCAAAAAACGACGCATTACTTTGTCACCGGCATAGATTTCCAGCACGCCATTAGTGCCTGTCCAGTTCTGGATATCGCGCTGGATTTTGTTTTGTTGCTCCTGGGTGCAGCTGGACAAGGCCAAGACAGCCAGAGTTGCTACTAATGCTGTGGTGATGTGTTTCATGGTTTTGCTTTCAGTTGTGATGTCGTCATGCGGTGGCTGGCTATAGGGCAGTCACTACGTGCGCTGGCGCAGGGCTTCGTACAAGCATACACCGCTAGCCACCGATACGTTAAGGCTTTCTACCGCGCCGCGCATGGGTATGCTGACCAGTTCATCGCAGGTTTTGCGCGTCAGCTGGCGCATGCCAGGCCCTTCTGCACCCAGCACGATAGCCACAGGCCCCTTCAGATCCACGTCATAGATCGTTTTGTCAGCATCATCGCTGGTGCCGACGATCCAGATGTTGCGCTCTTTGAGTTCATTCAGCGTGCGCGCCAGATTGGTCACCATAAAGTACGGCATGGTCTCTGCTGCGCCACTGGCCACCTTGGACACCGTGGCGTTGATGCCCACGGCATGGTCTTTGGGCGCAATCACAGCGTGCGCGCCCGCGCCATCAGCCACCCGCAGTACCGCGCCCAGATTGTGTGGATCAGTCACGCCGTCCAGCACCAGTATCAGCGGTTTGGAGGCATCTGCAGACGCTTCCAGGTCTTCCAGTAGCTCATCCAGCGACGTGGCCTGTTTGACGGGCTGCGCAATCGCCACCACCCCTTGGTGGCCGTGGCTGCCACACATTTTGGCCAAGCGCAGGCCATCGGCTTCGATCAAGCGCACCTGGGCCTCGCTGGCCTTGTCGACAAAACTGCGCATGCGCGCGTCTTTGCGGGAGGCATCGTAGTAAATTTCAACCAGCGAGTTGGGGGCGGTTTTGATGCGCACACCCACGGCGTGGAAACCGTAGAGTATTTTGGTAGCAGACATGCCTAGATTATCGCGGTAATGTCATCCCATATCATTCGTAGACCACACGTGCTTCGCCTGCATGCGCTTGCGCTACCCAGCTGGCCAGGGCAGCGTCGCTGGGGAAAAACTTGGCGCGCTCGTCCAGCACCACTTCACCTGTTGCAGACATTTCCCCCTCCTGGCGCCACAGCTGCAGGCGCACGGCCAGGCCGCGCAGCAGCTCCCCTTGGTCTGTCTGCTCACGCTTGGGCGGAAAATCCCGCACCATGCGTGCAATATCGGGGGCTTTGCCGTTGACACTGACGCGCAGATATTTGCCCCATTTGGCGCGGGCAGTGGGTAAATCAAAGATGGCATTCACTACAAAACGCAGGCCACCAGAGAAACGGTCTGGCTGGGCCTTGCCTTGAACAATGATCAGTTCATCTTCTTTGAGCGTGTTTTTATTCGCGTTAATCAGTGCCTCGTCTGCTGTAGATTCGATCACCATCGATTTATCGTCCAGCTTGAAAATAGCCAGCTTACCGCGTTGACCATTGATGATGCGCAGATCGCTGACAATGCCCACCACCGTGCGCTGCTCACGCGATTCATTCAGATCCTCGATCTTGGTACGCACAAACTGGCGCACTTCGCGGGCCACCTCATCAAACAGATGGCCTGAGAGATAAAAACCGATGGCGGTTTTCTCTGCGGTGAGGCGTTCTTTCACTCCCCAGGGCGTTGCCTCCATCAGAGGGGGCTCCTGGGTGCTGGAGCCGTGGCTGTCGTCCATGTCAAACAAGCCGCCTTGATTGGCGTTGGCGTCCTGGGCTTCGGCGTAGTCCATGGCCAGCTCCAGCGATGCCATGAGGGAAGCGCGGTTAAGCTGGATGCTGTCAAAAGCCCCGGCTTTGATCAGCGCTTCAATCGTGCGTTTGTTGATCTTGTTGCGCTCAACCCGCGCACAGAAATCGAACAGGCTCGTGAATGCGCCACCGTCCAGTCGCGCTGCTACGATGGCTTCCACCGCCTGCTGGCCTGTCCCTTTGACGGCACCCAGGCCGTAACGGATGACTTTGTCGCTCACAGGTTCAAAGCGGTAATTGCCGCGATTGACATCGGGTGGCTCGAAGGTCAGGCCAAAATTGTCCTGCGCGTCCTGGAACAGCACCTTGAGTTTGTCTGTGTCGTCCATTTCTACCGTCATGTTGGCGCAGAAAAATTCGGCCGTGTAGTGGCGCTTGAGCCAGCCTGTGTGATAAGCCAGCAGGGAGTAAGCCGCCGCATGCGACTTGTTAAATCCATAGCCGGCAAATTTTTCCATCAAGTCGAAAATTTCATCTGCCTTGTCTTCGCTGATGGCGTTTTTGGCGGCTCCTGCGCGGAAAATCTCGCGATGCTGCGCCATCTCCTCGGCTTTTTTCTTGCCCATGGCACGGCGCAGCAAATCAGCGCCACCCAATGAATATCCACCCAGTATCTGCGCGGTCTGCATGACCTGCTCCTGGTAGACCATGATGCCGTAGGTCTCGCCCAGCATCTCCTCTACGAGTGGATGTGGATACTCGATCACCTCGCGTCCGTGCTTGCGGGCCACAAAACTGGGGATCAGGTCCATGGGGCCGGGGCGGTAGAGGGCGTTCAGTGCGATCAGGTCTTCCAGGCGCGTGGGCCGGGCGTCGCGCAGCATGCCCTGCATGCCACGGCTTTCAAACTGGAACACAGACTCTGTTTTGCCATCGGCAAACAGCTTGTAGGTGGCTGCATCATCAAGCGGAATGTTTTCAAAAGCAAAATTTTCCTGGCCTTTGTGGCGCGCAACTATCAGGTCTTTGGCAATCTCCAGAATCGTCAGTGTTGCCAAGCCCAAAAAGTCAAATTTGACAAGCCCCACTGCCTCCACATCGTCTTTGTCATACTGACTCACCGCAGAGTCGCTGCCAGGCTGCTGGTAAAGGGGGCAAAAATCGGTCAGCTTGCCGGGCGCTATCAGCACACCACCCGCGTGCATGCCTACGTTGCGCGTCATGCCTTCGAGTTTCTGCGCCATGTCCAGCAAAGTGCGTACTTCTTCTTCCTTATCGCGGCGCTCAGCCAGCACAGGCTCCACCTTGAGTGCGCCGTCAATGGTGATGTGCTGACCCGGTTTGTTGGGAATCAGCTTGCTGATTCCATCGCAAAAGGTATAGCTCATGTCCATGACGCGCCCTACATCGCGGATGGCAGCACGCGCAGCCATGGTGCCGAAGGTAGCGATCTGACTGACAGCGTCTTTGCCATACTTGGCTTTGACATAGTCGATCACACGGTCACGGTTGGCCTGGCAGAAGTCAATATCAAAGTCAGGCATGGATACCCGCTCAGGATTGAGGAATCGCTCAAACAGCAGGTTGTACTGCAGTGGATCAAGATCCGTGATTTTCAGGCTGTAGGCAACCAGCGAGCCCGCGCCCGAGCCACGACCCGGGCCTACGGGGCAACCATTGGCTTTGGCCCATTGAATGAAGTCACCCACGATCAGAAAATAGCCCGGAAAGCCCATCTTGACAATCGTGTTGATTTCAAACTCCAGGCGCTGCACATAGCGCGGCATCTCTGTATCACGCTGTGCCTGCTCAGGATACAGGTAGGTCATCCGTTCCTTAAGGCCTTCGTGCGAAAGGTAGCGAAAATATTCCTCTGGGCCCATGCGCTGCCCATTGACCTCGGGGATGGGAAAATCAGGCAGCTTGGGTTTGCCTAGTTCAATGGTGACGCTGCAGCGTTTGGCAATCTCCAAAGTGTTGGCAATGGCGCTGGGCAGGTCAGCAAACAGCGCCTGCATTTGCTCGGGTGACTTGAAATACTGTTCGCGTGTGAATTTGCGAACACGCCGTGAATTTCCCAAAATTTCACCTTCAGCAATGCACACACGGGCTTCGTGTGCATCGTAATCTTCCGCAGCCAGAAACTGAATGGGGTGGGTTGCCACGACGGGAAGTTTCAAACGCGCTGCCAAACTGGCCGCTGCTGCCACATGCATCTCGTCATCTACCCTGCCCGCACGCTGCAGCTCAAGATAGAAGCGGTGTGTAAAGATGCAGGCCAACTGCAGGGCAATATCGCTGGCGCGCTGGGTATCACCCTGCACGAGCGCCTGACCAACGGGGCCCGCCTGCGCACCACCCAGCAGTATCAGTCCTGCGTTGAGCTCTTGTAGCCACTGCAGCTTCACCACACCCACAGCCCGCACGATGTTCTGTGTCCATGCGCGCGCCAGCAGCTCACTGAGGTTCAAGTAGCCTTGCTTGTTCTGCACCAGCAAAATGACCCGCGAGAGTGCGGCCTCTTTGCCCACTTCCGCAGCACCAAGACCTTCCAGCCAGATTTCGGCGCCCAAAATAGGCTTGATGCCTTTGCTGCGAGCCTCTTTGTAAAACTTGACGGCGCCGAACATATTGTTCAGATCCGTCATAGCCAGTGCACCCTGACCGTATTGGGTAGCGGATTGAACGGCCTCATCTACGCGGACAGTACCGTCCACTACAGAGAATTCAGTATGCAGGCGAAGGTGTATAAACATGCCCTCATTCTATCGGCCATGCAAGCCTGCATAAAGACTAAAAAGAGATATTTGGCCTGCTGATTACAGCAAGGCGATGCGTTTACCCGCCTCCAGATCGCGTACCGATTGCTCCAGGGTGCGCAGGCTGTCCTGCAGGCCGCTGCCTGTCAGAAGTGCCCGCACGCTGGCCATGCGCAGACCCACACGGTCTGCCCATCCCTGGGTGTCAATCTTTCGGCTGCAGCTGCTCAATACCAGGGTCAACAGCGGTTCGGTTTGTGTCACTTCATGGTCGTCCAGACGCACCGCACCAAAACGACTGTTGCTCAGGCGGGCGATATGCCAGCCTCTGCCCAACGATTTTTGCAGCACAGCCGCAAACCGCACCAGATCGCGTTGCCACACCAGATAACCATCTTCGTTGCGAAAATTATCCAGATTGGTCAAACTGAAGTAAAGCAGGTGGGCATCACCCGCGCCCGAGTGCTGGTGTACAGCGAGGTTTTCCACTGCCCGCTCAAATCCCTCATAGGAGAGCAAAGCGGTCAAGGGGTCACGAAACCGGGTCATCTCGGCTCTGCCCAATATGGCACTGACCTGCCCCCAATAAACAGCAACGCCGCGATTCGGAGTCCAATTAGCCTTGAAAGGAAATTGGACGATGAAGAAGAGATTCACAGAAGAGCAGATCATTGGGTTTCTGCGTGAAGCTGATGCT
>JAAFIP010000008.1 GCA_013297865.1 Polaromonas sp. | reverse complement strand
CCCTAACGCGAGTGTAGCAATCCGGGGTGAGATAGGGAGCTACAACCCTGGCTGCGGTGTCCAGTGCGGTAGCGCCGAGTGTAGCAATCCGGGGTGAGATAGGGAGCTACAACCTGTACTTTAAGCGTATTTTGCGCGGCGCGGAGTGTAGCAATCCGGGGTGAGATAGGGAGCTGTGGCCTGTGTCGAGAGGGCGCGCTGCGCGCACCCGCTCGACACAGGCCAGCGCTACCGCGCGTGTTAATCAGGATATTTGATTCAACCTAATTGATTGGCCGTAATTGTGATGCCAAGTGCTGCACTTGCCAGAACAATGCAATTGCATTACTATTAACATCCATTGCAAACCACAAAGTCAATGTGTATGTCCGCCGTCCTCAAAGTTGAATCCACACTCACTGACCGTTATCAAACCACGGTGCCGGACGCTGTGCGGCGGGCGTTACAGTTGGACAAGCGGGACAGGCTGCGCTACACGGTGAAGGCTAACGGGGTGGTGCAGCTGTCGAAGCTGGATGCCAGCGAGGATGAAGACCCAGCTATTGGTGCGTTCCTGGATTTTCTGGCGCATGACATTGCTGCGCATCCAGAGCGTTTGGCTGCCTTGCCGCCCGCACTGGCAAAACGAATGAAGAAGCTGACAACTGGAGTCAAGTTTAATTTGACCGAAGCCCTATCCCCTGACGCTGAGTAAGCGACGTGGCTAGCCCCAAAACGAGCAAGCGCGCGGGCAAGGCTGTGCCTGCTGCAGAGGCACCCACCAGCCATGCAGCTCACGGCTGGACGATTTATATGCATCCGCTGCTGGTATTGCAGCTGAGCATGCTGACTGACAAAGTAGAAGCGCTGAAGGCGAAGCACCCGCGCGATTACAAAAACAAAAACGATACCAAGCGGCTGGCAGCCATCGAAGCGCTGATGTTTGACATCATTCCGCAAGACCCGACACGTGCTGAATACCGGCAGGGCGGCACGCTGGGCGCTGAATACAAACACTGGTTTCGTGCCAAGTTTTTTCAGCAATACCGCTTGTTTTTTCGCTACCACGCTGCCAGCCGCATCATCGTGTTTGCCTGGGTGAACGATGACAGCACGCTGCGCGCCTATGACAGCAAATCAGATGCTTACCAAGTGTTTGGACGCATGCTTAAGCGCGGCAACCCGCCCGATGACTGGGATGATTTGATGGCGCAAAGCAAGTAGCGGGCATACCGCCCGTGCTGCATAGGATAATAAATTGCTACTAATTTAATAGCTTCTTCCGCGATATTCTATTGGGCTGGCAGCCTATTTGCCTTATAAATTACACCAACAGCGCATTCACCCGCTTCACGTACGCCGCCGGGTCGTCGGGCAGGCCGCCTTCGGCCAGCAGGGCTTGGTCGAACACGATGTGGGCCAGGTCGTTAAAGTGCACCGCATCGGTGTTTAACTTTTTGATCAGCGCATGCTCGGCGTTGATTTCGAGAATTGGTTTCACATCGGGCGCGGTTTGGCCGGCTTGTTTGAGCATGCGGGCCAGCTGGGTGCTCATGCCGTGGTCTTGCACGACCAGGCAGGCAGGGCTGTCGACCAGGCGGGTGGTGACGCGCACGTCTTCGGCTTTGCCTTTGAGGGCTTCCTTCAGCTTGGCGATCAGCTCTTTGCTGCCTTCGGCGGCTGTCTCGGCAGCTTTCTTTTCTTCTTCGTTTTGCAGCTTGCCCAAGTCGACTGCGCCTTTGGCCACGGACTGCAGCGGGGTGCCGTCAAAGTCGTGCAGGTAGTTCAGGCTCCATTCGTCGACCTTGTCGGTCATGCACAGCACTTCGATGCCTTTCTTTTTGAAGACTTCGATGTGCGGGCTGTTCTTGGCGGCGGCTAGCGTGTCAGCGGTGATGTAGTAGATGGCTTCCTGGCCTTCTTTCATGCGGGTTTTGTAGTCGGCCAGGCTGACGGTGGCGGTGTCGCTGCTGGTGGACGCATAGCGCAATAGTTTGGCCAAGCGGTCTTTGTTGGCAAAGTCTTCGCCCAGGCCTTCTTTGAGCACCGCGCCGAACTCGGCGTAGAACTTGGTGTATTGGCCTTGCTTGGCTTTGTCTTCGTCGCTGAGCACATCTGTGACATCGTCTTTGCCAGCCTCGGGGGCCTTGTCATACTTGGCCAGGTCTTCCAGCATGCCCAGCACGCGCTTGGTGCAGCCTTCGCGGATGGCTTTCACATCGCGGCTTTCCTGCAGCAGCTCACGGCTCACGTTCAGCGGCAAGTCAGCGCTGTCGACAATGCCTTTGACAAAGCGCAGGTAGGTGGGCATCAGCGCCTCGGCGTCGTCCATGATGAACACGCGTTTTACGTAGAGCTTGATGCCGGCTTTTTTGTCACGGTTCCACAAATCGAACGGTGCTTTGCCGGGGATGTACAAGAGCTGGGTGTATTCGGTGCTGCCTTCCACGCGGTTGTGGGTGTGGGCCAGCGGGGCTTCCTGGTCGTAGCTGATCTGCTTGTAGAAGTCGTCGTAGTGTTCTTTGGTGATGTCTTTCTTGGGGCGGGCCCACAGCGCGGCAGCGGCGTTGGCCTGCTCCCACTCGCCGGTTTTGTGCATACCGCCGCCCTTGGTGCCCTTGCTTGGGTCGGCCGGGTCAATCGCCTCGCCCTCTTTCCATTCTTCCTTTTCCATCAGGATGGGCAGGCTGATGTGGTCGGAGTATTTGCTGATGATGCCTTTGAGCTTGTAGGTGTTGGCATACTCCAGCGCGTCGTCGCGCAGGTGCAGCGTGATGCTGGTGCCGCGCTGGGCTTTGGCAATTTGCTCCACCTCAAACTCGCCCGTGCCGCCGCTGATCCAGCGCACACCTTCTTCGGCCTTCACGCCTGCGCGGCGCGACTCCACGGTGATCTTGTCGGCCACCATAAAGCCCGAATAAAAACCCACGCCAAACTGGCCTATCAGCGCGCCCTGGTCCTTGGCATCGGCCTTTTGCGCGTCTTGCAGCTTGCCCATAAAGTCTTTGGTGCCGCTCTTGGCAATGGTGCCCAGGTGCTCAATAGCCTCTTGCTGGGTCATGCCAATGCCGTTGTCGGCAATGGTCAGGGTTTTGGCGTCTTTGTCGTAGCTGATGCGCACTTCCAGATTCGGTGCGTCTTCGTACAGCGCGGGGGTGTTGATGGCCTCAAAGCGCAGCTTGTCGCACGCGTCTGACGCGTTGGAGACCAGCTCGCGGACAAAGATTTCTTTGTTGCTGTACAGCGAGTGGGTGACCAGGTGCAGCAGCTGGGCTACTTCGGCCTGGAAGGAAAGGGTTTGTTTGGACATGGGAAAAACGGGGTTTATTCAACAAAAATACCAATGCAAGCCGGGGCCTGCAAACGACAACGCCCCGTAATTTGGGGCGTTGCGCACGATTTCAAGGCCTATTTTAGCGACTGCTGCCCCGCGGGCAGGCGCTAATAGGTGATCGTCAGAGTGTGGGGCGTGAGCTGGGAGCCTGTGCAGGTGGCGGCGGCGCAGGTGCCCGCCTGCCCGGCAGGCGCGGTGGCGGTGACCGAGTGGTTTTGCTGCACGCCGGTGCCTGTGCCGCTGCTGGCGCTCAGCGCCAGCGAATAGTTGATGCCCACGGCCACATCGCTGCTGCGGTCCAGCGCCATGGTGTAGGCCAGGCCGTTGCTACAGGTAGCCCCAAAGGTGTTGCTGGCGGTTTTCAGAATGTCAAAGGCGGTATAGGCCAGGGCAATATCGGGCACGGTGGTGATGCTGCAGACCGAGGCCGTATCGACGGACACCGTTGCGGTACGAGTGGCTTTGTTGGTGCCCAGCCGGGTGACGGTCAGGCTCAGCGTATCGGTGTAGATGCTGGGCGGCACGCTTTGCCCGGCGGGGATGCACAGCCGGTAGTTCAACGTGGTGGTGTTGACCGAATTTCCGCTGAGCGTCTGCGAAAAAGTCAGCCGGTCCGCCACCGCACTGCCCCACAGCGTGGCGCAGGCCGCGTCTTTGTAGGTGTCGTAGTTCAGGAAATTAGCCCCTGACACGGCCCTGTTGGGATTGGCGCCGCCAGAGTTGGCGCCGTTGTTGACTGCCACTTCGTAGTTGTAGGCTACGTTGTTGGGATCGCCACCTTGCCGCACACAATCGACCGTAAAGCTGCCTAGCACATTGGTGAAAGCGCCGGAATAGGTGGTGGCGATATTGGGCAAGGCAGTGATGGTGCAGGTGTCGGCATGGGCGGCGCTGGTGCACAGCAGCACGGCCGCAGCGATGTGATGGCGCAGTGGAGTGGTCATCGTGTCATTCCTTGGCAAAGCAATGGGCCCAGACGCACAATGGCGTCCTTGTTTTCGGGAGGCAGCTTCAGCTCGAAGCTGCACTGCCTGTCTTGCCAGCGCAGCAGCAGACGGCTGCTGGTCTGCAGGCCCGTCACATAGGCTTCGCCGCGCCGCGCCACATAAAACTCCTGGCTGCTGCCCTCGACCGACACAATGGCACCGGCCGGTGCGGGCTGCTCGTCGTCCAGCACGATCTTGAGCAGCGCAGCGCGGCCGCTGCGCACCGGAAACTTCACCTTGACCGCGCTGCGCCAGGCAGGCACCACGCTGTGCTCGATGGCGTCGATTTCGGCTCCAAAGGGCAGCTCGGCAGGGTCCAGGCGCACCAGGTTGGACTGAAACGGCATGAGCCGCGGGATCAAAGCGCGGCCCTCTTGATTGGTGTGGGTCAGCGGGCTGCCGCCCAACCCGATGCCGATCTCTGGCTGGCCCGTCACCTCAGCCACCGCAAAGCTCTGGTCCAGATAGCGCGAGGCATACAGATGGCCATCAGCAGCCACCAGGCCACCGCGTGCACCTATGCGCAAGGAGGTCTGCAGGGAGGAGCTGCTGACGTCGCTGGAGACCAGGCCATACTGCCCCAGATACGACACGCTGCCTTCGGCGCGCGATTGCTGCTGCCTTCCGGCCAGTGCGCGCCAGCCCCAGCCTGCGTCCTGTCCGTAGTTTTGCGACACCGACACATAGCTGTCTTGTTGGCTGTTGTTGCGGCTGGAGGACGCGGTAAAAATGCGGTTGCTGTCAAACGGAACAACCAAGGTGACGCCCAGGGTGGAGCCGTTGGTCTGCGTGCGCGAGCGGCTGGCGGTCAGGTTGAGTGTGCTGCGTTCGCCCAGGCGCAGGGCCAGATACGCCGACAGCGTGTCCAGGCGGGTGGTGTCGTGCTGGCGTATCGATGCATAGCCCAGGCCCACCGAGGCCGCGTCGCCCGCAAAGCGGTAGTTCCAGCTGCCTGCCACCTGCTGTTGGGCAGGCAGGTTGGCGCTCTCCAGCCCCAGCTGGCGGAAATGCCGCGTGGCGCCCTGCACCTCCAGCTGCAGCGTGGTGTGCTCGTCCTGGCGCTCCATCCCCAGCAGCCACTGCTGGCCTGCGCCCAGGCTGCGCTGGTGGCTTAGCTGCAGGGCAGCGCGGCCTAGCCACTGCGCGGGCAAGGCGCTGGCCAGGCCCAGCCCCGCACTGCGCAAATCGGGTGTCGCCTCGGCACGGCCATCCAGAGTGAGAGCGTCGCTATAACCATGGCGCCACAAACCGCTGGCAAAGCTGGGACCATAGCTATTGCTGGCCAGGCCCAGGTTGCGTCGCAGGCTGCCCAGCTCGATGCTCCAGTCGTTCAGGCCCTTGGCCAGCAGCTTGGAGTGGGTGAAAAATGGCTGCGTCACTACGCTCTCGCGGCCCAGCAGGTCGCGCACCACCATGCGGGCCTGCCCATTGCCCGTAAGGGTCGGAAAATTGTCCACCACAAATGGCCCTGCGGGCACGCTGGAGGTTTGGCGCAGCACATCGTTGACATACAGCTCCACCGTGGATGGGGCAGCAGAGACGCCGCTGAGCACGGGCAGGGGCTGGGTCCACAGGCCTGGAGTGAGCGCGTAGTTGGTGCCAAACTGCACACCGCCGAAATAGACATTGCGCCCCAAGGTTCCGGGGCGGGTCACGCTGTCGCCCACGCGCAGGGTGTGGTTGTGTTCGGGGAAATTTTTGGTCAAGGTGGTTTCCAGCCGCTGGAAACCGCGCGTGGCCCCCAAGGCCGTGTTGCCCGTGAGGTTGCGCCCTACAGCGCTGCTGGTCAATACACCCCAGTCGCCGGAGACGCCCACTTCATTGAGCAAACCCAGATCCCTGGTGATCGGCCCGTTCTTCGGGTCGGTGCTGGTGTAGTTGAGGTCGTAGTTGAAAAACACACTGCCCAGCACCGGGCTGAGGGCTGGTCGCTTTGGCGTGTCCTGGCCGAGCCGCGTGGCAGGAAACCGCTCTGCCGGGAACGAGAGGTTCAGCCGCTGGTTGGCGTCGTCTTTGTCTATCTTGACGCCCGCCACTGCGGCAATCGGCCAGAAGCTCTGGCCTTTGAACGTCAGGGGAGTGCTGCTGGGGCGCTGCACGCGCCAGCTGTCAAACGCTTCAGCAGGCGCGTAGTATTGTCCTCCAAGCTCCACCAACAGCCAGGTGCCTGTTTTGCTGCCGTTGACCACGGCTTCCATCGGCGCAGCCCGGGCGGGCGCAGGGCCGTCTGAAGGCAGCTCCTGGCCAGAAGCTGCCTGCGCCCACAGGCCCAGCAGCAAGGCCGCCTTGCAAGCATGGGGCGTGTAGCGCTTGGCCAAGTTATTCACCCACAGCCACATCGAAATTGCGCTGCGTGGCGTCATCCAAGCTCACGCTGAGCTTGGCCTTGCCTGCGGGGATGGGCGCGCTATGTTTGATCTCAAAACTGCGCTTGATGCCCGGCAGGAGGTAGCCACCGCTGTCGCGCACCGCCAGCTTGGCACCGCTGGCACTGGTCAGCGCCAGTTGCCGCAGCAGCACAAAGGCCTTGCCCGTGTTTTCGCAGCTGGCTTTGACGCTGGTAGGGGTGAGCCGCTGCACTTCACAGCCCAGCTGGTGTTTGGCCAGGGGTGGCGTCACAAAAATGGGGATCGAGAAGGCCGTGGCTATCTGTACCTGCACACCTTGTTTGGCAGGCCGGGCTTCGGCCAGCTCACGCAGGATGACGCGGTAGCTCAGCTGCTGTGTGTTGGGCATGGCGGCCAGCATGGCCAGCCGGAGCACCTGGCGCGAGCGCGCTGGCACCTTGAAAATCGGGGGCGCCAGAAACACGTCCTCGGTGAGTGTCAGCTCGTCTTCGCCGCCGGGTTTTTGTTTCCACAGATACAGGTCGGCCTGCATGACCAGCTCTTCATCGCCGTCATTGGTGACCGTCATGGCCACGGCGCGCTGCGCTGGGTCGATGTAGATGCGCATCGGCGAGACCGAGAAGGCCGCCGCCCATGCGGGGGCTGAGCCCATGGCAAGGCAGAGCATGGCGGCCAGCAGGTGTGCGCCCATGCGACTTGGCCGCAGGGTCAGCCTGGTCCAGGAGATTGTCATCACATTCACCCCAAGGTCATTGTTTCGCAAGCAAGGAAAAACGGATGGCGCGCATATCGGGCTCATCCGTGCTGCACAGCACCCGGCGGTGGCGATGGGCCACGCCAGAGTGCAGGCGTCGAAAGCTCAGCTTAGAACGTGACGATCAGGGTACGCAGCTGGGTGGTGGGGCCGCAGGACGCGGTCGTACAGGCACCGGCCTGGTCTGCAGCCATGGTTCCAGAGACGGCATAGGTCACCACATCTCCGCTGCCAATGCCTGCGCTGGTAGCAGGCGTGCCAGGTGCTGTTACTGCTGTGCCAGTGGCGAGCGTATAGCGCAGGCCTTGGATCACGCCGATGCCGGCAGTGGTGCTCTCGGCTGGCAATGCATCGTACGCGGTGGACACAGGGGCAAAGCCGCGCGTGCAGCGGTAGGTCAGACTGGCGGTGGACGACGACTGAATAGCTGCCTGGAAGGCCACATAGGTGCCAAAGGCCACGGTTTGCGTGCCGGTGTTGGTCTGCTGGCACTGTGAGGTCAAGGTGACGGTGACGTTGAAGTTGTTGGACGTGGTGGCTGCCTGCAGCACGGGAGCTGCGCTGGCAAAGGTAAGGGCTGCAACCAGGGTTTTGAGGGCTAATTTGCGCATGATGCACCTTTTTGGAATGTATAAAAATAAAGTGAATTGCAAAAATTGCGGTCAACAATACTTTTTGCTTAGTCTCGTTTTTTGCAACTTTTGTAACTCAATGTAGCACCCAAAATCGTCCTTATGGGTCAAATTTTTGCTATTTTTTCATGAAATAAATCACATTTTTACCAATTTAAGCCCGCAAACAGCCCACAGCGCTGCCCTGCTGCCTGTAACGAACAGGCAGCGCCAAACCGTCGATTAAGTTATTAGTTGTAACGAATCTAGAAGCGTTCGTGCGCCGCCAGATAGCGCCACTGCCCCACCGGCAGCTGGCCCAGCGCCACGCCGCCGATACGCACGCGCTTGAGGCCGGTGACATGCAGGCCCACGGCCTCGCACATGCGGCGGATCTGCCGCTTTTTGCCTTCCCTGAGCACAAAGCGCAACTGCTCGGGGTTTTGCCAATCAACCTGCGCGGGTTTAAGGGCCTGGCCGTCCAGGCTCAGGCCATGGCGCAGGCGGGCCAGCAGCGCGGGCGGGAACACGCTGCGCACATCCTGCGAGATGCTTTCGCTGCGCGCGCCGGTCGCGTCGGCAAACGGCATTTCGGTGACGCGCTGCGGCGCCACCTGGTAGCTCACGCGCACCAGATATTCCTTGTCGATCTGCGAGTCCTCGCCAATCAGCTGGCGCGCCACGCGGCCATCCTGCGTCAGCACCAGCAGGCCGGTGGAGTCAATATCCAGTCGGCCCGACGGGGCCAGGCTGCGCAGGTGGCTGCCTTGAAAGCGGATGCGCGAGGTATCGCCCTGCCACTGGTTGCGCGGGTTGACCAGCACGATGGCAGGCTCGTAGCCGTCCTCGGCCTGGCCGCTCACATAGCCCACCGGCTTGTGCAGCAGCACCGTCACCTGCTGGGCCTGCGCCCCCGTGGCCCGCTTGTCCACCTCCACCTTGTCGCTGGGCAAAACCTTCACCCCCATCACCGCCGGCGCCCCATTCACCCGCACCCAGCCACGCTCAATCCACTCGTCCGCCTCACGGCGCGAGCACAAGCCCAGCTCGGCCATGCGTTTGTTGAGGCGGACAGGTTCTAGGGTCATGGTTTCTTATTGCTGATTACTACTAAATTAATAGCTGCCCCCGCGATATTCCATTGGGCTGCAGGCGTTTTCTATTTACAAATTGAAGCGTGTGGTGTCATGAATCCGTCATACAGTGCAGACACACTGCGTTCACATGCTGTCACACCACGCTATTGTCCTCTAACCCGGTGAGTTTTATGCCACGTTCATTGATTTTGCGCTCTGCTGCCCTGATAGTGATGCCCCTTGCGCTGCTGGCGGCCTGCGCCAGCCTGCGGGGTGCCTACCCTACGCTGGATGGCAAAGCGCCGCTGGTGATTGGCCACCGCGGTGCCAGCGGCTATCTGCCCGAGCACACGCTGCAAAGCTACCAAAAGGCCATTGAACAGGGCGCTGATTTCATTGAGCCTGACCTGGTGGCCACCAAGGACGGTGAGCTGATTGCGCGCCATGAGCCCAATATCACCAACACCACCGACGTGGCCAGCAAGCCCGAGTTTGCCAGCCGCAAAACCACGCGCAAGGTGGACGGCATTGAGGAAACCGGCTGGTTCGCCAGTGACTTCACCTTGGCCGAGATCAAAACCCTGCGCGCTGTGCAGCCGATGAAAGAGCGCGACGCCAGCTTCAACGGGCAGTTCGGCATCCCCACGCTGCGCGAGATTCTGGACCTGGCCAGGACGGCCAGCAAGGGCGGCCGCACCATCGGCGTGTACCCCGAGACCAAGCACCCAACCTACCACAACGACCTCAAGCTGGGCCTGGACGATCGCCTGCTGGCCATCCTGGCCGAGTACGGCTACGCCCGCAAGGATTCGCCAGTGATCATCCAGTCGTTTGAGGTGGCCAATCTGAAGTATCTGCGCACCAAAACGCAGGTGCGCCTGGTGCAGCTGATTGATGGCGACGATGTGGCGGTGGACGGCTCGATGGTGCTGGCCGCGCCGTCAGACAAGCCTTACGATTTTGTCGTGGCCAAAGACCCGCGCGACTACATTGCCATGCTGACCCCGGCTGGCCTCAAGGACATCAAAGCCTATGCCGATGGCATCGGCCCCTGGAAGCCCTACCTGATGGCCTCGCAGGGCGTGGACGCCAACAAGGACGGCAAGGCTGACGATGTCAATGGCGACGGCGCAGTGGACGAGCGCGACCGCAAGCTGCGCGCGCCCAGCGACGTGGTGAAAAACGCCCACGCCGCCGGCCTGTTTGTGCACGCCTTCACCTTCCGCAACGAGCCCCGCCGCCTGGCCAGCGACTACCAAAACGACCCCAAGGCCGAATACCGCATGTTCTACAAACTGGGCGTAGACGGTGTGTTCAGCGACTTCCCCGACACGGCTGTGGCTGCGCGGCTGGAGAAGTGATGGGCTATCTGGTGGTCACTGCCACCTGATATTTACTACAAATTTAATAGCTGCTCCCGCGATATTTTATTGGCCTGCAGCCTGATTGATATATAAAAAAGGCTGTTCGTACTAGCTTTGCAAGCGCAAACGGCCCCTAGTCAAACACTGCTGAGCGCGGCAATGCTGCGATCCAGCAGCCACGGCCAAGGTTTTGCCGACATGCCAATTCCAAACTATGCGCTGCTAGCGTATAATTATGTGGGATGCTATTCGTCGAGTTAACTCCCTTCATCGCCTTTCGCAACGAGCATTGGACCGACGAGGATCTTCAGGCTTTGCAAAATCATTTGCTGGACAACCCAGATGCAGGCGATGTGATTCGCGGTAGTGGCGGTTTGCGCAAGCTGCGTTGGATGGCATCGGGGCGGGGCAAGCGCGGTGGCGCACGGGTGATTTACTACCATTACGTCACCGCTGAGCACATTTACCTGATTTATGGCTACGCCAAGAACGAGCAAGAAGACCTGACCCGCGAGCAGCTCAAGCAGCTCGCACAACTCATGAAGGACATCACCCATGGATAAGCAACATTTCGACCAACTCGTCAAAGGCGTGCAGGAGATGAAGCAACACATGGCAGGCAAGCGTGTGCGCGGCGCAGTACAGACCGAGCTGCAAACCCCCGATGTGCGCTTGATTCGCGAGGCCGCGCAGATCAGCCAGAGCCAGTTCGCCAAACTCATTGGCGTGAACTTGCGCACTCTGCAAAACTGGGAGCAGCACCGCACTCGCCCGACAGGGCCAGCCCGCGCTTTACTGAAAATTGTGGCGGTTAACCCAAAATCCATTGAAGCGCTGCATGCTTGATCTGGTTTGACTAGCTGCTGGAAGCAATACTATTTGCTACATTAATAATAGCTGCTCCCGCGATATTTTATTGGCCTGCAGCCTGATTTATATATAAAAAGGGCTGTTCGCACTAGCCTTGCAAGCACAAACAGGCGCTAGTCAAACACCGCAGCGCGCAACGCAGCAATGTCCAGCACCTTCAGTCCACCGTACTCCAGCCGCACCAGGTTGCGCTCTTGCAGCGTGCTCAGGGCTTCGTTGACGCGCTGGCGTGACAGGCCGACCAGATAGGCCAGCTCTTGCTGGGTGATGCGCAGCACGTCGCCCATGCGCGGGTACAGCACGGGGTTGAACAGCGAGGCGATGCTGGAGGCTACCCGGGCGTCGGGGTTGGGGTTGCGGTCGCTTTGGCGTGCGGCGATGAACTGGCCCAGGCGCTCGTTGAGCTGGTTCATCACATAGCGGTTGAACGCAATGCTGTGGTCCAGCAGCCAATGAAACGTCTCTACCGGAATGCCTGCAATCACGCTGGGGCGCAGGGCCTGGATGTTGTAGCGGTAGTTTTCCTGCTTGAGCACGGTGCCCTCGCCAAACCAGCCGCCCGGCGGCACACCGATCAGGGTGATGTTGCGGCCATCGGCGGTTTCGTTGCTCATCTTGAGCAGGCCATCGATCAGGCCAAACCAATAGGTCACCGGCCGCCCCACGCGGCAGACATAGTCGCCCGGCAGGGCCTCGCCCACCTGCAGCGCGGCACAGGCGCGCAGGTGCTCCTGCGCGTTGAGCAGGGCCAGCCAGGGGATGGCCTGCAGCTCCACGGTGGTGGGCGCGCGGCGGCGTTGGTGCAAACTGATTTCAACCGGGGCGTGTTTTGTCATGCAAAGTCAATCATGGATGGCAGGGCGACACAAACAAGGGTATTTACTGCGTAGGGCTAACCCGAAAATGTCGTTGAACAGACATCATAACGTCAAAGTCAGGCATAGAGTAGCCCCCAGAGGCAGACAAAGTCAACCGAAAAGGCTACCGACGCTATGCAGACTTTCCCCCAGCTATTGATGCAGCACGCCAGCGCCCGCGGGCAAGCGCCTGCCATGCGCGAAAAAGAATACGGCATCTGGCAAACCACCACCTGGCAGCAACTGGCCACCATGGTGGAGCACCTGGCCTGCGGCCTGCACCAGGCGGGCCTGCAGCGCGGCGAACATCTGGTGGTGATCGGCTCCAACCGCCCCCGCCTGTACGCCACCATGCTGGCCGCCCAGGCCCTGGGCGCTATCCCCGTGCCGCTGTACCAAGACGCAGCCGCTGCCGAGACCGTGTTCCCCATCAACAATGCCGAAGTGCGCTTTGCTGTGGTGGAAGACCAGGAGCAGGTTGACAAGATGCTGGAGGCGCGCGAGCAGTGCCCCCAGCTGGCCCACATCTACTACGACGACCCACGCGGTCTGCGCAACTACAGCGAAGACGGCCTGGTCGCCATGGACAGCCTGCTAGCCAGCGGACAGGCCTTTGCAGCCAGCCAGAGCGGGTTTTTCAAAGAACGGGTCGCAAAGGCTGATATCCATGATGTGGCGGCCATGTTCTTTACCAGCGGCACCACAGGCAACCCCAAAGGCGTGGTGCATACGCACAGCACCCTGCTCGACCGTGCGGCCGCAGGCGCCAAGTTTGACAAGCTCACCAGCAGCGAAGAAGTGCTGGCCTATATGCCGCTGGCCTGGATTGGGCAGAACATTTTCAGCTATGCCCAGTGGTTGTCCTGCGGCTATGTGGTCAACTGCCCCGAGAGCGCTGCCACCTCCACCATCGACCTCAAGGAAGTTGGCCCCACCTATTACTTTGCACCGCCGCGGGTGTTTGAAGGCCTGCTCACCAGCGTGATGATCCGCATGGAAGATGCAGGCGGCATCAAACGCAATATGTTCAAGTTTTTCATGGATGTGGCCAAGCGCGTAGGCCCAGCCAAAATGGACGGCGGCCAGGTGGGCCTGGGCGACAGCCTGCTGTATGCGCTGGGCAATCTGTGCGTCTATGGCCCCCTGCGCAACAACCTGGGCTTTAGCCGGGTGCGCGTGGCCTACACCGCAGGCGAGGCGATTGGCCCCGACCTGTTCACCTTCTACCGCTCGATTGGCATCAACCTCAAGCAGCTGTATGGCAGCACCGAGACCGCCGTGTTCGTCTGCCTGCAGCCTGACAACGCAGCGCGTGCCGACACCGTGGGCATCCCGATTGAGGGCGTGGAAATCAAGCTGGCCGACAACGGCGAGATCATGGTCAAAAGCCCCGGTCTGCTCAAGGAATACTACAAAAACCCCGAGGCCACCGCGGAAGTCAAAACCGCAGACGGCTGGTACCACACCAGCGACGCGGGCTTTATCGACGCGCAAGGCCACCTCAAGATCATTGACCGCGTCAAAGACGTGGGCCGCGTCAAGGGCGGCGCCAATGACGGCGCGATGTTTGCGCCCAAATATGTCGAGAACAAACTCAAGTTCTTCCCGCACATCAAAGAGGCCGTGGCCTATGGCGACGGCCGCGACCGCGTGTGCGTGATGCTCAATATCGACTTCGACGCCGTAGGCAACTGGGCCGAGCGCCGCAACCTGCCCTACGCAGGCTACACCGACCTGGCGCAAAAGCCCGAGGTCTACCAGCTCATCAAGGAGTGTGTGGAGTCTGTCAACGCCGACCTCAGCCGCGACACCATGCTCGCGGGCAGCCAGATCAGCCGCTTTTTGGTGCTGCACAAAGAGCTGGACGCCGACGACGGCGAACTCACCCGCACCAACAAAGTCCGCCGCGGCTTCATCGCCGACAAATACCAGCCCCTGATCGATGGCCTGTACAACGGCGCCACCGAGCAGTTCATTGAAACCGTGGTCAAGTTCGAAGACGGCCGCAGCGGCAAAGTGTCCGCCACCCTGAAGATCGCCGACACCAAGACCTTTGCACCGGTGAAGGCGGCAGCATGAACTACGTTGTGAATACCTCTGGACTGTCGCAATGCAGGCGGCCGGAATTCGGACAGCTGGAATGCGGACTTCCGGACGCGAAGGACGCTAAGGTTGCGCGAAGGACGCGAAAAAATACCGAAATGAAAATTTCAATCACAACAGGTATTCGTTTTTGTGCTGCTGCAAAAAATACTGGGGTCTTATTTTTAAATTTTTTTGGTTTTCTTTCGCGTCCTTCGCGCAACCTTAGCGCCCTTCGCGTCCGGAAGTTTCCCCCCTCTTTACCCCAAGCCGCGAGCAATCTATGAGCAAAAAGATAGGTGACGTCATTCTTGACGTGCAGAACATTTCCCTGCGGTTCGGTGGCGTGAAAGCGTTGACGGATATCAGCTTCAATGTGCGTGAGCATGAGATTCGCGCCATCATTGGGCCCAACGGTGCAGGCAAGTCGTCGATGCTTAACTGCATCAATGGTGTGTACCAGCCGCAGGAAGGCAGCATTACCTTTCGCGGCAAGACTTTCAAGCACATGAACAGCCACGAGGTGGCCACCATGGGTGTGGCGCGCACCTTCCAGAACCTGGCGCTGTTCAAGGGCATGAGCGTGCTGGACAACATCATGTCTGGTCGCAACCTGAAGATCAAGAGCAACCTCTTCATGCAGGCCCTGCGCATCGGCCCGGCCGAGCGCGAGGAAATCAAGCACCGCGAATATGTCGAGACCATCATCGACTTTCTGGAAATTCAGGCCTACCGCAAAACCCCCGTGGGTCAGCTGCCTTATGGCCTGCAAAAGCGGGTGGACCTGGGCCGTGCGCTGGCGATGGAGCCCCAGGTGCTGCTGCTGGACGAGCCCATGGCTGGCATGAACCTGGAAGAAAAACAGGACATGTGCCGCTTTGTGCTGGATGTGAACGACGAGTTCGGCACCACGGTGGTGTTGATCGAGCACGACATGAGCGTGGTGATGGACATCTCCGACCGCGTGGTGGTGCTGGACTACGGCAAGATCATCGGCGACGGCGTACCGGCAGAGGTGCGCAACAACCCCGAAGTTATCAAAGCCTACCTTGGCACATCGCACTAGAGACACAGAATCATGGGATTTTTCTTAGAAACATTACTAGGCGGCCTGATGGCGGGCATGCTTTACTCGCTGGTGGCGCTGGGCTTTGTGCTGATTTTCAAGGCCTCGGGCGTGTTCAACTTTGCACAAGGCGCGATGGTGCTGTTTGCGGCGCTGGCGATGGCGCGCTTTGCCGAGTGGATTCCGCAGTGGACAGGCATTGACAACAAAATCCTGGCCAATGTGGTGGCTTTTGCCATTGCGGCGGTCATCATGTTTGTAGTGGCCTGGATCATCGAGCGGCTGGTGCTGCGCCATCTGGTCAACCAGGAAGGCGCAACCTTGTTGATGGCCACCTTGGGCATCACGTATTTTCTCGATGGCCTGGGTCAGACGATTTTTGGCAGCGATATCTACAAGATCGACATCGGCATGCCCAAGGAGCCGATCATGGCGCTGGAAGGCATGTTCCAGGGCGGCATTTTGATCAACAAGGAAGACCTGATCGCCGCGCTGATCGCGGCCATTCTGGTGGCCCTGCTGACATTGTTCTTCCAGAAAACGTCTACGGGCCGCGCCCTGCGCGCGGTGGCCGATGACCACCAGGCAGCGCAGTCGATTGGCATTCCACTCAACCGCATCTGGGTGATCGTCTGGTGTGTGGCGGGCATTGTGGCTTTGGTGGCCGGCATGATTTGGGGCAGCAAGCTGGGCGTGCAGTTCTCGCTCACCACCGTGGCCTTGCGTGCGCTGCCGGTAGTGATTCTGGGCGGCCTGACCTCGGTGCCCGGCGCGATTGTGGGCGGCCTGATCATCGGTGTGGGCGAAAAGCTCTCGGAAGTTTATCTGGGCCCCTATGTAGGCGGCGGTATCGAGATCTGGTTTGCCTATGTACTGGCTTTGGTGTTTCTGCTGTTCAGACCGCAGGGTTTGTTTGGCGAAAAGATCATCGATCGCGTATGAAATACGCGATCAAGCCCGCAGGGCTTTCGCTGCTTGCAGCGAAAGAGGATCTTTCAGTGGAGACTAACTTGCATCGCAAGTTAAGCGAAGCGGGTCGTAACTAAAAGATTATCGATGTTTTTGCGGGACAGACCAATATTTGCAAAGCAAATTTGCTCTGTCCTCAACTGATTAAAGGTATTTAATGTTTTACAGAGAAAACGGCCAGTTTAAAACCAGCTACCGCGCTGACCAGCAGATCTTTCCGATCACGCAGGACCGTCTTGCGCTCGGCCTGATCCTGGCCGTGGCCTTCATCCTGGTGCCCATGCTGGCGTCGGAATATATCTTCAAGGCGATTTTCATTCCCTTTTTGATCCTGTCGCTGGCGGCGATTGGCGTGAACATTTTGGTGGGCTACTGCGGGCAGATTTCGCTGGGCTCGGGCGCTTTCATGGCAGTCGGCGCCTATGCGGCCTACAACACCTTTGTGCGCATTGAAGGCATGCCGGTGATCGTGGCCCTGCTCACGGGCGGCTTCTTTGCCACGCTGGTGGGCATCTTCTTTGGCATCCCCAGCTTGCGGGTGCGCGGGCTGTACCTGGCCATTGCCACGCTGGCAGCGCAGTTCTTCTGCGACTGGGCGTTTTTGCGCATCAAATGGTTCACCAACAATACCGCATCGGGCTCGGTGTCGGTCTCCAACATGCAGGTGTTTGGCATCTCGATCAACACGCCGCTGGAGAAATATCTGTTTTGCCTGAGCTTTCTGGTGGTGTTTGCGCTGCTGGCCAAAAACCTGGTGCGCGGCGCGATTGGCCGCGAGTGGATGGCCATCCGTGACATGGACGTGGCCGCAGCGGTGATCGGCATCCGCCCGATGTATGCCAAGCTGTCGGCCTTTGCGGTCAGCAGCTTCATCATTGGCGTGGCCGGTGGCCTGTGGGGCTTTGTGCACCTGGGCTCCTGGGAGCCTGCGGCCTTCTCGGTGGACCGCTCGTTCCAGCTGCTGTTCATGGTGATCATTGGCGGCATGGGCTCAATCATGGGCAGCTTCTTCGGCGCAGCCTTCATCGTGGTACTGCCGATTTTCCTGAACCAGTTTCTGCCGCTGGTGGGCTCCATCGTGGGGGTGAATATCTCCACCGCGGCGGTGTCGCACACCGAGTTCATGGTATTTGGCGCGCTGATTGTGTGGTTTTTGATTGTGGAGCCGCATGGTCTGGCCAAGTTGTGGAGTGTGGGAAAGCAGAAGCTGCGCATCTGGCCTTTCCCGCATTAAGAGGAAAAATTTGCAGTGTTGGGGTGCTCGCAAACACTGACTTCAAAGATAGCTAATCGAGCGTTGTGTATGAGTTTGTGTGTGTTTATTTTTTTAGGAGTGAGACTATGAAACTTCGTCAACTGGCAGTCGCTACCACGGTAGCTGTAGCAGGCCTTGCCGCCGTGGCTACCAACGCTTTGGCCCAGGCCAAAGAGCAGTTCTTCCCTGTGCTGGTCTACCGCACCGGGGCGTATGCCCCCAACGGCGTACCGTTTGCCAACGGCTACGTGGACTACCTCAAGCTGGTGAACGCGCGTGGCGGCATCAACGGGGTGAAGCTGAGCTTTGAAGAGTGTGAAACCGGCTACGCCACCGACCGTGGTGTGGAGTGCTATGAGCGCCTGAAGGGCAAAAACGGTGGCGCCACGGTGTTCCAGCCGCTGTCTACCGGCATCACCTTTGCGCTGACCGAAAAAGCCCCTGCCGACAAGATTCCGCTGATCACGGCAGGCTATGGCCGCAGCGAATCAGCTGACGGCGGCGTGTTCAAGTGGAACTTCCCGCTGGCAGGCACCTACTGGGTTGCGGCGGACGCGCTGATCCAGCATATTGCCAAGAAAGAAGGCGGCCTGGACAAGCTCAAAGGCAAGAAGATTGCCTTGGTCTACCATGACAGCCCGTTCGGCAAAGAGCCTATTCCTTTGCTGCAAGAGCGCGCCAAGATGCACGGTTTTGACCTGAGCCTGCTGCCTGTCACCCACCCTGGTGTGGAGCAAAAAGCCACCTGGCTGCAGATTCGCCAGAACCGCCCTGACTATGTGCTCAACTGGGGCTGGGGTGTGATGAACTCGACCGCCCTCAAGGAAGCGCAAGCCACTGGCTATCCGCGCGACAAGATGTATGGTGTGTGGTGGGCAGGTGCTGAGCCGGACGTCAAGGACGTGGGCGAAGGTGCCAAAGGCTACAACGCCATCATGATGCAACACGGTGCTGAGCAAGCCGCCGCAGTGTCCAAGGAAGTGCTGGAGAAAGTGCATGGCAAAGGTCAGGGCACCGGACCGAAAGACGAAGTGGGCCAGGTGCTGTACATGCGCGGCATGATGAGCGCGATGTTTGCCGTAGAGGGCGTGCGCGCAGCGCAAGACCGCTTTGGCAAAGGCAAGGTCATGACCGGCGAGCAGGCACGCTGGGGCTATGAGAACCTGAACCTGACGCAGGCCAAGCTGGATGCACTGGGCTTCAAGGGCGTGATGCGCCCCCTGTCGACCAGCTGCAAGGACCACATGGGCGCAGCCTGGGCCCGCGTGCACACCTGGGACGGCACCAAGTTCAACTGGACGTCGGATTGGCTGCAAGGCGACGAGCAGTTGATCAACCCGATGGTCAAAGCTGCTGCTGACAAGTACGCCGCCGAGAAGAAGCTGACCCGCCGTGATGGCGCGGACTGCCAGTCTTGATGCTGCAGTGATGCGATAAACCTGGCGACTCGCAAGAGTCGCTAGTTCCAAGGACAGCACGCAATCTGTCCTTGGAACTAGCCAGAGAACCCCAGATGGAAACCAAAACCCCTGCCGCCACTGCCCCCAATATCGTCCTCAATGTCAACGGCATTGAGGTGATCTACAACCACGTGATCCTGGTGCTCAAGGGCGTGAGCCTGCAGGTGCCCGAGCGCGGCATTGTGGCCATTCTGGGCGGCAACGGAGCGGGCAAAACCACTACCTTGCGCGCTGTGAGCAACCTGCTCTCGGGCGAGCGCGGCGAAGTCACCAAGGGCAGCATCGAGCTGCGCGGCGAGCGCATTGAAAACCTCACGCCGGCTGACCTGGTGCAGCGCGGCGTGGTGCAGGTGATGGAGGGGCGCCACTGTTTTGCCCACCTGACGATTGAGGAAAACCTCATGACCGGGGCCTACACCGTCAAGAGCAAGGCGCAGATTGCGGCCAACCTGGAGAAGGTCTACAACTATTTTCCGCGCCTGAAAACCCGCCGCACCAGCCAGGCGGCTTACACCTCGGGCGGTGAGCAGCAGATGTGCGCCATTGGCCGCGCGCTGATGGCCAACCCCAGCATGGTGCTGCTGGACGAGCCCTCGATGGGCCTGGCACCGCAGATTGTGGAGGAGGTGTTTGAAATCGTCAAAGACCTCAATGTCAAGGAGGGCGTGACCTTCTTGCTGGCTGAGCAAAACACCAACATGGCGCTGCGCTATGCCGACTACGGCTACATCATGGAGAGCGGGCGCATTGTGATGGACGGCCCGGCCAAAGAGCTGGCCACCAACGAGGACGTGAAAGAGTTCTACCTGGGCACAGGCGGTGGCGATGGCCAGAAAAAGAGCTTCAAGGATGTGAAGAGCTACAAGCGCCGCAAGCGCTGGCTGGCCTGAGGGCTGGCGCACTGCGCAGCCTGCTTCCAAGGCAGTCTGCAGGTCCGTTTGACAAGGCTTTAGGCCACCAGACCAATAAAATATCGCGGGAGCAGCTATGAAATTGATAGTATCAAACCTGAACTGGAGGATGCTGTGATGGGTCCGTTTTATGATGTTCTGGAAACCCGCGACCCCGCTGCACGCGAGGCCGCCCACATGGCAGCATTGCCTGCGCAGATCGCGCATGCCCAGCGGCATGCTGCAGCCATGCGCGAGGCATTGCAGGGTATTGACCCTGCGAAAATCACCCACCGCGCGGCGCTAGCGACGCTGCCGGTAACGCGCAAGAGCGAGCTGCATGAGCGGCAGAAAGCGGGCCTGGCTTCGTTCACTGCAATGCCTGGCCGCCATGTGTTTGGCGGTTTCAGCGCGGTAGGCTACGGCCCCCAGATGCCGCGCGTGTTTGCCAGCCCCGGCCCGATCTATGAGCCGCAAGGCACGTCCAAAGATTATTGGCGCATGGCACGCGCCATCTACGCAGCAGGCTTTCGCAGCGGCGAGCTGATCCACAACTGTTTCAGCTACCACTTTGTGCCCGCAGGCTCGATGATGGAGACCGGCGCCCATGCCCTGGGCTGCACGGTGTTTGCCGGGGGCACCGGGCAGACCGAGCAACAGGTGCAGGCCATGGCCGAGCTGCAGCCTGCAGGTTACATCGGCACGCCGAGTTTTTTCAAGATCATTGTCGAGAAGGCTGCCGAGATGGGCGTGAAGCTGCCCACGGTGACCAAGGGCATGGTCGGTGGCGAGGCCTTTCCGCCCAGCCTGCGCGACTGGTTTACCGAGCGCGGCATTGACGTCTACCAGTGCTTTGCCACCGCCGATCTGGGCTCAATTGCGTATGAGACCTCGGCCCGCCAGGGCCTGGTGCTGGACGAAGGCGTGATTTTGGAGATCGTGCGCCCCGGCACCGGCGACCCGGTGCCCGAAGGCGAGGTGGGCGAGCTGGTCATCACCACCCTGAACCCAACCTACCCGCTGATCCGCTTTGGCACCGGCGACCTGACCGCCGTGTTGCCCGGCCAGTGCCCCACAGGCCGCACCAACACCCGCATCAAAGGCTGGATGGGCCGCGCTGACCAAACCACCAAGATCCGCGGCATGTTTGTGCACGCAGCCCAGGTGGCCGAGATCGCCAAGCGCTTCCCCGAGGTGGCCAAGGCACGCCTGGTGGTCAGCGGCGAGATGGCCAACGACGCCATGCTGCTCAAGGTGGAAACCACTGCCAAGGCCGAAGGCCTGCAGGCCAGGCTGGCCGATGCCATCCGCGAGGTGACCAAGCTGCGTGGTGATGTCGAGCTGGTGGATGCAGGCACTTTGCCCAACGATGGCAAGGTGATTGAGGATGCGCGCAGCTACAAGTGAGCGTGCATGTTTCAGCGCGGACGCTACATTTTTAGTAGCTGCTCCCGCGATATTCTATTGCCCTGGCGGCCTATAAAGCACTTAACTTGGCGTCTGCTTTGGGCTCTGGCGCAGCCACTGCGCGTACCGAAGCGCCTGCCATGCGCGCCGAGGCGCTGCCCTGAGCCTGCTGGCGCACCAGGCGCTGGGGCACGGCCTGCAGGACGGCGCTGCCTTGCTGCAGGCTGCGGCCTGTGAGCTGCCATTCGCTGGTGCCGCCCACCAGCCAAAGCACGCGGCCCGTGGCGTAGGCGCTGAGCGTCTGCCACAGCGCCTGTGCATTGGCGTCCCCGGCCTCACCTACTACCACTACGGTGCGTGAAACGTCCACACCCGCGTCAGAGAGCAAGCGCTCCAGCGCCGCCACGCTGCGGCCAGCGGCGTCAGCAGGCAGCGATGCAGCGTTGGGCAGATGGCCTTGGGCAAATGCGGCTGGGTTGCGCACATCGGCCACCACAGCGCCTTGCGCAATAGCCTGGGCTGCTGTGTCGGCAGACACCGCCTCTGGCTCAGCAGCCTGCGCGCTGGCCTGCAGCAGGGCAGCCAGTACCAGGAAGCGGATCACAGGGGTAAATAGGCGCATGGAAATGATGGCAAAGCCAAATGGAAGACAATGACCGCACTGTACGCAGGCCGCCTGCAGCCGTCCAATACAAAGAAATCACAAGCTCATAGCCTTTGGCAATAAGCGCCTAAGTACTTGCCACATATAGGGTTTTTACGACAGCCTGTCGCCCCAGGCTACGTATTTCCCGTTATAGCCATACGGCGTATTGACGCTAAAGTTTATTTATCTTTATCTGGAGTTTTCCCATGCTATCCAAACCTCTTTCCCTGATTGGCGCCGCCGCCGCTTTGGCACTGACCTTTGCAGGCAGCGCAACAGCGCAAGACTTCCCCAACAAAGACAAGAACATCACTTTTGTCGTGCCTTTCGCAGCCGGTGGCCCCACCGACAAGGCAGCCCGCGACCTGGCCGAGTCCATGCGCAAGACCCTGGGTGCCAATATCGTGGTGGACAACGCAGTCGGTGCCTCTGGCTCCATCGGTGCGAACAAGGTGGCCAAGGCCAACCCTGATGGCTATACCCTGCTGTTCTTCCACATCGGCCAAGCCACCCTGCCCACCATGCTGCGCACCATCCCTTACAAGGTCGAGACCGACTTTGAATACCTGGGCCTGGTCAGCGAAAACCCCATGAGCGTGATCGGCCGCCCCAGCCTGCCTGCCAACAACATGGCCGAGCTGGTCAAATGGGCCAACGAGAACAAGGGCAAGATCAACATCGGCAATGCTGGCATTGGCTCGGCTTCGCACCTGTGCGGTATGCTGTTCCAGTCGGCGCTCAAGATTGACATGACCCCTGTGCCCTACAAAGGCACCGCCCCCGCCATGACCGACCTGATCGGCGGCCAGATCGATTTGATGTGCGACCAAACCACCAGCACCGCCCAGCAGATCGAAGGCAAAAAAGTCAAAGCCTACTCTGTAACCACGCCCAAGCGCCTGGCTCCAGCCGTGTTCAAAGACCTGCCCACCATGCAAGAGGCTGGCTACAAAGATTTTGCTGTCACCATCTGGCAAGGCCTGTATGCCCCCAAAGGCACGCCAGCGCCCGTGCTCAAGAAAATCAACGACGCCCTCAAGCTGGCGGTCAAAGACGCTGATTTCATCAAGAAGCAGGAATCTGCTGGCGCCTCGGTGATTAGCGATGCGCGCAACGACGCCGCTGGCCACAAAGCCTTCGTCGGTGCCGAAATGGCCAAGTGGGGCCCGATCATCAAGGCTGCAGGCGTGTACGCCGACTGATACCCACGCAGTCTCGTTGCCTCGCGCCAAAAACCGCCTTCGGGCGGTTTTTTTATGCCCGCTGCCCGGCAAGCCTGCCCTGCGCAGGCAGGGTTATCCCCATCGTTCCAGTTAGTCACGATCGTTACTATGTGGCATTGCATGGAGATTCTGTGTGAGTTTGCCCACTACCCACCACGCTGCCAACGACGGACTGCTTGCGCTGTACCACAGCATGCTGCGCATCCGCGCGTTTGAAGACGCTGCGGAGCAGGCCAGTCAGGGGGGGGTGTCGGCCTATGGGCAGACCGCGGGAACGGCAGCGCAGGTGCGCGGGCCGCTGCACCTGTCCACCGGGCAGGAAGCCGTGCCGGTAGGGGTGTGTGCCCATCTGACGGCCCAGGACTATTTAACCTCCACCCACCGCGGCCACGGCCACACGCTGGCCAAAGGCGCAGACATGGCGCGCATGATGTGCGAGCTGTTTGGCAAGGCCAGTGGCTTCAATGGCGGCAAGGGTGGCTCGATGCACATTGCCGATTTTTCAGTCGGCATGCTGGGGGCTAACGGCGTGGTAGCCGCAGGCTTGCCGATTGCCGTGGGCGCAGCGCATGCACAAAAGCTGCTGCAGTGCAGCGCCATCACCGTCTGCTTTTTTGGCGATGGTGCCATCAACCGGGGGCCGTTTCTGGAAGCGCTCAATTGGGCGCAGGTCTACCAGCTGCCCGTGCTGTTTGTCTGCGAGGACAACCGCTGGAGTGCCACCACGGCCAGCGGCCCCGTGACCGCTGGCGACGGCGCCGCAGCGCGTGCGCGCAGCCTGGGCATTGCTGCCACCGAGGTGGACGGCAATGATGTGATGGCCGTGCATGCGGCAGCCGAGCAACTGGTGCGCCAGGTGCGCGCAGGCCAGGGCCCGCGCATGCTGCACGCGCTGACCTACCGCGTCAAAGGCCATGTGTCGGTGGACCGGGCGGCCTACCGCGATGCGGCTGAGTTGCAAGCAGCCTTGCTGACCGATCCAATCTTGCGGCTGGAGCAGTATTTACAACAAAATATGCCCGCAGACCAATGGAATATCGCGGGAGCAGCTATTAAAAACATAGTAAAAGAAGAAATTACGCAAGTGTTGCAGACAGCTCTTGACGCCCCCTGGCCCGACGCAGCCAGCGCCTACACCGATGTGCAGACCACCGGAGCAGGCGTATGGCATTGATGAGCTACGCCCAGGCCGCCGCGCTGGCTATTGAACACGCCATGCGCGAGAACGCTCATGTGGTGGTGCTGGGCGAAGACATTGGCCGTGGCGGCATTTTTGGCCAATACACTGGCCTGCAAGCGCTGTTTGGCAAAGACCGCGTGATCGACACGCCCATCTCAGAGGCCGCCATCATGGGCGCTGGTGTGGGCATGGCCCTGGCAGGCTTGCACCCAGTGGTGGAAATGCGCGTGGTGGACTTTGCCCTGTGCGGCATGGACGAGCTGGTTAACCAGGCGGCCAAAAACCGCTACATGTTTGGCGGCCAGGGCCGTGTGCCGCTGGTGGCGCGCATGCCCAGCGGCATCTGGGAGGCCAGCGCCGCGCAGCACTCGCAAAGCCTGGAGAGCTGGTTTGCCCACCTGCCTGGCCTGGTGGTGGTGTGCCCCGGCAATCCGCAGGACAACTACAGCCTGCTGCGCGCTGCCATGGACTGCGACGACCCGGTGGTGTATCTGGAGCACAAGGCGCTGTGGGGCATGCAGGGCGAGGTGGACAGCAGCATCCGCGCCACGATTGGCAAGGCGCGCACCCTGCGTTATGGCAAAGACATCACCCTGGTGAGCTGGAGCAGGCAGGTGCAGGCCTGCGACGACGCCGTGCAGGCGCTGCTGCGCGAGGGCATTGCGGCCACGCTGATCGACCTGCGCAGCATCTGGCCCTGGGATCGCGAGATGGTGCTGGCCAGTTGCGCGCAGACTGGCCGCCTGCTGGTGGTGCACGAGGCAGTGCAGGCTGCAGGCTTTGGCGCCGAGATCGCCGCCACCGTGGCGCAGCACACCCGCGCACGCGTCAGCCGTCTGGGCGCGCCGCGCATCCCCGTGGGCTATGCCAAGGTGCTGGAAAACGAGGCCCGCGTGGATGTACAGGCCATCGTGCAGGCGGCGCGCGATATGGTCGCCGCCAATGTGCAAAAGGCCGTGGCATGAACACCCGATACAGGCTTCCCGTCGCGCTGGAAGAGGGCCTGGCCGTGGCCAGCATGGCCCTGCTGGTGGTGATCACCCTGCTCAATGTGCTGACACGCTATTTCACCGATGCGTCCTATGCCTGGACGGAGGAAATTTCGATTTTCCTCATGGTGGTGCTCACTCTGTCAGGCGCGTCCAGCGCAGCCAGCCGGGACCAGCATATCCGCATTGAATTTTTTTATGACTCGGGCAGCCGCGCACGCCAGCGGCAGCTCAAAATCATCGCCTCGTGCATGACGGCGCTGCTGTTCATGGTTTTGGCCGCGCTGTTTGGCCGCACGGTGTTTGACGAGATCAAATATGCAGAAACCTCGATGGGCCTGGGCGTGCCGCGCTGGTGGTACACCGCGGTGGTACCTGTGCTGTGCGCGCTGATTGCGCTGCGTGCACTGGCCTATGCCTGGCGTGCCAGCCAGGCGGTGCAGACCGACGCTGCAGCACCAGAGGACGCCACATGATTGGCCTCACACTGTTTGCTATTTTTCTGCTGCTGATGATGGCGGGCGTGCCGATCGGCGTGTCGCTAGGCCTGGGCGGCTTGGTGGCGATTGCCCTGGCCAATGCCGATACCCAGCTGTGGGGTCTGCTGGCCGCGCCACAGAACATGTATGCCGGCATGGCCAAATACCCTCTGCTGGCGCTGCCCATGTTTGTGCTGGTGGGTTCGATTTTTGACCGCTCGGGCGTGGCGCAGCGCATGGTGACCTTTGCCCAGGCCTGTGTGGGCCGCTCTTCCGGCATGTTGCCTTTGGTGGCTATTCTGGTGGCCATGGTGCTGGGCGGCATCAGTGGCTCGGGCCCGGCCAATGCGGCGGCTGTGGGCGGCGTGATGATTGCGGCCATGGCGCGTGCGGGCTACCCCGCCCCGTTCTCGGCCAGTGTGGTGGGCGCAGCAGCAGCCACCGATATTTTGATTCCCCCATCGATTGCCTTTGTGGTCTACAGCGTGAACGTGCCTGGCGCATCGGTGCCCGCGCTGTTTGCCGCTGGCATGGTGCCGGGTATTCTGGCGGGCCTGGCGCTGGTGATCCCGGCGATATGGATATCGCGCAGAAACAATTTTGGCCAGTTTGAAAAAGACCTGCCCCGCCCGCCTTTTTGGTCGTCGCTAGGCCAGGCGGTGTGGGGCCTGGCAGCGCCGGTGCTGATCTTGGGCGGTATGCGCGTGGGCTGGTTCACCCCCACCGAGGCCGCCGTGGTGGCCGTGGTCTATGGCTTGTTTGTCGGCATGGTGGTGCACCGCACGATCGGGCTGCGAGACCTGTACAGCATCTTTCGCGAAGCGGCGGAGATTTCTGCCGTGATCATGATCGTGATGGCGCTGGCGGGCATTTTTGCCTACAGCGTCAACACCCTGGGTTTGGCTGACCCGGTGGTCAAGGCGGTGAAAGACTCGGGCCTGGGCAGTGGCGGCACACTGGCTGTTTTGATGGCAGTGCTGCTGGTGGTGGGCATGTTTCTGGACGGGGTGTCGATCTTTTTGATCTTCCTGCCCCTGCTGTATCCGCTGTGTCTGGCCTTCAACTGGGATGTGGTGTGGTTTGGTGTGCTGCTGACGATGATGATTGCCATTGGTCAGTTCACGCCGCCGATGGCCGTCAATCTGCTGGTGGCCTGCAAGATGGCCAAAGTGCGGATAGAAACCACCGTGCCGTATGTGATGTGGTTGGTGCTGAGCTTTCTGGCAGCGACGGTGATGGTGGCGGTGTGGCCGCAACTGGCGCTGTGGCTGCCTCGGAGCTTGGGTTATTGATGTGTGTTTAACTGCAAGGAGACTGTGATGCAAAGACGTTCTGTTCTGACATTGGCGACTTCTACGGCGGCCACGGTGGGCTTGGCGCGCTATGCCTGGGCGCAAAGCGCTTACAAGGCCGAATACAAGATGTCCACCGTGGTGCCGCCCGCGTTTGCCTGGGGCAAGGGGGGCGAGATTTTTGGCAACCTGGTACGCGAGCGCACGGGCGGGCGCATCAACATCAAGCAATACCCGGGTGCCTCGCTGGTGCAAGGCGACCAGACGCGCGAGTTCTCGGCCATGCGCCAGGGCATCATCGACGTGCTGTGCGGTGCGCCCATCAACTGGACGGGCACGGTGCGCGAACTGGGCGTGTTCACGCTGCCCTTCCTGTTTCCCGACCACAAGGCCTGGGACGCGGTGATGGCCAGCAGTGTGGTGCAAAAAGACTATTTTGACCTGGTGCGCAAAGCCGGTGCCGAGCCTCTGGCTGTGGGCGAGACAGGCTACCGCCAGATCAGCAACAGCAAGCGCCCGATCAAGCAGCCCGATGACCTCAAAGGCCTGAAAATCCGCGTGGTCGGCAGCCCGATGTACGGCGAGATCATGAGCAGCATGGGTGCCAACCCCACCTTCATGAGCTGGGCCGATGCACAGCCTGCGCTGGCCTCCAGCGCGGTCGATGCGCAGGAAAACCCGCTGGAGGTGTTTCTGGCCGCCAAGATCCATACCCTGGGCCAGAAGTTTGTCACCAAGTGGAACTACTCCAACGATATCTTGCTGTTCGCCATTGCCGCGCCCGTGTGGCAAAGCTGGACGCCCGCGGACCAGAAGATCGTGCGCGAAGCTGGCATCGACGCCGCGGCGCAGCAGGTGCAACTGGTGCGCAAGCTGTTTGCCGAGGACGTGGAGAAGGTCAAGGCGCTGGGGGTAGAGGTGCATGTGCCCACGCCCGCCGAGCTGGCTCAGTGGCAAATCTCCACCCGCCGGACCTACGCGCGCTGGAAGGCACAGACCAATGCCGACATGCTCGGTAAAATCGAGGCTCTTGTTGATAAATCACGTAAAGCCTGATGCACAAACCGCTGCCTGTTGACACGTCCCTGTTTTTCAAACTGGTGCGTGTCGTCAACCTGACCGCCCGCCCTTTTCAGCAGGACGTGGGCAAGGCCCATCAACTGAGCCTGAACGAATGGCGCGCCATGGTGGTGGTGGCCTCCCACCCGGGCAGCGCAGCCACCGATATTGCCGAGGCCACAGGCCTGGACAAAATGTCGGTCAGCCGCGCGGTGTCGGGCCTGGTCAAAATGGGGCGGGTGACGCTGGAAAACGACCCGCAAGACCAGCGCCGCAGTCACGTCTTTCTGACGCCCGCAGGCAAAAAGCTATTTGCACAGATTGGCGCGCGGGCCACGCAGCGCGAGGCGCAGCTGTTCTCGGGTCTGTCAGCCGCCGAGCTCAAAACCATGGGCGGCACGCTGGACAAACTGATCGACGCGCTGGTGGCTGCCGAAGCCAAATAAATCGCCGCTCGCCTGGCCTGGGCTGTAGTGCTCAGGGCCATGGGCCCAAGCCAGCAGCAAGGCGCCAAAGGGCGCGTCCAAGTGCACCTGCGCACCCGCCTCGCACACCACAAAGCAGTTGGCATGCGCGCTGCGCGCATTGACCGTCAGGTTGCCACCGCGCACCCACAGCTCGGTAAGCTCGGTCACACCAAAGCGCGCGCTGGTGCCAGGCAACATGTTGATCTGCACCATGCGCCGCTGGGTGCCTGTGCCTGCATAGTCAAAAATCATCTGCCGGGTGATACCCGCCAGGCCGGTGGCCTGTGACATGAGCTGGTCTACAGGCACATTCACCTCGGGCGGCATCAAGGGATTGGGGTTGGTGAAGTTTTCATGGCGCGAGCCTGCGTGCACTCCGCTGATCACGCTCTCCTGCGGATACGTCACCGGCCCTTCCAGGCGCGAGACCAGCACAGTGTCGGCATAGGCCATGGCATCGTGGGTGGAGCCCTTGATGTTGATGCCCGTCTCATGCAGGCCGATGGCGCCGTGGTAGTCGGTCAAGCCGCCCTGCACCACAAAGCTGGTGGCCACGCCCTGGTGCTGGTGCAGGCCGCTGCGCACGCCCGCGTCAAAGCGCACCAGGCCCAGGTAATGGCCCAGCACATCGTCCTGGCGCACCGGCTTGAGCCACAGGCCTGGGTTGGCGGTGGCCTGCCAAGGCTGGGCGTGCATGTCAAACACATGGCACTGAGCCTGCGATTGAAGGGTGTAGAGGGCTTGCATGCCTCAATAGTAACGTTTGTTACTACCTAGCGCATTAGGGTATTCCCAGAGGCTGGGGGCCTGCGAGACTTCTGACAATGGGCTGATGACTACAGCCGCGCTGCGCATTGTGGATTCGATCACCGAGCTGGGCTCCCAGGACGCTGGCTGCATCGCCGTGAGCGGCTCGCATGGTGGCATCAGCTCGGCGCGCTATGCGCTGGCTGCCCGGCCTGTGCTGAGCGTGTTTAATGATGCAGGTGTGGGGCGCGATGGCGCAGGCATTGCGGCCCTGGGGTTTTTGCAGCAGCACGGCCTGGCCGCCTGCACCGTGGCGCACATCAGCGCCTGCATTGGCCAGGCGCGCAGCAGCTACGATGAGGGTGTCGTCAGCCATACCAACCCACTGGCATCGGCCATGGGCCTGCAGGCGGGCAAGCCACTGGCAGCGCAGTTGCACACCCTGTTTCAGGCTTAAGATAGCTGTATAACTAACTTGGAGACAAACCATGACTATTTTTAAACCCAATCGCCGACAAGCCCAATGGAATATCGTGGGAGCAGCTATATTTTTAATAGCTAACATGTTGGCCAACCCGGCCCAGGCGCAGACCGCCTGGCCAGCCAAGCCGGTGCGCATCGTGGTGCCCTTTGCCCCGGGCGGCACCACCGACATCCTGGCCCGCGCCATCGCGCCAGAGCTGTCCAAAGCCTTGGGCCAGAGCTTTGTGGTGGAAAACCGCGCAGGCGCAGGCGGCAACGTCGGCGCTGAAGCCGTGGCCCGCTCACCAGCAGACGGCTACACCCTGCTCATGGGCACGGTGGGCACCCATGGCATCAACAAGGCGCTGTACCCCAGCCTACCGTATAACCCGGTCAAAGACTTTGCCCCCATCACTTTGGTGGCCGGGGTGCCCAATGTGATGGTGATGAACGCAGAGAAAGCGCAGAAACTGGGCATCAACAACGTGGCTGATTTTGTGAAGTACGCCAAAGCCAACCCGGGCAAGCTCAATATGGCCTCCAGCGGCAATGGCACCTCCATCCATCTGGCAGGCGAGCTGTTCAAAAGCATGAGCGGCACTTACATGGTGCACTTCCCTTACCGGGGTTCCAGCCCTGCGCTGTTGGACATGATTGGTGGCAGCATGGATGTGATGTTTGACAACCTGCCCAGCGCCATGCCGCAGATCAAGGCTGGCAAGCTCAAGGCACTGGCAGTGACCAGCAGCCAGCGCTCTGCAGCCCTGCCTGACGCACCCACTATCGAGCAGGCCGGCGGCCCCGCCCTCAAGGGCTTTGAGGCGAGCTCGTGGTTCGGCCTGCTGGCCCCTGCAGGCACACCGCCCGATATCGTCAACCGCATCCAGCAGGAGGTGGCCAAGTCATTTGCCAAGCCCGAGATCAAAGAAAAGCTGCTGGCCCAGGGCGCGATTCCTGGCGGTGGCACACCGGCAGAATTTGCCAAAATGATCGATGCCGAGATTGCCAAATGGGCCGTGGTGGTGAAGAACTCTGGCGCCAAGGTGGATTGACACTTCAGCCGCCGCTGCGGGCCACTGATGTCCAGGCCTGATGCGCCGCACACGCTGCGGCGCGACGGCTAGACGCCCCAGGTAATGGGCGCTTTTTCCTTGCTGCAGCGCTGCAGCATCTCAACCATGGGCCAGGCGCGTTTGCGCAGGTTGATGGCATCAAAGCGCGGCACGCTCTCGCCCTTGGCTTTGGCCTGTGCAATGGCATCCTGCTGCTCAGCCTCTTCGCGCGCCATGGCGGCGTTGAGCGCATCCATCGCAGCAGCCATCTGCTCGGGCAGGATGATGCCAGTGGGGTCGGGGGCTTTGCCCATGATCTCCAGCACACGCCGGCCATTGGGCTCGAGCATGATGAGGTCGCCAGCGGCGGAGGACTTGAATTTGTACAACATACAGCTGCAGTGTAGGCCTACTTGGCTGTGTCTGCAGGATCTTTGGTAAACGGCTGTGTGGGCGCAAAGCCGTGATAGCCCGAGGTGGGGCGGGTGTCGCTGAACTCATCGTCGTCGAGCAGATTGTCCGTTTTATTGGGCATCGTAGAGCGGCCTGCGCGTTCGGCATCGTCTGCGCTGACCGGCATCAGAGCGGCTGCCAGTGGTGGCGTTTTGGCGCCTGAGGCGGGTGTTGTGGCGGCATACAGGGCGCGGTTGACCAGATCGCGCGCCTCGCCACGCTTGCGCACGGCCTCTGCAGTCCAGGCCTGCGGCTCGGGCAGGTCGTCATAGGGGCAGCCCGCGTCGGGCGCGACACGCCAGAGCACTGCACGCACAGCGCGGCCCACTGCGGGGTCGGCATCACGAATCCGTTTGACCACCGCGCGCTCAAAAGCAAAGCTGTGCGCCATCAGGTATTCGTCCCAATGGTTGATCGTCGCCTGCAGCTGGAAATAGGCGTTTTCTTCATCAGAAATAGTGACGACTTCAAACGAAAGCCAGCGCGCAGGCAGGCCATAGGCCAGCACGGTCTTGGCGGCGGCGTCGTTAATCAGCTCGCGCGCAGCGCGCAGCTCGGAGCCCACCGGCTTGATGGGCACGGGCTTGGCATCCAGGTCATCAAACCCGGTGCTTTGCGGCGGAAGATCAATCGGTTCAGAAGATTTGAAGAATTTTGCAAGCCAACCCATGAGCTGTATGCCTCGTTGTTGTGTCGGAAATTGTGACTTGCGGCCATTGTAGACAGCTGCACACCAACTGCACGTATTTTTTACATTTAAGCCACTGCTGGCGGGCAATTGCGCAACAGCGTGGTCGATGGATTTATATTGACCTTTTAATTGTTTAAGCTTAAAGTAAACACATGAACATTTTATGTATTGGCGGCGGACCCGCGGGTTTGTACTTTGCCTTGCTGATGAAACAGCAGCAGCCCGGTGCGCGTATCGTGGTCGTAGAGCGCAACAAGCCGTTTGATACCTTTGGCTGGGGTGTAGTGCTCAGCGACCAAACCCTGGCCCATCTGCATGAAGCCGACCCTGTGACAGGCCAGCTGATTGGCGATGCGCTGAACCACTGGGATGATATCGAGCTGTTTTTCAAAGGCCAGGTGATCCGCTCCAGTGGCCACGGCTTTTGCGGCATTGGGCGCAAACACCTGCTCAACATCCTGCAGGAGCGCTGCCAGCAGCTGGGTGTGGAGCTGGTGTTCGAAGTGGACGTCTCGGACGACCAGGCCCTGGCTGCGCAGTACGACGCTGACCTGGTGATTGCAGGCGACGGCCTGAACAGCCGCATCCGCACACGCTATGCAGCCACCTATGAGCCTGACATTGACCTGCGCCAGTGCCGCTTTGTGTGGCTGGGCACCCAAAAAACCTTTGACGCCTTCACGTTCTGCTTTGAGCGCACCGAGCACGGCTGGTTTGCGGCGCATGCCTACAAATTCAACGAAGACACCTCCACCTTCATTGTGGAAACGCCCGAAGCCGTGTGGAAAGCGCATGGCCTGGACCAGATGAGCCAGGAGCAGGCCACAGCGTTTTGCGAAAAACTGTTTGCCAAATACCTCGATGGGCACTCGCTGATGACCAATGCCGCCCATCTGCGCGGCTCGGCCAACTGGATCCGTTTTCCGCGGGTCATGTGCAAGCGCTGGGTGCACCGTGAGCTCATCGGCGGCAAGCAGGTGCCGATTGTGCTGATGGGCGATGCGGCCCACACGGCCCATTTTTCCATTGGCTCGGGCACCAAGCTGGCACTGGAAGATGCGATCGACCTGGCCGATGCTTTCAAGCAGGTTTTTAATGCTCCATCGGCCGCCAGACCAATAGAATATCGCGGGAGCAGCTATCAAATAAATAGTGAATTGCTTGACGATGTGTTGCAGTCCTACGAGGCCCGGCGCAGTGTGGAGGTGCTGAAAATCCAGAACGCAGCGCGCAACTCAACCGAGTGGTTTGAAAATGTGGAGCGCTACAGCAGCATGCAGGCCGAGCAGTTCTACTACAGCCTGCTCACCCGCAGCCAGCGCATCAGCCATGAGAACCTGCGCCTGCGCGACGCCACCTGGCTGCAGGGCTATGAAACCTGGCTGGCGCAGACCGCGCCAGCAGGCAAGCCTCGCGCGGTGCTGCCCATGCTTACGCCGCTGACCGTGCGCGGCCTCACGCTGAAAAACCGCATCGTCGTCTCGCCCATGGCCACCTATAGCGCGGTGCACGGCGAGATGCAGGACTTTCACCTGGTGCACTTAGGCGCACGCGCACTCGGCGGCGCGGCCCTGGTGATGGTGGAGATGACCTCGCCCACTGACGATGGCCGCATCACACCGGGCTGCACCGTGCTGGCCACGGATGCGCAGCAGCTGGCGCTTCAGCGTGTGGTGCGTTTTGTCCACGCCAGCCACGCCAAGCTAGGCCTGCAGCTGGGCCACAGCGGCCCCAAAGGCTCGACGCAGCTAGGCTGGCAGGCCACCGACGAGCCACTGCCCAGCAGCACGGGTGGCGCGGCCGACGCGCCGAACTGGCCCCTGCTGGCTGCCAGCGCACTGCCCTATGGAGCGCAAAACCAGATTCCGCGCGCCATGACCCGCTTTGACATGGACCGCATCACCGCCGCCTTTGTCGCCAGCACGCAGCGCGCAGCCAGCGCAGGGGTGGACTGGTTGGAGCTGCACTGCGCCCACGGCTATCTGCTGTCCAGCTTCATCTGCCCGCTGACCAATCTGCGCACCGATGAGTACGGCGGCAGCCTGTCCAATCGCTGCCGTTACCCACTGGAAGTGTTTGCTGCTGTGCGCGCCGCCTGGCCGCAGGACAAACCGATCAGCGTGCGCATCTCGGCGCACGACTGGGCACCGGGCGGCAACACGGATGATGATGCGGTGGAAATCGCCCGCCTGTTCAAGGCGGCGGGGGCTGACTTCATTGACGTCTCCAGCGGCCAAACCACACGTGCAGCCAAGCCAGTCTATGGCCGCATGTACCAAACGCCATTTGCCGACCGCATCCGCAACGAGGTGGGCATCCGCACCATTGCCGTGGGGGCCATCAGCGAAGCCGACCATGCCAACAGCATCATCGCTGCGGGCCGTGCCGACCTGTGCGCCATTGCCCGGCCCCACCTGGCCGACCCCGCCTGGACCCTGCATGAAGCGGCCAAGCTGCAAAGCCGCGATGTGGTGTGGCCACTGCCTTACGAGAGCGGCCGCGATCAGCTGTACCGTGAGTTATCCAAACAAAATATGGCTGCAGCCCAACAGAACATCGCGGGAGCAGCTATTAAAAGCATAGTAAACACCGAGGAGGAGCGCTGATGGATATCGAAGCCCGCGCCCATGCCGACCACGCCGCCGCGCTGCGGCTGTGGCTGCGCCTGCTGACCTGCACCCAACTGGTGGAGCGCGCGGTGCGCACCGCCTTGCGCGAGCAGTTTGACACCACCTTGCCGCGCTTTGACCTGATGGCGCAGCTGGAGCGCGCACCCCAGGGCCTGAAGATGAACGAGCTGTCGCGCCGCATGATGGTCACGGGCGGCAACGTCACCGGCATCACCGATCAGCTGGTGGCTGAAGACCTGGTGGAGCGCCACAGCGTGGAGGGCGACCGTCGCGCCTTTCTGGTACGCCTGACGGCTGCCGGACGCGCCAGCTTTGCCGATATGGCCCAGGCCCACGAAGGCTGGATTGTGCAGGCTTTTGGCGACTTGTCTGCCAAGGACATGGCCACACTGCACAAGCTGCTGGGCCGTGTCAAAGAGACCGCCAGCACCATCGAACTGACCGAGGCAGCGTCTGCGCTGCAAGCACCATGAAACACTACATCTCCCCTACCAACCCGATGCGTGCGCAGTACGCGCCCCGTGCAGACTACAGCGCCACGCACTTTGCCTACGCTTGCCTAAATGGGGTGGCGACCATCACCCTCAACCGTCCGGAGCGCAAAAACCCGCTGACCTTTGCCAGCTACGCCGAGCTGCGTGATCTGTTCCACGCGCTGCGCTATGCCAGTGATGTGAAAGCGGTGGTCATGACCGGAGCGGGTGGCAATTTCTGCAGTGGCGGCGATGTGCACGAGATCATCGGCCCGCTCACCACCATGACGATGCCCGAGATGCTGGAGTTCACGCGCATGACGGGCGATCTGGTCAAAGCCATCAAGGCCTGCCCCCAGCCCGTGGTGGCCGCGATTGACGGTATCTGCGCGGGCGCGGGCGCCATGATCGCGCTGGCCGCTGATCTGCGCCTGGGCACGCCCGGTGCCAAGACGGCCTATCTGTTCACCCGCGTTGGCCTGGCGGGCGCCGACATGGGTGCCTGCGCCCTGCTGCCCCGCCTGATCGGCCAGGGCCGCGCAGCCGAGCTGCTGTTCACCGGCCGCGCCATGACGGCGCAGGAGGGGCTGGCCTGGGGCTTTTTCAACGCGCTGCATGACAGCGCGCAACTGCTGGCCCAGGCCCAGGCCATGGCGCAAGACCTGGCAGACGGCCCAAGCTTTGCCCACAGCATGACCAAAACCATGCTCCATCAGGAGTGGGCCATGACCATTGACCAGGCCATTGAGGCCGAGGCACAGGCCCAGGCCATCTGCATGCAGACCCAGGACTTCAAGCGCGCATTTGAGGCCTTTGCAGCCCGGCAAAAGCCTGTTTTCCAGGGGGATTGAGCATGAAGCCTGCCACCGACAGCCTCACCCAGGCCCTGACAGGCGCAGCCACGGCGTTGCGCTGCCGCACCGACCACCTTTGCCTGCCATTCTTCACCGACACCCATCGGCAAATTGGCAACTGCCTGGCAGACTGGCTGCCGCAGCAGCGGATTGATGAGACAGACGATCGCACAGCCTGCAAAGCGTGGGTCAAACTGCTGGGGGCTAACCAGTGGCTGCGCTACTGTGTGCCCGCCGCGCATGGCGGCGCGCTGGAGCAGCTGGACTCACGCGCGCTGGTGATTTTGCGAGAGAACCTGGCGTTTCACTCGCCGCTGGCAGACTTTGCGTTTGCCATGCAGGGCCTGGGCAGCGGGGCCATCACGCTGGCCGGCTCGCCCACCTTGCAGGCGCGGTATCTGCCTGCCGTGGCGCGGGGCGACATGATTGCAGCATTTGCCCTGTCCGAGCCAGAGGCAGGCAGCGATGTAGCAGCTATTAAAACTGTAGCTATCAATGCAATGGATAGTCGCGGCGGCGGCCCCAATGCTTATGAAATATCGGGCAGCAAGACCTGGATCAGCAACGGTGGCATCGCTGACTTTTATGTCGTGTTCGCCAAAACTGCACCCGAGCTGGGCACGCGCGGCATCAGTGCTATCGTGGTGGATGCCGACACCCCGGGCTTGGACGCCAGCGAGCATATCCAGGTGATGGCACCCCATCCTCTGGCCACACTGAAATTTGCGCACTGCAAGGTGGCGGCCAGCCAGCTGCTGGGCGAAGAAAACGCAGGCTTCAAACTGGCCATGCAGACGCTGGACATTTTCCGCACGTCGGTCGCGGCAGCCGCCATTGGATTTGCACGCCGGGCCCTGGTGGAAGCCGTGCGCTACACGCAGCAGCGCCAGATGTTTGGCCACAGCCTGGCCGATTTTCAACTGACCCAGGCAGCGCTGGGGGAGATGGTGGCACTGATCGACGCTGGCGCCATGTTGACCTACCGCGCCGCCTGGATGCGCGACATCGCCCTGCCTGCGGGCACGGCCACTCGCGCGCAATACACCGCCGCAGCAGCTGCCGCCAAAATGTGCGCTACTGAAAACGCCAGCAAGGTGATTGACATGGCCGTGCAGCTGCATGGCGGCATGGGCGTGAAGGTGGGCTCGCGCGTAGAGAGCCTGTACCGGGATATTCGCGCGCTGCGCATCTACGAAGGCGCCACGCAGGTGCAGCAGCTTATCCTGGGTAAATCGGTGCTTGCAGGTACTGTATGAACACCCCGTCTGCGCATATCGACCGTTTTGTCATGGAGCGCCTGCCGCCTCTGGCGCAGCGTGCGCACACGCGCTATGACTTGCCACCGCTGCAGATCGCAGATTCAGCCAACCTGGTGCAAGCACTGCTGGACCAGGCTGTCAGCCACAAAGGCTGGGCTGACCATGTGCTGATGCGCTCAGCCCATATCACCCTGAGCTACGCCGATGTGCTTGAGCGTGTCAACCGCATCGCGCAGGTGCTGACTGAAGACCTGCAGCTGGTGCCAGGCAACCGCGTGCTGCTGCGTGGGGGCAACTCGATCGGGATGGCGCTGGCTTGGTTGGCTGTGGTCAAGGCAGGCATGGTGGCGGTGGCCACCATGCCCTTGCTGCGCGCCAAAGAGCTGGGCGAGATCATCAACAAAGCACAACCCACCGTGGCCCTGTGCGACTACCGGCTGCTCAGCGAGCTGGAGACAGCGCAGCAGCAGCACGGCGTGCTGCGCACCATCATCGCCTTCAATCAGATCGACAATCCCGAAGGGTTGGCCGCACGCGCGGCGCAAAAGTCCGGCGAATTTACAGCCTGCGCCACCGCGGCCGATGACCCTGCCATGATGGCGTTTACCTCAGGCACCACAGGCCAGCCCAAAGCAGCTGTGCACACGCACCGCGACATTCTGGCGGCCTGCGAGGCCTGGCCACGCCATGTGCTGCAGGCACGCACAGACGACATCGTGATTGGCTCGCCCCCCTTGGCTTTTACGTTTGGTTTGGGCGGCCTGCTGATCTTCCCCATGTGGGCTGGTTGCTCGGTCTACTTTCCCGACGCGCCCTATACGCCCGAGAGCATGGTGGACACCATCCATGCGGTGGGCGCCACCATTTGCTACACCGCGCCTACTTTTTACCGGCAGATGGCCGCGTTTGCGCAGGCCAAAGGCATTGCCAGCCTGCGAACCTGTGTCAGCGCAGGCGAAGGCCTGCCAGATGCCACCCGTATCCTCTGGCACGAGGCCTCTGGGCTGCATCTGCTGGATGGTATCGGCGCAACGGAGATGTTCCATATTTTCATCTCTTCTGTCGGCGAGCTGGCAGTGGCGCGGCGCGGCGCGCTCAGGCATCTGGGCTTGCCAGGCACACCGATTGGCAAGGTTGTGCCCGGCTACACGGCCAAAGTGGTGGATGACCAAGGCCAGGAGCTGCCACGCGGCACGGTCGGCAAACTGGCCGTCATTGGCCCCACCAGCTGCAAGTATCTGGACGATGCACGCCAGAGTAATTACGTCAAAAACGGCTGGAACTATCCGGGCGACGCGTTCCTGCAGGACGAGGAAGGCTATTTTTTCTACCAATCCCGTGCTGACGACATGATCATCAGCGCAGGCTACAACATTGGCGGCCCGGAGGTGGAGGACTGTCTGCTCAAACATGCGGCAGTGGCCGAGTGTGGTGTGGTCGGGCAGCCTGATGCCGAGCGCGGCATGATCGTCAAAGCGTATTGCGTATTGCGTGCTGGCTTTGTTGGCGACATGGCCCTCACACAGGCCCTGCAGGAGCACGTCAAGATCCATTTGGCGCCCTATAAATACCCTCGCGAAATTGAATTTTTAACCGCCTTACCCCGCACCGAAACCGGCAAGCTGCAGCGCTTCAAATTGCGGCAGACAGCGCAACCAGCTGCTGCCTCCTGAAAGCTGTCGGCTCCCGCACTGTACCCATCTATCTCAAGCCCAGATCACCCACCTTATTTTTCATTGACTATGCTGCAACGACTTCAACCGCCCGACTGGGCTCAACCCAAAGGCTACGCCAACGGCATCGCTGCGCGTGGCACCCTAATTTTTGTGGGTGGCCAGATCGGCTGGAACGCCCAGCAACAATTTGACAGCGATGACTTCATCGCGCAGTGTGCACAGGCACTGCGCAATGTCCTGGCTGTGCTGCATGCGGGTAACGCGCAGCCACAGCATATGGTTCGGATGACGTGGTATGTGATCAACCGCAAAGAATACAACGCCCGCCTTGCAGAACTTGGCGTGGTCTACCGCGAAGTCATGGGCAGGCACTTTCCTGCCATGAGCTGCCTGGAAGTCTCAGGCCTGATGGAAGAGCGCGCGCAGGTGGAAATTGAGGTCACTGCAGTGGTGCCAGATTGAATCTCCATCCAGTCTTGTGCCGCGTACATATGAAAAAAGGCCCGTGAGAGCCTTTTTTCTGTGGTCGAAGCTTGCAGCTTAGCGCACAACACCTGTGACTTCAATCGTCACGCGGCGGTCCGGCTGCAGGCATTGAATCAGCTTCTCGCGAGGCAGTTTGTCGCTGCACGCTGTGGTGACTGGTTCGCGCTTGCCCTTGCCACTGGCCTGCGCGCTGGCAGCTTTGACACTCAAGGACTCCAGCAGCGCTTTGACGGTTGCGGCGCGATTGGCCGATAGTGGGTCGTTGTACTGGTCAGAACCCAAACGGTCGGTATGGCCCACTACATTGAGCGTCGCAATCGACTGGTAGCCTTTCAGGCGCTGCGCGATGGCGTTCAGACGCTCGCGGCCACCAGGCAGCATTTCGTCGCGGCCCGATTTGTCGAATCTGAACAAGGTGTCGGACAGCAAGACAAATGTCTCCTTGGTTACGGCAGGTGCCACTGGTGCAGGCGCTACCGGTGCAGGGGTTGGAACAGGTGCTGGAGCAGCACGCGCTACAACCGGGGCCGCACAGGCCGCTGCCTCTTGACCTGCACGGCGTATGCCGTCTTCAGCCATCATGACGTGCGGCGTGGCAGCACGCCAACCAGTTTGCTCTTCTGCGTGACCAGCACGCACCAAACGCACCTCTGAGCAGGCCACCGTGCGTGCGTTGCATGCCAGGGTGCTTTCATTGCCTTTGAATTTGGACAACTCAGCCCACAGATCATCACGCAGACGTGTGCTGCGTGCTACCAAGGGTGTTTCATATCCCACTTTGGCCGCTTTGTTGGCTTCGAGTGCCTGAATGATTTTTTGCGACTCGGTCATCGACTCTTCGATGTAGCCCGTGCGGTCATTTTCATGGTATTGGGTTTTGGCGGTATCCAGCCAGCACTGGGCTTTGGCAAGCGAATAGTTGTTCTGGGGAATGCCAGCCTCATTGAGCTTGCGCAGGCGGTCCTGCAGAGCCTCAATATTCTTGCGGTCAGCCAATACAGGTGTGTATGTGATGCGGTTTTGCTGGGGCACCAAGCCAGTAGCTTGCGCAGTAGGCCCTGGTGCTTCGTTCTTGGCGGTGGAGCCACAGCCAATGATGGCAAGCGGCAAGATCAGTGCATAAATATGTCGCATGGCGAACCTCATCATGGTTTGGCCGGTGCAGCACCGGTACCGATAGCTGGTGTGGCGGTGGGGCTCAAGGCACGGTTCACCCGTGCATCGTCGCGCTTGAAAAGATCTTCATCGAACTTGTAGCGCACACCAAGTACCCAACCACGGTTAGTGTAATCACTGCCCGTCAGGTCGTCATCGCGGAAGCCGCGCCAGTTGTAGCCCAAAGTGACCAATAAGTTATCCATCAAGGTATAGCCCACCTCCAGACCATAAGCATACTGTTTTGCGCCACCAGAGCCGACCAGCAGGGTCGTTATACCGCCCACAGACCATCGATTGGTGATGTCATAGGTGATGCGTCCACCAAGCAGTGAAGCACGATAGGAATCATTCACACCCTCAAGGGTTTCATTGACATTCTTGGTCGCGAAGCGCCCTGAAATAAACCAGGGTCGTGAAGGATGGTAGTTACCACGCAGACTCACAATGTCAGTGGCGTTTTGCTTGGTTGGCGTGTTCTCGCTCTTGCGCTCATACAGACCCAGCGCGTCAAAACGGTTGTTGTCTACAGGACGGTAGGCAAAGCCCAACTGCAACCTGTTCTGGCGTGTGTCCGCTGAACCATCGCGAGGATTGATCCAGTTGAAATAGTCACGGCCGATAAATGTCCAGTTGCGATCGAGTTTGCGGGCGATGCCAGCTGTCACCAACCAATTGGTGTTGGCAGTATCTTCACGCCATTCCACGCGGCCAGAGCCTTTCCACAGCTCGCTAGCGGTGTACTCAACACCCACACCTGCTGCGGTACTGTCGCCTGCTGTGCTCTTCAGGCGCTCAATGTTGGTGATCAAGCGCAGACCTTCGGCTACGTTCCAGCCATTGCGCAGACCTATGGCGTTTTGCACTGACTTGCCAGAGCTGCCGTCCGCCAGGCGGTACTCGTTGTACAGCGTACCGTCCTGCATATACTGGGTGTCAATGCCCAAGGCAAAAGTGCGGTTGAGCGAGCCAGTGCCCAGGCCATAGGCACCTGTGTATTGACGGCCATACTCGTAGCGCGAGTAGATGCGCGTCTTGTCTGCCACGCGCCAGTCTGCGCCAACTCGATACAGGTTGTCGTCTTTATCGCCACCAATCTCGCGCTGCACTTCGCCCGTAAAGTTCAAAGTGTCAGTCGCAGCGTATTTCGCGCCTAGCTTGATGGTATTGCCAGGGTCTGTACCGGTAATGTGCTGCAGCTCACCTTCAAGGGTTAGCTTGTCAGTCGCTTTGTAGGCCAAACGGCCAAAGACGGATTTTCTGTCCAAACCATTGGCAGGTGCAGGCACTGGATTGATCGCTGTATTGCAGATCACTGGCAAGCCAGTGGCAGGATCAATGTTTTGGCCCGTAGTAGGCACAATGCCATAGCCTGAGTTGTACCCCACTACGTTGCCGGAGTAAGTCACCGAGGGATTGTTCAGGCAATTGCTGGTCGCTTGCTGCGACAGACTGACAGCGTTTTGCTGCACGTAGCGTGCACCCATACCGACTGTCAGTCGTTCAGTGAGCTTCAAATCACCAGCAATCGAGGCTGCTTCGTTCTTGCTGTTGATGATGGTATCTTCTGATCGCTTGGCATCCGCACTCAAGGTGATGCTATTGGTGATCTTGTAGGTCACCGCGCCGCCCAATTCCTGTTGACCACCAGTGATACCGCTGGATGAATTATTGAATTCCTTGTCAGCCCGCAAGACATACGCATTGCCGCGCAGCGCCTCATCGGCATGGCGGATTTCAACCCTTGATGCTGTTCCGTCGAAGCTACCACTTTTACCGGCAAAGTTTGCGCTGTTGTTGGTATTGAAACCATTGGCGTTGGTATTTACGACGCTACTGGAGCGTGCGACTTCCGCCAGCACTTCGGTATTTTTGCTCAACTTCAGCTGTACGTTCGCTCCGACCACGGTTTGTGGTGCTGCAGGGTTATTGTCTTTGGCTGCAGCCACTCCTACCGTCAGGCTGTCAGCGATTTTCAGGCGCACATCACCGCCATACACCGTAAAACGTTCTCCACCCTGCTCAACTTCGTATGTCACGCGGATGGAAACAGGGTTACCCTGATCGTCAACACTGGGGACAGGCGAACGGAAAAGTATCTGACCACTGAACGGTTCAAACTGATAGTCAGCCTCACGCGCTAGCGCAGTGGTCTTCAGAATGACTGTTGTCTGGTTTTTGCTGCGAACAACAATTTCAATCTTTTCGCTACCCTTGATGCCGTTGGGATTGGATACGGAATAAGGTCCCGATACGCCACGTGCTGGATACTCATCCACCACTTGCCTGAAGCTTTGCTGTGCTACAAATGCATTGGCTGTGACATTGCCTTCTTCGTAGCGACCGCGCAGACCAGGCAGCGTGCGGTTGTATTGGCTGAGCGAACGTGCAGGGTTGTCATCGTTGGTGGTGTAATCACCATACAGCAGGTAGCTGCGGTTCTTGTCAATGCGCACATACAGTTTGCTGGAGCTTTGTGCATCCACACCGCGAATGCTTGAGTCTCCATACACAGGATAAAACGCATTGGGATCAATCGACTCGAACAGCTGCTTGCGCGTATCCTTATCTGAATCGTAAGACATCGTCAACAGGTATTCGCCTTTGACTTTACCTTTGAGATACATCGCTGCACGGGCACCGAAATTATTCTTCCCACCGCTAAATTCTTTGGTGAGGCCACGCAACTCGTTATCGAAGCCATCATTTTCGCGCACTGGCACGATCGTACGCGGATCAAATTTGTCTGACCGCAAACGTCCTTCAATGAGGCCAACTGCGATCATTTCTCTCAGATCAGGAACATACCGCACTATCACCTTCTCGGCAACGCCGCGCACGCTCACACGTAGGTTGATCGCCTCAGGCTGGTATGGCGCAATCAATCTGAAGGTCAAATTGCCATCGACTACCTTGGCCTGAACACCAGGAGTGATCCGATCGACATCGCTGCGGTCAGCGCCAGACTCTGTCGTCAGGCGGCCCGCGATAGCGATGCGGGCACCGCCATTGACTTCAATCGTGATCTCCTGCTCGCCTTTTAAAGGCTGCCCTTTGGCATCGAGCAGCTGCACTTTTACTTCAGTGGAGCTGACGCCATCTGCTGGCAGATTATCTGCAGCGACAGCAATCTTGATCTTCTCTACTGGCGAACTCAGGCGTTCAAAAAAGGACGTGAAGGGGCGCGGGCCAATGCCAGCCTGGCCGCCAGTTTCAAATGGGCTTTTTGATTCAAGCACATCTGCACTGGTTGTGTTTTGAGCGGGCTGTGCGGACGCCAGGCTGTACATCAGCGCAATGGCAATCGCTACCGGCGTTCTTTGCACTAGCACCTTGCCCATGGTTTGTAATTTAGATGTCGAGATCATTACTGTTTACCTCCCGGAACGATCGCACCAGGTGCGGAAGGTGCGGCAGGACGCAGGCTAGGCAATATTTGCTGTTGCGCTTCGTTGGGGCGGTTATCAATTTTCAAATCAGCAGGCAGTTCTTTTTCAGGAGCCAGCACACCACCTTGAGCGCGGCGTGCCTTAACTTGGTCCAGCACCTCGGGGCTGCATGAACCCTCGATGAAGTCTGCACGTGCCAGCTCGCCGCCCTTCAGATCAACAAAGATACTGTCGCCAACACCTGCGTTGCGGTTGCTCGATGGCAGCAGACGTGAGCCCTTAGGCAAGGTACTGCGATCAACTTTGATAACGTGTGTTTGTGGTTTGACACCGCAAATACTGTACTTACCTTCGTTGTCAGTAATCATGTAGGTGCCGTCGAGCATGACCAGACGCACGCCAGGGATACCCAACTCGCGGGAACCGCTTTCGTTGTTCTGGGTATGTGTACCGTCACAGTCAACATAGACCTTACCGATGATGCATCCATCATTGCTGAATACGCCGCCTTGTACGTTTACTTTGTACTGCGCAGTGTTCGAACGAACACCACCATACACAGCTGTTGCGCGGTTGATGCCATCGCCTTGTTGTGCACCCACCCCTACACGTACGAAGTAGGTCAGCTCCACGGTGGTGTTAGCAGGGACATCCTGTACGAACTTGAATGTCAGCGCACGTCCCACGCCGCCAGCTGGATCAGCCAGAGTCACCGAGTTAAAGCGCGCCGTACCCAGTACGTAGCGGAAGCCAGCAGGCAACATGTCTTCTATGGTGACCCCACCTATCGGAGCACCTGTCGTGTTGCGCACGCGAATGGTGTAACGCACCGAGTCTGCGATTTCAGCAACAGACTTATCGCCCACTTTGCTGATCAGAATTGCGCCCGCTGCCAATGGTGGATCTAACGGAATATGGTTGTGTATCACACCTGCAGACTGGCCAGCGCCCAGAGTCAGATTGAAACCAAGGAAGTACTGCGTACCGTTGCCGCCGACTGCTCCGGCACCGTTGACGCCTACTGCAGGAGCCAGGGCGTTAGGCTGCATTGCAACAAACGCTACATTGTCTGGTGGCGTGTAGACACCTGCATTGACAGTGCCTTGTGTTGTGTTAGGCGCAAGTCCAGGCTGCGATACACCACCCTGTGATGCAGGAGGTGCGCTATAGCCCTGAGGTGGAACAACCTGCAGGCGATAGACGCCACTAGGTGCTGCAGGCAACAGATCGAATTGGTATACGCCACTTGCGTCTGTAGTAATGACTGAGGAGCCTTGCAGCAAATTAGTTCCAGGCACTGGATTGCCGTCAGGACCAATCAAAGTCACTACCGCGCCCGGTACAGGCTTACGTGTGACGGAGTCGTACACCACACCGCTTGGGTCAATCGGCAGGTTTTGCTCAATGGTATTGTCACCAGCATAGAGGAACACATTGTCGATAGCGCCGCCCACAATCGTGGTACCAGTAACTACGCTTGTTGTAGTACCCACTGATGGATTACCGTTTTGCGTTGTTCTGCCACCAACTGCCACAGGGCCTTGGTTAAACGGAGTCGATACAACCACTTGACCTGCAGGGTTCTTGAACCTCACAGAATAGCCACCGCCAGGTACTTGACTACCTATCGTGTAACGGCCATCTGCTGCTGTGGTGGCGGTACCCACAATGGTGGTGCCCTGCAGAAGTTCAACTCTCCAACCAGACAAGTCGAAATCAGTGCCAGATGTGTAGATCTTGTCACTATTAGTGTCCAACCACACCCGGCCTGACAGGCTGGCGTTAAACACTTTGACCACAGTAGTCGTTCCTACAGATGTATTGTTCTGCGGAACACTATCTGGAGTTGTTGTAGTGACATCTGCTTTCCAGGTCATGGTAGCCGTCTGAGCAGGCGGAACCAGATAAGCGATGGACACCGTGCTGCTAGCACCCGTAGCCAGCGTACCAACTGTAAACACCGTTGTGATGGATCCGTTTGGCAGTGTGACAGTTACCGACACGTTCTGCGCAGGTGTGGTTCCATTGTTTGCAATAGTCACAACCGCCGTGATTGTCTGACCAGGCGTTGCATTTGCTGGCACTGCTATCAGCACGGAAACATCGGCCAGCAAGGTGCCGGTGGACTTCGTGTCGCTGTTGTTGGCTGGGTTGCTGTCGGCCACGCTCGGGTTGGTCACCAGGCCAGTGACGGTCGCGCCGCTGGCGGTGATGGTCACCAGCACCGGTACCGACTGGGTCGCGCCGGGCGCCAGGGTCACAGGCGCCAGGGTCTGGGTCACGCCGTTGACCACCACCACCGGGGTGAAGGTCACCGTGGTCGAGCCGTTGTTGCTCAGGGTCACGCTGGCCGTGACGGTCGAGCCTGGCGTGCCCGCAGGGATCGGGTTGACCGTGACGGCCGGGTCAGCGTAGAGCACCACCAGGGTGTCGTTGGCGCTGTTGTTGGCGTTGTTGCTCTCTGGCGTGGCCGTGGCCACGGTGGAGGTGCCCACCAGGGTCGGCGTGGCGGTGTTGTTGGGCACCGTGGTGGTGAAGGTGCTGGTGAAGCTCTGGCCCGGGGCCAGGCTGCCTGGCACGGTGAAGGTCTTGACCTCGCCGTTGCTCAGCGTGACGGTGCCGATCACGGCCGTGGCGGTGGCCGTGGCGGTGCTGGCGTTGGTGAAGCTGACGGTGCCGGTGACGACCGAGCCGCCAGGCGCATTGGCCGGCAGGTCAATGGCGGTGGTGACGTCGGCCAGCAAGGTGCCGGTGGACTTCGTGTCGCTGTTGTTGGCTGGGTTGCTGTCGGCCACGCTCGGGTTGGTCACCAGGCCAGTGACGGTCGCGCCGCTGGCGGTGATGGTCACCAGCACCGGTACCGACTGGGTCGCGCCGGGCGCCAGGGTCACAGGCGCCAGGGTCTGGGTCACGCCGTTGACCACCACCACCGGGGTGAAGGTCACCGTGGTCGAGCCGTTGTTGCTCAGGGTCACGCTGGCCGTGACGGTCGAGCCTGGCGTGCCCGCAGGGATCGGGTTGACCGTGACGGCCGGGTCAGCGTAGAGCACCACCAGGGTGTCGTTGGCGCTGTTGTTGGCGTTGTTGCTCTCTGGCGTGGCCGTGGCCACGGTGGAGGTGCCCACCAGGGTCGGCGTGGCGGTGTTGTTGGGCACCGTGGTGGTGAAGGTGCTGGTGAAGCTCTGGCCCGGGGCCAGGCTGCCTGGCACGGTGAAGGTCTTGACCTCGCCGTTGCTCAGCGTGACGGTGCCGATCACGGCCGTGGCGGTGGCCGTGGCGGTGCTGGCGTTGGTGAAGCTGACGGTGCCGGTGACGACCGAGCCGCCAGGCGCATTGGCCGGCAGGTCAATGGCGGTGGTGACGTCGGCGAAAGTTACTGTGACCGTAGCCGTGGAGCTGTTGTTGCTCGAGATTGGATCAGTGGTTCCGCCCGGAGGAAGAACGCTGGCCACGTTAACCAATGCGCCGCTGGCATTATTGGCCACCGTGACCTGGAAAGTAACGGTAGCGCGCGCACCGCTGGCTAAAGTAGTGGTACCACTGATGGTAGTGCCCGCCGCCGCCGCAGTGATACCCGCACTTGGAACAATATTGGTAATAGTGCCCAGGCCTGAAGGCAGGGTGTCCGTCCATGTTGCACCGTTGACAGCACTAGGGCCGTTGTTGGCGATGACAACGGTATAAGTAAAGGTACTGCCCGGTGTGACATTACCAATGCTGGCGGTTTTGGTAATAGCCAAGTCAGCGGAAGGATTGACTGTCAGAGTTGCAGTTACCAATGTGGGATTGGAGCCAACGGAGGTTGACAATGAACCGGCAGGGATAGTGTTGATTACCTGGGGCGACTGTATGGAGGTGACTACAGCTGATACAGAGCAGCTTGAATTGGGAGCAACCACGGTGCCAATAGCTACAGTCAAGGTACCCTGACCCGGGTTGGCAGACGGTGCGGGACCAGAACAGGTCGTCGCCACATTGGTTGGCGAAGCATTCACAAGACCCGAGGGGTAGGCATCTGTAAAGGCTGCAGTAAACGTGGCAGATACGAGACGGTGGCTGTTGGTAAATGTAATTACCAGCAGTGATGTGCCGCCAGCACTAATGGAAGTGGGAGTGAAGGTCTTGGATACCTGCGGAAGACTGGGGGTTACGGTGTCTGTGTCTGAGGCGGTACAGGTACCCGCGATACAGCTGGTTGCTGTGTTGGTATTGGTAACGCTTGCAGGCGCAGTGATGGAGGCCGTGTTAGTTATCTGGGTTTGCGCAAAAGACAGAGAAGGCAATAGAAAAGCAAATGCTAGCGCAGTCGCAAAAGCGATTGAGCGCGAACATTTCGCAAACATACTCACGAATAGACTCAGTGAGCAACAAACCCTAGGCAATACCAACGAATACTCCAGCTTTGTTAAGTTAAAAAATATGACCAGCTTTGCGCTGAGTCTATAGTTTGCTGAGTGCAACCAAGTATCTCGTCACAAAGATTCTTCGGAAAATTATCAAAATGTGTGCAAAAAGACGTATTACTGTTGCACACCGATTTTACAACACTACATTTAGACTACAAATGTACTACAAAATGCAGCTATGCAACAATCTTTTCGTTTGCAGTTACATAAATTCATGCGATTCGTCAGTATTAGTGAGTTTCATCGCTATTTCAGACAACTAGACGCGGAGAGATTTTTACATTGTTCATCCCGACAGACTAGGCCGGACGGACCAATCGCCCGGGAGTTGTTGAATTGCAACAGAATATTGCTTTGTACAACGCACTATTTTTTTACCAAAGCAGTATGACTTCTCGGGCCCAGCTTGCGAGCACAATGCTGTCTTCTGTCACCGCTTTAGTTTCTGTGAATGGTTGTTAACAGACTAGGCTTGGTGCTTGATTACCCCGCACACTATGCAATCTTCAAAATCGTCTCTTGCCACGTTAACCCTGGGTGCCATTGGCGTGGTGTATGGCGATATAGGCACCAGTGTGCTGTATGCCATGAAGGAGATTTTCGGATCAGGGCATGTAGCATTCACGCCCGACAACATCTACGGAATCTTGTCCATTATTTTTTGGACACTGACCGTGATCGTGTCGATCAAGTATGTAGCTCTGGTATTGCGCGCTGACAACGAAGGCGAAGGGGGCTTGGTGGCCATGCTGACATTGGCTTCCAATGCGGTAAAGGACAAACCGCAATTGCGGCGCAATCTGCTGATTATTGGCATCTTCGGTACCTGCCTGTTCTACGGGGATGGGGTGATTACTCCCGCAATCTCCGTGCTGGGCGCTGTTGAGGGCCTGGAGGTGATCTCGCCACAATTCAAGAAATATGTCGTCCCGCTCTCGCTGCTGATTTTGCTGGCTCTGTTCAGCGTTCAAAAAAGAGGGACTGGAGGCATCGGCAAATTTTTTGGGCCCATTACCTTGGTGTGGTTTTTTGTTCTGGCCGTACTCGGCATTACACACATCCTTCAGAACCCCATTATTTTGAAGGCCCTCAGCCCCCACTATGCGCTGATGTTTATCTGGTACAACACCCATACGGCATTCATTATTCTGGGTGCTGTGGTGCTGTGTGTCACCGGCGCCGAAGCACTGTATGCTGATATGGGGCATTTCGGTAAACGTCCCATCCGCATGGCGTGGTTCTCTGTGGTGATGCCCTGCCTGACATTGAACTACTTTGGCCAAGGCGCGCTGCTGCTGGCCAAACCCGAAACCGTCAAAAACCCTTTCTACATGATGGCTCCCGATTGGTTTTTGATACCTCTGGTAATACTAGCCACCATGGCTGCAGTGATTGCATCGCAGGCACTGATCTCAGGGGCCTTCTCAGTGACCAAGCAAGTCGTGCAACTGGGCTTTTTGCCACGCCTGCGCATGCTGCACACCTCCACCAAAGACACGGGGCAGATCTATATTCCTTTCGTCAACTGGGCGCTTTTTGTCACCATTGCCCTGGCGGTGATCATGTTCAAGTCGTCTGGTGCCCTTGCATCTGCATATGGCATCGCCGTGTGCACCGACATGCTGATCACTACGCTGCTGACTTTTTATGTCATCCGCTACAGCTGGAAGTATCCTTTGTGGCTATGCATAGCGGCAACCGGCATTTTCTTTGTGATCGACTTTGCGTTCTGGGCATCCAATATGCTCAAGCTGCTTGATGGCGGGTGGTTCCCGCTGTTGATCGGTGGCGCCATCTTTACATTGATGTTCACCTGGAAGCAAGGTCGCAGGATCATGCACGAAAAGCAAAAAGCCGAGGGCATGGAGCTCAAGTCTTTTCTGGAGGCCGTGTTCATCAGCCCTCCGGTACGCGTTGAAGGCACTGCCGTGTTTTTGACAGCTGAGCCCGGCACTGTGCCCAACGCCCTGCTGCATAACCTCAAACACAACAAAGTGCTGCATGTACACAATCTGTTTGTGACGGTGCGCAGCAAAGAGGTTCCCTGGGTCGGCCTGAACAAGCGCGTGGAGATTGAAGCACTGGGCCATGACTGCTGGCAGGTGATCCTGAATTTCGGTTTCAAGAACGATCCCGATGTGCCCGAGGCGCTGCAGCAGATCACTGGGCGCGGATGCGAGCTTGACCCCATGCAAACCAGCTACTTCCTGTCGCGGGATACCGTGGTACCTACGATCGGCAGTGGTATGGCCCAGTGGCGTGAAAAGCTGTTTGCGCAGATGCACCACAATGCTGGCGCAGCCGCTGATTTCTTGCGCCTGCCCAACAACGCGGTCGTTGAGCTGGGCTCGAAAATCGAAATCTGATCCAGCAGGTTCAGCACAGCGGGCCAGATAAGCCTGCAGGGTGCCTGGTCTTTGCTGCCTGGGGTGAAATACAAGCATGCCATTTTTCAAAGACTTATCACTTTCAACCGCCACTGCAGGTTTTGTCGCCGTGCTGGTGGGTTTTACCAGCTCGGTTGCCATCGTCTTCCAGGCTGCGTTGGCATTTAGCGCCACGCCCGCACAGATCACTTCGTGGATGTGGGCTTTGGGCTTGGGCATGGGCTTGTGTTCGGTGTTGCCCTCGTTGTGGCTGCGCAAGCCGGTGATGGTCGCATGGAGCACGCCGGGCGCCGCAGTGCTGGCAGTGGCTGCAGCAGGGTTCAACATGGCCGATGCAGTTGGCGCGTTCATGGTCAGTGCGCTGCTCATTACCTTGTGTGGTGTGACGGGCGTGTTCGAAAAGCTGATGCACCGCATTCCGGTGGCCATTGCGTCTGCCCTGCTCGCAGGTGTGTTGGCGCGCTTTGGTTTGCAAGGCTTTGCGGCGGCGCAAAGCGCCCTACCCCTGGTTCTGCTGATGCTGCTGGCCTATCTGCTGGGCAAGCGCTTTGCAGGGCGCTATGCCGTGCCACTGACCTTGCTGGTGGGCGTGGTCTACGTCGTGGCACGAGGGCAGTTCAATGTAACCGGGCTGCAGCTGTCATTGGCCATGCCTGTGTTCACTGCACCACAGTTCAGCTTCAGCGCGGCGGTCAGTTTGGCCTTGCCTTTGTTTATTGTGACAATGGCTTCGCAAAACCTGCCCGGCGTTGCGGCTATCCGCGCTGCAGGCTACGACATGCCTTTGTCCAAAATCATCAGCATGACGGGTATCGCCACCTTGGTATTGGCCCCTTTCGGCGGCTTCGCCCTCAACTTAAGCGCCATCACTGCCGCCATCTGTATGGGCAAGGAGGCCCACCCAGACCCCGCCAGGCGCTACACCGCTGCGGTCACCTGCGGGGTGATCTACATCGGCATTGGCTTGTTTGGCGCAGTCGTCACTGCCTTGCTTGCGGCATTTCCGAAAGAGCTGATCGCTGCGATTGCAGGTCTGGCTTTGCTGGGCACCATTTCTGCAGGACTGGCGTCGGCCTTGGGCGATGAAAAACACCGCGAAGCCGCCATCATCACGTTTTTGGTAACGCTCAGTGGTGTAGTTATCGCCGGAGTAGGCTCGGCCTTTTGGGGAGTGGTAGCGGGCACGTTGGCGCTTTTTGTGCAAAACTTGCGGCGTTCCGAGTAATCCTCGCCCAACCCACCACCAAGCGCTCTACCCTCTCTCTTATGCATCTACTTTTCATCGCCGATCCCTTAGAGTCTTTCAAGATCTACAAAGACACTACTTTCGCCATGATGCGCGAGGCGCAGCGCCGGGGCCATGCACTGTCGGTCTGCGGCCCACAGGACATCATGTGGCAGCAAGGCAGCTGCGTCACCGCTTATGTGCGCGACATCACACTCACCGGCAAGCCTGATGTGTGGTTTACCGCTTCGCAGTCGACGCCCCATGAGCGCCCGCAGGCACTGAAGGATTTTGGCGCTGTATTGATGCGCAAAGACCCGCCTTTTGACAGCGAGTATTTTTACGCCACGCACTTGCTCGAGCAAGCCGAGCGTGAGGGCGCCAAGGTATTCAACAAGCCACGCGCATTGCGTGACCACCCCGAAAAACTTGCCATTATGGAGTTTGCAAAGTTCATCAGCCCCACACTGGTGACACGCGACGCCGAAGACGTCAAACGCTTTCACGCAGAGCACCGCGATATCATTTTGAAACCGTTGGACGGCATGGGCGGCATGGGCATTTTCCGTGTGAAAGACGACGCGTTGAACCTGGGCGGAATTATCGAGACGCTCAATAAAGACGGCGCGCAAACACTGATGGTGCAAAAGTTTGTTCCTGAAATCAAACAGGGCGACAAGCGCGTGCTGGTGATTGGCGGCAAGCCTGTGCCGTTTAGCCTGGCGCGCATACCACAAGGCACCGAAGTGCGGGGCAACCTGGCTGCAGGCGGCAAAGGCGTAGCCCAGCCGCTGACGGCACGTGACTATGAGATTGCCGAGGCTTTGGGGCCTGTGCTGGCAGCACGTGGCTTGCTGCTGGTGGGCCTGGACATCATCGGTGACTACATGACCGAAATCAATGTGACCAGCCCCACCTGTTTTCAGGAGATCAACGACCAGGCTGGCTTTGATGTTGCCAGCATGTTTATCGACGCGCTGGAAGCGGCCTGCTGAGCGCGCTTACAACACCAGACCGTCTACAAAGGCGAGCAGCTCGCCACGCTGCATAGGCACCCAGGCCTCATTGCTTGTCAATGGTGTGGTCACCACCACAGCCACCCGGTCATTCACATGGGTGTGCTCGGCAAAGTTCACCTGCATATCGTCGTCCACCAATGCCGCGTGGCTGAAAGGATGCTGGCGCAGTACATAGTGCAATTGGGTGGACGCATGCGCCCACAGCGCCTGGCCATTGGAAAGCAGAAAATTGAAGGTGCCAAAGCGGTGAATTTCAGCGGCGATCTCGCGCAGCGTCAGTGTCAGCTCTGCCACACTGGGCACACCCGCATGCGACTTGGCCAGCTCCTGCATGATGTAGGCAAATGCGCGCTCGCTATCAGTGCTGCCCACAGGCCGGAAGCTGCCATGCAGGCGCGGCGAAAAATCCTTCAAATCACCATTGTGTGCAAACACCCAGTAGCGTCCCCACAGCTCGCGCACAAAGGGGTGACAGTTCTCCAGCGCCACCACGCCTTGGGTGGCCTTGCGGATATGCGCGATGACGTTATGGCTTTTGATCGGGTAGCTACTGATCAGCCTGGCAATGGGTGATGTCGCTGCGCTGGTGTGGTCTACAAAATGCCGCAGGCCTTTGCCCGTAGGGATGCCGTCATGCTGTGCACCGCTTTCAAAAAATGCAACGCCCCAGCCGTCTGCGTGGTGGTCAGTATGGCCCCCGCGCTGCGCAAAACCCGTGAAGCTGAACGTGATGTCCGTCGGTGTATTGCAGTTCATCCCCAGCAGCTGGCACATGCTAGATCACCTTGTTTACTATTAATTTAATAGCTGCTCCCGCGATATTCTATTGGGCTGGAGGCCGATTGAATGCCTAAAATGGTCAACTACGCACTTCACCTTCGCCGTACACCACATACTTCAGCGAGGTCAGCCCCTCAATCCCCACCGGTCCGCGCGCATGGAACTTGTCGGTACTGATACCAATCTCTGCGCCCAGGCCGAACTCAAATCCATCGGCAAACCGCGGGCTGGCATTGACCATCACGCTGGCCGAGTCCACCTCGCGCAAAAAGCGCTGCGCGTGGATATGGTTGGTAGTGATGATGGCGTCCGTGTGGTGCGACGAATAGTGGTTGATGTGTGCAATCGCTGCGTCCAGGCCATCGACCACCCTGATACTGATAATCGGCGCCAGGTATTCTTCAAACCAGTCCTGCTCGGTGGCACCGACCACCTTGGCAGCCGACGCAAGCGCAGCCTGCGCCTGGATGATCGCCTTCGAGGCGGCGTCGCAGCGCATTTCCACCCCCTTGCCCGCATACACCTTGGCGATCAATGGCAAAAACTCTGCGGCCACGTCTTTGGCCACCAGCAGCCCTTCAATAGCGTTGCACGGGCTGTATTTCTGGGTTTTGGCGTTGTCTGCCACCTTCACTGCCATGGCGATATCGGTCTGCGCGTCCACATACACATGGCAGTTGCCGTCCAGGTGTTTGATCACCGGGACCTTGGCGTCGCGGCTGATGCGCTCAATCAGGCCTTTGCCACCACGTGGGATGATCACATCCACATACTGCGGCATGGTGATCAACTGGCCCACGGCCTCGCGGTCGGTGGTGGGCACGAGCTGCACGGCGTCTTCGGGCAGTCCGCTTTCGCGCAAGGCCTGGCGCACCAGGCTGGCCAATGCACGGTTGGAGTCAATCGCTTCGGAGCCACCACGCAGGATGCAGGCATTGCCGCTTTTGATCGACAGTGATGCCGCTTCAATGGTGACGTTGGGCCTGCTTTCGTAGATCATGCCAAAGACGCCAATGGGCACCCGCATCTGCCCCACGCGGATGCCACTAGGTTGCTGTTTCAGGCCGATCACATCGCCAATGATGTCGGGCATGCTAGCCAGCTGCTCGCAGCCCAGCGCGCAGGTTTCCAGCACCTTGGCAGTGAGCTTGAGGCGGTCCACCATGGGTTCTGCCAGGCCAGCAGCACTGGCGCGCTCAAGGTCTTTGGCGTTGTCAACCTGCAGCGCAGCAGTGTTCTCGCGCAGCAGCGCTGCCAGGCGGCGCAAGGCAGCGCTTTTGACAGCCGAAGTCGCGCGCGCCATGGCGGTGGAGGCCGTTTTAGCCTGCCATCCAAGGGCTTGCATCAACTCGGTAGTGGAAATCGCGTTCATAGCCTTATTTTCGCACTTTTGCTGCGCGCTACTGGGTTGGGGTATTGCCGCTGGGCTGGCACGGGCCAGTAGCTAGGCGATATGGTTGCTCGAATGAGTGCATAGACACTATCAATTCGATAGCTGCTCCCGCAATATTCTATTGGGCTGCAGGCCAAAACACCTATAAAAAGCAGGCTTGTACGGCCAGGATGGTCAGCTGCAGGGCCAGACGACTATCCCACCGCCTTGCACAGCATCATCGCCAGCTGGTGCAAAGCCACCCACGCATCGCTGGGCCAACCAGGCTGCTTGAGCCCCTTCACAATCCCGTCCACCTGGTGCGCAGCGTGCAGCAAGTTGGCTGCGTCCACCGAGGACAGGCGCGGCAAAATGCGCTCGAACAGCTTTTGCTTGAGCCCCCATACCCGCGCCTCCTGCAGCGCCATCGGCAGCGGCTTGCCGTCGTCCATCAGGCTGCGCAGCCGCTGCAGCGTGCGGATATCCTCCGACAGCGCCCAGTGCACCAGTACGGTCGCCTCGCCCTCAGCTTGCAGGCCGTCCAGCATGCGCTGTACCCGGGCCTGGTTGCCCGCAAGCACCGCCTCGGACAGCTTGAACACATCGTAGCGCGCTACGTTCAGTACCGCAGCCTCTACCTCGTCAAAACTCAGCTCCCGGGGATGGTCTGCATTGCCAGGCAGCAGCAAAGCCAGTTTTTGCATCTCCTGATGCGCCGCCAGCAGATTGCCTTCCACACGCTCGGCAAAAAACTTCAGTGTTCGCTCGCCCTCTTCGCCTGCTTTCACGCACAGATGCAGGGCCTGCAACCTCTGGGCAATCCACTGCGGCAATACGCGCCGCTCAATACTGTCGATCTGCACGGTGACGCCAAAACTCTCCAATGCAGCAAACCATGCCCCTGTGCGGGTCATCTTGTCCAGCTTGGGCAGCACAAACAGGGTGAGTGTGCTGTCGTTGTTCTGCGCGCTTTGCGCCAGCTGCTGGATCGCCGGGCTGCCTTCCTTGCCGGGTTTGCCAGTGGGTATGCGCACCTCGATGATCTGCTTGTCAGCAAACAGGCTCAGCGAACCGCCCGCAGCCAGCACCTCGCTCCAGTCAAAGCGCGCCCCCGCTGCCGTGTGCACCGTGCGCTCTGTGTAGCCTTGCTGTTTGGCGGCCAGGCGAATCGCGTCAGCAGCCTCCTGGATCAGCAAGGGCTCATCGCCGTGCAAGGTGTACAGCGAGCGCAGACCGCGCTGCAGGTGTTGCGTAAGCTGTGGGGCGGCAAGTTGCATAAGTCCCGATTCTAATGGGGACTTATGTCGCCGCCTGAAGGGAGGGCGGCCTTGCCGCGCGCCTGACGCAGGCTTACTTCAGACTGTTCGACAAAAACGCCTGCAGGCGCTCGGTCTGGGGCCGCAGCAGGACCTCTGCAGGATTGCCTTGCTCTTCAATGCAACCCTTGTGCAGGAACACCACATGGTTGCTCACCTCGCGTGCAAAGCTCATCTCGTGCGTCACCACAATCATGGTACGCCCATCCTGGGCCACACTGCGCATGACACGCAACACTTCGCCCACCAGCTCAGGGTCTAGCGCCGACGTAGGCTCGTCAAACAGCATGACCTTGGGCTCCATGGCCAGCGCCCGGGCAATGGCTACACGCTGCTGCTCGCCTCCCGAGAGATGCGCCGGATAGGCGTCTTTGCGGTGATGCACCCCAACCCGCTGCAGATAGGCCTCCGCGCGCTCACGCGCCTGCGCCTTGCTCAGGCCCAGCACATGGACGGGCGCCTCCATCACGTTATCCAGAGCGGTCATGTGCGCCCACAGATTGAAATGCTGGAACACCATCGATACCTGGCTGCGCAGCTGTTGCAGCTGGCTGGCATCGGCTGCCTGCAGCGAGCCGTCCTTGGCCATTTGCAGCTGCAGTTCGTTGCCATCCAGAATGATGCGGCCACTGTTGGGCTGCTCCAGCAGGTTGAGACAGCGCAAAAACGTGCTTTTGCCCGAACCGCTGGAGCCGATCATGGAGATCACATCGCCCGCATGGGCCTGGATGCTCAAACCCTTGAGCACCTCATTGGAGCCAAAACGCTTGTGGATATCAATCGCCTGCAGAACTGGCGTTGTGGATGCTGTCGGTAGGGAAGCCACAGTTTACTTTCTGTCAATTAAATTAAAGTCGAAATAGCGGTTGGCCAGGCTTTTGTATTCACCGCTTTTGATAGTCTCGTTGATGGCCACGCTGTAACGCTTGCGAAGGCTGCTGTTTCCCTTCTGCACTGCCACGCCCACACCCCCGCCGCCGCCAATGTAGACACCATCGCCCACCACCGCAAAATCCTTGCCTTCCGGCAGGTTGAGGAACTTGGTTTTGGCCACCAGCATGGAAGACATCGCCAGATCCGCGCGGCGGCTCGTCAGCTCAACATACACCTCGGTTTCCTTGGGCACGGAAATCAGCTCCAGCTCGGGGTAATTGGTCTTGATCCAGGTCTCACGCGGCGAGCCTTTGAGCACCGCCACTTTCTTGCCCGCCAGCGTGCCTGGCAACAGCGAGGTAAAACTGCCTTTGGGCGCTACCCAGGCGCTGGGCACGGTGTAATAACTGTCTGAAAAATCCACTTCTTTGAGCCGTTTTTCAGTGATGGTCAGGGAGGCCATGACAGCATCCAATTTGCCCGACTGTAGATGTGGAATCAGGTCGTCAAACTTGGTATTGACCAGCTCGCATCGCGCCAGCATCTGGCTGCAAAAGGCATTGGCCAGATCCACCTCAAATCCCGTCACCCTGCCGTCGGCTTCGGTTTTGGTAAATGGCGGGTAATTGCCCTCGATGCCCACTTTCAATGGCACCACATAGTTGCGAAATGGCCAGGCCATCATTGCCAAGGCCACCAGCACCAAAAGAACAAGCAAGGGATAGATCAGTCGGCGCATGGTGGTATCTCCAGAGAATGGGGTGGATGTGCAGGAACAGTCAGCCTCAGGGGCTGAGCAGCTTGCCTGTTCGAGCCAGCGAAGTACCAGCAATCTTGGCCAGGCGCTTGCCTGCATGCGCCCAGCGGGTGCTGCAGCGAGCATACATGACACCTGCCGATTTGCAATGCAGTGTCAGAACATCGCCCGTATCGGGATTGACAATATCAGCGATGGCGTCGCCCGCGCTAACCCGCTCGCCGCTTTGGCGGTGGAACACAATGACGCCTGCGCACGGGGCCGTGATCGGCTCTGAACCCGACAAGGGCGTGGGATCACACAGGGCTTGCTTTTCCTGCACCGCCTGTGCACTGGCCAAGCCCCGCAGGCGCAGAAAATTCATCAACGCCAGGGCATCCTGCTGCGCCAGCGTGTGCGACACATCTGCCTCGCCACGCAATTCCACAGTGGCCGCAAAGCAAGCCAGCGGAATGCTTTGGCTGCCTGATTGTGGGATCAGCTGGCGCTGCAGATCAAGCCAGGGCCTGCTGCAGGCCTCGTCAAAAGGCGAATCGCCCGACTCGCTGGCCAGCAGCACCGCGTGCGCCCCCAGCTGTGCACCCAGCTCCTGCGCAATACCTGCGTGCGCAGTCATGCTGTACAGATGCATCACCGCATCGCTGTCACAGTGCAGGTCCAGCACGATGTCCGCGTCGATAGCCAACTGCAGCAGTCGCCGCTTCAAGTCCTGCACACTGCTGGTGGCACCCAGCTTGTCTGCAGCCTCCTTTAGTGCCGTGCGGATGATGCGCTGGTTGGCCTGCGCATCAGCGCTTACCAGTGTGCGCACCTGCTCGAGCACCGCGGGCGCCAGCTCTGGATAGCCGCGGTTGAAATTCATGCCATCATTCAAGGCAAACCGCCCATGGTGCTGGCCATGCAGATGCTGTGACAGCCCCAGAGGATTGGCATAAGGCACCAGCACCACTTCGCCCAGCAGTTCGTTGCTGCTTTCGGCCTGCAGAAGCAGTTTTTTCAGCTCGAGTGCGGCCAGCATGGCAGGCACCTCGTCGGCATGCAAAGCGGCCTGGATGTAGGCCTTGGGCCCTTGGCCTGGCTGGCCAAACCGCAACACCTGCAAGCGCACACTGTGCCCCGGCGCAGGTGCCATCAATTCCATGTATTCAACTTGCATAGGGTTTTGCTTTTTTATGCTGCAGATTTCGCTGGGCTCTGCTGAACCTGCAGATGCTTCATGTATTTTTTCTCCAGCAGCTTGAACAGGCCCACCAGGGTGAAGGTCAGTACAAAATAAATGGCCGCTGCCACGCCAAAAGACTCTGTCACCAGCAGGTGCTGCGCATTCACATCGCGTGCAACGCGTGTGATGTCTACCAGAGTCACCGTGCTGGCAATGGCCGTTGCATGCATCAGACCCACCACTTCGTTGCTGTACTGTGGCAGCGCGCGGCGCAGTGCACTGGGCAGCAGAATGCGGCTGTAGAGTTTAAAACCACTCAAACCATAGCTGCGTGCTGCTTCGATTTCGCCGACTGCTGTGGCTTTGAGCGCACCTGCGAAAATTTCGGTGGTGTAGGCCGCTGAATTGAGCGTAAAGGCCAGCCAGGCGCAGAACCAGGCGTTTTTCAGTAGCACCCAGGCCGCGCTCTCGCGCACGGCCTCAAACTGCGCAAGGCCGTGGTAGATGAGAAACAGCTGTACCAAGAGCGGCGTACCGCGCATCACATAGGTAAACAGCCAGACAGGTTTGCTTAGCCAATGCCGTGGTGATATGCGCGCCATGGCCAGCGCCACTGCGATCAGGGACGCGCTCAGCAGACTGATGACCAACAACACCAGCGTGGTGCGAATGCCCTGCACATACAGCGGCAGGCTATCGATGATGATTTGCCATTGCATGCTAGAACTGCACTTTCTTCACGCCCAGGCTGTAGCGCGCTTCGATGCGCGAGAGCACCACAATGGAAATCGTGGTCAGGGCCAGATAGATCAAGGCCACGGCCAGATAGAAGGTAAATGGCGCGCGGGTCGTGGCCGATGCCAAGCCCGCGCGGTGAATCATGTCGTCCAGACCGATGATGGACACCAGCGCCGAGGCCTTGATCATGATGAGCCAGTTGTTGGAAAACCCTGGAATGGCATGGCGCACCATCTGCGGCAGCACAATGCGCCAGAGCACCCTGCCCTGCGACATACCAAAGGACAATGCCGCCTCAGACTGCCCCTTGGGCACTGCCAGGATAGCGCCACGAAAGGTTTCGGTGAGGTAGGCACCATAGATAAATCCGATGGTCAGCACACCTGCAATAAACGGCGGGATGTCGATGTACCCCCAGCCCTGTGCATCAGCCAACCGGTTGATGCCGATCTGACCGCCATAAAAAATCAGCAACATCAACACCAGCTCGGGCAAGCCACGGATCAGCGTGGTGTAGGTCTCGGCCAGCCAGCGCCATGCCCTGGATTGGGACAGCTTGGCCGTGGCACCAAGCATGCCGAATACGCAGGCAATGGCCAGTGACAGTGCAGACACCTGCAAAGTAAGCACCAGCCCTTCCAAAATGGCGGGCAAATAACCGTAGAGAATCATGTTGTAGTGGTGTTATCCATCCAGCGCGGTGATGCAGAGATCGTCTGCATCACCCGCAGGCAACTCGGCTGTTATTCGCCGCGAATATTCACATCGAAGTACTTGTCGTTGATGGTTTTGTACACGCCATTGGCGGTGATGGTTTTCAGCGCAGCGTTGATTTTGGTGCGCAGGCTGTCTTCACCTTTGCGCATGGCAATGCCTACACCACCGTTTTGAACACCACTGGGGTTGATCGGGGGGCCTACGCGGCTGAAACTCTTGCCTTCAGGCGATTTCAGAAACGCTGCGGTTGCTGCCAGCGAAGAGCCAAAACCAATGTCGCCGCGTCCGGCAGCCAGCTCCATCGTCACTTCGGCTTCTTTGGCCACTTGCAGGACTTCGCTGTCCTTGTAGTTGTCCTGCACATACTTGGCGCGCGGGGTGTTGCGCGTCACAATGATCTTCTTGCCTTTGAGTGCAGCGGCATCCACCTTGGTGAAGCTGCCGGTCTTGGCAATGAAGGTGGAAGGAATGTCGTAGTATGAATCGCTGAAGTCCGCGTTCTTCTTGCGTTCTTCCGTGATCGACATGGATGCCACGATCATGTCAAACTTCCTGGCATTGAGCGCGGGCATCATGCCATCCCACTCCTGGGCTACCAGGGTGCACTCTGCTTTCATCTCGGCGCAAATGGCATTGGCAATGTCAATGTCAAAACCAGAAAACTTGCCGTCTGGCGACATTTGCGAAAACGGGGGGTAGTTGGCTTCCACACCAATACGGATTTTGCCCCAGCTGGGCGCTTGGGCATGGGCAGAGACGGCCAGGCACAGAGTGGCCAGCAGGGCAGAAACGCCAAGAATTTTACGCATCATGAATTTCTCCAAAATAGTCAACAAACAAATACACTTAACCAACACGTGAAAATGGGCTGTGAAAATCACAACACCGTTTGTACCATAATTTTCATAAAATTGAAATATGAAAAAACCTAATCAGGCCACTACAAGAAAATCCTCCCCAGCAGCCAATAACGTGCGACCCGGCGGTTCAGCAGACACCGCCTTTGCACAGTCTGCCTTGGGCCGCAAGCTGATGGCCACCCTGTCTGACCCCGCCACCAGCAGTGCCAACTGCGCCGTGGCCGAGCAACTGCTGCGCAATCCCGTGCGCGCCACGGCATGGGGCATTGAGGAGCTGGCAGCGCACGCCCACACGTCGGCCGCCACCCTCAGCCGGTTTGCACGTACATTGGGCTACAGCGGCTTTGCCGCCATGCGCGACGATATGGCCCAGGTGCTGCAAGGCATGCTGCAGCCAGTGGAGAAGCTGCGCGATGTGATGCTGCAACCCAACTCCAAATCGGTGGCCACCACACAAAGCCTGGAATCCGGGCTCAACAATGCGCGCACTACGGCCCACAACCTGGACACAGCCGCGTTGGCAGACATCAGCGAACGCCTGGGCCATGCCCGGGTGGTCTACATCATGGGGTTTGGCGTGAGCTCCCACCTGGCAGCCATGCTGGCGCTGGATCTGCAGCCCTTTTGCCAGCATGTGGTCAACGTCGTGGAATTCGGCGGTACTGAGGTGGCTGCGGGACGGTTGATGAATATCCAGAGCAAGGATTTGCTGCTGGCCATCAGTTTTCCGCGCTATGCCCAGGACGCCATCCAGCTGGCCAGCTATGCCAAGGATCGGGGCGCTTATGTGGTCGCGCTGACAGACTCCATGGCATCACCACTGGTGCCCATGGCCAACAGCACCTTGCTGGCCGCGGCTACCCACCCCGTCATATCCAGCAGCTCGGTATCTGCGGTGTTGGTGATTGAAGCTCTGGTCACCAGCCTGATGGTCAGCAAGAAAGAGTACCTGCAGCAGGCTGGCAGGCTGACCGAGGCCATCTCCAACTACCTCTACACCCCAAGCAACGGCCGCAAAAAGCGCTGACCAGGGAAGGGGCCGCAGGCTGCCTACACGCTGCGCACGGCAGCCAGGCGGCGCTGGACCTGCTGGACGATGTCGCTTTGCATATTGCGATACAGCTGCGCCTCTTCGGCTTCCTTGGACAATACCGCTGTTTCATTGAAGCTGATGTCGCGCTGCTGCAAAATCTCGCTCTCCGCAATAAGTTCCCTGCCAGCCTGGTTGCGCAACTTGAACTTGAAGCGCAGCCGCAGCTGAAATTCACGCACCTGCCCGCTGGAAGTCACACCCACCACAGTTTTTTCCCGCTGGTCCTGCAGCACATCCAGCACAACCTGTGCGCTGTTCAATTGCTTTGCATCGGTGATCACCTGCAGCTGTGCATTGCTTTGCATGGTGCGGCGCAATTCACCCAGCACCAGCGAGCTCTCGCCGCCGTTGAAATAGATGCTCGTGAAGCTAAATTCCTGCGCGCCCCGCAGCTTGAAGCCGCAACCTGCCAGCAGCAGTGACAAAGCCCCTGTGCCAAGCACAGTGCGTCGACGCAATGGTGTGGAGGATGAGGCCGTATGCTGCATAAGAGTTTTTCGCTGAGGTTTACACCACGATATTCACCAGCCGCCCCGGCACCACCACCACCTTTTTGGCCGCTGCACCTGCTGCTTGCTTGATGAAGGCTTCGTTAGCCAAAGCAATCTGCTCTATCGCTTCCTTGCCAGCGCCTGCAGGCACAGTGATCGCGCCGCGCAGCTTGCCGTTGATCTGCAGCATGAGTTCAATTTCGTCCTGCTTCAAGGCACTGCTGTCAACAGCGGGCCATGGCGCGTCCAGCAGATCGCCGTGCAGTTTCGCAAAGCCAAGGTCCTGCCACAGCACATGGCTGATATGGGGCGTGACCGGGTACAGCACGCGCAGCAAAATGCTCAAACCTTCCGCCATGGCCGCATGGTCGCCCGCACTGCCATCGGTTTTGAAGTCTTCCAGCGCGTTGAGCAGCTTCATAGCACCGCTGACCACGGTGTTGTACTGCATGCGCTGGTAGTCAAAGTCCACTTGCTTGAGCACACTGTGCAGCTCAAAGCGCAGTTTTTTAGCTTGAGGACCCAGTTGACTGCTCGCTGGAGCAGCCACCGCACCGGCAGCGCCCAGCTTCACGCCAAACGACCAGACCCGCTTTAAAAACCGGAACGCACCCTCTGCACCCGAATCACTCCAGGCCGCGCTCTGGTCCGGCGGCCCGGCAAACATCACAAACGCGCGCGCCGTGTCAGCGCCAAACCGGCCAATGAACTCCCGTGGCTCGACCACGTTGTTCTTGCTCTTGGACATTTTTTCAGTGCCGCCATACAGCACCGGCTGGCCATCTTCTTTGGCCGTGGTGCGGGTGGGGCGGCCTTTGTCGTCGTGTTCTATCACCACCTCATTGGGATAGAACCAGCGCTTGCCGCCACCCGCTTCCTCGCGGTAGTAGCAGTCGTGCAGCAGCATGCCCTGGGTGAACAGATTGGTAAACGGCTCGTCAAATTTGACCAGGCCCATATCACGCATCACCTTGGTCCAAAAGCGGGCGTACAGCAGGTGCAACACCGCATGCTCAATGCCGCCAATATACTGGTCCATCGGCATCCAGTAGTCGTTGCGCGCATCCACCATGCTGGCAGCGTCGGGGCAGGCGTAGCGCATGTAGTACCAGGCGCTGTCTACAAAGGTGTCCATCGTGTCGGTTTCGCGCCGCGCGGCTTTGCCGCAGATCGGGCAGGCCGCATGCACAAACGCCTCACACTTGTTCAGCGGATTGCCGGAGCCATCGGGCACCAGATCCGGCGGCAGAATGACCGGCAGGTCTTTTTCTGGCACCGGCACCGCGCCATGCTCGTCGCAATGGATGATCGGGATCGGCGTGCCCCAATACCGCTGGCGGCTGATGCCCCAGTCACGCAGGCGCCAGGTGGTTTTTTTCTCACCCAATTGCTTGGCAGCCAGATCGGCCGCCACCGCATGGACGCAGGATTTGAAATCCAAACCGTTGTACTTGCCGGAATGGACACTGGCAGTGCCAGATTTGTCGGCATACCATTCTTGCCACGCGTCGGTGGAGTAGTCTTTGCTTGCAACGGCTACCACCTGCGCAATCGGCAAACTGTATTTTTTGGCAAACGCAAAGTCCCGCTCATCATGCCCAGGCACGCCCATCACTGCGCCGTCGCCATAGCTGATCAGCACATAGTTGCCCACCCACACCTGCACCTTCTCGCCGGTCAATGGATGGGTCACAAACAAGCCCGTGGCCACGCCTTCTTTTTCTTTGGTGGCCATTTCGGCTTCGGTCGTGCCACCTTGCTTCAAGGCTTCAATTTTTGCAGCCAAGGCGGCAGACAGCTCTGCAGCCCGCACGGCAATCGGGTGCTCGGGCGCGACCGCGACAAAAGTGACGCCCATGATGGTGTCAGCCCGGGTGGTGAAGACGTACATCTTGCCGCCCTGCACCAACTGACCAGCAGCGTCCTTGATGTCATGCGGGAAAGCAAAGCGCACACCTTCGCTCTTGCCAATCCAGTTTTCCTGCATGATGCGCACCCGCTCGGGCCAGCCGGGCAGTTTGTGCAGCGTGTGGTCCAGCAGCTCTTCGGCGTAGTCGGTAATGCGCAGGTAGTAGCCCGGAATCTCGCGCTTCTCCACAGGCGCACCACTGCGCCAGCCTTTGCCATCAATCACCTGCTCATTGGCCAGCACGGTTTGGTCCACCGGGTCCCAGTTGACGACCTGCGTCTTGCGGTAGGCAATGCCCTTTTCGAGCATTTTCAAAAACATCCACTGGTTCCATTGGTAGTAGCTCGGGTCGCAGGTGGCGACTTCACGCGTCCAGTCAAACGACAGGCCCAGCGGCTCGAACTGCTGTTTCATATCGGCAATATTGGCGCGCGTCCATTTTTCGGGCGGCACATTGTTGGCAATGGCTGCGTTTTCTGCGGGCATGCCAAACGCGTCCCAGCCCATCGGCATCAGCACGTTATAGCCCTTCATGCGCAGCTGGCGCGCCATCATGTCGTTGATGGTGTAGTTACGCACATGGCCCATGTGCAGCTTGCCGCTGGGGTAGGGCAACATGGAGCAGGCGTAGTATTTGGGTTTGGGTTTGCCGTGGGCATCCAGGGCGTTTTCAGTCACGCGGTAGGCATCTTGCGCGCTCCAGTGCGCTTGGGCCGATTGTTCAACGGCTAAATGGTCGTATTTGTCTTGCATGATTTGATTTTAAGGCCTGGGCAGTGGCTGGCCTGGGCTTGCAGTTAGAAAGCGCTGCGTACAAAACCAGGTTTTGCACTGCTACGCGGCTTGCCGCAGCGCTGGGGCGACTTCAGGGCTTTTTGGGGTCTGCCACAAAGCCGATGCGGTTCAAGCCGGCCTTTTGCGCGACCCCCATGACCTCGACCACCTTGCCGTAGGGCACGGTTTCGTCAGCGCGCAGCTGCACCTCGGTGTCGGGGTTGAGCTTGGCAGATGCCGCCAACGATTCGGCCAGGGCTGGCAGCTCAATGGGCTTGTCATTGAGAAACACTTTGGCCGATTTATCAACCACTACTGTCACAAATTTGGGCACGTCGCTGGGCTTGGCGGCGTCAGTTTTGGGCAAGTCAAGCTTGATGGAGCTGGCCAAAAGGGGCGCGGTGATGATGAAAATCACCACCAGCACCAGCATCACGTCCACCAGCGGTGTCACGTTGATCTCGCTCATGGGCTCGGAGCCCTTGCTGCGTTCGAGGCGGCCAAAACCCATAGCTTCCCCCTTATCCCTTCACCTCATGCTGGGCCAGCAGCTCGCGCAAATCGCGCGCAAAGCCTTCCAGGTCGGCCTCAATCCGGGCCACGTAGCGGCCAAACAGGTTGTACGCCAGCACAGCGGGGATGGCTACGGCCAGTCCTGCGGCGGTCATGATCAGGGCCTCGCCCACCGGGCCGGCAATTTTGTCAATGGAGATCTGCCCCGCACCGCTGATGCCAATCAGCGCATGGTAGATGCCCCATACGGTGCCCAGCAAACCCACAAACGGCGCGGTAGAGCCCACCGTGGCCAGCAAGACCTGACCAAACTGCAGCTTGAGCAGCACCGCGTGCAATGCGTCGCGCAGCACGCGGGTGAGTTGCTGCGCCTTGTCGCCCACGCTGGCCAGGGTGCCTGCGGCGCGCGCCTGGCTGGCTTCAATCAAGGGCAACACCAGGCCTTCGCGGTCAAAGCCTGCCACCGTGGCCTTGGCCTGGGCCAGGTCACCCGCCTGCCAGAAGGCCCCAATGCTGCGCGCCACATCGGGCACTGCACGCTTGATGACCCAGGCTTTCCACAGGATCACCACCCAGCTGGCGACCGACATGGCCAGCAGCAGGAAGGCAACAAACTTACTGATGGCGTCGCCCTGGGCGATGAATTGGAATGCGCTCATAGGTCAAAGTGGTTTGTATGCAAAAGAATCATGAGTGCAAGCCTAGCACATCGAACATATCGAACATGCCAGCCGGCTTGCCAGAGAGAAAACGCACTGCGCGCAGCCCGCCCTGGGCATAGGTGCTGCGGCTGGAGGATTTGTGGGTGATTTCGATACGCTCGCCCGTGCCAGCAAACAGCACGGTGTGGTCGCCCACAATATCACCGCCGCGGATGGTGGCAAAGCCGATACTGGAGGGGTCGCGCTCGCCGGTATGGCCCTCGCGCGAGTACACCGCACATTGCTTGAGGTCGCGGCCCATGGCCTGGGCCATCACTTCGCCCATCTTGAGCGCAGTGCCACTGGGCGCATCCACCTTGTGGCGGTGGTGCGCCTCGATGACTTCAATATCGTAGCCCTCGCGCATCGCCCGGGCGGCCATCTCCAGCAGCTTGAGGGTGACATTGACGCCCACGCTCATGTTTGGGGCCATCATGATGGCAATGTTCTTGCTGGCGGCCTGGATGGCGGCTTTTTGCGCCTCGCTGAACCCGGTGGTGCCAATCACCATCTTCACGCCCATGCTCTGGCACTGCGCCAGATGGACCATGGTGCCTTCTGGGCGTGTGAAGTCAATCAGCACGTCACAGCCCTTGAGGCCATGGCGCACGTCGCTGGTGATCGTCACGCCACTGGCATGGCCCAGAAAACCGCTGGCATCCAGGCCAATCCCGGGGCTGTCGGGCATGTCCAGCGCGCCGCCGAGCACGCAGTCGTCTGCGTGGTGAATCGCCTCAATCAGCATACGACCCATGCGGCCGCTGGCACCAGCAATGCAGATACGATGTTGCATGGCGGCCCCTAGCGTGCAGGCGGCTCAAGCGGTGGATACACCTTGGAGCCTGCAGTGGGGCTGGCAGGCGCAGCCGGGGGGGTGTCCGTGCTGCCACGGGTTTTGCTCAACTCTTCTTCGCTGGCTTCCAGCTTGGGCACCTTGCCCAGCTTGCGGTTGGTATCCAGGGTGGCGACAAATTCAGCCTCCGAAGGCATGGTGTCACCCTCAAACTTCTCCAGATCGTCTTCTTTGAAAAATACGGTCAGCCTGCGGTTTTGGGCCTCAATGCCCTTGCGGCGGATGGTGAAAACGTAGTCCCAGCGGTCGGCGTGGAAGGCGCTGGTCACCAAAGGCGAGCCCAGCACTTCGCGCACCTGCGCGCGGCTCATGCCGGGGCGCAGGGCATCGACCTGCTCTTTGGAGACAAAATTGCCCTGCACTACCTCGACTTTATAGGGCGTGATGATGGACGCCAGGCTATTGGAGGCGGTGTTGAAGCTGCCGCAGGCGCCCAGCGCGGCGCAGGCCAGAGTCAGCGCACAGGCGCGTGAAATCCGGGGCAAAAGAGCAGTAAAAAGCACAGACATTGCAGCGTCACAGGGCGCGAGAACCCGGTGTAAAGGTTATGATTGATCCATTGTAGCGGCTCTACCTGCCCCATGAGGGCGTAGATGTGTCGCTACGGAGCGAGTCACCCATGTCCAATATTGACGAACTGAAAAATACGGGCCTCAAAGCCACGCTGCCGCGCCTGAAGATCATGGAGATTTTCCAGTCCAGCAGCCAGCGGCATATGACTGCCGAGGACGTGTTTCGCGTGCTGCTGCAGGAGCGCACCGATATCGGCCTGGCCACGGTCTACCGCGTGCTCACCCAGTTCGAGCAAGCCGGTATTTTGAGCCGCAACCATTTTGAATCGGGCAAAGCCACCTACGAGCTTAACGAAGGCCAGCACCACGACCATCTGGTATGCCTGGACTGTGGGCGTGTCGAGGAGTTTTACGACGCCGAGATCGAAAAACGCCAGCATGCGGTGGCCAAAGCCAAAGGCTTTACCATTGCCGACCATTCACTGAGTCTGTACGCCCATTGCACCAAGGATAAATGCCCTCACAAGGGCTGATTTACAAGCCTTTCAGGCCTCCAGCCCAATAGAATATCGCAGGAACAGCTATTAAATTAATAGCGGATCAACATCCATGGCCCAGCGGATCATGCCCTGCACTTTGGTGGCACGCAGACTGGCCTGCCAAGAAGACAGGAACTTTTGCAGGGCCGCGCGCGAGCTGGACTCGACCAGCATCTGCGCACGCTCCACATCGGCAATGCGCTGGATGCTCATGGGCACGCTGGGGTAGAGCGTGACATGCTCAAACGCCTCCACCGCGCCCGCCGCCTCGCTGGCTGCCTGTAAAAACGCCTGCGCCGCCTCTTGGCTGCGCGCTTCCGCGCGGATCAGGGCCTGGTAGCTCATTGGCGGCAGCCCCGCCTGCGTGCGCTCGCGCAGCTGCTGGGCGGCAAAGCCCGGGTAGTCGTGAGCCTTGAGCGACGCAAACAGCGGGTGCTCGGGATGAAAGGTCTGCACCCACATCTGCGCGCCCAGCAGCTGCGCGTCACGCCCGGCGCGGCCAGCCGCCTGCATCAGCAGGCTGAACAAACGCTCGGGCGCACGAAAATCGCTGCTGTACAACGCGCTGTCCGGGTTGACAGCAGCCACCAGGGTAATACGGCGGAAATCATGGCCTTTGGCGATCATCTGCGTGCCTACCAAAATGTCTACCTCACCGCTGTGCACGTTGGCCAGCTGCTGCTCCAGCGCGCCCTTCAAACGGGTGGTATCCGCGTCCATGCGGGCGATGACGGCGAGCGAGCCGTCAGGGCGTAACAATGCGGCGGGCGAGCCCTCTGGGCGTTGCAGTGCGGTGGGCGAGCCGTCAGGCGGGCTCGCCGGCCCTGGCAAGGCGGCAGGCGGCCCGTCGGTTGTCGCATCGGTTGCAGCCATACCCATCCCGGTCAACACATTCGTCCCCTGCCTGGCCTGCACCACGATGTGGATACCCAGGGCCTGCGCCAACTGCTCTTCGAGCTTTTGGGTGCCGCGGCCGATCGGTGCAATATCCACGTTACCGCACTCAGGGCAGGCCCGTGGCACACGATCAGTAGTGCCGCAGTGGTGGCAGCGCAGGGTGCGGTCGGTTTTGTGGAACACGCGGTAAGCGCTGCAGTGCGGGCACTGTGATTTCCAGTCGCAGGCGCTGCAGGCCAGCACAGGCGCGTAGCCGCGGCGGTTGAGGAACACCAGCGCCTGCTCACCGCGCGCCACGCGCTGGGCAATGGCCTGCAGCAAGGCGGGTGCAAACAGTGTTTTTTTCGGCAGCTGGCGCATGTCCACCACGCACAGCGCCGCTGGTGCCCCGCGGCCCACGCGCTCGGGCATGGCCAGGCGCAGGTAGCGGCCCTGCTCGCAGGCATGCCAGGTTTCCAGCGACGGCGTGGCCGAGCCCAGCAGCACGCGGCAGTCTGAACCAGCCTGCGCACCCTGGTACTTGGCGCGCAGCACTGCCAGGTCGCGCGCTGAATGCCGCGCACCGTCCTGGCTTTTGTAACTGGGGTCATGCTCTTCGTCCACCACCAGCAGCTGCAGCCCGGGCATGGACGCAAAAATCGCCATGCGCGTGCCCAGCACGATGCGTGCAGCCCCGGTGTGGGCCGCCAGCCAGCTTTTCAGCCGCTGGGCAGGGGTCATGCCACTGTGCATCGCCACCACCGCCTGCGGGCCGTAAATCGGCTCAAAACGGCTGTTAAATCGTGCCAGTAGCTGGGCAGTCAGGTTGATCTCCGGCACCATGACCAGCACCTGGGCCTGGTGCGAGGTTTGCAACACTTGGGCCGCGCAGCGCAGATACACCTCGGTCTTGCCGCTGCCCGTAGCACCGAACAGCAGCGCAGGCTTGGCCGGGGTCTGGGCGAAGAAATCTGTGATGGCCTGGCTCTGCTGGGCAGACAGCGTCACCCCGTCCTCGCTGTCGACTGCACCCTGCGGCGCAGCGCTCACGGGCTTGGCAGCGCGCTGGGCCAGCAGCTTTTGCCTGCGTGCCAGCTGTTCGCCATCGAGCTCACGCAGCTGCGGGGGTAGCGCAGCCAGCGCGACCTCGCCGATGGCGCGCTGGTAGTACCGTGCCGCAAACTCCACCAGGGCACGCCAGGCAGCGTCCAGCGGTGCGATGCCCTCCAGCGCCGCGATGATGGCTTTGGTCTTGGCGCGCTGGGCTGCGTCCGGTGGCTCGGCGCCACCCCAGACAATGCCCAGCACCTCGCGCTGGCCCAGTGGCACACGCACCAAGCACCCCGCAGCAAGCATTTGCTCACTTCGGTATGTCAATAGCTGCGCGACGCCACTGTGCGCAGGTGTGGCAACCACCACAGCCCACCAAAACTCCACTTTTTAGCCTTTATTCCTAAAATGCACTTGCAATAAATAGCCTAAGTGCTTGATTCGTCACACAATTGTCATTCATCCCAAGAAATTGTGGATAACTTTGTTGATATGTCCTGAAGGCCGTCCGCAAACCCTTGAAAATCAAGGCTTTCAGTACATTGCCTGCAAAAAAAGCAAAAATTAAAACCCTTATAAATCAAGTACTTACAATAGCTACAGCATTGATAGCGATGCAGGCCCACTGTCCAATATTTTTTCGCAGCGCAGCAAGGATTTTGTGCATAAGTCAAGCTTGGCGCGGTTTTTTGGACCAATTTCCGTGCCAAGCCGCGCCAAATCTAGTGCCCCGGCCGCATCTTACGCTGTGACGGCCCGCATCGCCCGAGATTGGCTGTGAACCGCCGCCACCAAAGCAGATACACGATCCGGCGGCGTGTGCTGGCTGATGCCATGACCGAGGTTGAAAATATGGGTGGAGCCAGGGCCCTGAGCCTGATGCGGCGCACCAAACGCGGCCAGCACCTTGCCTACCTCGGCCTCAATCGCTGCAGGCGGCGCAAACAACACATTCGGGTCGATATTGCCCTGCAACGCCTTGGCCCCCTGCCCATGGCCCACCAGCGCCCGTGCGCTGCGCAGATTGGCTGTCCAGTCCACGCCCAGCACGTCGCAGGGCAGGCTTTTCATTTCCTGCAGCCACAGACCACCACCTTTGGTAAAGACGATCCGGGGCACAGTGCGGCCCTGGGCATCGGTACGCTTGAGCTGATCCAGCACACGGCGCGTATAAGCCAGGCTGAAGGCCTGAAAAGCCCCGTCCGCCAGCACCCCACCCCAGCTGTCAAACACCATCACCGCCTGCGCGCCCGCATCAATCTGTGCATTCAGGTAGGCGGCCACCGCATCGGCATTGATCGCCAGCATATGGTGCATCAGATCAGGCCGCGCATACAGCATGGACTTGACCAGACGGTAGTCGTCACTGCCTGCGCCCTCCACCATATAGCATGCCAGTGTCCATGGGCTGCCCGAAAAGCCAATCAGAGGCACCGTGCTTTTGCCGTCCTGCGTCAAGGCTTTGCGGATGGACGACACCGCGTCGAACACATATTGCAGATTGTGCATGTCGGGCACCTGCAAGGCCTTGACGGCCGCTTCGTCGCGCACCGGGTGCGCAAACCGGGGGCCTTCGCCCTGCGCAAAACTCAGACCCAGCCCCATCGCATCAGGCACTGTGAGAATGTCGCTGAACAAAATGGCTGCGTCCAGCGGATAGCGCGCCAGCGGCTGCAAGGTCACTTCGGTGGCAAAGTCGCGGTTGGTGGCCAGCCCCATGAAGCTGCCAGCCTTGGCGCGCGTGGCGCAGTACTCTGGCAAATAGCGCCCCGCCTGTCGCATCAGCCACACGGGGGTGTAGGGCGTGGCCAGGCCCAGGCAGGCTTGCAGGAAGGTCGGATTGTGGAGATGGTCAAAATGCATGGGCTGATTATCCCCTGCCGGCCCATGCCCACCGCTGCCTAGGCGCAAACTCTGTCGCTGCGCTGGTATGGCAGGACTGCAGCAGGCATGTAGCAAGCGTGAATTAGTGCCCACACGGCGCATCTACAATGTCAGCACCCTCCTACTGCACGAGAGACAACAATGAACGCATTGGACCTGCTGGGCTTGATTGCTACCTGCTTTACGACCTCGTCATTTGTACCGCAGGTCTGGCGCATCTGGAAAACCCGTGATGTATCGGCCATTTCGCTGCCCACCTACATCATCATTACCGTGGGCCTCGCATTGTGGCTGGCGTATGGCGTGCTCAAGTCGGACATGCCTTTGGTGGTGGCCAATTCGGTGATGGTGGTGCTCACAGGCGCCATCACGGTCATGAAAATTCGTTTTAGCCGTTAGCCCGGACATGGCTGCTTCTGCCATGCCAGGCCCGCGCGTGTTTGTGCTGGGCAACTTTGTCCAGGCCTGCTGCTGGAGCGTGCCGCGCCTGCCGCAGCCGGGCGAGACCTTGGTGGCCACTGGGTTGCATATCGAGCCGGGTGGCAAAGGGCTGAACGTGGCGGTCTGCCTACAGCGCCTGGGCGCGCAGGTGGAGACACTGATTGGCTGTGGCAGTGATGCAGCAGGAGACACGTTGCTGGAGCTGCTGCGCCGCGAAGGCATCAGCACGGTCCATGTGCAGCGGCTTGCGGGCGCATCGGGCTGGGGCTCGGGCTGGATTGGTGCTGACGGGCGCAATGCGATTGCGGTCTATCCGGGCGCCAACCTGCTGCTCACTGCGGGCCATGCCGCAGCCGCTCGAGACGCCATCAGCGCCGCCCAGCTGGTTTACGGCCAGTTTGAAACCTCGCTGGAGGCAGTCGAGACAGCGTTTGCCTATGCGCACGGGCTGGGCATCCCCACGGTGCTCAACCCTTCGCCCTGGCAGGAGGCCAGTGCCGCCCTGCGCAGCAGCACAGGCACCTTGGTCGTCAACGAGGTGGAGGCGCAATCGCTGCTGCAATGCACTGTGGCCTTGCCCGCGCAGGCCGATGCCTGTGCGCGGGCCATCGCGCAGGCGCTGCCAGCGCTGTGGGCCCAGTGGCCCGCACTGCAGCACCTGGTGGTGACCTTGGGGGCATTGGGCAGCATGGGCTTTGCGCGCTCGCAGACGCTGGCATGCTACGCACCGGCGATGGCGATCACCGCGGTTGATACCGTCGGAGCGGGCGATGCGTTTGCCAGCGCCTATTGCAGCGCGGTGCTTGCGGGCCACAGCCTGGCTGAGGCCCTGCGCTGGGGCAATGCGGGCGGTGCCCAGGTGGCCTCGCGCGCAGGCGTGTTGGATGCGCTGCCGGACGCTACCGGTCTGGCGCAGCAACTGGCGAGTGGCGCTGTGCCTGCAGTGCAGATGCTGGGATAGCTGTTCAACAGAGCTGAGGGAACGGCTCTACGCTTCCAGTTTGAGCTTGTAGACGTAGGCATCGCCGCGGAAAGTGCCTTCGACATACTCCACCAGCTGTTGCTGCTCTGTGTAGGTTTTGCGTTTGAACAGCAGGCAGGGGGCGGGCTTGTCAAAACCGAAGGTGTAGGACTCCTGCGCTGAGCTGAGCACGGCTTCTACCGTCTGCTCGGCCCAGTCCAGCGGCACGCCGCACACGGTTTTGATGTAGCCATAGGCCGAACCCAGCGCGTCCCATTGGGCCAGGCCCGGGGCCACAGTCAGGTCATACCAGGCCACTTCGCGGGTCATGGGCGCACCATCGCCCTTGCGCACCCGTACCAGACGCAAAAATTCTGCTGTGGAGGGACGGCCAAACACCGAGGCAATCATGCGGTCACACACCACGGAGCGCTCCTGCAGCTCGGTGGAGGGGGTCATGCCCAGTTCGCGCATTTCCTGGGTGAAACCTTTGAGTTTGCCCAGTGTAGGCTCCACGCGGTTCACAGCCTGCACCACGCTGCCTGCGCGGCCTTTGCCGCCCAGAATCTGCGCATTGCGCAGCACGTCGTAGCAGCGCTTGACGGTGGCGCGGCTCACACCCAAGGCCTGGGCCAGATCGCGCTCGGGCGGCAGGCTTTTGCCCTCAGCCACCACGCCAGAGCCGATCAGGGCGGTGATCTGGGTGTAGAGCTGGCGCCAGAATGGTTCCGGTACGGTATGGTCCAAGCGCAGGCCTGCAAAAGGCAAGCCTAGGTCTTGGTAGCCGGAAACTGCGTTCAATGCCTTTTTCATAGCGGGAAGATGGTTCCAAAAGTGGTCAGATCACAACAATGCAGGGGCCAGAAACCTGGCGCCCTCCACCGTTTTGATGAAGATTGGCCCGTATGACATAACGAATACTTAAGGCATTTACGGTACGGTCCGTACGAAATTTTACATCTTGTTAGGTGATTTTCTGCGTTTCGCTCAAACAAGACGTGGATGTCTGCGAAATGTGCGCACATTGCACGCCTTCGTGGCGTGCTTACATCAGGTATGGGAACGCAGCGCCAATCTGCGCGCTGCTAGCGCAGCCACTGGCGATGATCGATCTTGATGCAGCGGTCCTGCACCACTGCCAGGCCCGCAGCCTGGGCCTTGGCTGCTGCCTGCGGGTGGGCAATGCCCAGTTGCATCCACACCGCAGCTGCGCGCACGGCGATGGCTTCATCCACGACGGGCGGCACGTCATCGCTGTTGCGAAAAATATTCACCACATCGATGCGCTGCGCACCCAGCGCCTGCGCGGCCTCAGCCAGCGTGGCATGGCAGTGCTCGCCCAGAATCTGCTGCTGGGCAGAGGCCGCCACCACCGGGTTGACGGGGATGATGCGATAGCCCGCCGCTTGCAGATAGCGGGCCACATCAAAGCTGTCGCGGTGTGGCTTGGGGCTCAGGCCGACGATGGCGATGGTGCGGGCATCGCGCAGCAGCTGCATGATCTGCGCTGGCTCCAGCGCTGCACTGTCAGTAGCAGCGGGCATCAGGACTTGTATTTCACCGAACAGCCATAGGGCCGGGTGTTGGCCATGCTGATGGGTTTACCCGCCAGGGTCTCACCCAGCGACTGTTTGACGTAATTGGTCGCGGTCTTGATGTCATCAGCGCGCGCGCTGGCGATGCTGTCGATACCCCCTGCGTAAACCAGATTGCCCTGGGCGTTGATGATGTACATATGCGGCGTGGTGCGGGCGGCATACTGCTGACCGATCTTGCCGCTCTCATCCATGAGCGTGTGCGTGGCAAGCGCTTTCTGCTCGCCCATCCATTTTTGCAAGGCCGCGGGTGCCATGTAGTCGCTGTGGCCGGTCTCGGTGGAGTTGATAGCCAGCCACACCACGCCTTTGTCTACCGCGTCTTTTTGCGTGGACTGCATGTTGCTTGCGCCATAGTGTTTTTTCACATACGGGCAGTTGGGGTTGACCCATTCCAGCACCACGGTCTTGCCCTTGAAGTCGGACAGATTGACGGTTTTGCCGGCGGTGTCTTTGGCAGTGAATTCAGGGGCTTTCTGGCCCACCGTGGCGGCCCACAGGGCGGGAGAGGCTGTCAGCAATGCGGCAGCCAGCAGGCTACAGCTGTGGGTGATGAGGCGGCGACGTTGCATGGTGATACTCCGTTCATAAAACTACAGTCACAGTTTAGCGATGGCGGCGCGTACTTCGCCTGCGCTCAGAATTTCCGACATCACCACAGGGGCACTGCCAGGTTTGTACAGCACATACACCGGTACGCCCTGGCGACCCAATGCGGCCAGTGCCTGGGTGATGGCGGGGTCACGGCGCGTCCAGTCGGCGCGCAGCAGCTGCACCTTCTTGGCGCTGAAATCAGCCAGCACCTGGGCATCATTCAAGGTGGTTTTTTTGTTCAGCTGGCAGGTCACGCACCAAGCTGCGGTGAAGTCTACAAATGCAGGCTGACCTTGGGCCAGGATTTGATCCACCTTGCCTGGCTGCCAAGCCTGCCAGCCCTGGGGCGTGGCTGCAGCGACATTGTCAGGTGCATTTTGGGTAATGTAGGAGCCTGCAGCCCAATAAAATGCCGCGAGGGCAGCTACTGAAAGTGTAGCAACTGTAGCCTTTGAGCGCCCGCGCAGTGACAGCCCCCAGGCCAGCATGCTGATGCCCACCAGCAGCAAGAGCAGCGCCCCTGCGCCGTCCACACCGCTTTGCTGGCCCAGCACCCACACCAGCCACGCCACCGTGGCAAACATGGGAAAGGCCATGAGCTTTTTGAACACATCCATCCAGGCACCGGGCCTTGGCAACAGGCGCGCAACCGCTGGTGACAGGCTGGCCGCCAGATAGGGCAAGGCCATGCCCAGGCCCAGCACGGCAAACACCGACAGGGCTTGCCAAGCGGGCAGGCCCAGTGCAAAGCCCAGCGAGGCCCCCATGAAAGGCGCGGTGCACGGCGAGGCCACAGCCACCGCCAGCACACCCGAGAGCAGGGCATCGATCTGCGGATTCTTGGCCTGCAACGTGGCCAGGCTCGAAGGCAGCACATTGGCCACCTCAAACACGCCCAGCAGGTTCAGCCCGATCAGGGTGAACAGCGCCGCCAGCACCGCCACCACCACGGGCGACTGCAGCTGAAAGCCCCAGCCCAGGGCCTCGCCGCCTGCACGCAGCGCCAGCATCAGGCCGCCCAGCGCCACAAAGCTCAGCACCACGCCCACGGTGTAAGCCAGACCCGTGCTGGCCATCGATGATCTGCCACCGACCTGCTCGCCGCCGGTGCGGCTGGACAGATGGGCCTGCTGGGTAAAACCCATCACCTTGATCGCCAGCACCGGGAACACACAGGGCATCAGGTTCAGCACCATACCGCCCAGCAAGGCCAGCAGCAGCGCGGGCAGCAAACCCATGGCGTCGCTTGCGTTGGCCGCCTGACCTGCGGCATTGACGGGGGCCTGCTGGCTGGCGGCATTGGCCTTGAGTGCAGCGGCCAGCTCAGGCGACACCTGGGCTGGCGCGGCCACCTTGGGCCATTCACCGATGACGCGGGCTTCGGCGCGGTAAGCCTGTTTGCCATCTTCAGTAGCCAGCACCACCGGCATCATGCCGGGGCTGGCGCTGCGCTGGCTGGACACCGGCATGCTGGCCGTCCATACCGCACCTTGCCAGGCCTGGGTCCAGTCTTTGCCCGCGACGGCTGCGTTGTGCAGCACCTCGGGAGTTTCAGGAAACAGGGCCAAAGGCGTGCCGCGCAGCGACACCGGCAAATTGTGGATGCTGAACTCCAGCCGCTCGCCCTGGATACGGGCGGTGCTGCTGCCTACGTCCAGGTTAGGCACGCTGCGCGGGCTGGCGGCCTGGGCGGCGGCAAAGGCACCGGCGCTCAAGGCGGTAGAGCCCTTGACCGGAATCTTGATGGCAAACTCGCCTTCCTCGGGGATGCACTCCTGCTTGCACACCAGCCAGATCGCTTTGAGCTTGACCTCCAGCTCGCTGCTGAGCACACCGGGCTGGAACAGCTGGCTGACTTCCAGCGGCACGGGCAGCAGCACGGTGCCTTCGTAGCCATAGTTGGCCAGGGTGCCAATCGGAATCTTCTTGGGTGTGGGCCACTGCACTTCCCCCGCGGTCACGCCCGCTGGCAAGGTCCACTGCAGCTCGGTGGGCTGGCCCGAGTCGCCGGAGTTCTTCCAGTAGGTGTGCCACTCGGGTTTGTGGGTGATCTGCAGCCCCACCATCACGGGTTTTCCCGGCTCCACGCCATCGGGCGCATAGGCCAGCAGCTCAGCACGCACCTGGGGTGTGGTGACCACCGTTTTGGCTGTATTTTGAGAGAGATTCTGGGCTCCAGCCCAATGAAATACCGCGGGAGCAGCTATTAAAAAAAGAGCGGCGCAAAGACTGCGACGTAGTAATTTGACCATAGTAGTTATCGACTGTGCGACGTCTCTGGAAGTTCCGTAACAAGGTTTACAACGTCAGCTTTGGCATGGAAATCGCTTCAAAAACCCCAATAAGCTGACCCACAGCGTATTTGAGTTTAATCCTTCATCATCCTAACCGACGCACCGCTTTGCTGACCCATGCCCGATTCTGACCCTACCGCCCCGCTGCCCGCTCTGCTCAGATTGGGCAGCCACGCAGCCAACGCATGGCAAGTCAACGCAACCCATGCCGACCTCACACGCCGCACAGCGCCCGCGCCTCGAGCACATACGATTGCCGCGCATGGCAAAACGCTCACACTGGATTTGAACCGCACGGCACTGATCGTGATTGACATGCAAAACGATTTCTGTCACCCGCAGGGCTGGCTTGCATCGATTGGCGTGGATATTTCTGCTGCGCGCCAGCCGATAGCGCCGCTGGCCCGGCTGCTGCCCTCCTGGCGCAGCCAAGGCCTGCCCGTGTTGTGGGTCAACTGGGGCAACCGGCCAGACCGCGCCAACCTGAGCCCCGCTGCGCTGCATGTGTACAACCCCGATGGCCAATCCCCTGGCGTGGGGGCAAAGGCCACTGCTCTATCGACCAAAGTGCTGGAGAAGGACAGCTGGGGCGCAGCCGTGGTCGATGAACTAAAGCCGCACTCCACCGACATCTGCATCGACAAATTCCGCATGAGCGGCTTTTGGGATACGCCGCTGGACAGCAGCTTGCGGCAAATGGGCATGCAGACCTTGCTCTTTGCGGGCGTGAATGCGGATCAATGCGTGCTGGCCACGCTGATGGATGCCAATTTCGCGGGTTACGACACGATTCTTCTGGAAGATGCCAGCGCCACCACATCACCCGAGTTTTGCTGGCAAGCCACTTTGTACAACGTGCGCCAATGCTTTGGCTTCACCACACTCAGCACAGAATTTCAAGGAATCGCATGACACCCGCCGCCGCCCTCGCAGACGTTTACAAAAGCGCTACCCAACACCCCGTCTTTCGCATCGCCACAGGGGAGACCAACAAATTCGTGCTGCTGGTAGACCCGACCACCGATGGGGTGGATTTCGTGCAGGTGATCGAGATTTTTGACGTAGGCGGAGAAACCCCGCCCAACGCGCACCGCGCCGCGCACGAGACCTTCGTCGTGCTGCACGGCCAGGGCATCGCCATCACCGATGCAGGGCAAATCCCTTTGCAGCCCGGCTCCACCTTGCTCGTGCGCCCCGGTGGCACCCATGTGGTGAAGAACACCGGCAGCACGCGCCTGTATTGCCTGACCAGCATGATTCCCGATGAAGAATTTGCCGCGCTCATTCGCAATGGCGTGCCTGATCGTTTGGACGCAGAGGATTTGAAAGCGCTGGGCTGGTAAGCGCTTGCCGAAGCCACCGCAACTGCGTGCAAATGTTAATCGCGTAGCTCTGCAGCGCTGAGTGACCAGCTACGGACTGGAATCGGGGTTTTCGCTGTGCTTTCTGGCACGAAAATCGCTTACATTTGTTTGAAATGTTGACCAATTGGTTAGCTTTTCGACCTGTCACGAAAGCAAATTTTTACCTTGGCCATGACGATTTCTGAAACTCCTAACGCACAGGCAGGCAACACCACCGTCCCGCTGGCAACCAGTCATGCCAAAAGCATGGCGGTGCAGGTGCGCAACGCCAGCGTGGTCTACCAAACGGTCGACCATCCTGTGCATGCCTTGAGCGATATTGATCTGGATATCGGCCAAGGCGAGTTCGTGTCCCTGATCGGGCCGTCTGGCTGCGGCAAAACCACCTTGATGCGCGTGATTGCCGACTTGGAGCAAATCAGCGCGGGCTCGGTCTTGGTCAATGGCGTGTCGCCCCATGATGCGCGGCTGGCGCGGGCTTATGGCTATGTGTTTCAAGCGCCAGCGCTGTTTCCCTGGCGCACAGTGCTGGCCAATGTGACGCTTCCTTTGCAAATCATGGGGCATTCCAAGGACAAAGCGCGCAGCATTGCCACCGAGCATCTGGCGCGCGTGAGCCTGAACGGTTTTGAAAACAAATACCCCTGGCAGCTCTCGGGCGGCATGCAGCAGCGCGTCTCGATCGCGCGCGCGCTTTCGTTTGAGCCCAAGCTGTTGATGATGGACGAGCCCTTCGGCGCACTCGATGAGATCACCCGAGACCGGCTCAATGAGCAATTGCAGCAGCTGTGGCAGCGCGAAAAGCGCACGGTGGTGTTTGTGACGCACTCGATTGCCGAGGCCGTCTATCTCTCCACCCGCATCGTGGTGATGTCACCACGGCCAGGGCGCATCGTCAAGGTGATCGAATCCACCTTGCCCGATGCGCGGCATTTGGGGCTGCGCGACAGTCCGCAATTTATCGCGCTGGCGCATGAAGTGCGCGAGGCTTTGGCAGACGGCCACCATGAGTAAATCGCGCGCTACGCTGATGCACCAAGGCTTGCCGATTGCGGTGGTCGCAGGGGCGTTGATGCTGATTTGGTATGTGGCAGCGTGGGTGCTCAATGCTCAAGGGGCGATTGAGCGAGTGCTGAATAACCGGGACGGTGGCTGGGGCTGGCAGGATTTGCTCGTCGTGACAATGGGCATGGAGCGCCCGATGATGCCCACGCCGCATCAGGTGGCAATGGACTTGTGGGAAAGCCTGGTGGATTGGCCGCTGGATTCGCCGCGCAACTTGCTGTTTCATACCTTTATCACCGCGCAATCCACGCTCGCAGGCTTCGTGATGGGCACGGCGCTGGGCTTGGTGCTGGCCGTGCTGATTGTGCATTCACGCACGCTGGACCGCGCCTTGTTGCCGTGGATCGTGGCTTCGCAGACGGTGCCGGTGCTGGCGATTGCACCGATTGTGCTGATTATTCTGGGCAGCTTGGGGTTTTCAGGCATCGCGCCCAAGGCCACGATTGCGATGTATTTGTGCTTCTTCCCGGTCACGGTGGCGATGGTGCAGGGCCTGCGCTCGCCGCAGGTGATTGAAACCGAAATGATGCATACCTATGCCGCCAGCAAATGGCAAAGCCTGTGGTGGCTGCGCTTGCCTGCAGCACTGCCATTTTTGTTTCCTGCGCTGCGTGTGGGCGTGGCCGCGGGGCTGGTGGGGGCGATGGTGGCAGAGCTGCCCACGGGCGCAGAAGCGGGGCTGGGTGCCCGACTGCTCACGGGCTCTTACTACGGCAATACGGTACAGATCTGGTCTGCGCTGGTGATGTCAGCCTTGCTGGGGCTTACGCTGACTGGAGCGGTTGCACTGGTGGAGCGCATGGTGCTCAGATCGCGGGGTGGCCGATGAAAAAGACGGTGCTGCTGGTGTTGGCGTGCGCGGTATTCGCGCTGCTTCTGCTGCTCGCGCTGCCTGCGCCGGGGGACAGCGAAGCGAAGATCAGCCCCGTATTTTGGTTGGGCTGTTTGTGCATAGCCGTTGCTGCTGTTTACAGCGTTCAGCGCGTGGCGGCGCTGGATGCAGTGAGGTATGGTGATCGCTTTGTAGGACTACTGACCGCCGCGCTGTTTGGGCTGTGGTTGGTGTATTTCTGGCAAGTGCTGGTGGTGGCTTTTGGTGTGCCACGCGTGATCTTGCCGCCGCCGTCGATGATTGTGCAGTCCATGGTCGAGCACGCACCCAAGCTGTGGGGCGACTTTGTGCAGACCGTGATCAAGTCGGTTTTGCTTGGCTGGGCGATGGGCTGTGCCTTGGGCTTTGCGGTGGCGGTGGCGATTGACCGTTTGCCTTTTTTGCAGCGCGGCTTGCTGCCGATTGCGTCACTTACCAGCGCGATTCCTTTGGTCGGTGTGGCGCCAATTGCCGTGATGTGGTTTGGCTTTGAATGGCAAAGCAAGGCTGCTGTGGTGGTGCTCATGACCTTTTTTCCTATGCTGGTTTCTACCCTTGCCGGGCTCAAGGCGGCTGGCAAACTAGAGCTTGAATTGATGCACGGCTACGCTGCCAGCTACTGGCGAACCTTGCTCGCGCTCAGGCTGCCAGCCGCCATGCCGTTTATGTTTGGTGCGCTCAAGGTGAACGCGACACTGGCTTTGATTGGAGCCATCGTGGCCGAGTTTTTCGGCTCGCCCACACAGGGCATCGGTTTTCGGATTTCGTCGGAGGCTGGCAAGATGAATATGCCTTTGGTGTGGAGCTCGATTGTGGTGGCCGCGGTGGTGGGTTCACTGGCCTATTCCTTGCTAGTGCAGTTGGAGCGCAGGGCAGCGTTTTGGCATCCTTCGGTGCGAGGGGTCAAATGAAAGTAAAAGGTTTTGAGGTGGTTTCGGTAAGTCTGTTTGTTTAATTCAAAGGAGTTTTTATGAAGATGAGTTCCCAATTGATGAAGACATTGTTGGCCAGCGCAATCGGCCTTAGTGCCCTCGCAGCCAGTGCGCAGGAGAAAGTCACTGTCCAGCTGAAATGGGTCGCGCAAAGCCAGTTTGCAGGCTATTACGTTGCCGCCGCCAAAGGCTATTACAAAGAAGCAGGCTTGGATGTCACGATCCGCCCCGGTGGCCCGGATATTTCGCCGGTGCAAGCCCTTGTAGGCAAGCAAGCCGATATCGCCGTGAACTGGATGCCTGATGCCTTAGCCGCGCGTGAAGCAGGCTCAGGCTTGGTCAACGTGGCGCAGATTTTCAACAAATCTGGTCTGATGCTCACCTGCAAAAAAGCCAGTGGCGTGACGGGCCCGAAAGACCTCAAAGGCAAGACCCTGGGCGTGTGGTTTGGCGGCAATGAATATCCGTTCATGAGCTACATGGCCAAGCTTGGCCTGGACACCACCAAAGACGTGAAGGTCTTGAAGCAAGGCTTCAACGTGGATCCGCTGCTGCAAAACCAAGCCGCTTGCATCTCCACCATGATCTACAACGAATACTGGCAGGTCATTGATGCCGGCGTAAAAGAAAGCGATCTGATCACCTTCTTCTATGAAGACCAGGGCGTGGCTTCTCTGGAAGATGGCCTGTATGTGATGGAAGCTAACTTGAAAGACCCTGCCTTCGTAGCACGCATGGGCAAATTCGTGAAAGCCACACTCAAAGGCTGGAATGAAGCGGTGAAAAACCCAGCCGAAGCGGCAAAAATAGTGGTGACAGCGGACAAGTCTGGCAGCGCGAATCTGAAAGTGCAAACGCGCCAGATGGAAAACATTGCCAAACTCATTGGCAATGCCAACTCACCAAAAATGGGCTACTTGGAGCCAGCCGCTTATGAGCGTACTGTCAAGGTGCTGATGACCGGCGCTACCGGCAGCTCGCCCGTGATCAAGAAGGACCCAGGCAAGGCTGCTTATTCGCATGCTGTGTGGGAAGCAGCGCAAAAGTAAATGCTGTGGTGACAGCCAGGAGAACCGCTCCCGAGGCCAAGGCCAAAGCTGACCCGGCGCTGGACAGTGACAGCAGCCAGGGTCAGATCCGCCAGGCCAACGAGCGCGTGATTCTGGCGGCAGCAGAGAGCATTTTTGCGCGCGCAGGCTTTGGCGGCGCCACCATGGCCGCCATTGCGCAGGCGAGTGGGCTGCCCAAGGCCAACTTGCACTATTACTTTGGCAGCAAAGAGGCGCTGTACCGCACAGTGCTGGCGCGCATTCTCAACGACTGGCTGGTGCCTACCCACGGCATCACACTGGACGCTGACCCGCGCAAGGCGCTGGAGCAGTACATACGCGCCAAAATGGCTTTGTCAGCCCAACGGCCAGATGGCTCGAAGGTGTTTGCCAACGAGTTGCTACATGGTGCGCCGGTGGTCAAGGAGCTGCTGTCCACCGATCTGCGCAAGCTGGTGCAAGGCAAGGCCGCCGTTGTGCAGGCCTGGGTAGACGCGGGGCGCATGGCCCCGGTGGATGGTATGCATTTGTTTTTCACCATTTGGGCAGCGACGCAGACCTATGCGGACTTTGATGTGCAGGTGTCTGCTGTTCTAGGCCGTAAAAATTTGAGCGCCAAGGAACATGCTCGGGCGACGGAGCATGTGGTGTCGTTGATTTTGCGTGGATGTGGGTTGTAGGTTTTAGCTTGGTCGCTTTTTTTGTTTAGATCGGCCTGAGCTGCGCTTTTGAAGACGGGGGGCTGGTTTGGTCTCGGGTGGGATTGCGTATGCAAATCGCCCTCATACTGGGGTACCAGAAATCGGTCGATTTGCATACGCAATCCCACCTCGTACACATCTTGGCGCGCTACCCGTAGTTTCCTGAAAGCGCTGGATTTCAATACCGGTAGTGCGCTACCTTGTGTGAAGGCGATAGAGCGTGTGCCGAACGACCGATTTCTGGTACTCCAGTATGAGGGCGTTTGGCATACGCTCTGTCGCCCGTAGCGAAGTAGCAGTCAAGGCGCGGAGTACGTCAAAAACCCTTTAGCGAAGCAGATATCGAGTGTTGGATAAACCTCAACCTTGAACCACCCCAGCCCGCTCCAACATCGCATGCAACAGCACATTGCAGCCCGCCGTGATGTGTTCTGGCTTGGCGTCTTCAATCTCGTTGTGGCTGATGCCGTCCTTGCAGGGAATAAATATCATGCCGCTGGGCGCCAAGCGGGCCATATACACCGCATCGTGCCCTGCACCCGAGACGACTGGCATATTGGTGTAGCCCAGCTTCTTGGCTGCACGCGCCACCGCGTCAATGCATGGTGAATGAAAACCAATCGCCGAATAGCTCGACACCATCTCGATCTGAATATCCAGACCCGAGCTCTTGCTCAGTTTAGCTGCAAAGGCTTTCACCTCGTCCACCATTTGGTCCACCAAGGCGTCGGTGCTGTTGCGCAAGTCCATCGAGAATTTCACGCGGCCCGGAATCACATTGCGGCTGTTGGGAAATGCCTGCACCATGCCCACGGTGCCGCGCCCGTGCGGGGCATGGCGCAGCGCGCTGGCTACCACCTCCTGCATCAAATGCGTGGCCACTTGCAGCGCGTCTTTGCGCAGAGCCATAGGCGTGGGGCCAGCATGCGCTTCCATGCCGGTCACGGTGCAGTCAAACCAGCGGATACCCAGCACACCTTGCACTACACCGATGGTGATGTCGTTGTCTTCCAGCACCGGGCCTTGTTCGATATGGGTTTCAAAATACGCGCCAATCGGGTGGTCACCCGGCTCCTGCGCGCCGATGTAGCCAATGCGTGCCAGCTCGTCTTTGACCGACTTGCCCTCGGTGTCTTTGGCTGCGTAGGCATGCTCCAGGGTGAAAGCCTTGGCAAACACGCCAGAGCCCATCATCACCGGCACAAAGCGCGAGCCTTCTTCATTGGTCCAGAAGGCCACTTCAATCGGGGCCTCGGTTTCAATGCCGTGGTCGTTCAGGGTGCGCACCACTTCAATGCCAGCCAGCACACCATAGTTGCCGTCAAACTTGCCGCCTGTGGGCTGGGTGTCGATATGGCTGCCGGTCATGATGGGCGGCAAGCTATTGTTGCGCCCGGCGCGGCGCATGAAGCCGTTGCCGATTTTGTCGATGGTCACTGTCATGCCGGCCTCTTTGGCCCAGCCAATCACCAGGTCGCGGCCCTGCTTGTCCAGGTCGGTCAGCGTGAGGCGGCAGACGCCTCCCTTGGGTGTGGCACCGATCTGCGCCAGCTCCATCAATGACGCCCACAGGCGCTCGCCGTTGATGCGCAGACTGTCGACTGCTGCGGGGGCTTCGGTCAGGGTTGCAGTATTCATGATGGACTCCTTCAAGCGGTTAGCGAAAGGTCAGCGCGCGACCGCGCTGGGGGCAAGTGCTGCAGCGCGTTGCTGCACGGCAGTGAAATTGGGGCCGAACGGGGCACGTTTGATATAGCGGCCTGCGCCCGGTTTGGCACGCAAATCGCCCTGCACGTAGACCAGGTTGCCCTGGCTGATGGTGTGGGTGGGCACGCCGCGCACGCTGCGGCCTTCAAAGATGTTGTAGTCGCCTTTGCTGTGCTGGGTTTTGACTGACAGGGTTTTGCTGCCCTGCGGGTCCCACACCACGAGGTCGGCGTCGGCACCTGCTGACACACTGCCTTTTTGCGGGTAGATGTTGAACAGCTTGGCGGTGTTGGCCGAGGTAATGGCAACGAACTCGCTGGGGGTGAGGCGGCCGGTGTTCACGCCAGCATCCCAGATGACGGCCAGGCGCTCTTCTACGCCGCCGCAGCCGTTGGGGATTTTGGCAAAGTTGTCTTTGCCGGCGGCTTTTTGCTCGGCGCAGAAGGTGCAGTGGTCAGTGGCAGTGGTATGCAGGTTGCCAGACTGCAGGCCGCGCCACAAAAACTCCTGGTTGGACTTTTCCCTGAAGGGCGGGCTCATCACATAAGCGGCGGCTTTGGTAAAGCTGGGGTCACGGTACACGCTTTCGTCGGTTACCAAATGCCCGGCCAGCACTTCGCCATACACGCGCTGGCCCCGGGCGCGGGCCAGGGCAATGACTTCGGCTGTCTCGGCGCAAGAGACGTGCACCACATAAATCGGCACGCCCAGCACATCAGCAATGGCAATGGCGCGGTTGGCCGCCTCAGACTCTACCCTGGGCGGGCGCGACAAGGGGTGGCCTTCGGGCCCGGAAATGCCTTTGGCCAGCACCTCGTTTTGCAGCAAGTACACTAGCTCTCCGTTCTCGGCATGCACGGTGGGCATAGCACCGAGTTCCAGCGCGCGCCTGAAGCTGTTGACCAGGGTTTCGTCGTCGCACATGATGGCGTTTTTGTAGGCCATGAAATGCTTGAAGCTGTTCACGCCCTCCTCGCGCACCAAGGTGCCCATATCTTTTTTGACCGACTCGTCCCACCAGGTCACTGCCACATGGAAGCTGTAGTCCGCAGCTGATTTTTCGGCCCAGCCGCGCCACTTGCGGTAGGCGTCCATCAAAGGCTCTTTGGGATCGGGTATCACAAAGTCAATAATGCTGGTGTTGCCACCCGCCAGGCCTGCAGCGGTGCCGGTAAAAAAATCGTCCATCGTCACCGTGCCCATGAAGGGCAGCTGCATATGGGTGTGCGGGTCAATGCCGCCGGGCATCACATACTGGCCGCCTGCGTCCACCGTGGTGGCTCCGGCTGGGGATTGCAGGCCCTCGCCTATCTGGACAATTTTGCCGTCCTGGCACAGCACATCGGCCTTGAAGGCGCGGTCGGCATTCACAACGGTGCCGCCGCGAATGAGAAGTGTTGTCATGGGAGTCTCCTTGCTGGTGTGGCAGGCGATGAGTACATAGTAAACCTAGGCGGTCACGGCTGCACGCATCGGGTTATTGGGGTGGGTGGTCCAGTCAGCATGCTGGCTGCTGACGGTTTGGCCAGTGCGCAGGTCTTTCTCGCCGGGGGCCAGGTCGCGCAGGGTGATGCACTCGGGCACAGGGCAGACGGTGACGCACAGGTTGCAGCCCACGCATTCGTCTTCCTTCACCTCAAAATGGCGCTTGCCGTCTTTCGTGGCGCTGATGGCCTGGTGCGAAGTGTCTTCGCAAGCAATGTGGCAGCGGCCACACTGGATGCAGCTGTCCTGGTTGATCACTGCCTTGGAGATGGTGTTGAGGTTCAGGTACTGCCAGGCTGCTACCGTGGGCAGGGCTTTGCCTACGATGTCGCTGACGTTTTTGAAGCCCATCTCGTCCATGTAGTTGGACAAGCCGTCGGTCATCTCCTGCACGATCTTGAAGCCATAGACCATGGCGGCCGTGCACACCTGCACATTGCTGGCCCCTAGCGCCAGATAGTCCAGCGCGTCGCGCCAGTTGCCAATGCCGCCGATGCCCGAGATGGGCATGCGTGCAGTCTGCGCATCGCGCGCGATCTCGGCCACCATGTTGAGCGCAATCGGCTTGACGGCCGGGCCGCAGTAGCCGCCGTGCGAGCCTTTACCGCCCGTGGACGGCGACATGGTGAGCGTGGCCGGGTCGACACCCATGATGGAGTTAATCGTGTTGATCAGCGACACCGCATCGGCCCCGCCGCGCTGGGCCGCACGCGCGGGGTGGCGGATGTCGGTGATGTTGGGCGTGAGCTTGACGATGACGGGCAACTTGGAGTGCTGCTTGCACCAGGCAGTGACCATCTCGATGTATTCAGGCACCTGACCCACCGCTGCGCCCATGCCGCGCTCGCTCATGCCGTGCGGGCAACCAAAGTTGAGTTCAATGCCGTCAGCCCCGGTGTCTTCCACGCGCGGCAAAATAGCTTTCCATGCGGCTTCTTCGCAGGGCACCATCAGCGACACCACCATGGCCCTATCAGGCCAGTCGCGTTTGACTTCCGCAATCTCCTTGAGGTTGATTTCCAGGTCACGGTCGGTGATGAGTTCAATATTGTTAAAGCCCATCAAGCGGCGGTCGGGGGTGAGCAGTGCGCCATAGCGCGGGCCGTTGACGTTGACCACCGGTGGCCCAGCCTCGCCTAGCGTTTTCCACACCACGCCGCCCCAGCCCGCCTCGAATGCGCGGTTGACGTTATAGGCTTTGTCGGTGGGCGGCGCAGAGGCCAGCCAGAAGGGGTTGGGGCTGGTGATGCCAGCAAAGGTGCAATGAAGATCGGCCATGGTGTTCTCCAAATCTTGAAACAGCTTACGCGCATGCAGGCGAGTGTGCAAACGGTCAGCCGCGCGTGAGCTGCGCATGTATGGCGCGGGCCGACTGCTTGCCGTGCTCGACCGCCTCCACCGTCAGGTCTTGCCCGCCTGCCCTGCAGTCGCCGCCCGCCCACACGCCCGGCAGGCTGCTCAAACCCGTGGCATCCGTGGCAATGCGCCCGCCCTGCAACTGCAAACCCGCCTGCGCGAGCACCGGGTTGCCCAGCTGCTGGCCAATGGCCTTGAGCACCATGTCAGCAGCGATCACCTGCGTCTCGCCTGTCGGCGCCAGCTTGCCGCCCACCATGGCCTGGCGCGCAAAGCGCACACCCGTGGCATGGCCGCCCTCGCCGACCACCTCGACCGGGGCCAACCAGTGCTGGATGTTGACGCCATGGGTCTGCGCCCACTCCTGTTCGTCTCTGGACGAGGTCATGGTCTCAGGTCCGCGCCGGTACACCATGTGCACCGTCTCCGCGCCCAGCAGCTTGGACTGCACGGCAGCATCCACCGCCGTCATGCCGCCGCCAATCACCACCACCGTGCGGCCTACCGGCAAGGTAGCCAAGTCCGCCGTCTGGCGCAGCGTGGCAATAAAGTCCACGGCGTCCTGCACGCCCTGCATTGACTCACCGGGCACGCCAAGCTGGTGCGTGCTGGACAGGCCCATGCCCAGAAACAGGGCGTCGTAATCCGTACGCAGGGCTTGCAGCTGCTGTGGGCTCTCAAGTTTCCAATTGTTTTGAATCTCGATACCGCCAATGTCCAGCAGCCACTGCACCTCGCGCTGGGCAAAGTTGTTCGGGGTTTTGTAGCTGGCCAGGCCGTATTCGTTGAGCCCGCCAGGTTTGGGCTTGGCATCGAACACCACCACGCTGTGGCCCAGCCGGGCCAGTGTGTAGGCGCAGGCCAGGCCCGCAGGGCCAGCGCCCACCACAGCCACTTTTTTGCCTGTGGCGCGCGCGCGGGTGAATATCTGCGGCTTAGCGCTCTCCATCAGCGCGTCTACCGCGTAGCGCTGCAGGCGACCAATGGCTACAGGTTTGCTTTCCTGGGTGTTTTTCACGCACACTGCCTCACACAGATTCTCGGTGGGGCACACGCGGGCGCACATGCCGCCCAGCGGGTTGGACTCCAGAATAGTGCGGGCCGAGCCGCGCAAATTGCCGTCGGCAATGCGCTTAATAAACGAGGGCACATCGATGCTGGTGGGGCAGGCCGTGGCGCAGGGCGCATCAAAGCAGTAGAGGCAGCGCTCGGCTTCGAGCAGCGCCTGGGATGCGGTCAGGCGCGGAGTGGCGTCGCCAAAGTGGACAGCATAGTCCTGGGCGGACAGGCGGCCAGCGCGGATGTCGGGTTGGGCAGCAGGGGGCACGTCGGTACTCCTTTTAAAACTGACCGTTTGGTCAAGTTTCTACTACTATCCTAGCAATACTTGGGCCAAAGCGCAAATATTTATAGGTCTTGTGTCTGTCTGCGAAAACCTGCGCAGAACTGCTTAGCCATCGCATCGGTTTGTACGCCCCAGCACTTGGGCTTTTTGTACGCCCCGGCACTTGGGGTGAGTGGCTCCGCGGCTGTCCCCCGCCCTTCGGGCTCCTCCTTGATGCCGCTGCGCCACTCACCCCAAGCGCCGGGGCAGCGAGCGTGGTGTGCGCGCGGCGGTTGAATATCCATTACCTTGCCGAAATCGGGCATGGCAGGCGCGCGGCGCTCGAATATGGACTACTCGTTTACTTGACCAAGTCGCCAATCAACCGTTATCGCCCCAACCATCCCGCTACGCAGCCCTGGCGCTTGGTGTGCACAGCGCAGCGGCATAAAGGAGGAGGCCGCAGGCCGGGGGACAGCCGCGGAGCTGTGCACGCCAAGTGCCAGGGCAAGCGCAGACCCAAAGCCCGCTTATTCGCTTGCCGAAAGATAGAAACGCAATCCACCAGAGTTACGGCATGCTCATCAATCAGCTCCTTTTAGGCAGCGGCAACGCCGTTTTATAACGCACTTGCTTGAGCGCAAAGCTGGAGCGGATTTTCTCCAGCCCTGGGATGGGCGAAAGCTGCTCCAAGATGAATTTTTCCAAAGCCGCCATGTCGGCCACGGCTACGCGGATCAAATAGTCGCTGTCGCCGGTCATCAGGTAGCACTCCATCACCTCGTCGTGCTCGGCGATGCGCCGCTCAAAATCGGCCAGGGCTTCTTTGCTCTGCGTCTTCAGGCTGATGTTGATAAAGACGTTGAGGCCTAGCCCCAGGGCCGCAGCGTTGGCCAGCGCCACATAGCGGCTGATGGTGCCGTTGGCCTCCAGCGCCTTGACACGGGCCAGGCAGGGCGAGGGGCTTAGGTGCACGCGGCGGGCCAGCTCTACATTGCTCAGACTGCCGTCCTGCTGGAGCTCACCCAGAATACGCAAATCTACGGTATCAATTGATGAATTCATATTTTTATGCTTCAAAAACTTTGTTTACGACATTTTATGCCTCATAAATTCATTTTTGCAAGTGATTACGGCAGCACATTTTGTACTTTTTTCTCTACAGTAACGGTCTATGAATGCTGCCACCTCCGCCCATCTTTTAGCCCTGTCTAACCCCGTTAGCGCAGAGCCACTTGATCCTGCACAGACCAGCCTGGCCGAAGGCTTTGTGACGGCTTCGACAGGCTCATCGGCCCGGTCGCAGGATATTGACCCCGACCCGCAGGAAACACAAGAGTGGCGCGATGCCTTTACAGCGCTGGTGGCAGCCCAAGGCCCCGAGCGTGCGCGGCAGATTTTGGATGGCCTGGTGGCTTTGTCGCGTGAGCAACGCGTGGGCTGGCAACCCGAGCTGACCACGCCGTACGTCAACAGCATCCATGTGAGTGCGCAACCCAGTTTTCCTGGTGACTTGGCGATTGAAGAAAAGCTTGGCTCGCTGATGCGCTGGAACGCGCTGGCCATGGTGGCCAAGGCCAATGCGGCCTATGGCGAACTGGGCGGGCATATTGCCAGCTATGCCAGCGCGGCGGATTTGTTTGAGGTGGGCTACAACCATTTCTTCAAAGCGCGCGATGTGGCGCATGGCGATCAGCATGGTGGCGATTTGGTGTTCTTTCAGCCGCACAGCGCGCCAGGGGTGTATGCCCGCGCTTTTCTCGAAGGCCGTTTGACGGAACAGGATTTGAATTTTTACCGTCGTGAGATCGAAGCCCCGCAGCACGGCGCACGCGGCCTCTCCAGCTACCCACACCCCTGGCTGATGCCTGACTTCTGGCAGTTCCCCACCGGCTCGATGGGCCTGGGCCCCATCAGCAGTATCTACCACGCGCGCTTTATGCGCTACCTCACGCACCGCAATTTGCTTGACTGCACGCAAAGAAAAGTATGGGGCGTGTTTGGCGATGGCGAGATGGACGAGCCCGAGAGCATGAGCGCCCTCACCCTCGCATCCCGCGAAGGCCTGGACAACCTGGTATGGGTCGTCAACTGCAATTTGCAGCGCCTGGACGGCCCGGTGCGCGGCAATGGCCGCATCATCGACGAGCTGGAGCGTTTGTTCAGCGGCGCGGGCTGGAACGTCATCAAACTCATTTGGGGCAGCGACTGGGACGGCCTGTTTGCGCGCGACATCACGGGCGCGCTGGCCAAGACTTTTGCCAACACGGTGGACGGCCAGATGCAAACCTTTGCCGCCAAAGACGGGCGCTACAACCGCGACAGCTTTTTTGGCCAAAGCCCCGAGCTGGCCGCGCTGGCCCAAGGCATGACGGACGAGCAGATTGACCGCCTGAAACGCGGCGGCCATGACATCGTGAAAATCCACGCCGCCTACGCCGCTGCCGCGGCGCACAAAGGCCAGCCCACCGTCATCCTGGCGCACACCAAAAAAGGCTACGGCATGGGCAACGCGGGCCAAGGCAAGATGACCACGCACAGCCAGAAAAAGCTGGACGAGGATGAGCTGATTGCCTACCGCAACCGCTTTAACCTGCCACTCACCGACGAGCAAGCCAAGACATTGAGCTATTACAAACCCGAGGAGACGAGCGCCGAGATGCAGTACCTGCACGAGCGGCGCGCAGCGTTAGGCGGCCACCTGCCCACAAGGCACACGGCTGCGCAGGTGGTACCCGTGCCTGCACTCACCTTGGAGGGGACAGTAGACAGCACAACAGGTTTGAGGGATGAAGGCGGGCCGGGCAACAGCTACGCGCAGTTTGCCCTGCAAGCCGGCGGCAAAGACATGTCCACCACCATGGCCTTTGTGCGCATGCTGGGCGGATTGCTGAAAGACCCGCAGCTGGGCCCGCGCATTGTGCCCATCGTGGCCGACGAGGCGCGCACCTTTGGCATGGCCAATTTGTTCAAGCAAGTGGGCATCTACAGCAGCGTCGGCCAGCGCTACGCGCCGGAGGACATCGGCTCGGTGCTGTCGTACCGCGAGGCACTTGACGGCCAAATTTTGGAGGAAGGCATCTCAGAGGCCGGAGCCATTGCCAGCTGGACAGCCGCCGCCACCAGCTACAGCGTGCACGGCCTGGCCATGCTGCCGTTCTACATTTACTACAGTATGTTCGGCTTTCAGCGCGTGGGCGATGCGATCTGGGCCGCCGCCGACCAGCGCGCACGCGGCTTTCTGCTAGGTGCCACCTCGGGCCGCACCACGCTGGGCGGTGAAGGCCTGCAGCACCAGGACGGCAGCAGCCATCTCATCGCCGCCACCATCCCCAACTGCAAAGCCTACGACCCGGCCTTTGCAGGTGAACTGGCCGTCATTTTGGACGCAGGCATGCGCGAGATGATGGTGGAGCAAAAAGACGAGTTCTACTACATCACGCTGATGAACGAGAGCTATGCGCAGCCTAATTTGCCTGCTGATGCACACCAAGGTGTGATTAGAGGATGCTACAAATATAATAGCTACTCCCGCGATATTTCATTGGCCCAGAGCACTAAAACACCTCAAAAAGTAACCCTTTTAGGCTCTGGCGCCATCCTCACCGAGGTGATCAAGGCTGCGGAACAACTGACAGCGCAAGGCATGCAGGTGGACGTGGTCAGCGTGACCAGCTGGAGCGAGCTGGCACGCGACGGCGCAATGTGCGAGGCTGCCACCACAGACCCGTGGATTGCCCAAGTGCTGCAGCAAACCAGCGGCCCCATCATCGCCGCCACCGACTACGTGCGCACCGTGCCCGAGAGCGTGCGCGCCTACCTGCCCGCAGGCCGCAGCTACACCACGCTAGGCACCGACGGCTTTGGCCGCAGCGACACGCGGGCGGCGTTGCGCGCTTACTTCAAGGTCGATGCTGCCAGCATCGTGCACGCGGCGCTTGCGCAACTGAGCCGACTACGGCCCTGAGAGCGCTATCAGCCACGCCCCGTGCCTAGGCATGAGGCCCAGGCTGGGGCAATGGGATAAATTCTGTCTCGCCTGGGATCTGACCCATCGCCTGCGCCTGCCATTCGCTGGCGGCCTGCACAATGCGGTCTTTGCGGCTGGAGACAAAGTTCCACCACATGTGGCGCGGTGCATCCAGTGCATCGCCGCCCAGCACCACCAGGCTCACGCGGTCTATAGCCACCTGATCACGCACTTCAATGCGCACGGGCTGGCCGGGCCGGAGCACAGCCATGCTGTGGGTTTCCAGCCGCTCGCCATCCACCCACACTGGCGCGTTGACTGCGTACAGCGCCAGCTCTTGCGCTGTCTCTTGCAGCGTCCAGCGCCCTTGTGCTGCCAACTGCACATCCAGATACAGCGTGGGGCTGAAGGTAGGCACGGGGGACTGCACGCCCAGCGCCTGGCCCATCAGCACACGCACCTGCGCGTCGTCGCTGGTCACCACCGGAATGGCACTGGCGGGCGTGTGGCTGAAACTGGGGGCATCTTCCTCGCGCGCTTGCGGCAGGGCCAGCCAAAGCTGCAAGCCGTGGTTCACATAAGTAGCTTGCGCCAAATGCGCTGGCCGCCGCTCAGAATGCACGATGCCGCGCCCGGCCTTCATCAGGTTAATGGCACCGGGTTCGATCAACTGCTTGAAGCCCAGGCTGTCATGGTGTTGCATCGCGCCTTCAAACAGATAGGTCACCGTGGCCAGACCGATATGTGGGTGGGGCCGCACATCGTGCTGGTCGGCAGGATGCACCGTCACCGGGCCAAAGTGGTCAAAAAACACAAATGGCCCCACCGCACGCTGCGCCGCTGCTGGCAGCATGCGCCGCACCAGCATGCCGCCGCCCAGGTCTTTGGTGTGGCCGTGCAGGGTTTGCACAATGGCAGCCATCGCCGTGCCCCTTACTCTGCCAGTACGGTGTCCACCTCGGTGCGCACCGAGGTCATCAGCTTGTGCACCGGGCATTTGCCTGCCACTGTCAACAGCTCCTGCTTTTGTGCAGCGCTGATGTCGCCTGTCACTTTGAGTATGGTTTTCAGTCGATACAGTCCCTGGCGCTCTTGCGAGCTGTCGCGCTCTACCTGCACCTCAATGTCGTGCACCGCAATTTTTTTGCGTTGAGCATACCACAGCACCGTCAGGGCTTTGCACGCCCCTAGCGCTGCGTCGTACAGGTCGTGCGGCGAAGGCCCGGCATCGCTGCCGCCTTCGCTTGCCGTAGCATCTGTCGTGATCTCATGCGCACCCATACGCACTGTGTGGCCCATGGGGTGCTGGTGGTTGCGGGTGACGGTGATTGTCATGGCCTGAACTCCTCATACGCTGGTGAATTTGCATATTAGCAGTCAGCGGACATGTAAGCAGACTGTGCTGTTTTGTGCCACGGGCTTTACTGTTCTGCTTTAGGCGCTCTGTGCGTAAGCACTGCCCAGCCCTGCAAATCGCCGCGATGGCCACAATCACCCTATGAATAATGCTTATTCATAAAAACGCAAAATTCAGCGATCACATTCAATAACGAAAGTCTTAATATTTGGCGTATGAAACTTACTCCCAGCAACCGTCGGCTTTTTATTACCCACACTGCGGCGCTGTGCGCAGCGCCTGCTTTGGCGCAGTCAACACCGGGTACCTGGCGCATCGGCCGTGTCCTGCCGCTCACTGGCGCACAAGCGTCCTACGGCGAAGCCAAGCGCGATGGCGGTGACGTGTTTGCCGCCAGCATCAACCAGCGCGGCGGTTTGTCCGGACGCAAGCTGGAGCTGATCACCCTGGACGATGCCTACGTCGAGGCGCGCACACTGGACAACGTGCTGGCCTTGCACGAAAAAAGCCGCCCCATTGCCTACACAGGTTTTTTTGGTGCCCCGCACTGCGTGGCCGCGGCCAAGGGGCTGGACCAGATCAAAGTGCCAGGCGTGGGCTTTACCACGGGTTCCAACGCGTTTCGCACCAAGCCTCAGCGCGAGGTGTTCCCCGTGCGGGCCAGCTTTGCGCAAGAGACCGCGGCCATCGTGCGACACCTTAAAACTACGGGGTTGAAGGATGCAGTCATTGCCTTCGTTAACATCCCGTTTGGCCAGCTGGCTAAGTCAAGCTTTGAGGCTGCAGCCAGGGAACAGGACCTCAAGCTGGCTACGCCTGTTGAAATCAAGGCCGATATCAGCAACTTGGCCGAGGCCACTGCAGCGCTGCGCAGTGCGGGCACAGTGCTGCTTGCTCTGCACACGCCCAGCGCCATCGCCATGGTGCAAAGCCTACGACGTGTCTCACCTGCGCAGCAGCTGTGGTGCCTTTCTGCAGTTGACACCGCCATCATGGCCAGCAAGCTGCAGGCCGCTGTGCGTGGCGTGTCCACCTCGCTGGTGGTACCGCCCGCTACGCGCCAGGCGTCCATCATCGTGCGCGAATATGCCAGCGCCTGCACTGCCGCCCAAAGGCCGCTCACCAGCTATGGTCTGGAGGCGTACATTGAAATGAAAGTGCTGGCAGCAGGCCTGGCGCGCATGCGCGGCGGTGATCCCAACGCCTTAGTTAATGCACTGGAGTCGATCAACAAGCTGGATCTGGGCGGCTTCGAAGTGGAATACGGCAGCGGCAACCGCACTGGCTCACGCTATGTGGATGTGGCCATGGTCACGGAGCAACGGGTAGTGAGTTAGTACCCGCAGGCTGTTTTTACTATTAAAATAATAGCTGCTCCCGCGATATTTTATTGGGCTGGCGCTCAAAAACACTGTAAAACAGCTCTACAGATAGCGTGCAAACATCAGCGCAACTCTTTGACAGCACACCGCGGCGACATAGACGCGCGCAGTCATCCCGTAATATAGGTCTGCAGCTGGTTAATGGTGATCTCGTGGTCGGCAATGATGTCGTCCATGATGTCGCGGATCGAGATCAGGCCCAGCACCTTGCCGCTTTGCACCACGGGCAGGTGGCGGATTTTGTTCTGGCTCATCAGCGTCATGCACACCCGGGTGCCTGCAGTGGGTGGCACCGCAATCACCTCGCGGGTCATGATCTCGGCAATGGTGATCTCGCGCGAGTTTTTGCCCTGCAGCGCCACCTTGCGGGTGTAGTCGCGCTCGGAGAAGATGCCCACCATGGCATCGCCTTCCATCACCACAATAGCGCCCACCCCATAGCTGGCCAGCAGCTTGAGCCCGTCAAACACCATCACGTCTGGCGCCACCTTATACAAAGGGGTGTCACGCTTTTTAAGCAGTTCCATAATGGGTTTCATAAGGCCTCCAGTGGCGTGAAACAAGTTCACACACCAGTATAGGCACAAGCCCTGCCCAATGCACGCCGGGGAAATACGCGGCTTTGTATGCAACTGTGACAGGCTTGCGATTAAGATGTGCCCATGCAACTCCCATCCCGGTTTTGGGCGGACCTGACCAGCCGCCATTTTGCGCAACTTGCCGCCAGCCCGCTGATCGACAAAGCCGTGGCTGTGCTGCCGGTAGCGGCCATTGAGCAGCATGGGCCACATTTGCCAGTATCGGTGGACACCACGCTGGTGAACGGTGTGGTGGACGCCTCGCTGGCGCATCTGCCTGCCGACCTGCCGGTGCTGTTTTTGCCGACCCAGCAGGTAGGCAAGAGCAATGAGCACATCCGCTTTCCAGGCACGCTCACTTTGAGTGCGCAGACGCTGATCAGTATGTGGATGGAGCTGGGGGCCTGCGTGGCGCGTGCGGGCTTTAAAAAGCTGGTGCTGCTCAATAGCCATGGCGGGCAGGTGAGTGTGATGGACATTGTGGCGCGCGACCTGCGCACTGCCCATGACTTGATCGTCTATAGCACCAACTGGTACACCCTGCCGCTGGGCGACGCGGTGATGAACCTCTTCCCCCCCGAGGAGCACCGCTTTGGTATCCACGCGGGGGATATGGAAACCTCGATGATGCTGGCCCTGCGAGAGAAGTATGTGGACATGGCGCAGGCGCGCAACTTTCAAAGCACAGCGCAGGAGCGCGCTGACAACTACCCCATCTTGGGCAACGGCAGCTCGGCCAAGCTGGGCTGGCAGGTGCAGGACTACAACCCCATGGGCGCAGCGGGCAACGCCACCGCCGCCACGGCGGCCAAGGGCCATGCCATTATTGATGCAGCAGGCTTGCAACTGGCAAAGTTCTTGCAAGAAGTGAGCAGCCTGCCACTCACTACGCTAAACCCTAGTCCTGTCATACCGAGTTAAGCGCCTGTCTGAATCACTACCATGATTACCCTCTTTATTTCTGCATTTGTTTTAGGATTGATTTTCAATGCCGCACCGGGCGCCGTCTTTGCCGAAACAGTGCGGCAGGGTGTGCGCGGCGGCTATCGGCCTGCGCTTGCCGTGCAAGTGGGTTCGCTGGTAGGCGATGCGCTATGGGCCTTGTTAGGCTTGATTGGCGTTGGCTTCCTGCTGCAGATGGACGTATTGCGCTGGCCAGTGGGCATTGCAGGTGTTGCTTATTTACTATGGCTTGCTTGGGACAGCTGGAAAGCAGCAGCGCAAGAATTCAGTGTGGATATGTCTGGAGCTCCAGCTACACAACGCAAAGCCATGCGTGCCGGGATGCTGCTGTCTGTCACTAATCCACAAAATATCGCCTATTGGGCTGCCATGGGCAGCGCACTGGGTGCCGTGGGCATCAGCGAGCCCCAGCCATTAGATTACGCTGTGTTTTTTGCCGGGTTTATGGCATCCAGTGTAATCTGGTGCTTTGTCTGTGCTGCCATTGTGGACCGACTGTTTCGCCATGCCGGGGCCAAATGGGCGCGCATTACCTATAAGCTTTGCGCTGCAGCCTTTTTGGTGCTAGCGCTGGGCTCACTTCGCGACTTACTTACAGCTTCTGCAATGAATGCAACCAAACCTAAAACTGTCGTGGTGAGCAAGCGGTGAGCACCTTATTGGCATTGCAAGGTGTTGACAAACGCTACGACAACGGCACGCTGGCCTTGCAGGGTGTAGACCTGGCGATTGGCGAGCATGAGTTTGTCAGCCTGCTGGGGCCTTCGGGCTGTGGCAAGAGCACGGCGCTGAAGATGATTGCGGGGCTGTCCAACGTGAGCAAGGGGCAGATCGCCTGGCCGGGCAGCACAGGCCAGGACCATGCCAAAGACATCAGCTTTGTCTTTCAGGAACCCACGCTGATGCCCTGGGCCAAGGTGTTTGAGAACGTGTGGATGCCGCTGCGGCTCAAAGGCATCTCGCGTGATGCGGCCAGGGCGCAGGTGGACGAAGCGCTGGCCAAAGTGGGGCTGGAGCAGTTTAGCCATGTGTACCCGCGCGAGCTCTCAGGCGGCATGAAGATGCGCGTGTCGATTGCCCGCGCCATGGTGACCCAGCCGCGCCTGCTGCTGATGGACGAGCCCTTTGCCGCGCTGGACGAGATGACGCGCTTTAAGCTGAACAACGACACGCTGGCGCTGTGGCAGGCCAAAAAATTTACCACGATTTTTGTGACACACAGCGTGTACGAAAGCGTGTACCTATCCAACCGCATCATCGTGATGGCCGCGCGCCCGGGCCGCGTGATTGCCGACATTGCTATTGACGAGCCGTATCCGCGCAGCGACGCGTTTCGCACCATGCCGCGCTATGCGCAGTGGTGCGTGCAGGTGTCGCAGGCGCTGGCCCACGCAGGAGAGCACCATGGATAACGACAACACAATTGCTACAAATAATATAGCTGCTCCCGCGACATTCCAGAGGCCTGGAGGCCGTTTTCTTCAAAAAATACTGCCGTTTGTCGTGTTTTTCATCGCGCTGGCAGCCTGGGAGGCGGTGGTGCGCATCAACCAGATCCCGCACTACATCCTGCCCGCGCCCACGCTGGTAGCTAAAACCCTGTGGGACAACCTGGGCTCGCTGATGGGCAGCTGGCTGTTTACGATGAAGATCACCTTTGGCGCGCTGCTGCTGGCGGTGGTGGGCGGCGTGGCGCTGGCCATGCTGTTTGCGCTCAACAAGTGGGTCGAACTCACGCTGTTTCCGTTTGCCATCGTGCTACAGGTCACACCGATTGTGGCCATTGCGCCGCTGATTTTGATTTTTATCGACAGCACCACCGCCGCGCTGCTGCTGTGCGCGTGGATTGTGGCCTTCTTTCCGATTTTGTCCAACACCGTGATTGGCCTGCGCAGCGCCGACCATAACCTGCGCGACCTGTTCACGCTGTACCGCGCCAGCCCGTGGCAGACCTTGCGCCATTTGCTGGTGCCCTCGGCCATGCCCTACTTTATTGCCGGGCTGAAGATTGCCGGGGGCTTGAGCCTGATCGGCGCGGTGGTGGCCGAATTTACCGCAGGCGCGGCAGGCAAAGAGACGGGGCTGGCTTCGCGCATATTGGAGGCGAGCTTTCGCACCGAGATCCCCAAAATGTTTGCCGCCCTGGTGCTGGTCTCGCTCACGGGCATCATGATTTACCTGATGTTCAACCTGGTGTCCAAGCTGGTGCTGGGCTCCTGGCACGAGAGTGAAGTCAAGTCCAGCCGCTAGCGCGCAAGACGATTACTACCCCATGAAAATCAGCAACGTGCTCATCCCCACCTGTGTGCGCGACTTTGCGCTGCCCGCAGGCACGCCAGAGCATGTCACCTTCGATATTCATATAGAAAACGGGGCGCTAGCCCAATGGAATATCGCGGGAGCAGCTACAAATAACATAGCAAATGGCATATTGATATCGGCCATGGTGGATGTGCATCTGCACATCGACAAGACCTATGTGGTGCAGGAAGTGGGCGCGGCGGACGGCGACCTGTTCAAGGCCATCAATCTGATGGCCGAGCATCGTGCGGGCTGGACGGCCAGCGACATCGCCGCGCGCATGGAGCGCGCCCTGCACGATGCCTACCAGCACGGCAGCCGCGCGCTGCGCACCCACCTGGACTGGCCGCTGCGCGATGCGCCCACCGCGCTGGCCGTGTTTGAGCAGCTGCGCGATGCCTGGCGCGGCAGGCTGACGATGCAGTGCGTGTCGCTCACGCCACTGGACTTTTTTGACAATGCCTTTGACAGCGAAGACCTGGCCCTGGAAGTGGCCTGCGCCGACCAAACCTGCAACAAAGCCCTGGGCGAGGCCGCGCTGCTGGGCGCTTTTGTGTATCGCAACGAGCGCATTTACGACAAGCTGCAGCGCGTGTTTGACCTGGCGATCAAAAACAGCTTACTGCTGGACTTTCATGTGGACGAGGGCCTGGACGCCGACGCACGCGGTCTGCGCGCCATCGCCGAGCTGACCATCAAAAACAACTACCACGGCAAAGTCACCTGCGGCCACGCCTGCTCATTGAGCGTGCAGCCCACAGAAGAGGCCATGCAAACACTCAAGCTGTGTGCACAAGCAGGTATCCATCTAGTCGCCTTGCCCACCACCAATTTGTATTTACAGGGCGCATGGAACGCCACCCCGCTGGAGCGCGGTATCACGCGCATCAAAGAGGCCGTGGGCCAGGGGGTGAACACCTGCATGGCCACCGACAATGTGGCCGATGGGTTTTATCCCTATGGCAGCTACGATCTGCTGGCCAGCTTTGCGCTGGGCGTGCAGATGGCCCACCTGAGCCCGGCCACGGGCAGCCTGGGCATGATCACCACCCACCCCGCCAAGGCCATGGGCCTGCCTTGGGACGGCATGATGCGCCCCGGCTGCCCGGCAGACTTTGTGCTGCTGCAGGCCCGCGATACCTATGAACTGCTCAACGCCACGGGCCTGCGCCGCCAGGTGATCCGCGCGGGCGCAGCCATAAAAGAAGGCCCTGAGGCGTGAGCCGGAGGGCCTGGTGGTGTAGCGACACGCGCTGCCTGGATTAGGCAGATAAGCCGCCTGAGCAGCGCAGGCAGACGATCTGCCTGGTGCCCGAGAGCAGCTTAGTAGCTGGTGTCGTTGATGTCGCTGCCGTTGTGCGTCTTGGCGAACTCGATGGCCTGGGCGCGCACTTCAGCACGTGTCACCGTGGAAGGTGCATTGGCTTCAGGCGTGGCCGTAGCGGTCTCGCTCACGCCCATCAGCTTGCTGGCCTGACGCTCCTGAACGAAGTCAGCCTTCACTTGCATGCGGCTGGTGTTGCTGGTCACGCCCATTGGCGACTGCGTGCTGCGGTCGCTGTCCACTTGGGCAAAAGCGCTCACGCCGCTGAAGGCAGCCAAAGCGATAACGGTAGAAGCAAGTAATTTGGTGCTCATGATGATTTCCTTGAAGTATTAACAATATCGGTCGGATTGACCATTCCGGTTCACTCGGAGCACAACGCCCCTGGCTCGCTGGACTCGATGTGTGAAGGACTTCAGCGCATCGATGGATTGAACTTTAGGGCAGAGCATTGACAATACAAATCCCCGCGCGCACAATGCACTATTGCTTTTTATGAAATAATTCATTATTTCTAGCTCTTATAGTTGCGTAAATTTATGTATATTTAGTGACCAATTGGTCATTAAAAGCCAAATCAAGGGGCTGAAAATGGACCGATTACTCTCTATGCGGGTGTTCCAGCGGGTGATTGACGAGGGCGGGTTTGCCGCAGCAGCTCGGGCGCTGGACATGGCGCCCGCTGGCGTGACCCGCCTGGTGACTGACCTGGAGCAACACCTGGGCACCCGCCTGATGCAGCGCACCACCCGCAAGCTGCTGCTGACCGAGGCGGGCGAGGCGTATCTGGCGCGTGTGCGCGGCATTCTGGTGGAGGTGGACGATGCCGAGGCCATGGCCGCGCAAAGCGCCAGCCAGCTGCAGGGTGTGCTGCACGTGCTGGCGCCGCCCCTGTTTGCCAACCATTTTTTCGCACGCCAAATGCAGCCGTGGATCGAGCGTTACCCCACCGTTGCCATCGATTTGCAGGTTGACCCGTTTCCCATGGCCCGTATCGAAGAGTTCGATGTCACTTTTTTATCTGTCAACGAAGGGGCCGACATCAATGTGGTGGCGCGCAATATTGCCACCACACCCTGGATTGTCTGCGCCAGTCCGCAGTATCTGCAGCGCTACGGCACGCCGCAGCAGCCCAGTGACCTGCAGGGCCACCAGTACCTGCGCTTTCCCTGGCCTGATGCGGCAGGCCGCACGCCCCGCGGTCTGCGCCTGAGCCGGGTTGATGCACCGGATGAGCATGTAGAGGTTCCCATCCGCATCGCCCTGCAATCCACCAACTACGATGTGCTGTTCAGCGCGGCGCTGGCGCATGCGGGCATCGCCGTAGTGCCCAGGTTCCCGGCTGAAAACTATCTGGGCACGGGCGCGCTGGTGCACTTGCTGCCCGACTGGATTTATGGGCGGTTCACGGTGTATGCGGCTTTGCCCACACGCAAGCTCATACCCGCGCGCACCAAAGCCTTTTTGGACTTTATTGGCGAGATGACTTTCAAGCCTATAGACGTATAGCCAGAGGTATCGGCCCCTGCACTGGCTCAGGCCTCAGGCGTATCGGTATCGACACTGCCCTTGCCCACGCGCAGGCGCGCGGCTTGTGCCAGGCTTTGGTATTTGGCACGGAAGGCGTCCAGCTGATCTTCCTCCAGCTCTTCCAGGTCCAGCAGCGCGTTGTGCGCGCCCTGGGTCGCGCGGATCAGCTCGTCCAGCTTGATCTGCATGGCCTCGGTGTCGCGGTTTTGCGTGCTCTGGATCAAAAACACCATCAGGAAGGTGATGATGGTGGTGGCCGTGTTGATCACCAGCTGCCAGGTGTCGCTGAATTTGAACAGCGGCCCGGTGATGATCCACACCGCGATGGTAGCCACCGCCAGTGCAAACACAATGGGTCGGCCGCAAAAGCGCGAGGCAGATTTGGCGAATCGCGAATAGATCGTGGTGTTCTGCATAAAGCCCTTTCTTTGTCTGACAGGATGCCCATTGTGAACCTGTCGCCCCTGTCAGGCCATGGCTGTAGTGGTAAATTGCAGTGCATGAACACCCCCCACTCCTGGCTTGAGCAGCACACTGCATTTCTGGCCGACATCGCAGGCATCCCCACCGTCACCCATGCAGCCACCGTGGCCGCACAGTCCAAAGACTATTACTGGTACAGCCCCATCCTCAAAGCACAGCTTGATGACAAGGTAGGCGATATCGTGGTTCAGCCCCGCACGCAAGACGAGGTGATGCGCGTAGCCGCAGCCTGCGCCAGGCACCGCGTCAAAGTGACCGTGCGCGGCGGCGGCACTGGCAACTACGGGCAGTGCGTGCCGCTGGAAGGCGGTGTGATTCTGGACATCACCGCGCTGAACCGCGTGATCAGCATCGCGCCGGGCCAGGTCACTTGTGAAGCCGGCATTTTGATTGCCGACCTGGAAAAAGCCGTGCGCGCGGATGCTGCAGTGCCAGGCGGGCAGGAGATATTGATGTACCCCAGCACCCGCGACATCGCCACCATTGGCGGCTTCATCGCCGGTGGCTACGCGGGGGCAGGCAGTGTGCGCAACGGCATTTTGAAAGACGCAGGCAATGTGACGATGATCCGCGTGGTGACGCTGGAAGAAACCCCGCGCATCATCGAGCTGAAAGACGCCGACATCCAGAAAGTGCACCACGCCTACGGCACCAATGGCATCATCACCGCGCTGACCCTAAGCCTGAAGCCCGCCGTCGATTGGGTGCACCATATTGCGCTGTTCAACAGCTACAGCGCTGCACTGCGCTTTGGCTGCGCGGCGACAGAAGCCATTGGCAGCAGCATTGACGCCTTCCTCATCACTGCCGTAGAACGCCGCATCGCCCCCTACTACGAAAGCACCTTTGGCCCGCGCTTTCCCGACACGCAAGACACCGTTTTTTCCATGGTGCATCCAGCCGCCCTCCCCGCGTGGCGCGCAATGGTAGGCCAGCACGGCGGCACCGAATCCATGGCCTTGACCGAAGCCCAGCTCAAAGCCCAGGGCCTGCACCCCGCCTTTGAGTGCGCCTACAACCACACCACCTTGATGGCTCTGAAGGTCGATAAAAGCTGGACCAATCTGCAAACCGTGGCCCCGTGGACTGCAGGCCAAGGCATCGACATCGCGCTGGTAGAAAAACAAATGGAACGCTGGGGCGACGAAGTGCTGATGCACCACGAGTTTGGCCGCCAGTTCGGCGGCTGCGTCGCCTTCGGCCTGCCGCTAGTCGCCTACCTGGACAAAGAGCGCCTGTACGAGATCATTGCCGAGTTTGAAGCTGATGGCTGCATGGTGTTTGACAACCACGTCTACACCATCGAAGACGGCGGCATGAAAGAAATCGACCCTGCGCAGATCGACTTTAAAAAGATTGCCGACCCATACGGGCTGATGAATCCGGGAAAGACGCGGGGATGGCTGGCAAGTTACTCGAAAATATAAACTCTGTTGAATTGATGCTGCTACCAAACTAAAGCTACATACCGAACCGTGAGATTAAATCAATATCATCCGCAGAAAAGCCGAATCTAGCCATGAGGCTGCGGTGTTCTTCAGAACCCAAAAAGTGCATCAACGCTGCATTCACTTTCTTTTGCAGTTCTTCATCAGACTTTGAAAATCCAAATGCTCCGTATTCGGGTTGTTTCTCACTGCTCGGTACCTGCACCACTTCAAGCGGCAGATGATTATGTTGTTGCACGTACGCGTGATGAGCGCGTGCGACACTGGCGTATGCATCTATCTCGCCACGATGTACCGCTGCTGCGGCCTCATGGTAGGCACTGAACTTGTAAATTCGCTCTTCAGGTATTCCGATCAAACGCGCTGTATCGTATTGCATTTGATCTTTCACTACACCAAGGCATTTGGATGTATCGCTGGCAATAGATTGATAGCTCGTTGTCTTTACTTTGCTATCGGACCGAACTAACAGACCGTCGGCCAATGCCCAAATAGGTCTGCTAAAAATAATCTTCTCTTTGCGTTTCTCGGTGATAAACAGCCCCGTAGTCATATCCCAGTCATGACTGCAAAGGCCAGGGAGCAGCGCTGAAAACTGCTGCTCCGTAAACTCTATCTCAGATACACCAACTTGGTTTAAGACACAGCGTGCCAACTCCACATCGCAGCCCGTCACCACACCTAGGCCGTCCACATAACAAAACGGTGGTTCTATGAGGTATGCAAAACTTACAGGCTTGTTGAATTTTTCAACCATTTTCAATCTGTGTTTTCAAGATTTCTAAAAGGCAGGTCTGCCGCAACTTAATGCCTATGCTCCCATTTTCTCAATTCCGACAACTTCAACCGATACCGCGCCACATTGCCCTCATACAAATGCGCCAAATCCACCGTCACTGCTTCCACCAGTGACTGCATTGCGTTCGAGCTCACCAAGCTGGCTGCCGCTTGCGCTATCTCTTCAGGCGTGCCGCGCAAATTGCCGCGCACGACGGCTTGCACGGTTTGCTGGATCGCGTCGCGGTATTGCAGGCGGAAGGCATCGGGCTCGCCCAGGGTTTGGCGGATGGCGAGGTAGCGCTGGCAGCTGCGCTCATAGGCCCAGATGAATACGTCGCGCAGTAGCTCAGTGGCCTGCAGTTCATACACACCCTGCAGGCCTTCGATATAGGCCTGCGTGGGCACATCTACAAAAGACAGGGGGCACAGGTTGTGTTGCAGCAGCGGGATGTTGGCGGCCAGGCGCGAGACGCGTTTGTTGACGTCTTCAAAGGCCTGCAGATAGGGCAGGTGCACCATGGCGAAGAAGGCTTGCTCAAAAGGGTCGGTGATTTGCGCTGCCTTGGCCAGTACGGCGTCAAAGCCGTCTTGCAACTGTTGCGGCACTGCCAGCGGTATGTAGCTGGTGCCGCTGATGCGCACTTCGCGCTTGCGCAGGCGGCCGCTGGCCAACGGGTCGGCTATCAAGTTATCAGACAGCACGGCATGCAGATTCAAAATGGTGAAGCGGTTAAAGCCAATATCGTCTGCGTTGTCGATCAGCATTTCGATGGCGGCCTTGTGGTTGAGCACCATCTGGGTTTCCAGTGCGTCTTTGCCTGCGGCAGCTTGGCCGAACTCCACCAGGTTTTGCGTGTCCAGCTGGGTGTAGGTGTTGCCTTCCAGGCGCGACGAGGCCCAGGACAGATCAACGAGCAAGCGGTCTAAGATTTGTCGCGCATAGGTGCCTGCAGGTTGCTGGGGCTGTTGCCCCGCCAGCGCAGTGCGGCCTAGTTCCCACAGGCGGGCGCGCTGCTCAGGGCTAAGGTAGGCGGTTTGGTTGGGCGTGTAGGCATCGACCATGCTGTGCTGATAACCCACACTGGCGCGCTGCGCCAAGGGCTGGCGAATGTGGTCACGAATCTCCAGCGCCTGCGCGCTGAGGGGCACCTGCATGGGGGCGCTGACCAGTGTGTTGCGCTGTGGTTCGCGCACTTCGTTCGCAGTAAGCACCGCACGTGGCCATGGCGGCTCAGACTGCATAGCGCGGTAAACCACGGCGCGCTTGTTGCCGCTCGACTGCACTGCGCCTGCAGCAATTAGATCGTTGAGCCTGCGCAAAATCGTGCGGCGGGGCATGGGCTGCCCGCGTGCTGCCAGCGCCTGCTCCAGAGTGGACATACCCAGACCTGCAACACCTGACTGAGCCACAATATGGCGTATACCGTCTAGATTTTGTTTTTTTGGCGTTGTTTCGCTCATAATATGGCGCATAAATTCAATTTATGCGCCATATTATGACATAAACTGGCGTTAAATCAATTTTTACGCCAAAAATATAGCTTTAGCAAAACTTGTCTATATCTTGTCAAACAAAGGAATGAGTGATTGCCGGCCCAGGTGCGTTAGCTGCAATGCGCGTGATTCCCGCGACGCACGCAGCCAGTGTTTGGCGATATAGAACTCCAGCAAAGCCTTGGCTAAGCTGCCCGCCAGGTGGTCTTTGCGCTCGGACCAGTCCATGCACGGGTAGGCGAATCGTGAAGCGGATTTGGGCGGCAGCTTTAAACCCAGCTGTTCCGCCCAAGCGCTACCTGCGCTGGTCAACTGCATGCCTTGCTCAGTCGACTCCAAGTATTTGCAGCGCATCAGCATCTCAAATTGCGCCACGCCGAGCTCACCTGCCATATGGCCGTAGCAGCGGCGAGCGCATTTGAGTGGTTGGTAGGCGGGTTTGTCCCAGCGTGTGCTTACGTTGTCGCGCTCGGCCACCATGGACAGGGCTTCCAGTGCGCGGGCGACGTCGCCATCGGCCAGGCTGAAGTATTTGTGGCGGCCTTGCTGGCGCATGGCGACCAGGCCGTTGTCCAGCAACTGGGCCAGTTGCGTGCTGGCGGCCTGGGCGGTGATGCCTGCCGCTGCGGCCAGCTCGCCCGCGCTGCGGTATTCGCCGCCCAGCAAGGCGGCCAGCATGCGCGCGCGGCTGGGGTCGGCGATGACTGCAGCGATGCGGGAGAAGCGGGGTTCTGGGTGTTGCACGGGTAGCAGGCTAAAACAAATCGCCGCGATGAACTACATGGATTTTGTTGCCATCAGGGTCACGAAGATAAGCACCGTAATAGCCGTCACCATAACGGGGGCGTGGTCCAGGCGAGCCCTCATCTACCCCTTGGGCGGCTATGCCACCAGCATAGGCTGCGTCTACAGCAGCCACCGATGGAGCCAGAAAAGCCACCATACTCCCATTGCCTTTTGTAGCGGGCTGCCCGTCAAACGGCATATAAACATAAAACCTTGGTAATGTTGCAGAGGCATGAACCCAGCACGCAGCTGCAGGGCCGCCATCTGGCTGCACTAAACGACGCTTCAGGCCTAGTGGTATCAATAGCGCATCATAAAAATTCTCAGCGCGCTGTAAATTTGAGCACCCTACCGTGATGTGGCTAAACATTGAATAGTCTTTCATAAAATTGTCGATAGTACGTAATAGTACAGAGCCCTAAGTTTGGGGCAGTGTGGGCAATTTATTTAAGGTGCCCTGCACTCCTTTCAAAAACGTGCGCTCTTCTTTGAGGATAAAACGCTGCTCCTGCGCCCAGGCAAAGTTGCTTGCGCCTTCTGCATCAGCGCGCAGGCGGGCGCGGTAGGCCTCGTACGCGGCCAAGCTGTCAAAACTGATCAAGCCCCAGGCTTCGTAGTTGGTGCCTTCGTCAGGCAGAAAATATCCCACCAAATGACCACCGCAGCGCGGGATGATGCGGCCCCAGTTTTCGGCATATTGCCTGAAGGCATCTTTCTGGAAGGGGTCGATCTCGTAGCGGATAAAGACGGTGATTGCCATGTTGCGTTACCTGTGATGTTGCTGAGAATCTTGCGGCGCTTCGCCGCGTTCTTGCATGCCGTAGTCGCGCAGCACAGAAGCTACACGCAAGCGGTAGTTCGCCAGTACGCCTGCTCTGCCTTGCGACTGGGCGCTGCGGTGTGCGTCTCTATTGCGCCATTGCTGCACTGCAGCCTCGTCGCGCCAAAAGGACAGGCTGAGGTATTTGCCTGGTGTGGCCAGGCTTTCAAAACGCTCGATGCTGATGAAGCCGTCAATAGCGTCCAGTTCCGGGCGCAGCCGTGCGGCCAAATCAAAATATGTGGCTTGGTGGGCTGGATTGGGCCAGAGTTCAAAAATGACTGCGATCATGGGCATGCTCTGCTGGGGTGAAGACACACCACTGTATGCCCGCCAGGACACAAAATGTTTCGATCTGGGCCGAAGTGTGGCGCGGTGCAAAACGATTTGTAATGAAAAACCCTTAATCCATTCGGCACGCTTTATGCAAGGATAGCTCTATCACGCCCCAACACAACCCTCAACTTTATGGAGCCTTGAATGAACACGTCGTTTACTATGAAAACAATAGCTGCTCTCGCGATATTTTATTGGGCTGGAGCCAGTTTTGCCCAGGAAAAAGTGACCTTTGCGACCAACTGGAAGGCCCAGGCGGGGCATGGCGGCTTTTACCAGGCGGTGGCAGACGGCACCTACAAAAAAATGGGCCTGGATGTGGAAATTCAGCAAGGCGGCCCGCAGGTCAACAACCGGCCGTTGCTGGCCACGGGCAAGATTGACTTTTTGATGGCAGGCAACCTGCTGCTGAGCTTTGACAACGTGAAAAACGGTGTGCCCACCACGGTGGTGGCAGCGATTTTTCAGAAAGACCCACAGGCTATTTTTGCCCATCCCGGCCAGGGCTACGACAAGTTCGGTGACCTGACCAAAGCGCCCGTCGCCTTTATCAGCAAGGACGGGCAGTTCAGCTTTTGGCAGTGGATGAAGGCCGAGCACGGCTTCAAGGACGAGCAACTCAAGCCCTATGTGTTCAACGTGGGGCCGTTTCTGGCCGATAAAAAATCGGTGCAGCAGGGCTACAGCATCAGCGAGCCGATCAGTATCAAGGCCCAGGCGGGCTTTGACCCGGTGGTGCACCTGCTGGCCGACAACGGCTTTAGCACCTACAGCACCACCATCGAGACGCGCGCCGATTTGGTGAGAACCAAGCCCGAAATGGTGCAAAAATTCGTCGATGCTTCGCTGATCGGCTGGTACAACTATCTGTATGGCGACAACAAAGCCGCCAACGAGATGATCAAAAAGGCCAACCCCGAAGCGACCGACGCGGGCATCCAGGGCTCGATTGACTTGATGAAAAAGCTGGGCATTGTGGACAGCGGCGAGGCGCTGACCGGTGGCATTGGCGCGATGAGCATGGCGCGGGTGAAAGACTTTTACGACAAGATGGTCAAAGCCGGCCTGTACAAGCCCGGCGATGTGGACCTGAGTAAAGTGGTGACCACCCAGTTTGTGAACAAAAAAGTGGGCATGAACCTCAAGAAGTAAGCCTGCGCCCCACACGCCACCACCGAGCATCCAGCGCTTGAAAACCCTCGTCGTCTACTGCCACCCCAACCCCGACAGCCTCAGCGGCGCGCTCTATGCGGCGGCGGTAGACACGTTAAAGGCCAATGGCCACGAGCTGCGCTGCTTTGATTTGTATAGCGAAGACTTTCAGCCCGTGCTCACGCGCGAGGAGCGCATCGCCTACCTGCCCAACCCAGGCTTGATCCAGGCGCGGGTGCAGCCGCATGTGGACGCGCTCCAGTGGTGTGAGCACTTGGTGTTTGTTTTTCCGATCTGGTTTTATGGCCCGCCTGCGATGCTCAAGGGCTGGCTGGAGCGGGTGTGGCTGCCCGGCGTGGCGTTTTTGCCGCCCCCTAAAAAGGGCGCTACCGCCGTGCCGGGGCTTCGCAACATCACACGGCTGACCGTCATCACCCATGGCGGCGCGCCCTGGTGGTGGCTCAAGCTGATTGGCGATCCGGCCAAGCGGCTGTTTACCCGCGGCCTGCGCGCCATCATGGCCAAAAACTGCCGCACCACCTGGCTGCAGCTGCACAATATGAACAACGTCAGCCGCGCCGAGTGCGAGGGCTTTATAGCCAAAGTGCAAAACACCCTGAAAGCGATCTGAACATGCCAGTAGCCCCCACCGTCGGCCAACCCCTGGCCAACTACCTGGCCGCCAAGCGCGTGGGCGACCTGCTTTACCTCAGCGGCGTGATTGCGGTAGACCCTGCCACACGCAGCGTCGTTAGCAGCTACGACGATGTGCCCGCCCATGCGCAGCAGCAACTGCGCAGCCTGGGCTATGTGACGGGCCAGATGAGTGTGGATGTGTTCGAGGCCCCTGCGGTGGCGCAAAGCTGGTTCGTGCTCAACCGCATTAAAGAGCTGGTGGAGGCCGAAGGCGGCCAGATGAAGGATGTCTTCAAGCTGGTGCAGTACTTTCGCGATCTGCGCCACTACCCGGCCTACAACCGCGTGCGTGGCCTGTTTTGCCCCGAGCCAGTGGTGAGCACCGTGGTGGAAGTCAGCCGCATGCTGCCCTCAGACGCGGTGCTGATTGAAGTGGAAGCCACTGCATATGTGCCCCACACAGCACATTAAACGCTATTATTTATATAGCTGCTCCCGCGATATTCTATTGGCCTGGCGGCCTAAAACACTTATAAATCAGGCGTGCAGCGCCTTGATGCGGTCCGCTTGCGCCAGCGTCTGCTCATAGCCGCCGCGGATGGCCCGCTCGCGGAACTCGCGGCTGACGCTGACGTAATAGCCGAAGTTGGGATGCAGGGTCAGGTCGGCAGCGCGGGCGTCGGGCTCGGTGATGGCGCGCTTGCGCAGGTCACCTTCGCGAAAGCGCAGCGCGCTCTCGGGGGCTTTGTCTTCGTGGGCTGAGGCGTCAATCGCCAGCACCTTGGTCGCTCCCAGGGCACGCGCCAGCCGCACCGGCAGCGGCACCACCAGATCGGCGTCCACATACTGCAGGCCGCGCACCCGCACGGGCGTAAACAGGCCTTCAATCGCGCAACTGGCCTGCACCGCCACCCCGCAGTTGCCTGCGTTGAACAGCATGGGCGCACGGCTGTCGCGCGCCACCACAGCCGCAGCAAAACGGGTTTTGAGTTTTTCAATCGGCTGGCGGCTGAGCTCGCGGTTGACCAGCTCGGCAATGGGCGAGCCTGTAAAGCGCCCCTCGCCTGCCAGGGCCAGGCGCGCCATCTCGGTGATGCCCAAGTCCAGCGCCCGGCGCTCGAGGTCTTTGGCACCGATGCCACACGCATACAGCGCACCCACCAGCGCGCCGACCGAGCCGCCCACGATCAGATCGGGCTGGCAGCCCAGCTCTTCCAGCGCCTTGAGCGCGCCCACATGCACAAAGCCGCGCGGCCCGCCCGAGCTGAGCACCCAGGCCACGCGCGCTGGCTGGGCCAAGGCAGGGTCAAAGCGCGGCGCATCGTCATAGTCGTGGTTGTAGTCGGGCGCGAAGCTGCAGCCCGTGAGGGCCACAGCGCCGCCCAGCACAGTGGCAGCGCTGGAAAATCGAAGAATCTGGCGGCGGTTCATAAGCAATACTAAAGTCAATGTCGCAAAGTTTACAGCGCAAGCGCTGCGCTGTGCGAATTAGCCCTGCGCTGCGCTCTGCAATGCGGTACATTGGCAAAAAATACAGGAGACAGACATGACAAAACTCTTCTTGCTGCCAGCAGGGCTGCTGGCGCTGGCATTGTGCACGCCAGCCCAGGCCCGTGTAACGCGCATCGTCATTGACGAAACCATCCCCCTGCCCGTGCCCGCAGGCAGCCCGCCCCCCGCCATCGCCTACGAGCAAGTCGCAGGCCGCGCCTTTGGCGAGCTGGACCCCAAGCTGCCGGGCAACGCCATCATTCAGGATATTGAACTGGGCAAAGATGCCGACGGCAAGGCGCGCTATGTGACCAGCTTTGTCATCTACAAACCGGTGGATATGACTAAAGCCAGCGGCCTGCTGTGGCACGACGTGCCCAACCGGGGCCGCGTGTTTCCGTTTGCGCCGCAAGAGCAGGCCTTGGGCGACATCATGCTGGCCAGCGCCTGGCAGGGCGACAACAGCGGCGCCACGGTGGTGCGGCCCAAGGCCAGTGCGGCGGGCATGCAGTTTTTGCAAGTGCCCGTGGCGCGCGGCCCGGGCGGCGCGCCCATTACCGGCGAGTTGCTGGGCCGTATCGTCAACCGCTCTGGCGCGGCATCGCAAGGCCTGCTGGTGCAGACCAACCCGGTGCCCTACAAACCTGTGAGCCTGGACACGACGAAAGCAAGACTCGTCTCGCGCGGCGGTGAGAACCAGAGCGGCGATGTGACGGACGAACGCGTGATCGCTAGCGCCGACTGGGCCTGGGCCAAGTGCGATGCAGCCAACCCCTTCCCCGGCACGCCCGATGCCACGCAGATTTGCCTAAAAAACGGCTTTGAGGGTAATCGCCTGTACCAGGTGGTGTACACCGCCGCTGACCCGTATGTGCTGGGCATGGGCTTTGCGGCCTTTCGCGATGTGGCCGCCTTCTTTAAAAACTCTGCGGCAGACGACACGGGCACAGCTAACCCGATTGCCAAGGCGGTGACGCACAGCATCACACGCGGCGTGTCGCAGTCGGGCAACTTTCTGCGCGGCTGGCTGCACCTGGGCTTTAACCAGGCCGAGGACGGCAGCCAGGTGCACGACGGACTGTGGCCCATCATTGCCGGGCGGCGTATTGCGCTGAACTTTCGCTGGGCGCAGCCCGACGGCGTGCTGGAGCTGTACCAAGCAGGCAGCGAGGGCCCACAGTGGTGGTTGCCGCAAGCAGACCCGGTGCGTGGGCATCCAGCGGCGGGCATTCTGGACCGCTGCAGCGCCAGCCGCACCTGCCCCAAGGTGGTAGAGCATTTTGGCTCGGCCGAGGTGTGGGCACTCAAGCTCACGCCCGAGTGGGTAGGCACCGATGGCAAGGCAGATTTGCCTCTGCCCGGTAACGTGCGCCGCTATTACATCGCCAGCAGCACCCATGGCGGCGGCGCGGGCGGCTTTGACACCAGCGTGCCCGGCGCGGGCCTGCCCACCACGGGTGCGGCCTGCCCTGGCAACAACTTTGGCACCGCTGTGCTGCCGGCCAACCCCGTGCCCCATACGCACACGGTCAACGCCATCCGCGTGCATTTTCGCAACTGGGTGATGGCTGGCACTGCGCCCCCGCCCAGCCGCTACCCCACCCTGGCCAGTGGCACCTTGGCCCCGGCGCACAAGGCTGCCTTGGGCTTTCCCACCCTGCCCGGCCTGCGCGCCACGCTGCCCGAGCCTGACTTCATCATGCCGGTGCACGACTACGACTGGGGCCCGCAGTTCAACGCGCAAGACGGCTCGGGCATCGCGTCCATCGCGCCACCGCGCATCAAGCAGGTACTGCAGATGCTGGCCCCCAAGGTGAATGCCGACGGCAACGAGCTGGGCGGCGTGCCCGTGGTGCTGCTGGACGCCCCGCTGGGCACCTACCTGGGCTGGAATGTGACCGCAGGCGGCTTTCACAAAGACCAGATCTGCAACTATGTGGGCGGCATGATCCCCTTTGCCCGCACCGAGGCCGAGCGATTAGCCAACAACGACCCCCGTCCCTCGCTGCAAGCGCGCTATGGCACGCACGATGGCTATGTGGCCGCTGTGCAAAAGGCGGCAGATAACGCAGTGGCCCAGGGCTTCTTGCTGTCAGTGGACGCTGCGGCGCTAGTGAGGGCCGCGCAGGCCAGCGCGGTGCTGGCACCTGCGCCTGTGGCTACCAGCAAATAAGCTGTAGCCTCGTTAGCTCACCTGCCCCATACTGTTTGCATCCACCAATTCCGCTTAATCTAAGCCGGCCCAAGCCTTCGCGACCCCAACCATCCAGGAGAACACCATGCGCTTATTCACCACACTATCCCGCAGCATCTGCTGCATCGGCCTGAGCCTGCTGGCATTGGCCAGTCACGCCACTGACTACCCCGCTCCGAAAGAGGCCAGTTTCATCGCCAAAAACTTCCGCTTCCACACCGGCGAGGTCATGCCCGAGCTGCGCATCAACTACACCACCGTGGGCGACCCCAAAGGCGAGCCTGTGCTGGTGCTGCACGGCACCACAGGATCGGGCATCGGCATGGTCAACCCCGCTTTTGCAGGCGAGCTGTTTGGCCCCGGTCAGCCGCTGGACGCCAGCAAATATTTCATCATCCTGCCCGACGCCATTGGCACCGGCAAGACCACCAAGCCGTCCGACGGCCTGCGCGCCGCCTTCCCCAAATACAACTACGACGACATGGTAGACGCGCAGCACCGCCTGGTCACCGAGCATCTGGGCATCAAACACCTGCGCCTGGTCATTGGCAACTCTATGGGTGGCATGCAGACCTGGATTTGGGGCACCAAATACCCCAGCATGATGGACGCCCTGGTGCCCATGGCATCGCAACCCACCGAGATGTCCAGCCGCAACTGGATGCTGCGCCGCCTGATCACCGACTCGATCAAAAACGACCCCGAGTGGAAAGGCGGCAACTACACCCAGCAGCCACGCAGCCTGCAGTTTGCCTCGGTCTACTTTGCCATCGCCACCAACGGCGGCAGCCAGGCCCTGCAAAAAGCCGCCCCCACCCGCGAGAAGGCCGACCAAATCCTCGACCAGCGCCTGAACGCCAAATTTGCAGGCGACGCCAACGACCACCTCTACCAATGGGACTCGTCCCGCGACTACAACCCCGCCCCCGGCCTGGAGCGCATCCAAGCCGCGCTGCTAGCCATCAACTCCGCAGACGACGAACGCAACCCGCCCGAGACCGGCACGCTAGAGCGCGAGATCAAACGCGTAAAAAATGGCCGTATTTATTTGATCCCCGGTAGTGAGCAAACGGCTGGGCATGGCACAACGGCACAGGCAAAGTTTTGGAAAGCGCAGGTGGCGCAGCTGCTGCAAAGTGCGCCGCGTTTGGGGAAGTAATCTCGCTTTTATTTGCTTCGACAACCGCATCCGTTCAGGCTGAGTCTGTCGAAGCCTTCGCGCTGTACTAGGACGCGCACTGCTACGGCCCAAGGCCTATGCCACCCGAGCCCCGACCCGCTGCGCGGGGAGCCTGTGCAGTACTCAAAATTTGGGGAAACGTCGGAACTCGCGCTACGCGCTCAGACAGCCGACGTTTCTGATCCCAAATTTTTCCGTGCTTCCAGCTCGGGGCTCTGATCAGGTGGCATAGGCCTTGGGCCATAGCAGCGCGCTTTTGGGTTTGCGTAGGCGCAAATTAACGTGCGGCTTATTTCGCGGGATCATGACGAAAATTTATTTGTGGCAGTAAGTATTGCCGCGAGTACTATTGAAAATAGTCTGCGGAGGTTTTGTTATCCAAGGTTATGATGAGAATAATCTGTCTTCCTATGTTGGGCCAGACATCTGATCCTCACACTATGCTTGACCTAGGTTCAACCGAGTTTCACTTAGCAGTGCCTAGCGTACCAGCACCGGAATTGGAGGCCTTGTCGACTTCTCTCTTTGATGGTTGGGAGGCGTTTACAGAGCGCTCGCTGGCGCTACCAGACTATTCTATTTTCCTGCAAGTCGAAGAGGGCTCCATCAAGGGTGCAGCGAGAATCGGCGCAATTCTAGGAGTTGTTTACCTTGGCATCGGCAACTACGGAGACTTTGTTTCGGGTGTTAAAACGATAACCGAGCAACTTAGCTCTACTAAAGACTTTCTGACTGAGCATGCTCGAAAAGTCTTCAGTTGCACGGAGGCAGCCACAACATCAAGAAAGAGAGGTGGTTCTCTCGTAGCCATTCAGAGGCTTTTCACTAAGGTTCAACAAGGAACAATGACCCCTGACGAAGCGATGGTGCAAGCAGAACTCATACTTGGCGATGAATCAGCGACCGCGCCCAATTTTATTAAAGATTTGGAAAATTCACTGCGCACTTGCCCACGATTCCACGAACAATTTCTTTTGCCACTTGACCCGCAAGGTGACAGTCAAGCTTTAGAAACCGACGACACGAAGTATCCAACTAAACCTAACCGCCACAAACCAACCCTCCCACCTCCTATACAGTATCGTGTCGAGGTATGGCGTGAGTCCAAAGACAAGCATAAACAAACCCGCGTGACACAGTTGTGAACCCTCTAGGGTGTGAGGCTAGGGCAGTGCGGCCAGACACCGTTTTTACACTGTTACCTGCGGCACCATAAAGCGTGGTCAAAGTAGTATTTTTCAATAGCGTTTTAGGTCACCGGCCCGATAGAATATCGCGGAAGCAGCTACAAAATTAAGAGCATAAATAGTCATTCTAAGCGCACCCAAAGCGCTCTGCTATGGCCCAAGGCCTATGCCACCCGATCAGAGCCCCGAGCTGGAAGCACGGAAAAATTTGGGATCAGAAACGTCTAAGATAAATAGGGTCAGATGATATTTATCCAGATGGTATTTATCCGGGTTTTCGCAAGGTTTTGACGCTCTTTGCTGGGCGAGGCTTTGGCTTGTCTTCTGGGGTAACAAATCCAATCGGCCGTTTGGGTTGCGCTGGCGGGGCCAATAGCTGCCGTATTGAATCGACTAGTTCGCCAATAGCCTGATCGTGCTTGGTTACTTTGCGCTCCAGCGCATGCAGCTTCTGCGACAGCTCCCGGTTCGTCGCCAGCATTGAGCGCAGATCCACAAACGCCTGCACCACATAAATGCTCAGCTCGGTAGCTCGCGGACTGTTCAGCACCATTGAAGCCATGATCGCACCATGCTCGGTAAACGCCATCGGCGCGTAACGACGGCCACCATGCCCGCCCTTCAAACTTGAGGTTGCAAATTGCAACCTCAAGTTGGCGAACTCTTCCTCGTCGAGTTGAAACATGAATCCTGCGGGAAAACGCGCCAAGTTGCGGTTGACCTGCTGGTTAAACCGCTTGGTTGTCTCGCCGTAGAAAGCCGCCAAATCGGTATCCAAAATCACCCTTTGTCCGCGTATCAGGCGAATGCGCTGCGCGATATCGCCGATAGTTAAAGGTATGGTGGATGACAATGGATCGGCTGGCATTACTAAATCTTACCATTTGAAGACCAGTTTCAGGAGCGATTTGCCCTGCTAGGCCAATGAAATATCGCGAGCGCAGCTACGAAAATAGTAGCGCATAGATATACTACGCTCACTCACAACGCGCAGCAGGTCAGGTGCTCTGGTGGCATAGGTATTACGCTGTGGCAATGTATGCACAGGCTATTGACATTCAATTTATTTGTTAGTACAATAAATTGAATGCACACCGTTATCGAATCCCCAGAATTTATCGAATGGTCGGCCAAGGTGTGGAGTGACGAAGAGCGCATGGAATTCATTGATTGGATCAGCGACAACCCGTTGGCAGGCGAGGTGATCCCGGGTGCCGGGCCTCTGCGCAAAGTGCGTTGGAAACGTCAAGGTATGGGCAAGAGCGGCGGTGCAAGGGTCATCTATTTCAACCGCTTGGCCCAGGGTGAGATCGCGTTGCTGCTGGTCTATGCCAAAGCTAAATTTGACAATTTATCCGCTGCATTTTTACTTAAGTTAAAGGAGCGTTTTGATGAAAAAATCTAAACCGAAAATTGACCCTGAAATGACCGAATTTGAGGCGGCGTTGTTGCGCTCTATCGACCAAGTGCATGCAGGCAAAGGGCGTGTGACCACGCCTGAGCAGATCATGGCCCGGCGTGGCCGCCCGGTGGGCACTGTGAAAGCCGCGCCCAAGGTAGCCACGACCATTCGGCTGTCGCCTGATGTGTCGGCCGCCTTCCGCGCTACGGGTGCAGGCTGGCAAACACGTATCGATGCTGCGCTGAAGGACTGGTTGCGTACGCATTCACCCGTTTGAGGTATCTATGGGCCTGCAGCCAAATAGAATATCGCGGGAGCAGCTACAAAATTAAGAGCATGGATATTCCATCTAAGCGCACCCAAAGCGCACTGCTGCGGCCCCATGAGTTGTTCAGTCCCGCCATATCTCTGCCAAATGGCCAAGCGGCAGTGCCCGTGCGCGTTTGGACAGCGCGTAGGGCTCGCTCACCTGCGCCACTACAAAGCCGCTGTCCAGCTTGAGTGTGTCCAAGGCTTCCAAAAAGCCTTTGCCTGTCTTGGGTGCGGCAGCGTGCTTGATCTCTATTGCGCGTAGCTGGCCACCTGGCAGCTCCAGTAACAGGTCTAGCTCGCTGCCGCTGGCGGTGCGATAAAAGCTGGCGCGGGTGCCTGTGGGGGCCTCGGCCAGGATTTGCTCTATGACCCAGCCCTCCCACGATGCGCCCAGCATGGGGTGGCCTAGCAGCGCATCATGGTTGGGCAGGTTGAGCAAGGCATGCAGCACGCCGCTGTCGCGCAGATACACCTTGGGCGACTTCACCAAGCGTTTGCCCAGGTTGGCGCTGTAGGGTGGCAGCACGCGCACCATGAAGGTACTCTCCAAAATATCCAGGTAGTGGCGCACACTGGGGGCCGTTACGCCCAGTGAGCCTGCGATGGTGGATGCATTCCACAACTGGCCGTGGTGGTGCGCCAGCATGAGCCAAAAGCGGCGTAGCGTGGCACTGGGCACACGGATGCCCAGCTGTGGAATATCGCGCTCCAGGTAGCTGCGGATGAAAGCCTCGCGCCAGCGCATCGACGCCGCATCGCTGCGCGCCAGCAGGCTGTCTGGGAAGCCACCCCGGCTCCACAGTGTGGCTATTGCATCAGCCCAGGCGGCGGGGTCTGTGCCGGGCTCGCGCAGTTCGCCCAGCGACAGCGGTGCCAGCTCCAAAAACTCAATCCGTCCGGCCAGGGTTTCAGATGAGCGCTGGATCAACGCAGGTGCAGCCGACCCCAACACCAAAAACCGCCCCGGCCTGCGCTGTGTATCCACCAAGCTGCGCAGTACGGGAAATAAATCGGGCCGCAACTGCACCTCGTCCAAAATCACCAGCTTGTCTGCCAAGGGCTCTAAAAACAGCTCAGGCTCCGCCAGTTTGGCCACGTCAGACGGGCGCTCTAAATCCAGCATGACCGCCCCCGCCCCCATCTGCGCTGCCAGCTGGCGCGCCAGCGAGGTCTTGCCCACTTGCCGGGGCCCTACCAGGCCGACGACGGGGAAGATATGCAGACTCGATTGCAGTTGAGACAGTAGTAAACGGGGGATTGACATCCTTGTATTTTAATAGTTTATCTATCAAAATACAAGGATAAAATACGCTCAACCCAAGCGCTTTTTCAAAAGCACGCTATTTGAAATGCGCCAGGTAATGCGCCAAGTCAGCTACATCGCTGTCTTTCACACCCTGCACCGACGCAGACATATTGGTATCGCGCCCCGCGCTTTGGCCGTCTCTGAACTGCTTGATCGACAGTACCAAAAACTCTTCGTGCTGCCCCGCCAAACGGGGAATTTGGTTTTGGCCCACGTAGTTGGGCAAATGGCAGGTGCCGCAGAGCATCTTCTTGGCCGTCTCCTGGCCGCGCAGGTAGGTGGCGTTGTTGACTGCGGTGGTAGTCGCCTTCACAGGCGCCTGGGCAGCAAAATAATTGGCCAGCGTGATGAATTCTTCGTCGGTGATTTTGTCGAGCATGCCCTTCATTTGCGGCACCTCGCGGATACCTTCGCGGATCAGCACGAGCTGGTTTTCAATGAAGGTTTTGGGCTGCCCCGCCAGCGACGGGATACTGGGGATTTGCGAATTGCCTTGCGGGCCGTGGCAGGCTACGCAGAGTCCGAGCTGCCCAGCGCTGGGCTGGGCTGCGGTTTGGGCGATAGTGTGGGCTGGCATGGTGCCCAAGCAAAAAAGCAGGGCCGCTGCTGCCAGCGCCCTGCTTGTTTGGTGGATGCCGCTGTGGATAGCGACCATAGCTTAGCGCGCGTAAGAGACGCGGTAAATAGCACCCATTTGCTCGTCACTGACCAGCATGGAGCCATCCGGCATTTGCAGCAGATAGGCTGGGCGGCCCGAGAAGCTTTCGTCTTTACTATCCAAAAAGCCAGTGATGAACGGCGTCATCTTGGCGTTTTTACCATCGGGGTCGGACTTGACCATCACCACGTCGTAGCCGCTCTTCTTGGTGCGGTTCCATGAGCCTTTGCGCGCAATGAAGGCAGCGTTTTTGTATTCGGCGGGAAACATGTTGCCGGTATAAAACTGCAGGCCCATCACCGCAGTGTGGCCACCCATGGGCAGCACAACGGGGGTCACGCCAGCGCAGGGGTTAGCCTTTTTGATGTCGGGGTCGGGCAGGTTGCCCACGTGGCAGTAGGGGAAGCCGAAGTTCTGGCCTTTGGCGCTCAGGCGGTTCAAGCCGTCTTCGGGCAGGTCATCGTTGATCCAGTCGCGGCTATGGTTGGTAAACCACAGCTCTTGGGTAACGGGGTGCCAATCAAAACCCACCGAGTTGCGCACGCCGGTGGCTATGACTTCCATGCCTGAGCCATCGGGGTTGTAGCGACGGATTTGGGCGTATTCAGGGCCGGGCAGCTCGCAGATATTGCAAGGCGCGCCAAAGGGCACATAGAGTTTGCCATCCGGGCCAAAGCGCAGGTACTTCCAGTTATGGTGCTTTTCTTTGGGCAGCTGGAACACGGCCGTCATGTCCACGGGCTGCACATTGGGGTTGCTTTCAATGCCGTCGTATCGCAGCACTTTGTCTACCGCCATCACGTACAGGTTGCCTTTGTGCATGGCAGTCGCAGGCTGGTCCAGCTTGTCTACCAGTACGCGGCTGGTGCGGGCGGTGCCGTTGTCGGTGATCTCATAGACGCGGCCCAAGGGGCGCGTGCCTGCGTAAATTTTACCGCTGTCGCCGCGCGACATGGCGCGCACGCCTGGCACACCGGTAGCCCACAGCTCAATCTTGAAGCCCGGCGGCAGCTTGAGCCGGTCCAGCTTGATGTCTGCCGCGGGTGTGACGGTGAGTTTGCCAGCGATTGGTGCCAGCGGCGAGCTGGCCTGGGCGGTAGATCGGCCTTGCTGCCAGGCAGGAGGCGGCGCAGCGGCTGCAGCGGGCGCAGCAGCAACAGGAGCGGCAGCCGGGGCAGTTGCAGTAGGTGGGGTGCTTTGGCAGCCGCTCAATGCCAATAGCGCGGCGCTGCCCCAAAGGGCTATTTTTTTCTTCATGTTGTCTCCAGTGTAGTAATGGTGTGTACAGGCACGGATGCTTTGCCGTCACTGCAAAATAGTAACGGCCCTGCCCACCCATTCGGGGAGGGTTTCCACTTATCGAGGGAATATCCGTAGTCGCTTCTAGGGTGAAGCGGTTTTGTCAGGCTCGGCAGTCTGCGCGGGTGATGGCGGCTGGTCTGCCGCATCAGGCTTGGCAAAGCACATCTGCTGCCCGTCCCATTGCTGGCCGCACCAGCAGCGGCCCTGGGCGTCGATCAGGCAAGTGCCTGTGCCACAACAGCGGGGATCATCGACCATAAATAGTCTCGGTTGGGGGCTCAAAGATGGCGCGGCTGGCGGGGATCGAACCCACGACCCTTGGCTTCGGAGGCCAATACTCTATCCACTGAGCTACAGCCGCGCATATGACTTGCAAGCCTGATTGTAGTGCTTGCAAGGGTTTGCACGGGGAGGGCGGCTATAATTAAAGGTTGTTCGTTGGGAGGGCCTGTCAGCACTCTGCGCCAGCCCCACCAGCCCTTTTTTGACAGCTTTGATACACATTGACTGAGAAACCTCATGAGCAGCTCTGACCCACACGACACCAGCCACGATGACAGCCACGAAGGCCCCATCAAGACCCCCATGCAGTTGCTGATGACGGTGGCGTTTTCATTTGTGGTGCCTGTGTTCATCATCATTGGCCTGGTCTATTACGTCACCACCCAGGCCAAACCCGCAGGCAGTATGCAGGCTATCACGGCCGAAACCCAGTCCAGCAAGAACGATGCTATTGGCAAGAACCTGGGCCTGGCAGGCACCTCGGCCCAAGACCTGGAAAAAACCACCGCAGCGCGTATCCAGAAGGTGGGCCGCGTGGAGATTCGCGATGCCAACCGTGCGCTCAAGGCGGGTGAAGAGGTGTACAAAGCCCAGTGCGTGGCCTGCCACGGCGCGGGGGTGGCCGGTGCGCCGAAGTTTGGCGACGCGGGCGTCTGGGGTGCACGCATTGCCACGGGCTATGAGGCGCTGTGGAACTCGGCCCTCAAAGGCAAGGGCGCCATGGGCGCGCAGGGCGGTGGCGACTATGACGATATCGAGATCGGCCGCGCTGTGGTGTACATGACCAATGCGGCGGGCGGCAAGTTTGCCGTGCCCGATCGCGCGGCGGCTGGTGCGGCACCTGCGGCCTCAGCTGCTGTCGCTGCGGCTCCTGCAGCGGCTGCCTCTGCCCCGGCTGCCAAATAAGCCTACCTAGGCAGCAGCCAACCGCCTTTCGAGGCGGTTTTTTTATGCCTTTTCGGGCTGCAGGCCAATAGAATATCGCGGGGGCAGCTATAAATTTAGTAGCGTTTTATTGCTTTAAAAGCCACCGCAGGCAGTGCGTTGCACAGCAGCAAGCGGCAGCGTTGTTCCCTAGGCTGCGGCCTGCTGCGCCTTGAGCGCCTGGGGGCTGCGCACATAACCATAGCGCGTGGGCAGCTCGCTGGCCAAGGCCGCCTGGGGCACCCACAGGCCCTGCTCTACCGCTTGGGCAGCGAGGCCCACGTCCAGGGTGTGCACCAGGCCAAAGCCAGCGTCGGTTTCCATATAGACGCGGCCCTGCTCGTCCACTACGCAGCGCTGGGCGCGCACCTGCAGGCCGGTGTGGGCCAGCAGGCTGAAATCGGCCTGCACGCGCCAGACAAAGGGTGTGGCCTGCAGTTCGACATAGACGCGCTGCGGGCCGTTTTGAAAAAACCACTGGCCCTGGGCGTCGCAGCTGTAGTTACGGTGGATGAACTCGATCAGCTTGTCGTGCTTGAGCTCCGAGCCCTTGGCCCCCTGCGCACCGCTGGTAAAGCGGCCCAGCGCCTGCACCCGGTCGTCGCGCATCCACCACTGGCCGCGCGCGTCCAGCCCCAGCCAGCCGTAGCAATGCGGCACATTGGGCCACTTGGCGATGGCTTTGAGAACAATATCATCCATGGCGTTGATTATCGGCTGCCACAGGGTCTTGCATGGGGCAGGCAAGGGCAGCCAGCCCTGAGCGCAGTGGCTTCAGGCATGGGCCAGCAGCCAGCCGCCCACCGCGTCAGGCAGCGCCCGCACATGCCCCGGCGGGCCGCCAGCCGGAAAACCCACATGCCCGCCATGGCGCGGCTGCCACAGCGTCACGTGTGTGCCCACTTCGCTTTGGGCGGGCAGGCTGCTGGCGGGAACAAAGCGGTCATTGTGGGCATTGAGCACGAGGGCCGGGATGCGGATGCTGTGCAGATGCGGCTTGGCCGAGGCGCGGTGCCAGTAGTCGTCGGTGTTTTTGAAGCCGTGCAAAGGCGCAGTGAAAATATTGTCGAAAGCGTACAGATCGCGCGCAGCCACCAGGGCCTCGCGGTCAAACAGCCTGGGGTGCAGTGCCAAGCGCTGCAGGGCCTTGGGCTTCATGGTGCGCAAAAACATGCGTGTATAAACCTGGCGGTTAAACCCGCGGCCAATTGCATGGCCCGAGGCGGTCAGGTCAATCGGCGAGCAGACCGAGGCCACCGCACTGACCACCTGCGCCGCACTGCTGCCCGCCTCCTGTGCCCAGCGCAGCAGCGCATTGCCACCTAGCGACACGCCCACCGCCACAATGGGACGCGCCGGGTGCTGCGCGCGCAGGCGCTGCAGGATCCAGCCAATCTCTTCAAAATCCCCCGAGTGGTAGGCCCGCGGCGCACGGTTGATCTCGCCGCTGCAACCGCGAAAGTGAGGCACGGCGTAGTGCAGGCCATGCTGCGCGGCCCAGTCGGCAAAGGCTTCGGAGTAGTGGCTGCGCGATGACCCCTCCAGGCCGTGGAAGAGCACCAGCAGGGGCGGCGGCTTGGCTGCCGCACTGGGGCGAGCATCGGGCGCGCCAGGTGGTGCACTGGTCTGTGCAAAATCCACATCGATGAAATCACCATCGGGCGTATCCCAACGTTCACGGCGGTACTGCGGGCTGGGCCCGAAATGGCGGCGCGAGAAGAGTGCGGGCCAGATGGTTTGCAGTTGACCGCCAGGCAGCCAGCGCGGAGCGCGGTAGTGCAAAGCGGGGGATGCGTCAGGCTGCGGCATGGTGGCTTGTTACTATGATTTTAATAGCTGCTCCCGCAATATTCCATTGGCCTGCGCCCTTAATGCAATACCAAAGGCGCGTCGGTCAGCTCCTGCATCTCGCGGGGCGTGCCAGGGCTGGCATGGTGGGCCACCATGCGCCAGCCTTGGGCGGTCTTGTGGTAGACGTTGGTAGCAATCACATAGGCCTCACGCGGGCCTTCTTCGGTCATAACCTCAATCTTCTCCAGCACGTTGTGCACTGCACTGGCCAGCGATTCAATCTTGCGCACGCGCTGCGGAGTCGCCTTGATGGTGCCGTTGGAAAACATGCCGTCAAACGCCGCACGGATAGCCCCGACGCCCACCACGCGCGGGCCACCGGGGTGCACGCACACCACCTCGTCCTCATCGGCCCAGCAGCCCATGAGTTTGTCGATATCGCCCGTTTGCAAGGCTTCGTAAAACGCTGTTTCAATATCATCAGCACTGCCGCCCACAGTGACCGATTGGAGTTTGGATTTGCGCATGGTGTGATTATGAGGAAAAACACCAAACCCGGACATATTGCGGTGGTGAATTTTTGTGTGCGGTGCGTTTGGTACGCCCCTGGACTGGGTGGGACACGTATGTGAGGACTGCAGCAAGCGCGTACGGCACAAACAAAAACGCCAACCCGAAGGTTGGCGTTATAAATTGGTTGCGGAGGCTAGATTTGAACTAACGACCTTTGGGTTATGAGCCCAACGAGCTACCAGGCTGCTCCACTCCGCGTCTGAGTCTCTATTTTACTCCCAATCGTCGCACGCTGCGGCGCGAGAGGGAAATAAACATGTAATGGTTAAAGCGTTGGCAGATTACGCTGCAGGTGCTTCGGTGCTGGTGTCAGGGCGGTCGACCAGTTCAACAAAAGCCATTGGCGCATTGTCGCCCACGCGGAAGCCCATTTTCAGGATGCGGGTATAGCCGCCTGGACGGGTTTTGTAACGGGGGCCGAGTTCAGCAAACAGCTTGACCACCATGTCGCGGTCACGCAGGCGGTTAAACGCCAGGCGTTTGTTGGCCAGCGTGGGCTCTTTGGCCAGCGTGATCATGGGCTCTACCACGCGGCGCAATTCCTTGGCCTTGGGCAATGTGGTTTTGATGGCCTCGTGCTGGATCAGCGAGTTCATCATGTTACGCAGCATGGCGAGGCGGTGCTCGCTGGTGCGGTTGAGTTTACGAAGTCCTTGTCCGTGACGCATGGTGCTTTCCTTTCAATGTAATCGAGATGGCCGTGTCAGGTACCACCTACGCACTTGCCCCTGTAAATGCGATGGGGCGCTTAAAAAATCTATCAGTTACCGCGCTTGTCCAAGCCGGCGGGTGGCCAGGCTTCCAGGCGCATACCCAAGGTCAGGCCGCGTGAAGCGAGCACTTCCTTGATTTCGTTGAGCGACTTGCGACCCAGGTTAGGTGTCTTGAGCAGCTCGTTCTCGGTGCGCTGAATCAGATCACCGATGTAGTAGATGTTTTCTGCTTTCAGGCAGTTGGCAGAGCGCACAGTAAGTTCGAGCTCGTCCACTGGGCGCAGCAAAATCGGGTCAAACTGCTGGCTGGCACGCTGGGCTGGGGCATCAAACGCGGCCAGCTCACTGCCTTCGAGCTGGGCAAACACGGCCAGCTGCTCGACCAGGATCTTGGCCGATGCGCGGACTGCGTCTTCGGCAGTCACTGCACCATTGGTCTCGATTTCCATGACCAGCTTGTCCAGATCGGTACGCTGCTCGACACGGGCGCTTTCCACGGTGTAGCTCACGCGCTTGACGGGCGAGAACGATGCGTCCAGCACAATGCGGCCAATCGACTTGGTTGGCTCGTCGCCATAGCGGCGCATGGTGCCAGGCACATAGCCACGGCCTTTTTCGACCTTGATCTGCATGTCCAGCTTGCCGCCTTGCGACAGATGGGCAATCACATGCTCAGGGTTGACGATTTCGACATCGTGCGGGGTCTGGATGTCACCGGCAGTGATCACGCCTTCGCCGTCTTTGCGCAGCGACAGGGTCACTTCGTCACGGTTGTGCAACTTGAATACGACGCCCTTGAGGTTCAACAGAATGTTGACCACATCTTCCTGCACACCGTCAATCGACGAGAACTCGTGCAGCACACCGGCGATCGTGACTTCAGTTGCTGCGTAGCCTACCATCGAAGACAGCAGCACACGGCGCAGGCCGTTACCCAGGGTGTGGCCGTAGCCGCGCTCGAAAGGCTCGAGTGTTACCTTGGCGCGGTTGAGACCGAGCTGTTCAACATTGATGGTTTTAGGTTTTAGCAGAGTAGTTTGCATGCAGTCTTCCTTCGGGTTGCCCCCGGCTCGTTACACCGGTAAGGCTGGAAAACCCCACCCCAGATGCATCTGTGGCGGGGAACTTAAGCAGCCAACGTCTTGGCTGCTTTTCAAAAAAATTAACGTGAATACAATTCGACGATCAACGATTCGTTGATGTCAGACGCAAACTCGTCACGGTCCGGCACCTTCTTGAAAGTGCCCTCTGCCTTGTCCGAATTGGTTTCGATCCAGGCGGGGAAGCCCACTTGGCCAGCCAATTGCAGTGCTTCGACGATGCGGATCTGCTTTTTGGATTTTTCGCGCACTGACACCACATCGCCCACCTTGATGAGATACGACGGGATGTTGACCGATTGGCCGTTGACCAGGATCGCCTTGTGCGATACCAGCTGGCGTGCTTCAGCGCGCGTGGACGCAAAGCCCATGCGGTACACCACGTTGTCCAGGCGGCTTTCCAGGATGAACAGCAAATTGGCGCCGGTGTTGCCCTTGCGGCGATCGGCTTCTTCAAAGTAGCGACGGAACTGGCGCTCCATCACACCGTACATGCGCTTGACTTTTTGCTTTTCGCGCAGCTGCAGGCCGAAGTCAGAAGTACGCTGACCGGAGGTGCGGCCATGCTGACCTGGCTTGGAGTCGAATTTTGCCTTGTCTGCTATCGAGCGACGGGCGCTCTTGAGAAACAGATCGGTGCCTTCGCGGCGGGAGAGTTTGGCCTTGGGGCCTAAGAGACGTGCCACTTTAATTTCCTTTGTTCACGTGGTTTCAAACTACCGCAGGACGGGCTGCGGGAGCCATTTCTAGTGTTTTGCCAATGTAAAACAGCACGAAATGGCGGTGGGCTTCATGCGAAGATTGTCTTTTGGACAACCCTCTATTATAGCCAAAGCCGCTGGCTCTCGCTCAGCGGCTGCGGCCTGCCCAAGCTTGCGCCTGAGCAATCTGGTACGGGCTTAAATACGACGACGCTTTTGCGGACGGCAGCCGTTGTGCGGGACTGGGGTCACATCACGGATGGAAGTGATGCGGATACCCAGGGCGCCCAGGGCGCGAACCGAAGACTCACGGCCGGGGCCGGGACCTTTGATCTCCACGTCGAGGTTTTTAATGCCTTGTTCCATCGCAGCACGGCCAGCCATCTCGGACGCAACCTGGGCAGCAAATGGGGTCGATTTGCGCGAACCCTTGAAGCCCTGGCCACCCGAAGAAGCCCAGGACAATGCGTTGCCCTGCCGGTCGGTGATGGTGATGATGGTGTTGTTGAACGATGCATGGACGTGTGCCACACCATCAGCAATATTCTTGCGGACTTTTTTGCGGACACGTGTCGATGGGGTGCTTGCTTGTGCTTTTGCCATATTAGTTCTCTCTTACTGGCTTATTTCTTGAGCGCCGCTGCACCTTTGCGCGGACCTTTGCGGGTGCGTGCATTGGTACGGGTGCGCTGGCCACGCATGGGCAGGCCACGGCGATGGCGGAAGCCCCGGTAGCAGCCGATGTCCATCAAGCGCTTGATGTTCATCGTGGTTTCGCGGCGCAGGTCACCTTCGATGGTGATCGTTGCGATTGCGTCGCGGATCTTTTCCAGATCGCCGTCCGTCAGGTCTTTGACCTTCTTGGAATATGCGATACCAGTTGCTTCGCAAATTTTGCGAGCGCGGGTGCGACCGATACCAAAAATAGCGGTCAAGCCGATTTCAGCGTGCTGATGCGGCGGGATGTTAATGCCAGCGATACGTGCCATAGCGTTCCTCTAAATCTTTCAATCAACCTTGACGTTGTTTATGGCGTGGATCGGTACAGATCACACGCACGACGCCCTTGCGGCGGATGACTTTGCAATTACGGCAAATTTTCTTAACTGAAGCCGAGACTTTCATGTCTTTTCTCCTAAAACTCTACACTTAACTGTTACACCAACCGTACCCAACGTGATGTGCCTGCACAGGCATTCACATCACTTGGCCCGAAATACAATCCGGGCCCGCGTCAAGTCGTACGGCGTCAACTCAACAGTAACCTTGTCACCAGGAAGAATGCGAATGTAGTGCATGCGCATCTTTCCCGAAATATGTCCCAACACTACATGGCCGTTTTCCAGCTTCACACGAAAGGTTGCGTTAGGCAGATTCTCTACAATCTCCCCTGCCATCTGGATGACATCGTCCTTCGCCACGTTAACTGCCTCTTGCCTGCCAGTGTTGTTTAACTTTTAAAATTCGCCTTTTTCAACAACGATTCGTACTGCTGGCTCATCATATAGTTCTGCACCTGGGACATGAAGTCCATGGTGACCACCACAATAATCAACAGCGACGTACCACCGAAATAAAACGGTACGTTGTATTTCAAAATCAGAAACTCTGGCAGCAAACACACGAACGTGATGTAGACCGCGCCAATCAGCGTCAAACGAACCAAAATCTTGTCAATGTAGCGGGCTGTCTGGTCACCAGGACGGATGCCGGGAATGAACGCACCGCTCTTCTTGAGGTTGTCTGCGGTTTCACGGCTGTTGAATACCAGGGCCGTATAGAAAAAGCAGAAAAACACAATCGCTGCCGCATAGAACATCACATAGATCGGCTGGCCAGGGGTCAGCATGCCTGCAATATCCTTGAGCCAGCGCATCGAATCACCGGTGCTGAACCAGCTCACCACAGTAGCGGGCAGCAAAATGATCGACGAGGCAAAGATCGGAGGAATCACACCCGCCATGTTCAGCTTGAGCGGCAGGTGGGAAGACTGGCCGCCATACACCTTGTTGCCCACCTGACGGCGTGCGTAGTTCACCAGAATCTTGCGTTGGCCGCGTTCGACAAACACCACAAAGTAGGTGACAGCCACGACCAGGAACACAATCAGCACGGCGACGATGATACTCATGGCACCGGTGCGCACCAGCTCGAGCAAACCGCCAATCGCACCAGGCAAGCCTGCAGCGATACCACCAAAAATCAGGATCGAAATACCGTTACCCAAACCGCGCTCGGTGATCTGCTCACCCAGCCACATGAGGAACATGGTGCCTGCAGTCAGGCTGACCACAGCCGACATGCGAAAGCCAAAACCGGGTGACAGTACCAGACCGGCAGAGCCTTCCAGCGCCATCGCGATACCCAGAGACTGGAAAATCGCCAGGCCCAGGGTGCCGTAACGGGTGTACTGCGTGATCTTGCGGCGACCTGCTTCGCCTTCTTTTTTCATCTGCTCAAACGTGGGCACCACGTAGGTGAGCAGCTGCATGATGATCGACGCAGAAATATAGGGCATGATGCCCAGGGCAAACACCGTAAAGCGCGAGAGCGCGCCGCCTGAGAACATGTTGAACAGGCTCAGGATGCCGCCCTGCTGGCCTTTGAACAAAGCCTGCAGCTGTGTTGGGTCAATGCCGGGCACAGGAATATGCGCACCGATGCGGTACACCACCAGCGCGAGCAACAAAAAGACAAGCCGACGACGCAGGTCGCCGAACTTACCCGTTTTTGCCAGTTGAGCGGTATTGGTTGCCACTACGCCGTATTCCTATTACCGTGTGTGATCAAGCGACCGAGCCGCCAGCAGCTTCGATGGCTGCCTTGGCAGCTGCCGTAGCGCCGATGCCGGTGAGCTTGACAGCCTTGGTCAATGCGCCGGTATTGATCACTTTGACCACTTTGGCGATTTGGCCTACCAGACCTGCCTGCTTGAGTGCGAGCATGTCAACTTCGGCAGCGCCGAGCACTTCCAGATTGGTCAGGGTGATCTCAGCGTTGTACTTGAGCGATTGGGACTTGAAGCCACGCTTGGGCAGACGGCGCTGCAAAGGCATTTGACCGCCTTCGAAGCCCACTTTGTGGTAGCCGCCCGAACGGGACTTCTGACCCTTGTGACCACGGCCTGCGGTCTTGCCCAGGCCAGAGCCGATACCGCGACCTACGCGGCGACGGGCTTTTTTCGAGCCGTCAGCGGGAGAAATGGTATTGAGTTCCATGTTAGAGGACCTTCACAAGGTAGGCGATCTTGTTGATCATGCCGCGCACTGCGGGTGTGTCCTGCAGTTCGGACGTAGAGTTGACCTTGCGCAGACCCAGACCACGCACGGTGGCGCGGTGGGTTTCCTTGCAGCCAATGGGGCTACGAACCAACTGAACTTTGACGGTAGATGGGGCAGTCATGTGTTGCTCCAGAATTAAGAGAAGATTTCTTCAACGCTCTTGCCGCGCTTGGCTGCGACTTCAGAGGGCGTTGTAGAGTTCTTCAGTGCGTCCAGTGTGGCGCGCACCATGTTGTAGGGATTGGTCGAACCATGGCTCTTGGCCACGATGTCGGTGATGCCCATGACTTCGAAGACTGCGCGCATGGGGCCGCCTGCGATGATGCCGGTACCCTTGGGGGCTGGAGACATCATGACGTTGGCTGCGCCGTGCGAACCATACACGCGGTGGTGGATGGTGCCGTTCTTGAGGTTTGCCTTGAGCATGCCGCGACGCGCTTGTTCCATCGCTTTTTGCACGGCCACTGGCACTTCTTTCGATTTGCCTTTGCCCATGCCTACGCGACCGTCGCCATCACCGACCACAGTCAGCGCTGCGAAACCGAGAATACGACCGCCCTTGACCACTTTAGTCACGCGGTTGATCGCAATCATCTTCTCGCGCAAACCGTCTTCAGGTCCGGTTGCCGGGGTATTTGCTTGTAATTTAGCCATCGTAATTCGCCTCGATTAGAACTGCAAGCCAGCTTCGCGTGCCGCTTCGGCCAAGGCCTTTACGCGACCATGGTACGCCATGCCTGCACGATCAAATGCTACCTTTTCCACACCAGCGGCTTTGGCCTTCTCGGCAATACGCTTGCCGATGATGCTTGCAGCGGCGACATTGCTGCCTTTGCCGGATGCGCCAATGGTTTTGATCACTTCGGCTTCTGCAGTGGAAGCAGAGGCCAGGACTTTGCTGCCGTCGCCAGAGATGACTTGCGCATAGATGTGCAAGTTGGTGCGATTGACGCTCAGGCGTGCAACGCCCTGGTGCGCAATGCGGATACGGGTCTGGCGTGCACGACGAAGACGCTGCTCTTTTTTGGTCAACATGACGCAGCTCCTTATTTCTTCTTGGTTTCTTTGATCGTGATCTTCTCATCCGAATAACGGATGCCCTTGCCTTTGTAAGGCTCAGGAGGACGAACAGCACGGATCTCAGCGGCGATCTGGCCCACACGTTGGCGGTCAGCACCTTTGATGATGATTTCGGTAGGCGCAGGCGTCTCGACCTTGATGCCAGCAGGCATGTCAAAGTTGACAGGGTGCGAATAACCGACGGTGAGGTTGAGCTTGGTGCCGGAAGCCTGGGCTTTGTAGCCCACGCCCACCAGGGTCAGCTTTTTCTCGAAGCCCTTGGTGACACCAACGACCATGTTGTTGATCAACTGGCGCATGGTGCCGCTCATGGCATTGGCTTCACGGGAGTCGTTCACGGGGGTGACGTTGACTTTGCCAGCATCGCTTTTCACCGACACCAGGGCATTGGCTTGGACAGCCAGGGTACCACCAGTGCCTTTGACACTGATCTGGTCAGACTTGATCAACACGTCCACACCAGCGGGGATGGTGACGGGCATTTTTCCTACACGGGACATTTCAGTTTCTCCTTCGATGTGCCGTTTAAGCGACGTAGCACAACACTTCGCCGCCCACGCCAGTGGCGCGTGCTTTGCGATCAGTCATGACGCCACGAGGGGTGGTAACGATGGCTACACCGAGGCCGTTTTTGACCTGGGGGATGGACTCGCTGCCTTTGTACACGCGCAGGCCAGGGCGGCTGACGCGCTCGATACGCTCGATCACTGGACGGCCAGCGTAGTATTTCAGGGCGATGACAAGCTCAGACTTGCCGCCTTCCTGAACGACTTTGAAGCCGTCAACATAACCTTCGTCTTTCAACACCTGGGCAATGGCCACTTTCACTTTGGAAGCGGGCACCGACACAGACACTTTGGCGACCATCTGCGCGTTACGGATACGCGTCAGCAAGTCGGCGATAGGATCACTCATGCTCATTTGATTTTTCCTTCGCTCGGTTACCAGCTGGCCTTGGTCATACCGGGGATTTCACCCGCGAATGCCATCTCGCGCACTTTGGCGCGGCCCAGACCAAATTGGCGGAACGTACCACGCGGACGACCCGTGATCTCGCAGCGGTTACGCTGGCGGGTCGGGTTGGCGTTGCGGGGCAACTTCTGCAGATCCAGACGGGCGGCCATGCGCTCGTCGTCGGACTTCTTGGCATCATTGATGATGGCCTTGAGGTCAGCGTATTTTTTGGCGTACTTGGCGACGAGTTTGTCGCGCTTGAGTTCGCGTTGGATGAGAGCCATTTTAGCCACGGTTCACCTCAGTTCTTGAAGGGGAAGCGGAAACCAGCGAGCAGTGCCTTGCACTCTTCGTCGGTTTTAGCGGTGGTGGTAATGCTGATATTCAAGCCACGCAAGGCGTCAACCTTGTCGTACTCGATCTCAGGGAAGATGATCTGTTCTTTGACACCGATGTTGTAGTTGCCACGGCCATCGAATGCACGACCGGAAATACCACGGAAGTCACGCACACGCGGCAGCGCCACGGTGACAAAACGATCCAGAAACTCATACATGTGCTCGCCACGCAGAGTGACCATGCAGCCAATAGGCAGACCTTCGCGGATTTTGAAACCGGCGATGGGCTTTTTGGCCTTGGTCACTACGGGCTTCTGGCCAGCAATTTTGGTCATGTCGCTCACGGCGTTGTCCATGACTTTCTTGTCGGCGACGGCTTCGCTCACACCCATGTTGAGCGTGATTTTGGACAGACGCGGCACCTGCATGGCCGACGTGTAGCCGAACTGCTTCATGAGTTCGGGCGCGATTTTGTCGAGGTAGACTTGTTTGAGGCGTGCCATGTTTACGCTGCCTTGATTTCTTCGCCGCTGGACTTGTAAACGCGAACGCGTTTGCCATCGGCTGATACTTTGATGCCCACGCGATCCGCCTTGCCCGATGCGCCATTGAAAATGGCGATGTTGGACTGGTGAATTGGCATGGCCTTTTCGACGATGCCGCCGGTGGTGTTTTTGAGCGGGTTAGGCTTGGTGTGTTTTTTCACCAGGTTAACGCCCTCAACCAACACATGGCTGTCGTCTTTGCGTGAGGACACGGTCCCACGCTTGCCTTTGTCGCGGCCAGCGATCACGATGACCTGGTCGCCTGTACGAATTTTGTTCATGGCTTTGCAGTCCTTACAAAACTTCGGGTGCCAAGGACACGATCTTCATGAACTTCTCGTTACGCAGTTCGCGCGTCACGGGTCCGAAGATGCGGGTGCCGATAGGCTCCAGCTTGTTATTGAGCAGCACGGCGGCATTGCCGTCGAACTTTACGAGCGAGCCATCACCACGGCGGATGCCCTTGGCGGTGCGAACCACCACGGCGCTGTAGACCTCGCCTTTTTTGACGCGGCCGCGCGGTGCAGCTTCTTTAATGCTCACCTTAATCACATCGCCGACAGAGGCGTAGCGGCGCTTGGAGCCACCGAGCACCTTGATACACAGCACGGATTTAGCGCCCGTGTTGTCAGCGACATCGAGTCGAGATTCAGTTTGGATCATTTCAAATCTTCCCAACTTGCCTCCGGATGCCGAGAAACTATTTTCTCGGCCACCAGAACCAGTCTTGGGCCCGTCGCTACCAGTCTCAACCGGGGTTGTTCACCCCAGCTAAGCCCAGCATCGTTTGGGCGGATATGCGCAATAAGCGATTGCCTTTTTGCGCGAAGCCTTTGATTATGCCAGAGTTTTGCCGCGGCTGTCAACTATGGGATGTAAATTATTCGTCTGTGGCTGCCAGGATGTCCATCCAGCATCTTTCCAACACCTGGGTCCGGAATCTGCGTGGTATGGTGGCGATGAATTGCTGCGCTGCAGCATAATAGATCAGATGCACTAAAACTGGATATTTGCACAGGAGGTATGAATGGCAAAAAGCATCAAAACAGTCAGTTTGGCGCTGCAAGGCGGCGGTTCGCACGGAGCCTTTACCTGGGGGGTGCTGGATGCGCTGCTGGAGGATGGGCGGCTGGAGATTGATGGCATCAGCGGGGCCAGTGCCGGCGCGATGAATGCGGTGGCGCTGGGGCAGGGTTATGCCACAGCCAAAAGCAGCAAGACTGACCCGCTGGAGGCGGCGCGCGAGGCGCTGGCGAGCTTTTGGAATGCGGTGATCCAGCTGGGAGCGGCCACCAGCTTGCAGCGCAGCATGATGGATGTGTGGCTGGGTGGCTGGAAAATCGCTGCGCCTGCGGTGCAGACCAACCTCTCGCCCTACCAGATCAACCCGCTGGATATCAACCCGCTGCGCAGCCTGGTGGAAAAGCAGTTTGACTTTGAGCGCATTGGCAAGCTGTCGGAGCCGCGCATTTTTGTCTCGGCCACCCATGTCAATACCGGCAAGGCAGAGATTTTCAGCGGCAAGCGGCTTAACTCTGCGGCGCTGATGGCATCGGCCTGCCTGCCCATGCTGTTTCAGGCGGTGGAGATCGAAGGTGAGCATTACTGGGATGGCGGTTTTTCGGGCAACCCGGCGCTGCATCCGCTGATTTACCGCTGCCATGCCAGCGATGTAGTGTTGGTGCAGATCAACCCGCTGGAGCGCAACGCCTCGCCCACGGACGCGGCAGACATCATGGACCGGATCAATGAGCTGACCTTCAATGCCAGCTTGCTGGCGCAGATGCGCTCGATCGACTTTGTCAACCGCATGCTCGAGCGTGGCAACTTGGACGAAAACCGCTACCGCAAGGTGCTGCTGCACCGTATCGACGGTGGCGAGGCACTGGAAGCCTATCCCGCATCGAGCAAGACCCACGCCGACAGTGCCATGATCCAGAAGCTGCAGACCCTGGGCCGTGAATGCGCCCAGCGCTGGCTGAAAAAGCGCTTTGCCGAGCTGGGCGAGAAAACCACCATCGATATTGCGCGCGACTACCTGGACGATATGCGCATGGGCAGTCTGGGGGACTGATTTTTTAGAGGTTTTAGGGCTGCAGCCCAATATAATATCGCGGGAGCAGCTATTAAAATAATAGTATTAACTGAATAAATGTGCTGCTGTTAACGGGTCGTGAGGGGCCAGCCACTGGCGCGCTGCGCTGAAATGACCGCAGCCCAGAAAGGGCAGCGGTGGGCGCAGGGCAGACAGCGGGGAGGGATGGTTGGCGCAGAGCACCAGATGGCGCTGGTCGGCATTGTGCGCTGCGATCAGGCCCTGCTTGGCCTGGGCATGCGCGCCCCAGAGCATGAACACCACCGGGCTGGGCTTTTGGGCGCAAGCCGCAACCAATTGGTCGCTCAATAGCTCCCAGCCTTGCTTGGCGTGGCTGGCGGGCTGGCCGTCTTCTACGGTAAGCGTAGTGTTCAGCAGCAGCACGCCCTGCCCGGCCCAGTGCTGCAGGCTTCCGTGCAGGGGGATGGGCAGCTGCAGGTCGCGCTGCAGTTCCTTGAAGATATTGCGCAGACTGGGCGGGATTTTGATGCCGCGCGCCACCGAAAACGCCAGCCCCTCGCCTTGGCCGGGGCCGTGGTAGGGGTCTTGCCCGAGGATCACAACCCTTACCTGCGCCAGCGGCGTGAGCTGCAGGGCGCGCAGCGGCTGGGGCGGGTAGATGACCGCGCCAGCACTTTGGCGGCGCTGCAGAAAACCCTGCAGTTGCGCGCCTGCCGTGCTCTGCCAGAAGCGGCTGACCAGCGCCTGCCAGTCGCTGGCCACCGGCCATGGCGCGGGCTGCAGCGTGAGCGCAGCGGCAGCACTTTCTGGCACCAGATTAGTAAACAAATCAGCCATGAGCCCAATAGAATATCGCGGGAGCAGCTATCAAAATAATAGTGATCTGAAGGGTTTAAGCAAACAGCTGCGCCAGCGCCAGCCCCGGCTCGTCTGCGCGCATGAAGGCTTCGCCCACCAGAAAAGCATGCACCCCGGCGTTGCGCAGGGTCTGCACATCGTCGCGGCTGGCAATGCCGCTTTCGGTCACCAGCAGCTTGTCCTGGGGCACGTCGGCCAGCATGCCCAGGGTGGTTTGCAGGCTGACTTCGAAGGTTTTGAGGTTGCGGTTGTTGATGCCCAGCATGGTTTTGTGCGGCACATTGTTCAGCTTCAAGGCGCGCTCCAGCTCTGAGCGATCATGCACCTCCACCAGCACCGCCATGTCCAGCGACAGGGCCACAGCCTGCAAATCGGCCATCTGCGCGTCATCTAGGCAGGCGGCAATCAGCAAAATGCAGTCTGCGCCCATCGCGCGCGACTCGTAGATTTGGTAAGGATCGACCATGAAATCCTTGCGCAGCACGGGCAGGTCACAGCTGGCGCGGGCCTGCTTGAGATAGTCGGTCGCGCCCTGGAAAAACTGTTTGTCAGTCAGCACTGACAAACAGGCTGCGCTAGTCACAGCCTCGCCTTTGTTCTTGAGTGCGGCGTCACCTTCGGCATAGCTTTGGGCAATATCGGCTGCAATGAAGTCAGCGCGCAACACCCCCTTGGACGGGCTGGCCTTCTTGACCTCGGCAATCACCGCTGCCTGGCCTGCAGCGATTTTGGCGCGCATCGCCCCCACATAGTCGCGCACCAGCACCCGGCTCTCGGCATCGGCGCGCATGGCCGCCAACGGCATTTTCTTGACCGCCGCGGCAATTTCCTGGCGTTTAACTTCTACGATTTTCTGGAGGATGTCGGACATAACGGGGGCCATTTTTGAAAGCAAGACTAGCGTGCCCTGCGCCGCGCCAGCAACCAGGGCAGCCGCAGCACAAAGCCGATAAACAGACGGGTGTGCATCCACGTGAGCAGCACATTGTCGCGCAGGTATTTGAAATGCGACACACCGCCCTCCTCGGGGCTGAAGTATTTGACGGGTGCGTCGATATTGACGGGCTTGAGGCCTTCCCAGCACAGGCGCACGGCCACTTCGGGGTCGAAGTCGAAGCGGCGCATCCAGCGGCTGCGCTGCATCACCGCCTGCAGCTCGCGCATGGGGTAGACGCGAAAGCCGTACAGCGAGTCACCAATGCCCGCGCCCAGGGTTTCCAGGTTGGCCCAGCTATTAGAGACCTTGCGGCCATTGACCCGCAGGGCCGGCGCGCTGGCGTCAAACACTGGTTTGCCCAGCACCAGGGCGCCCGGCTCGGCGATGGAGCGGGCCATGAAGGTGGGGATCAGCTCGGCGGGGTGCTGGCCGTCGGCGTCCATGGTCAGGGCGTGGGTATAGCCTTGCGCCAGCGCCTGGGTGACACCGTGCAGCACAGCGCTGCCTTTGCCGCCGTTGGGGCTTTGGACAATGATTTTCAGGCCTGCGTCCTGCGCGGCCTCGGCTTGCAGCAGCGCCGTGCTCTCGTCGGTGCTGCCGTCCACCACCACCCACACGGGTGTCCACTGCGCACGGGCTGCGCGCACGGTTTGCACGATCTTGGCGCCTGGGTTGTAACAAGGGATCAGCACCAGATGGGTCAGGGAGGGCGGCGGCATCACCTGGCCCGCCCCCACAAGGTAAACCGCAGCGCCAAATCTGGGCCGAATGGGCGTGCTGGATGATAAGATGCCATATTGGAGAATTTGTAAGATATTTTCGGTTGGTCGATCCACAGAGTGCTCGCATGCAGAGCCCCTCAAGCAGCTTGAGATCGACACCCATCAATAGGTTGAGTTTAATGGAAACCACGGCAGTTACCCCCGCCATCGCAGTCCCCCAGCCCGAGCTGGAAGCAGAAGTTATTGCGCTCTTGATCAGCGCCCTGAATCTGGAAGTTGCGCCCAACGAAGTCACGCCCGACACGCCGCTGTACGGCGATGGCCTGGGCTTGGACTCGATCGACATTCTGGAAATCGCACTGGCGGTATCCAAACGCTACGGCTTTCAGATGCGTTCGGACGATCCGCGCAACGTCGAGAGCTTTGCCTCTATTCGCGCTCTGGCCAAGTACATCGCGCAAGAGCGCACCAAATAAGGCCGCGCTGCTGCCACGCCAGTGCGCAGCCAAGCCGTCACGCCGTGCTGAAAACCCTACTGATCGTTGCCCTGGTCGCGGCTTACGCCTTGGCCAGTCACTTCGCCTTGATCCTGCCACAGGGCAAAACCATTGCCGCAGCGCTGGCGGTGGGGGTGCCTGCCGCCATGCTGTTGGCGGTGCTGACGCAGTGGCTGCGCAAACGGCGCTGGCTTGCGGCATGGCCCGCTGCGCTGGGGTGGGGTGCATCGACAGGTTTGGCCTGCGCCGTCATACTGATGCCTTTGTGGTGGCTGTGGCCGCTGGTATTGGCCAATGCAGACACCTTGTATTTTGTCCAGCATGTGGGCACCAACGCGCTGCTGGCCTGGGTATTTGGCCACACGCTGGCTGCGGGCACTACCCCGTTGGTAGTGACCTTTGCGCGCATGACCCAACCCAACCTGCCCCCTGAGCTCGAGGCCTATGCCCGGCAGGTGACCGTGGCCTGGACCCTGTTTTTCGTGCTGACATGTGTCATCTCAGTGCTGCTATTTGTCGCCGCGCCCCTGGCGGCATGGTCTACTTTTGCCATTCTTTTGCAGTGGCCCTCGGTCGCGGTGTTTTTTGTCGGCGAATATGCTTTGCGTAAAATACGCTTCAAGCAGTTTGAACATGCATCGCTCAAAGCAGGCTTTGAGGCGTACCGCGCCTATCAAAACCAGTCTGCCAAAGCCTCGTCTGCCCCTACCTCCTCCTGACTTCATCGCACTGCCATGCTGCCCCTGCTGGTCCACACCGATCCCCAAGCCACACTGGCATACCGCGGCGGCCAGGCCATTTCGGTGGCGCAGTACCTTGCTGATGTGGCGCATTGCGCGCAGCACCTGCCCCAGGCGCAGTACGTGCTGGTAGCCTGCCAGGACCGCTATGCATTTGCCGTGTCGCTAGGCGCGGCCATGCTGCGCAGGCAAAGCTGTCTGCTGCCCTCCACCCATACCGACGAGCTGATCGCACACCTGGCCAGCACCCATCCCAGCCTGTACTGCCTGACCGATGAGCGTGTCTGCAGCATCCAGCTGCCACAGACCTATATGAACGACTGGCTGCTGCAAGCGGCGCTGCCCGCGCAGATGGCCGTTCCCGTCATTCCAGCCGATCATGTGGCCGCCTATGTGTTCACCTCGGGCAGCACAGGCCTGCCCGTGCCCCACCGCAAGACCTGGGGCAAGCTGGTGGTGAATGTGCAAAGCGAAGGCAAGCGCCTGGGCATCGTGCCCGGCAGCGGCTACACCATTGTGGGCACCGTGCCGCCGCAGCATATGTATGGTTTTGAATCGACCGTGCTGATCGCGCTGCAAAACGCCTCCGCTTTTGACGCCAGCAAACCGTTTTATCCGGCGGATATTGAAAAGGCTGTCTCCCACGCCCCCCAGCCGCGTGCGCTGGTCACCACGCCCTTTCATCTGCGCGCCTACCTCAGCGCCATCGCAGTGCCGCCCCCCGTTGACCTGCTGGTCTGCGCCACCGCGCCGCTGGGCACCGCCCTGGCGATTGAAGCCGAGCAGAAAATGCAGGGTCCGCTGCTGGAGATTTACGGCAGCACCGAGACGAGCCAGCTGGCCACACGGCGCACCAGCCAGACCACCGACTGGCAGGTGTTTGATGGCATTGCACTCGAGTTGCGCGACAGCATTCACTACGCCAGCGGCGCACAAATCGAAGGCAGCGTGGCGATCAATGACTTGCTGGAGCTCAAAACTGCACAGCAGTTCATCCTGCACGGCCGCACTGTGGATATGGTCAACGTGGCTGGCAAAAGCACCACCCTGGCGTATTTGAACCACCACCTGCTGTCGATCCCCGGTGTTCGGGATGGCGCATTTGTGATTCCTGCGGATGCCACCGAAGGCATTGGCAACACCACCCGTCTAGCTGCCGTCGTGGTGGCGCCTGACTTGAGCGCAGACCAGCTCCAAGCCGAGCTGCGCAAACGGATTGCACCAGCCTTCATGCCCAGGCCGCTGAAGTTCGCCAGTGCCCTGCCGCGCAACAGCACCGGCAAACTGCCGCGCGAGGCCCTGCTGGCCCTGCTGGCCCTGCTGGATGCGCCCAGCAACGTGCCGTCCAGCGCTTAAGAGCATCCCCGCATGCATTGCACCATCGCGCCCGACCACCCCTGCTTCGCAGGCCATTTCCCGGGCCATCCTGTCTTGCCCGGCGTGCTGCTGCTCGATCGTGTCCTGGCAGTCGCCAGGGCCGAGCTAAATGACCAACTAGCGCAATGCACGGTGTACAACGTCAAGTTTCTGGCTGAGATAGGGCCTGGTGCTGAGTTGGACATTGCTGTGGTGCCCGCGCGGGCGCAGGAGCATAAGTTCACCGTGCATCTGCAGTCCGACAGCGCAGAGCCCATCCTGGCCTGCAGCGGGCAGCTGCGTCTGCATGACAGCAGCGCGGCTGCGTGATGATTGACTGATGGTCCACTGATGGCTGACACCCCCCCGTTGGAAAAAACCAAAGGCAGCGCTGAGTGGGCGCAGCGCAAAGAGCGCGGCAATATGGCGGCGCTCAGGCTGATGACCTGGATTGCACTGCATTTGGGCCGGCGTATTTCGCGCCTGGTGCTGCTGCCCATCGTGGCGTATTTTTATGCTTTTTCTCCGAGTGCGCGTGCGGCATCCCGCCAGTATTTGGCGCGCATTCCTGGCCAGTCCAGTGGTGCGCTGGCGGTGTTCAAGCATCTGCATGCCTTCGCTGCCGTGACGCTGGACAGGCTGTTTCTGCTCAACGGGCGCATGGATTTATTTGACATCCGCATCCAGGACGTCAACAACGCTGTCGCAGTGGCAGTCAGCGGATCAGGATTTTTGCTGATGGGTGCGCACATGGGCAGTTTTGAGTGTGTGCGCAGCATCGCGCGCGACCACCCCATCCAGATGGTGCTGCTGATGTACGAAGAGAATTCGCGCAACATCAAGCAGATGCTGCAGGCCATCAACCCACAGGCGCAGCAGGACATCATTTCGCTGGGCCAGCCAGGCTCCATGCTGATGGTGAAGGAGCGCTTGGGTGAAGGCGCCCTGATCGGCATCCTGGGCGACCGCTCTCTGGACGATAGCGGCCATGTCGCGGTGGACTTTTTGGGCTCAACGGCTTCGTTCCCCCTGGGGCCGTTTCGCATGGCGGCCATGCTGCGCAAGCCGGTGTATTTCATGGCGGGAATCTACCTGGGTGGCAACCGCTACTGCACCCATATTGAACTTGTAATGGACTTCAGTGATCCCACGCTGGACCGGGCACAGGCCCCAGTGCAGGCCCTGCAGCGCTATGTGCAGCTGATCGAGGCACACTGCAAGGCCGCGCCCTACAATTGGTTTAATTTTTTCGATTTCTGGCAGACCTCAAGGCACGATACATGAACACACTCCTGCGCTGTTTTGCGATGATGGTGCTGGCACTGGGCGGGCAGGTCCATGCTGCCGATATCGACATGCCCAGCCTGATGCAGATGTTTGCAAGCAGCAAGAACATGAAAGCTGAGTTTGTCGAGCGCAAATTCCTGCGCATATTGGACACCCCTGTGGAGTCCAGCGGTGAGCTGCTCTTCCAGGCCCCGGCACGGCTGGAAAAGCGCACCAAGCTGCCACGCCCCGAGACCATGCTGATTGAGGGCAACAAGGTCTCCATTGACCGTGGCTCATTCAAGCGCACGATGTCACTGGACGATTTTGCAGACATTGCCTCGCTGGTGCAAAGCCTCACAGCCACCTTCCGCGGCGACCAGGCCGGCATTGAGCAGTACTTCACCTGGCGCCTGACAGGCTCGGCCAAAAAATGGCGCTTGGTGCTCAGCCCGAAAAGCAGCAAGATGTTTGTCACACTCAGGGAAATCGAGCTGGCTGGTGAAAACAGTTATATCCACACGGTGGAGACCACGCTGACGGATGGTGACCGCTCCTTGATGACGCTGGGCAGGCCCGTGAAACTTTCCACACCCTAGGAATCTGCACGACAGAACGATGTCGGTCTAGACCATACCGCCATTGATGGAGATGATCTGGCCAGTGATGTAGCCCGCATCCTTGCTGGCCAAAAAGGCCACCAGCGCAGCCACTTCCTGCGCCGTGCCCATGCGTTTCATGGGCACAATTTTTGACACCATATCGGCGTCAAATGATCCTTGCACCATGGGCGACTCAATGATGCCTGGCGCCACCACGTTGACGGTGACACCCCGGCTGGCCACTTCCTGGGCCAGCGCCTTGGTCGCGCCGTGCAGGGCCGCCTTGGCCGCAGCGTAATTGACCTGGCCGCGGTTGCCTGCAATCGCGGCAACGGACGAAATATTGATCACCCTACCCCAGCGCGTGCGCAGCATGGGCAGCATGAGTGGCTGGGTGACATGGAAAAACCCGTTCAGCGAGACATCGATCACCCGACTCCACTGCTGCGCGCTCATGCCTGCAAACACGGCATCATCATGGATGCCTGCGCAGTTGACAATGACCTGGAATGCCCGCTCTTCGGCCAGAGGTTCTACCACCGCGTGGACTGCCCGCGCATCGGTCACATCGAAACACAAGGCCTGGGCGCTCCCGCCTGCAGCGAGGATTTTTTCCACCAGCGCCTGCGCATTGGCCAAGGTGCTGTTGGCATGTACAAACACCTCAAAGCCATCTGCTGCCAAACGCTCGCAGATGGCCGATCCCAGCGCTCCACTACCGCCTGTGACCAAAGCTCTTTTTTTATCCATGATCCATCCTTTTTATGGGGACACCAAAATGACAGTGGCCTTGCCTGCAAGCAAGCGGCTGTCTGGTGTTGATACTGTGAATTCGTAGACCATGCTTTGGTGGTCGCCCATGATCAACACGGCCTTGATATCCAGCGCCTGCACTATGGTGTCGAGCCGATCTGTTGACAGCTCCACCTGGCGCACGCTGGCCAGGCGGCCACCGCGTGGCGTGGCATTGCTCTGCCCTGACAGCAAAGCACCATGCACGGCCATTGCCTGCGCGGCATACTCCACGCCACACACTGCATGCAATACGCCGTTTTCGCGCAGAGGGTTGGTCAGCAGCCGGTGCGAGCTTGCGCGGCAGTGAATGCTCTGCGCATCGTGGGCAATGACCGCCTCCAGCAGGCACATGCTGCCGTGGTGCGGGATCAAGGCGGCAATCTGTGCGGCGTCCAGCACATGGACGCGTGGAGTATCCGTCATGTCAGGCGACCATCTGTACCAGCAACTGCTGGTTGTCAAATAAATCCAGCGCCAGCAAACTGCTTTGATCGCCCTGGGCTACCGCTTGCAGCAGTGGCAAGCTGCGTGCGGCTGGCGCACTCAGCCGCAGGGACTCCAGCAGGGGATCTAGCATGGTAGCCACCGTGCGTTGCCCCAGGCTCACCTGCAATGCAGCGATACTGGCCTGCGTGCGTACCGGGCTGAGCAACAAGGCAACACCGATGCTGTCTGCAATCTTGCGCGTTGCATGCAAGGGCTCGGGATAAGGCGCGTCATAGGCCAGCAGGAGCACCGGTGCCCGCGCAGTAATGGCCTGCGTGCAGGCCTCCAGAAAGCCTGCGGAAAAACTGCCATCATAGGCACACAGACTGGTGCTGGCAGGCCGCGCTTGCAAAGCAATGCCCCAGTAGCCTGAAGGCGCGTTGTGCACGGAATTGGTAAACCGCGTGGGCGAAATCAGCCTGTCCGACGAGGCCAGCGCTTCACAGATGGCATGGCAGTTGTCCCCATCGCCTCCTGAAGAGCTGAACACCGACAGCAGCTCACTGGCTTTATACGGGCTCTCTAGCAGCGCGTCGTGGCCCGCTGCCAAAGCCAGCTTCACAATCGTGCCGACACGGCGGCGCTCAGCTGGCGGCAAAAAGGCTGAGGGCGCTATGATGGTTTTGGTAGGGACATAGGGCACTTCAGAGCGCAGCATGGGGCGCGCCGCCGCCCAGCTTTCCAAGCCTGGTCCACACAGGCCTATGGACTCAATAAACACAGTGACCGCACTCATGCAGGCTCCTTTTTCAAAAGCAGACTGCAATTGGAACCGCCGAAGCCAAACGAGTTACTCATCACCACATCCACAGACCGGCTGGCATTGTGCAACAGATATTCCACCCCTATGTCAGGATCCAGAACTTGTGTGTTGGCGCCCCCTGGTAGCACCCCGTGCTGCATAGACAGCATGCAAATGGCGGCTTCAATAATGCCCGCTGCACCCAAGGCGTGGCCGGTGTGGCCTTTGGTGGAGCTGCAGGGCACGCGGTTGCCAAACAAGGCGCTCACGGCGGCCCCTTCGGCGGCATCATTGCTCTTGGTAGCCGTGCCGTGCAGATTGATATAGCCAATCTGATCGGTCTGCAGTTGTGCCATGTCCAAGGCCTGCCGCATGGCCGCCAGAGCGCCCGCGCCTTCTGGGTGGGGCGAAGACATATGGTGCGCATCACTGGATTCCCCGATGCCTGCCACTACCACAGCAGGCTGGGAGCGCGGTTTTTCCCGGGTCAGCAAGGCAAACCCGGCTGCCTCTGAAATGGAAATACCCCTGCGGTCTGCGCCATAGGGCTGGCAAAGTTCTGGAGACAGCAATTCCAGAGAATTGAAACCATACAAGGTCGTCAGGCATAAGCTGTCCACGCCTCCCACAATCGCCGCATCAATCAACCCGCACTCCATCATGCGGGCTGCATTGCCAAATACCTTGGCACTGGACGAACAGGCCGACGAAACAGCTACAGCCGGGCCTGCCAAGGCAAAATATTCACGCACGAATCCTGCCACTGAATAGGTGTTGTGGGTTTGCGCATACCTGAAATCGCCGGGCAAGGCACCTGTTGCTGCATCGCGCTGCCGGTAGGCTAGTTCAGTACTCAGAATCCCTGATGTGCTGGTGCCCAGAAATACTCCTACGCGACCAGCGCCGTAAGTGGCTATGGCGGCTCTTACAGCGTTTGCAAAATCGTCCTGCTCCAAAGCCAGTTGCGCCAACTGGTTGTTGCGGCACTGGTGATGGGATAAATGGCCGGGTAGCGTGATGTCGTCTACGCCTTGGACTTCGCCGATGAATGTGGGCAACACGACGGTTTCAAACACGCAGGGCTTCAAGCCTGTACGCCCTTGCATGAGTGCGTCCCAGTTAGCCTGCTTGCCCGAGCCCAGGCAGGTCGACAAAGTGTAGTGCGATACGTAAATGGGCTGCATAGGTCAGGCCTGATCTCGAGCACCGATGTGCGCGATGAGCAGCACATTGGCAAATGGTGTTCCTTCACTCATGGGCTTGGACTCCACCTGAAACCCCAGTTGCGTCAAAGCGCTTTTCCACTCGTCCAGAGGTCGGCAGTACAAACGTGACAGACTGTGACCACGCACAAATGTCACTATGGCATCGACCCAGTTGCTGATTTTGAATCCAAGGCCTGCGCTGGCGTCGCCGATGCGCAAAATCAACACGCCACCGGGCAGCAAAGATTCCTTGACGCGACGCAGTACATCGTCTTGCGCTGCATAGGGGACATAGTGCAGCACATCCAGTATCACCACCGCTTGGGCCTTGTCAAATGGGGTTGTGCACATATCTCCCACCACGAAGTGATATTTATCTGCGTGTGCGGCAAGCGCCTTGTTCGCCCGCTGTACGTCTGCTGGCATCAGTTCGATGCCCTGCACAGTCGCTCGGCTTGGTGCTGCCGCCCAGTTAGCTGGCCAATCAGGCTGGGCTGACAGTGCTTCGGCAGCCATCAGCCAGGCGCTCAGGAGGCCTTGTCCACAGCCAATGTCCACCACATGGCTGCCTGGAGCGATCAGGCCACGCTGGAGAATTTCCCTGAAAACCGGGTCACCCGACAATTTACCTCGGGCAAAGTGCAAGGCAAACTTGCCGGCCTGGCGGTACGGCTCTACCGCGGTATCGAACAATCGTTTTTCAAATGTGGAATCGTTGCGCATTGTCAGTTGCTGTCGTTTGAGGATAGATGGTGTAAAGAAATGGGCTTGAGTCCACTGCGCACGACGCGGTCCAGCAGTTGTGGCAGGACTTCCATAATGACAGGGTTGCCCTGGGCAGTCAGTGCACAGTTACCGTCGTGCAGCAGCAAAATATCCCCTGCGGCCAAGCCCTGCTCCAATCGGGAAAGTACCTGAGCTGCGTCATTGCGTACTGTATCAAAGCCCCGACGGGTCCAGCTGGTAAGCTGCAGCCCCAGCTCCTGCAACACAGGATCCAGCAAAGGGCTGCGCAAGCCCGCAGGTGCACGGAAGTAGCGTGGCTGATACCCTGTGGTTTGCGCAATGGATGCTTGCGCCGCAGATATTTCCCTGCGCAGCGCGCCCATGCCCATCACAGAAAAATGATGGCGGTGGGTATTGCTGTGGTTTTCTATGCTGTGCCCCCGAGCGAGAATCTCGCGCGCGATCTGCGGATGCGCAAGCACCTTCTCACCGATGCAGAAAAAACTCGCTTTGGCTTGATAGATATCCAGAATATCCAGAACTCTGGGCGTAATCTCCGGATGGGGTCCATCGTCTATCGTGATCGCAATCTGCCCTGCTTTGACAGCGGCCTGCGGCAACTGGCGCATGTTGGAACCCAGCAGCGTGCTGCGCGGCCACAGACCCGCGAGAGTAAGGATGGCATGATTGGCAATCAGCGCCCCAGCACTCCAGGGCCATGCCATACCGCCAGCCCAGGCCACAGCAGCGCCCACGTGCACTGCCGCCGATGCCTTGATGGCCATGGAGGGTTGCCAATGTCCCATGCTCATAGAGGCCGAGCTGCACACTGCGCAGAGGCTGCGTCGATACGCGCAATCTTAGCGGTGTCCAGAAAACTGGCCCAGACTTGCTGCCAGGTGATCCAGTCGTGGCCCCCCGGGATGGAAAAACTGTTTTCTTTGGGCAAGGTGTCTGCCAAAAGCTGGTTGGGTTTGGCAAATCGGTCACTCAATCCAAAACCGATATAGGTTGCAGGCATGCCTGCGCTCTTTGATGCGTAGCCCTTGAGCCAGCGCCACAGATCTATATCCAGACTGGCTGGTGCTGCAGCATCGGGTGTCCACGTCTGCAGACCGCCCTGCTTTTGCACCTGCGCCGATATTTCTCTGGAGCCCATGTACGGGGCCATTAAAAATATTCCGGTCAACTGACCCGGTTTTTCCTTGCTATATAGCAAGGAGCCGAAACCACCCAGGGATATGCCTGCAAACCAGATGTTGCGGTAGCCCTTGGCCTTGGCTGGCTGCACCACCTCCTGATCCAGGCGTTGAATGATCTGCTGGTTGGAGTAGTAGCCCAAATGCGCATCGACCACCTGAACATCTGCGTAGATATTGCGCTTGCGCACTGCGCTGATGAAGCCCTGATCTACCAGGTCCTGTGGTTTGTCATAGGCGCCCGGCAGCATCACGATCAACGTATCGGGCCGCACTGTACAAGTCAATAAGTCATCTACCTTGTCCATAACACCCTCCGTAGAGCGGGGCAGCAGCATGCATCCTGATAACAATATCGCGGCGACTGAAATGAGAATTTTGACACTGTACAAAAAGGTATGCATTTATGCCTGCCCGGTTTCAGGTTTTTGGGACCAAGCACCTGCGTTGGAAAAGATGGCTGACAATATTAAGGCAAGAAAAGTACCCAGCCCTACCGTCAGGCCAATGGCATTCATGACGGGCACACTCGAAAAAGCCAGCAGGCCAAAGCCCAGTACCGTCGTCAGGTTGGCAAACAGCAACGAGCACAGGATATCGTTGTCGTTGTCACTGGGTGGTGATGGATTCGCCTTCTGGGAAGGCTGATTGAAGAACAAGGCGTAGTTTGAACCGACCGCCATGACCAGCAGCAGCCCCACCAGGTGCAACAAGCTCAGGCTCCCCTTGACCTGAACAATGATGGCAGCCACGGTCACCATCGCCACCAACAAGGGCAGCACCACGCGCGCCACATGCCGCCATGACCGAAACGTGATGAAAAGCAGCACCACAATCGCAGCGAAACCGGCGGCCGTCAGGCGTATCGCCTCTTGAAGATAAGCCCGATAGAGATCGCCAGCCTCGGTTCTTAGAGCCATCACATACACTGCCGCGTCTTTTGCATTGCCCACATTGGCAACTGCCTGCTGGATGGTGGTGATATCAATAGATCGCTCGGCTGCATTGGGTTGCGGCGCACGCAAGACCACCAGCGCAGTCCAGCGCGCTGGCGTACGGCTGCTGGACGACAGCAAGGCATCGACCCCCAGCCCCAGTGAGCTGTCATCCAAATCAGCGCGCGTCAGAGGTTGGCGTGCTTTAGAGCGCGCCACATCCGCAAAAAACTCTTCCAGTTTGTCGGCTTGCAGTGGCAAACCCGTAAGCGCCAGGGACGTGCGCTTTTTCAGTTCGTCAGCGTCGGGCAAGCTGGCCTGCCGTTGCAATTGCGTTTTCACGCTGGGAAGGTATACAGAGGGAGCTTCAAAGCCGCCCAATACACCTGATGCGACGAGCGGCTCCAGACGGGCGCTGACCTGCTCGCTCAGTTGCAAGGCCTCTTCACTGGAGGGTGCCTGCAAAACCACCAGCAAGCCTGAGTCGGCAGCGCCCATCTGGGCGCGCAGCTCCGCATCGAGTTGCTGGGCAGCACTGGGAACCGGGCTCAACCCTCCCAACTCTACACTCCACAGAGTCTCCCATCGCAGGGCGATCACCGCCAGGCATACCAGCAGCATCACCAGAGCCGCTGGCTTCAGGCGTGCCAGCATATGGGCGGCCCGCTTTAAAAACTGCCCCAATCTGACCGGCTGGCGCACGTAGAACCCGGCAGGCAGCAGCTTGGGCAGGACAAATCGCGTCACCAGCGCCGCCACAACAATGCCAGTAATGGAGAAAAGCCCTAGTTGCGCCAAGCCTGTGAAGCCTGACAGCAGTAAGGTGCTGAAACCAAATACCGAGGTGAGCACGCCCAGGCGGATCGTGGGCCAAAACGATTGAGCGAAAGACTGTGCACGCTGGTCTGCAGAGTGCGCACCGTCGTCGGGCCTGCGAGTGTGCTGCATGAACAGATAAATCGCATAGTCCACCGCCTCACCGATTAGCGTGATTCCAAATCCCAAAGTCATCCCATGCACCGCTGGAAAACCCAGGCCCACTGCGGCAATGCCCGCTACAGCCCCGGTAACAACAGGAATGATGCCAAGAAACAGGGTCGTCAAAGATCGGTAAATCAACCACAGCAGACACAGCACCAGCAGGGTACCAATAGATGACAGTCGCGTCGCTTCGGATCGAATGGTGTCGCGTGAATTCACGGCAAATACACTGGGGCCAGAAAATTGAAGTTTTGCCGATGCGGCATCAGCACCCCCAGCATTTTTCGCCTGAGCAAAACCCTGCAAGATGGCAGCATGCGCGGCCTCCTGGGCGTCCAGGTCGGAGCCCTGCGCGCGGGTCTGCAGCAGCAGCATCGCACGGCTCTTGTCTGCATTCATCCATACCCCATTGAGCTGGGTCAACTCTGCCGCAGGGATCACCCGCTTGATCAGTTCAATGGATTCGCCCGTGGGGTCTTTGCCAAGCAGGGCTTTACTGAACAGGCCCGTGGCGCTGCCGATTTCTGCCAGGCTGTCCATCACGGCAGCGCGCAAGCCATCGACTGACATGCGCTGCGGCCCCATGGCGGGACTCAGCAGGTATCTGTTGTTAACCAGCAAGGCCTGGTCTTTTTCAGCCGTAGTCGATTGCCCATTGTTGACACTGGAAAAATGGGTTGACTGGCGCAATTGCTGGCCTAAGTTGCCAGACAATTGGGCCAAAACGGGCGCTGGAGCGCCCTCAATGGCCACGATCAGTGCTCTGGAGGCAAAGCCCTCGCTGATCTGGTCGATCAGAATTTGCTGCCGGGCCGACGGGTCTCTTGGCAAAAAGGCCGACATATCTGCGGTGAATTGTGAGCGAGCCACAATCCAGCCGCAAATCAGCGAAAATATCAGCCAGCAAACGATGGCAGGTTGTAATAGTTTTTTCATAGCGTGAATACCACTATGATTATCCATGATAGCCTTGCTGTAACAGAGATCCTGGTTGTTTTTAAAGAATCGCTAGCATGCACAATTCGAATTCTTCAGATGTAGTCATCATGGGTGGTGGTTTGGCAGGTTTGACGCTGTCTTTGCAGCTCAAGCAACGCATGCCTGAACTGGATATTACCGTGCTTGAGCGTCGCACCCACCCTGTACCCAAGGCTGCGCACAAAGTTGGCGAGTCTTCGGTGGAGATTGGCGCCCATTACTTCGAGAAGGTACTGGGACTCAAGCCCCATCTGGATGCCGATCAGCTGAAAAAATTCGGTTTTCGCTTCTTTTTCTCCGACGGCCGCCGTGATCTGGACCAGGTCACCGAGCTAGGTGCCAGCCGGGTTTTATCCACGCCCAGCTACCAGCTGGACCGCGGCATCTTTGAAAACCAGCTCGCCAAATTGGCCCAGGAACGGGGCGTGCATTTTGTGGACGGAGCGATGATCAAGCAGTTTGAGGTGTCTCAAAGCCGCGGATCCCACTCTATCACCTATGAAAAAGCGGGCCAAACACACTCCTTGCAGCCCCAATGGCTTGTCGACGCCTCTGGCCGAGCCGGGCTGGTCAAGCGCCGCCTGAACCTGGCTGAGCTCAATGACCATGATGCCAACGCCGTATGGTTTCGCATATCGGACCGCATTGACGTCAACGATTGGTCCACCGACGAAAACTGGCTGGATCGCTGCTATCCGCGCAACCGCTGGCTTTCCACCAACCATCTGGTGGGAGAGGGCTACTGGGCCTGGCTGATACCACTGTCATCAGGGTCCCATTCTGTAGGCATCGTGGCCGATGCCAAGCTGCATCCGATTGACCAGCTCAATTCTTTTGAAAAATCGATGGATTGGCTCAAAGTACACCAACCCAGGCTGTTCGATGCGCTGGACACACAGCGCGAAAAACTGCAGGACTTTGGCTTCTTCAAGCGATTTTCCTACGGCTGCAAACAAGTGTTCTCTGGCGAGCACCGCTGGGCCTTGACCGGCGAAGCAGGCCTGTTTCTGGACCCGTTTTACTCTCCAGGCAGCGATTTCATCGCCATCTCCAACACCTACATCACCGAGCTCATTGCGCTTGACCGTGCACAAGGCGCCACTGCCATGGTGGCCAAAATCTATGAGCAGATTTACTTTTCGCTCTACCAGAACATGCTCACCCTGTACACCGACCAGTACAAGATCTTTGGCGACCCAGAGGTACTGCCAGTCAAGGTGATCTGGGACTACACCTACTATTGGGGTGTGATGTGCCAGCTGTTCTTCCAGAACAAGCTCATTGACGTGTCGTGCATGGCGCGCATGCAGTCAAAGCTCGGCAATATCCAGCACATCAACCGTGAAATGCAGCTTTTCCTGCGCGCATGGAGCGAGGTCAGCGCCAAGCGCAACCTGCCGCAAATGCTGGACCAGGCCGGTCTTGAATGGTTTGCCAAGCTCAACAAGGAGCTGCGCGACGAGCTCACCGACGCCCAGTTTGCCCAACGCATTGACCAGCAGTTGCAGCAGCTGGAAGCGCTGGCGTGTGAAATTGTGATCACAGCGCAGAGCGAATACCCCGATCTCAACGCCCAGGCCTTGCTGGCCTTGATCCAGCCAGCCGTTTACGCTCAAACCAAGAATCGCAAAGCCCAGTATCTGTTTGGCGCCGCTGCCTAGATGATTGCGATCGTCCTGTAATGTACTGATTAGGCCGTTTGGCATGCAACGAGTTTTGAGCCGCCTGGCTGCCACGTGCTGGGCAGCTTATGAGTGCTTGGCCATGGTGCTGGGCTTGGGTGCCCTGGCCTTGATGTGTCTGCTGGCCCTGCCTTTCGCATTGATTCTTTCGCTCTTGCCAGCGCATTGGCGTATCCCTATGGCCCGCCGAGCTATCGCCTGGGGATTTCGGACTTATCTGGCATTTTTGCAGCGGTTTTGCTGTGTTCGGCTTGATTGCTCTGCCCTGGACGCCTTGGTGGGCCAGTACCCCTTGATCATTGTGGCCAACCATCCCTCTCTGTTGGATGCCGTCATTTTGCTTTCACGTTTGCCCAAGGCCACCTGCGTCATGAAAGCGGGCCTGAAAAGCAATGTACTTTTTGGGCCGGGTGCACATGTGTCTGGATACATCAGTAACGAAGACCCGATGCACTTGATCAAACAGGCCTGCCACGAGCTCTCCCAGGGGGCCCATTTGTTACTATTTCCTGAAAGCACGCGCACCGTACAGCACCCAATTAATGCGTTTGACCACACGGCAGCCTTGATCGCTTTGCGTTCCCTAACACCAATTCAGACCGTATTTGTCGAATTCAGCACAATTTATCTTGGAAAACTGTGGCCTATTTGGAAAAAACCGTCACTTCCTTTGACCATCAAGGTCAAATTAGGTGCGCAGTTTTCGTCCTCTCACAGCAAGGAAGCGCTCACACATATGCTGGAAAGTCATTACCGGGATACCCTCAAATCCTAGTCTTTGCATGGTATCCTACTCCCTAGTGAAGTGGAGAGAGAGATGCTGCGTCAGATCGTAGATGATTATTTGCTAACACAGGCCAATATCGCGCCTGAAAAATTGACTGATCCCAACCTGAAAATGGTCGACTTGGGTTTGGATTCTCTGGGTGTTGTCGAAATGCTGTTTGAAGTGGAAGACAAATATGGCATCCATATCGAAAATGCCATGCAGTTCCAGCACATGACCTTGAGCGACGTGGTAAAGCACCTTGAGCAGCTGGTGCACTCCAAGCATGGTGATGCAATGCCCGCCTTGGCAGTGGCAGAAAAAGCCTGAATCTGAATTTTTCCTGTTTTGCGCAAAGTTTTCATCAAAGGCATTGGCATGGTCACCCCGCTGGGGTTGACGCGTGATACGAGCTTCAACGCTGCACTCGCCGCGACCAGCGCCATACAGACAGCTCCTGAATCCATCGCGAAACTCCTGCCGCAGGCCTTGGCCGCGCAGGTGCACAGCGATTTTTCCAAAACCCTCAGCAACTCACAAACCCGCCTGGATCGGGCAACGCAATTTGCATTGATCGCTGCACGCGAAGCCATCCAGGATGCAAAGTTTCAGACCACTGAAAGCCAGAAAAACCGCACTGGCGTGTATGTAGGCATCGGTATGGGGGGCGCAGAAACCATTGATGGCCTGTACACCAGGTTTTTCGAACAGCTGCAGCGCGCCGCCATCGAAGGCCGCGATCCCACCATCATGCATCCATTGGCGGTGCCGCGCATGATGGCCAATGCCAGTGCGGCCTGGATTTCCATCGAAAATGGGCTTCGGGGCCCCACACTGACTTATAGCGTGGCATGTTCTTCCTCGGCGGTGGCTTTGGGCGAGGCCTACCGCGCCATCAAGCACGGATATATTGACACCGCCATTGTGGTCGGCACAGAGGCCTTGCTGACACCTGGCTCGTATGTGGTGTGGAATGCACTCCGCGTCATGGCGAAAAAACGTGACGCAGATCCTGCAGCAAGCTGCCGCCCGTTTGATGCAGACCGCACTGGCTTTGTCCTGGGCGAAGGAGCGGCCGCTTTGGTGCTGGAGGCTGCAGGTGAAGACTTCACATCCCAGCGCACACCCTATGCCGAGGTGTGTGGCTACGGAACCAGTACCGATGGTGTGCACATCACCCTGCCTTCTGCCGAGGGACAGACACGCTCCATGCAATCGGCCCTAGCCGATACTGGCGTGCCTTTGGAGACTATTGGCTACATCAATGCACACGGCACCGCCACAGACGCAGGTGACGTTACTGAAACCCAGTCCATCAGGGATGTTTTCGGCGCCCATGCTTCGCGCCTCGCGGTCAGCTCCACCAAGGCAGTGCATGGCCATCTGATTGGCGCTGGTGGCGCCGTGGAGTTTGCACTCAGCGTGCTGGCACTGGACCGCGGCAAGATTCCCCCTACTGCCCACCTTACCCAGCCGGGCAAGGGCTGTGATCTGGACTATGTGCCCCTGACAGCCCGCGATGCGCCAGCTTTGCAGGCCGTCATGTCCAACTCTTTTGCTTTCGGTGGCACCAATGCGTCGCTGATCGCCCGCAAAGTCGGTTCTGCATAGGCGTCTGCCATGCCTACCGCCCTGCCCGCTGAGCATCTAGCGCTACGCGCTGTCGCTACCGCAGACGTCACTACGACTCTCGCACCGCCGTCCCATGTTCTGGGGCGCATGCTTTTCGGTACGCAAGCGCCCCGCGCAGAGGGCTTGCGTTGCCAGCATGTGCGCGCTGCTGTGCTGCCCGACACGGCACCCCCAGCATGCGCTGAAAGCTGGATCAGCCATCTGCCTGTGCAAACACTTGCCGACCCCTTCATCACTTTGCAGCACAACGGCGATGTGCTGATGGGTAGCCTGGAGGTGTACGAGCAGGACATGCCTGCCGACAGCGAGTATCCGCTGGAAGCTGCCGCTGAGCTGGCCTACCGCCGGCTGTTCCATGCGCTGGATCAGCATGGTTACCGCCATCTCTGGCGCACCTGGAATTACATGGCGAATATCAATGGTTCCAGTCAGGGGCTGGAGCGTTACCGCCAGTTCAACACAGGACGCCACAAGGGTTTTGCCGCCAGCGCGCGCGATGTCACAGGCAATGTGCCCGCAGCCTGCGCGCTGGGAGTGCGCAGCGGCCCCCTGAGCGTAGCCTTTATCGCTGGCAAACAGGCCACCATCCCCATTGAAAACCCGCGCCAGGTCAGCGCCTACCACTATCCCCGCGAGTATGGCGACACCAGCCCGACCTTTTCGCGCGCAAGCCTGGCCCATCTGGGCGCGCAGGAGCTGCTTTTGCTGTCCGGCACAGCCAGCATTGTGGGCCACGGCACGGTGCATGTTGGCGACGTCGAAGCCCAGACCCACGAAACGCTCGACAACATCGATGCCGTTCTGGCCGAGGCCGCGCGCCATAGCCAGACTGGGCAGCGCTACCGGGCAGCCGACCTGCTGCTGAGGGTCTACATACGCCACGCCACACACTACGCTGCAGTCAAACAGATTCTGGATCAGCGCCTGGGCGCTGCCCACAGCGCCTTCTACCTCCATGTCGATGTCTGCCGCAGCGATCTCGATGTAGAAATAGAGGGCGTGGCCTGGCATCTGCGGCCCACATCCACCCCATACCTCAGCCGTTAAAAAAACACCATGCAAAAATACCATGCTCTCTGCCTTGCCCTGCTCGGTTTAAGCGGCGCCGCTGCGCTGGCACAAAGCAGCCCGCCCGAGAACAAACCTTCCGAGTTTGGTTTGGGCGTAGCTGTCTTGCAGTTTCCAGCCTACCGTGGCTCGGACCAGTCAAGCACGCTGCTTTTACCTGTGCCTTACATCGATTACCGTGGTGATTTTTTCAAGGCTGATCGCGAGGGCGTGCGTGCAAGCCTGTTTGATTCGCAGCGGGCCGAGCTGTCGATCAGTGTGTCGGGCTCGCCACCCACCCAAAGCGATGGCATCACGCTGCGCAAAGGCATGTCAGACCTCAAACCCTCGCTGGAGCTGGGGCCGCAGCTCAATATCCTGCTCAGTGACCCGGGCGATAAAACCCTCAAGCTCAAGCTGCGCATTCCACTGCGTCAAGGCATCACGCTGCAGAGTAAGCCGCAAAACGTGGGCCTGACGTTCTCCCCACACCTGAATCTGGATATCGTCAACCCCTGGGGACTGTCCCAGACCAACCTTGGATTCATCGTAGGGCCTATCTTCACCAGCAAGAAGCAAAACGACTATTTCTACACCGTCACCGCTGCAGACGCCACCGCGCAGCGCTCGGCTTATCAGGCGGGCAGCGGGTATGCAGGCAGCCAGTTTCTGGTTTCCTTAAGCCGCAGGGTCGGCAATGTCTGGGTGGGCTCGTATTTGCGGTACGATAATCTGCGTGGTGCTGTGTTTGCGGACAGTCCTTTGGTGGCGACCCGCCACTATGTCACCGCAGGCGTTGCCGCAAGCTATATTTTCAAAAACTTCTGAGTTCAAAGATACAACAGGCTATGCAGAGTGACCCCATTGCATCAACGCCCCCGCTGGAGGGCCTGGCCCTGAGCTACCCCATGCATCTGGACAGGCAGGCCATAGAGCGCCTGATCCCGCACCGTTTACCCATGCTGTTTGCCAGCTCGGTGACGGTTCTGGCAGCGGACCATTACACCGGCGAGGCGGTGTGGCAGGCTGATTCCATCGTGTTCCAGGGCCATTTTCCCGGCCATCCAATTGTGCCGGGAGTGATGATTGTTGAAGCGGGCGCACAGATCGCGGGCGCCGGACTGCGCGCTGGCGAGCCGATTGCACGCGACACAGCGCCAGGCCAGGTGGGACTGCTGATGGGTATCCGCAAATGCCTTTTCCGCCGCCCGGTGCCACCGGGCATGTTGCTGTCTTTTGATCTGCACACCCGGCGAATGGCAGAACAGGTGGTCAATGTCGAAGGCGAGGTACATTGCGCGCAAGGCAAAGTAGCTTCACTGGAATTTGTGTTTGCACAGGCTCCTGCTGACCAACTGCCGCTCGTGCTGTAGCCTGCATGCTGTCTTCTGCTCCTGTGATGGCACACCACTGGCCCAGTGAACTGGCGCGCCGTTTTGTGCGCCTGTGGTTCGTCAAGGCCGCGGGGACCGCCCTGTTCATGTCGCTGTTTTTCTACAGCTATTTTTCCCTGCTGCGCAACCCGGTGTTCCCCGTCACCACCATGCCCACCACCTGGGTAGACGATGCCGTGACGTTCTGGCCGCCGGCCTTTTATCTGTACGCCTCGCTTTGGGTCTACACCTCCCTGGTCCCCGCCCTGCAGCCCAGTCTGATCCGCCTCATGGCCTATGGCTGCGGTATCGGCTCGGTGTGCCTCACGGGGCTGGTGGTGTTTCTGTTTTTCCCTACCGCGGTAGCCTTCAATTCGGCCGACTGGTTTAACGACCCGGCTCTGGCGCTGCTGCGCCAGCTGGATCTGGCGGGCAATGCCTGCCCTTCCCTGCATGTGGCCACTGCCGTGTTCACCGGCCTGTGCATGCAGCGCATCCTGCGCGAGCTGCGCTGCCCCGTGTGGCTGCAAGCAGGCAACTGGCTGTGGTGCATCTTGATCGTGTATTCCACCATGGCGATCAAGCAGCACGTCATGTGGGACGTAGTGGCCGGTACGCTACTAGGCAGCGTGTTTGGGCTGCTGTACCCTCAGCTGGAAAAACGCGTGGCAGTGCAATAGCGCATTGGCCAGCGCGCAGGCCTCAGGCGATGACTTGGGTGGCCTGCACCAGTGCCTGCAGCTTGGCCTTTGCGGCACCCGACTCGATGGCTTTGCGCGCTGCGTCCACGCCCTCTTTCATCGACGCAGCCACATTGGCGGCGTACAGCGCAATGCCGGCATTGAGGATCACGATATCGCGTGCCGGGCCTGGCTGGTTGTTCAGCACGCCCATCAGCATGGCCTTGGACTGCTCGGGGGTGTCCACGCGCAAAGCCCGATTGCTGGACATCTGAAAACCGAAGTCTTCGGGGTGGATCTCGTATTCGGTGATCTCACCGTCCTTGAGCTCGCCAACCAAAGTGGCAGCGCCCAGACTGACCTCGTCCATGCCGTCGCGGCCATAGACCACGATGGCATGCTCCGCGCCCAGGCGCTGCAAGGCACGGATCTGGATACCCACTAGGTCGGGGTGGAACACGCCCATCAGGATGTTCGGTGCGCTCGCCGGGTTGGTCAAAGGCCCCAGGATGTTGAAGATGGTGCGCACACCCAGCTCCTTGCGGATGGGGGCCACATGCTTCATCGCACTGTGGTGGTTGGGGGCAAACATGAATCCCACACCAACTTTGTCGATGCACTGCGCAATGGCATCTGGCGACATATTGATATTGATGCCCAGGCTCTCCAGCACATCGGCACTGCCTGATTTGCTGCTGACGCTGCGCCCGCCATGCTTGCTCACCTTGGCCCCTGCTGCTGCGGCCACAAACATGCTGCAGGTGGAGATGTTGAAGGTGTGCGAGCCATCGCCGCCAGTACCTACGATATCCACCAGGTGCTTTTTGTCAGCGACATGCACTTTGGTAGAAAACTCGCGCATCACCTGCGCTGCGGCGGTGATCTCGCCGATGGTTTCTTTTTTTACACGCAAGCCGGTGATCAGCGCCGCCATCATGACCGGGGACATTTCGCCCGACATGATCAGGCGCACCACCTTGAGCATTTCGTCGTGGAATATCTCGCGGTGCTCGATCGTGCGCTGCAGGGCTTCCTGGGGGGTGATCTTGGAGGTATTGGGCATGGTTTGGATTTTACGCAAGGTTTATGACGCCACGGCCAGGGGCATGTTGAGCAGCAGGTTTTGCGGTTTCAGGCGCAGCAGGCCGTCCTGGGCCATGGCTAGGCCCAGGTAGACGGGCTTGCCTGCCACATCGGCGCGCGCTTCGTGCGGATGGGCAAACTCCATGCGAAACAGGCTGATCAGCCGCTGCATGCGCTGCTCGTCCACGGCCTGCTGGTTGTACAGATCGTTGAGCAAACTGGTGGACTCTGCGTCCAGCCCGATATGCCAGCGCCATGCCGGGTCGTCCACCTTGGCCAGCGGCTGGATGCGCACCTCCACCGCATGAAAATGCGCTATCCAGCGCTCCAGCACGCGGGCCAGGGCCTTCAGACCGCTGGTGCTGCGAGCCAACTGCACCGTGAAGCTGTGCGCTCCCTGGCCCACCTGGGCGCTCACTTCGTGCGTCAGGTCCAGTAGCCAGCGGTGGCCATAGTGCGGCAGGCTGGCGGCCTGCCAGAAAGCCTCATGGTGCTGCGGGCTCAGCACCTGCATCTGGGCCTCGTGCAACGCCACCTTGTTTTGCAGCAACAGCCGCCCCAGGTCACCCATGCCGCCCGTGGCCTGGGCTGTGTCCAGCGCCTCCTGGTCGCCGCTGATGATGCGCCCTTCGGCCAGGGCCACGCGCTGCGGACGAAACAGCAGCTCGGCCGAGCGCACCACCTGGGCGTCGGTCTCGTCGTGCAGCATGCTGCGCAGCATGGCCTGCACCATCAGGTCAATGAACAGCGGCGGGATGTTGATCTGCCCGCTGTGCATCAGCTGGGCGTAATAGGCCTGCAGCGTGCCCGCCTGCTGCACACCGTCGCGAAAGCGCAGGAAAAAGCGGTAGCTCTCGCGCGCATCAGCGTCTTCGATGGCCTGCAGCTCGGCAGACTGGACGGTGCGCAATGGCGCCCGCTGCAGCGCCTCGTGCAGGTGGCGCTCGGCGCGGCACGACTGCGGCAGCACGTCCAACTCAGGCCGCGCCAGAAAGCTGCGCCAATACCCCTCGGTAGGCTCCAGATAGCCGCGCTCAGTCAAGCGCAGGTCTGCGGTGTGGGCACTGGGCCAAAAATCATGCATACATCATCAATTCATTTACTATAAATTTAATAGCTGCTCCCGCGACATTCTATTGGCTTGGAGGCCTAAAACACTTAAAAACAGCCCGCCAGGAGTGGCAAAACCACCTACCAAGGCAGCTCCTGGCCCTGGTAATCGTAAAACCCACCGGTCTGCGCAGGCTGCAGGTGGTGCACCACGCGCAGCAGCTCCTGCGCGGCCACCTGCGGCGTGCGGACAGTGAGGCCCGTTTTGCTGAAAGGCTCGCTAAGCGCGGTGGCCACCGTGCCGGGGTGCAGCGCCACGCACACGCTGAGCTTGCTGCGCCGGGTCATTTCGATCGACGCGGTTTTGACGATCTGGTTGAGCGCTGCCTTGGAGGCGCGGTAGCCATACCAGCCACCCAGCGCGTTGTCGCCAATACTGCCGACTTTGGCCGAGATCATCGCCATGCAGCTGCTGCGCTCGCGGGTGAGCAGGGGCGCAAAATGCTTGATCACCAGCGCCGGGCCAATGGCGTTGACCAGCATCACCCGCTGCAGATAGGCTGCGTCCAGTTGCGACCAGCTGCGCTCGGGGCATGCGCCTTCGCTGTGCAGATAGCCGGTGGCCACGATGATGGTGCGCAAGGCAGCGCCCGCGCACTGCTGGGCCACCCATTGCGCGCTGGCCGCCAGCGTGGCTTCGTCGGCATAGTCCAGCGCGGGCGAGCTGCTGCGCGACAGCCCCAGCACCTGGCTGTAGCGCGCATCGGCCTGCAAGGCCAGCACCATGGCCGCGCCCAGGCCGCCGCCACTGCCAATCACCAGCACGCTGCCGCCCGCCGTGGCTGTCGGGGGTACAGGAGAGGCAGAGGGGGAGGGAGTATGTGGAGTGGTCACCGCAGGGCTTTCAAGATTTGGTATCATTTTCCATGCAATCCCAACCGACTTTCATCGCCCCCGCACAATTTACCGATGCCGCCAGCGCGTTGCGTCAGGTACAAACCCTCTACGACAGCAGCATCGCGCACCTGCGCCAGAGCCTGCAATCGTTCATTGACGGCAGCCTGCAGGCCACCAAGGTGCGCGCCTGTTACCCGTTTGTACGCCTGCGCACCCACAGCGTAGCACGCGCCGCCACCGCTGACAAACGCCGCAGCTATGGCTTTGTGCAGGGCCCCGGTGTCTATGAGATCACCATCACCCGGCCCGACCTGTACGCCGACTACCTGCTCAAGCAGTTCACCCTGCTGCTGGCCAACCACGGCGGCAGTCTGGAGGTGGGCATCAGCACCCAGCCCATTCCAGTGCACTTTTCGTTTGCCGAGCACGACCATGTCGAAGGCAGCATGAGCGCCGAGCGCCGGGCGCTGATGCGCGATGTGTTTGACCTGCCCGACCTGTCGGCCATGAACGATGACATTGCCAATGGCACCTTTGAAGCGGGCGCAGGCCAGGCGCAGCCGCTGGGCCTGTTCACTGCGCCGCGCACCGACTATTCGCTGCACCGCCTGCGCCACTACACCGGCACCGCCACCGAGCATTTCCAGAACTATGTGCTGTTTACCAACTACCAGTTCTATATCGACGAGTTCGTCAAGCTGGGCCGCGCAGCCATGCAGGACGCGGGCAGCGAATACATCGCCTTTGTCGAGCCAGGCAACGTGCTCACGCGCCGCGTGGGCCTGAGCGCCGAGGCCAACGACGCCCTGGGCAAGGAGCCGCCGCGCCTGCCGCAGATGCCCGCCTACCACCTGGTGCGCGCCGACCACAGCGGCATCACCATGGTCAATATCGGTGTCGGCCCAGCGAATGCCAAAAACATCACCGACCACATCGCCGTGCTGCGCCCGCATGTGTGGCTGATGCTGGGCCACTGCGCGGGCCTGCGCAACAGCCAGGCGCTGGGCGACTATGTGCTGGCACACGCCTATGTGCGCGACGACCATGTGCTGGACGACGACCTGCCGCTGTGGGTGCCGATCCCGGCGCTGGCCGAGGTGCAGATGGCGATGCAACAGGCGGTGGCAGAGGTGACACAGCTGCCTAGCACAGACCTGAAAAAGATCATGCGCACGGGCACAGTGGCCAGCACGGACAACCGCAACTGGGAGCTGCTGGGCTACAACTATCTGACCAAGCGCTTCAACCAGAGCCGGGCGATTGCACTGGACATGGAGAGCGCCACCATTGCGGCCAACGGTTTCCGTTTCCGGGTGCCGTATGGCACGCTGCTGTGTGTATCGGACAAGCCGTTGCACGGTGAGATCAAGCTGCCAGGCATGGCCAACCAGTTTTACCGCGACCGGGTAGACCAGCATTTGCGCATAGGTATGCGGGCCTTGGAGATTTTGCGTTCAGAAGGCACTGCCAAGCTGCACAGCCGCAAGTTGCGCAGTTTTGCTGAGGTGGCTTTTCAGTAAGCTTTGCTCTTTATTTAATAGCTGCTTCCGCGGGTTTTTATTGGGTTTTAGGGTTATTTTCCTTGTAAACCGTGCTTGAGGGGCTTTTGTCGCTGCTAGCTTGGTGTACTGGTTGGCTTACCGTTGATTGCTTAGCCAGTGTCGCTTCGGGCGACAAAGCGTATGCCAAACGCCCTCTCAACTGGAGTACCAGAAATCGGTCGTTCGGCACACGCTTTATCGCCTGCACAAACGGTAGTGCGCTACCCGTAGTTTCCGGCAAGAGGTCGTGTTCAATACTAGTAGCGCGCTACCTTGGTCGCTGCACAGTGAGGTGTTTGTCAGCCGACCGATTTCTGGTACCCCAGTATGAGGGCGGATGATAAACACCTCACTGTGCGTACGAGACACTCCCGCTGAGCGATAAGCAATCCACCTCCGGCGCGTACCAAGTACAGACAAGGAGCAACAAAGCACTGTATGTCAACAGGCGAGCGGGCTCTCACAACTTAGAACGCTGCTTCCCAAACGCCTTCCAAAACCCCGCCTCCTGCGTCGACGCAAAGTTAATCCGCATCAACGTGCTGGGCTGATTGCGACTGGCGTGAAACAGCGCGCCGGGCGCCAGAAGATACCCATCGTCGAGCATGTGCTGCGCCAGCACATCGGTGTCCACACCCGTGTCCACCCAGCCAAACAGGCCCGCTGGCTCGGCGGCGAAGGTGCAGCCTGCCTGCATTGCCAACTTCACACTGCGCGTGCGCGCGGCATCCAGCCGGTTGCGGATGCGCTCGGCATGGCGGCGCAGATGGCCTTGCTCGATGCACAGCGCCATCGCTTTTTCCAGCAGCGCCGGCGTGGTTAGCGTGGACAGCAGCTTGGTGTCCAGCATGCGCTCCACCAGGTCTGCGGGCGCGGCAATATAGCCCACGCGCCAGTTGGGGGCCAGGATTTTGGCAAAACCGCTCACGTAGATCGTGCGCTGCAGGCCGTCCAGCGCGCACATGCGGGTGGCGTGCTGTGGGGCGATGTGGCTGTAGGTGTCGTCTTCAACGATGTGGAAATCATGCTGGTTAGCCAACTGCAGCACGCGGTGTGCACTGCCGGGGCTTAAGGTGTAGCCGGTCGGGTTGTGGAACACACTCACGCTGACAAACAGCTTGGGTGCATGGGCCTTGCAGTACTGCGCCATCACCTCCACATCCGGTCCATCGGCCCGGCGCGGCACGGGCAGGATGCGCATGCCCAGGGCGTCCAGCCGGGCGAACTCCACGGCCCAGCCGGGTTCCTCCACCATCACGCAGTCACCGGCTTTAAGCAGGGTACGGCTGACAATATCCAGCCCGTGGGTCGCGCCCACGGTGGTGATGATGCGCTCCGTGGGCACGTCGATATTGAGGTCACGCAGCTTGATGGACAGGGCGTTGCGCAGGCCGCTGTCGCCCTTGGGCTCGCCGTATTTCAGGCTCATTTCAATTAGGCTTTTGCTGTGCGTCACCTTGCGCACCGCCGCGCTCATGAAGTCGGACTCCAGCCAGTCAGGCGGAAACACGCCCATGCCGGGCTGTGGCCAGTGGGTGCCCAGACCGCCGCGGTTGTGGTGGAACATGCCGCGGATCAGCGCGGTGGCGTCAATGCGCGCCTGCAGCCGGCCGGTCAGCCCCGTGCTGGCGCGCAGCGACAGGCCTCCGGGCAGATCGGCAACCGCTATTTTTTTAATAGCTGCTCCCGCAATATTTTGTTGGTCTGCAGCCTGATGAGGCTTGGAAACATGGATGTCGCGCACATAAAACCCGCGCTGTTTGCGCGCCTCTACCAGGCCGGCGGCCACCAGCTGGTCGTAGGCGGCCACCACGGTATGCGGGCTGACGCCGTGCTGCGCGGCGCACTGGCGCACGCTGGGCAGGCGCGCGCCAGCGGCCAGCAGGCGGTTGCGGATGCGCTCGGTAAAACGGGTCACCAACTGCTCGGTCAGGCTCAGGGAGGAGGTGCGCATCAGCATGGCGGGGTCCTTGTGCAAACGATCTGTATTGACGCTCAAACCAGTACAGTGCTTCGACTGAATCGCTCAACTGTATTGGTACTGTACTGCCACATACTGTACATTGAAGCCCATGAGTTGGCAAGAATTCACCGCATTGTTGATCCTGGGCACGGCCATGAGCTTTTCGCCTGGCCCCAACACCACGCTGTCCACCGCGCTGGCCGCCAACTACGGCCTGCGCCACGCCATGCGCTTTGTCTGCGCGGTGCCTGTAGGCTGGGGCGTGCTGCTTTGCGTGTGCGCAGCCGGCGTGGGCGGGTTGGTTGTGGCTGTGCCAGCACTGCGCATCGCCGTCAAGGTGCTGGGGGTGGGCTATCTGCTGTGGCTGGCGCTCAAGCTGTCGCGCTCGGGCAGCCTGGCCCAGGCCGACAGCACGCGCCTGCAGGTGACGTTTTGGCAAGGCGCTGCGCTGCAGTTTGTCAACATCAAGGCGTGGATGTTTGCGCTGGCAGTCATTGCTGGCTGGGTGGCAGGGCGCAGCGACGAGCTGCTGCGCTTTTATGTGGTGCTGCCCACCATGATGTTTTTTGCCTTCGTAAGCAACCTGGTCTATGCCACCACTGGTGCGCTGCTGCGCGACTGGCTGGCACGTGGCGCCCGGCTGCTATGGTTTAACCGTGTGATGGCCCTGGTGCTAGTGGCCACCGCTGCTTGGATGGCCACCGTATGAGCACGGCACAGCACAACGAACGTAACGGCTTGCTGCTGGGCCTGCTGGGGGTGGTGATTTTTGCCGCCACCTTGCCCATGACCAAGATGGCCGTAGGCTCGGCCAGCGCGCCCCAGCTCTCGCCCTGGCTGGTGACTTTTGGCCGCGCCGCTGTGGCGGGCGTGCTGTCGGTCGTGTACCTCCTGGTGCAGCACCAGCGCGGCGCCCTGCGCGTGCCCTCGGCCAACCAATGGGGCCTGATCGCCTTTACTGCGCTGGGCGTGGTGGTGGGCTTTCCGTTGTTCATGTCGCTGGCGCTGCAGTATGTGCCCAGCATGCATGGCGCGGTGGTCACGGGTCTGCTGCCACTGACCACGGCGGTGGTGGCTGCAGTGTGGTTTCGGCAAAAGCCCAGTCTGGCGTTTTGGCTGTGCGCTGTGGTGGGCACGCTGCTGGTGTTGGTATTCATGGTCATTCGTTCGGCCGACAGCACAGGGCATCTGAGCCTGCATCTGGCCGATGTGTTTTTGCTGCTGGCCATGTGCAGTGCTGCGCTGGGCTATATCGGCGGTGCGCGGCTCACGCCCAGCCTGGGCGCAGAGCAGGTGATCTGCTGGGTGCTGGTGCTCTCGCTGCCGCTCACACTGCCTGTGACCTGGTGGAACGCCCCGCTTGACGCGGCGGCCATTCGCGCCAGCAGCTGGTGGGCTTTTGCCTATGTGGCGGTGTTTTCGATGTGGATCGGGTTTTTCGCCTGGTACCGCGGCCTGGCCCTGGGCGGCGCAGTGCGCGTGAGCCAGGTACAGCTGGTGCAGCCGTTTTTGAGCCTGCTGTTTGCCATACCGCTGCTGGGCGAGAAGCTCGATATAGTGACCTTGGGTTTCGGCGTGGCAGTCATTGCCACCGTGTTTATCGGCAAGAAAATGCCCGTGGGCAGCGCACAGGGAGAAGCCAAATGAAAATGCAGCACATACCCTTCGGCACTACAGACTGGTCACGCATAGAGCGTGTGGAAAAACCAGCCCTGGCAGGCCAGGCTTTCTGGCGTACCCAGCAGTTTGGCGAGCAGCGCGTGCGCATGGTGGAGTACACGCCCGGCTATGTGTCTGACCACTGGTGTGTCAAAGGCCATATCCTACTGTGCCTGGAAGGCGAGCTGCAGACCGAGCTGCAAGATGGCCGCACCTTCACCTTGACCGCGGGTATGAGCTACCAGGTGGCCGACAACGCCGAGCCGCACCGCTCCACTGCACCGCTGGGAGCCAAGCTCTTTATCGTGGATTGAGCGTATGGACGTAACACCTGAAACCCCTGAGCAAACCCAGCGCCGCCTCCTGCGTGTGCTGTCGCACGCGCGTGCAGACGTGCTGCCACTGCATTACACCTACGCAGAGTGTCCTGTTGACGAGTTTCCTGTACACCTCAGCGCTACAGCGTTGGCTTTCGTTAAAGACCATGCCGTTTGGAGCGCGTTAATTCCGGTCAATGCAGCAACACCGCCTCAGAACAGCTACCTTATCGTAGGATTTCACTTTGCAGCAGGCATTCCCAACAGTGGATTTGTGGGCTGGCTGGCCAGCGAGTTCAAGCGCCAGTTGGGTACCGGTGTGTTCGTGGTGTGCGGGCAAAACTCTGCGGACGGTGGTGTGTTTGATTATTGGGGTATACCGCTGAGCGTAGCTCCCCAAGCGCTCGAACTGGTGGCACAGATGCAACAGCGAGGCAAAGAAGCATGAAGGTCTCCATAGCCCAAGCGCTTACGCGACTGCCTGCTGCGCCCACAGCCACCTACCCGCAAGGCGCGCCCTTTGTCACCATGCTGGTAGGCGGGACGATGAGCGTGGAAGTGTTTGCCCCCAAGGGCACTGACCTGCAGCAGCCCCATACCCAGGACGAGCTGTACTTCATCCACAGCGGAACAGGCCAGATCGTCATCAACGGCCAGCGCTTTGACGTGGCAGCAGGCGATGCGTTTTTTGTAGCGGCGGGCGTGGAGCACCGCTTTGAAAATTTCAGCAACGATTTTGTGACCTGGGTCGTGTTCTATGGCCCGCAAGGAGGAGAGTAGTGATGCAATGGCAATTGGCAGAGCGCGCGCAGCGCATGAACCCTTCGGTGATCCGCGAAATTTTGAAGGTGACGGAAAAGCCCGGCATCATCAGTTTTGCGGGTGGCTTGCCTTCGCCCAAGACCTTTCCCGTGCAGGCCTTTGCAGCGGCCTGCGCCACGGTGCTCAAGAACGATGGCCCGGCAGCGCTGCAATACGCCGCCAGCGAGGGCTTTCCGGCGCTGCGTGAATGGGTGGCAAACAGCTTGCCATGGAAGGTAGACCCGGCGCAGGTGCTGATCACCACCGGCAGCCAGCAGGCGCTGGACTTGATTGCCAAGATTTTGATCGACAAAGGCTCGCGTGTGCTGGTGGAGACGCCGACCTACCTCGGTGCGCTGCAAGCCTTCACGCCCATGGAGCCGGAGTTTGTCAGCATCGCCAGTGATGCAGAAGGCATAGACGTAGGCGATTTGAGAGCCAAAGCCCAAGGCGCGCGCTTTCTCTATGTGCTGCCCAATTTTCAAAACCCCACGGGCAACACCATGAGCGAAGCGCGCCGCGCTGCACTGAGCGCTGCAGCCGCGCAGCTGGGCCTGCCGATCGTGGAAGACAACCCCTATGGCGACCTGTGGTTTGACGCGCCGCCACCTGCTCCGCTCGCCGCGCGCAACCCCGAGGGCTGCATCTACATGGGCAGCTTCAGCAAAACGCTAGCACCCGGCCTGCGCCTGGGCTTTCTGGTCGCCCCCAAGGCCCTGTACCCCAAGCTGCTCCAAGCCAAGCAGGCCGCTGACTTGCATACCCCAAGCTTCAACCAGCGCATGGTGGCCGAGGTGCTGAAAGACGGCTTTATCGACCGCCATGTGCCCACCATCCGCGCACTGTACAAAGCGCAGCGTGATGCCATGCTGGCTGCCCTGGAGAAAAACCTTGCAGGCACAGGCGTGCAGTGGAACATGCCCGACGGCGGCATGTTCCTGTGGGTCAAACTCCCCGTCGGCATGGATGCGGCAGCGTTGCTGCCCAAAGCGGTAGAACGCAACGTTGCCTTCGTGCCTGGGGCGGCGTTTTACAGCGACAGCGAGCAAAAAAACACGTTGCGCCTGTCCTTTGTGACGGCAAGTAGCGAGCAGATCAACGAAGGCGTTGCCGCGTTGGCCCAAGTGATTAAGGCTAATCTGCCATGAGCACGCTGCACATCTGGGGCCGCATGAGCTCTATCAATGTGCGCAAGGTGGTGCTGGCCGCGCAATGGATGGGCTTGGACTTTAAGCGTACTGATGCAGGCCTGAGCTACGGCATCAATACAACGCCGGAATACTTGCGCATGAATCCCAATGGGCAAATACCCGTGATGCAGGACGGTGACTTTACGCTGTGGGAAAGCAACGTGATTGTTCGCTATCTGTGTGCAAAGCACTCCATGGGTAATCTGTATCCCGAAAATTTGGCACAGCGCTTTGATGCGGAGCGCTGGATGGACTGGCAGCAAACCACCATGAACAACGTAGGCCGCGCGGCTTTTGTGGAGTGGATTCGCACGCCCGGCCCACAGCCGGATATGGCAGCGATTGCCAAGTCGGTGGCCACCACGGAGCCGCAATTGGCCTTGCTGGATGCGCATTTGGCACAGCGTCCGTTTATGGCGGGCGATGCCATGACCATGGCCGATTTTCCGATTGCCTGCGAAATGCACCGCTGGTGGGGCCTGCCGCCCCAGCACCCTGCGCTGCCGCGCAGCGCCTATCCGCACTTGTCGCGCTGGTACGCAGGCATTTGCGCACAACCTGTCAGCAAGGGCGTGCTGGATATTGTTTTGTCTTGAGGAGTGATGTATGCAACAACGCAGTTTCAAACAGGTCGATGTATTTACCGCCAAACCTTACTATGGCAACCCATTGGGTGTCGTGCTGGATGGCACGGGCTTGAGCAAAGAGGAGATGCAGCACTTCACCAACTGGACCAATCTGTCTGAATGCACTTTTCTGCTGCCGCCTGCCCATGCCGAGGCTGACTACCAGGTGCGCATCTTTTGCCCAGGCCGCGAGCTGCCGTTTGCCGGCCACCCCACGCTGGGCAGCTGCCATGCGTGGTTGGAGGCGGGTGGCAAGCCGAAGGCGCAGCATATTGTGCAGGAGTGCGGCGTGGGGCTGGTGAAGATCAAGCGTGACGCTGCCTCAGGCCGCCTGGCCTTTGCCGCGCCACCGCTGATCAAAAGCGGGCCGCTGGACGAAGCCGATGTAGCGTTGATTGCACGCGGCTTGAAGATTGAACGCAGCGACATCATCGCGCACTCTTGGTGCGACAACGGCCCCAACTGGCGCGGCGTGATGCTGCACAGTGCCCAACAGGTATTGGCGCTGAAACCTGATGCCACTGTCTTGGCTGGCCTGGACATCGGCGTGGTAGGACCGCGCGGCAAGGTGGGCGTGGTCGGCGCGCAAACCACGGGCGACGAGATTCAGTTCGAAGTGCGCGCTTTCTTCCCCGGCAACAACGGCATGGCCGAAGACCCGGTGACCGGCAGCCTGAACGCCGGCATTGCGCAGTGGCTGATCGGCGCAGGACTGGCGCCCACCCGCTATGTCGCTGCGCAGGGCACAGCCCTGGCGCGTGCGGGGCGTGTGCATGTGGAGCAAATCGGCACTGACATTTGGATTGGCGGCGCTTCGGTAACTTGTATCGATGGCAAGGTGAGCTTATGAAAGCACAGAGCGCCGCCGGGCAGCCCCAAGGCGCGAAGGCCCCCGCGGGGGGCAGCGCAGCACACGCAGTGGCAAGCGTGGGGGCCTGTAGCATCGACCACTTGGTCATCGTCGCCGATAACCTAGACCAAGGCGTGGCTTGGTGCGAAGCCACGCTGGGCATCACCCCCGGTCCGGGCGGTGAACACAAGCTGTTTGGCACCCATAACCGCCTGTTCAAAATTGCCACGCCAAGCAACCCGATGGCTTATTGTGAAATAATTGCTATTAATTCAGTAGCTGCTCCCGCGATTAAACAGGGCTCTCGGCGCTGGTTTGATATGGATAATGCCGCCTTGCAAGCCGCTGTAGCCATCGAGCCGCGCCTTGTGCACTTTGTGGCCAACACGCCCGATGTGCGCGCCGCCTGCGCTGCGCTGGCCACGCTGAATATTGACCGTGGCCCAGCTCTGGAGGCCAGCCGCCATTCGCGCAAAGGGCTGCTGCAATGGCAGATCACCGTGCGCGAGGACGGCCAGCGCCTGTTCAACGGCATGTTGCCGACCTTGATCCAATGGGGCAAGCCTGGCGATGCCGAGCCACTGCGCCTGCACCCGCGCAACAGCTTGCCGCGCTCAGGCGTCACGCTGCAAAGCATCACTTCTACCCATACCGAAGCAAGCGCCTTGCAAAGCGCCTATGCTGCTATCGGACTGAAGGGGGTGGCGGTTGAGAGCGGCCCCGCCAACCTCAGCGTCACACTGCAAACGCCCAAGGGTGTGGTCACACTGGCATCACAAGGACTTTGACATGCTGCACGCTAGCGAACTCGCACTCTTTGCACTGGCCACCGTGGTGATGGTGTTCACACCCGGCCCCAACATGATCTACTGCGTCTCCCGCACGCTATGCCAGGGCCGCGCTGCGGGTATGGTGTCGCTGGCAGGCGTGCAGATGGGTTTGGTAGTGCATATCTGTGCGGCAGGTGCAGGCCTGACCGCGCTGCTGCTGGCAGTGCCGCTGGCGTTTGATGTGGTCAAGCTGGCCGGGGCGACCTATCTGCTGTGGCTGGCCTGGCAGGCGGTCAAGCCGGGCGGGCGCTCGATGTTTGAGGCACGCGCCTTGCCGCTGGATTCGCCCGGCACCCTGTTTCGCATGGGGCTGATCACCAACCTGCTCAACCCGAAAGTCGCCATGTTTTACCTGTCGATTTTTCCGCAGTTCATCCAGCCTGAGCGCGGTAGCCTCTGGCTGCAGACCCTGCAGTTGGGCATCGTGCAGATCTGCGTGAGCGCCAGCGGCAACACCCTGGTCATTTTCAGCGCAGCGCGCATCACCCAATTTTTCAAGCACAGCCCCGGTTGGCTGGTGGCCCAGCGCTATGTGATGGGCAGCGTACTGGCGGGCCTGGCGCTACGCATTGCCATGACAGAAAGAAAATAATGTTCACACTCGCCCAAATCGAAGCCGCCGCCCAGGTGGTGTACCAGGACTTTCAGGCCACGCCGCAATACTGCTGGGGTCTGCTGAGCGAGCGCCTGGGCACTGACTGCTGGGTCAAGCATGAGAACCACACGCCAGTAGGTGCTTTCAAAATTCGCGGTGGCTTGACGTATTTTGACGCGCTGAAGAAGGCCAACGCACTGCCCAATGAAGTCATCAGCGCCACACGGGGCAACCACGGCCAAAGCATGGGCTGGGCGGCGCGCACGCATGGCGTGCCTTGCACTATCGTCGTCCCCCTGGGCAACAGCGTAGAGAAAAACGCCGCCATGCGCGCGCTGGGCGTGACCTTGATTGAGCACGGCAGCGATTTTCAGGAAGCGCGTGAGTTTGCCATCCACCTGGCCAAAGAGCGCGGCGCACATATGGTGCCCAGCTTCCATCAGGACCTGGTGCTGGGTGTGAGCACCTACTGGCTGGAGTTTTTCAAGGCCGTGCCGCAGATGGACGTGGCCTATGTGCCGATTGGTATGGGCTCGGGCGCAGTTAGCGCCATCACAGCCAAGCTGGCCTTGGGCCATCGGGCCAAAATCGTAGGCGTGGTCAGCAGCCATGCCACCAGCTATGCCGACTCGATCGCTGCCGGGCGCGTGATCGCCTCGCCGGTGAGCACGGTGCTGGCCGACGGCATGGCCTGCCGCATCGCAGACCAGGCCGCACTGGACGCGCTCATCCCCCATATCGACCATATCGTGCAGGTCACCGACGATGAAGTAGCTGCCGCCATGCGCGCCATCTATACCGACACCCATAACGTGGCCGAGGGTGCTGGCGCGGCCTCGTTTGCCGCAGCCATGCAGGAGCGTGCGCATCTTGCAGGCCAGGTGGTGGGCACCACGCTGTGCGGCGGCAATGTAGATGCAGAAGTATTTGCCAAAGTATTGGCAGGTTAAAACGCTATATATTTAATAGCTTTCCCCGCGATATTCTATTGGCTTGCAGCCCGATTTATATCTTAATGGAGATGGATTACGGCGTCAGACAGGTGCTGCGCATTGGCTTGGCGTTGGGCTTGCGATGCGCTGTCATACAGAAAGGGCAGGAACATATAGCGCTGCCCCCGTGTGACGGGCATGGCCTTGTGCAGGAGCGAGCATGAGAAGACCACCGCCCCACCTGCAGGCGCGCTGTACAGGGCATTGCCAAACTCGGGGAACTGCAGCTGCCCGCCCTCGTACTGCCCACTGTTGAGAAACAAGGACACCGCAAAGCGCCGGTGGCTCGTGGCCAGCGTGGTGTTGTCTCGGTGGGCAGAAAAGTGCCCGCTGTCCTGCGCGTCGTAGCAGGATATCAAGGCGCGCTCCATGCTGCTGGCCTGAAACTGGAAGGCCTTGTACACCTCGGGCAGCAGCCGCGCGCGCAGTGCAGCCACACAGGCGCGCACCAGTGGCGGGTCTTCAATCATCCGGTCGCCACGGCGTTTAAAGCCATGGTCAATCACCGTGGTGGTTTGGCCGTTGATGTCGCGCATAAAGCCCGAATCCACCCCACCGTGCTGTTGGTAATAGTCCATCAGCGCCTGGCACAGCTCTGGCGAAAAAACGCGGGGCACCACCAGCACTGGGGCCTGGGGCGCAGCAATGTGCACAGGCCCGGGCGCAGGCAACTCGGCCAGCGCGGCGGCCACTTGGGCGACATGCCCTGCAGGGTCGCCCGCCCATGCCAGGGTGTGCAGCACGCGCAGTCTGGGGTCGAGCAGGTATGTGACAGGGCTGTGGCCGCCGTCAGGCAAGCGCGCGCCATACAGCGTGCTGACTTTGCCATCCAGGTCGTGAAAAAATCGCACCCCCGGCAGTGCATCGCGCACGCGCTGCTGCGCGACATCCTCAGCGTCGGTGGTGATACCAAAAAAGCAAACCCGCTCATCGTCAAACACCGCACGCAGCGAGGCAAGCCGCTGCAGCACTTCGCGCGCCTGCAGCTCGGTGCTGGAGCCGAAGAACACCAGCAGCACATGGCGCCCGGCTGCAGTGTCAAAGCTGTAGCGCGGCTTGCTGGCCGTGGGCAGGTGAAACCACGGGGCGCTCTCGCCCACGGTGAGTGGCTTGGGTGGGGTGTCCATGCGTTCATGATGCCATGAATTCAAGGCGATAGGCAGCCTGGCGCACCGCCATGCTGCGCGGGCGACAGCCATGTGCCCGGCTTGGCGGCACAATCAACCCATGGGAACACTTTACCTCGTACGCCACGGCCAGGCCAGCTTTGGCGCAGCAGACTATGACAACTTAAGCCCGCTGGGCCACCAGCAGGCCGTGCGCCTGGGTGAATACTTCGCCGCCAAGGGCATGGCATTTGACGGCGTGCTCATGGGCACCCTGCGCCGCCATGCACAGACCTATGCGGGCATCTGCCAGGGGGCGGGCTTTGATATGAAGCCGCTGCCGAGCAGCGCCGGGCCGCCCCAAGCTGCGAGCACCCCCTCGGGGGGCAGCGAAGTACACGCAGTGACGAGCGTGGGGGCTCCATTAATTTGGAAAGGTCTCAATGAATACGACAGCGATGCCGTCGTCAAAGCCGTGCACGCAGAGCCACTATCCACAGAGCGCACGCCCGAGAACTACCGCCACCATTTCCGCCTGCTCAAAACCGGCCTGACCGCGTGGATGCAAGGCAGCGCGCAGCCTGCCGGCATGCCCAGTTACCCCGATTTCGTGCAAGGCATCACCAGCGCGCTAGACCATGTGCGCGAGCAGTTTGCGCAGAATGACAAAGCCAAAGTGCTTATCGTCAGCAGCGGCGGCCCCATCAGCACGGCCGTAGGCCATGTGCTGGGCACCAGTGCCGAAACCACCATCGAGCTGAACCTGCGCATCCGCAACAGCAGCCTCACCGAATTCGCCTTCACGCCCAAGCGCCACATGCTGGTCACGTACAACACGCTGCCGCACCTGGAGGAACTGCCCGATTGGGTGACGTATGCGTGAGTGGGCTGCTGCTTAGGCCAATGGCGGCTTGCCTGTGCGAACAACGCAGCCTGCAGACTTCTAAAATTTGGCCATGATGTGGCGTGCTACGGTGTAGTCTTCCAGCGCGTACATCGACATGTCTTTGCCGTAGCCGCTGGATTTCAAGCCGCCATGCGGCATTTCGTTGACCAGCATGAAGTGGGTGTTGATCCAGGTGCAGCCGTACTGCAGCTGCTTGGCCAGGCGCATGGCATGGCCCACATCCTTGGTCCACACACTGGAGGCCAGGCCATACTCTGAATCGTTGGCCCAGCCAATCGCCTGCTCCACATCGGCAAAGCGGGTCACGCTGACCACCGGACCGAACACCTCGCGCTGCACAATCTCATCGTCATGCCGGGCGCCAGCAATCACCGTGGGCTCGTAAAAATAGCCTGCGCCCGGGCGCAGCTTGCCGCCGGTGGTCACTTCCATATGCCCCGTCATTTGCGCCCGCTCGACAAAGCTGGCCACGCGGTTGCGCTGGCGATCCGAGATCAGCGGCCCGATCTCGACATCAGCCTCATCCTGCAGGCCCATTTTGATACTGGAGACCGCCGAAGTCAGCTCGCTGACCAGCTTGTCGTAGACTCCTGCACCAGCGTAGATGCGGCAGGCGGCAGTGCAGTCCTGCCCCGAGTTGTAATAGCCAAAATTGCGCACCCCTGCCACCACCTCGGCAATATCGGCATCGTCCAGCACAATCACCGGGGCCTTGCCGCCCAGCTCCAGATGGGTGCGCTTGAGCGTGCCCGACGCCGCCTGCAAAATCTTGCGGCCCGTGGCCACATCGCCCGTTACCGACACCATGCGCACCTGGGGATGCTCCACCAGCGACTGCCCCACACTGGGGCCACGCCCGCACACCATATTGATAACCCCTTTGGGCAGCACCTCGGCCACGATCTGCGCAAACAGCAAAGCCGTCAGCGGGGTCTGCTCGGAGGGTTTCAATACGACGGTGTTGCCTGCCGCAATGGCGGGTGCAGTTTTCCAGGCGGTCATAAGCAGCGGGTAGTTCCACGGCGCAATGGAGGCTACCACGCCAATCGGATCGCTCCGGATCATGCTGGTGTGCCCGGCCAGGTATTCGCCCGCTACCGAGCCCGTCATGCAGCGCACTGCGCCGGCAAAATAACGGAAACAGTCTGCGATCGCAGGGATTTCATCGCCCAGCGCACGCAGGTAGGGCTTGCCACAGTTCAGCGACTCCAGGCGTGCAAAGTGTTCGGCGCGCGCTTCAATCTGGTCAGCAATCTTGAGCAGCAGACGCGAGCGCTCCATGGGCGTAGTCTGTGACCATCCATCAAACGCGCGGTGCGCAGCAGACACCGCGCGCTGCACCTGTTCGTTGGACGCCTCAGGCACATGGCATAAGGCCTTGCCTGTTGCAGGATCGAGCACCGGCTCGGGGCTGCCTTCTCCTTTGACAAACTGGTTGTCAATCAGAAGCTCGGTTGGAAAACTGTGAAACAGGTCAGTGTGTCCCATGGCATTTCTCCTTGGTAATCAGGTTTACGGTCAACGGTGTTGGCTGTCTTCGTCGCTGCGGGTCAACCAGTAGGCCGCAACGATGGGGATAAAGGTCAGCGCAATGATGAACACAGCCACTACATTGGTAACAGGGCGCTGGCGTGGCCGGATCAGCTCTTGCAGCATCCAGATGGGCAAGGTGGTTTGCTGGCCTGCGGTGAAGGTGGTGACGATGACCTCATCAAAGCTCAGTGCAAACGCCAACAAGCCCCCCGCCAGCAGCGCAGAGCCCAGCTGCGGCAGCAGCACATACCGAAAGGTCTGAAACGTATTGGCCCCCAGGTCCATCGACGCTTCGAGCAGCGAGGGGCTGATTCGCCGCAGCCGGGCGACTGCATTGTTGTAGACCACCACCACACAGAAAGTGGCATGCCCTATCACGATGGTCCAGAAGCTGAACGGAATTTCCAGCGTATGGTAGGCCGAGCGCAGGGCAATGCCAGTGACCACACCGGGCAAGGCGATGGGCAAAATCAATAGCAGGTTGATCGCCTCGCGGCCAAAGAACTGTGTGCGTGCCAGCGCGCCAGCGGCCAAGGTGCCCAGCACCAGTGCAATGCCTGTGGCACAGACAGCCACTTTGGCCGACATCTTCATGGCGGCCCACACATCATCGCGCTCCCAAGCCACGGCAAACCAATCAGTGGTAAGGGCTGGGGGCGGGAAGATATAGCTTTTGTCTTCTGCACTGAAGGCATACAGCACAATCAGCGCCAAGGGAATGTGTAAAAACAGCACGACGCCCCAGGTCGCTATCTTCAACGGCCATGCTGCACCAGGGTTTGTGGCGCGGGATGGGGGCTTAGAGCGCATCAAAAGCTCCCCTGCGTTTGGCAAACCACAAATAGATGGCAATCACCACAATCGGCACCAATGAAAAGGCTGCGGCCAAAGGCAAGTTGCCCGCCACGCCCTGCTGCCGATACACCACCTGCCCGATATACAGCGTGGAGTTGCCAATGACCTGGGGAATGATATAGTCCCCCAGCGTCAGCGAAAACGTGAATATGGAACCAGCTGCTATGCCGGGCATGGCCAGAGGCAACACCACATGCCGGAAGGTTGCGCCCGGTGCTGCGCCCAAATCGGCCGATGCCTCGATACAGGAACCCGGGATGCGCTCTATCGCTGCCTGGATCGGCAAGATCATGAACGGCAGCCACATATAGACGAACACGACGAAGGTGCCCAGGGGCGAGAAGCTCAACGAATTGCCACCCACCCAGGGCGAAGCCAGCAGCGCATCCAGCAGCCACTGCATGTGCAGCTGCTGCAGAGTCCATGAGATGGCGCCTTCTTTGGCCAGCAGCAGCTTCCAGGCATACAGCCGCACCAGATAGCTGGACCACAGCGGCAGCATGACGGCCACATACAGCAGCGCCTTTTGCGACCCACGTGCATGGCGGGCCATGTAGTAGGCGATCGGCAAGGCCAGCACAATGGACACGACCGTCACAGCCAGCGCCATGCCAATACTGCGCCAGGCGACATCCAGGTTGGCGGGCTCCAACAGGGCGATAAAGTTGCCCAACCCCACTTCTTTGACCACCTGTCCCGTGAAATCATCCAGCCGGAAAAAACTGTTGGTGAGCAAGCTGAGCAACGAGCCCAGATAAATCACTCCAAACCACAACATCGGTGGCCCCAGCAGCAGGGCAAGCATCAAGCCCTTGCGCTGGTACAGCATGTCTGACAGCGCGCCCGCCATGCTGCGGGGCAGCGCCGTGGATGCAGGCAGTGCGGTCATGGTGCCTGCAGTCATGGTGCGCTGGCTGCATCTGCGATGGTATGCACCGCGCTGGCCGACCAATGGAAGGTGCCCGCCTCACCGCTCTGGGGGATGGGCTGGGCAGAGGTGCTTTCGACATCGACCGTCAGCTCCACAGCTGAGTTCTGCACAGCCACCTGCAGTCGCCAGAAAGACCCAAAGTACTGCCTGTCCTGCACAGTGCCCTGCACCGAGCGATGGCTGCCCATGCCCAGACGTATCATCTCTGGCCGCAGCATCACCGTGCCCTCGTAGCCCAGATCGCGCGCCGCCGCGCCATGCAGCACATTGGCTGTGCCCACAAACTCAGCAACAAAGCGTGTGCTGGGCCGCGAATACAAATCCGAGGGGGTGGCAATCTGTTCGATCTTGCCCTGGTTGAAGATGCCGATGCGGTCGCTCATGGACAGGGCTTCATGCTGGTCATGTGTGACAAAAATGAAGGTGATGCCCAGCTTGCGCTGCAGGCTTTTGAGCTCGGTTTGCATTTGCTCGCGCAGCTTGAGGTCCAAGGCGCCCAGAGGTTCGTCCAGCAGCAGCACCTTGGGCTGGTTGATCAAGGCACGGGCCAGCGCCACGCGCTGGCGCTGGCCACCCGAAAGCTGGCCGGGCTTGCGCTGCCCCACGTCGGGCAACTGCACCAGCTCCAGCAGCTGCTGCGCTCTGGCCTGGCGCTGCGTCTTGGCTACACCACGCACCATCAGGCCATAGGCCACATTGTCCGCAATGGTCATGTGCGGGAATAGCGCGTAGTCCTGGAACACCGTATTCACAGGCCGCGCATAAGGCGCCAGCTGGCTCACATCCTGGCCATGGATGCAGATGCGCCCGGCGCTGGGCAAAGTAAAGCCGCCAATCATGCGCAGGCAGGTGGTTTTGCCTGAACCCGATGGGCCCAGCAGCGTGAAGAACTCTCCCTCCTGCACCTGCAGGCTCACCCCGTCTACCGCGCGAACTGCACGCCCTGCGGAGCTGAACACGCAGGACACCTCCTCCAGAGAAACGGCTACCGACATGCCTGTCCTTTCAATGCGATGCCGTGCTGCGCACGATTGCACGGCCAAGCCGCGCGCAGCACAGACGGCCAGCGTGCAATGGTTTAACGCCCGCCCAGTACGGCGATGTAGTCAGACACCCACTTGTGGTACGGGACACATTTGTTGTCCTGGGTTTTGCACTGGGTGGTGGGGGTGCGCCAGAAGGAGATACGGTCAAACGATCCAAAGCCCTGGCGCTCGCAGCCCGTGTCGCCCAGCAGCGCATTGCCTTTGCAGGCGGCAGGCACGGCAGGCACCGAGCCAAACCAGGCCGACAGATCGCCCTGCAATTTGGGATTGAGCGAATGCTCCATCCACATATAGGCACAGTTTGGATTTTTGGCCTCGGTATGCATCATGGTCGAGTCGGCCCAGCCCGTAGCACCTTCCACAGGAACCACCGTGGCAATGGGCGCTTTTTTAGACCCCAGAATATTGGCCTGGAACTGCCAGCTGCTGGAGGCGACTACCCCTTCGTTGGTGAAGTCATCAATCTGCACAAACGCGTCGTGCCAGTATTTGCCCACCAGCTTGCGCTGCGCACGCAGCAAATCCAGCGCGGCTTTGTACTGGGTTTCATTGAGCTCATAAGGGTCCTTGATACCCAATGCAGGATTTTTCTTCATCAGGTACAGGGCCGCATCGGCAATGTAGATGGGGCCATCAAAAGCCTGGATGCGGCCTTTGTTGGATTTACCGTCGGGCAATATCTGCTCTTCAAACACAGTCGCCCAGGAGGTGGGCTTTTTGTCACCAAAGACCTTGGTGTTGTACATCAGCACATTCCAGCCCCACTGGTATGGCACGCCGTAGTGCGTGTTGTTTTCAAAATGCCACGGGGCTTTCTGCAGCCGGGTATCAATGTTTTTGTAGCTGGGAATCAGCGCGATGTTGATCGGCTGCACTTTTTTGCCCCGAATCAGGCGGGTACTGGCGTCGCCTGACGCCGTGACCAAATCAAAGCCGCCTTCATTCATCAGGGCCACCATTTCATCGGACGTGCCCGCAGTTTTGACGTTTACCTTGCAGCCCGACTTTTTCTCGAAGTCGGTCACCCAATCAAACTTCTTGTCGGTGCTGCCCCGCTCAATGTAGCCAGGCCATGCCACGATGTCTACTTGCCCCTCGGCCTTGCCTATACTTTTAAGTGCCTGCTGGGCCCAGCTGCTGGCGGCGACGGTGCTCATGGCTAAAGCGGTCACGATGATGGAAATCTGTTTCATGCGTTGCTCCTGAGTTGGTCAATGGGGGTTACAAGTCGCCCAGCCGGTGCAAGCCCGGCTTTGCGCGGCGTGGAGCCGAATATAGTCTTGACAATGCCGGGCGCAAAGATCATTATGGATACCCGTATCTATCTAAAAAATAGATAGCCTGGGTCTGCAATCGGTATTAGCCACCACTTATGCAGCGGCACATCACCTTCAAACAGTTCAGATACTTTCTGGCGGTCTCCGAGACGGCCTCCGTAGCCTCTGCGTCAAGGATGCTCAACATCGCCCAGTCTGCGGTGACCAAATCCATTCTGGAGCTGGAGGACACGCTGGGGCTGAAACTGTTTGAGCGCTCGTCCAAAGGCATGGAGTTAACCCAGGACGGGCATCGGTTCCAGGCCAATGCCCGCAAAGTCATATCTGCCGTGGCGCAGGCCGCGTTGATTGATAGAGGGCAAGCCAAGGAACTCAGCGGTAATTTGACGATAGGCGTTACCAGCCTGGTGGCTGGCTACTATCTTGCCGATCTGTTTGCCCGCTTCCAAAAATCACACCCTTCTGTCAAGCTGTCGGTGGTGGAAGACCAACCGCAGTTTCTGGAACATCTGCTGATCAATGGTGAACTGGACCTGGCCATCATGATCTCCAACGCGCTGGGTGACCCCAGGGCCTTGCAAGTCGAGGTGCTGACCAGCTCCAAGAACCGGGTGTGGCTGTCAGCCAACCATCCGCTTGCGGGGCAGCAAGAGCTGACTTTGGCAGACTGCGCAGCCCACACCCAGATCGTGCTGCAGGCTGACCGTATTGATGTGGTGCTAGGCAAGGTCTGGACCCGCCACGGCCACGCCCCCGACATCGCCATGCGCACCAGCTCGCTGGAAGCCGTGCGCTCCCTAGTGGGCGTGGGCGCGGGCATCACGGTGCTACCAGACTTTTTGTACCGCCCGTGGACGCTGGACGCAGAATACATCGAAGCACGCACCCTGCGCGACGCCGTGGAGGCCATCGACGTTGGCTTGGTCTGGCGACGCAGCACGAGCACGCAGGCTGTGGTGGCAGAATTTATCGAGATCGCACGTGAGCAATCGCGTGCAGGGCGCATGCGCAAGGCTATCTGACGTCAAGCTGCTGCATCAGCCCTGCCACACCCCAAAGCCCTTGGCCTGCAGCGCTATCGCCAGCTCTACCTCCATCTCTTTCGCTGCCTGGTACGGCATCGGGTTGTGCTTCTCATACAGTGCAGGCAAGAGGCGCAAGCCATAGTCGGTGACAAACTTATTGGCCTGGATGCCCGCTTTGTGTTTATCAAAGCGCGTGTCAGGGTCCAGGCCGGTCATGCCGACATAGACGAAGGGTTTGCCCATCACGTATTCGGGATTACAGCGGCGGAACTTGGCGCTGTTCCATACGCGGTCGTCTAGCTCGATGACGTAGACGTGGTAATGGGGTGCACGCGGCATTAGTCTTTTTTCAATTGCAAGGCCAGCTCATACAGCGCATTGCGCGGTTCGCCGGTAATGTCAGCGGCCAGCTTCACTGCCGTTTTTGTTGGCAGCTCGGCCAATAGCAGTTGCAGCACGCGCTGGCCTTGCGTGTGCTGGGCGACTTGGGCGGCACGCGGGTGGATGATGATGGCGTATTCGCCTTGGGTGCGGTGGGCGTCGGCGGCTAGCCAGGTGCTGATGCCTTGCGCGGGCACGGTGGCGATGTCTTCGAATTGTTTGGTCAGTTCGCGGCCTAGCGTGACGCTGCGCTCGCCTAGCGCTGCCAGCGCGGTAGCCAGTGCCTCGATGCGGTGGGGGGCTTCGAGCAGCACGATGGCGCGGGGTTCGGCGGCGAGGGTGGCGACTTGTGCTTCGCGCTCTTTGGCCTTGGTGGATAAAAAGCCCTGGAAGACATACGCACCCGTGTCGTCGGCAATGCCTGCCACGCTGAGCAATGCGGTGACGCTGCTGGCACCTGGCAGGGGCAGCACGCGCAGGCCTGCGGCGCGCACATCAGCCACCAGGCGCGCGCCGGGGTCGCTTACTGCGGGGGTGCCTGCGTCGCTCACATAGGCGATGCGCTCGCCGGCTCTCAGGCGGGTGATGATGAGCTGGGCGGCTTCGTGTTCGTTGTGCTGGTGTGCGGCCAGCAGCGGCTTGGTGATGCCATAGACGCGCAGCATGGCCTGGGTGTGGCGGGTGTCTTCGCAGGCAATCGCATCGACCAGGCCCAGCACATGCAGGGCGCGCAGGCTGATGTCGGCCAGGTTGCCTATGGGTGTGGCCACCACATACAGCGCAGCGGGAGGATAGTGCTGCGGGCCCGCTACTGCCTGGGCAGTGGGCAGCGCATTGGCATATGAGGCATTCAAAGAGGTGTTCAAGAGGCGTCCTGGGAGGGGCTGGCGTGTTCTTACAATAGTGGGCACATGATGTTCAAACGCACCAGCACCTTCACAGCACCCGTGCCTGCATCCGCGCCATCCACAGGCTCTAGCATAACGACAAAAGCCCCGGCGGGGCCTACAACCCGGCGCATGGGCGAAGTGGCCGAAGATGCTGCGCTGGCCTATCTGCAAAAGCAGGGCCTGCGCCTTATGACGCGCAATTTCAAGACGCCTGGGCGCGGCGGTGGCGAGGTGGACCTGATCATGCGTGCGCCGGACGGCACGCTGGTGTTTGTCGAGGTGCGCCAGCGCCGCTCCAGCTCCCACGGCGGTGCAGCAGGCAGCGTGAGCGCGCTCAAGCAGCGGCGCATTGTGTTTGCAGCGCGGCATTATCTGGCGCGCCTGGCCACACTGCCGCCGTGCCGTTTTGATGTGGTCAGCATCGAAGGCCAGGGCGATGCGCAGCAGATGCAGTGGCTGCGCGCGGCCTTTGATGCAAGCTAAGGGGTGCAACTTAATTTGTGCATTCGTATCCAAATTAAGTTATCCACAGTTTGCTCTCACTTAGGCTGTATCATTGCGCCATGCTCGAACAACGGATTGAAAAACACTTTATTGATAGCGCCGATTTGAAATACCAAGCGGCATTGGCGCTATCCAAGCCTATTGCGCAGGCCACGCAAGCAATTTTGGCCAGTGTTACCAGCGGCGGCAAAGTGCTGGCCTGTGGCAATGGCGGCTCGGCCGCAGACGCGCAGCATTTTGCTGCCGAGTTTGTCGGCCGCTATGAGCGCGAGCGACCCGAGCTGGGCGCCATCGCGCTGACCACCGATAGCTCCATCCTCACCGCCATTGCCAACGACTATGACTTCAATGTAATTTTCTCCAAGCAGGTGCGTGCCCTGGGTGTGGCTGGTGATGTGCTGCTGGCCATTTCCACCAGCGGCAATTCCGGCAACATCATTGCCGCCATCGAAGCTGCGCATGCGCGCGACATGATTGTGGTGGCGCTCACCGGCAAGGGCGGCGGCAAGATCGGCGCCTTGCTGCGCGAGACCGATGTACACATCTGTGTGCCCCATGACCGCACCGCCCGCATCCAGGAGGTCCATTTGCTCACCCTGCATTGCATCTGCGATGGGGTGGACGCCCAGTTACTCGGAGACCAGGAGAACGTATGACATTTGCCCAAGGTTTTTCCCGCCGCACACTGGCCGCTGCGCTGCTGGCTGCCAGTGCCCTGTCCAGCCTGACCGCCTGTGTGCCCCTGGTGCTCGGTGGTGCCATCGCCGGTGGCGCGCTGGTGGCTACCGATCGCCGCACCTCAGGCGCCCAGCTGGAAGACGAAGGCATCGAGCTGCGCAGCAACAGCCGCCTGCGCGGCGTGCTCAGCGATGGCGGCCACGTCAATGTGACCAGCTACAACCGGCAGGTGCTGCTCACTGGCGAGGTGTCGTCCGAGCAGGAAAAACAGCTGGCCGAGCAGACCGTGTCCAAAGTGGATAACGTGCAGAAAATCGTCAACGAACTCGAGATCATGGGCGTGTCTACCCTGTCCCAGCGTGCCTCGGACACCCTGGTGACCGGGCGTGTGCGCGCTGCATTCATTGACGCCAAGGATATTTTTGCCAATTCGTTCAAGGTGCTGACCGAGCGCGGCACCACCTATCTGCTGGGCCGCGTCACGCAGCGCGAGGCAGACCGCGCCACCGAAATTGCGCGCACCACCACGGGTGTGCAGAAAGTGGTGCGCATTTTTGACATCATCACCGAAGAAGAACTGCAGCGTCAGCTGCCCCAGCCCGCCAGGCCCGTCTCTGCGCCAGCGCCCACGTCGTCGGGCAGCTGAGCGGCGTAGCATCGTCTTGCGCCCTACAGCCTTGTCAAAAGGTAGGCTGCGGCGGCCCTGGCGCTGGGGGCTATGTACTTCCCACATATTTGGTACCTGACATGTAACCCGATTACTGCGAGAATGTAATCTGATTACAAGCCCGGTGGGCTTGGTCCATGAACAAAGAGCGCTGTTATGCAACCCCGTATTCCCCGTCACGCCACCAAAATCGTTGCCACCCTGGGCCCCGCGTCCAACACCGTGGAGCTGCTGGAGCAGATGATCAATGCCAAAGTCAGCGTGGTACGGCTGAACTTCAGCCACGGCACAGCGCAGGACCATATTGACCGTGCCGCCATGGTGCGCGAGGCCGCGCGCCGCACCGGCCGCGAGGTGGCCATCATGGCCGACCTGCAGGGCCCCAAGATCCGTGTAGGCAAGTTTGCCAAAGGCAAGATCATGCTGGAGCCGGGCAAGAAGTTTGTGCTGGACGGCGCGCGCACCGAGCTGGGCGACGATGATGCCGTAGGCCTGGACTACAAAGACCTGCCGCGCGACGTCAGGGCGGGCGATGTGCTGCTGCTCAATGACGGGCTGATCGTGCTGACCGTGGACGCTGTCAAAGGCGAGGCGGTGCACACCACCGTCAAGCTGGGTGGCGAGCTGTCCAACAACAAGGGCATCAACAAGCAAGGGGGCGGCCTGACTGCCCCTGCCCTGACCGCCAAAGACATGGAAGACATCAAAACCGCCATGTCCTTTCAGGCCGACTATGTGGCCGTGAGCTTCCCCAAAAACGCCACCGACATGGAGATGGCGCGCCAGCTGTGCAATGTGGCGGGCGCAGACTACAAACACAAGCCAGGCCTGATCGCCAAAATCGAGCGTGCCGAGGCGATTCCCCACCTGGAGGCCATCCTGCGGGCCAGCGACGGCATCATGGTGGCAAGGGGTGATCTGGCCGTTGAGGTAGGCAACGCTGCCGTGCCCGCGCTGCAAAAACGCATGATCAAAATGGCCCGCGAGATGGACCGATTCGTCATCACCGCCACGCAGATGATGGAGAGCATGATTACCGCCCCCGTGCCCACGCGCGCCGAGGTCAGCGACGTAGCCAACGCTGTGCTGGACGGCACCGATGCGGTCATGCTCAGCGCAGAGACCGCCTCGGGCAAATACCCGCTGGAGACGGTGCAGCAGATGAGCAGCATCTGCGAGGCCGCCGAAAGCGCTGAGGACGTGGAGCTGGACGCCGATTTCACTGGCAAGCGTTTTGACCGCATTGACCAGTCGATTGCCATGGGTGCGCTGTTCACCGCCCACCACCTGAACGCCAAGGCCATCGTGGCCCTGACCGACAGCGGCTCCACCCCGCTGTGGATGAGCCGCCACCGCATCCACGTGCCGATCTACGCGCTGACGCCCAAAGTCGCCACCCAACGCAAAATGGCGATTTACCGCAACGTGCGCCCGCTGCTGATGGACACCAGCGTGGACCGCGACAGCGCCCTGATCCAGGCAGAAAAGCACCTGAAAAAGCGCGGCATCGTGCAGACTGGCGACATCTACGCCATCACCTGCGGCGAGCCCATGGGCGCGCCCGGCGGCACCAACATGCTGAAGATCTGCAGCGTGGCCTGAAGCACCACGGCAAGCCTGCCGGGGGCGTAACAGGCATGTAACCAAGGTACATTTGGTGATCTTGGGTAAATACAAATGCTATTTATTTAATAGCTGCTCCCGCGATATTCTATTGGCCTGGCGGCCTAAAAGACTACTAAAACAGGGGTCCTGAGGTCGTACAAGGCACGCCCCATCCTGCCGTTAAAATACTTGGTTACCACCCAGTTACCAACTGCCCGCTAACCACTTCTGAGGATTTTTATGGCACTCGTCTCCATGCGTGAGCTGCTCGACCACGCAGCTGTCAACGGCTACGGCATTCCGGCCTTCAACGTCAATAACCTGGAGCAGGTGCAAGCAGTGATGGCCGCTGCAGACGAAGTGGGCGCTCCCGTCATTTTGCAGGCCAGCGCTGGAGCGCGCAAATATGCGGGCGAGGCGTTCATCAAACACCTGATCCAGGCGGCTATCGAGCAGTACCCCCACATCCCCCTGGTCATGCACCAAGACCATGGCCAAAACCCCGCTGTATGCCAAGGCGCGATCGACCTGGGCTTTAGCTCGGTGATGATGGACGGCAGCCTGGAGGCCGATGGCAAAACCATTGCCAGCTACGACTACAACGTGCAGGTCACCCGCCAGGTGGTGGACATGGCCCACAAGCTGGGTGTGACGGTGGAAGGCGAGCTGGGCTGCCTGGGCAGCCTGGAGACCATGAAGGGCGACAAGGAAGACGGCCACGGCACCGATGCCACCATGACGCGCGAGCAGCTGCTGACCGACCCCGAGCAGGCCGCCGATTTTGTCAAAAAGACGCAGTTGGACGCACTGGCCATTGCCATTGGCACCAGCCATGGCGCTTACAAGTTCACCCGCAAGCCCACCGGCGACATTCTGGCGATTGACCGCATCATGGAGATCAACCGCCGCCTGCCCAACACCCACCTGGTGATGCACGGCAGCTCCAGCGTGCCGCAAGACCTGCTGGCCGTCATCAACCAATATGGCGGCAAGATGAAAGAGACCTATGGCGTGCCGGTGGAAGAGATCCAGAAAGCCATCAAGTTTGGCGTGCGCAAGATCAACATCGACACGGATATCCGCCTGGCCATGACGGCAGCGGTACGCAAGTTTCTGGCCGAGAACCCCGATAAATTCGATGCCCGCGAATGGCTCAAGCCCGCCCGCGCCGCCGCCCAGGCCATCTGCAAACAGCGCTATGTCGAGTTTGGCTGCAGCAGCCAGGCCAGCAAGATCAAAGGCCACAGCCTGCATGTGGTGGCCAGCCAGTACGCCAAGGGCGAGTTGGCCCAGGTGGTGCACTGATCGTAGGTCAGCGCGCACGGCGCAAGCTGCGATAATTCAAAGCCCGGTGCATTGCACTGGGCTTTTTTCATGGCTTTGATCTGGTTAAGTGAGTTTCTGTGACCTCTGCTTCCTCCCTGCACACCTCCCATATTGCCTCTTTGCCCCTGCTCGCCCGTGGCAAGGTGCGTGACAACTACGCGGTGGGCCATGACCGCATCCTCATGATCGCCAGCGACCGCCTGAGCGCCTTTGATGTGATCATGGGCGAACCGATTCCGGGCAAGGGCGCGCTGCTCACGCAGATGGCGCTGTTCTGGTTTGCCAAGCTGGGGCATATCTGCCCTAACCACCTGACGGGTGAAGCCCCAGAGAGCGTGGTGACCGAGGCGGAAAAACCGCAGGTCAAAGACCGCGCCATGCTGGTCAAGCGCTTGAAGCCCCTGCCCGTCGAAGCCGTGGTGCGCGGCTATCTGGCCGGTAGCGGCTGGGCTGAATACCAGCAGAGCCAGTCGGTGTGCGGCGTGCCGCTGCCTGCGGGCCTGAAAAACGCGTCCAAGCTGCCCGAGCCGATCTTCACACCCGCTGCCAAAGCCGCTGTGGGCGAGCATGACGAAAATATCTCCTACGAGCAGGTGGTGGCTGTGGTGGGCGCTGAGCTGGCCGCAAAGATCAAGGCCATCAGTATTGCCATTTACAAAGAGGCCGCAGCCTTCGCGCTGACCAAGGGCATCATCATTGCTGACACCAAGTTTGAGTTTGGTCTGGACGCCGATGGCACGCTGACCCTGATGGACGAGGTGCTCACGCCCGACAGCTCACGCTTTTGGCCGCTGGAAACCTATAGCGAGGGCAGCAACCCGCCCAGCTATGACAAGCAGTTTGTGCGCGACTGGCTTGAGAGCGCCCAAGTCAACGGCAAACCCTGGGGCAAAACCGCCCCAGCGCCCGCCTTGCCAGCGCAGGTGATTGACAACACCGCAGGCAAATACCGCGAGGCGTTACAAAGGCTGACGGCCTGAATGACATATTCATGGGATTGTGGGCAGCCACCAGGCCACCTACACTGAACCTGTCTTGACGCATGGGCCTCCAAGTGGTTGTGCCAAGCGTTTTCTACCGTGTTGAGGAGCTTTTATGGTGAAATTTTTCAATCCATCCTGGGCCTGCTGCGCTATCGCGCTGGCCACGGCCTGCGTCAGCCTGTCTGCCGCAGCCCAAACTGCCACCCCCGAGATGCAGTGCATCCTGGCCGGTCGCCTGGATGCCAACCAGCGCTGGGCACCGCAGGCCCGCGGGATCGAGCTGTTGGATGCTGCAGGCAAGCGCGTAGCATCGTCTGACAAAGCCGCGCTGGCGGGTGTGAAGCAAGTGCGCATCAGCAGCCCGGCCTTGCTCTCCAGTTGTAACGGCAACCAGGCCCTGGCCAAAGGGGAGGACAGCGCAGCCGGTGGCAAAAGCGCAGCGCCAGCCATCTCCGCTGGCGCCGCGCCATTGACCGTGGAAGCGGTAAGCTTTCCGCCACTGCGGGTAGGCGGCGAGCTGGTAGAGCTGCGCGTGAGCGGGGTAGCGCAGCGCTTGGTGGCGCTGACGCGCTGAGCCGCAGGTGCAGCCCAGGCACCGCGCTTGGGCCGGCTTGCGTAGCCATTGCTACGTTGATAGCCAGTTAGGCGCACAGCCTTAAAACTGGCGACTACAATGGGGGCAGCAAGATTCATGCCGCCATGTATACACCCCGCTCTACCCCCTTTCGCCTCCTCTCTGTAGCCCTCTTGATGGCAGGCCTGTGCAGCAGCGCTGCCTGGGCCGAAAAGGCTGACAAGAACAAGCCTATCAATGCCGAGGCCGACGCCCTGCGCTACGACGATTTGAAACAAACCAGCGTGTTCACGGGCAATGTGGTGATCACCAAAGGCACCATCATCATCCGTGGTGCGCAAGTGGATGTGCGCCAGGATGCCGAAGGCTTCCAGTTTGGTACGGCTACAGAAAAAGGCGGCAAGCGGGCTTTTTTCCGGCAAAAACGCGATGTGCCTGACGAGTGGATCGAAGGCGAAGCCGAGACGATTTACTACGACGGCAAAGCAGATACCGTCACCTTCAGCAAAAATGCCGTGATCCGCCGCTACAAAGGCAGCAGCATCAACGACGAGACCACGGGCAGCCAGATTGTGTATGACAACGTGACCGATGTGTTCAACGTCATTGGCGGCGCTGCCAACGCCTCGCCCAGCAACCCCACCGGGCGCATCCGCACCATGATCACGCCCAAGGCGGCAGCGTCTGCCCCCAGCACGGTGGCCCCGCCCGCCTCGCTGCGCCCCAGCACGGCCATCGGTGGAGAACGCAAGTGAGGGCTGACGCGGCAGCAGTGCTGGGCGTGCAGGAGAGCGCTCCAGCAAGCCTGCGCAACAGCATCGGCAGCGCGCAGCAATTGGTTGCCCAGGGGCTGCAGAAATCCTATGGCGCGCGCAAAGTGGTCAAGGACGTGTCGCTGTCGGTCTCGCAGGGCGAGGTGGTAGGTTTGCTTGGCCCCAACGGTGCAGGCAAAACCACCTCGTTTTACATGATCGTAGGCTTGGTGCGCGCCGATGCGGGCCAGATCACGATCAATGACCAGCGGATCGAGCGCCTGCCTATCCACCGCCGCTCTCGCCTGGGCCTGAGCTATCTGCCCCAGGAAGCGTCGATCTTTCGCAAGCTCACCGTGGCCGAGAATGTGCGCGCCGTGCTGGAGCTGCAGCGCGACGCCAGCGGCAAGCCGCTGGCCAAAGCCGATATTGAAAGCCGCCTGCAGGCACTGCTCAAGGACCTGCGCGTCGAGCAGCTGCATGACTCGCCCGCACCCGCGCTGTCGGGCGGCGAGCGCCGCCGGGTGGAGATTGCCCGCGCACTGGCTACAGACCCTCAGTTCATCTTGCTCGATGAGCCATTTGCCGGTATCGACCCGATTGCGGTGATTGAAATCCAGCGCATCATTGGCTTTCTGAAATCACGCGGTATCGGCGTGCTGATCACCGACCACAATGTGCGTGAAACGCTGGGCATCTGCGACCACGCCTACATCATCAGCGACGGCCATGTACTGGCCTCGGGCACACCTGCAGAAATTGTCGACAACCCCGATGTACGCCGTGTATATCTGGGCGAACATTTCCGGATGTAATCCAGGCTGTCCCTATGAAACAGGGCCTAAGCCTTCGCGTCTCCCAGCATCTTGCGCTCACACCGCAGCTGCAGCAATCGATCCGTCTGCTGCAGCTGTCCACGCTGGAGCTGGCGCAGGAGATTGAGCAGATGCTGCAGGACAACCCGTTTCTGGAGCAGGACAGCGCAGAGCAAAGCTACGAAGAGGTGCTGCAGGCCGAGCGCGTGCAGCAGGAGCAGGCCAGTGTGCAGGCTGAACGTGCCGATGAATTTGAATGGGACGGGGCAGCCAGCACCACGAGCACCACCAGCGAGAAAACTGCAGAAGCTGACAGCGCCACCGACAGCCCGGCCGATACCGGCAGCATCGACGACTGGGAAGGCGAAGGCAGCTACGAAGTGGCTGCGGATGATGCCGAGTGGGGCAATGACGCGCCAGCGCGCACCTCCAACAACGAAGCCTCTGACGATACCGATGCCACCACGCTGAGCGCCGAGCACACCAGCCTGCAAGACCACCTGCACCGCCAGGCGCTGGGCCTGCGCCTGTCCGATGAGGACCGTGCCGCGCTGATGTTTCTGATCGAATCACTCAACGACGATGGCTATCTGGAAGACGATTTTGAAGACCTGGCCGAGAGCCTGGGTGCCACCACACTGGAAGACGTGCAGGAGCTGGTGCAACGCTTTGAGCTGGCTGTGCGCCTGCTGCACCATATGGAGCCCGCGGGCATTGGCGCGCGCGGCCTCAGCGAATGCCTGAGCCTGCAGCTGCAGGCCCTGCCCGCGCACACCGCAGCCCGCACGGAGGCCTTGGCCATCTGTGCGCAGCCGCTGGACCTGCTGGCCAAGCGCGACACCAAGCGGCTGGCGGCGCTGTGCCATTGCAGTATCGACGACATCAAGGCAGCCATTGCCCTGATCTCCCGCCTGGACCCCAAGCCTGGCCGCCAGTTTGCCGACCTGGAGCGCAACATCATCGTGCCCGATGTGATTGTGGTCAGCCAGGGACGGGGCTCGCAGATCAAGTTCAGGGCCCAGCTCAATCCCACCGTGATGCCACGCCTGAAGGTGCATGACATCTATGCCCAGGCCCTCAAGGGCGGCAAGTCTGACAGCCACGCTGCGCTGCAGGGCCGCTTGCAGGAAGCGCGCTGGTTCATCAAAAACATCCAGCAGCGCTTTGACACCATATTGCGCGTGAGCAATGCGATTGTCGAGCGGCAGCGCAATTTTTTCGCCCACGGCGCGCTGGCCATGCGCCCGCTGGTGCTGCGCGAGATCGCTGACGAGCTGGGCCTGCACGAGTCCACCATCAGCCGCGTGACCACGGCCAAATACATGGCCACGCCGTTTGGCACCTTCGAGCTGAAATACTTTTTTGGCTCGGGGCTGAACACCGAGACCGGTGGCAATGCGTCCAGCACGGCCGTGCGCGCCCTGATCCAGCAGTTCATCGCTGCCGAAGACCGCAAAAAACCACTGTCCGACAGCGCCATTGCCGACATGCTCAAGGAGCAAGGCATAGAATGTGCGCGCCGCACTGTTGCCAAATACCGCGAAGCCTTGCGTATCGCGCCCACCCATTTACGCAAAGCCTTGTAAGACCTGCCATGAACCATCTCCAATTATTCTTGCCCTGCGCTGCAGGCGTGGAAGAGCTGCTGGGCCATGAGGTGCACGGCATCACCAAGCAACCTGTCAGTGTGCTGCGCGGCGGGGTGATGATGGAGGGTAGCTGGCGCGATGTGATGCAGCTCAACCTGTGGAGTCGGCTGGCAGTGCGCGTGATGGTACAGCTGCAGCACCGGCCTTACCGCAACGAAAAAGACCTCTACGACGCCGCCAGTGACGTAGCCTGGGAGCTGTGGTTCACCAACAAGAACACTTTCAAAATCGACATCACCTCCCAGCACAGCCCGCTCAAAAGCCTGAACTTTGCCGCCCTCACCATCAAAGACGCAATCGCCGACCGCTTTCGCCACAAGTCGGGTGCCAGGCCAGATGTAGACACCCACTGGCCGCATGTGCATGTGCACGCGCACCTGAACACCGACAGCGTCACGTTGTACATCGACACCAGTGGCGAGCCCCTGTTCAAGCGCGGCTGGCGCCAGGACAAGGGGGACGCGCCGCTGAAAGAAACCCTGGCCGCCGCCATGCTGGCCGCCAGCGGCTGGAGCCCTGAGCAGCCGCTGTACGACCCCTGCTGCGGCAGCGGCACCATCGCGGTGGAGGCTGCGCAGATGGCGCTGAATATCGCGCCGGGCCTGCAGCGGCCGTTTGCCTTTGAACGCTATCTGCCGTTTCAAAAGCATGTGTGGGAGCCTATCCACCAGCAGGCGGCTGAGGCCGCTGTCACAGGCCCTGCCAACGCACAGGAGATCACGATTTTTGGCAGCGATGTGGCGCACCGCATGGTGGATTTTGCCCAGCGCAATGCCGAGCGCGCGGGGGTTGCCCATGCGCTGCAATTGCGCGGCGGCGATGCCTTGCAGCGCATGCCGCCTTGCAGCACCGAGCACAAGCCCGTGATGATGATCAACCCGCCCTATGGTGAGCGCATTGAAGTACGCGGTGTGGCAGGCACGCAGCAAACGGCCGATACCGAAGACTTTTTTGTGCAGCTGGCCACGCACTGGAAAAGCCATTTCGACGGCTGGACCGCGTGGATTCTGGCACCTGATATGAAGCTGCCGGGCCGCATGCGCCTGAAGGAGTCACGCCGCGTACCGATGTGGAACGGTCCTATCGAATGCCGCCTTTTCAAATTTGACATCCAAGGCCGGCGCGTACAGCCTGCCGACAAAGCTGCCGTACAGCCAGGCGCAGCGCAGTGAGTGTGCGGCGCGTGGTGCTGGACACCAATATCGTTTTGGACCTGTTTATTTTCAATGACCCGCGCTGCACTGCGCTGCGCCAGAGCCTGCAGGGCGGCACCGTGCAATGGATCAGCACCCAGGTCATGCGCGATGAGCTCGAACGCGTACTGGCCTACAGCCATCTGCAGCCACGCATGGCTTTCTACCATGTCACTGCTGCGCAGGTGCTGGCGCTGTTTGATGCGCATGCACAGATCATGCACAGCGCAGCTCGCGCAGTGTTTGTGTGCAAAGACGAAGACGACCAGAAATTCATTGACCTGGCCGTGCAGCACCGCGCCAGCCTGATCAGCAAGGACAAGGCGGTGCTGAGCATGCGCAAGCGCCTGGTGGGCCTGGGTGTGCAAGTGGCTGCGCAATGGGCTCCAGCCGTCTCTGAGCACGCCATTTAAAGGGTTTTAGGCCTCCAGGCCAATAGAATATCGCGGGAGCAGCTATTAAAAAAATAGCGGCTATGTGCCGCTATTTTGTGGAGTCAGTCACCGGATGGCTTATTTCTTGTCGCGCAATTCACGGCGCAGGATTTTGCCTACCGGGGTTTTGGGCATATCGGTGCGGAACTCGATCACCTTGGGTTGCTTGTAACCCGTCAGGTTGGCGCGGCAGTACTCGCGCACCTGGGCTTCGGTCAGTGCCTGGTCTTTTTTCACGATCACCAGCTTGACGGCCTCGCCCGTTTTCTCGTCGGCCACACCGACCACCGCACACTCCATGACGCCCGGCATCTGCGCCACCACGTCTTCCACTTCGTTGGGGTAGACGTTGAAGCCGCTGACCAGCACCATGTCTTTTTTGCGGTCCACGATCTTGAAGTAGCCGCGCTCGTCCATGATACCGATGTCGCCGGTTTTGAAATAGCCATCGGGCGTCATGACCTTGGCGGTTTCATCGGGGCGCTGCCAGTAGCCAGCCATAACCTGCGGGCCTTTGATGGCGATCTCGCCGGGCTGGCCCAGGGGCACTTCATTGCCATCGTCGTCCAGGCATTTGAGTGAGGTGTTGGGAAGGGGCAGGCCAATCGTGCCGGTGAACTGCTTGCTGTCGGTCGGGTTGCAGGTGGCTGAGGGCGATGTTTCAGACAGACCATAGCCTTCGCAGATCGAGCAGCCGGTTTTTTCCAGCCACAGCTTGGCCACTGCGCCCTGCACAGCCATGCCGCCGCCGACCGAGATTTTCAGATGGCTCCAGTCCACGGTATTGAAATCTGGATGGTTGGCCAGGCCGTTGAACAGGGTGTTGACCGCCGGAAAGGTGTGGATCTTGTGTTTGGCCAGCTCCTTGAGCACGGCAGGCAGATCGCGCGGGTTGGGAATCAAAATGCCTTTGCCACCCTGGCGCATGCCCAGCATCATGTTCACCGTGAATGCAAAGATATGGTACAGCGGCAGCGCCACGACGCCCACGGGTTGCTCGCTACCCATGGACTTCAATGCGGGCTGGTTCCAGGCCTCTGACTGCAGCACGTTGGCAATCACGTTGCGATGCAGCAGCACCGCGCCTTTGCTTACCCCCGTGGTGCCGCCGGTATATTGCAGCACAGCGATATCGTCGGCCTTGATGTCGGGCTTCTTCAGCGTGCCGCTGGTGCCTTTGGCAATCGCCTGGTTAAAGCGGATCGCACCGGGCAGGTTGTAGGTGGGCACCATCTTTTTTACATTGCGCACCACGTAATTGACCAGGCTGCCCTTGAGCAGGCCCAGCATGTCGCCCATGGCCGCCAGCACCACATGCTTGACACCCGTTGCCTTGACACACTGCTCCAGCGTGGTGGCAAAGTTCTCAATGATCACAATGGCTTTGGCCCCAGAGTCTTTGAGCTGGTGCTCGAGCTCGCGCGGGGTGTACAGCGGATTCACGTTCACCACCACCAGGCCCGCACGCAGGATGGCAGCCACCACCACGGGGTATTGCGGCACGTTGGGCATCATGATAGCTACGCGCTCGCCTTTGGCCAGGCCCAGGCCCTGCAGGTAGGCAGCGAAGGCGCGGCTTAAAGAATCGGTCTGGGCGAAACTGATGTCCTTGCCCATGAAGCTGTAGGCGACGCGGCTGCCGTATTTCTGGAAGCTCTCTTCCATCAGGGCGACCAGGGAGCTGTACTGGGCGGTGTCAATATCTGCAGGCACGCCTTCGGGATAGGACGCAAGCCAGGGGCGGTTATTCATGGGGATCTCCAACAACTTATCTGATAAAAAAACGATAGCCCTGCATTGTCGCTGTAAGCTGCGTGTAGGCCAATTAGGTTTTCCCTAGTGCCATGCAGCAATGACGCGTTAAAGATGCCTTGATGGCCGCGTAAAAAAGCCCGTCAGAAATGCCTGACGGACTGCGCACCCCAGCGGTGCGTGCCGAGCGGTTTTATTCGACCGCTTTCACCATGTCTTCGACCACTTTCTTGGCGTCGCCAAACACCATCATGGTTTTGTCCATATAGAACAATTCGTTGTCCAGACCTGCATAGCCTGCCGCCATTGAGCGCTTGTTGACGATGATGGTTTTGGCTTTGTAGGCTTCCAGAATCGGCATGCCGTAAATCGCGCTGCCTTTGATGAGGGCGGCAGGGTTGACCACGTCGTTGGCACCCAAAATAATCGCCACATCAGCCTGGCCAAACTCGCCGTTGATGTCTTCCATCTCATGCACCTGGTCATAAGGCACCTCGGCCTCAGCCAGCAGCACGTTCATGTGGCCGGGCATGCGGCCCGCTACCGGGTGGATGGCGTATTTGACGTTGATGCCCTTGGCGGTGAGCTTGGCGGCCAGCTCCTTGACTGCATGCTGCGCGCGCGCCACGGCCAGGCCGTAGCCGGGTACGATCACCACCGTCTCTGCATTGCTCAGCACAAAAGCCGCGTCGTCGGCGCTGCCGCTTTTCACGTTGCGCTGCACCGCGCCACCGGCAGCCGCTGTGACCGCCTCGCCACCAAAGCCGCCCAAAATCACGTTGAAGAAGCTGCGGTTCATGGCCTTGCACATGATGTAGGACAGGATCGCGCCCGAGCTGCCTACGAGGGAACCCGCAATGATCAGCATGCTGTTGTTCAGACTGAAGCCAATGCCTGCAGCTGCCCAGCCCGAGTAGCTGTTGAGCATGGACACCACCACCGGCATGTCAGCGCCACCAATCGGGATGATGATCAGCACGCCCATCACAAAGGCCAGCGCCAGCATGGCGTAAAAAGCAGGCCAGCTTTCGGTGAAGGTGTACACGAGACCCAGGCCAATGGTGGCCAAGCCCAAAATCAGGTTGAGCTTGTGCTGCCCCGCAAACTGCACCGGCGCGCCCTGGAACAGGCGAAATTTATAGGTGCCGCTGAGTTTGCCAAAGGCAATCACCGAGCCGCTGAACGTGATGGCACCAATCGCTGCGCCCAGGAACAGCTCCAGCCGGTTGCCCGTAGGAATTGCTGCGCCTTTAGCCACGATGCCAAAGGCATAGGGCTCGGTCACTGCCGCAATGGCGATGAACACGGCTGCCAGACCGATCATGCTGTGGAAAAACGCCACCAGCTCGGGCATCTTGGTCATGTCCACCGTCTTGGCGCGGTAGGCGCCGTAGGCACCGCCCACCACCAGGCCCAGCAGCACATAGGCCATGCCTGCAGCCTTGCCGCCAGAGATCTGCACAATCAGCGCCATGGTGGTCAGCATGGCAATCGCCATGCCCACCATACCAAACAGGTTGCCGCGAATCGACGTGGTGGGGTGCGACAGGCCCTTGAGCGCCTGGATAAAACACACCGAAGCGATCAAATACAACAGAGTAGCCAGGCTCATGCTCATTTGGCGGCTCCTTCAGTCTGCACGGGTGCTTTCTTTTCTTTTTTCTTGAACATCTCCAGCATGCGCCGCGTCACCAGGAAGCCACCAAAAATATTCACCGCCGCCAGCGCCACGGCCAGCACACCCATGGTTTTGCCCAGGCCCGTTTCGGTCAAAGCAGCAGCCAGCATTGCGCCGACGATCACAATCGCCGAGATCGCGTTGGTCACTGCCATCAGCGGCGTATGCAAAGCCGGGGTAACCGTCCACACCACGTGGTAGCCCACATAGATTGCCAGCACGAAGATGATGAGGTTGAGGATGGTGGGGGATACGATGTCCATGGAATTACTCGCTTTTTGAGGTCGCAAAAGTTAATGCGGGCACTTTGTATTCACCGCTGAAAGAGCGAACACTGCTTGTGGCGGCAGAAGCCAGTTCCATAGCCCAAAAAGCCAAGGCTTCATTTTTTAATACGGTTCCAGATATCTCCGCATTACCTTTTGCATTGGAAAACTTGGGATTGATCATACCGATGGTAGCGATAAACGCCCCATTGTTAATGCCGACGTTATGCAGAACTATGTGCATTTTTTCTGGCAAAACATAGTTCTTGGATTTCAGCATATCCTCTATTTTGGGATCCAGAGTTTTGATCATCCTAGACGTACCCAGTTCAGACCAAGCTTTTACGCAATCCAGTTGGTCCAAGCTGCCTCGGGTAGCGTCAAAGTGATAACTTTGCGTGGCGTTTTGCTTGCAACCGCTGGTCCAGTTCATTCGCGCTGTGCCGATACTGCTGCTGCTCGCGTTAAAACTGAATACGGCCAGCACTTCGGACTTATTACCCAGCAACACCATGATTTTTTTGGTGCTTTTAATAGACCCAGAAACATCACCGCTATATTGCTGACCCGAGCTCTCGTCCACCAATTGCTCCCACTGCCCCACAGGCAGTACGACCTTGGCTCTGCCCACAGCTACTTCCGTCGCACCAGCGTAGGCATGCATGCTCAATAGAGTAGCTGCCCACATGAATTTAGACAGGTTCTTCATTTTCTCTTCACCTCTCCACCCTGGGTCATCAAACACGCCGCCACGATATCGTCATCCATATCGATTTTCAGACCCGCTGGCGGCTCGCCCTTGGCTGCTGGCTGCAAGATCAGTTTCAGGAAATCCAGCACGTTGCGTGCGTACAGAGCGGAGGCGTCTGCGCCTACCAGTGCGGGCAGATTGGTCTCGCCAATGATCGTGACGCCGTGTTTGACCACGGTTTTGTCGGCTTCGGACAGAGGGCAGTTGCCGCCCACGCCGCCAGCGCCCTTGCCTGCGGCGATATCTACGATCACCGAGCCAGGCTTCATGGACTTGACCATGTCTTCGGTGATCAGCGTAGGCGCGGCGCGACCGGGGATGAGCGCGGTGGAGATCACTACATCGGCCAGTGCTACACGCTTGGCCACTTCCACGGCCTGTCGCGCCAGCCAGCTGGCTGGCATGGGCTTGGCATAGCCGCCCACGCCGACGGCGGCTTCTTTTTCTTCGTCAGTTTCGTAGGGCACGTCGATGAATTTGCCGCCCAGGGATTCGATTTGCTCTTTCACGCTGGGGCGAACATCAGACGCTTCAATCACCGCGCCCAGCCGCTTGGCCGTGGCAATGGCCTGCAGGCCCGCCACACCCACGCCCAGAATCACCACCCGCGCGGCCTTCACGGTACCTGCTGCGGTCATCAGCATCGGGAAAAAGCGCTGGTATTTATCAGCCGCCATCATCACCGCCTTGTAGCCTGCGATGTTGGCCTGCGAGGACAGCACGTCCATGCTCTGCGCACGCGTAGTGCGTGGCGCAGCCTCCAGTGCAAAGCCTGTTACCCCTGCGGCGGCCAGTTGCTGCAGGCCTTCGGCGTCAAAGGGGTTGAGCATGCCCACCAGGGTGGTGCCTGGTTTGACCATGGCAAGTTCTTTTTGCATCGGCGCGCGCACTTTGAGCACCACGTCGCAGGCATAGGCTGCGGCAGCATCGCCGATTTGCGCACCTGCGGCTTCATACGCAGCGTCGGTCACGCTGGCAGCCACGCCTGCACCGCTCTGGACAACGAGGGTATGGCCTTGGGTACTGAGTTTTTTGGCCGTCTCGGGGGTGACGGCTACCCGGGTCTCGCCTGCAAGGATTTCGGCCGGAACGCCAATACGCATGCTGGTCTCCTCAAACAAAAATGGTTTTAAATTCTTGACTGACAGCTTACACGAGTTTTTGCAGATTGCACAAGCCGATTAACGCGAACTTAGACGCGATTGGAATATGCTCTCTATTCATTTGCATAAAGTTTGACATGACTTCTTCTACCTCCGAGCGTTTCCGGCCCAGCACCACGGTGGCCGCCATCATCGAGCAGGATGGCCGGTTTCTGCTGGTGGAGGAGCACACCCCTGAGGGCCTGCGCCTGAACAACCCTGCCGGCCATATCGACCCTGGCGAGAGCCCGCAGGCTGGCTGCATCCGCGAGACGCTGGAAGAAACTGCGCGCCACTTCACGCCCACTGCATTGGTGGGCATCTATCTCTCACGCTTTCAGCGCCCCGCGCGCAGCACAGCGCAGGGCATAGTGCCTGCGCAGGACATCACCTATCTGCGTTTTGCTTTCTGCGGCACCGCAGGCCCGCAGATTGCGGGGCGGGCACTCGACGAAGGCATCGTGCGTACCCTGTGGATGACCCCCGACGAAGTGCGCGCCAGCAGCGCCCGCCACCGCAGCCCGCTGGTGCTGCAGTGCATGCAGGACTACCTGCGCGGGCAGCGCTATCCACTGGAGCTGGTGTACACCGATGATTCGGTCATGCTATTAAATAAATAGCTGCTCCCGCGATATTTTATTGGCTTGGAGAGCCTTTTCTTATAAATATCAGCCTTTAAAACGCGTTTGCAATATCTCAAACGCTGGGAGCGTCTTGCCCTCTAGCACCTCCAAAAATGCGCCACCACCTGTGGAGATATAGCCCACATCTTTCTCGATACCGTACTTGGCAATAGCGGCCAGGGTGTCGCCACCGCCCGCGATGGAGAAGGCGGGTGATGCGGCGATGGCGCGGGCGATGGTTTCGGTGCCGTGGGCGAAAGCGTCGAACTCAAACACCCCTACTGGACCATTCCACACGATGGTGCCTGCGCTTTTGAGCTGCTCGGCCAGCTTGGCGGCAGTTTGGGGACCAATGTCGAGAATCAGGTCATCGTCGGCCACTTCGGTGGCGGCTTTGACAGTGGCGGGGGCATCAGGCGCGAAAGTCTTGGCTACCACCACATCCACAGGAATAGGCACTTCTGCGCCGCGTGCTTTCATCGCCTGGATCACCGCCATGGCCTCGCCGATCAGGTCGGGCTCGGCCAGGGATTTGCCAATGCGCAGCCCCGCAGCAAACATGAAGGTGTTGGCAATGCCGCCGCCCACAATCAGACCGTCTACTTTGCCGGCCAGGGCGCGCAGGATGGTGAGCTTGGTGCTGACCTTGCTGCCCGCCACGATGGCGATCAGTGGGCGTTGAGGGCTGGCCAGGGCTTTGCTGATGGCGTCCATCTCTGCGGCCAGCAGGGGCCCGGCGCAGGCTATGGGGGCGTATTGCGCGATGCCGTAGGTGCTGGCTTCGGCGCGATGGGCCGTACCAAAGGCATCATGCACGAAGATATCGCAGAGCTTGGCCATTTTTTGAGCCAGCTCAGGGGCGTTCTTTTTTTCGCCTTTGTTAACACGGCAGTTCTCCAGCATCACCACCTGGCCGCTGCTGACCTGCACCCCATCCACCCAGTTGGCCACCAGCGGCACCGGGCAGCCCAGCAGCTCGGCCAGGCGTGCGGCCACGGGGGCCAGTGAGTCTTCGGGCTTCATCTCGCCCTCGGTGGGGCGGCCCAGATGGCTGGTGACCATTACTGCAGCGCCTGCGTCCAGTGCCATCTGGATGCAGGCCACGCTGGCGCGAATGCGGGTGTCTTCGGTGATGCGGCCCGTATCGTCCTGGGGCACGTTCATGTCGGCGCGGATGAAAACGCGCTGGTTGCGTACAGCGCCCTGGGCGCAAAGGTCTGAAAAGCGGGTGAATTGCATGGGAAATTTCGGTTGAAGGACAATAACTGCATGGATTTTAGGGCTTTGCAAGGGCTGATTGCGCACGGTGCGGGCCAAACCTGCCTTGCAACCAGCAGGATCAGCCCCAGCTACCTACAATGTCCCCTCAACTATCTACAAAGACTCCCGTATGGTTCCGCACCTGATCACCGCTTCCCGAGGCCCCATCAACGAGCTGGAGCAGCGCATTTTGGACAGTATGCCTGCCATCGAACGCTGGTTTCGCCTGGAGTGGATGGAGCACACGCCGCCGTTTTACACCTCGGTGGATGTGCGCAACGCGGGCTTCAAGCTGGCGCCTGTGGACACCAATCTCTATCCCGGTGGCTGGAACAACCTGACCCAGGAGATGCTGCCGCTGGCCGTGCAGGCAGCGATGGCGGCGATTGAAAAAATCTGCCCCGAAGCGCGCAACCTGCTGATCATCCCCGAGAACCATACGCGCAACACCTTCTACCTGACCAATGTAGCGCAGCTGGCGCGCATCTTCAATATGGCGGGGCTGAATGTGCGCATAGGCTCGATCAACCCCGAGATCAAGGAGCCCACCACCATCACGCTGCCCAACGGCGAAACCGTGCTGCTGGAGCCGGTGGTGCGCAGCCAGGGCGGTGGCAAAGGCCGCCTGGGAGTGAAAAATTTCGATCCCTGCACCATTTTGCTCAACAACGATCTGAGTGCCGGTGTGCCTGGCATTCTGGAAGAAATCTACGAGCAGCACCTGCTGCCGCCGCTGCATGCGGGCTGGTACACACGGCGCAAGTCGCAGCACTTTACCGCTTACGAAGAGGTCAGCAAGCGCTTTGGCAAGCTGCTGGGCGTAGACCCGTGGCTGATCAACCCCATGTTTGACAAATGTGGTGAAGTCAACTTTGCCGAAGGCACGGGCTTCGAATGCCTGACCACCAATGTCGATGCGCTGCTGACCAAGATCAAGCGCAAATACAAAGAGTACGGCATCAACGAAAAGCCCTTTGTCGTAGTCAAGGCCGATAACGGCACCTATGGCATGGGCATCATGACGGTGCGCGATGTGAAAGACCTGCACGAGATCAACCGCAAGACCAAGAACAAGATGTCGGTCATCAAGGACGGCCAGACGGTGAGCGACGTGATCATCCAGGAAGGCGTGCTGACCAATGAGCGTGTCAATGACGCAGTGGCCGAGCCGGTGGTCTACATGATGGACCGCTATGTGGTGGGCGGCTTCTACCGCGTCCATGCTGAGCGCGGCGTGGACGAAAACCTCAACGCGCCCGGTGCCAGCTTTGTCCCGCTGGCGTTCAACAAATCCGCCCACATGCCCCAGCCTGGCATGCCCCCTGGCGCCAGCGAACCCAACCGTTTTTACATGTATGGTGTGATTGGCCGCCTGGCCATGCTGGCCGCCAGCTACGAACTCGAGGCCAATGACCCCGAGGCCGAAACCTACGATTGAGCCTGCTGGGCCGCGCAGCAACCCCTTTTTATATGAAAATAAGCTGCCAGCCCAATAGAATATCGCGGGAGCAGCTATATACTTTATAGCATGCCAGACAGTTTCACCCGCCGTCCCACCCGCCGCGCCTACCGCTGTGTGTGCGGCAATGCGGTTTTTCTGCGCAACAGCGCCTGCCTCAACTGCCATCGCCAACTGGGCTTTGAGCCCGAGCGCGCCCAGGTGGTGGCCCTGCATGCCACCGAATTCGAAGGCCAGTGGACGATCGAAAGCGAAGGCCATGGCAACGACCTGACCGGTGCCCGGCGCTACCAGCGCTGCGCCAACTACCACAGCGCCGCCGCCTGCAACTGGCTGCGCCCACTGGACGCGAGCTTGCCCGGCGGTGACGACTGCCTGTGCATCTCCTGCAGCCTCAACCGCACCATCCCCGACCAGTCAGTGCCCGAAAACCATGTGCTGTGGCAGCGCATTGAAGTGGCCAAGCGCCGTCTGGTCAGCCAGCTGCTGGCCCTGGGCCTGCCAGTGACAACCTTGACCCGCACGCCCTGGCAAGACGCCGAGCGTGGCCTGGCATTTGATTTTTTGCGCACGCTGGACCCGCAGTTTCCCGTCACCACGGGCCATGCCATGGGCGTCATCACCATTGATGCGCAGGAGGCTGACGACGCCCACCGCGAGGCCACGCGCGAAGCCCTGCAGGAGCCCTACCGCACCCTGCTGGGCCATCTGCGCCACGAAGTGGCCCACTATTACTGGGACCGGCTGGTAGCGGGCACGCCGTGGATCGAGCCATTTCGCCAGCTGTTTGGTGATGAACGCAAAGACTATGCGCAGGCCCTGCAGACACATTACGCTATTGGCGCGCCGTTTGACTGGGCGCAGCGCCACGTCAGCGCCTACGCCTCCAGCCACCCGTGGGAGGACTGGGCCGAGACCTGGGCGCACTACCTGCACATGCGCGACGGCATGGACACCGCACGCAGCTTTGGCTTTGAAGCCGGCGACATCGTGGTGGACAAGCTGCCCTACACTCTGGGCGCCCTGTGGGATAGCCAGCGCCCCGGCGCACAGGCCTATCTGGACTTTGTCAACAACTGGCTGGCCATCACCACCGTGCTCAACGAGCTCTCAGGCAGCATGGGCGAGCGCGACTTCTATCCCTTCGTGCTGCCGGCCGCCGCCGTGGCCAAGTTGCAGCTGGTGCACGAAGTGATCAAGGCGGCGGCGGTGAAGTAGTCCTAGCATCCATAGCCAACGACGCGCCTTAGCCAAACTATGGAGGTATTTGATTTGCTGATGCTGCAAGCCCTAGCGCTTGAAGCACGCAGCCACCTCAGCCTTACCAACAATCCACATCGCTGGCGGACTTCACTCCCAAGCTGTTCAAACTGAGTGCTCCGCACCGATCCCCGGGCTCAATAGGTGTCGCCGTCAAGGTGTAAGCACTGACCGTGGCCGTAATGGCTAGCTTGTAGTATTTGGCAGTCCCTTGCTTGGGTGACTGCTGAAGCGAGTCAGGCAAGGCGATTGCAACGCCCGCTTGGGTCTGGTCGTAACGTTTGTTGTCAGTGAAAAAACGCTCAGCAAACTGTGAAGCCTCCAGCAAAATTGATTGCGCATCAGAGCGGCGCGATTTTTTTACAGTTTCCATGTACGACGGATACGTTATCGCGGCGAGTATGAGCACCATCACAATCACCAACAGAACTTCCAGCAAAGTAAATCCATCTGTGTCTGTTGGGATGGAAGGCGAGATTTTTTCACGACCTGAACTGGGGCGTTGAAGAGCGAACAAGCGATATTGATTCACGAATAGCCTCCCATCAGGCGATCTTGTCTAAAAGACATTTCGGTGCAACGCCAGTTGGGCACACAGCCTTTAAACCTGTCCGACAACTCCACCGCACTCACATCGACCGGATGCATACATCATTAGTATACATGTAATGAAATATAAATGGTAAAAATTTCCATTTATATTTGCACTGCTAAACAGTTATTTGATGAGCTGGCGCAGCACAATTCAATGTATGTAGTCTGAGGGACATGTGCGGCTGTACAGGCCTTTAGCCTGCGCAGCGCTCACTAGAACTGCACGGTGTCTGCAATGAGCAGGCCGTTGACAAATCGGGTCCCCACCACCTTGACTTTGGGTGCGGGGGTTTCGGCCAGCTTGGCCGCAGTACCCTTGGAAAACACCGCAGAGCTGGCATCCACCCGCTGCCCCTGCACAGCAAAGTCAGCCACAGACAGATAGGTTTGTACTACCCCGGACAGACTGTACGAGGGCATGGGTGGTGTGGCGCTGTCTTTGAGAAACTTGACTTCGGTGGCCGTCAGCACGCCTGCCGAATAAACCCCTTTGATAGTGACATAGCTGCCGTTGGCCAGCTTTTTGACCATGTCGGCTTTCAAAGGCGCTGTGCTGGCGTCAATAGTAATGCCCGCCACCGTAAACGTCTGGGACACGCTGGTGAAGTTTTCTATGGGGCCTGTCACGGCCAGGCCGCTGGTGCCGGTCTCGGGCACGGAAATCCAGCGCTCGACAACCGATGCCTGCAGTACATTGTTCACCGGAGCAGCGCTTGCACGTACCCTGACAACAGTGTCGTTAACCAAGGGCAGCGATCCAAAACCTTTGAGGCTTGCTTTGCCATACGACACGCTGATGCCGCCGAGTTTGAAGCTGGTTTTGCCAGTGTCCAGCCCAGACACTGCGCCCGTCAGGATGGGCGCAGAGGGCGCGGCGATTTTCTCTATGCGCGTAGCCAGAAGCATGCCGCTGGAGGGCAGTCCGTGGATTTGCACTTCGTCGCCCACAGCGAGTTGCGCAAAGTGGTCTGCGCCTGCAATGATGGTTCCCAAGTCAACATCCACTGGAAAGTCATAGACCCGCAATGTGAGCGCCACTTTGTCCAGGCTGGTAATCTTGCCGCGTACCTCAGCGGCAGAAATCAATGAGCTGGCTGTGCCCTCCAGGCCTGTAGCATCCACCTGGCCGCGGATCTGCACTGTCATGCCCAATGCCAGCGCGTTGGTATCTTGAATCTGGGGTGTGATACTGTCGATGGAGTAGCGCACATCATTCACAATGACGCTGCCAAAGCCGGTGATACTGCCCACCGTCAGGTTGTCAGACGCCGTAATGCCCGTCCCTCCTGAGCCCACGCCAGATGAGTCTGCTCCGCCGCCGCCGCAGCTGACGGCGCCCAGCACTGCCAAAACCGCAAGGATTCTTGTACACACTGCCTTGATGCTGCGTGGTTTACACATTGGGTTGCTCCTTGCTGTCGGCCTTTACCGGCTCGTGGTACACATACACACCCACCCGGATACGGTGTGACGCAGGATGTGGAGCCTGCCCTTGCGCGATGTCGATTTCCTGCTGCATTTTGCTTACCAGTTGGTTATGGAGCACAGCCCATTGCTCACGCATGTACTGCTCCACCCTGATGGCTCCTGCCTCGCTCAGGCCATCAGCAAATACCGCCCTCTCCAGCAGGGGATCAGCTTTGCCTGCGATGTTGGACATGGCTGCCAGCAGATGGTCTGTTCCGTTGTCTGCCGCAAAGGCCAACATAATCCTTTCGTCTTCAGAGGGCACAAAAGCATCTTTGAGCAAGCGGATGGTTTCTTCGTCTTGCTCAACCAAGCCCAGTCTGAGCAGCTCGACCGCAATCGTTTTGTGGTGCACCTCGTTGGAGATCAGCTTTTTCACCATCGCTTCAAAAGACAGGACATCTGCTGACGCTATTACAGGCAAGCTCTTGTACTGCGGTTGGCTGTGCGCCAGATGCATCCAGTGGGTAAACACCCGGGAGGCCAAAGAAGTCTCTGTGACAGACAGGCTTTCGGCTTTGCCGCGCACCTGGGTAGTGACCAGCTTGCGATTGAGCCCCGAGGTGATGCTCAGCTGGCTCACATTGGGATGCAATACCCCATTGTTTTTCCATAAGCCTATCGATTCTTCGATCATCAGTCTGCGCAACAAACCCGCCAATTGGGGATGCTTGACCCCATACACAATAGCCAGGCGCACGATGGGGCGCATCAGCCTGAGACAGGCGTCCAATACCCATTCCATTCGCTGGTTGTGGGCACTTAGCTTGGGTTTAATGTCCAATTTAATTCGTCAAGATGTTCTTCAATTCCTGTATTGTCATTAGTTAAATGGTATTAATTGCCATTTTTTCAAAATGCAGCGACGAAAGGCGCATTAGAAAAGATTAACGGTACTATTTCACAGTTCATGAGGATGGACTGTGGCTTGCAGACTATTGCCCCGTCGCCGTCACATCACAGCGCACCAGCAGGGTCAGCGCACTGTTGGGCGGGAAGGTGGCAATCGTCTCGCCCGCGGCAAACAGGCTGGTCAGATTGGACGGCACAGCTGTATTGGCCGGCAGCGCTGCCGGGCACAGCGCACCGCCACTGGGCGTGCAGGTCACCTGGGTGCAGCTCAGGCCCTCAGAAGCTACGTCCTTGATGACCGAACCGTTGGCTGCTGATGGCCCCAGATTGCTGAAAGTGACCGTGTAGGTGGTGGTGTCCCCCGCATTGACGCTGGTAGTGCCATTGGTCTTGCTCACCGTCAGCTTGGCCATCAGCATGACCGTGGCCGAAGCCAGCCCCGAGTTGACTGAGCCACCGGCAAATGTGGCCCGGGCGGTGTTGTCATAGCTGGGCGGCGACAGCGGCATGGCCGCGCCCACCAGGGCCTGGAAGGTGATGCTCACACTGGCCCCCGGCGCCAGGCTTTGGCCGCCAAAGCTCCATACCACCTCCTCCTGGTTGTTGAGGTTGATATTGGTGGTGCTGGTGTTGTAAGGCGGCTGGGTCGGCGGTCTGTTCACTACCGGCACCACCGAGCTCAGGCCCGTGATGGCCGTGGTGCCAGTGACGTAGCTGAAGCGGGTGCTGACATTATTGGTCGGGCCGCTGGTGGGCAACCAGTCATAGACCGTGATGGTCTGCGCTGCGGTGGTGCCGATGTTCTTGACGGTGATGGTGTAGGACAGGGTAGTGCCGGGGGCGGCCACGCTCACAGGCGAGGTTTTGGTGATCTGCAGCACGGGTTGGGCGGCCACGCTGGCCTGGGCGTCGCTGGTTCCCGAGGGGAAGCCCACAGCACCTAAATTTGCCGTGTTGACCACTACTGCGCCAGTGGCGGCATTGGTCTGCACATCTACTTTGACAGTACCGGTCTGCCCGACAGCCAGCGTGGTGGCCGGAAAGCTATAGGTGCTGCGTGTGCTGGGGCACACGCCTGCGGCAGTGACAGGGGGATTGGGCGCGGGTAGTGGAATCGGGCCAGCAATGATCTGGATATTGCTCACGGCATTCGCAGGGGTCTGGCAAGGTAGAGTGTCAGACAGCACGGCGTTGGCGATCGGTGTGCTGCCCGTATTGGCGTAGTCGATGCTGTAGCGGATTTTGGCGTTGGCGGGCACACTGCTGCCCGGGCCAATGGGCACACAATTAAGACCGACAAAGTAGCACTCGATAGTTTTGCTGACTGACAGCGGTGAGGTCACCAGTACCGGGGCGGTGTTGGGCGCATCGCTGCGGCCAGCGCCTCCGCCTGCGTAAGTCACGACGGCACTGTTCAAGTAAGGCGTGGCCGACGCCGTGACGCTGGAGCCCACATTCGCGGTGTAGGTGAGTGTCATCCTGCCACCGGGCACCAAGGTGGAGGTTGCAAAGGTCCAAACCACTTGCTGTGAATTGCTTGCTACGGGAGAGGTGTCATAAGGAACCAGTGTGGGGGGGATGGTGGTGGCCACCGTGGGGTTCAAGCTTAAGGTGCTACCAGCGGGGCTGCTTGAGACCGCTACAAATGTCGTGGTGTTAAAGCTAAAGCGGGTGGCTGCATTGGCTGCACCACCCAGACTGGGTAATACGTCAGTCAACGAGATACCTGTTGCATTGGCTGATCCTACGTTCTCTACGACGATGGTGTAGGAGACAGTGCCGCCGGGCACCGCGGTGGTGGGGTTGGCCACTTTGGTGATCGCCAGGCTGGGCACAGAGTTGACATTGGATGCAGCGGTTGACTGCACACCACCAGGCACTTGCACGCTGGAAAGCTTGGCGGTGTTGGCCACCACATCGTTATTGCCAGCATTGGTTTGCACGTCAATCAAAATTGCGCCACCTGCGCCGGGGGCCAGTGTAGACAATGTAGGAAACGTGACCGTACTGCGTGTGGTGGGGCAATTGCCCGCTGCTGTTACGGGCGGGTTAGGCACGGGCAGCGTAATGGAACCACTGATAACGGCTGTGGTGGTAAAGCTGGCAGCATTGGCACCTGTTTGGCAGGGCAATATGTCTTGCAGCACAACATTGGTTTGAGGTACTACGCCTGAATTGAGGTACGTGATGCGGTAGCGCACTTTGGAGTTTGGGGAGATATAGGCGCCGTTAGATGGCTGGCACACTGCTCCGTTGAACACGCACACCACTTCTTTCTGTACCAGCAGGTTGGAATTGTTGTCGGCCACACTGGGGACGTGGTAGCGCCACGCATTGTCCTGGCCTCCATCCCCATCACCTGCATCGCCACCAAACACCTCCGAGCTGTTGACGATGCCATCCGCTGGGGGAGTTGCCGTGATGCGCAAGCTGATTTTCACGTAACGAATCTCACCCACGACCAGTTTGCCTACGGCCCAGCGCACGGCATTGGTGCCCGCAGGCAGTGGGTTGCTGCCAGACAGGTTGTAGCCTACGCTGGTTGGCAAGCCGCCTACGGCTGTGGTACTGGCGCCTTGCACCGTGGCAGGTCCCAGCGCACTGTTGCCAATGCGTGACCCCGTATAGGCGATGCGTTGCCATGGTCCCACGTTGGCCGTGTTGTCCAGTGGGTAGCCTGTCTGAGGGCCGGCCACGACGGAGCCCGCGTTATAGGGTGTCGGGCCACGTCCGCCTGATACAGTGGGTGCAGACGAGCTGGGGGCAATGGTGGCATTTCCTCCAGAACCAAATGCGCTGACCTGATCGGCATCCCACAGGTTATGCGTGGTAGCTCGGGTTTGGCCAATGATGGGGTTGAGCTGGCCCTCTGCGGTAGGGCTGATGTCATAGCCGTTGACGCCTTGCAAAATGCGCGTGGGCAGAGCAGGAAAGACAGCGGTGCGTGGGTCGGTAGAGAAAAATATGCCAGTGTCCGCATACAGCTCGGTCATTCTGGCGTTGCAGTTATTGGTAAATACGGTGGGTGTGCTGCATCGCAGTGTGGTGTCGTAGGCATTGGTTGAGAACAGCCCCTGGAAATTGTTGGGGCCTTGGTTGCCCCATCCAAAATCAATACCGCCAGGGAAACTGGGTGGTATGTTGTAAAAATTACCTGCGCCGTCTTTGGTCACGATGGCGGCATCAATGACCTCGGTGCCAGGCGGGATGTAGTCGGTGATGTAGCCTGCGACGCCTGTGTTGGCGCCGTTGCGAATCGGGGAGAACTGGATGAGGTAGGACACTACATCCCCGGATCGCAAACCTGGTGAGCCAGAACCAGCCCTTGCTAGCAGCATGCTCACGGTCTCGGGGGCTAAAAACTTGGTGGTCTGCACCTGCCCTACGCTGTGCGCCCAAGCCAAAGACGCGCATGCCAACGCAGCCAGCAGCCAGCTAACGCGTAGCGCCCAACGGCGACCCTTGTTGACAAAAAAGCCCATGTTCTGCATCCGCACAAAAAATGCGCAACCGTTTGTGGGGAGCGCGCCTGTTATTCGTTTCTAATGGGATTTTATTCCATTTCATTGCTAATTGTATTTTTTAGTATGAAAAATAGCTATTTCGTGCAGCAATGCGTGGCTCACTTGCGGCGCAGCAGGGGTTTGCGTCGCTGTTAAATGCCCTCAAAAGGTGCGCGATGGATCCGCTCTGAATAAGGGCAAATGCGAGGGGCGACGCGGCGAAAACGCAATCGTCAAAGGCAGATCGATGCGCAGTTGCACACTGCCATAGACTCACTATTTGCTACAAATAAAATAGCTGCTCCCGCGATATTCCATTGGCTTGGCGGCCTGAAACATGTAAAAAACATGGCACAGACTGTGTCTACGACGTGGGATTTTGTGACAGCGACAACATGAGGCAAGAGTGCTGGCCTGCGAGCGCGGATAACGGTTAAATCAAGCCTTCTTACCATTCTCAAGGAGTCTTAGATGACAACACGCCGACGACGCTATACCCTGGATGCCAGCAAATTCAACGCGATCAGCATGGCCATCATTGCAGTAGCTGCATTGCACATCAATACCGCCCATGCGCAAATGACGGCCCCTTCCTCGCCAGCGCCCTCTGGCGGCACCGCAGACACCGCCCGCTACTCAGAAGCTTTTGCGCGCGCCGACAAAAACGCCGATGGCAAACTCAGCAAGGAAGAGGCTGAAAACCTACCCGCCATCGCCCAGCGCTTTGACCAGATTGACACGGACAAGGACGGCTCCATCTCGAAAGCAGAATACATGGAGGCCCTCAAGCCCTGATCCAAGCCGGGCAGGCCCTAACCTGCAGGTGAAAAAGTCACTCAGTCTTCAGACAGGCGCAAACGGCTGGGTAACCTTTTTTCTATCGCAAACTTCAGCAAGGCGGCGCATCGGTATACACCGTGCGCCATTTTGCCGTAGGGGATGGTGATAAACAGGGCCATCACGACGCCCAGGTGCACAGCCAGCAGAGCAGCCATAGCACCCGTATCGCGCCACCACATCAAGGCCAAGCCCGTCAGGCTGGTAAAAAACAGCAGGGCAATGAATCCATAGTCCATCGGGTTTTGCGCCGCATCACCATGCTGCGCGTGGCGGCGCAGCTTCAGCGCAAACAAACCCGCAGGCCCCAGCAGCAGGCCGAAGCCTCCCACGATGCCCAAAATCACTGGCAGACTGCTCAGGGCATAGGGCGCCTGAAGCCCCAGTACATAGTGGTAAAGCGTTGCGGTGCTGGTTGAAGCAAAGCACAGCGCAAAGCCGCCAGTGGTCAGGTGGTGAAAGCGCCTGCGCCAATGCGTCCACGCATCGCTTGCGTTGTGGCAGCCTTCGCCGTGGCCGCCGTCCAGATAGGTCAGAAGCAGCGCGTCACGCGCCGCCTCTTTGCGTGCAGCTGCTATTATTTGTGTAGCTGCTCCCGCGATATTCTGTTGGCTTGCAGCCGGATTAGGCTTTAAATCCAGCGTGGGTTTGTGCACCCTCCAGAACCTGATCACTCCCAGCAGCAGGGCCAGCAGGCTGAAGCCGAACACGCTACCAAACATCCACACCAGCAGGTTATGCGGAAAGACCGCATAAAAATTGCCAGCCATGGGCGCATGCCACAGGCTGCCACGCAGTATCACAGCCAGCAGCAAAAACAGCCCCAAGCCGCCTGCCAGCGCCAGCGAGACCAGCAAACCATTGCGCTGGTACAGGCCGCCCATAGCCGCAGGCCAGGCGTAGTGGGCATAGGTGTGCACCCGCACTTGGGCCATGGCCTGCGGCACGTTCACCGCAAACTCGTGTGGCGGCGCGTACTGGCAGGCATGCAGGCAAGCCCCGCAGTTGTGGCACAGATTGGCCAGGTAATGGACATCGTCCTGCGTGAAATCAAGCCGCCGCGTCATGGCGGGAAAGACGGCGCAAAATCCCTCGCAGTAACGGCAGGCATTGCAGATCTGCATCTGCCGCGCCACCTCGGTCTCGGCCTGGCCACGCGCATCGGCGATCAGTTGTTGCAGCACAGCAGTGCTCATGGGGTAAGTTCCTCTTGCTGGGCCACCAATTGCAAGGCTGCGCGCGCCGCCTGTGACCCGGCGATGCGGCCAAAGACCGTGCCAATCGTCATGCCAACGCCTGCGGTGTAGCCCTTGCCCAGCACATTGCCCGCCATGATCTCGCCGGCGGCAAACAGGTTGGACGAGGCTTGGCCCTGAAAGCGGATCGCCGTGTCCTCGCCCACCTGCATGCCCAGGTAGGTGAAGGTAATGCCAGGCTTGAGCGCGTAGCCGTAGAACGGCGCCGTGTCGATAGGCAAGGCCCAATGGGTCTTGGCGGGTGTCAGGCCCTCGGTCACGCAGTCGTCCAGCACCGCGTGGTCAAACTTGCCTACGCCGCGGTTGACACTGCAGGCCGCGTTGAACTCATTGACAGTACGCATGAAAGCGGCCTCATCCAGGCCCAGCTGTCTGGCTAGGTCCGGCAGGCTGTCGGCCTGCACGCCTTTGAACACGGGCGGCATAAACCGGCCCACCGCTTTGGCGTCAATGATGCTGTAGCCCAGCTGGCCCGGCTGCTGGGCCACCAAGCGCCCCCAAATCGCATAGCGTTTGGGCCAAAAATCCTCGCCTTCGTCATAAAAACGCTGGGCATGCTGATTGACCATGATGCCCAGGCTCACGCAGTCCACCCGCGTGACGATGCCACCGTCATACAGCGGCGCGCGCGCATCAATAGCCACGCAATGGCTCTGGGTCGGATCGCCAATGGTGTCTGCGCCCTGCTCCATGAGGTCTTTGAGCACCACGCCCATGTTGTAGCGCGTGCCGCGGATGGCAAAGTTGTCTGCAGGCCACTCGCCCTGCGCGTTCTGGCCCCAGGCCTCGCGCAGCCACTGCCGGTTGGACTCAAAACCGCCGCTGGCGATCACGCAAGTGTTGGCGGTAATGCGCTGTGCTGGTCTGCCGCTAGCTGCATCTTCTCCAATCCAAGCGGCTACAAACCGACCCTGATCCATCTCCAGCCTTGTCACCGCCGCGTTGTAGCGCACCTGCACGCTCAGGGCTTCTGCGCTGCGGTAGTAGGCGTTCATCAAGGCCTTGCCACCGCCCATGAAAAATGCATTGGTGCGGCTCAAATGCAAGGTACCCGAGAGCGAGGGCTGAAAGCGCACACCATGCTTTTGCATCCAGCCGCGGCAGGTGGCAGATTCGCGGATCACGCGCCGCGCCATCGACTCGGTGGTTTGCCCCCCAGTCACTTTCAGCAGATCCTGCCAGAACTCTTCTTCGCTGTAGCTGTCGGTCAGCACATCCTGGGGCGTGTCATGCATGCAGCGCAGATTGCGCGTGTGCACCGAATTGCCGCCGCGCCAGGCCTGGGGCGCAGCTTCGAGCACCAGCACGGTGGCACCGGCCTCGCGGGCGGTCAGCGCAGCGCACAGGGCTGCATTGCCGCCGCCAATCACCAGCACGTCCACGGCGGGGCTGGATGGAGAATGCGATGCCTGAAAGCCAGAGTGCACCATCAGCTCCTGTAGCCTGGGTCGATGCGGTCAAGCTTGCGCAGCAAGGCAGGCCATTCCATCAGGCCATAGGGCCGGCGGGTGCCGGGTTGGTAGTTGTTCCACGTGGCCTCCAGCACGCTTTGCGGCACGGCGCGCAGCGGGCTGTTGCAGGACATGGCCGCAATCTGCGACTGGCAGGCCAGCTCCAGCCGGTGCAGCCAGTTGAACGCCTCGCCGGTGCTGCGGCCCAGCACTATCGCGCCATGGTTGCGCAGGATCAGTGCTTCGCCCTGGCCCAGGTCCTTAATCAAAGAGGCCTGCTCAGCGGTATCCAGCACCACGCCCTGATAGTCGTGGTAGCCAATTTTCAGGAAACGCATGGCTGTCTGCGTGATGGGCAACAGGCCGCACTCCAGCGCAGAAACCGCCATGGACGCCCAGCTATGGGTATGGATGATGCAGCCCGCGTCGGGTCGGGCCGCATGGATGGCGCTGTGGATCACATAGCCCGCGCGGTTGATGCCGTAGTCCAGAGCGCCGAAGTTCGGCTTAAACAGTATGTCGCCTGCCAGGTTTACCTTGATCAGGCTCGAAGCGGTGATCTCCTCATACATCATGCCGTAGGGATTGATCAAAAAGGCTTCCTCGTCGTCCGGTATGCGCGAAGAGATGTGATTGGCCATCATGTCGGCCATGCCGTACAGGGCCACCAGCCGGTAGCAGGCGGCCAAATCCACCCGCGCCTGCCACTCTGCGCTGGAGCACTGGTTACGGATGCTGGAAATCTGTAGATGGCCGTCAGACATGGTGATGGGGTGCTGTCAAGCAGATGGGTGCAGGCGAGAGGCAGGCGTTCAGTCGGCCTTCATGCCGGTGCGCTGTACGATTTCTTTCCATATCTTCTGCTCGCGAGCGATGTACGCGGCATATTCGCTGGAGGGGCCACCGCCACCTTCGGCGTTGTCAAAGGCAAAGCGCTCCTGCACAGCCTTGGAACGGATGGCCTTGGCACACTCTTCTTGCAGCTTTTGTACGATGGCAGCTGGCGTGCCGGCGGGCGCGTGCATGCCATACCACTGGCTGGTTTCAAAGTCTTTGAAACCCATCTCCTGCACGGTGGGCGTATCAGGCAGCGCGGCAATGCGCGTGGTGGTGCCCGTGGCGATGGCGCGCAGCTTGCCAGCGCGGATATGCGGCATAAGGGCGGGCGTGCCCGCACTGCTGGCCTGGGTGCGTCCGGCCAGCAAATCGGTCAGCTGGGGCCCGGTGCCGCGGTAGGGGATGTGGGTGATGAACATACCCGTGACCATCTTCAGGTACTCCATGGCCAGATGCCCCGCACTGGCGTTGCCTGCGCTGCCATAGTTCAGGCGGCCTGGATTTTTCTTGGTGTAGGCTACAAACTCCTTGAAGTTCTGCGCAGGCACGTCGGGGTTGATGACAAAAATGTTGGGTACCTTGGCCAGCATGGTAATCGGCGTGAAATCCTTGTTCACGTCATACGGCTGGTTTTTCAGCATGTAGGGGTTGACGGCCAGTGTGCCCACATGGGTAATGACCAAGGTGTAGCCATCGGGCGTTGCCGCCTTGGCCTCAGCCATCGCAGAGACACCGCCGCCGCCGCCTTTGTTGTCGATCACCACGCCCACACCCAGCTGCCGCGCCAGCTCATCAGCCACACTGCGCGCCACCACCGAGCTGGTGCCACCTGGGGCAAACGGCACGATCAGGCGGATGCTTTTTGCAGGCCAGGCCTGGGCTTGCACATAGGGGCTGGCTGTCATGCTGGCACCGCCCAGCGCGAGTGTCAGCTGCCTGCGGCGCAGGGAAAAACCTGTCATCTGTGTCTCCTCGTTATCTTGGACATGACTGTGCCAGACTTGCCAAGAATCAAAATTGGTATTTACGCAGGCCCCCATCTACCGGAATCACTGCGCCGGTGATGTAGGAAGCCAGTGGCGAGGCCAGAAAGCACACCAGGTGGGCCAGCTCTTCGGGCTCACCGTAGCGGCCCACGGGAATCTCGTTGTCCGACTGCCACTGGCGGTACTCGGGTGTGTAGTTGCGAAAGATTTGTTCAGAATGAATGCGCCCGGGGGGAATGCAGTTGATCGTCACGCCGTTTTTGCCCACCATGCGCGACAGGCCCTTGGCCCAGGAGTGGATGCCCGCCTTGGCACAGAACGCGCCGTTGGTGTGCTCGGGCTCGCTCTTGCCAGTGATGTTGATGATGCGCCCCCACCCGCGTGCCACCATCTGGTCAATCAGCGCATCGGCGACCTGACGCGGGCGGTGAAAGTTCAGGGTAATCGCCTCCTGCCAGGCCTCTTCGCTCACATGCAGCTCCTTGAAGCTGCGTGAGCCCCCGGCATTGTTCACCAGAATGTCCACCTGCCCCAGCCCCGCCATGGCCCGGCTGGCCAATTGCTTGGCTGCATCATCGGCATACAGGTCGGATTCAATAATCACGGGCTTGACGCCGCCCGCAGCGACGATCTCCTGGGACAGCGTTTCCAGCAGATTCACACGCCGCGCTGACACCGCAATGCGCACCCCTTCGGCCGCCAGGGCCTTGGCGATCGCGCGGCCTATGCCGGTACTGGCGCCTGTGATGAGAGCGGTTTTGTCTTTGATTTTCAGATCCATGGTGGTTGTGCAGTGAAAGGGGTGGAAAACAGGCTGTATTTTCGGGTCAGGCCAATATGCTGTAAATTGCATTATTTGCAATGATTGATGTGTTTCGCACACTAAACGGATATGGCACTCAAATTTGACCTGGCCGATCTGCAGGCCTTCAGCGCCGTGGCGCAGCTGGGCAGCTTCCGCGCAGCGGCCCAATCCATCGCCCTGTCCCAGCCTGCGCTGAGCAGGCGTATCGACAAACTCGAGCAGGCGCTGGGCGTGCGCCTGCTTGAGCGCACCACGCGGCGCGTGAGCCTGACCACCGTGGGGCGTGATTTTGCACGCAAGGCGCAGCAGATCCTCTCCGATCTGGATGGCATATTGCTGGGGGTGGAGGACGTGGCATCCAACCGCATGGGCCTGGTCACCATTGCCTGCGTGCCCTCGGCCAGTCGCTACTTCTTGCCCCAGGTGCTGCAGCGTTTTCATGCCAAGTTTCCCAAGGTCCGCATCCGCATCCACGATGCCCATGCCAATGAGGTGCTCAAGGTCGTCGCCCAGGGCGAGGCCGACCTGGGGCTGAACTTCATGGGCCGCCAGGAGCCTGATCTGGTGTTTGAACCCTTGCTCAAAGAACGTTTTGTGCTGGCGTGCCGCCGCGACCATCCCCTGGCCAGCAAGCGCAGCGTGACCTGGAGTCAACTGGCACCCTACCATTTCATGTCCGTGGGCAAAGACTCAGGCAATCGCCTGCTGATGGATTTGGCTTTGGCCCAGGTGCCTGACAGGCCGCAGTGCGTGATCGAGACACGGCATATGCAAACCCTGCTGGGCCTGGTGGAAGCAGGACTGGGCATTGCAGCGGTGCCGCGCATGGCCATGCCCTCAGCAGATCAGAGCAATGTGGTGGGCATTCCATTGGTAGCACCTGTGCTGCAACGCGAGCTGGGGCTGATCATGCGCCGCGGTGCTACCATCAGTCCAGCGGCTGTGCAGCTGCACAGTTTTCTCTCTTCGACCAAAAACCGCCGTTAGCCCACTAATTTGTAAGTTGATGTTTCAATACGGCGCGCTTTTGTGAGAAAGCGAACATATTTGCTTACCAATTGCGTAGTGCTTTCTGTTGCACAGGTATGGCATATCTCACACACTTGTCACCCGCCCACCACGCGGCTGTACCGGATTGCACTGGAACATTATTTACGTTGTTACTGCACGGGCAAAACAGGCAAATAAGAACTATAAATCAGGGATTGGGATTAGGCCCGATACACAGTTTGCATTCAATCAACTTCAAGCAAGAGGACAATTATGAAAAATTACAACTTAACTCTGATCGCAGGTGCGGTGCTGATGGCAGTTTCTGCCCAAGCACAAACCACCAGCACAGGTCCCGCCAATATGGTCGCGGGCGAGTGCTATGCCAAGGTTATCGTACCTGCCAAATTCGAAACCAAATCAGAGCGCGTTGTCTCGGTGCCGGCTTCCAAGCGCATCGAGGTGATTCCTGCGACGTACAAAACCGTCACTGAGCAGGTGCTGGTTAGCCCAGAGTACAAGCGCACCTACCCCGTAGCCGCCACCTATAAAAACGTGAGCGAGCAAGTGGTGGTGGTGCCTGCAGGCAACCGCACCGAGCCTATTCCCGGCACCTACAAGACCACGTCAGAGCAGATTGAAGTTGTCGCTGCTAGCTCGCGCATCGACGTGATTCCTGCGACCTACAAGACGGTCTCTGAGCAGGTATTGGCTACGCCAGAGCGCAAAGAGCTCAAAGTGGTACCAGCGACTTACAAGAATGTCGAAGAAAAAGTCATCGACCGCCCCGCGACCACCCGCGTGGAAGTGATCCCTGCGACCTACAAAACCGTTACCGAGCAGGTTGAGTCACGCCCCGCATCGGTTCGCTATGAGCCGATCGCCATTCCCCTGAAGACGCTGACCGAATCCACCGTTCTGCGTGCTGCCAGCAGCCGCATCGAAACCGTGCCAGGCACCGTCAAGACCGTGACCGAGCGCGTACTGGTCAAGGAAGCTTCCAAGCGTCTGGTAGAAGTGCCTGCCGTGTACGAAACCGTGACCGAGCGTATCAAAGTGGCTGATGCCTCCACCGAGTGGAAGCGTGGCCGTGCCTACCTGGGCCAAGCCAAGGAAGTGCGTCCTGTGAAGGGATTTGCTTTTGATGCCAAAGGCAATCCTGTCGCCGGTGGCAAGACCAATGCAGGCTACACCCCCAGCGACAACAGCTCGCTGGACGACGATGTCATGTGTCTGGTGGAAGTGCCCGAGCGTTTTGAAACCATCACCCGCCGTGTAGTGAAGACACCTGCCACCGTGCGCGAGGTCGAGGTACCTGCTGAGTACGCCAACGTGACCAGCCAGGCTGTGGACAAGGCACCCAGCACACGCGAAGTAGCCATTCCAGAGACACGCCAGACCTACACCCGTCAGGTGATTGATATTGAAGCCATGAAGACCCGTGGCTACAAGTTCAATGACTCTGGTGACATCGTCTCCGGCCCGAACGGCGAGAAGATTCTGCGCGCCTCTGAAGTGGCCAAGGCCACTGGCGGCAGCGCAGCAGGCAAAGCCGCTGGCGAAAAGTCCGACGGTGCTGAGTCTGGTGCAGAAGGCTATGTGCGCGAGATTGTGATCCCTGCGGTGTACACCACCGTGTCGCGTCAGGTGATTGACAAGCCTGCCACCACGCGCGAAATCGAAACCCCAGCTACCTACAAGACCGTGGTCAGCCGTGTGGAAGACACCCCAGCCGTGACGACCGAAGTGGTGATTCCTGCCACCTTCAAGACCATCACGCGCCAGGTGATTGACAAGCCAGCCAGCCAGGCTGAGGTCAAGATCCCTGCTCAGTACAAGACCGTGACCCGTCAGGTTGTGGACCAGCCACCAAGCTCACGCCAGATCCCAACCCCAGCGCAGTACCAGACCGTGAGCCGCCGTGTGGTGGACAAGGAAGCCACAGTGCGTGAAGAGACTGTGCCCGCCGTGTACAAGACCGTGACCCGCCAGGTGATCGACCGCGAAGCCAGCACACGTGAAGTGGAAGTGCCAGCGCAGTACCAGGACCTGACACAAAGCGTGAAGGTGTCTGATGCCAGCGAGCAGTGGCGCTCGATCCTGTGCGAGACCAACGCAACACCCACCAAGATCGTTGAGATCCAGCAAGCCCTGTCCAAAGCAGGCTACAACCCTGGCCCAATGGACGGTGTGATCCGTGCACAGACCATGCGCGCAGTCAATGGCTACCAGACCGCCAAAGGCCTGCCTGTGGATGCGTATCTGAACCTGGAGACCGTCAAGTCCCTGGGCGTATCTCCCAAATAAGCGGTACTGACAGTCCAATTTCCTTGAGTTTGATGGGCCCCCAGGCGAAAGCTTGGGGGCTCTTTTTTTATGGATTTTCCACAGCTCGCGGATAATACAGACCATGACAAACAGCAAAGGTCGCGTAGTGGTGGGATTGAGCGGAGGGGTAGACTCTGCGGTCAGCGCCTACCTGCTCAAGCAGCAGGGCTATGAGGTCATCGGCATCTTCATGAAGAACTGGGAAGACGATGATGATAGTGAGTATTGCTCCAGCAATATCGATTTCGTAGACGCCGCAGCAGTGGCAGATGTGCTGGGCATTGAGATGGAGCATGTGAACTTTGCCGCTGAATACAAAGACCGCGTGTTTGCCGAGTTTGTGCGCGAATACCAGGCCGGGCGTACCCCCAACCCGGACATTCTGTGCAACGCCGAGATCAAGTTCAAATCCTTTCTCGACCATGCCATGCGCCTGGGCGCTGAAAAAATTGCCACTGGCCACTATGCCCGCGTGCGTCGCCACCCTGATACCGGGCTGTACGAGCTGCTCAAGGGCCTGGACCCGGCCAAAGACCAAAGTTATTTTCTGCACCGTCTGAACCAGCAGCAACTGGCCAGCACCCTCTTCCCAGTGGGCGAGCTGCACAAAACCCAGGTGCGCAGCATTGCCCAGGAAATCGGTTTGCCCAACGCCAGGAAAAAAGACTCTACTGGCATCTGCTTCATTGGCGAGCGGCCTTTCCGAGAGTTTCTCAACCGCTACATCCATAAAGAGCCTGGCCCGATCAAAAACGAACAAGGCCACACCATTGGAGAGCATGTAGGCCTGAGCTTCTACACGCTGGGCCAGCGCCAGGGCCTGGGTATTGGTGGCATCAAGGCCAAAGGTGCGCAGCGTGGCAGTGGCGACCACTCGCCCTGGTTTGTGGCGCGCAAGGACATGGAGAAGAACACCCTGTGGGTGGTGCAGGGCCATGCACACCCTTGGCTGCTGTCAGCAGCGCTGCACGCCGACGATGTCAGCTGGTGTGCGGGCCAAGCGCCTGCAGATGGCGGCTACGGCAGCAAGGCGCGCTACCGGCAAAGTGATGCGCCCTGCACATTGACGCAGGTTCGCCAGGACGGCTTTGATCTGGATTTTCCCGCAGCGCAATGGGCTGTCACGCCCGGCCAGTCGGCCGTACTCTACAACGGCGAGGTGTGCTTGGGCGGCGGTGTGATTGCATCACACACGCCTGTGTAGTAATCGCCTGATAGCTTTATCCAGTATAAAAAAGGGCCGCAGCCCTTTAAAATATCGCGGGAGCAGCTATTAAACAAATAGCAATTAACCGCCGGTAGAATAAATATCGCGTTGCGCCTGGGGCGGCGCCACACGGGCGCGTTGCTCGGGCGCCGGGCTGTAGACGGCGCCGTCCGAACCGCGCAGCGTGTTGCCTTCCACAGTCACTTTGCTGCCCACAGCAGGTGCAGTAGCTTGCTCCAGGCTGCGGGTGCTGCCGTCTTCCATGCGTACTTGCACGGCATACACCGTGGTTTTCTTCATGTTTTTCTCGATGGCATTGCCTGCCCAGCCGCCACCGACTGCGCCGACGACGGTACCTACCGTACGGCCATCGCCTTTGCCCACCTGGTTGCCCAGTACAGCCCCAAGCACACCGCCTGCCACCATGCCGACACCACTGCCCTTGCCGTTACGGATCACGGGCGTGACCGACTGGACCGTACCGCAGTTGGCACATACTGGTTTGGCACTCTCAGGTGCAGGTGCCTGCGTCATGACGTTGCGCGCAGCCTGCTCAGAGGCAGGAGACTCACTTGATTGGGTGGCAGCAGTGTTTGACGTGGGCTTCGCGCTGGCGACCTGGGTTTTTGCAGGCGCTGGTTTGGCACTGGCTTTGGCAGGTGCACGCTCTGCAGCGTCAATCGACTTGCTGGTCTTGGAGTCAGCTGCTGGCGTCTGGGTATCCATCAGCGAGACCAGAGAGTTGGGGGCAAAGTGTGCAGCCGTAGGCTCTGCAGGTACTTTGTGGATATGCACCAGGCTCGCGCCCATGGCGACCAAGCACACGCTAAGCACACCAATAGCAGCCCACAGGGGCTTGGTATGGGAACTGTTTTCTGGAACCAGCCCATGGGGATGGAGTTCGTTAGAGGAATAGGACAGGCTTGCATTCATGGAATACCTTTCTTGCACGCCAACATGCGTGCATTGGCAGCTGCGTGTCCAACGCCTCTGCAATCCATAAGGTACACACTCCTGTGCAAAGCTGGATGTGTGCTTTGTAAGTCTACGTAAACCGCGCTAACGAATGTTCTTGCTGCCCGCTGGCTCAGCCTGCTGCAATGCGCCTGTCAGTGGCCTGCGAAATCCACCAAGGTGAACAAACTCAGCCCAGCGCTGCGCAGCTTGGCCGAACCCTGCAGCTCTGGCAGATCGACAATAGCCGCACCCTCCATCACGGTGGCGCCCAGCTTTTCCAGCAGTTTTTTGCCTGCCATCATCGTGCCGCCAGTGGCAATCAAGTCGTCGATCAGCAGCACACGCTGGCCCGTATGCACCGCATCAGTGTGCAACTGCACGGTCGCGCTGCCGTATTCAAGCTCGTAGGTTTCTTCCACCGTGGTGAACGGGAGCTTGCCCTTTTTACGTATCGGTACAAAGCCCACGTTCAGCTCATAGGCCACCACCGAGCCCAAGATGAAGCCACGCGCATCCAGCCCGGCAACCACATCGGGGCGCAGCGCAGGGTCCATATAGCGGTGCACAAATGCATCGATCAGCACGCGAAAAACACGCGGGTTCTGCAGCAGTGGCGTGATGTCGCGAAACTGCACGCCTGGGGCAGGCCAGTCCGGTACGGTGCGGATATGGCTGCGCAGGTAGTCGGTGACGGCAGGCGCGGTGAGCATCAGCGCAATTCGCCGTACTGCGTGGCACTCAGTGCGGGTGCCGGCTCGTCTGAATCGGGCATTTCGGTGTCTTCGTAGCCCGTGAGCAGCAGTTTGTTGTGAATGGCGGCCAGAGAAGCCGCCTTGGCCGCCGCGGCCGCAGTGGCTGGCGTCACAAGTGCTGCAGAGGCCATGGCCGGATTGGACATTTTAGGCAGGGCTGCAGCGGCGGGAGCCGGCTGCCGGGGGGCAATCTGCTGTGTCCGCTCGAATGAGGGGGTAGCACCCCCCAATGGAATCGACAAGCCAGGCTGCATGCCCGATGCCAGGGCGCGCTTGAACGCGTCGATTTCTTCGTCTTGCAAGGGGTCCGTACCCACGGCTGGAGAAGCAACTGGTGCTGCAGGGCGTGTAGGCACTGCAGCCACCGGCCGGGCTGCTGGGGGCACGTTGGGGAAAGGCTGAGCCGACAGGGGAGCTGGGCGTGAACTGCTGGGCAAACCGAACAAAGGCGCAGGTGCGCTGGCGTTGCCCGCGCGCGCGGCAGAGCTGACGGCAACCGCTTCATAAAAGCGCCAATAAACCGCCTGCACGATCAGTTCAAAACGGGTTTTGGCCGACTGTGCAATCAGGGCCTCAATCTCGGAGAGTTTGTCAGTTTCACCCGCAAACTCGGAAGACAGGTCAATCATGACCAAAAACGTGCGTCCGCGCTGGTCCAGCGCCAGCACCTTGAATTTGAAAGCTGAAGACAGGATGCCTACGCGGACCATGGATTCCCGCACTACCTGGAACAGCAGTTCACGGCGTGCATTGCGTTCAGAGCGGCGCTGTTCCAGGCGTTGTGCGGCGACGCTGTTGGCATTCTGGTTGGTTGCTGCAGTAGGAGCCTTGCCGCCAGAGAACGGGCGTGTAGCGTCTGCAAGGGTTGCATGGATATCTGTCTGCGACGACACCGCCGCTGACCGTGGTGCAGCAGGTTTGCTCAACAACCAATTAAAGAAACCCATAGCGCGTTTGATCCTGTTTGTTATTGACTATGTATCTTGTAGCAACATGACGATACTGCGAGCTTCGCATGGGCAAGCCCACTATTACCAGCCATGACCTGTTTTACATAATCCTTACGATTTTACGCCCGCTTTAGGCAGGCAGGTTGAGCGTAACAGGCGCAAAAAAGCCCCTTGCGGGGCTTTTTTCACGCTTTAGGCATCGGCGATAAGCCACAAAGGCATCCATCGCGAGCCAGAGGGTAAAACCCTCAAAGATTTTAGTAACCGCCGCGACCACCGCCGCCGCCGCCGCCACCACTGCGGCCACCGCCGCCGTAAGGGCTGCGGAAACCGCCGCCATCACCGCCGCCACCGCCACCA
>JAAFIP010000007.1 GCA_013297865.1 Polaromonas sp. | reverse complement strand
CCTCCAGCCGTGTTTGCCGCGCGCTATGTGCAGCATGCTGCACATAGCGCATCAACCTCGCAATCAAGTACGATTGCATCCCCGGACTCTGAATCAATGCGTAGCTGATCTTGGGGGCAGGTCAGCATGGCCGCAACGGCGTGATGTGCCGCTTTGCGATTGTTGGTAGCCTGCAGCAGACCTTGAGCACGTTCACTACGTTTTTAATAGCTTCTCCCGCGATATTCTATTGGCCTAGAGCCAAATTTTATTTATAAAAACGCCCCGGGGAAATTTAGATGACTTCAATATAACTGCAGGCATTTCCCATACAGCCGCACTATTGTTCAGCCTCATGTGCTTTTGGGGAAGCCCATATACATAGATTTATGACGTATCGGCAGATGAGCCTGTTGTAGGGTTTGATTCAAGAATGAACTTTCGCAGCGCGACGATTCTCTTCTTCAAGTCTAATACGTCTAAATCAGGCTCAAAATTTTTGCTGATGTATTTAGCCACATCTACCTTCGATGCGATCGTCTCCCTTCCTTTCGCTGACTTTACAAGAAGTAGGCTGTCATATTTTCCGGCTCCAACACTCTGAGTCGCCGTTGGGTGAATCGCGGAAATCGCAGACTTTAATTGCTGCGCCAGCAGATAATTCTCAATTTCGCGTCCATCAGTGATCCATGAATGGCCTGGTCCAGAATCAAACTCCTGCTGCAGTCTTTGCTTAGTCGCATTTATTGGTTGACGTGGCTTGTTGCGATCACTGTCGATTATCATCACTCCCCTTCGGTTCAGACGTCGAAGTGAAATGAAGTCATTAATTTCTGAGCTGTCTGGTGCTTGCGAAAGATGTGCTGCGAGGCGGCCGCCGTAAAACATGATGCTGTAGTGAATTCCTTCCACGAGGTCTGAAGAGAGGCTGCGGAGCCACCAATTCAAATAAATCCGATCAGAAGGACCTTCCACCCAAACGACACAATTTGCCTGAAGTAAATCCGATGGGTGATACCCTAAGTCTTCACAGACCGCAGAACGTTGCTCATCGGTTGTTGCCCGCTCTACAATCGATGCGCCACGATTCAGACGGACGTGATAAATCTCTGCACCAGGTGTGTCCATGAGCGCTGCAGAATGCGTCGTGATGAAATATTGGTTCTTGGTGTGCTGCGCAAGATATCGAAGTAGCTTCTTCTGAAGAATCGGATTGAGATGCAATTCTGGCTCCTCAATGCATACTGCGTGGCCCTGCAGCACTGTGGCGGCCGACGCCAGAATGATTACTTCATGAATGCCTGACCCAAGGGACTCGATTGGAAGTACTTTCCCATCCATATGCACCAAAATCGTATCCCTCTCGTATGGAACTTCGATAGTTGCGTCCGGTCGGTCGACGACGTCACGCAAGAAGTCTCTAATGGCATCAAATCTCTGACGGCTATTTTGGCTGTGTACATCGGGGTTCTGCAGCTTTGCAACTCTTTCAATTATTCCAGCGCCATCGAATCCGTCCGAAGCGCTTCCTTTGATTCCGATTTGTCGAATTGCAGGGATCATTTGCGTCTTCACGGCGGTAGCGGTAGCGGGCATTCGCTCAAGAACTTTTGGCTCCCAGTGATATTGTCTATCGCCACCTGTCATTGCGGTAAGTATGCCCCAGACCTCTTGAACCTCTCTGTCTTGAAGTGCTTTTACGGCCTTGGACCAAGATTCCTGAATATCCTTGCGATCAGGAAGTGTCAGTAGAGTCCAACATAATGTTGTTTGATCAATTCGCGCCTTTTCGGAGAATAATTTTCCAAATATGGATGCCGCGATATTCTTCTGCTGTTGATTCTGAATTCCCGCAACTAGCCTATGAATGTTCGCTAGTATCGGGCGCTTAGGATCTGTTCTATCTATTTCTTCCCCTATTCCGAGAAGGATGGGTGGTTGGTCAGGCAGGTGCTTAGCCAATGAGTCAAACGTCAGGTGCTCCCTGCCAGCGACCTGTGAGTAGATTTCATGTAAAAACCGTAGGACATTGGACTTACCTGCGTTGTTTTGGCCGATGAAGATGTTCACTTTCGTGAATCGCTCGAAGTACTGAGGCTTCTTTCCGAAGCTGCGGTAACCAGCGATAGCCAAATTGGGAATGAGAATAGTCATATGTGTAAGTTGTAAGCGCTAGCGTCGGGATTGAACTGCAGCCACAGTCTGTAGGCTCGAATGATGGGGTTAGGCCGCACTCGCTCAGTACGCTTCATCGCGGAATTCCCGTTCCATTTCCAATTTGTGTTGGAGATACTCATAGGCCATCGAATACGCACCGTCGAGCAACATTGCGATCTTGTCCATCACCTCGCGAACATTTCTGAGATTGATGTACTTGATGCCGGGAAGCGAGGGATTCCCATCATTGTCGACCGGGTACCTGAATGCCGTGGACAAAGGATCAACATGTGCGAATTCGTGAATGAGCCGGCCAGTCTCGACAAGTTCGACCGTCGACTGTTCAGGGAACGCCTTACGAAGTAGCTTCTCTGCTTCAGTCCAAAGCACATCAATCTTGTGACCCTTTGGAAAATCTCGTCCGATGCCCTGTAAGTGTCTCAGCGTTCGAACCATCATCTTTAGCTGGAGCTCAAGGTACTGGCGATACAAGAACAGCACGGGATACACAAAAGTGTCTTGGTTGGTGGAGCGCTCCTCAACCTTCGTGACCAAAGCGTCCGCAGCGTCCTTGTAGCCGGACGCGTACAAACTCCAGCCCGACGACGACCAGTTCATGCAGGCGTTGTTCCACCAGTCCTCCTGGGTTGAAAACAGTTGATCCTCGGACGTCGGAAGGCCCGGAAGTTCCGGGATGCCGAGTTCCGCGAAAACGCTGGGGTGGTCAGCGGGTGTCATTTGTGCGGCATAACAGTCGGAGTTGACCGGCAGGCAGCGGCCTCGCGCTGCAATGCCGCTGAGTGTCCGCTTCGAACGACCTTTTAGATGGCATCGACACTAGTGTTTCCTCAGATAGTTACGCGCAGTGTAGAGACCAGCGGTGGTGCAGGCTCCCCCAACCACCCAAAGGATGGCTACGCCTATCCAGGCAACCCCCACTGCCACTCCAATGCAGCCGCCAGGTGGGCAGAGGCCACTGTGCGCCAAGTAGAGTAGTGCGGCGCAGAGAACGGTCCACCCAATCCAACCACCTAGGAGAATGCTCCGAGCCCGCGGCGCCGGCAGTTCTTCGGGATGATTCAAGAACGCGCCCGCAGCGAAGCCGACACCGAAGAACGCGAGCAGGAGCAGAGCGAAGACTTCCATGCCATCTAACGTAATGTAGACCGCAAAACCTGCGGTCTATAAGTGCGGTAGCAATTCAATCTGAGCATCAAATACTCCTAATAATGGCTTGTAGTATCGGTTTTAAATGATTATTGCAGAACGCAACACAGCCAGCCTGCTGGATGCAGCGCATGTGCTAACCACTTGTGATCTAAATTCCATGAATTCACTACGTTTTTAATAGCTGCTCCCGCGATATTCTATTGGCCTGGAGCCCGATTTAGTCTATAAAAACACCTCAAAACCAGCCACAAACCCCCTGCAAACCCCCGGCCGCCTAAAATACCTCGCATGACCCCAACCCCGCCCTCCCACACGCCACTGGCTGAGCAGTTGCGGCCTAAGACCTTGAGCGAAGTGATTGGGCAGCAGCACCTGCTGGGCGAGGGGATGGCGCTGCGGGTGGCGTTTGAGTCGGGGGTGCCGCACAGCTGCATTCTCTGGGGGCCGCCGGGGGTGGGCAAGACGACGATTGCGCGGTTGATGGCGGATGCGTTTGATGCGCACTTCATCACCATCAGCGCCACGCTGGGTGGGGTGAAGGATATTCGCGAGGCGGTGGAGCAGGCCACCATTTGGCAGGGCCAGGGGCGGCGCACCATCATGTTTGTGGACGAGGTGCATCGCTTTAACAAAAGCCAGCAGGATGCGTTTTTGCCGCATGTGGAAAACGGGCTGTTCACCTTTATTGGCGCCACCACGGAGAACCCGAGTTTTGAGGTGAACTCGGCCTTGCTGTCGCGCGCCGCGGTGTATGTGCTGCAGCCGCTGCAGAGCGCCGATTTAGAACAAATAGTGGCCCGAGCCCAACAGAATATCGCGGGGGCAGCTATAGAAAAAATAGCATTGGACAAATTGATAGCCTATGCTGATGGCGACGCGCGGCGGCTGCTGAACACGCTGGAGACGCTGTATGTGGCTGCTGCGAAGGAAAAGGTGGGCACCATCACCGACGCCTGGCTGACCAAAGTGTTGGGCGAGCGCATGCGCCGCTACGACAAGGGTGGCGAGCAGTTCTACGACACCATCAGCGCGCTGCACAAAAGCGTGCGCGGCTCTGACCCCGACGCCGCGCTCTACTGGCTGGTGCGCATGCTGGACGGCGGGGCCGAGCCTAAATATATGGCCAGGCGGCTGATTCGCATGGCGGCCGAAGACATAGGCCTGGCCGACCCGCGCGCCCTGCGCCTGGCGCTGGACGCGGCCGAGGTGTACGAGCGCCTGGGATCGCCCGAAGGCGAGCTGGCGCTGGCCGAATGCGCCATCTATCTGGCCATGGCCCCCAAGAGCAACGCGGTGTACACGGCCTATAACGAGGCCAAGGCCTGGATCAAAAAAGACGGCACCCGCCCCGTGCCCATGCACCTGCGCAACGCGCCCACCAAGCTCATGAAAGAGCTGGACTACGGCAAAGGCTACCGCTACGCCCACAACGAAGAAGGCGGCTTTGCCGCAGGCGAGACCTATCTGCCCGACGGCATGCAGGCCGAGTTTTACCGCCCGGTAGAGCGCGGCCTGGAGATCAAGATAGCCGACAAGCTGCGCGAGCTGAAAGCGCGCAATCAGCAAAAAGGCTGATCTAAGACACGCTGACGGGGCCGCTCACAGCATGGCGCAGCGGGCTGCATAATAGGTTATCTGCCAGGAGAATTTCCATGAGCGCCGACTCTCTTACCGCCTTAGCCACAGACAACGCGCACCTTGCCAGCACGGCCGCGCAGCAGGCCTACCGCGACTACGACAAGCCCGGCATCGACCGCGTGCGCACCTTCTACCGCAACAACCACCAGCACCAGACCTACGCCTTTGTGCAGCAGAAAAAAGCGCATTGGCTGCAGTTTCAGCAGCGCAGCATGACGCCCTGGGAAGGCCTGGACTTTTTAAACACCCTGGTGGATGAGTCGGACCCCGACACCGAGCTGCCGCAGATCATGCACCTGCTGCAAACGGCCGAGGCCATTCGCGCCGACGGCCACCCCGACTGGTTTGTGCTGACCGGCTTTATCCACGACCTGGGCAAAGTGCTGTGCCTGTTTGGCGAGCCGCAGTGGGCCGTGGTGGGCGACACCTTTCCTGTGGGCTGCAGGCCCAGTGACAAAATCGTCTACCCCGAGTTTTTTGCGCTCAGCCCCGATGCGCAGGACGCGCGCTACAACACTGACTACGGCGTCTACAGCCCCCACTGCGGGCTGGACGCGGTGCATATGTCCTGGGGCCATGACGAATACCTGTACCACCTGCTCAAGCCCTATTTGCCCGAGCCCGCGCTCTATATGGTGCGCTATCACAGCTTTTATGCCTGGCACCGCGAGGGGCAGTACCAGCACCTGAGCAATGCACATGACGAAGCGCTCAAGCCCTGGGTGCAGAAGTTCAACCCCTACGATTTGTATTCCAAAAACCCCAAACCTCCGTCTTTGGCCGCGCTCAAGCCTTATTACGAAGACCTGATGGCCAAATACCTGCCTGCGCAGTTGCAGTTTTAGCCAGCCTTGGCAAATAAGTTACACCATCTGAAACCCTGAAACCATCAGCGGCGCTGATGCAAGCCCAAAGCCGCTGATACTAGGCATTTCAACAGGGTAAACCCGGCCATGGCCAGCGGGGCAGAGTGGCTTAAAGCATTCACCCTTGGATACAATCCCGACACTAACCCGCAAGCTGCGACCACAAGTCAACAACTGGCGGGTTTTTTGCTAGCCAGTCAATAAGCCGCGGGCAATTTGCCCGACAAGACAACACCCGTCATACTGGCCTACAGTTTTGGAGAACAATTCATGGAAATTTTGCTGCAACAGATCATCAACGGTCTGGTCCTCGGCAGTATGTACGCCCTAGTCGCACTCGGCTATACCATGGTGTACGGCATCATCAACCTGATCAATTTTGCCCACGGCGAGGTGCTGATGGTGGGCGCGCTGACCAGCTGGAGCGTGATTGGCATGATGCGCGAGTCCATGCCCGGCACGCCCGGCTGGCTGATTTTGCTGCTGGCCCTGATCATTGCCTGCGTGGTCTGCGCGGCGCTGAACTTCACGATTGAAAAGGTGGCCTACCGCCCCCTGCGCAACAGCCCGCGCCTGGCCCCGCTGATCAGTGCCATAGGTATGAGCATCCTGCTGCAGACCCTGGCCATGATCATCTGGAAGCCCAACTACAAGCCCTACCCCAATTTGCTGCCGCCCGTACCGTATGAGATTGGCGGCGCAGTGATCACCCTCACGCAGATCATCATCCTGGCCACCACCTGCGTAGCCCTGTCAGCGCTGATGTATGTAGTGCACCGCACCAACCTGGGCCGCGCCATGCGCGCCACAGCCGAAAACCCGCGCGTGGCCGCCTTGATGGGTGTCAAGCCCGACGTGGTGATCTCAGCCACCTTCATCATTGGCGCGATTTTGGCCGCCATTGCTGGGGTGATGTGGGCTGCCAACTACGGCACGGTCAACCACACCATGGGCTTCTTGCCGGGCCTCAAAGCCTTTACGGCTGCTGTGTTTGGCGGCATTGGCAACCTGGCCGGTGCCGTGGTGGGCGGTGTGCTGCTGGGCCTGATCGAGTCGCTGGGCGCGGGCTATCTGGGCACGCTGACTGGGGGCGTGCTGGGCAGCCACTATGTGGACATTCTGGCCTTTATCGTACTGATCTGCATGTTGACCCTGCGCCCCTCGGGCCTGCTGGGCGAGCGTGTAGCCGACCGCGCCTGATGCCAAGGAGATACTGAAATGACAAAATGGTTTGACTCTCTCATTGGCCACCAGCGCACAGCGTTTTATATCGCCTGCGCCATTGCAGCCCTGGTGCTGCCCCTGCTGGTGCAGCAGGCTGGCAGCGGCTGGGTGCGCATTCTGGATGTGGCCCTGCTCTACATCCTGCTCTCGCTGGGCCTGAACATCGTGGTGGGCAATGCAGGCCTGCTGGACTTGGGCTACGTGGCGTTTTACGCGCTCGGGGCCTACATGTTTGCGCTGATGGCATCGCCCCATCTGTTTGAAACCTTCCCCGCCGTGGCCAAGCTGTTTCCCAACGGCCTGCACACTCCGCTGTGGATCGTGATTCCGCTGGCCGCGCTGCTGGCGGGCATGCTGGGCGTGCTGCTGGGCGCGCCCACGCTCAAGCTGCGTGGCGACTACCTGGCCATCGTGACCCTGGGCTTTGGCGAGATCATCCGCGTGTTCCTCAACAACCTGGACCACCCCGTCAACATCACCAACGGCCCCAAGGGCATCAATGAGATTGATTCGATCAAGTTTTTTGGGCTGGACCTGGGCAAGCGCGTGGAGGTGTTTGGCTTCACGCTGCAGAACGTGACGCTGTACTACTACCTGTTCCTGGCCTTGGTGGTGGTGTCGGTGTTCCTGTGCTACCGACTGGAAAAGTCGCGCATTGGCCGCGCCTGGATGGCGATCCGCGAGGATGAGATTGCCGCCAAGGCCATGGGTATCAACACCCGCAACCTCAAGCTGCTGGCCTTCGGCATGGGCGCTACGTTTGGCGGGGTGTCGGGTGCCATGTTTGCATCCTTCCAGGGCTTCGTGTCGCCCGAGTCGTTCTCGCTGATGGAGTCGGTGATGATTGTGGCCATGATCGTGCTGGGCGGCCTGGGCAATATCCCGGGCGTGATCTTGGGTGCGCTGCTGCTGTCATCCCTGCCCGAGGTGCTGCGCTATGTGGCCGGCCCACTGCAGGCCATGACTGGCGGCCGTCTGGACGCATCGATCCTGCGCCAGCTGCTGATTGCGGTGGCCATGATTACCGTGGTGCTGGTCAAGCCCAAAGGCCTGTGGCCTGCGCCTGAGCATGGCAAGTCACTGCAAAACGCACCCAAATAAGGAGAACTCAGCATGACAGATACAGTTCTCAAAGTCGGTGGTGTGTCCAAGCGCTTTGGTGGCCTGCAGGCCCTGAGCGATGTGGGCATCACCATCCAGCGCGGCCAGGTCTATGGCCTGATTGGCCCCAACGGCGCGGGCAAAACCACATTTTTCAACGTGCTGACGGGCCTGTACACGCCAGACAGCGGCACATTCGAGCTGGCAGGCAAGCCCTACACACCTTCTGCCGTGCACGAAGTGGCCAAGGCAGGCATAGCCCGCACCTTCCAGAACATTCGCCTGTTCGCTGAAATGACGGCGCTGGAAAACGTGATGGTGGGCCGCCATGTGCGCACCCACGCTGGCATCTTTGGCGCCATCTTCCGCAGTGGCGCAGCCAAGAAGGAAGAGGCTGCGATTGCCAAGCGCTCGCAAGAGCTGCTGGACTATGTCGGCATCGGCAAGTTTGCCGACTACAAAGCCCGCACGCTGAGCTATGGTGACCAGCGCCGCCTGGAGATTGCCCGCGCATTGGCCACCGACCCACAATTGATTGCGCTGGACGAGCCCGCAGCGGGCATGAACGCCACCGAAAAAGTCATGCTGCGTGAGCTGATTGACCAGATCCGCAAAGACAACCGCACCATTTTGCTGATTGAGCACGATGTGAAGCTGGTGATGGGCCTGTGTGACCGGGTGACGGTGCTGGACTATGGCAAACAGATTGCCGAAGGCACGCCTGCGGATGTGCAGAAAAACGAAAAAGTGATCGAAGCCTATCTGGGCGCAGGCCACTGATTGGGAAGGAAACCACCACATGACAATGCAGAGCAATACAGTCCTTCTCAAGGTATCGGGTCTGAAAGTGGCCTATGGCGGCATCCAGGCGGTCAAGGGCGCGGATTTTGAAGTGCGCGAGGGCGAGCTGGTCACTCTGATCGGCTCCAACGGCGCAGGCAAGACCACCACCATGAAAGCCATCACCGGCTCTCTGGCCGCAGCCGCTGGCACCATCGAATACCTGGGCCAGAACATTGCAGGCAAGGGCGCCTGGGACCTGGTCAAGCAAGGCCTGGCCATGGTGCCCGAAGGCCGCGGCGTGTTTGCGCGCATGACCATCACCGAGAACCTGCAGATGGGCGCGTATATCCGCCGGGACAAGGCCGAGATTGCCAACGACATGGACAAAGTGTTTGGCATCTTCCCGCGCCTGAAAGAGCGCAAGGACCAGCTTGCTGGCACCATGAGCGGTGGCGAGCAGCAGATGCTGGCCATGGGCCGTGCGCTGATGAGCCGCCCCAAGGTGCTGCTGCTGGACGAGCCCTCCATGGGCCTGTCGCCCATCATGGTGGCGAAGATTTTTGAGGTGGTGCGTGATGTCTCGGCCCAGGGCGTGACGGTGCTGCTGGTGGAGCAAAACGCCAAGCTGGCACTGCAGGCCGCTGACCGCGGCTATGTGATGGACAGCGGCATCATCACCATGAGCGGCAACGCCAAGGAAATGCTCAACGACCCGAAAGTGCGCGAAGCGTATTTGGGGGAATAAATCGCGTTGTGGTGCCTGGGTGTTGGCGCGACGCCCAAGCCTGTGATTTTTGCCACAGAGCGTAAAAAATAGTACTTTGGTGGGGGCTATTCACCCCTAAAGTACACGTTTTACAGTTCCAAGAAGGGCCGCACAGGCCCCACAACCACCGTGACTTCACTGCGCCCTTTTCTCGCGTCTCTCGTGTGCTGGCTGGCATGCTGGTGTGCACAGCATAGCGCGTTTGCGCAAGAGCTGGGCCGTCTGTTTGATGACAGCCCCACGCTCAAGCTGGCCGCGCCAGTGCAAGTGCAGCAGTTGCCCAAGGGCCTGGTACGCAATCCCAACGAATTTGACAGCCCCCAGCACCAGGCGGGCTGGAAGCTGCTGCCCAAAGGCACGGCCATGCCCACCGGCGCACAGCACGATGTGTGGCTGCGCTTTGCCTTGCCCGCCACGGCAGCAGCCCAGCTGTGGCTGCTGCGCTCACCGCGCATCAGCACCGAGCGCATCACCCTGTATCTGCAGGACCAGCCTGGCCAGTGGCGCATGCTGTCAGCAGGCTCAGACATTGCGCCCAGCCGCTGGCCCGGCCAAACCCGTTCGCCCACCTTTGAGCTGCAAACGCGCACCGACAGCGAGCGGGTGTATTTCGTCAAGCTGGAGCACCGCACGCCTTTGAGCGAGCACCTGCAGCTGGTCTCGCCACTGGAATACATTGACTCGGCGGCCCGCGTGGGCACCATCATCGGCCTGATGTTTGGCCTGTTTGGCGTGCTGACCGTACTGGGGCTGGCCACAGCCTATCTGTATCGCAATACCACCTACGCCTGGTATGCGCTGATGGTGCTGCTGCTGATGGTGACCCAGCTGGTGATGATTGGTTATGCAGGCCACCGCTGGTGGCCCAGCAGTGCCCTGCTCAACCAAACCATGGGCTGGATAGCGCCCTTGTGTGCGCTGGCCTCGGGCATATGGTTTGTGCTCAAAGTCAGCTACAGCAAAGAGGGCTTTCGCTGGATCTACCGCATCTCGCTGGGGCTGATTGGCCTGCTGTTGGCGGCCAGCGTGCTGGTGGCCGTGATGGCGCAGCAGACCCCGCGTGCGCCGCTCAATGTGCTGGCCGCGTTCAGCTTGCTGTGGCTGCTGCTTTCCACCGCCTGGATTGCATGGCGGGCCAGGTCAAGCTTGTGGTTTGTGGTGCTGGGGCTTTCTCCTTTGGTGCTATCGATGCTGGTGCGCCTGGTCTACAACCAAGGCTGGCTGGCCCATGTCGAGCTGGTACAGCTGGTCAGTGTGATCAGCGGATGCCTGGGCTCGCTGGTGATCTATGTGGGCATGGTGATGCGCAGCCGGGAGAGCCATGTCGCGCTGGAGCGTGAGGCTGCTATGAACAATACCGATGCTGCTACGGGCCTCACACTGGGGCGCATTGCCATGGTGCGGCTGCCCCAGGTGCTGGTGCGCAGCGAGCGCTTTTCGCAGGCCTGTGGTGTGGTGATGGTGCGCTGGGTAGACTACCAAAAGCAGATGCAGCCGCTGTCAGCGCAGCAGCGCGGCGCGGTGCTGTTGCATCTGGGGGCGCGGCTGCGCAGGCTGGGGCGCGACATTGACACCGTGGCGCGGCTGGACGACGACCATTTCATGTACCTGATTGAGTCACCCGTCTCGCGCGAGGCGCTGACCGACCTGGGCACCAAGATTTTGACCACCTGCATGCGCCCGGCGCGCCCCCTGACCGATGGCGATACCTACAACGTGCATGTGGCGATCTGGGCGTCTCACCAGGGCACGATCAAAGCCACCGAGGTGATGGAGGCGCTGCGCACCCGGCTCAACCAGATGTCCCTGGGAGCGCACCGTCGCATGCAGTTTGTCGATTCGCCGCTGAGCACGCGCCCCAGCGAGGAAGACAGCGGCACGCAGCGGGCGGCTCTTGCCAAGCAGCTGGTGGCCAAAATCAATGCCATCGAGGCCGACCCGATCATCCCGATCATTGCCACAGCCCCCGAGCGGCTGGCCCGCGACCTGACGGCGCCAGTCAAGCTCGCCCGCTAAACTGTATCAGTCCACTTTTGCGCCGCTGGCCTTGACGGGCTTTTCGTACTTGGCACGCTCGCGCGTCATCAGCGCAGCAAACTCTGCACTGCTGCTGGGCGCGGGCTCGGCCATCAGGCCTGCAAAGCGCGCCTTGGTACTGTCGGCGCTGAGGGCTTCGGCAAACGCTTTTTGGTATTTGTCCAAAGTTTCCTTAGGGGTAGCGGCCGGTGCGACCAGGCCCCACCAGGTGTCTACTTCAAAACCCTTGAAAGTTTCGGCCACTGCAGGCACCTCGGGCAGCGCCGCGCTGCGCTGGGCGCTGGTGACCGCCAGGGCCTTGAGCTTGCCTGCGCGGATGTTGGGCGCGGCAGTGGCCAGGTTGTCAAAGTTGAAGTCCACCTGGCCTGAGAGCAGCGCCAGCTGCGCAGGGTTGCCACCGTTGTAGGGGATGTGCACGGCAAACACGCCGGCCTGCGTTTTGAACATCTCGCCAGCCAGATGACCGCCGCTGCCATTGCCACCACTGCCATAGTTGAGCCTGCCGGGGTTGGCTTTGGCATAGCGCACCAGGTCGGCCAGGGTGTTGATGCTCAGGCGCTGGGCGGTGTCGGCATTCATCACCAGCACATTGGGCACGCGCACCATCTGGGTGATGGCCGCAAAATCCGTGGCCGCGTTGTAGGGCATCTTGCTGTAGAGCCAGGGGTTGATCGCATGCGTGGCCAGCGCGGCAATGCCGATGGTCAGGCCGTCGGGCGCGGCCTTGGCCACGGCATCGGCGCCGATATTGCCGCCCGCGCCGGGGCGGTTGTCTACCACCACGGTGCCCAGGCTGTCCTTGACCCGCTCGGCCAGCACGCGCGCGGTGGCGTCAATCGGGCCGCCTGCGGCATAGGGCACGATCAGGCGGATCGGCTTTTGTTGGGCAAAACTGCCTGCAGCCCAGCAGAATATCGCGGCGGAAGCTATGATTTTGAGAGCAATTTGATTTACTGAGCTTGGTATTGGCATAAGGGTGTCTCGTTGACTGCAGGGTCAGGCTGTGGCTTTGTCGGCTTCGCTGGTGAACGAGTCGGCAAAAAACTCTTCTTCGGGCAGGCCGCACTTCTCGGTGTAGTCGCTCTTGGCTGAGTCCACCACAATCGGCGCGCCACAGGCGTAGATTTGGTGGCCGCTCAGGTCGGGCAGGTCCTGCATGACGGCCCGGTGGACAAAGCCGGTGCGGCCTGTCCAGGCGTCTTCAGTAGTGGCATCAGAGACCACGGGGATGTAGGTAAGGTTAGGCATTTCAGCCACTTTGGCCATCACCCAGTCGTGCAGGTACAGGTCCTCCGGGCGGCGGCCGCCCCAGTACAGCGTGGCGGGGCGGGTGATGTTTTTGAACTGCATATGCTCAATCAGCGCCTTGATGGGCGCAAAGCCCGTGCCCGAGGCCAGCAGCACCATCGGCTTGTCTGACTCACGCAGATAGAAGCTGCCAAACGGCCCTTCGATACGCATGATCTCTTTTTCCTTCATCGCGCCAAACACATGGTCGGTGAACTTGCCGCCCGGCATATGGCGGATGTGCAGCTCGATCGTGGGGGAGCCCGCCACCAAGGTGTGTGGTGCGTTGGCCATGCTGTAGCTGCGGCGCGCGCCGTCGCGCAGCAAAAACTCCACATACTGCCCGGCATGGAACTGCATCACGTCGTTGGCGGGCAGCTGCAGCTTGACCAGCATCACGTCATGCGATTTTTTCTCCAGCTGGGTCACGCGTGAAGGCATTTTCTTGATCGGCATGGCCCCGGCTTCGGTGACCTGGCGGCTCTCCAGCACCACGTCGCCGTGCGGCACGCCGCAGCAGGTCAGCACGTAGCCGTTGGCTTCTTCCTCAGCGCTGAGCGCCTTGCTCTGGTGCGGGCCGTGCACCACCGTGCCTTCGAGCTTTTTGCATTTGCAGGAGCCACACGCTCCGTCTTTGCAGCCATAGGGCATGCCCACGCCCTGGGCAATGCCCGCCGCCAAAATGGCCTGGTCGGGGTTGACGGTAAAGCTGCGGCCGCTGGGCTGCACGGTGACGGTAAACGACATGGTGGTATCCTGAAAGACTAATGGTGCTCACATGCCAGGCCCGAGTGTCAGTGCATCAGGCTTGGTATGCTTGCATGTTTTAACGCACAGGCTGTATTTTGCCTTCAAACCAATCTCCCCTAGGCGCCAAACCCCATAGGTTCCGTCAATCTCGCATATTGATCGTCGGATGCGGCGACGTGGGCTTGCGCGTTGCAAAAGCGCTGCCTGCGCGCGTGCGCGTGCTGGCCCTCACCTCTAGCCCCGAGCGGGTGGCCACGCTGCGCGCTGCAGGCATCACGCCCCTGCTGGGTAATCTGGACCAAGCCACCACGCTGGCGCGCCTGTCGGGCATTGCTGCCCGGGTGCTGCATCTGGCGCCGCCCCCCTCCCAGGACGACCCCCAGTGGTGGCGCGACCCACGCACGCAGCGGCTGGTGCGCAGCCTGCGCCAGCGCGGCGCGCCGCAGGCCCTGGTCTATGGCTCTACCAGCGGTGTGTATGGCGACTGTGCAGGCCAGTGGGTGGCCGAGACACGCGCCGTGGCGCCCCACACCCCGCGCGCGCAGCGCCGGGTAGACGCCGAGCGCCTGGTGCGCCAGCTGGGCCGCAGCGGCGTGCGCACCAGCATCCTGCGCATTCCGGGCATCTACGCCCCTGACCGCGAAGGCGGCACACCGCGCACCCGCCTGCTCAAAGGCACGCCCGTGCTGCGCGCAGAAGATGACGTCTACACCAACCACATCCACGCCAACGACCTGGCCCGCGCCTGCATAGCCGCCCTGTGGCGCGGCAAGCCGCAACGCGCCTACAACGTGAGCGACAACAGCCAGCTCAAAATGGGCGACTATTTCGACCAGGCCGCCGACCTGTACAACCTGCCCCGCCCGCCGCGCGTAGCCCGCAGCACCGCGCAGGACCAGCTGCCCCTGATGCTGCTGTCTTTCATGAGCGAATCCCGCCGCCTGGACAACACCCGCATGCGCAAAGAGCTGAAGCTGCGGCTGTGGTATCCCACCACGCTGGATGGACTGCGAGAGTAAATTTATATGGGTTTTAGGCCCCCAGCCCAATAGAATATCGCGGGAGCAGCTATGAAATTAATAGTAATTTTTCTTAATCTCTGCTGAAATGGATTCCAGATTGCTTGTAAAAGCTCGAATCCTCCGATGACGACCAGATCGCTCGCCTGCTCCAGGCATTCATATGATCAGATGCGCAAAGGCCTGAAAGTGGCCACTGCTGGCTTCAAAACTGATCCATAGCGTTACTTTCAACGATAGTCTAAGTGTTTGCGGTATATTGACTGCTAGTCTTAAGCAAAGGAACTTCACGTGACTCCTTTTGGTTTTTTCAACCGCGTTTCGCAAGCACCCACGAAGCCACGCCCAGCAACTGCACACCTAGAGTACGATGTTGCTGAACTTTACGAGGGCGTGCTTTCGCAAGGCGATGCTGGTGCTAGCGATGCAGCTCCTTTGGACGAGAAGCTCCGACAAGCCTATTTTTGGATCGTAAACAACGCTATCATCAGCCCGCACTACGATATTGAATACAACAATGGTGCCTCTTCAAGTCACGTGGTAGGGGATGCCAAGCGTAGTCTACATTTGCCGTCCGGTCAAAGTTATTCAAGTTATGTGTTGTTGCCGCTACTAACATTTGCCACGCGACGCAAATGCCTGTTCGTTGGGGGCCCAGGGCGCGGAAAGACAGCCAGTGCAATTTTGATGGGTGTGCTTGCTGGCTACACCCCTCGCGAGGTCAAGCGGGCTATGCAACACGGCCACCCGCAGATGACGGTTGCAGATTTGCTCGGCAATCCCCTGCCAGCAGACTTGGTCAATGCACAGAATATGGCGGATATACGAATTGCTTGGAGAGCCTGGCTTGGTATGCGAGTTAAGGTCATTGATGAGTACAACCGAATTCCCACCCGAACTCAAAGTGCACTACTCACTGTTATGGGAGATAACTATGCCGAGGTGCTAAATCATATCTATGAATGTCCGGAAGCCGCTTGGTACATGACGGCTAACGATGATCGCGGAGGCGGCACATACGAAGTCATCGAAGCCTTGCGTGACCGTATTGATGTGATCGTGCAGGCTTTGGCATTTAATGCACGTTTTTTAGGAGAGTTGCTTGCCCGTGTTGAGCACAATGCTAAGCCTGAAGAGCTCGTGCCGCCGCAGATCATATTTTCTGAGGCGGAATGCGATCACCTTATTTTAGAGATTCGTGGAATAACGATTTCGTCGGAGGTGCGACGACGCATTGAATTTTTTGCAAGTCAGTTCGAACTGCTAGAAACAGCTGGCATCCAATTCGAGTACCTCTCCAAGGACACTGCCCGCTTGTCTGAGATAGACTGGGCGCAATTTACGTCAACCAATACTGGCAACGATCGTCTGAAAGATCTCGGACAACAGACCCGCAATGGACTATCAGTTCGCAATTTGATGACGCTCTTGATCTACAGCAAGGCTATGGCTTATTTTCGTGGTGGACAGGAAGTCGATCTGGAAGATGTACGTCAGGTCTTGCCTTTCGTCCTCAACGACAAGCTACGGCCGGATCACGATGCGCCTTTCTTCAATCAACCGCAAAATCTCGGCTTCAAGAGTGATCGCCTAAGCTGGTTGCGCTACTTGTTTGACAATGCCTGCCAAGAATATGATCGCCTCAACCTTGACCGCGATGATGATGTCGGTGAACTGCTGACTCAGCTTAGCAGCGGTTTAGATGGTGTGTCCGAACGTGAAGTGCGCTCGCGTCTCGTACGAATTGAACGGCTGGTACAAGATCGTACGAAAGGCCGCAAGTTGCATGGGCATCTCTACGATGACCTGCTGGCTCTCAAATACCTGCACCAGCGTTATACCAACTACTCAATCTGGTTACAACAGCGCTAACAATGACTGCTTTTGAAACAACAGACATTTCGCCAGCACTGACTGCTGCACTGCGTGCAGATCGGCCGCTGTACAACGCCCAACTGGCCATGTTGCGCAGTCGTCAACCGGAGCTTGATTTTCAGGCCATAAAAGCGTTTTTGCGCACTGCAGTTGATCCGATCGCGCAAGTTGTTCAAGTCGCCGATTCAGAACGCTGCCGATTTGTGATTCAAGCGTGCTTTCAACAAATGCTGGTTCTCAGTGAGCATCGATTGCTGGGTAATGACGTGCGCAGCATGCTCATAAAAGCAGCTTGGCAGCAGGTCATGCCAAAGCTAGTCTCGACACTAACGCGCGATCCGGCAGCCTTGCTGGCGTGGGTAACAAACGCTGTAGATCGCATTGCCACCACACCCAATTCACGTACGGAGTCATGGATCAGTGGCATGAAAAGCATCGCGCCGATGCTGGATAGTACCGAGCAGGTACGCACCGTTGGCCAGGTCTTAGCGTGGCAATCAGGCCTGGCTCATTATCGCCAAGGTGCGTTGAGGTCTGCGCGCAAGCTGTCAGACCGCATCGGTAGCGCCATGTTTCCTTCTAAGGCAGATGGCTGGCAAGCCAGCGTAGAGCGGCACTTGCGAGAGCCTTGGTGGCGTGGGACTGATGAGGCTAGACCGAAGGAATCAGATGGGGTGCGCGTCGGCGCATTTGCGGGATGGGATGGCGCATTCACAGCGCCACCAAAACTGCGGGCAGCAACGGAAGGTTTCTGGGTTTTGAGTGGTGAACGCTACTTTCACTTGATTGCCGACGCCTTTGGATCGGTGCTTATTGCATCAAATGAAGCGCATTTCACCGCAGCGATTGCGAGCGGTGCGGTGCCTGACGGGGTAGGTTTTAGTGATGGGCACCTTCAGACTGGTCAGGGTCGTTGGCCTGTATCCGTTCCCAAACAAGACTTAGTGCTGACCTGCAACTCGGACACGGCTTGTATTTCCTCGCCCTGGTCTCACCACATTTGGCTCTATCCGCGATGAGTTCCGCCGTGCAAACCTCGCGCAGCCAATTGCTGGAAACATGGCAACGCTCTTGGCCGCACGCATTGGAAATTTGGAGCAAATACACCCGATTGCATGATCCTTTGCTATGTGTTAGCCAGATTGAGGCTGCCAAGGAAGGACTGAGCGGCAGTTTTGCCATGATCCGCTTGCTTGACAAAAGCGTTGTGGTCGATCTGGAGACCGTCACAAAGCTAGGGCTTGAGGGATACGCATTAGAGGTTTTAGCTCACGAGATTGGGCACCACATCCTAGCTCCGGCTACAGTCAGCGATCAGTTTCGGCTGCTAGCGCGTATGCGCAAGGCTTTGCCCACTCTAGAGCGTCACGCACCTATGTTGGCGAACCTGTACACGGATCTACTGATCAATGACCGGCTAAAGCGTAATCATGACTTACGTATCGACGCGATTTACCAGCGCATCCATGCGTCCAGCTCAGCTCAGCCGCAGCATGGTGCGAACCATGTCTGGATGCTGTATATGGGAATTTATGAGCAGCTATGGGAATTGCCTCAGGGTAGTCTGGGCGGCCCAACGGCTAGCGACGAGCATAAGGCAACGGCTGGCGATGCTTGGCTAGGTGCGCGGTTGATCCGCGTTTATGCTAACGATTGGATGACTGCAGCGGGACGTTTTGCATCCTTGCTGCTTCCCTATTTAGTAGAAGATGAGCAATATCCAATACATATGCGCCATTTCCACGACACGGAAAGTGCTGGTCGCGGATGTGAACCAGAGGGGGGGTTAGAGCGTGAACAGGACGAGGAAGCTGGTGTACTGCACCCAGCTGATGACCCTTTGATTACCGGCGAACCTGCACACATCCCTTCAACATCCGAAACTAAATCGTCACATTCTCAAGGGCAACAACGTGAGCCCTTTGAATATGGCGAATTGCTCAGAGCAGCAGGTTTGCGGCTGGATGAGCACGACATCGCGGTGCTTTACTATCGCGAAATGGCGCGTCCGCATTTAGTTCGTTTTCCGACTCGGTTGGCTAACCAATCCAAGGAGCCGCAGTTAGAAGGCCTTGATCCTTGGGAGCTTGGCGATTCTATCGACGATGTGGATTGGCTACAAAGTCTTACCCAATCTCCGCGGCCTGTACCCGGGGTATCTTTAGTTAAGCGACACTACGGACAGGAAATAGTTCGGCAGCCAGACCGACAACCTGTTGACCTAGATATGTACGTGGACAGCTCTGGCTCCATGCCTAATCCGATGGTCAGTCTGTCATACCCTGCTCTGGCAGGCGCTGTCATCGCTCTGTCCGCTTTGCGGGCTGGCTCAAAGGTGCAAGTGACGCTATGGAGCGGCAAGGATCAATTCTTGCATACTCAAGGCTTTGTGCGAGATGAAAACCAAATACTGCGCGTTTTAACCAGCTTCTTTGGTGGCGGTACAGCTTTTCCGATACATCGACTACGTGAAACATACAGTGTGCGCCATGCGACAGACCGTCCAGCACACATCCTAATGATCTCTGATGATGGCATCAATACCATGTTTGCTACCGATGAGCGTGGTCACAATGGCTGGGAGATCAGCGCCCAAGCACTGGGTAAGGCGCGAGGTGGCGGCACGATGGCTTTAAACATTCCCCAAAACTGGAGTGAATCGAACAACCGTTGGGCGCAGCAAGCCTTTGCAGATATCAAGCGTGCCCAGCATGAACAGGCTTGGGCGGTTGCGCCGGTGGCCGACTTGAAGGATCTGCTGGAATTTGCGCAGGCCTTTTCGCGAAGACACTATAGTCAACAGCCAACGCCTGCTAAAGGTAAGGAGCGATCATGATTGTGGTCTGGCGCGTGACTACGCGATGTAATCACTCCTGCCAATTCTGCGCCTTCGACCAGTCGTTACCATTGGTGCGCACCAGCGCTGATACTTCAGAAGTAGTGCGGGTTGGACGCTTGCTGTCGGATTACCAGCGGCATACAGGCAAGCATGTGCTGTTGAGCTGGCTCGGCGGCGAGCCATTTCTGTGGAAACCCATGTTTCCAATTACGGAAGAATTGTTTGCTTCGGGATTACGTCTAAGCACAACGACCAACGGCTCCACATTGAGCAATGAAAACCATCGAGCTTGGGCGATTACGCATCTGCGCGAACTAACCATCAGCATTGATGGTGCAGCAGATACGCATGACGCCTTACGTGGTACGCCGGGCGGATGGTTCAAACTTAAATCTCAGATTCAGCAATTGGCATTCGAAAGCCAGCAAGCACGCTCCTCTTTGCGACTGCGTATCAATACTGTATTGATGCATCAAAACATCCGCCAGTTTGCAGCGCAATGCGAAGAGTGGGCTCGCTGGGGAATTCAAGACATCACCTTCAACCAGCTTGGTGGCAGGGATCGCCCAGAGTTCTACCCGAGGCACCGTTTGCTCCCGCTTGACATTGCATATTTCAAAGCGCTTCTGCCAGAGTTGCGCCAGAGCCTTGCACGCCAAGGTGTGAGCCTATGTGGTGGCGATACTTACTTGAATCGAATGAGTCTTAGTGCAAAGGGCGAAAACCACCCAGTAATCGATTGCTCTCCGGGGGAACGTTTCATTTTTATTGATGAACATGGCATGGCTTCTCCTTGCAGCTTCACAACCGATCAATATGGTGTCCCAGTAAGCAACTGGAATGACTGGCGGGATGTGCAAGATACGTCGCGGGTATGGCGCGATATGCGCAGCCAATCAGTAGCGCCACCTTGCAATGATTGCATGGCCACGCACTTTTTTGAGAAATTCCAATCATGACGATTGACGATCAAAATCCTTTGCTCGAAGCATTACTCCAGCGCTTGATCGACACACCCCAGGAATTTCAATATGAACCTGTGATTGCGTCACGAGGTAAGGTGCATGTGGCTGCGCTTGTACACGATCTGTATTGCTTACATATGGAGATACCCACCATCGATGTTTTGCGTCAATTCACCAGCAGTACCAGCCAAGATCGCAATCGCCTGCAAGTTGTGGCTATCGTGGTCTGGTTGCTTTCAGATGCTTGGTTTGTGCAGAAAAAGCTGACAAGTTTTCAGCTTGATGTGCTGTTGCGTGACATTACCAAAGAACTCTCCTCACAAACCACTGCGCTTGTTTTCATACAAGATGCCGAACGTCGTGAGGAATTGGTGCGATTGTGTCTGTCTCGTCTAGGCTTGCGCCCTAAAGGGGAGTCAGCGGAACAAGCGGCTGATCGCTTGTCACGAATTAGCGGTGTAGAACGTCAACGCCTACTCGCAGCAAGCCGTCAAGCGGAAGAGCGTGCACGTACGATTCGCGAAGCACTTGTCAAGAAAGCGGCTGAAGAATCGGCTGACAAATGGGGGCGTGAGTGAACCTGCATGCACACGATACAGAGCGATTCCCGATCTTGTCCCCAGCAGGGCAAGCCATGCTCCGCTTTATGACTGAGCATCCTGCGGCACCGATTTATCGCAATGCGAGTGGGCATCGCCTGCGTACAGAGGATATGGGCGGTTTGCGTCAGTATGGACAGGAGTTAGCACGAACAGCAATTGATTGGCGTGTTAATGAGCCGCCTAGCTGGTTGCAGGAGCTTGTTGCGCATGTCTATCGAGAAGTGCCACACTACCGGCAACAAGGCCAGGCACCTACAATATGGTCGGATGTTGCACCTGTGTCGCGAGCTGCTTTTTCTAGGGATATTGCTTCTTTCGTACCCGATTCCGTACAAGCTGACGAACTTATTAACTTCAGAACTACTGGAACGACGGGCCACCCGCTATTGATCGCATCCCATCCCACTGTTGCAGCGAAGTACATGTTTTTTCACCAGCGTGCGCTACGTCGCCTGGGTATCGAGCTCACTCATGGGAGCGGACAAGTCGGAGTAATTTTGCTGGGGTTTCAGTCAAAGTGCTTTACCTACGTCTCAGTGACACCACTAATGGACGAATCTGGTCTTGCTAAGCTTAATCTACACCCCAATGATTGGCATCATATCAAACACCGCCAACAGTACCTCGACGCGCTGGCCCCCGAAATCATCATGGGTGACCCCATTTCATTCGCTGAGTTGCTAAAAATACCGATGATGCATCGACCTAAAGCCCTGATATCTGTGGCTATGGTATTGATGCCAGCATTACGTGCTCAACTGGAGCAATACTTTAACTGCCCAGTCTTAGATGTCTATTCAATGAATGAAGTAGGACCAATTGGCGTTTGGGATCCCGATGAAGATGGATTCGTAATGCTGCAACCCAAACTCTATGTTGAGATTCTAGATCAGCAAGGTCAAGCATTGCCTACTGGTGAGGTAGGTGAGATCACCGTAAGTGGAGGTTTTAACTTCTGCTTGCCGTTGCTGCGTTATCGGACAGGGGATTTTGGAGCGTTAGACGTCGGGCGGGAAGGCCCAATCCTCACCCGATTTGTTGGACGCCAGCCTGTACGCTACCGCAATTCAGTGGGTCAATGGTTCAACAATATTGACATCAGCCACGCACTGGCATCCGTTGCTTTATCACACTATCAATTTCATCAGAGCCAGGATGGTCAGTTGACACTATATTTGCCAACGCGAGATCAGCATGCAAGCAAGGCAGCGCGCGATGCGCTCAGTCCATTATTTGCCGGTCAAGTCATCCACATGGGTATCATTGCTCACGAAGACAAAGTCAAACAATACACTTCAGATTTATTGGGGGCAATAGAGTGACTTCAACATTGGAAATTACTGCGAACGCAATTATTGCTCTATCGATTTTTTTAGCGGCGCGCAACAGCATCCACACTTGGTGGACTGGTATCGTGGGTTGTGCTCTGTTTGGTCTGTTGTTTTATCAGACCCAACTCTATGCTGACGTCACGTTGCAGGTCTTCTTTATAGGAACTAGTGTTTGGGGATGGATGCATTGGGCGGGTGGTCAAAATCGTGAGGTGTTGCCCATTACAGATGTCGCAAGGAGGCAGCTCCTAGTTGCACTGGTGATTGGTGTTATGGCAGGACTCATCTACGCCACACTGCTGAAAACGCTTACCAATGCGTTTGCGCCTTTGGCGGATTCTGCTGTTCTAGTGCTTAGCGTGATCGCACAATGGTTGTTGATGACACGTCGAGTGCAGAATTGGCCAGTCTGGATTGCCGTCAATACGCTGGCGGTACCTTTATTCGCAAGTCGTGGGCTGTACATTACTGCCGCTTTGTACGCTGTTTTCTGGGTGAACGCCTGGTTTGCATGGTCGAACTGGCGACGCTTGATGCGAGCGCAGCCAGTACCGCTATAAGCAGCATGAAACGCTTTGGTAAAGGTTTGGTTGTAGGGAAATTTTGTCCCTTGCATTTGGGGCATGAATATCTGATCTCCACGGCAATTGAACAGTGTGAGCAAGTTTTGATTATTAGCTATACAAAACCAGAATTTTTCGGGTTGGGAGCCGCAATGCGGCAAATCTGGCTCACTGAACGCTTTCCGAAGGCACATGTCCTGGCTTTTGATCAACAAGTCTTAGATCAACTCTGTCACAGACAGGGCCTTGCGTCGCGCGAAATACCCATGAATGAAAACACTGATAGTGCTCATCGTCGCTTCATGGCTTGGCTCTGCTCAGACTTGCTCACGACCACCGTTGACGCCTTGTTTACAAGCGAGTCTTATGGTCCAGGATTTGCCGCTGTTTTGTCAGATCACTTTACGGATCGCTGCGGTGAATTCGTTACAGTGCAACACGTTAGCGTTGATCAGCAACGTAGAGAATGGCCAATCAGCGGTACTGCATTGCGCACAAACAGAAGTACAGAGAAGAACTATGTCAATGCCAAAGTACGATCAGATCTGTCGCCACGCATCGCCGTTTTAGGTGGTGAGTCCAGTGGCAAGACCTCTCTTTCTCAGGCTTTAGCGAGTCAACTGGGCTGCAAATGGGTGCCTGAGTATGGCCGAACGCTGTGGGAGCAACGCAACGGTATGCTGTATTTTGACGATATGTTAGCGATAGCGAAGGAACAAGTTCGTCAAGAACGTGAGCTGGCTCAGTCTGACTCGCTGCTGATTTGTGACACCACGCCGCTTGTGACAGAGTTCTATAGCCAAGAGATCTTTGGGAAGGTGGACCCGCTGCTTGGAGTCCTGTCTCAACGCCAGTACGCCAAAGTCTTTTTGTGTGCTGGCGATTTTGAGTTTGTGCAGGATGGAACCCGCCGGGATGATGCCTTTCGCCAGCGACAGCAAAACTGGTATGTTCAGCAACTCAACCTCCGCGCAGTCGACTATATTATGTTAACTGGTTCTTTAGAGGCGCGATTGGAAGAAGCAAAAAGGAAAATCTAAACTAACTTCACCGCCCTGCGAAATTGCTTCGTTCATGCTGGAGTCGAGTCAGTACAGGTTGAATCACCGTTCTTTCAAGTGAAGAGATAAGTTGACTCGTTTTTTACTCCTTCATCTTAGTAATCTTTTTAGAGTTATAAATCGTACAAAGGCTACTCATTTAACGGAATGGCACCCAGATTTTGTAAAAATTAAAGACCTGATGTGACGGCTCCACCAATCACTTAGCTTTATCAGTAGATAGCTATTTGCTATTTTTCCCCTACTGTCACATACCAAGTCCCACGCCCTGCGCCGTGCTTCTCCAAACGCCCATCTTTCACGAGTTTGATCAGATGCGCCCGGATCGTGGCGCGATTCGCTCCCGTGTTTTGCTCGGCGATTTGCGTTGTGATTCGGCCTTGCTCTCTGGCTAGCGCCATCAAGTCTGCAGAGAGTTTGGGCAAATGCTGGGTAAACAGTTTTTCGCTTTCGACTTTTTCACTCAGGCGTTTGACCTGTGAGCACAGCGATGAGAGGAAGAACACGAGCCAAGGTTGCCAGTTGGGGCTCTCTGTGCGGATAGTGCTTTGCGTTTGGCGCAGAGCGAGGTAGTAGCCGGCTATGTTCTGCTCGATGATGCTTTCCAACGAGCTGTAGGGCACGTAGCTATAGCCCAGCTGCATCATGAGCAAGGTGGTCAAGATGCGGGACAGGTGGCTGTTGCCGTCTTCAAGCGGGTGGATTTCCAGGAAGACGACGATGAATATGGCGACGATGAGCAGGGGATGCAGGGGGTTTTTGTCTCGCGTGTAGCGCAGCCAGTCAACGAGCTCTTGCGTGAGGCGCGGGGTGTCAAATGGCGTGGCTGTTTCAAACACGATGGCCACTTGCTCAATATCCATTTATATCCATTTACATTCAATAGATATCCATAATTAAAGCATTAGCTGCAAGCTAGCAGCCGCCGTCTATCTCTGCACCAGATACGCCCCATGCTGCGCATTGACAAAGGTTTTAGGCTCCCAGCCCAATAGAATATCGCAGGAGTAGCTATGAAATTAATAGTAGTTACAGTTTAAAGTCTGCTCTTGCCAGCGCTACGCAGCACGCTAGCCTGCTGCGCGTTCCTGCTCAAACCACTGGATCACCGGCACCGTGCCCGGCAGCACCGGGCTGACCTGCACGGGCAGTTGCTGCCATGCAAAGCTTTGGCCTTCGCGCATGTGCAGCTGGCCGCTCCAGTCAAACACTTTGCAGAAATTGAGCCGCACGAGGGCGTGGGGATAGTCCACCAGCTCCTGCTTCCAGGCATGGGCAGCGCCGATGGTGATGCCGATTTCTTCCTGTAGCTCGCGGCGCAGCGCCTGCTCCACCGACTCGCCCTCTTCCAGCTTGCCGCCCGGAAACTCCCAGTAGCCTGCATACACCTTGCCTGCGGGCCGTGAGGTAAGCAAAAAAGCACCATCCGCACGGATCAGCACACCGACGGCCACCTCGACGATGGCGCGATCCGCACCGCCTTCACGCGGCAGATGGCTGTCGGCCTGCAGAGGTGTGGGTGCGCCCATGTTTACGCCACATGGCGCCCGGCATAGTCGCGCGCAAACTGGTAGGCCACGCGGCCGCTGCGGGAGGCGCGCTCGAGCGACCACACCAGGGACTCGGGCTTGGCGGCTTCAATCGCCGCTTCGCTCACCTTGAACGAGCGCAGCCACTGGGCAACGATGGTCAGGTATTCGTCCTGGCTGAAGGGGTAAAAGCTGACCCACAGGCCAAAGCGTTCGGACAGGGAGATTTTCTCTTCGATAACTTCACCGGGATGCACTTCCCCGTCGTCGGTGTGGGTGTAGGTGAGGTTTTCTTTCATGTACTCGGGCAGCAGGTGGCGGCGGTTGCTGGTGGCGTAGATCAGCACATTGGGCGACGCCGCGGACACCGAGCCGTCGAGCACGGATTTGAGCGCCTTGTACGAGCTTTCGCCTTCGTCAAAGCTCAGGTCGTCGCAGAACACGATGAATTTCTCAGCCCGCTCAGACACCACGTCTATGATGTCGGGCAGATCGACCAGATCAGCCTTGTCCACCTCGATCAAGCGCAGGCCCTGGGCCGTGTATTCATTGAGGCAGGCTTTGATGAGGGACGACTTGCCAGTGCCCCGCGCGCCGGTCAGCAGCACGTTGTTGGCAGGCAGGCCCTGCACAAACTGCAGCGTGTTACGCTGGATTTTTTCTTTCTGCTGGTCGATTTCTTTCAAATCGCCTAATGCCATTTTGCCCACATGGCGCACCGGCTCCAGCGCGCCGTGGCCACTGCTGCGCTTGCGGTAGCGCCAGGCGGTGGCTGCCGTCCAGTCAGGTGCCGTCAAAGGCTGCGGCAGGATGGATTCGATACGCGCCAATAGGCTTTCGGCACGCACCAAAAGATGTTCAAATTTTTCGTTCATGGTTTAGAGAGTGTTCAGAATTTTTTTGAACGCAGAGGACGCAAAGGATCTGCAGAGAGCGCAGAAGAAATACCAAATGAATACAAAAATTTCGAACTCTATTTTCTTTTACGAAACATCAGCTGCATAAACAATAGCAACTTTGTTTTATTCTTTTTGTCTTCTTTTTCTTACTTCTGCGCTCTCTGCGCACCCTTTGCGTCCTCTGCGTTCAAAAAATGTCTTCCTGACTTTTAACTACGGTAATCCGCATTGATCTTCACATAGTCGTAGGAAAAATCGCAAGTCCACACCGTGTCCGTCACATTGCCGCGGCCCAGGCCGATGTGGATGGTAATTTCGCTTTGCTGCATCACGCGCGCACCGTCTTCTTCCTTGTAGCTGGGGTTGCGGCCGCCATGGGTGACCACATGCACATCGTCCAGATGCAGGCTGATTTTTTTTTGGTCCAAGTCTGCAATGCCTGCGTAGCCCACGGCCGCCAGGATGCGGCCCAGATTGGGGTCGCTGGCGAAGAAGGCAGTTTTCACCAGGGGCGAGTGGGCCACGGCATAGGCCACTTTGCAGCACTCATCGGTGCTGTTGCCGCCGCTGACCTTGACGGTGATGAACTTGGTAGCGCCCTCGCCATCGCGCACGATAGCCTGGGCCAGCTTCTGTGCCACGCCCATCATCGCCTCTTTCAGGGCCTGGCCGTTTGCGCTGGTCCAGGAGCTGATGGGTGCATGCGCCACCTTGTTGGTAGCAATGACGACAAAGCTGTCATTGGTGGAGGTGTCGCCATCCACCGTGACGCGGTTGAACGAGCCATTGGCCAGATCAGTGGCCAGCTGCTGCATCAGGGCCTGCGGCACGCTGGCGTCCGTGGCCATAAAGCCCAGCATGGTGGCCATGTTGGGGCGGATCATGCCTGCGCCTTTGCTGATGCCGGTGATGGTGACCATCTTGTCATCGATCAGCACCTGGGCGCTGAAAGCTTTGGGCAGGGTGTCGGTGGTCATGATGCCTTCTGCTGCGCGGGCCCAGTTGTCAGCCTGCGCATCGCGCAGGGCGGCTGGGATGCCAGCCTCAATACGGTCGGCGGGCAGCGGCTCCATGATCACGCCGGTGCTGAACGGCAGGATTTGCTCGGGGGCAATGTCGAGCTTGCGGGCCAGCGCGATGCAGGTGGCGCGGGCGCGGGCCATGCCGTCGTCGCCGGTGCCGGCATTGGCATTGCCGGTGTTGATCAGCATGGCGCGGATGCCCAGGCCGCGCTGCAGATGGTCGCGGCAGATTTGCACGGGCGCGGCGCAGTAGCGGTTTTGGGTGAACACGCCAGCCACGCTGGCACCCGCGTCGAGCAGCACCACGCTCAAGTCCTTGCGGTTGGCTTTGCGAATGCCGGCTTCGGCAACGCCAATCTTCACACCTGCCACGGGGTACAGGTTCACGGGGTTGGGGGCGACCAGATTGACTGCCATTGCATGCTCCTGAAGGCTTGGATAGCCTGTTTTATATTAACAATCCGGCTGCAGCCCAATAGAATATCGCGGGAGCAGCTATTAAATTAGTAGTAAATCAATCTTCTGATGCTCAGGCCAGCTTGCCGTGGCACAGCTTGAATTTCTTGCCACTGCCACATGGGCAGGGGTCGTTGCGGCCTACGCGCATATTGCCCACCGCCGCTGCGGCCGCGCTGGCAACGCTGCGCTTGCCCAGCGTGTCGGGGTCGGTTGTGGTCTGCACTTCGCCGGTTTCGGTGGGCGCGGTGTAGGTGACGTTGGAGATGCTCTCGGCACGCTGCTCCAGCTCGCTGGTGGCCTGGCTGATCTGCTCGTTGGTCTGCACTTTCACCGTCATCAAAATTTTGGTGACTTCGTTTTTCACCTGGTCCAGCAGCTGGCCAAACAGCTCGAACGCCTCGCGCTTGTATTCCTGCTTGGGCTGCTTTTGCGCATAACCACGCAGGTGAATACCCTGGCGCAGGTAGTCCAGCGCGCTCAGGTGCTCGCGCCAGTGGGTGTCCAGGCTTTGCAGCAGCACCACGCGTTCAAACTGTGTGAACTGCTCGGCGCCCACCTGCTCAACCTTGGCGTCAAAAGCCGCGTTGGCGGTCTCCAGCACTTTCTCGACGATTTCTTCATCGGTGATTGCGTCGGCCTTGCTGACCATACCCTGCAGGTCCAGCGTGATCTGCCAGTCGCTTTGCAGCGCGTTTTCCAGAGCCGGAATGTCCCACTGCTCTTCTACGGACTCCACCGGCACATACTGGCGCACCAGGTCGGTGAACGCGCCTTCGCGCAGCGACTTGATCTGCTCGCTGAGGTTAATCGCGTCCAGAATATCGTTACGCTGTTGGTAGATCACCTTGCGCTGGTCGTTGGAGACATCGTCGTATTCCAGCAGCTGCTTGCGGATATCAAAGTTGCGCGCCTCGACCTTGCGCTGTGCGCTTTCGATGCTGCGGGTCACAATGCCCGCTTCGATGGCCTCGCCCTCGGGCATCTTCAGGCGGTCCATGATGGCCTTGACCCGGTCGCCCGCGAAGATGCGCATCAGCGGATCGTCCAGGCTCAGGAAAAAGCGCGAGGAGCCCGGGTCACCCTGGCGGCCCGAGCGGCCACGCAGCTGGTTGTCGATGCGGCGTGACTCATGGCGCTCGGTGGCCACGATGCGCAGGCCGCCGAGCGACTTGACCAGCTCGTGGTTGGCCTGCCATTCGTCTTTGAGCTTGGCGATCTGCGCGGCTTTGGCGGCCTCGTCCAGCGACTCATCGGCTTCGATGGTTTTGGACATGTTCTCCACATTGCCGCCCAGCACGATGTCGGTGCCGCGGCCTGCCATGTTGGTGGCAATGGTGATCATCTTGGGGCGGCCTGCCTGGGCCACGATGTCAGCCTCACGGGCATGCTGCTTGGCGTTGAGCACCTGGTGGGGCAGGCCCTCTTTGTCCAGCAGGCTGGAGATCAGCTCGGAGTTTTCAATCGAGGTGGTGCCCACCAGCACGGGCTGGCCGCGCTCGTAACATTCGCGGATATCGGTGATGGCCGCGGCATAGCGCTCCTGGCTGGTTTTGTAGACGCGGTCCAGCAGGTCGTCGCGGCGGCTGGGACGGTTAGGCGGCAGCACGGTGGTTTCCAGGCCATAGATTTCCTGGAATTCATAGGCCTCGGTGTCGGCCGTGCCGGTCATGCCCGAGAGCTTGCTGTACAGGCGGAAATAATTCTGGAAGGTGATGGAGGCCAGGGTCTGGTTCTCGGCCTGGATCTGCACGCCCTCCTTGGCTTCCACCGCCTGGTGCAGGCCATCGCTCCAGCGGCGGCCCGTCATCAGGCGGCCGGTGAACTCGTCCACGATGGTGATCTCGCCGTCCTGGTTCACATAGTGCTGGTCGCGGTGGTACAGGTGATTAGCCCGCAGCGCAGCGTTGAGGTGGTGCATCAGGGTGATGTTGGCCGGGTCGTAGAGCGACGCGCCCTCGGGGATCAGGTTCAGGTTGGACAGAATACGCTCGGCATTCTCGTGGCCCTGCTCGGTCAAAAACACCTGGTGCGATTTTTCGTCCACCGTGAAGTCGCCGGGCTTGGTGACGCCCTCGCCCGTGCGCGGGTCGGCCTCGCCTTCCTGGCGGGTCAGCAGGGGCACCACTTTGTTGAGCGCGATATAGGTGTCGGTGTGGTCTTCAGCCTGGCCGCTGATGATCAGCGGCGTGCGGGCCTCGTCAATCAGGATCGAGTCCACTTCGTCCACGATGGCGTAGTTCAGGCCGCGCTGCACGCGGTCTGCGGTCTCATAGACCATGTTGTCACGCAGGTAGTCAAAGCCAAACTCGTTGTTGGTACCGTAGGTAATGTCGGCGCGGTAAGCGGCCTGCTTTTCTTCGCGCGGCATGTTGGGCAGGTTCACGCCCACACTCATACCCAGAAAGTTATACAGCCGGCCCATCCACTGCGCATCGCGGTTGGCCAGGTAGTCGTTCACCGTCACCACGTGCACACCCTTGCCCGACAGGGCGTTGAGGTACACCGCGAGTGTGGCGGTCAGCGTTTTGCCCTCGCCGGTGCGCATTTCAGCAATCTTGCCCTGGTGCAGCGCGATGGCGCCCTGCATCTGCACATCGAAGTGGCGCATCTTCATCACACGCTTGGAGCCTTCGCGCACGACGGCAAAGGCTTCGGGCAGCAGCTCGTCCAGGCCCTCGCCCTTGGTATAGCGGGTTTTGAACTCTTCGGTCTTGGCCTTGAGCGCTTCATCGCTCAGTGACTCCAGGCCAGGCTCCAGTGCCTGGATGCGCTCCACGGTCTTGCGGTAGGTTTTGAGCAGGCGGTCGTTACGGCTGCCGAAAATTTGGGTGAGAATGTTTTTTGCCATGCCTACTGCCCTGCATCGCAAGCCTGGGGCTGACGGCGCAGGACGAATCCTTTGCGTTGTGCTGATCAGAAACTGGGGATGGTGCGCGGAAAAACAAGCTGTGGGCCATGCCACAGGCCTGCCATGCGCACTGGCCGCCAAACCTTGGATTTTAGCGGGTCAGGGCGCTGGTTTGCCCAGTATTTGCCATCCAGCCCCGCCAAAGGGCCGGTTACCGGGATTTGGTCTTGCTGCGGGTCTTGGCCACCTCAGCGACCTCTTCGACTTTTTCGCCTGCGGTGAGGAATTTTTGCGGGTCCTGCGGCACCCCCTGCACCAGCACTTCAAAATGTAAATGCGGCCCGGTGGAGCGGCCCGTGCTGCCCACCGCAGCGATTTTCTGACCCCGTTTGACCAGATCGCCCTTTTTCACAAACACCGCCGATGCGTGGGCATAGCGGGTGACCAGATCGTTGCCGTGGTCTACCTCCACCATATTGCCGTAAGCCGCGTGGTAATCCTGCGTCACCACCACGCCGCCCGCTGCGGCCAGGATGGGTGTGCCCGAATCGGCCTGAAAGTCCAGGCCCGTGTGCAAAGCCGAGCCCCCGTTGATGGGGTCGATGCGAAAACCAAATGCCGAGCCCAAACGGCTGCCCGGCACAGGCTCGGCGGTAGGCACCATCATTTTGCGGATTTTCTGGTCGAACAGACGCGATTCCACCACCGTCAGCAAATCCACCTTCTGGTTGCTCACCGCCTCCAGTTCGCTCAAAATCGCCTGCAGTTCCTGCATGTCCAGCGGCCGGCTGGCCACCAGGGCGCCGCCCTTGCCTGCGGCCGCCTTGGCCGCTTCGGGCACCGGCACCCCAGCCAAACCTGACACCCGCTCGGTCAGAGACTCGAGCTGGACAATCTTGGCCTGCATTTCACCGACTTTTTTGGCCATGGCATCGAGGTTTTCGCGCATGAAGCGGTCGCGCTGGGTGATCTCGTCCTTGACTACCAGTTTGACCAGGCTGCCCACCACCGGCCAGCCCTCGCGGGCGCCCTTGAGAAAGACCCAGTGGTACAGCCCCAGGGCCACCAGCATCAGCGTGAGAGACAGCGCCAGGCCTGCCGCAATCAGCTTGGTGCCACTGAGGTGAATGGGTTGTGTCTTGGCCATCCAGGCGTCTGTGATAATCATGTGCATACTGCGCTCTCCTAACGTGATGGCTGCCTTGCTGTTGCTGGCGGCTCAATCACTGACCTTATTGACCAACCCCCTACCTGCTGTGCCATGGCTTCTCTGACCTACTCGCCACGCTATCCACGCGCCAAGCAGCCAGTGCAAGCCGTCTCCGTGAGCGACGCTCTGGAGCGGGCACCTACCTTAGCACGTCTGACGGCACTTGCCCATCAGTCACAACACTGCCTGAGCCTGCTCGATACACTGCTGCCATCGGCGCTGCGTAGCGGCATCCAGGCGGGCCCCATAGAGGGCACGCAGTGGTGTCTGCTGGCCGCCAACAGTGCGGTGGCGGCCAAGCTGCGCCAGCTTGCACCAGCCCTGACCGCCCATTTGCGGGCGAAGGGCTATGAGATTACAACCATCCGCATCAAGGTGCAGACGCGTAGTTGACAGGTGAATGCTTTCGCATTCCTGTGGAAATGGTGCCGCTTGTCGGGATTGAACTGACGACCTACCGCTTACAAGGCGGTTGCTCTACCACTGAGCTAAAGCGGCGAATCGAATATTTTACTTGATCTGCGGGGCCTGCTGGCCGCGCATTACTTCACGCGTTTAAGCGAAGGGCGTGGGCCTGATGGCGGCTGGCCGGGCGGCGGCGTAGGGTCGTCAGGGGCACCTTCATCAGAAACGTCGGCCGTCACGCTGACCAGCTGAACGACCTTGGGATGGGCTGCTGCCGTGTCTTGTGCTGCGCCAGGCGCGTGCGCCTGCTCGGGCGATTTGTGGGTCAGGCTGCGCTGCTCGGGTTCGTTCACTTCGCCGCGCGGCGGGATGCCCTGCGGCACAGGAAAAGCCATGCCTTGGCCGTTTTCGCGCGCATAGATGGCGATCACGCGGTCGATCGGCACCATGATCTCTCGGGCTGTACCAGAAAAGCGTGCCTTGAATTCGACAAACTCATTGCCCAGCTTGAGCGCGCTGGTGGCGTCCATGCTGATGTTGAGCACGATTTCATTGTTTTTGACATGCTCGCGCGGCACCTGCACCGTCTCATCCACATAGGCGGCGATGTAGGGGGTGTAGCCGTTGTCAGTGCACCACTCGTACAGCGCCCGCAGCAGGTACGGGCGTGTCGAACTGGGCGAGGGTGTAATGTCAGAAACGCTCATAACAACATCTTAGCGCATGCAAAGCCGTGGGCACGGCATGCGCCTGGATGCATTTACTTACGCATCACTTTTTCAGACGGTGTCAGCGCTTCGATATAGGCTGGGCGAGAGAAAATGCGCTCGGCGTATTTGAGCAGGGGCGCAGCGTTCTTGGACAGCTCGATGCCATAGAAGTCCAGACGCCACAAGAGCGGAGCCAGAGCTACATCGAGCATGGAGAAGTTGTCGCCCATGATGAACTTGTTCTTCAGGAACACCGGTGCCATCTGCGTGAGGCGGTCGCGGATATGGCTGCGCGCCTTCTCCAGCGTCTTCTCGTTGCCCTTGTTGGCGCGGTTTTCCAGAATGGACACGTTGGTGAACAGCTCTTTTTCGAAGTTGAGCAGGAACAGGCGCACACGGGCGCGGTCCACTGGGTCACCGGGCATCAGCTGGGGGTGTGGGAAACGCTCATCAATGTACTCGTTGATGATGTTGGACTCATACAGAATCAGATCACGTTCGACCAGGATGGGCACCTGGCCGTAGGGGTTCATCACGTTGATGTCTTCCGGCTTGTTGTACAAGTCCACATCGCGGATTTCAAAATCCATGCCTTTTTCAAACAGCACAAAGCGGCAGCGGTGCGAGAAAGGGCAGGTGGTACCTGAGTACAAAACCATCATGATGTGAGTTCCTTTTCCAAAAAATGAAAGAGTGGCGAAGCCACTCTTCGTTTCATTTGATTGTTATCTGTCCGGCTGCCCGATGCGGCTGCAGGCACACGATGCGCCGCCGCTGCAGGCAGTGGACTACTTGATATCGCGCCAGTACGCAGCGTTCAGACGCCATGCCACCAGAGAGAAGATGCTCAAGAAAATCAGTACCCAGACGCCAACGCGCACGCGGGTGTTCTGTGCGGGCTCGCCCATCCACTGCAGGTAGCTGACCAGATCGCCTACGGCCTGGTCGTACTCCAGCGGGCTCAGGCTGCCAGGCTTGGACTGCGTCCAGCCAGTGAAGACCTGCGTGTCGTGGCCATGATTGACCATGGTCTTGTAGACCGGTGTGCGCTCGCCTTGCAGTTCCCACAGGGGGTTGGGCATGCCGATATTGGGGTAGGCCAGGTTGTTCCAGCCCGTGGGCTTGGTTTCGTCGCGGTAGTAGGTGCGCAGCAGTGTGTAGAGGTAGTCAGCGCCGCTGCCGCCGTGGCCTGCACGCGAGCGGGCAATCACGGTCAGGTCGGGCGGCAGACCGCCAAACCATTCCTTGGCCTGCTTGGGATCAATCGAGGACTTCATGGTGTCGCCCACCTTGTCGGTGGCGAACAGCAGGTTGTCCTTGATCTGCTGCTCGGTCAGACCGATGTCCTTGAGGCGGTTGTAGCGCATGTAGGCTGCGCTATGGCAGTTCAAGCAGTAGTTGACGAAGATTTTGGCGCCGTTTTGCAGGGCCGCCATGTCGTTGGTTTTATTGGGCGCCTTGTCCCAGGCAATGCCTTCGCCGCCCGCTGCGTGGGCGGATACCAAACTCATGGCTGTGATGAATGCGAGGATGATTTTTTTCATGTTGTCTCTTTCCCTCAGTGCGCAGCAAACACCACACGGTCAGGAACGGTTTTGGCATCGCCCAGTTTGCTCCACCAGGGCATGAGCAGGAAGAAGCCGAAATAGAACAGGGTACCCACCTGGCTCACGCGCTCACCAATGGTTGATGGTGGCTGCACGCCCAGATAGCCCAGGATCAAAAAGTTGACCACAAAAATGCCGTACAGGTACTTGTGCCAGTCTGGGCGATAGCGTATCGACTTGACCGGGCTGTGATCGAGCCAGGGCAGGAAGAACAGGATGATGGTGGAGGCACCCATGACGACCACACCCCAGAACTTGGCATCAAAGGCCAGCATGGCAGCCACAGCCACCACGGCTACGCCTACCACCGCAATTTTCAGCAAGTTATGCAGTTTGCTCTTGAGAGCGGTAAAGCCCGCAGCAGCCACCACACAGGCCATCAGCACATACATCATCTCGGTAGTGATGGCGCGCAGCATGGAGTAGAACGGTGTGAAGTACCACACTGGGGCAATATGCGCCGGTGTCTTCAGAGGGTCAGCGGGGATGAAGTTGTTGTATTCCAGGAAGTAGCCGCCCATCTCTGGCGCGAAGAACACGATGGCGGTGAACACCAGCAGAAACACGCTGACCATGAAAATGTCATGCACGGTGTAGTACGGGTGGAAAGGAATGCCGTCCAGAGGAATGCCCGTCTTGGGGTCTTTGGTGGCCTTGATCTCCACGCCGTCGGGGTTGTTGGAGCCGACTTCGTGCAATGCGATGATGTGCGCAGCAACCAAGCCCAGCAGCACCAGTGGCACAGCAATGACGTGGAAGCTGAAGAAGCGGTTGAGTGTGGCGTCGCCCACCACGTAGTCGCCGCGGATCAGCAAGGCCAGGTCAGGACCGATAAAGGGCACGGCAGCAAACAGGTTAACGATCACCTGAGCACCCCAGTAGGACATCTGGCCCCAGGGCAGCAGATAGCCCATGAAGGCTTCGGCCATCAGGCACAGGAAGATGCCGCAACCAAACAGCCAGATCAGCTCGCGCGGCTTGCGGTAGCTGCCGTAGATCAGGCCACGGAACATGTGCAGGTAGACCACCACGAAAAAGGCTGATGCGCCAGTGGAGTGCATGTAGCGCACCAACCAGCCCCAGGGCACGTCGCGCATGATGTATTCCACCGACTCGAAGGCCTTGGCCGCGTCGGGCTTGTAGTGCATGACCAAAAAGATGCCGGTCACGATCTGGATCACCAGCACCAGCATGGCCAATGCGCCAAAGATGTACCAGAAGTTGAAGTTTTTGGGCGCGTAATACTCGCTCAGGTGCTCTTTGTAGAGCTTGCTTGCCGGGAAGCGGTTGTCAACCCAGTTGAGCAGCTTTTCGCCGCCACTGGCGTTGGGGGAAACTTCTTTCATTTGTGCCATTTTCAATTGCCTCAATATAAAACTACGGGACGGACAGTGCCTTCAGGCAGGGCCTGCAGGCCAGTTCCGCAGATTTATGCTTTCTTGTCTTCGCCGATCAGCAGCTTGTTGTCGCTCACGTACATATGTGGCGGCACTTCCAGGTTGTCCGGCGCGGGCTTGTTTTTGTAAACGCGGCCTGCCATGTCAAAGGTGGAACCGTGGCATGGGCACAGGAAGCCGCCTTGCCAGTCGTCGGGCAGCGAAGGCTGCGCGCCCAGGGCGAATTTTTCCGAGGGCGAACAGCCCAGATGCGAGCAGATGCCTACGCCGACAAAAATCTCGGGCTTGATCGAGCGGAACTCATTGCGCGTCTCGGGCATGGGGGTGAGTTCGGCAGGATTGCGCTTGGAGTCAGGGTCGGCCAGTTGGGGGGTGACTTTTTTCAGCGTGGCCAGCTGCTCAGGCGAGCGGCGGATGATCCACACGGGCTTGCCGCGCCATTCGACGGTCATTTTTTCGCCCACTTTGAGGGCCGAAATGTCGACTTCCACGGCTGCGCCAGCGGCTTTGGCTTTTTCGGAGGGGCTGAAACTGCTAACAAAAGGCACGGCAGTGGCAGCAACACCCGCACCACCGGCAGCGCAGGTGGCCATAATCCAGTTACGTTTGCTTTGGTCCACGCTATGGTCGACTTGACTCATGGAAATCCTCGATTTTTCAGATACTTAGGGACAACCCGTGATTGTAGCCCACGCCAGAGGGCAAATTCAAGATTTGTCAGGTACCCCTGCTGGCGTCACAGACAGGCTGGCGACACCCCGTGCGGATTTCGTGCAGAAGTTGTGTTTTTTGCAATATGTAACTTGACACTCCATAGTTTGTGGACATACTGCGGGCCAAGGCGTAATACCTTTTTCTATTCACAAGCCGTCTACGCCTCGGCGCTACAACAGGAGTTTTCTATGGGCATGATGCAAGAGTTTAAAGATTTCGCAATGAAGGGCAATGTCGTTGACTTGGCCGTGGGTGTGATCATTGGAGCCGCATTCGGCAAGATTGTGGATTCGCTGGTCAAGGACATCATCATGCCTCTGGTAGGCGCGGTGATCGGCAATGTGGATTTCTCCAACCTGTTTGCTGTGCTGGGCAAGATACCGGCCGACTACAAGGGTGCCATGACCTACGCTGACCTGACCAAGGCTGGCGTGAACGTGTTTGCCTACGGCAATTTCATCACCATCCTGATCAACTTCATCATTCTGGCTTTCATCATCTTCATGATGGTCAAGCAGATGAACAAGATGAAAAAGGCCGAGCCACCAGCGCCAGCGCCTGCCACGCCAGAAGATGTTTTGCTGCTGCGCGAGATCCGCGACAACCTGAAGAAATAAGCCTCTTCAGCGCGGCTGCGTGCCGCCCGCCAAGCCGCACTGCCCACCGGGCACTGCGGCTTTTTCACGTCTGCATGCAAGTTATCAGCATATAAATGCTATTTATTTAATAGCTGCTCTCGCGATATTCTATTGGCCTGCAGGCCTTTTCTTTATCTATTTACTGGCTCCAGCAGCAGCCGGGCCTGGCGCACTGACTCGATCAGGCTGCTGGCGTCTGCCACGCCCTGGCCTGCAATATCGAAGGCCGTGCCGTGGTCGGGGCTGGTGCGCACGAGGGGCAGGCCCAGCGTGACGTTCACGCCTTTGTCCACACCCAGGTATTTCACCGGAATCAGGCCCTGGTCGTGGTACATCGCCACCACCACGTCAAACCTGGCCAACCCACGCGCCTGCATGAACACCGTATCGGGCGGCAACGCGCCGTGGCAGTCGATGCCCTCGCTGCGCGCCGCTGCAATGGCGGGGTTGATGGTGTCGATCTCCTCGCTGCCAAACAGGCCCCCCTCGCCGGCATGCGGGTTTAGCCCCGCCACCGCGATGCGCGGCGCCCGGCCCAGCAGGGCTGACAGGCTGGTGTGGGTGGTGCGCAGGGTTTGCAGCACGTTGTCAAAAGTAACAGCCGCCAGCGCCTGGCGCAGCGAGACATGGATGCTAACCAGCACGGTACGCAGCTCGTCGTTGGCCAGCATCATGCGCACCGGCACGTCGGCCACTGTTTTGCCCAGATGCGCCGCCACTTCGGCCTGCAATAGCTCGGTATGGCCTGGGTAGGACACACCGGCTGCCGACCAAGCCTCTTTGTGGATCGGCGCGGTCACCAGCGCTGCCACCTCAGCACGCAGCGCGGCACGCGCTGCCCATTGCACACACTGGAACGAGAAAAAGCCCGCAGCTTGGCTCACCTGCCCACGGTGTAACTGGGCAAGCAGCTCGGTTGCCGGGGGTGCATCCGTGGCTGCCTCGCGTGGCAGCTGCAGCACAGGCACGCTGTGCACTGGGGCGCCCAGTGCCTCCTGAGCATGGCTGAGTTGCACCACGGGTAGTGCACTGCCCTGCCCGGCTACCGTGCCCAGCCACTGGGCGCTGCGCTGCATGAGCGCTGCGTCACCCACCACAAAACAGCCTTGCATGAGCTCGGGCGCGTCTCTGAAGGCCTTGATGACGATTTCCGGCCCGATGCCGCAGACGTCGCCAGGGGTGATGGCGATGGGCAGGCGCTGGGACGAACGCTCAGGGCTGACGGGATGGGACATGATGGGCATGACTGAAGGTGGGCTGCCAGCAACGCAATAGGTTGGACATCTTGGAAGCTATGTAACACCCGCAGTTTATGCTGAAAAATAAGGTTTGCAGGAACCGCTGAAGCCTATCGTTGCCGGGCACATTGAGGTGCAGCATCTGGCTGGAGGACGCTTGTGCAAGCCCCATGAAAAAAACCTGCAAACATTTCCCCAAAGGATCTGTTTTGCAGGTTTTTGCTACGGCTTATCGCCGCTGCATGCACTCATCGTGCATTACTTTGGCATCAATACCGTGTCAATCGCGTGAATCACGCCATTGCTGGCGGCAACGTCAGCAGCTACGACTTTAGCGCCGTCAACAGTGACGCCACCTTCGGTAGCCATGGTCAGGTCACCACCTTGAACGGTTTTGACATGGCCCGCCTTGACGTCAGCGGCCATGACTTTGCCGGCAACCACGTGGTAGGTCAGGATTTTGGTGAGTGCGGCTTTGTCAGCCAGCAAGCCGTCCAGGGTCGCTTTTGGGACTTTGGCAAACGCTTCGTCTGTAGGCGCAAAAACGGTAAAAGGACCGGCACCTTTGAGGGTGTCAATCAAACCCGCCGCAGTGACAGCAGCAGCCAGGGTTTTGAAGTTGCCTGCAGCCACTGCAGTGTCAACAATATCGTGAAGAGTAGTCATAAAGTCCGTTACAAAAAGACTGCGCGATATGGGGTTACGAGGTAACCTTTGGTCGCAGTCCCACACCGAAAATGCGGCGTAGCTGGACTATAGTGAGCCAGTGTGACAAAGCTAAGAGTAAGGGCATCTACTCAATGTAACCATTGATAAGGAGAATTTATGCCGAACAGCCTACCCACCCTCATCATCGCAGTGTGCCTGGCCGCCTACACCCTCACCGCCCATGCCCAGACCATCCAGCCCGGCTTGTGGGAAGCCAGCAACATCGTCGTGGGGGGCAGCGGGGAGTCGGGCGAGAAAATCAAGCAGATGCAGCAGCAAATGGCCAATGCGACCCCCGAGCAGCGCAAGGCCATGGAGCAGATGGCGTCGCCCGAAGGCCAAAAAGCGATGCAGGCGCGCATGCAGGCGCAAATGGCCAATGCCACCCCCGAGCAGCGCAAAGCCATGGAGCAATCGATGGCCCAGCTGTCCAACATGCGCTTTGGCAGCGACGGCCGCGTGACCCTGAAAACCTGCATCACCCCGGAGATCATTGAGCGCAAAAGCTGGATGGGCCGCTACGAAGGCAAATGCACCCACACGGCAAGCCCTGCGGTGGGCAACACCCAGAAATTCGGCTTCACCTGCACCGACCCCGCCAGCACGGGCGAAGGCAGTGTGACCTTTTTAAGCCCTACCAGCTATACCAGCAGCATGAAAGTCAGCTCGGTGCGCAATGGCAAACCCGAGAGTATGGTGTTTGAAGGCACAGGCAAGTTTCTCGGGGCAGATTGTGGCTCGGTGAAGCCGCTGGTGACCAAATAGCCGCACACCCCACTGCCGCAGGGACAGCGCTGCTATAGCGCCCTCGCCCGTGTTGGCGACCTTGCGCCACAGCACTCAGGCCGGGTTGTCAATGTCAATGAATTGGTGTTCCAGCCCCAGCTGGGCCGCCACATGGGCTGCCACCGCAGGCGCGCCATAGCGCTCGCTAGCATGGTGGCCACAGGCGATGTAGCCCACGCCCATCTCGCGGGCATAGTGGGCCTGGGGCTCGGAGATTTCGCCGGTGATGAACACATCGGCCCCGGCGGCGATGGCCGCTTCAAAATAGCTCTGCGCCCCTCCGGTGCACCACGCTACTTTTTTAATAGCTGCTCCCGCGATATTTATATGGCTTACAGGCCGATTCAATATGTTTTTGACATGCTCAGCCAGCGCCTGGGTGCTGGCGAGGGGCGTGGTGCCCAGCCAGCCCAGGTCCTGCTCGCCAAAGCGGCTGCCCGCACCTTCGAGTGGCGTAAAGCCCAGCAGCTTGCCCAGTTGCGCGTTGTTGCCCAGCGTGGGGTGTGCGTCCAGCGGCAGGTGGTAGGCATACAGATTGATGTCGTGCGCCAGCAGCTTGTGCAGGCGCTGCTTCATCCAGCCGACCACGCGGCCGTCCTGGCCGCGCCAGAACAGGCCGTGGTGCACAAAAATGGCGTCTGCGCCCTGGGCGATGGCCGCCTCAATCAGCGCCAGCGAGGCCGTGACGCCCGAGACGATCTTCTTTACCTGCGGTTTACCTTCCACCTGCAAACCGTTGGGGCCATAATCCTTGAAAAGAGCGGGTTGCAAAAGCGTATCCAAGGCCTCAGTTAAGCTATCTCGTGTCACCATTGTTTATTTTCCAGAGTTGATATGCGCAGAATTTGGTTGATTTTCTCTCAAGCCGTCACCGTGCTGCTGGCAGCATGGTTTGTGGTGGCCACTTTAAAGCCTGAACTGCTGGGCCGCAAGCCGCAGATCGGCGGCGGCCTGGTGCCCACCATCGAAGCGCCCGTGGCCAACCCGACCGCTGTGCCCGTGGGCAGCTACCGCGCCGCTGCGCAAAAGGCGTCTGCTGCGGTGGTGAGCATCAGCGTGAGCAAAAACGCGCCGAAAAACCCCAATGCGAATGACCCCTGGTTTCGCTTCTTTTTTGGTGACCAGGGGCAGCAGCCCCAGGGCGGCATGGGCTCGGGCGTGATCGTCAGCCCCAGCGGCTACATCCTGACCAATAACCACGTGGTTGAAGGGGGCGACGATATCGAGGTCACCCTCAACGACACCCGCCGCGTCAAAGCCAAAATCATCGGCACCGACCCCGACAGCGACCTGGCCGTGCTCAAGATCGACCTGGACAAGCTGCCCGTGATCGTGCTGGGCAGCTCGGACGCGCTGCAAGTGGGCGACCAGGTGCTGGCGATTGGCAATCCGTTTGGTGTGGGCCAGACGGTCACCAGCGGCATCGTCAGCGCGCTGGGGCGTAACCAGCTGGGCATCAACACCTTTGAAAACTTCATCCAGACCGACGCCGCCATCAACCCCGGCAACTCGGGCGGTGCACTGGTGGACGTCAGCGGCAACCTGTTGGGCATCAACACGGCGATTTACAGCCGCTCGGGCGGCTCCATGGGCATTGGCTTTGCCATTCCGGTCAGCACGGCCAAGCAGGTGATGGAAGGCATCGTCAAGGACGGTGTGGTCACGCGCGGCTGGATTGGCGTGGAGCCACAGGAGCTCACCCCCGAGCTGGCAGAGACTTTCAAACTCAAGCTGGGTGACACCAGCGGGGTGATCATCACCGGCGTGCTGCAAGGCGGGCCTGCCGCGCAGGCAGGCATCAAGCCGGGCGACGTGATTACCGCGGTGGCGGGCAAACGCATCAGCAGCGTCAGCGAGCTGCTGTCCAATGTGGCAGCGCTCAAGCCCGGCAGCCCGGCCAAAATGACCGTGCAGCGTGCCGACAAGGCCCTCGAATTGGACGTATCGCCCGGTGTGCGCCCACGCCCCAAGTCGCCTGCGCCTGGACGCTAGAGGCTGCAGTGGCGGTGCTCACTGCGGTGCATTGCCTTCCGGTTCACTATCATATTCATAGCTGCTCCCGCGATATTCTATTGGGCTGCAGGCCAATTAGCCATTAAAATCGATACATTATTTGACGCTTTCAGCCCCTGCGGGCGCAACTTTTTGTCGTCAAAAGGCCTCCAAAAAACGTTATGCAAGTTATGAAAAAACTGTTCTTCGGATGCCTGGCCGTGGCGCTGGCGCTGCTTACGGGCTGCGCCAGCACGCTGCGCAGCGATGTGACCAGCTTCCAGCGCTGGCCCGCCAATGCCGCGGGTGCCACCTACAGCTTCAAGCGGCTGGGCCCGCAGGAGGGCAGCCTGGAGCACAAAACCTACGAAGACCTGGCACGAGCAGAGCTGCGCCAGCTGGGCCTGCAGGAAGCGCCGCAGGGCGCCAAAGGCCGTTTTGAGGTCAGCCTGGATTACGGCATCAACACCCGCACCCTGAAAAGCCGCGAGCCGGTTTACCACAGCTACCCAAGCTACTGGCACCCGGCGTACTACCACCCCAGCTTTGGCTGGCGCCCGGGCTACTGGGCCAGCGACCCGTGGGGACCGCAGGTGGTGGGCTACCGCACGGTGAGCCGCGACGTGAGCACCCGGCGCCTGCGCATAGACATTGCCGAAGGCGCCAACAAGGTGTTTGAGGCCTCGGCCACCAGCAGCGGCTCCAACGCCAATCTCTCGGTCACCATGCCCTATTTGATCCGCAGTGTGTTCGATGGCTTTCCGGGCACCAACGGCCAAAGCCGCGAGCTGGAGTTTGATGTGGACAAGGGCGTGATCAACAACCGGCGCGTCACCCTGCCGCAGTAAGCTGCCCCAAGGGCGCGCAGGTTCCCAAAGCCCACGTAGTTTTTGCGGGGCTTAAAAGCCGATTTCATCCCACAGCAAGGCGCGCAAGGCATGCGGCTGCGGCAGGTGCACCCCGCGCCAGCCGTGGGCCTGGGCAGCGGCAATGTTGACGGCCATGTCGTCGATAAATACCGTGCTGCCTGCTGCCAGGTCAAAGCGCTGGTCTGCCAGGGCGTAGATTTGGCGATCGGGTTTGGTCAGCTTCACATCGGCCGAAAAAATACCGCCATCAAACCATTGCAGAAAAGCATGCCGCTGCTCCAGCTCGCGGGCATAGGGCGCGGGCATGTTGGACAGAAAATACAAGCCGATGTCCTCGCCCGCATCGCGGCGCACGCGCAGCTCATCAAGCGCCGCCACGGATGTGGCGATTGGCTGCAGCTTGCGGCCAATGTTGTCGATCATCTCCGACAGCGCAGGCAAAGGCAGCGCAGTGCGCTGGTGGATGCGCTGCGCCGTGTCGCCTTGCTCTGAGAGGCCGCCATCGAAGGCCCGCCAGTCTGCATGGCCGAATACTTCTCCAGCAAGTGCTGTAGCCTGCGCATCGGTGGCCGCATGCGCTGGAAACAGCTGCTGGATCAGCCGGCCCGGCTCCCAGGCAAACAGCACCGCACCAAAATCAAACACCACATTCAGCCGTGCCATACCTGTCCTTTTCATCACACCAAAATTAGCGCAAACGCGCCAGCAGCGCGGCTGTCGAGGCGTCCAGCCCCTGCGCATCGCCAGAGGCCAGGCGCGCCTCAATATCCTTGGCCAGCACCTTGCCCAGCTCCACACCAAACTGGTCAAAGCTGTTGATGCCCCACACCGCGCCGCTGACAAACACCCGGTGTTCGTACAGCGCGATCAGCGCACCAAAGCTCTCGGGCGTGAGCCTCTCCAGCACAAAAAAGCTGCTCGGGCGGTTGCCCGGAAAGTGCTTGTGGCCGCCGGCATCGCTCTGGCCCTGCAACAGGGCCTGCGCCTGCGCCAGCGCATTGGCCAGCAGCAGCGCGTGGTGGGGCGTGAGGCTGTGCGAAGGCGTTTTGACCGCGATGAACTCCAGGGGAATCACCTCGGTGCCCTGGTGCAGCATCTGGAAAAACGCATGTTGCCCGTTGGTGCCGGGCTCGCCCCACACCACGGGCGAGGTGGCGTAGCCCAGTGCAGCGCCGTCCTTGTCCACCCGCTTGCCGTTGCTCTCCATCTCCAGTTGCTGCAGATAGGCCGGCAGGCGGCGCAAAGCCGCGTGGTAGGGCGCAACGCAGCGCGAGCCGTAGCCGTGGAAGTTGCGGTACCACACGTCCAACAGGCCCAGGCGCACAGGCAGGTTCTGCTCCAGCGGCGCGCTGGCAAAGTGGGCATCCATATCGGCTGCGCCGCTGAGCATCTGCTCAAAACCCTGCGCGCCGATGGCTATCGCAATGGGCAGGCCAATGGCCGACCACAGGCTGTAGCGCCCGCCCACCCAGTCCCAAAAGCCAAAGGTGGTGCTGATGCCAAAGTCTTTGGCCGCCGTAACATTGGTGGTCAGCGCTGCAAAATGCCGCGCCGTGTCAGTGCCGCCCTGGGCCAGAAACCAGGCCTTGGCGCTGCGCGCATTGGTCATGGTCTCGATGGTGGTGAAGGTTTTGGAGGCGATCAGAAACAGCGTGCTTTCGGGCTTCAGGTCTTTGAGCGTGTGCGCCAGCTCGTGGCCATCCACATTGGAGACAAAGTGAAAGCGCTTGCCCGTCGTGGCAAACTCCTGCAGCGCCAGCACCGCCATCTGCGGGCCCAGGTCCGAGCCGCCGATGCCAATATTGACCACATCGGTGATCTGGCGGTCCTCACGCACCTGCTGCGCATACGCCAGCATGGCAGCGCGCACGCTGCGCACCTCGTCCCATTTGGCATGATTTGCTACATTATCTATAGCTTCTCCCGCGACATTCCATTGGTCTGGAGCCTGTTTTTGTCTTAAAAGGGTGTGCTGTACGGCGCGTTTTTCCGTCAGGTTGATGGGCGCACCGTTGAACATCGCATCACGCTGCGCCTGCAGGCCGCACTCGCGCGCCAGCTGCATCAGCAGGGCCTGCGAGCTGTCGTCGATATGGTTTTTGGACAGGTCGGCAAACACATGGGGCGCCGCCTGCGAAAGCTTGGCCACGCGCTGTGAGTCGGTGCGCAAGGCATCCCGTGCGTCAAAGTGCTGAGCTTTTTGCTCGTAGTAGCTACGCAGCTGCGCCCATGCAGCAGTGTGATCGCAACGCGGCATGGCGTCTCCCAAACAAACGGTGAAAAAAACTTCAGGCGGCCAGCAGCAGCTGATCCAGCTTGAGCGCGTCGGTGACAAAACCGCGGATGCCCTCGGCCAGCTTTTCGGTGGCCATGGCATCCTGGTTCAGCGCAAAGCGGAAAGCGGCTTCGTTGTAGCTGACCGCAGGAATGTCCATGGCTTGGGCGGCATCGGCTTTCAAAGCGGCAGCCAATGGCGCTTCGCTGGCGGCCAGCTGGGCCAGCAGCTCAGGGCTGATGGTCAGCAGGTCGCAGCCTGCCAGCGCAGTGATCTGGCCCACATTGCGAAAGCTCGCGCCCATCACCTCGGTGGCGATGCCGTGGCGCTTGTAGTAGTTGAAAATCTGCGTGACCGATTTGACGCCCGGGTCATTGGCACCCGCCATGGCCGCCTCGTCCCAGTCTGCGCCCTTGGCTTTTTTGTACCAGTCGTAAATGCGGCCTACAAAGGGGCTGATCAGCTGCACCTTGGCTGCGCCACAGGCCACCGCCTGGCAAAAGCCAAACAGCAGGGTCAGGTTGCAGTGGATGCCTTCTTTTTCCAGCTCGGCAGCGGCCTGGATGCCCTCCCAGGTGGAGGCCAGTTTGATCAAAATCCTCTGCTGCGGTATACCCTCGGCCGCAGCCAGGGCAATCAAGCGCTTGGCGCGCGCCACGTTGGCGGCTGTGTCAAAGCTCAGGCGGGCATCCACTTCCATCGACACCCTGCCAGGGATCACTTGCACAATCTCGCGGCCAAAGCGCACCACCAGGCGGTCAAGCTGTTCGTCCAGCGGCTTGCTGGCATGGGCAGCGACCACCTCTTTGAGCAGGGGCGCGTATTCAGGCTTTTGCACGGCCTTGAGGATCAGCGAAGGGTTGGTGGTGGCGTCTTGCGGCTTGAACTGCGCAAGCTGCTTGAAGTCGCCAGTGTCGGCGACCACGGTGGTGAATGATTTAAGGGCGTCAAGTTGGTTCATGGAACTGATTATCCAACGCCCTACCTTGTTTTTGTTGCCAAGCTGCTTTTTCGTAACTTGTTTGTTGCCCGCGCTGCGTTGGCTGGTACCAGCAGCGCCGTTTGCAGCCCAGAGCACTCACCAGGGCGCAAGCCCCATCTGCTGCTTGCCCAGCGGCGTGAGGTGATCGGCCGTGGCGCGCCCGGCAAAGCCCAGCTCATAGTCTTCTGCCGCAAAATCCGGGCAGCTGCGGCCTTCGGCAAAGGCCTGGGCCTGGCGCTGCAAAAAGGCCGCGTTTTTGGGGCACCAGGGCGCTGCGCCGATGTAGGTGACATTGCTGTAGCCTGCGCCCCGGTGCTGCTCTTCCACCGAATGGATCACATCGGAATGCCACCACACCGTGTCGCCGGGCACCACCAGGGGAATCGACACCTCGCCGTCCAGCAGGGTTTGGTGCCATTGCGCGTTGGCGCTGTGCGCCCGGCCCGGCTGCGCGCCGCACAGGTCGTCGGCAGGCACATCGGGCAGCAGCGCGCGCAGCAACATCCAGGCCATGCCTTTGGCAATCGGCACCAGGCGCAGCGTGCCGTCGCCGGGGCCTTGGGGGCTGAGCGCCGTCCAGCCCTGGAAGGTGCGAAACGCGCTGGCCACCGCGGGCGACGGAATCTCGTTGGTGCGTGTGCGCCCGCGCGCGCTGAAGGGGTTGTAGGCGTTCACATCGCCAAAATACACCTCTCGGTAGACCTCCTGAAAGCTCGGGTCGCACCAGCGCTCAACCGAGCCACCGTCCGCATGCGGCGACAGCCCCAGGCCCACAGCACCGGGAGGACGACGGCGCACGCGATCGGCATAGCTGCATTCGCGCAGGGGGTCAAACTCGGGCTGTCCATCGGCGCCACGTGCGTCCCACAGGCTGTTGAGAAAGGCCTTGGCGCGCGCCATGTTGACATGCTGGCGTGCCTGGATTTGCGCAGGGCTCCAGTACAGGCTGTAAATCTGCGGTTTGGACGCACCGAGCTGCGAAAAATATTTGTCCAGCCCCACCTTGGACTGGGCCAGCTTTTCGTAGCCCAGCGCGTCAATATAGGCCGCAATAGCGTCGTTCCAGTTAAGCACCTGCTGGGCATCAAACACCCCGCGCAGCACCACGCAGCCCCTGCGTCGCACACGGTCTTTCTGCGCCTCGGTCACGCGCCCCGCCACGATGTCGGCATAGGCAATTTCGGGCACCGCGCCGCCTGCGGCTTGCTCGTCACGCACGGCCTGCACTTCCTGGCGCACATAGGCGTCCAGTGCGGCAAAGCGCTCAGGCAGGTCTTTGATCTGCGCGCGCAGCGCCGCTTTGGTCTGCACAATGGCTGCGGGCACATCGCGCATCCATGGTTGAAGCAAAGTGTCATGCATGGCTTGGTCCCTTCATCAGCGAATGCGGTTGCCTGTGGCAGGATCGAATAACAAAACATCGGCGGGGTCCACTGTCAAAAGCAGCGTCTCGCCCACCGCAAAATCGTGGTGGCCGCTCAAGCGAAGATTAAGCTCCTGCGCGCCAATCGCGCAGCGCACAAAGTCTTCGGCCCCGGTAGGCTCCAGCACGGTCATGGTGCCGCGCAGTGTGCCTTGCGGGTCCAAGCGCAGATGCTCGGGGCGGATGCCCGCGGTCAGCTTCTGCCCGGCTTGCAGCGGCGTTTGCAGCTGCATCTGAAACTCGGCATCGCCCAGCATGCGCACGCTGCGCTCGTCGGTGGCCACCGCCTCCACTTCGTTGATGGCAGGCGAGCCGATGAAGCCTGCCACAAACAGATTGGCCGGGTCGCGGTACAGCGTCATGGGCGCAGCGAGTTGCTGGATGATGCCGCCCTTGAGCACGGCGATGCGCGAGCCCAGGGTCATGGCTTCGACCTGGTCGTGCGTGACATAAATGGTGGTGACTCCTGTGCGCTGGTGCAGTTTTTTGATCTCGGCGCGCATGTCCACCCGCAGCTTGGCATCCAGGTTGGACAGTGGCTCATCAAACAAAAACAGCTGCGGCTCGCGCGCCAGGGCGCGGCCAATGGCCACCCGCTGGCGCTGCCCGCCCGAGAGCTGGCGCGGCTTGCGGTCGAGCAGATGCTCAATCTGCAGTAGCTGCGCCACCTGCGCAATGCGCGCGGCGCGTGTGGCCGGGTCCACCTTGCGCATCTTGAGCGGAAACTCGATATTGCGCGCCACCGTCATGTTGGGGTACAGCGCATAGGACTGAAACACCATGCTGATGTTGCGGTCGGCGGGCAGCTTGTCGGTAATGTCCTGGCCCGCCAGCAGCAGGCGGCCTTGGGTGGGCTCTTCCAGGCCCGCCACGATATTCATCAGTGTGCTTTTGCCGCAGCCGGAGGGGCCGACCAGCACGAGGAATTCGCCATCCTCAAGCTGCAGAGAAATATTCTGCAGGACCGAGGTGGTGCCAAAGGATTTGTGAATGTCTTTAAGTTCGAGTGTTGCCATGTTGTTATGACCCTGCCTTTTATCCCTTGACCGAACCCGCCATCAGCCCGCGCACGAAATATTTGCCCGACAGCACATACACCACCAGGGTGGGAATGGCGGCAATGAACGCGGCAGCAAAATGCACGTTGTATTCCTTCACGCCGGTCGAGCTGTTAACCAGGTTGTTCAGGGCCACGGTGATCGGGAACGAGCTGTAATCGCTGAACGAGGCACCGAACAGAAACTCGTTCCAGATATTGGTGAACTGCCAGATCACCGCCACCACAATGATCGGCGCGCTGTTGGGCAGCAGGATGCGGCCAAAAATACCCCAGAAGCCCGCGCCGTCCATGCGCGCCGAGCGCACCAGCTCGGGCGGAAATGCTTCGTAGTAATTGCGGAAAAACAAGGTGGTAAAACCAATGCCATACACCACGTTGACAAAGACCAAGCCGGTCACTGTGCCAGCCAGGCCCAACGCGCCCAGGGTGCGCGCCATCGGAATCAGCACAATCTGAAACGGAATAAACACCGAAAACAGCAGCATGGCAAACACCACATTGGCGCCCTTGAAGCGGTATTGGGTGAGGATGTAGCCATTGACCGCGCCGATCGCCGTAGAGATCAGCACAGCGGGGATGACCAGCAAAAACGAGTTGAGAAAATACGGCTTGAGGCCCGTGGCCTGCACGCCGATTTGCGCCGTGCTCCAGGCGCTGCGCCAGGGCTCCAGCGTCCATTCAATAGGCAGGTGCATCAGGTCACCACTGCGAATTTCGTCCAGCGGCTTGAGCGAATTGACCGCCATCACATAAATGGGCAGCAAAAAGCACAGCGCGAAAATGCACAGGATGCCGTACAGCAGCCAGCGTGATGCCCGGTTGCGCGATGCCTTAGCCATGGGTCACCACGCGGCGGTATTCGCGCATCAGATAGGGGAACACCACCACGCTGATGCCAATCAGCATCAGTGTGGCGCTGGCCGCTCCCACGGCCATTTCGTTGCGGGTGAAGGTGTATTGGTACATGAACACCGAAGGCAGCCAGGTGGCCCGCCCCGGCCCCCCGCCGGTAAGCGCTATCACCAGGTCATACGACTTGATAGCCATGTGCGCCAGAATCACAAAGGCCGACAGGAACACCGGGCCCATTTGTGGCAGGATGACATGCCAGTACACCTGCCAGGTGCGCGCGCCGTCCATGCGCGCGGCGTTGACCACTTCATGGTCAATGCCGCGCAGACCGGCCAAAAACATGGCCATGACAAAACCCGTGGTCTGCCACACGGCCGCTATCACCACGCAGTAGATGGCCATGTCGTTGTCTTTGATCCAGCCAAAGGCAAACGACTCCCAGCCAGCGGCATGAATGGAACGCTCCAGGCCAATGCCTGGGTCCATCAGCCATTTCCAGGCGGTACCCGTCACCACAAAAGACAGGGCCATGGGGTAGAGGTAGATTGAGCGGAAAATACCTTCGGCGCGAATCTGCTGGTCAATCAGCATGGCCAGCAACATGCCCAGCAGGCTGGCAATCAGGATGTACAGGCTGGCAAACACCCACAGGTTATCTACCGAAATTTTCCAGTTGGTCTGGCCCATCAGACGCACATAGTTTTCGCCGCCCTGCCATTGGAGCACAGGCATGATGCCGGAGGGCGTGAACGAGAGATAGAAAGTGAATGCGATATAGCCGTAGACACACACCAGCATCAAGAGCACACTGGGGCTGAGCAGCAGTTTGGGCAGAAGTCCGGCACGCATGGCAAGCTATAGCCTGATTGGAAGAAACAAAATTACATTATGGGTGACAAAAAAGGGCGGCGCGCAAGCCGCCCTTTTTGCTCAGACATGGTTACTTTTTCATCGCAGCGGCCAGATCAGCAGCGGCTTTCTTGCTGTCGGCCTTGCCGTTGAAGTTGGCGGTGATCACGTCATAGGCCGCGTTTTTCAGTGATGCGGGCACGGCGTGGCCGTGGGCCAGCGAGCCTACCAGGGTGTTCTTGGTGCTGGCTTCGGCCAGATCCGCCATGGCTTTCTTGCCGCAGTCGTCAAACGCGGTATTGGGCACATCGGTACGCGCTGGGGCAGAGCCCTTGACCACGTTGAACGCTGACTGGAAGGCCGGGTCCATCACGGCCTTGGCCATCTTCTCCTGGGCAGCGCCTTTGTCGGCCCCCAGCTTGAACATGGCAAACTGGTCAGAGTTGAAAGTCACCATCCCTTGTGTGCCAGGCATGCGGAAGCACAGGAAATCGGTGCCCGGTACTTTCTTGGCATTGATGAACTCGCCCTTGGCCCAGTCACCCATGATCTGGAAACCCGCCTTTTCGCTGATCACCATGGCCGCAGCCAGGTTCCAGTCGCGGCCCGAAAAATCTTTGTCCACGAACTTGCGCAGTTGACCCATGCGGTCAAACACCTTGACCATGGTGGGCGAATTGAGCGCAGCGGGGTCCAGGTCGATGAATGCCTTGCGATAGAAGTCAATGCCGCCCGTGGCCAGCACTACGCCGTCAAAGATGGTGGCATCCTGCCAGGGCTGTCCGCCATGTGCCAAGCCAACAAGACCGGCTTTTTGCACCGCAGTCAGCGCTGCGATAAAACCATCCCAGTCTTTGGGAATTTCTTTGACGCCGGCTTTGTCCAGCACTGCTTTGTTGGCCCACACCCAGTTGGTGGAGTGCACGTTCACAGGTGCAGACACCCATTTGCCATCAAATTTGGAAAACGCCTGCAGTGCGGGCGGCACCGTTTTGTCCCAGCCTTCTTTGGCGGCCAGCGCGCTCATGTCAGCCAGCGCGCCCTGCTTGGCCCAGTCTTGAATATCAAAGCCCAGCAACTGCACGGCAGTGGGCGGGTTGCCCGAGGTGACGCGGGCGCGCACAGCCGTCATGGCCTGCTCGCCACCGCCACCGGCCACGGGCATGTCGTTCCACTTGACTGCCTGGTCTTCCAGGTTTTTCTTCAGCACATTCAGGGCGGCGGCTTCGCCACCTGATGTCCACCAGTGCAAAACCTCCACCGCTTCGCTCGCTTTTGCCGCCGCAGCAGCAGGCGCAGAGGCGGGGGCGGCTGCAGGTTTTGTTTCTTCTTTTTTGCCGCAAGATGCCATCAAGGTCACTGCTGCGATGGCAAGGGTGAGTTTGGTTAACTTCAACATCAGGTATCCTAAAAATTGAGTATGTAGGGATGGAGACGCGCAATATGTTCGCTACAGGGTCTATGGGTCACCGCAGCCCCTGTTGAAACCATATTCCAACCCAGTGTAGGCATGCCTTGGCAAGGTGTAACTCAGTATTTTCATCAAGTACCCCCTGTTTTTACAATTGGTAAAGCGTACTTCAGTAGCATAAACACCCCACCAGTCAATGGATCCGGTGCTTGGTCCCTACCCCACTGCATACGCTGCGTGATTACTGCAACGCCACCACCGACACCCCATGGTCCGCCAGGCTCAGCTGCACCTGCGCCCCCAACTGCAATACCTGCACGAGGTTGGGTGAGACCACAAAGATGCTGCCGACTGCGGTATCAAAGGTGTATTCGTAAAAACTGCCCAAATACGCTGACTTGACCAGGCTTGCAGCCAGCAGGTTGCCGCTGTGGGTGTTCTGGTCGTGGATGTGCCAGGCCTCGGGGCGTATGGCAATTTTGACTTTGCCAGTGGCAACCGGCTGTTTGGGGCTGATGCGCAGAGGCCCTAGCTGCACTTGGCCATCCTCCAGTGCCTCGCCAGGAAACAGCATGGCCTCGCCCATAAAACCTGCCACGAATTCTGAGCTGGGGTATTCGTAGAGCACTTTGGGCGTCCCGCGCTGGGCAATGATGCCGTGGTCCATGACGATGATCTGGTCGCTGACCGCCAGCGCCTCGCTCTGGTCATGCGTCACATAAGCCACCGTCAACCCCAGGCGCTGCTGCAGGCCACGGATTTCCTCACGCATTTCGCGGCGCAGGCGGGCATCCAGATTGGACAGCGGCTCGTCAAACAGCAGCACCGCAGGCTCCAGCACCAGAGCGCGCGCCAGCGCTACGCGCTGCTGCTGGCCGCCCGACAGCTCACTGGGCAAGCGCTCGTTGTAGCCCACCAGACCTACGTTTTTGAGCGCGTCGCTGGCGCGGCCCATGGCAGTGTCTTTGGCGATGCCAGACATTTTCAGTCCGTACATCACGTTTTCCAGCACATTCATATGCGGGAACAGCGCATAGCTCTGGAACATCATGCTCACGTTGCGGTCGGCCGGGCCGAGCGTAGTGACGTCTTTGCCATCCATGATGATCTGGCCGCTGGTAGGTGACTCCAGCCCGGCGATCATGCGCAGTGTGGTGGTCTTGCCGCAGCCAGACGGGCCCAAAATGGTGGTCAATGAGCCTTTTTGAATTTCAAAACTGATGCCCTTGACGGCCATGGCTGCAGACGTGTCCGTGCCATAGCGCTTGGTGACATTTTTAAATTCAACGCCGTGGTTCATGGTGTATTCCTGTTGAGCGTTCTGATATGTGTGGCACTGGCGGGTTTGTGCTTAATTAGAAACTTGCCCCGTAGTTGTGTACGCCCCGGCACTTGGTGTGAACAGCTCCGCGGCTGTCCCCCGCCCTTCGGGCTCCTCCTTGATGCCGCTGCGCTGTTCACACCAAGCGCCAGGGCAGCAAATGAGGTCGCCATGCGGCAGCTGAATACCCGCCCTCTGTGCAAGAGCAGGTCGGCGGTGCACTCAGCGCAGCGGCATCAAGGAGGAGTTGGCGGCCCTAGGCCGCCACGGGGGACAGCCGCGGAGCTGAGTGCGCCGTCGACCTGCTCCTGGAACGACCAAGGCAAGCCAACAGTAAACGGAATACGACGAGTCATCATGAAGACAAGCATCATCAATGCGCCGCAACGGCAATAGAAGGAGCTGCAGCTTTGCGGCGCCCCAGCTTGCGCTCACCCACCAAAAACTGGATCAAGGCAATCGCCAACGACATCAAGATGATCAACACCGTGCAATACGCCAACGCCACGCCGTAGTCGCCATTGCCCACCCGACCAATGATGTAGGTGGTGGCCAGCTCGTTTTCTGCCGTGACTAGAAAAATCACTGCGCTTACCGTCGTCATGGCGCGCACAAAGCTGTAGACCAGCGCCGCCACCAGGGCCGGTTTGAGCAGAGGCAGGACCACTTTGAACAAGGTCTGCGCGGTGGATGCGCGCAGCATCAGAGAGGCTTCGTCAAGGGATTTATCGAGCTGCTTGAACGCCGCTGTACCCGCGCGCACACCCACTGGCAGGTTGCGGAACATGAAACACAGCACGATGATGAGGCCCGTGCCTGTGAGTTCCACGGGCGGCACGTTGAAGGCCAGGATGTAGCTCACGCCCAGCACAGTGCCTGGAATGGCAAACGCCAGCAGCGCTGCGAACTCAAACAGCCCCTGTCCACGGAACTCGGTGCGCGCCAGCAGATATGCGATCAGCAAGCCCACTGCGGCCGTCATTGGCGCAGACAGGCCAGCCAGCTTGATCGTGGTCAACAGCGAGTTCCAGGCGGTACCTGCCCACACCAGGCCGAACTGGCCCCACTCCAGCGCAAAAGCGGTCTTGAAGTGGTTCAAGGTCAGCGTGTAATCGCGGCCCCAGGTTTGCACGAAGCCGCCCGCAAACGCAAACAGATAGACAATGACTGTGAAGGCCAACCATGGATAGACCACCGCATTCAAGGTGCGGCGCACGCCATCAGGCAGGGTCATGGCAATGCCTGCATCGCCTTTGCCACTGACGGTGGTGTAGTTCTGCTTGCCCAGCAAGGCACGCTGCGCCGCAAACACCAGCAAGGCAAACATGGTGAGAATCCATGCCAACGAAGCCGCACGCCCCTGGTCATACTGCGCGCCCACAATGGCAAAAAAGATGTCGGTAGACAGCACCGAATACTGCCCGCCAACCACAACCGGGTTGCCAAAGTCGGCAATGCTTTCGATAAAACCGACCAGAAAAGCATTGGCCAGGCCCGGCTTGAGCAGTGGCAAGGTGATGGTGAAGAAGGTTTTCTTGCGGTCTGCACGCAGGGTTTGTGCGGCCTCCTCCAGGCTGGGCGCCACGCCCTGCACCACGCCGCGCATGATCATGAACGCTATCGGCGTGAAAGCAAAAGTCTGCGCCACCCACACGCCCAGCACGCCATAGAACCAGCGCGTGGGCGGGATGCCAAAGGCGTATTCCAGAAACTGGTTGACGATACCGGCGCGGCCAAACAGCAGGATCAGGCCCAAGCCCACGACAAACGGCGGCGTGATGATCGGCAGCAGCGCCACCACGCGCAGCGGTGTCTGGATGCGCGGGCCCGCGCTGCGCTCGGCCATGAGCGCCATCATGGTGCCCAGGATGGTGGTGCTGGTAGCCGTCAGCAGCGCCAGAAACAGGGTGTTCCACGCCACGCCGCAGCGCACGCCGCCTGCCAGGCAGTTCAAGCCCCAGACACGTTCGTTGCCTATGCGGCTGAAAATGGCCGTGATAGACCACTGCCCTTCTTCATTGAGGAACGCACCATACAAAGCCTTGGTGACCGGGAATGCAATGAACAGCACCAACAGCACGGTGCAGCCCAATACCGCAGAGGCGACGAACAAGTCGCCTTTGAAGTAGCCCCTGCGGGCGACACCAAAGGCCGTGATCATTACCAGCGACAGCAAGGCGATGAAAGCACCGATGCCTATACCGAACTGGTTTTTGGCCAGTTCCCCAAACTGTGCATTGAAGAGCTCGAACGACCAACCCTTGGCGCCAATCAGAAATCCGCTGACCAGCAAACCTGCAAAGCCGATCACACCGCCTGCGAGAAACCAGTTGCTTTGCTTCCTGCCTGGCGGCATCGACAGCCCGGCCGCCGCAACGACCATGCCGATCAAGCCCAGCAACAGCCATTTGCGACCATGCACGATGGCCTGCACCAAGCCGTTGGCCGTCTCAGCACCGCCCATGATCTGCGGCAGCACGCTGTACCAGGCGGTGTCCTGGATGGCATACCAGGGCAGCGCAATATAGGACAGCAGGCCAATGACCAGCCAGATGCGAATGGCTTTGTTGGGGTTTTTATTCACTGCAGCTCAGAGGTTTTTGTGCCCTGTGTGCCAGGCATGTTCTTGTGCAAATCCGTGTGTCAGCGCGGCAGCGAGTTGACTTCTTTTTCCCACTTGGCAATCAGGCGGCGGCGCTCGGCAGACGAGCCGTATTTGGCATAGTCGTAATTGATGAACTTGATCTTTTTGAAGTCAGGAATCCGTGGATCGTTCTTGGCCCCCTTGTTGGAGGGCAACTGGAACTGCTTGGCTGCCGCTGCCATCTCCTGGGCTGCTGGCGTAAGCGCCCATTCGTAGAACTTTTGCGCGGCCTCCAGATTGCGTGAGCCCTTGATGATGCTCATGGAGCCAATCTCCGCACCCGTGCCGTCCGCTGGCGTGATGGTATCGATTGGAAAACCCTGCATTTTTTCACCTGGGCCGTCGTGCACAAAGCTGATGGACACCGTGGTCTCACCACGCGCCACCGCCTTGATGGGGCCGGTGCCACTGCGGGTGTACTGGCTGATGTTCTTGTGCAGTTGCTTCATGTAGTCAAAGGCCTTGTCTTCGCCCATGAGCTGCACCAGCGTGGCCACCATGGTGTAGGCCGTGCCGCTAGAGGCCGGGTTGGCCACCTGGATTTCGCCTTTGAACGCCGGGTTGAGCAGATCATTCCAGGTCTTGGGCACCTGCAGTTTTTTCTTGGCGACCAGCTCGGTGTTGTAGCCAAAGCCCAGCGGGCCAGAGTAGATGCCCACAGTTTTAAAACCCGACTGCTTGGCCTGATCTTGCGCCCAGGGATACAGCTGTGCCATGGCGGGAGATTTGTACTCCAAGGTGAGGTTTTGCTCAGCGGCCTGCAGATGCGGGTCGCCGGTGCCGCCAAACCAGATATCGGTTTTGGGGTTGTCTTTCTCGGCGATCAATTGCGCCAGCGCCTCGCCAGAGCCCTTCATCGAGATATTGATCTTGGTGCCTGTGGTTTTGGCATACACGGTGCCAATCATGTTGCACCACTCGGCCTGAACCGAGCAGATCACATTGACGGTTTGGGCCTGGCTCACGCCTGCGGCAAGGGCCAGACACGACAGGGCAAAGAGTTTTTTCATGGTTTTCCTCAAAAGTAAATTACAGGGGATGGAGCGTTATGGCCGGGTGCCTAGCGCGGCTGTGCGTTGACATCTTTTTCCCAGCGCTCAATCAGGCGTTTGCGCTCTGCAGACGAGCCGTATTTGGCATAGTCGTAGTCAATCATCTTGACCTTTTTAAAGTCTGGCATGCGCGGGTCCAGCTTGGTGGCTTTGTTGCTGGGCAACTGGAACTGCTTGGTCGCCACGCCCAGCTCCTGCGCTGCAGGCGTCAGCGCCCATTCATAAAATCTTTGGGCCGCCTCGCTGTTGCGTGCGCCTTTGATGATGCTCATCGAGCCGATCTCTGCGCCCGTGCCCTCGCAGGGGGAATTGGCCACCACAGGGAAACCGTTGGCAAATTCCACCGCTGCTTCGTGGGCAAAAGCCACGCCAATCAGGTTCTCGCCCCGGGCTGCATTCTTGACCGGGGCCGCCCCCGAGCGGGTGTACTGACTGATGTTTTTATGCAGGGCTTTCAGATAATTGAATGCCTTGTCTTCCCCCATCAACTGCACCAGTGTGGCTACCTGCACATAGGCCGTTCCTGAGGTGTTGGGGTTCGGTGCCTGGATTTCACCTTTCCATTTGGGGTCCAGCAGGTCGGCCCAGCACTTGGGTGGCTGCAGGTTTTTCTTGGCCAGGCCTTCGGTGTTGTAACTGAAACCCAGAGGGCCAGAATAGATGCCTACGGTTTTGTAGCCGCTTTGTGCTGCCTGCTTTTGCGCCCAGTCATACAGCGAGGGCAAAGTGGGCGACTTGTATTGCGTAGTCAGGCCCATCTCTGCCGCCTGCATATGCGGGTCACCTGTGCCGCCGTACCAGACGTCGGTTTTCGGGTTGGCGCGCTCGGCATTGAGCTGGGCAATAGCCTCGCCAGAGGCTTTGTGCACCAGGTTGACCTTGATGCCCGTGATGCGCGAGAACACGGTTTGCACCATGTTGCACTGCTCTGCCTGCACGGAGCAGATCACATTCAGGCTTTGCTGCGCAAACACCGGAGTGCTCAACATGCTGCCCCATACAACACCACACACTAAAGTACTGAATCGCATCATTAATAGGAATTAAGTTACCAATTCATGGAATGTAACCCGTTTCGAAACCTGCTGGCCACAGGGTATTTACTAGGCAATATGCTCCGGGTATTTCCTAACTCGACAAAACCGCACTTGTCAAAAGTTACGGAATTGAGTTACATTATGGTAACTAAATGACATCACCATGAGTTTTAATCTTGTTTTATTTGGTGGCACGGGTGATTTGAGCTGGCGCAAGCTCATGCCCGCCCTGTTTCAGGCTTTTCGTCACGGCACCCTGCCGCCAGACGGCCGCATCCTGGGGGTGGCACGCGACGCCATGACTGATGCGCAATACCGCGAGCTGATCCGAACGCGGTTTGATCAGGTGGAGCTGGCCAAGCGCCCTAGTGCCGAAGAGTTTGACCGCTTTGCTGCCTTGCTGCACTACCAGCGCATGGACTTGTCCAAGCCCGAGGACTATGCTGCGCTCAAAGCGCGCCTGTCCGAGCACCCGGCAGACACCACCGTGATGTACCTGGCGACCTCGCCCAATCTGTTTACCACCGTCTGTGAGCAGCTGGGCGCAGCTGGCTTGAACACGGCCAGTACCCGTGTGGTGCTGGAAAAGCCCCTGGGCCAGGATCTGACCAGCAATCGCCAGATCAATCAGACCGTATTGCACTATTTCAGCGAAAAGCAGATTTTCCGCATCGACCATTACCTGGGCAAGCCCTCGGTGCAGAACCTGCTGGCGCTGCGCTTTGGCAATGCCCTGTTTGAGCCGGTCTGGCGGCGCGAGCATATCGCCAATATCCAGATCACGATGGCAGAGGGCCTGGGCGTGGAAAAGCGCGGCGGCTACTACGACGGTATCGGCGCCCTGCGCGACATGGTACAAAACCATGCGCTGCAGCTGCTGTGTGCCATCGCCATGGAGCCACCGATCAATTCCCATGCCGATGCCATCCGCGACGAAAAGCTCAAAGTGCTGCGCTCGCTCGTGCGCTGGACGCCCACCACGCTGGACCAGCACGCGGTGCGCGGCCAGTATGCCGCTGGCAACATGGCCGGCCAGGCCGTTCCGGGCTATCTGCAGGAGACGGGCGTCAACCCACAGAGCCAGACCGAAACCTTTGTAGCCCTGCGCGCCGAGATTGCCAACTGGCGCTGGGCGGGTGTGCCTTTTTATATCCGCACTGGCAAACGCCTGGCGGGCCGTGAGGCGCATATCGTCGTCAACTTCCGCGCCACGCCCCACCCTATTTTCAAAACCCCCAATGGGGCTGCCAACAAACTGGTGATCCACCTGCAGCCCAAGGACGGATTGGAGCTGCATCTGCTGGCCCAGGGCCAGGCCAACCGCCGCGACACCGGCAGCCTGAGCTACGCGCAGCTGGACCTGGACTTTGACAAACGCTTTGGCACCGAGCGCGTGGGCGCGTATGAGCGCCTGCTGCTGGATGTGATCGATGGCCGCCTGAACCTGTTTGTGCGCAGCGATGAGCAGGAAGCCGCCTGGCGCTGGGTTGAACCGGTGCTGGAACACTGGCGCAACGACACCATCCCACCACGCAGCTACGCGGCAGGCACCTGGGGGCCCAGTGCTGCCAGCGCCATGATTGCGCGCGATGGCTATTCGTGGGAAGAAGAAACCCGCTAGCACCCTTCGCAGACCGCCCTGCCCATCTGCCTGACTGCCCACACCCTACTTCATTACGTCGAAAAAGCCCTACCCCGAAAGACACCATGCTAGACCGCATCAAAGCCTCCTTGCCTTCACTGGCACCTGCCGAGCAGCGTGTGGGCAGGCTTGTGCTGGCTGACCCGCGAGCTTTCGCCAATCTGCCCGTGAGCGAGCTGTCCGACCGCGCCCATGTGAGCAAGCCCACCGTGGTGCGCTTTTGCCGCAGCATGGGCTACGACGGACTGAGCGACTTCAAACTCAAGCTGGCAGGCAGCGTGAGCGAGGGCGTGCCGTTCATCCACCGCAGCGTGGACGTGGACGACAAAGTGGGTGATGTGCTGGTCAAGGTGATCGACAACACGGTGGCCGCATTCCTGAAATACCGCAACGACGCCAGCAGCTTTGCCATCGAAAAAGCCTGCGTGGCGCTGGCTAACACCTACGAGAAGCGCGGCCGCATTGAATTTTTCGGCGTAGGCAACTCGGGCATCGTGGCGCAGGATGCGCAGCACAAGTTTTTCCGCCTCGGCGTGACGTCCCTGGCCTACAGCGATGGCCATATGCAGGTGATGAGTGCCTCCACACTGGGGCCAGAGGACTGCGTGATTGTGATCAGCAACTCCGGGCGCACGCGCGACCTGATGGACGCCACCGACATTGCCCGCAAAAACGGCGCCACCACCATCGTCATCACTGCCAGTGGCTCGCCGCTGGCCAGCGCAGGTCACATCCACCTGAGCGCCGACCACCCCGAAGGCTATGACCGCTACAGCCCCATGGTCTCGCGCCTGCTGCATCTGCTGATCATCGACATCCTGGCCACCACGGTAGCACTGCGCATCGGTGGCGAGCGACTGCAGCCCGCGCTCAAGGAAATGAAGAACAATCTGCGCAGCAAACGCTACGCCTGAGCGTGCCTGCGCCACAGGCTGCAGACTTGTTACAGGCCTGCTGCAGACTCGTTTTTATGATTAAATCGGTCTGCAAGCCAATAGAATATCGCGGGAGCAGCTACAAATAATGTAGCATTGTGTGCCAAATAAAGTCTCAGTGCTGCATACCACTGAGCACCTGCCTGGGGTTGAGCGAGCGGATCGGTATGCGCAGATCCATCGGGATGCGGCCATGGGCCTGCAGCGACAGGTAGCGCCCTGCGCACACCCGCAGGAAAGAGGAGAAGTTGCCCACCTCGCCGCGCGCGCTGACCAGTTCGTCGTAGAGCTTTTCAATCAGCTGCACCACGCCCATGCCATCGCGTTGGCCGATTTCTTCCAGCACCGACCAGTACAGATTTTCCAGCCGGATGCTGGTGACCACCCCATGCAGGCGCACTGAGCGCGTGCGTGAGGCGTAGCTGTCGGGCGATGCACTGATAAAAATTTCGCACATGGTTTTATCTCCTTGTTACGGCAGCTAGAGCATAGACAGGCTGGGTCTGAGTTTCAAGCAGTGCAGCCCCATCTCAAGGTATCAGTGCGTAATCTGCGTGCCCAGCACGGCCAGGTACTGGGCGATCCAGGCGGGGTGCGCGGGCCAGGCCGGTGCCGTGACCAGCTTGCCGTCGGTAACGGCGCCATCAATGGCAATGTTGGCATAGCTTGCGCCTGCCAGCTCCACCTCGGCCTGGCAGGCAGGATAGGCAGACACCTTGCGGCCTTTGATCATTCCGCTGGCAGCCAGCATTTGCGCAGCATGGCAGATCGCCGCCACGGGTTTGTTTTCCGCCAGAAAATATTTAACGATGGCCATTACCTTGGCATGGTTGCGCAGATACTCTGGCGCGCGGCCTCCGGGAATGACCAGGCCGTCGTACTGCTCCATTTTCACGTCATCGAAGCTGTAGTTCAGCGTGAAGCGGTGGCCGGGCTTTTCGCTATAGGTTTGCTGGCCTTCAAAATCATGGATGGCTGTCATCACATAGTCACCCGCCTTTTTGTCGGGTGCCACCGCGTGCACCGCATGGCCTACGGCCTGCAAGGCCTGAAAAGGCACCATGACCTCATAGTCTTCACCAAAATCTCCGCACAGCATCAGCAGTTTCTTTCCCATGATGGACTCCTTTCAATGGGGACGGCACAACAATATGCCAATCCATTGTGGGACGCGCTGCCAGACGGGTGGTATTAACCGGCTACTTCAACACCTAGTATTTCTACTAGGCGCGGCACTGGTTCAGCGGGCGCTTGAAACTACGGAATTTATAAGACTTTAGGGCTCCAGCCCAATAGAATATCGCGGGAGCGGCTATGATTTAAATAGCATATGACTGCTGCTTTATCAGCTAAATTCTGCCTTCCTGCACAGCATGGCAGGCGATCTGGATGCCGCCAATGGTCTGCAGCACGGGGCGCTCGGTTTTGCAGCGGTCATTCACATGCGGGCAGCGCGGGTTGAAGGCGCAGCCGGTGGGCGGGTTGAGCGGGTTGGGTACCTCGCCCTGCACGGGCGTGCGGGCACGGCCTGTATCGTGCATTTTCGGGATCGCGTCCAGCAGCATCTTGGTGTAAGGATGCTTGGGCGCGCTGAACAGGCTGTGTTTGTCAGCCAGCTCCACCAGGCGGCCCAAATACATCACACCCACATGGTCGCTCACATGGCGCACCACGGCCAGGTTGTGGCTGATGAACAGGTAGGTCAGGCCCTGCTTTCGCTGCAGGTCTTTCATAATGTTCAGCACCTGCGCCTGCACGCTCACATCCAGCGCACTGGTGGGCTCGTCACACACCAGAAACTCAGGCTCGGTAGCCAGGGCGCGCGCAATCGAGATGCGCTGGCGCTGGCCGCCAGAGAACTGGTGCGGGTATTTCACCATGTCCAGCGGCGACAGGCCGACCGAGCTGAGCAGCTGGCCGACACGCTCCTTCAACTGCGCTGCGTCCTCGATCAGGCCATGCTCCTTGAGCGGCTCGCCCACAATGTCTTCCACCTTCCAGCGCGGGTTCAGGCTGGCGTACGGGTCCTGAAAGATCATCTGGATGCGTTCGCGCAGCTTGCGCCCTGCCGGGCTGCCGTAAGTGGCGTGGGCGTCCATGCCGTCAAAGCTAAAACTGCCGCGGGTGGGCTGGTACAGGCCCACCATCAGGCGCGCTACCGTGCTTTTGCCACAGCCTGACTCGCCCACCAGGGCCAGGGTTTTGCCTTTTTCGATCTCAAAGCTCACGCCGTCCACCGCCTGCAGCATGAGCTTGGGCTTGCGCTCCACCACGCGCGTGAGCCAAGGCGGCGAGACATCAAAGGTCATCGCGATGTCGCTGACCTTGATCAATACCTTGCTTGTATCGCTCATGCTGCCACTCCTGCGGCAGTCTGTGCCGGTGCACCTGCCTGCGTAAGCCAGCAAGCCGCTTGCGTGGCCCCTGCCGCCATCAGCGTGGGGCGCTCGGTAGTGCAGCGCCCAAAGGTTTTGCTGCAACGCGGGTTGAAGGCGCAGCCTGCGGGAATTGCGTTCAGGCGCGGCATGGTGCCTTCGATCTGGTGCAGATGCTCGCGGTCGATCGTGATGTCGGGAATCGCGGCCATCAAGCCAGCGGTATAGGGATGGGCAGGATGGTTGATCACTTCGTGCACTGGGCCAATCTCGACGATGCGGCCTGCATACATCACGGCCACCCGGTCGCAGGTCTCGGCAATCACGCCCATGTCGTGGGTGATCAGCATGACGGCTGCGCCACGCGATTTGCAGATGTTCTTGAGCAGGCTGATGATCTGCGCCTGGATCGACACATCCAGCGCCGTAGTGGGCTCGTCTGCCACCACCAGCTGCGGCTCTGCGGCCAGCGCCAGTGCGATCACCACGCGCTGGCGCATACCGCCAGAGAACTGGTGCGGGTAGTGGTCAATGCGCTGCTCGGCTGCGGGAATGCCAGTGTCATTGAGCAGCTCAATCGCGCGGCGGCGTGCCTCGGCTGCGTTGACAGGCAGATGGGTTTGGATCGTCTCGATCAGCTGGCGGCCCACGCTGTACAGCGGGTTGAGCGACGTGAGCGGGTCCTGAAAAATCGCGCCAATCTTGCGGCCGCGGATATGGCGCATCTGTTCATAGGGCAGATTGTCAATACGCTGGCCCTGCAGATGGATCTCGCCGCCGGCAATTCGCCCCGGTGGCTCCAGCAGGCCAATGATGGAAGCCCCGGTGAGCGACTTGCCCGCACCCGACTCGCCCACCACACCCAGGATTTCTCCTGGCGCAATGTCAAACGAAATGCCGTCCAGTGCCCGCAGGTCACCACGGCGATGCGGAAACTCAACCACTAGATTTTTAACTGAAAGCAGACTCATAGCCAAACCATCACTCTATGCAAGCAAGCAGCGCAGAACCGGCTTTGCCGGGCTGCTGCTGGTGCCCCCTTGAGGGGGGAGCGCCGAAGGCGCACGGGGGTGTTCACCTTAACCTCGGATTGAGCGCATCACGCAGCCAGTCACCCAGCAAGTTGACACTCAGGGCAATCAATATCAGCATGAGACCGGGGAAGATGGTGATCCACCATTCGCCGGAGAACAGGTAGTCATTGCCCACGCGGATCAAGGTGCCCAGCGAGGGCGAGGTGGGCGGCGCGCCCACGCCCAGAAAGGACAGTGTGGCTTCGGTAATGATGGCGGTAGCCACCTGGATAGTAGCCAGCACCATTACCGGGCCCAGCACATTGGGCAGCACATGGCCCGTCATGATGCGCAGCGGGGCCACCCCCGTGACGCGCGCGGCCTGCACATACTCCTTGTTGCGCTCCACCATGGTAGAGCCGCGCACCGTGCGGGCGTATTGCACCCAGCCTGTAAGGGAGATGGACACAATCAGCACGCCAAAGGCCAGCGAGTCATGGGCGTTGGGAAACAGCGCACGCCCTACGCCTGCAATCAGCAAGGCAACCAAAATGGGCGGAAAGCTGAGCATCACATCGCACAGGCGCATCAGAAAACTGTCTACCCAGCCGCCCAGAAAGCCCGCCATCAGGCCCAGCACCACGCCCACCACCACCGAGATCAGCACCGAGGCAAAGCCCACGGCCAGCGAAATGCGCGCGCCGTACATCAGGGTGGAAAGGATGTCGCGGCCCTGGTCATCCGTGCCCAGCAGGTACTGGCGTGTGCCGCCGCCCATGTCGGCAGGCACCGCATGGGCGGTGAATGAAGGCTCCAGGCGCGCATGGTCGAGCACCAGGGTGGTCAGGTTGAACGGTGCATGCGGTGCCACCAGTTCGGCAAACAGTGCGCAGAAAATGCACACAAAGGCTACCAGCGCCGCGCCGATGGCCACCGGCGAGGTTCTGAAGCTGTAGCCTATGTCGCTGTCCAGCCAGCGAGTGAGGGTGGTGATCATGCAGGCAGGCTTACTTCACCGACATCCACTTGAAGAACATGAAGTTGTCTGCCATCTGCACCAGATCCACTTTTTTGCTCACGCCCCAGGCCAGAGCCTGTTGGTGCAGTGGCAGATGGCCAATATCTTCGGCGTGGATTTTGTGCGCTTCGGCGATATAGGCCTGGCGCTTGGCTTTGTCGGTCTCTGACTGCATCTTCAGTGTCAGCTCATCGATCTTGGGGTTGCAGTACGCACCCAGGTTGAACTGGCCAGAGCCTTTGTCATCCACGCAGCGCATCAGGGCATTGAAAGCATTGTGGGAGTCGTAAGTGCCCGGGGTCCAGCCCAGCAGATAAAAGCTGGTGTCGCGCTTGAGGATTTTGGGGAAGTAGGTGCCCTTGGTCTCGGCCTGCAGATTGATCTTCACGCCGATGCGCGACAGGTTGGCCGCCACCGCCTGGCAGATTTCGCCATCATTGACGTAGCGGTCGTTCGGGCAGTTCATGGTGACTTCAAAGCCTGTGGGGTAGCCTGCGTCCGCCAAAAGTTTTTTGGCCGCTTCCACGTCATAGGGCAGGCGCTTGTTCTGGTTGGCATCAAAACCGTTGATGCCGGGACCCACCATCAGCGCCGTAGGGTTGGCCGCGCCACGCATCACCGTGCGCTTGATGCCCTCCGCGTCAATCGCCTGATAGAAGGCCTGGCGCACACGCTTGTCCTTGAACGGGTTTTTGCCTTTCACGCTGGAGTACAGCAGCTCATCGCGTTTTTGGTCCATGCCCAAGAAGATGGTACGCAGCTCGGGGCCGGTCATGGCCTTGGCGTTGGCACTCGCGTTCACGCGCGCCACGTCCTGCACAGGCACGGGCTCCATCACATCGATCTCGCCCGAGATCAGCGCCGCCACGCGGGTGGCGTCGTTGCCAATCGGGGTGTAGATCACTTCAGTGATGTTGCCCTCGACCTTGCCCCAGTAGTTGCCACTGCGGGTAAAAGTAGTTTTCACACCAGGCTGGCGCTCGCGCACGCGGAACGGGCCGGTGCCATTGGCCTTGAAGGATGCGGTGTTTTCAATGCCTTTGCGACGGTCCACCGGCTTGGCGGCGCCATTGGCCTCGCTCCATTTTTTGCTCATCATATAGACCAGCGAGATCACATCGGGCAGGATCGGAAACGGTGTTTTGGTCTCGATGTCCACGGTGAAATCGTCCACCTTGCGCACTTCCTTGAAGTCGTTGGTATAGCTCCTCATGTCCGAGCCGTCACCGGCTGCGCGCGCAAAGCTGAAAATCACATCGTCTGCGGTGAACGGGGTGCCGTCATGGAACTGCACGCCCTTGCGCAGCTCAAAGCGCCACACGCTGGGCGACGGCTGGCTCCATTTGGTGGCCAGCACAGGTGCCAGGCTCAGGTCTTTGTTGCGCCCTACCAGGGGTTCATACACATTGCCTGTCACGCTCAGCTGCAGTGACTCGTTGAGCGAGTGCGGGTCCATCGACAGCGCATCGCCCTGATTGCCGATGCGGATGGTCTTGGCAGACACCGTACCCGCTACCATAAGCATAGCTGCTCCCGCGATTAAACATTGGGCTAGAGCCGTTTTTTTCATCAAATTCACCGACATTCTCATCTCCTTGTTAATCAAAAAATTGCCTGTTCAATATCTCTGCGCCCAGCCACCTGCCTCAGGCCTTGGCCGCCAGCGGCATGGACTGCTCCACCAAACCCGCAAAAAGGGCCGCGCCCAGCGGCAGCACCTCGTCGTTGAAGTCATAACGGCTGTTGTGCAAAAAGCAGCCCGGCTGACCGGTGCCACTGGTGGTGCCGTCGCCCTGCCCCAAGCGCAGATACGCACCGGGCTTGGCCTGCAGCATGAACGAAAAGTCTTCCGCGCCCATGCTGGGCTCCATATCGCGCTTGACCTGGCTCTCGCCCACAATGGACGCCGCCACATCGGCAGCAAACATGGCTTCACGCGCCGTGTTGATGGTGGCCGGATAGATGCGCTCGTATTTAACCGTGGCCGTGGCCCCAAAGCCCTGTGCGACAGCGCTGCACAGCTCGTGCAGGCGGCGCTCCACCATGGTTTGCACAACCGGATTGAAGGTGCGCACGGTGCCGACCAAAGTTGCCTCGCCGGGCACCACGCTCATCGCCTGCAGGTCACCCGCCTGCATGGCGCACAGGCTGATCACGGCCGAGTCCACAGGCTTCACATTGCGCGAGACAATGCTCTGCACCGCCGTGATGATGTGGCCTGCCACCAGCACCGGGTCTACCGTCATATAGGCATGCGCGCCGTGGCCGCCCTTGCCTGTGATGCTGATGGTAATGCGGTCAGCTGCTGCCATCATCGGTCCGGGGTTGATGCCAATCATGCCCGGCAGCATGCCCGGCCAGTTGTGCATGGCATACGCCGCCTCGACAGGAAAGCGCTCGAACAGGCCATCCTGGATCATCACCTGCGCGCCGCCGTGGCCCTCTTCACCGGGCTGGAATATCAGCACCGCTGTGCCATCGAAATTGCGGGTCTCGGCCAGGTAGCGCGCTGCGCCCACCAGCATGGTAGTGTGGCCATCGTGCCCGCAGCCGTGCATGCGGCCTGGGGCGGTGGATTTCCAGCCAAACTCGTTGTGCTCGGTCATGGGCAGCGCGTCCATATCGGCGCGCAGGCCCAGCATTTTTTTACTTTTGCCTTTGCCGTGTACCAAACCCACCACACCGGTTCTGCCGATGCCGGTGTGGATCTCGTCCACGCCACACAATTCGAGTGCCTGCTTCACGCGGCCTGCGGTGTAGACCTCTTCAAAGCCCAGCTCCGGATGGGCATGCAGGTCGCGGCGAAAGGCGGTGAGCTCGGGGTGGAAAGCGCTGATCTGCGCGAAGGCACGGCCTCCAGCATGCAGAGTGGGTTTTTTGACAGGTGCCAGCATCAATGACCTCCAGCTTTGCCCACGCGCAGGCGCGGGTCGACGGCGAAGTACAGCAAATCAACCACCAGATTGATCACTACGAAGATCAATGCTATCAAACACAGATAAGCCGCCATCACGGGAATGTCAGCAAACGTCACCGCCTGGATGAACAGCAGGCCCAGGCCCGGCCACTGGAACACGGTCTCGGTGATGATGGCAAAGGCGATCAGCGCGCCCAGCTGCAAGCCGGTGATGGTGATCACGGGCACGAGGGTGTTCTTGAGCGCATGGCCAAAATGTATAGCCCGGTTGCTCAGGCCCCGCGCGCGGGCAAACTTCACATAATCGGTACGCAGCACCTCCAGCATTTCTGCGCGCACCAGGCGCATGATCAGGGTCAGCTGGAAAATCGCCAGAGTGATCGACGGCAGCACAATATGGTGCCAGCCTTTGGCCGTCAGCAGGCCCGTGCTCCACCAGCCCATCTGCACCACCTCGCCACGGCCGAAGCTGGGAAACCAGCCCAGGCCCACCGCAAAAATCAAAATCAGCATGATGCCGATCAAAAAGGTGGGTAAGGACACGCCCAGCAGCGAGATCGTCATGAACACCTGGCTCATGAAGCTGCCCCGGTTCAGTGCGGCATACACGCCCATCGGGATGCCGAGTGCCAGCGCCAGCAGCGCCGCGATCAAAGCCAGCTCCAGCGTGGCTGGAAAGCGCTCGGCAATCAGGCGCGAGACCTTGGCGCCCTGGCGCAAGCTGAGGCCAAACTCGCCTTGCACCGCGTTGGCCAGAAAACTGCCAAACTGCACCACAACCGACTTGTCCAGCCCCAAGTCAGCGCGCAAGCTGCGAATCTGCTCGGGTGTGGCATCCTGCCCCAGCAAAAACACCACCGGGTCGCCGACATACTGAAACAGCATGAACGCGATCAAGGCGACCGAGACCATCACGATCACGGCTTGGAACAGGCGCTGGAGAATAAATGAAAGCATGTAACTCGATTATCTAAGTCTGCGATGCTAGCAGAGCAAGATGCGCACCACCACGGGGGTTTCCTTAGGGGCGGTCGCGTTGTCAATATGGCCTGGTGGAATATCCATCGCTCGCTTGCATATCGAAACTCCGTTCGCCCTGACGTGTCGAAGAGCCCGCGAGGGCCTGGAACGGCGCCCACAATGCAAAAGGCTCCCGCAGGAGCCTTTTGACTTTACTGGCCGCAGCCCATTCAGCAGGCCTTAGGCTGTCAGTTCACCTTGACCAGACGCCAGTCGATGCGGTTGTCTGCACGGTGCACCACGTCGACGCTTTTCTTCATCGCCCAGGGAATGATCTGGTTGTGCAGCGGAATGTGCGACACATCCTGATGCGACAACTCCAGCGCTTTTTCGATAAGTTCGTTGCGGTTTTTGGCATCGGTTTCCTTCTTGATGCGCTCCACCAACGCGTCCATCTGCGGGTTGGAATAGCGGCCTACGTTGTAGTTGCCGTCGCCGCCCGCGCCCACACTGCGCACCAGCGATTGCAGGCTGTACAGCGCGTCAAAGGTGGGCACGCCCCAGCCCAGCATGTAGATGCTGGCTTCATAGCGCTGGATCATCGGGAAATAGGTGACCAACGGCAGGGTGCGCAGCTTGGCCTTGACACCTACGCGTGACCACATGGCAGTGACAGCCTGGCAGACCTCTTCATCGTTGATGTAGCGGTTGTTGGGGCAGGCAAAGTCCACTTCAAAACCGTCCTTGTAGCCCGCGTCGGCCAGCAGTTTTTTGGCGCCTTCGATATCGTAGGGCCAGCGTGCATCGACCTTTTTGGTCCAGCCGTTGACCTGTGGCGACACCAGGGTGCCAGTGGGCTGGCTCAGGCCGCGCATGGTGACTTTGTTGAGCGCATTGCTGTCAATCGCCTGGTACAGGGCCTTGCGCACGCGCACGTCCTTGAGCGGGTTTTTGCCTTTGATGTTGGAGCCCACCAGCTCGTCGCGGAACTGGTCCATGCCAAAGAAGATGGTGCGGTTCTCGGCGCCATCCACCACCTTGAGCGCGCTATTGCTGCGCATGCGGCCCAAATCCTGCGGGCTCGGGTCCAGCAGCAAGTCCACCTCGCCCGACAGCAGGGCCGCCACGCGGGTGGCCTCGGATCTAACCGGGGTGTAGACGATCTCGGTCAGATTGCCTTCCATCTTGCCCCACCAGTTGGGGTTGCGCACCATCACCAGCTTCTGGTCGGGCTGCCATTCCTTGACCATGAAGGGGCCAGTGCCCATGGCGTTGCGGTGGGCAAAGCTCTCGTCCTTCGTCTTGATGTCCTTGGGCTCCACCGATTTGTTTTTCTCCGACCAGGCCTTGCTCATCATGCGCAGCTCGGTCAGCTGGTTCATCAGCACCGGGTTGGGCGCTTTGAGCAGCACGTCAATCGTGTTGTCGTCCACCTTGACGACTTTGTCGATGCCCTGGGCATAGACGCCGTAGTTGGAGGTCTTGGCCATTGCACGGTTGAGCGAAAACACCGCGTCTTCGGCCGTGAACGCGCTGCCGTCACTGAATTTCACGCCCTTGCGCAGCGTGATGCGCATCTGCGTGGGGTTCAGCAGCTTCCAGTCGGTAGCCAGCTGGGCCTCGACCTTGAAGCTCCTGCTGTTGTAGTACACCAAAGACTCATACACCGCCGCGTGCACGCCATTGCCCAGCGCATTGTTCTGCGAGTGCACGTCCAGCGTCGGGATGTCGCTGGCACTGGTCCATTTGAAAGTCGCCGCCGATGCGGCCTGCGCAGCTGCCACAGCAGCTACCAATAAAGCAAGTTGAAGTTTCATAGCAATTCCATTGCGCAACTGTGCGCGTCGATAAACAAGCATGTACTATGCCGCAATTCACGCCCATCAGCCAAGGGAGTTTCCCCGATGCATCGCATCGAGATTGGCCTATGCATTTTCTTCAGACGTAAAAAAACCACCCAGGTTGCCCTGGATGGTTTTTTGTGGGGTATCTGAATTCAAAGCTGGTTTACACCAGCCATGAATTAGAAGCCGTGACGCAGGCCAACAGCGATCAGGTTGGTCTTGGTAACGGTGCTGGTAGCTGGAGCAGTAACGATGGTCTCGTTCTTGGCGTTCAGCAGGCCTACGTACGCGAAGGTACGCTTGGACATGTTGTACTTAGCTTGGATGCCGATACCGCGAGACTTTTCAGCTGCGTTCTTCATGCCAGACACTTCGGTTTCGATGGTCACTGGGCCCAGAGGAGCTGCAACACCGAAGGTGAACTCTTTGTCAGCGTTCAGGCTTGGGGTACGGTTGTCTTTGGACTGGTTGTAGGCAGCGCGCAGCTTCACTACACCCAGGTCGTAAGAACCGCTGATCAAGGCGTGGGTTTCTTTGGTAGAGTTACCACCCAGTGCGAAACCGCCGTTCAAAATGTTAGGTGCTGGTGCGCCAGCTGGGTTCTTCTCTTGTTGGAGAGAAACGAACGCAGCGATAGGGCCATTCACATACGCTGCGTGGGCAGCAATTACGTTACCAACACCAGTTGTTGCGGTCTTGTTCTCACCCAGGCTATAGGTCAGAGCTGCGCTGAAACCACCGAAGTTGGGGGTAGCGTAGCGCCATGTGTTGTCAGCACGGAACGTGTAAGCGCGGCCTGTGCTCCACACGGTGTTGGCCGTCGGGCTGAATGCGCTGTGACCCAGAATGTCAGAACCGCCACGGGCTTCGTCATAGGCAGTGTACTGACGGCCGAAGCGAACTTCACCGAAACCACCAGACAAACCAGCGTAAGCTTGGCGACCGAACAGCAAGCCACCTTGTGCAGCAGAACCGTTGTCGAGGTTGAAGCCGTTTTCGAACAGGAAGTTGGCTTTCAAACCGCCACCCAGGTCCTCAGAGCCACGCAGGCCGAAACGTGAACCGTTAATGCCGCCAGAACCCATCAGGTTTTGACCAACGCCGGTACCATTGACTTTGACTTTCGAGTTGCCGATCCAGATGTCAGCAACGCCGTACAGGGTCACGGAAGACTGAGCGAATGCAGTGCTAGCGGCCAGAGCGGCCAATGCAACTAGGGATTTTTTCATTGAGATTTCTCCAAGGTTAAACATAGGGCTCCGGTACGACAAATTGCGCTGCAGTTGCCTACTTTGCATCTCGCCGGAGTCCCGGGCCAACCCCCGTATTCGGGAAGTTGTATGTATTGAACCAGACGCGAGGGGGGGGTGCAAAGGAAATCCCCTTAAAAGCCTCGAAAAACAGGCGTTTCGTTGCCCAAGTGCAACAGAGCCGGTTTGATTGTTGTTTTTTGACCATCGGGGCTTAGGGTTTGCCTGTCTAGCCATGCAATCAACAGGGCCTTCCAGCACCCTTTATTCGGGGCTGGCAGGCGGGCGATAATGGGCAAATGGACACCTTGATCAGCACTTTGGACACTGCTTTGCGCACCCTGTTTGCCCCGCCCCATGCCGCGCGGCCCATGCCGCAGGCGGCGGTTACGTTTGACCCACAGGGGCGTGATGATGTGCTGGCGGCGGCTGAGCGGCAACTCGCGGGCGGCCTGATGCGGGTGAACCATGTGGGCGAGGTATGTGCCCAGGCGCTGTATTCGGCGCAGGCCCTGGCTACCCGCAACCCGGCTTTGCGTGCGCAGTTTGCCCATGCCGCAGCGCAAGAGACCGACCATCTGGCCTGGACCGCGCAGCGTCTGGAGGCTCTGGGCGCCCGGCCCTCGCTGCTCAATCCGCTGTGGTACGCCGGCGCGTTTGGTCTGGGGCTGGTGGCGGGGCGGCTGGGGGACAAAGTGAGCCTGGCGTTTTTGGTGGAGACAGAAAACCAGGTGGAAGCGCATCTGCACAGCCACCTGGAGCGCCTGCCCACAGCAGACCACGCCTCGCGCGCCGTGGTGGCGCAAATGAAGCTGGACGAAGCCCAGCACGCCCTGGACGCCCAACACGCAGGGGCAGCGCAACTGCCCGCGCCTGTGAAGACTTTGATGGCAGCGGCAGCTAAAGTCATGACGACTGTGGCGCAGCGGATTTAACTGTCAATGCTACTTATTTTGTAGCTGCTCCCGCGATATTCTGTTGGGCTGGGGGCTTGTTTTGTTTATAAACGTGGCTCTTTTGTAGCTCTTTGTCTGGGTCCGCACGCGGGCTAGGCGCTCTGAGGTGGTTCGCTGGGCTTTTGTAGTTCCTGATCTGGGTCCGTACGCTGCCCAGGCACTCTGAGGTGGTTCGCTGGGGTTTGTAGCTCTTTGTCTGAGACCGCACGCCGCCCAGGCGCCCTGGGGCAGTCCACCCGAGCGCCGGCCCGCTTCGCGGGAAGCATCTGCGGTACGTAAAATTTGGGGAACCGGGCAAACTCGCGCTACGCGCTCAGACAGCGCCCGGTTCTGATCCCAAATTTTTCCGTTCCTCGAGCCCGGCGCTCTGATTGGGTGGACTACCCCAGGGCACCTGTGCAGCGTGCTCTTCACTGGCTTGGGGTTTCGCTCGGAGGCTTCGCAGTTTGGCAATGTGACCTTGGTCGGTCAGGGTCTTACTTCCCCCGCTTGTACTAGCCTGTCAGTCCTTGCAAGCGAAGGCAGACGCGGAGTGTACAGAGCACGCAGAACGCACAGCGGGCACAGAGCGCGCAGTGCACAGAGCGCAAAGAATCCCCCGTCCCCCCCGGCGCGCGGGCTTTGAACAAACCCATACGCCAGGGTGAAGCGATGGGAGCGTGTCGATGAAAAAATCGCAGAAAGGCGCGGCCCACCATCTCAAGCTAACTACAGAGGAACGCGCGTGTTTTCGGAGATTTTTTGCAGCGACATGTCCCATCGCCCGTCCAGGGTGAACTTCAGCTACAAGAGCATTGCCGCGGGCTGTTAAAAGGCAGCAAAGAACAACCAACAAACCACAGAAAAAAGCGACAAAAGCCTAACGGAAGGCTGCAAAAAGACTGAGGCAAACAAGCAGGGTACTACAAAAACAATAGCTGTCCCCGCGATATTCCATTGGCCTGGAGCCGAAAAAGGCTTTAAGTTTTACGCATTAACCCATCCAGACGCGCATCCCACTTGCCGCCTGGCAACACACTGGCCAGCGTGGAGTCTGACAGGGCGAAGTTGCTGCGCAGGACCTGGGCTAGGACGGCGCGGTAGTCGTGGTGGGCGGGCAGGTCGCGGTTTTCGTTGAGGTTGGCGCGGGCCAGGCCTGTCCACTGGCCGTGCCACTTGCCGCCATTGACCTGGTTGCCCACCAGCCACATCGCATTGCCAAAGCCATGGTCTGTGCCCTTGGTGCCGTTTTCGGCGCTGGTGCGGCCAAACTCGCTCATCACCACGATCAAGTCGCCACGCTCGCTGAACTCCTCGCGCAGCTGCGCTATGCCGCGGGCCAGATTGGCCAGGTTGCCTGCCAACTGGCCTGTGACATTGCCTTGGTTGGCGTGTGTGTCCCAGCCGCCGGCGGACAAAAAGCCCAGCGTCAGGTTGCGGTCGTTGCGCATCAGGGTGCCCAGGTGCTGCGCGTCCAGTTGCAGGCCCACCGGGTCGGCTGCGCCGTTGCTGGCGGCCAGCATCTGCGCATTTTGGGCTGCGGTGTTGGCAGGGGTGCCGTCTTTGTCGAGCTTGCGGTCCATCATGCTGGCCTGCTCGCGGGCGGCAGCGGCGCGCTGGGCGTTCATGCTGTTTCGGGCATCGCCCAGCTCCTGCGCGCTGCGCATGCGGCTGTCTGCGCCCTGGCGGAAGGCGGTGCTGACTTTGTCGTTGCCTGCGTATAGGTCCATCAGCGCCTGGCGCTGGCCTGCGTTGCCCAGCGCGCCCAAGCGCTCGGCGGCCTGGCCCTGGGGGATGAGTTTGACGGCGGCGTTGCCCGCCAGAATGGCCGGGTTGGCCTCGCCCACGCCCAGCGCGGTGGGCGTTTTGTGCAAGGCGGCCAGCTGGTTGATCCAGCCGGGCGCGCCGCTGGTTTTGCCTGAATGCGAAGTTTCGATCTGGTACTGCGCGTCAAAGTGCGAGCGGTTGGGCGCGGGCATGCCCGCCGCCGGGATAAAGCTGAGCACCCCTTGCTGCCACAGGGGCAGCAGCGCGGCCATGGCCGGGTGCATGCCGAAGGTGTTGTCCAGCTTCAGGGCGGTTTGCACGCTGCCGTCGGGCGCGGGGATGGCGATGGTGGGGCGCAGCTGGTAGTAGTCGGCATCGGCATAGGGCACAAAGGCCGACAGGCCGTCGTATGCGCCACGCAAAAACACCACCAACAGGCGACCCTGGCCCTGCCCTTTGGCTGCTGCAGGGCCTGCCTGCGCCCAGGCCCGCGCGCTGGCGGCTACCACCAGGCCAGCGCCCAGGCTGTGCAGAAGATGGCGACGGGAAAAATGACTGGTGTGCATGGAAGGCTCCTTCACATTACTTGTTCATGAAATCCGGGCTGGCCAGCATCAGGCCGCTGCGCAGATTGGGCGACTCGCGGGCGATGCGCTCACGGCTGGTGGGGCTTAAAAAGGACTGCAGATAGGTCGGCTCGGCCATGCGACCGCCCAGGTTCAGCGCATAGTCGGCGCGGCGGGTCAGCGCCTCGGGGGCCAGCCAGGTGGCGGCCGTGGTTTTGTAGCCATCGGGCGTGGGCCAGGCGTGCATGGGTTGGCCTGCCTGGCTCAGAAAGCCCAGGGTCTGCTGCACATCGCGCTGGTCTTTCACACCGCCCTGGGCGGTGAGCACCGAGCAGGCGTAGTCCAGCGGGGTTTTGAACAGGCTGCTGTCCGCGCTCCAGAACTCGGGCGACTCGACAATGGCCTGCATGACGGCGCGGATGTCACCCTGGGTGCGGGTGAAGGTGTCGGCCAGCTTGGTCTGCAGGGCGGCGCTGGGCTGGTCGGAGACAAAGGCCTGCGCCAGGCGCAGCGTGACGCGCCGGGCCGTGGCCGGGTGGCGCGCCAGCATGCGGATGGCGTCTTCGCCCTCCTGCACGCCAGCGTTTTTGAAGCTTTGGCCCAGCAGCACCTTGTCGCCCGTGTCGTGCTGGCGCGGATTGAAGGCAAAAGCCTTGCCCTGCCCCAACGCCACGGTCCAGCCAGTCAGGATACGCGCCAGCTCGCGCACATCGGCCTGGGTGTAGCCGCCGTTCACGCCCAGGGTGTGCAGCTCCATCAGCTCGCGGGCGTAGTTTTCGTTGAGACCGCGTACATTGCTTTGCGCCTGGTCCAGATACAGCAGCATGGCTGGGTGGCGCGCGCTGGCCAGCACCAGGTCTTCAAATTTGCCCAGCGCCTGGCTGCGCAGCGTGGCGGCATAGCTGCCGACAAAGGCGCGGGTGGGGCCTTTGGTGATGGAGACGTTGAAATGGTTGAACCAGAACTCGGTCATCTTGGCCAACAGGGGCTGCTCCAGCGCGCCATCGCTGCAGGCCATCACACGCCAGGTGGCCGAGGTGCGCACCATTTCGCGCAGAAAACGCTCTTCGACAATCACCTTGTCTGCTTCAGCCTCCTGCGCATTGGCGGGCGCGCCCGCAGCGCGCTCGCGCAGCCTTTTGCGCGCCTCGTTGTAGGTGTGCAGATCGCGCGCCAGGTCGTCCACCGGGGCATTGAAGCCAGCGATTTCTTCAGGGATGTTGGGCGGTTTCTGGCTGGCGGCATAGGCACCGTCGATCTGCTGCAGCGCCCAGGCTTTGGGCCCCGTCTGCGCGGCCTGGGCGCTGGCGGGGCTGGGGCCGTAGCCCAGGCGTGAGGTGGCGCGCCAGACGGCGGCGGGGCTGCTGTCAGCCTGCGCGATGGCCTGGCCGCCGAGGCACAGCATGGCGGCCAGGGCCAAACATGACACAGGCTTTTGCCAGACGGGGGATGGGGCGGGGTGGCGATAGGCGCGCATAAAGGTCTCCTGAACCGTGGCCTTGCTTGGAGGCTGCTGATGCAACGTGCCAAAGTGTGCAATGGTTGGCAGCTTTACACAGGTTTACCCAAATGTAAACGCTGATTTTATAGATGAAATAGGCCACCAAGCCAATAGAATATCGCGGGGGCAGCTATCATTTAAGGAGTGATTGTTTAACAACATGCACTACCTTCGGGCGCTTGGCAGCGCTTGCCGCTAGGGGTTGCTGACGCCACTTTCCACATGGCCTGCGGGCACATGGTCGGCGGCTGATTCGACATGGCCGGTCTGGTCGTCAAAGAAAAAATCGGGCTCAAACTCGCGCAAAAACTCCCCCTTGGGCAGGCCGCCCAAAAACATGGCCTGGTCTACGGCAATGTTCCAGTTCATCAGGGTGCGGATGGCGCGGGCATGGGCGGGTGCGCTGCGGGCGGTGACCAGGGCGGTGCGAATGCGCATCTGCGGCGTGCTCTCGCTTTGCAGGCGGTGCAGCGCCTCCAGCAGCGGCTTGAAAGGGCCTGGCGGCAGGGGCTGGGCGACCTTGCGGGTTTCGTGCTTTTGAAAGGCGCTCAGGCCGGACTTTTGGTAGACCCGCTCGGCCTCGTCGCTGAACAGCACGGCGTCGCCGTCAAAGGCAATGCGCACTTCGTGGGGGTAGCCGTCGCCCGCGTGCACAGACCGGGTAGCCACCGTGGCGGCCGCAAAGCCGTTGTCCAGCGCGGCGCGCACGTCTTCGGACTTGGCTGACAGAAACAGGTTGGCATTCAAAGGGCGCAGATAGCGCCATGGCGACTCGCCGCGCGTGAAGGTGCAGCGCACGATCGGCAGCTTGTAATGCTCGGCGCTGTGCATCACGCGCAGGCCGCTGACAGGGTCGTTGCGTGAGAGGATCACCACCTCCACACGCTGGGTCTCGGGGCTGTTGAACGCCAGCAGCTTTTTCACCAGCGAAAACGCCACGCCCGGCTTGGCAGGCTGCTCTACCCTGTCGAGCTGCAGCTGCATATAGGCCTTGTCATCGCCCTGCTCGAACACCCGGTTTTCTTCCTCCAGGTCAAACAGCGCACGCGAGGAGATGGCGACGACGAGTTGGCCTTGCAATGTGGCAGCCATGATTACTTCACGAGTTGGTTAAGCTGAATGATCGGCAACAACACCGCCAGCACGATCAGCATCACCACCACGCCCATCGCCACAATCAGCAGCGGCTCAAGGATGGTGGCCAAGGCGATGGCGCGGCGCTGCACTTCGGTGGACAGCTGGGTGGCGGCGCGCTGCAGCATGACAGGCAGCGTGCCGGTCTGCTCGCCCAGGCGCGCAAACATGCTCAGCAGGCCGGGAAAGCGCTTTTTCTGCGCCAGCGCGTTGGCCAGGGGCGCGCCTTCGCGCACCAGCACGATGGCGTCCTGCGCGTCGGCGCGCAGCGAGCGGTTGTTCAGCGTGTCGGCTGCCGCCTGCAGGGCCTTGAGAATCGGCACGCCTGCCGCGGCCAGCATGGCCAGTGTGGACGCAAAGCGCGCTGCGTTGTAGCCACGCGCCAGCCGCCCGATCACCGGCAGGTTCAAAAACGCCGCGTCGATCTGCAGGCGAATGTGCGGGATGCGCCGCACATACACCGCGCCCACACCCAGCACCAGCAGCGCCGCCAGCATCCACCAGCCGTAGCCGCGCACAAAAGCGCTGATGCCCATCATGGCCTGGGTCAGCAGCGGCAGCGCGCGCTTGCTGCCAGCAAACACGTTGGCCACCTGCGGCACCACATAGCCCACCAAAAACAGCACAATCACAATCGCCACCAAGGTGACGATGGCGGGGTACAACGCCGCGCCAATGAGCTTGGAGCGCAGGTTCTGCCGCTCTTCCAGGTCGTCGGCCAGTTTTTCCAGCACCAGGCCCAGGTTGCCCGAGGTCTCGCCCGCGCCAATCACCGCGCAGTAGATGTCGTCAAACTCCTTGGGATGCTGGGCCAGCGCTTTGGCAAAGCTGGAGCCTGCGTTGACCTCGGCGCGCAGGGCGGCCACCAGGTTGCGCTGTTTGTCGTCTTCGGCCTCGTCGGCCAGCGCAGTGAGCGCGCGCTCCAGCGGCAGGCCCGCAGCCACGAGACCGGCCACCTGGCGCGTCCACACCGCCAGGGTGGTGGCGTTGAACACGTGGCCGCCAAACAGGGTCATATGCAGGCCGCGGCCCGAGCCGTCGGCATTGGTCACCGCGTCCACCGCGATCGGCACCAGGGCCTGGGCACGCAGCTGGCTGCGCGCCGACTTGGCGCTGTCCGCGTCCATCACGCCCTTGCGGCTGTTGCCTTCGGCGTCAAGAGCTTCAAACTGGTAGGCGGGCATGGGCAGTGGTTAGGGGATAGTCAGCAGGGTGTTATGGAGTAACGTGCTTCAATCGCGCGTCACACGCACCACCTCTTCGCGGCTGGTGATGCCTTCAGTAATCAGCCGCTCGCCGTCATCGCGCATCAGCGTCATGCCGGCCTGCAGCGCCGCGGCGCGGATCTCGGCCTCAGACGCTTTGTTATGCACCATCGCGCGGATCTCGTCGTTGCTGGTCAGCAGTTCAAACACGCCCGTGCGGCCCTGGTAGCCCATGCTGTTGCAATGTGGGCAGCCCGCGCCATGGCAATGCGCGCACAGCTTGCGCACGAGGCGCTGGGCCAGCACGCCCAAGAGCGAAGAGCTCAGCAGAAATGGCTCTACGCCCATGTCGGTCAGCCGCGTGACCGCGCTGGAAGCATCGTTGGTGTGCAGGGTGGCCAGCACCAAGTGGCCTGTGAGCGAGGCCTGGATGGCGATCTGCGCCGTTTCAAAATCGCGGATCTCGCCGATCATGATGACATCTGGGTCCTGCCGCAAAATCGCGCGCAGGGCCTTGGCAAAGGTCAAGTCGATCTTGGCGTTCACCTGCGTCTGGCCCACGCCAGCCAGTTCGTATTCAATCGGGTCTTCCACCGTCATGATATTGGTCTGTGTGGCGTCGATCTTGCCCAGTGCTGCGTACAGCGTGGTGGTTTTGCCCGAGCCCGTAGGCCCGGTGACCAAAATAATGCCGTGCGGCTGGCTGATCAGTTGCTCAAACTGGTTGAGCACTACGCCCTGCATGCCCACGGCTTCGAGGGTGAGCTTGTTGCTGGTTTTGTCCAGCAGGCGCAGCACTGCGCGCTCGCCGTGTGCGCTGGGCAAGGTGCTCACCCGCACGTCCACCGCGCGGGTGCCGATGCGCAGGCTGATGCGACCGTCCTGCGGCAGACGTTTTTCAGAAATGTCGAGCTCGGCCATGATTTTCAGGCGCGAGATCAGCGCCGCATGCAGCGCGCGGTTGGGCTGCACCACCTCGCGCAGGCTGCCATCCACGCGAAAGCGCACCGCGCTGTGGCGCTCGTAGGGCTCGATGTGGATATCGCTCGCCCCATCACGCGCGGCCTGGGTGAGCAGTGCGTTGAGCATGCGGATGATGGGTGCATCGTCGGCCGTCTCCAGCAAATCTTCCACCGCGGGCAGCTCCTGCATCATGCGGGTGAGGTCGGCATCGGTCTGCACCTCGCTGACCACCGTGGCCGCGCTAGACTCGCCCTGCGCATAGGCTGCACTGGTGCGCTGGGCCAGCGCATCAGCGGCAATTGACTCGATCGCCAGCGGCGCGCTCTGGCCATACTTGCGCAACACCTCGGCCACCGCACTGCGCGGCGACTCGGGGTGCAGCCACAAAGTGAGCGCGCCCGCGTCTTCCTGCAGCAGCACCTGGCTGCTGCGCGCAAAGGCGTAGGGCAGCGGGTATCTCACGGTTTGGCTTTCTCGGGCTGACCCAACGGTGGGGGTGTTGCAGAAGGTCGGCTTGCTGGGCTTTGCGGGGGCATGACGGGGCCTTCGTTGATTTCCAACACCGAACGGGGCACAGGCTGCGCATCCTTTTGCAGAACACGCATGATGTCGTAGCGGTCCATGGAGAGATTTTCGGTAGCGCTGGCATCACGCACGACGATGGGCCGCAAGAACACCATCAGATTGGTTTTCTTGCGCGTACGTCCTTCGCGCTTGAACAGGTTGCCGAGGACAGGGATATCGCCAAAGAAAGGGACTTTTTCCACGGAGCTTCCAAAGTCATCCTGCAGCAAACCACCGATCACGACGATGCCGCCATCTTCCACCAGTACGCTGGATTCGATGGAGCGTTTGTTGGTCGTCAACCCACTGGGAGAATTGACCGTGGCCTGATCGACACTGGAGACTTCCTGGAAAATCTGCATTTTGATGGTGCCGTTTTCGCTGATCTGTGGTTTGACACGCAGGGTCAGGCCCACATCCTTGCGTTCAATAGTTTGAAACGGGTTGGTGTTGTTGCCGCTTGTGTTGGTGAACTGGCCTGTCACGAAAGGCACATTCTGTCCCACCACAATCTTGGCTTCTTCGTTATCTATGGTCAGCAGGTTGGGTGTAGACAGCACATTGCCATCACCGCTTTTTTGCAGAAAGTTCGCCAGAAAACCCAGCACATCTCTGCCATCTAACTTGGCAGTTGCACCAATATTCAAACCCGGCGCGACATTGGCAAGGGTTGTGCTGAGGATACGCCCCACCGAAAAGTTGGTGCCCACACCTCCGCTACCAACCTGACCCTGCCACTGCACGCCGAACTCGGAGGCTTTGTCGCTTGATACCTCGGCAATCAAACTCTCCACAAACACCTGCGCCCTGCGGGTGTCGAGCATGTCAATCACCGCCCGGATCTGGCGGTATTGCGGCTCGCTGGCGGTGATGATCAGGCTGTTGGTAGCGGGGTCGGCCTGGATGTTACCGCCGGTGGACGGCAGGGCGTTTTGCGCAGTGGGTGCTGTGGCTGCAGCGGCGCCTGCAGCACCCGCAGCGCTCACGGGCGTGGGGGCGGGTGCTGGCGCGGCTGCACTGGCGCCGCCTGCCGATGACGCGCCTGAGGTGTTGGCAGCCAGTGCCGCACGCAAGGTGGCAGCCACACGGGTGGCGTCGGCGTTTTTCAGATAGACCACATGGATATTGCCAGACGCCTGGGCCGAGGTGGGCTGGTCCAGCTTGGTCACCAGGGATTTGATCATGGCCAGGCGGGTGGGGTTGGCCGCGCGCACGATGATGGCGTTGCTGCGCGCCTCGGGCAGGATGGTGGTTCTGAACGACGTATCGGCCTGGCCCTGGCCCGGGCCTGCTGCCGTGCCGCCTTCGGACAGGCGCACCAGCAGCGGAGCCATCTCGGAGGCCAGCGCATGCTTGAGCACGATGATCTCCAGATCGCTGGCGTTGGACACGTCCAGCGCGGCGATGATGCGGGCCATGCGCTGCAGGTTGTCGGCGTAGTCGGTGATGATCAGCGAGTTGTTGCCGGGGTTGACGTTGATGGTGTTGTTGGGACTGATCAGGGGGCGCAGGATGGGCACCAGGTTGTTGGCGGTTTCGTAGTTGAGCCGGAAAATCTGTGTGGCGATCTGGTTGCCGCTGATGCGCGCCTCGCTGGTGGAGACCGTGCCGCCCTGCAGCTTGGCCTCGGCCTCGGGCAGCACTTTGGTGATGCCTGCGGCATCCACCACACTGAAGCCCTGCAGGCGCAGCGCGGCCAAAAACTGGTTGTAGGCGGCTGCCGTGCTGATGGGCTTGTCGGTGCTCAGGTTCATCGTGCCCTTGACTCGCGGGTCCACCACGATGGTGCGCCCGGTCATCACACCCATGGTGCGGGCCACTTCGGCGATCTCGGCGTTGACAAAGTTCAGCGTCACGCCTTCGCTGCTGCGCACGGCGCCGCTGTTGGACCCAGCCGCAGGGGCTGCAGGCGCTGCAGGGGCCGCCTGGGCCCACGCCTGGGTCGCGTAATTCAAGCTAAAAAGGGCTGCAGCCGAATAGAATATCGCGGGAGCAGCTATGGAATATATAGCAGTTTGCAGACTGGTTGTTGGTGAATGTTGTGTCATAACTACCCTAGTGAAATCAGCGATTTGGTGCCCTGGCGGCGTCCAATGATGTTGAGCAGGTTGGACAGTGCCGCCTCGCGCTCGGGCGCGGCACTGGCCTCGCCTGCAAAGCGCATACGCGAACCCACCCATTGTCCTGTACCACTGAGCTGCAGCGCGCCCTGGATGGTTTGCAGTTGTAAGCTTGGTGACGGCCCGCCCGTGAGGCTCAGGCGGTAGTCGCCCAGTGGCCGCAGGGTGGACAGGCGTGATGATGCATTGGTCATATCCATGGTAGCGCTGCCGCCCAGCTGCATGCGCCCCTCCACCCAGTCAAGCGACAGTTCATTGGCCACCAGAGCCAGCTGGCCTTGCGGGTTGAGGGTGTTCCAGGGGGTGCCCAGGCCTGAGAGCAGCTCGGCAGGCAGATTGAGCTTGAGTGCGCGCACGTCCAGCCGCGCGCCGCCCCAGCGGGCGCTGGCTACCAGTTGCGCAGGCTGGGCGCTGCAGCAGGTGGGCAGCACGTTGCCACGCAGACCCGACCAGCTGGGGCGCAGAGTCCACTCCAGCCTTTCGGGCAGGGCAGTGGCGTCGTTGGAATTGGCGCCACCCGTCAGAACCAGCTGGGCTGAACCGTTCCACACGGTGCCGCGCGCATCTGCCAGCAGCACCTGGCCCTTGCTGGCCTGGGACACCCCCGCAGCCAGCCAGGCTGCGGGCGCATACACCAGCAGCGCGCCCAGCGCGCCCGCTGCCGCGCCCAGCACGGCCCAGCGACGGTAGGTGGCCACGACACTCTGCCCACGCGAGCCTGCCCGGCCAGAGCGCAGGGCTGGGGAGCGGGGGAAGGTAGAGCGGCGGGCCATAGCTAGTGTGTGCAATGAAGCGGTGTTGGACGTGGCCTAACGGGCGGGCAATGACAGCACCAGCATGCCGTCCCAGGTGGCCCCGGCGCTTTGCGCAGCGGCGCTGGCCGCGCTGGCGGCGGGTGCAATGCTGCTGGCGCTGCGCTGCAGGCGCGCCTCACTGGGCACGACCCGCGCGTTGATGCGCGCTTGGCTCAGCCACTGGGCCAGCGCATCGGCACTCACGCTCTTGAGGGTCAGGCTGGCACGCGAGTCACTCACTGACAAGGTGGCCGCAGCGCCGAAACTCTGCTTGACCGAAGCTTCCAGATTGCGCAGGGCTTCGTCATAGGTGAGCGCCCGTTTGGCGCGCAAGTCTCTGGCTTCGGCGGCCAGCAGGCGCATGCTCTGCACCTGCGCGTCGATCTGGGCGTGCTGGGCCGGTGCGCTGCGCAGCGTGGTCACTGCGGGGGCAATCGCCACCCACCACAGCAAGGCGCACACCACCAGCAGCGTAGCCCCGCCCACCAGGCGCTGCTCACGCGCGCCCAGGCTGGCCCAGCGGGCTTTGAGGGTATCAAGCAGCGCGTTCATGGTGTGGCTCCTGCGCGCTTGCTTGCGGCTTCGCTGAGCACCACGCGGTCGGCGTCGCTGCGCGCAGACAGGCCTGCGCCCTGCAGCTGGGCCTGCAGCGCTGACAACTGCGCCGCACCCAGGCCCGAGCCTTTGATGCTGACCTCGCCCGCTGCAAATTCGATAGCTGCTGGCGCGGCATTCAATTGGGCTGCCGCCGCAAAACGCGCATACATGCTCTCCAGATCGCGGCTGCCCAGCGCGCCGCTGGCCTGGCGCAGCAGGCTGACCTCGCGCTGCATCTGCACAGGCGCGTCCACCACTACCTTCACTTGGGGGAAGGTTTGCGTCAGCAGTTGGGTGGACAGTTTGCGTTTGGCCTCCAGTGCGCTGCGCTCCTGCCAGGCCCAGGCATTCAGGCCCACGATATTGGCCACGACAAACAGCGCAAAACCGATGCGCGCCGCGCGCCAGGCCGGGGCCGAGAGCAGGTCGCGCAGCACGCCAGCGGCCTGCTGCAGCCAGCGGCCACGGCCCGCCACCGCCATATCGCCCTGGGCCAGATCAATGCCGTAGGTGCGTGCGTCCAGCAGGGCCTGCAGGGCGTATTGCGCACTTTGCACAATGGTGACTTTGCTGCCCAGCGTGGCTTCGGCCATGGCCGCCACGGCAGGCTCAGCAGTGATGGTCAGTGTGTCCAGCGCTTCCTGAGAGCCCAGGGCGGGCCAGACGGCGCGCGCATGGGACAGCGGCGCACTCAGCACCCCGGCGCTGTCAGCCACCGTGACCAGTGCAGACTCGGGCGTGCCGCTGATATGCACCCGCCAGGCGTCGGCCTGGCCTGCCCCCTGCAGCGGAAAGGCCTGTGGCACGATGCGGCTCAGGCGCAAGCCGGCGGCCTGCAGTGTGTGCACTCCGGCAGAGAGCCAAGCTTTGTCACACACGGCCAGCCACACCTGGTTGTCGGCAGCATCCGGGCTTTTGTAGCTGGCAATATGCAAGGCGCCGGTGTCGTCGAGCAGATGCTCTTCCACCATGCCGTCGATCACGGCGCGCAGCTTCTGGGCCGATGTGGAGCGCGCCAGCTTGGGCAGCGTGAGCTGGCGCCAGGACAGCGCGCTGACGGGCAGCAGCAGCACGGTATCGTCTGCCTTGGGCAGCAGGGCGGGGGCTGCGCTGCCATGGCTGCTGATGGTTTGGGCATTGCTCACCAGGCAGTAGTCCAGCTCGGGGCTGGACAGTGCGGGCGGGTTCAGGGTGACGATCAGGGTGCTCATATATGTGTTGTCGTCATTGTAGAGAGGCTTGGGCCTGTATTTTGGGCACTGTGGTGCGCTCACGCCAGAGGGTTTTCACATCAATGCCCGTACGCTGCACCACCGAGCGCTCCTGCACCACGGTGTTTTCAAAGCGCAGACGGCCACTGACTTCAAAAAATTGAGTGGCCACACTGTGCCCACCGGTATTGAGTTCGCCCGCAATGGTGCCGATCACCTGCCCTGCCTCGCCCAGATTGCGGAAGTGCCGATTGCCGCGCTGCGCCTCCATGCGCCTTGCACCACCCAAATCCAGCGAAGGTATGCTGGCATACAGCACTTCAGCTGAAGCGGTGTTGACATTGACTGGCGTGCGCGAAGGCAGTAGGGTGATAAAGGGCTTGAGCTTTTCCAAAGTGGCACTGGAGAGCCCCATCCATGCCAGTTGCTCTACCCGCTGGGGCATCAAATAGGCCTGACCGGCAGACAGGTTATCGGTGTTGTTTTCAGTGGCAAAACGCATGTTCTCAGCCAGGCTTAGCAGCTCACTTTGCTGTAAGTCCAACAGATCAAACAGCTTGCTCAAGCTTGCCAGAGCGGGCTCGGAGATTTTTCCCGCGTCGACCAGATTGGTAAGGTTCAGGCGTGACTGCAGGTCAATGATGCGACCCGAGAGAAACACATCTACGTCTTCTTCCGAGGCGACGTTATTGTTCTTGTCCGTGGCCAGGAAACTCGACAGGCGGGCCTCCTCCAGCGGCGTGGCCCAAACCTCGGTCAGATTGTCGGTGTTGTCGGTGGTAGAGCGCGCATCTTCGCGCAGAATCAACCGCGACCAGTCCAGTGCGCCTACCAGCAGCCAGCCCGCTTGTGTGCGCGCGCGTTCGGAGGTCTCGATCTCAATCGCGCGCCACTGCTGCCATGCGGCAGCGGCGGCAAAGCTGGCGACCAGGGTCACTGTCAACATCGCCGCCAGCAAGGCAGCGCCAGATTGTTTTTTCGGGTTGAAAGACATACTGTTAACGCTGCCTCACTTCAAATCCGGGCGAATCCAATCGCGCGTGATGGTGCCCGCCAGGGCCTGGCCTTGCGAGAGGGTGAGCACCAGGCGCACACCGTCGGGTTTGGTTGACTGGGCAGCATTGCCAGGCGCAGGGGCCGACGCGCCAGCGCTGGGCGCAGGCACCGCATTTGCACTGGACTGCGGGTTGGTCCATGCATTACCCCGCGAATAGAAAATCTGCCAGTCATCGATACTGGCCACCTCGACTTCGTTTTTGCGGTCTGCATCACGCGGGTTGGCGCCCCACAGGGCCGCCTGCGTCCATGCCTCCTGCGCTTCGGCGCGTTTGGTGATGGGCTCAGATTGCCAACGCAGCCACTGGGTTTGCCCCTCAATGCCGCGCCGCGCCCAGGCCACAATGCGAATCTCGCTCTCGCCATAGCGGCGCGTCATGCGCAGCACCCGGCCGTTGTAGTCGATCGCAGGCGTTTGGCTTGTGGCCTGCATCTGGTCTAGATCGGTGTTCCACTGGGCAAATGCGGTTTGCAAGGTGGCGATATAGTCGGCGCGGTCGCGGCTGATGGCCTGCGCGCGGGCCATGCTATCAATGCCGCGCCAGCTCATCAGCGCCAGCAGCGACATGATAAAAATCGCCACCATCAGCTCAATCAGCGTGAAGCCTCTAGCATGGGAAGGAACATGGGGGCCTATCGTCATTAGTATCTACCCACCACCGTAGCAGTATTGACCACGCCCCCGACGCTGTCAGACACCTTGGCGTCGACGCGGCGGATGCTGGGGTTGTCTGTACCACGTACTTCGATCAGTACGGTGTATGTTTTACCCGCCTGCTCGCAACTGGTGGTGCTATCGCCCACGGGGGGCAACTGCTTGGACAGCCGCATTTTGATGATCTCGTTTTCAGCGCACATCTGCCCCAGCAATACATCGCTTTGACGCTGCGCGCCATTGGTCAGGGCCGATATGGCCTGTGAGCCAGCAAACAGTGCAATCGAGACGATCGCCAGGGACACCAGGATTTCAATCAGGGTGAAGCCGCGCTGACGGCGTGCAGGGTGATGGCGTGCAAGCAGCTTCATCAAGGCTGTCCACTACCCGTGCCGGTGTCGATGCGAAAAGGACTCAGGCCATTGGTGCTGATTTGCACGCTGCGCCCCTCCAGGCTCAGCGTGATGGCCTGGGCAGCAATCATGGGCTCGGGTCCCAGCAGTACATAGGTGGCACTGGTGCCCGTTTGCGCGCTGGTGCCCGCTGTGAGCCAGGCCAGCGTTTTGTCTGCCTGACCTGCCCCCGTGAACAGGAAGCCTTCTGCTGTGGGCAGCCAGCGCACAGGCAACCCAGTGGTGCGCGACTGGCTGCGGCCCGCCTCTAGCATGGCGGACACCCGCTGCGCCTCCCGCTCCAGCGCCGTCACACTGCTGTCACGCAAAGCCAGCGTAGCCGCTGCTGTAGCGATTGCAATGATGGCAATCACCACCAACAGCTCCAGCAAAGTAAACCCGCGCACGCCTCGGTGGGCAGCGCAGCAGGGAGCGTGGGGGCTGGTCCGAGCGCCGCCGGGCCGCCCCAAGGCGCGAGCACCCCCTCGGGGGGCAGCGCACCATGCGCAGCAGGGAGCGTGGGGGCTAGTACGAGCGCCGCCAGGCCGCCCCAAGGCGCGAGCACCCCCTCGGGGGGCAGCGCACCATGCGCAGCAGGGAGCGCGGGGGCTAGTACGAGCGCCGCCGGGCCGTCCCAAGGCGCGAGCGCCCCCTCGGGGGGCAGCGCACCATGCGCAGCAGGGAGCGTGGGGGCTAGTTTTACCAGCTTCCGATATCAGCATTTTTGCCCTCGCCGCCGGCTTGGCCGTCTGCACCGAAGGACATCACATCAATCTCGCCTTTAATCCCGGGGTTGAGAAACTGGTAAGGACGGCCCCAGGGGTCGTTGGGCAGTTTTTCCAGGTAGGGCTTCCAGTTGCCCGGGATCGCGCCCACGGTGGGTTTGGCCACCAGCGCTTGCAAGCCCTGCTCCGCGCTGGGAAAGCGCTGGTTGTCGAGCTTGTAGAGTTTGAGGGCTTGCATGATATTGGTGATGTCGGTTTTGGCTGCAGTGGAGCGTGCGTCATCGGCCCTGTCGAGCACGTTGGGCACAATCAGCGCGGCCAGTACCCCTATGATGACCAAAACCACCATCAGTTCAATCAAGGTGAAGCCGCGCTGCACCGCGCGTTGCATCTGGCCCAGTCCCGTGCGGGCACGGGCCACAGTGGTGGAGAAAAAGGTAAGAAAAAGTTGTTTCATAAACCCATCATAATATGCAAATGCAAAAAAATTGGGCGATACGCTTGGCAACATTTGGTTTGTGGCTGTTAGCTGCAAGCAGTTGTGTGTTCTGGGCACTGCGGTTTGTGCAGGGCACGGCCACGCCTGCCAACGCCGCCGTGGTGGGCAGCACAGCCGCCCCGGCCATCGACAGCGCGGCCCTGGCACGCGGCCTGGGTGGAGGTATTGTGCCTGTTTCTGCCACAGCGCCCGCTACTGCCAGCAACAGCAACATCACGGCTGCCCGCTTTGTGCTCACGGGCGTGGTCGCTGGCAAGGCGCAGCGCCAGAGCCTGGCCCTGATTGCGGTGGACGGCAAGCCAGCCCGGCCCTACCGTGTGGGCGCCTCGCTGACCGACGGCGTGGTGCTTAAATCGGTGCAGGGCCGCCAGGCCGACCTGGCCACCAGCGCTGACAGCCCCGTAGCGCTGACCCTGGAGCTGCCCAAGCAAACCAGCGCCTTGGTGGGCACCGCCATCCCCGCCCCGCCAGTGCCGCAACCTGCGCCCGTGGTCACACTGCCGCAGACACCCACTGCAGCATCGGCTACGCTGGCCCCTGGTGCGACGACAGATTCCAGCACACTGACTGGCCAAAACCCGGCGCGTGCTGGGGCCATGCGTGCGCGGATAGGCAAAGAGGTGGGCAAAGAGGCGCCCAAGGTGGAGTCGCCCGCTTCTGCTGGTGCAGCCAGTCAATAGCGCGTGCCACCCCTGCGTGGGTGATCCACACCGTGCTGCCCTGCTCTGGCGCAGCAGGCCAAGCGTGTTGTAACGCCGCATACACCCGCGCCACAAACTGCCCCGTAGACTCACCTGTGCCCCCACAGCGGTAGTTTTCAAAATCATCGGTCCAGTCCTTGAGAGCTTGCGGCGGCAGGCTGTCCCAGCGCTGGCCTTCCCAACTGCCAAAGTCCATTTCGCGCAGCCTGGCATCGAAATGCAGGCTCAAATCAGGCCGCAGCCCAATCAAATGCCGCGCGAGCAGCTCACATCTTTGTAGCGTCGAGCAGTGCACCACGGCGTCTTTGGGCAGGCTCAAGGCCAGCGTCTGAGCGGCCGCTTGGGTGGCTTGCGCATCGGCGGGCACGTCCAGTGTGCCATAGCACAGGCCCGGCGCGATCAGCGGCTGGGCATGGCGAACAATCCATAGCTGCATGAACTAGGCCGCAAGCAGCGCGCCCAGATAGAACGCTATTTCACACACCTGCTGCGTGGCGCCCAGGCAGTCGCCGGTAAAGCCCTGCAGACGCCGGGCAAACAGACGCCACATATAGACCAGCATCACCAGCGCAGCGGCGCAGCCCGCGAAAAACGCCACATCCGCCTGCGCGGCCCACACCAGCGGCAGCAGCAGCAGGCACCAGGCCGCGTTGCTCCACAGCGCCGCTGGCGTCACGCTGTCGGCCAGAGGCTTGGATTTGGAAACCGCCGTGTCGCCCACATGCGGCAGCAGCCAGACGATCAGCATCGGGCAGGCGCGCGATACCACATGGGCACACAGCAGCAGCACACAGGTGATGGGCACATTGGCATAGCCCAGGGCAGCCAGCAGGCTGAGCTTGGTGGCCAGGGCCAGCACCAGCGCCATGGCACCAAACGCACCGACCCGCGAGTCTTTCATGATCTCCAGTGCGCGCGCCTTGTCACTGCTGCCGCCCAGCCCGTCGGCCACATCGGCCAGACCGTCTTCATGAAAACCGCCTGTGAGCATGACGGTGGCTACCGTGCACAGGCAGGCCGCCACCAGACCGCCAAAAGCTGCGCCCGACTGGCTGGCCACCGCGCCATACACCGCCGCAGCAACCAGGCCCACGATCCAGCCCACCCCGGCGAAATGCGCCGCGCTGGCGCGCAGCATGGCGGGGCTGAAGCCCACCCACAGCGCCAGCCGCCCGGTGATGGGGATGCGGGTAAAAAACTGCACAGCCAGCAGGAAGTGGCGCAGGAACTGCACAGCCGCTTACACCTTCTGGTCCACGCCAGCCGACTCAAAGCTGGCCATCTCATTGAGCAAACAGGCCGCCGACTGCAGCAGCGGCCAGGCCAGCAGCGCGCCCGAGCCCTCGCCCAGACGCAGCCCCAAGTCCAACAGCGGCTGCGCGCCCAGATGCGCCAGCAACGCGCGGTGGCCACGCTCGGCGCCCACATGGCAAAACACCATGTAGTCCAGTGCATGCGGCTCCAGCGCATGCGCCACCAGCGCGGCGGTGCTGGCAATGAATCCATCCACCAGCACCGTACGCCGCTCGTGCGCGGCCTGCAGCATGGCGCCCACCATCATCGCAATCTCCAGCCCGCCCACAGCGCACAGCACATCGAGTGGCGTTTGCGCAGCTGCGTGGCGCTGCTGTGCTTTGCGCAGGGCCTGCAGCTTGGTCTGCATCTGCGCATCGTTCAGGCCCGTGCCGCGGCCTGCGGCCTCTTCGATGGCGGTGCCCGTGAGCAGCGCAAATATCAGCGCGGCGCTGGAGGTGTTGCCAATGCCCATCTCACCAAGCGCCAGCACATTGCCCGGCAGGCTGCTGACGATATCCATTCCGGTTTTCACGGCCGCGCTGCCCTGCTCTGCAGTCATGGCCTGGGTGCGGCAGGCATTGCCTGTGCCCAGCGCAATTTTGCGGTTGAGCAAACTGGGGTGCGCTGGCAGCTCGGCCGCCACTCCCGCATCCACCACCGTCAGTGCAAAGCCATGCTGGCGCGCCAGCACATTGACCGCAGCGCCACCTGCGAGCATATTGGCCACCATCTGCTGCGTCACGGCCTGGGGATAGGCCGACACGCCCTCGGCAGCAATGCCATGGTCAGCCGCAAACACCACGACCTGTGGGGCCGTCAAAGCGATGGTCTGGCTGCGCTGCATGCAGCCCAGGCGCAGGGCCAGGGTTTCGATCTGCCCCAGCGCGCCCAAGGGCTTGGTTTTGTGGTCAAGGATATGTTGCAGTTGGCTTGCCAACGCAGTGTCAGCCGCGGTAGCGGCCAGTGGCGCAATGCCAGTGGGAATAAAACGCATGGGTCAAAACCAGTAAACCGGCCGGGCGCAGCAGCGCGGGCCGTGGAAGTAAGACCTTGCAGTTTACAGCGTGGGCTCGTGGTTTTGGCCCAGAAAGCCCACGGTCAAGGCCTCGGGGCCTAAATTGATCGAGCCTGTGGGCGACATTTCCTGCAGACTGACGGTCACGCCTTTGGCAGCAGCTTCCTTGCACAGCGAGCGGTAGCCAGGCATGGCCTCGACCACGCCAACCTCGCCCGAAAACGACAGATTGATAAACGGCGCCAGCAGCCCGCGTGCCATCTCGCGGCGGGCGATGTCCAGCACATAGTCGCGCGCAGCAGGCACGCTGCGCACCTTGGCCACCGAACCTGTCTGGCCCTGAAAGCCCCGCAACACCGGAATGATGCCCAGCATTTTGGCGGCCATCTGGCCCAGCTTGCCGACACTCTCCTCGCCTTTGGCCTTGGCTCGGGTGAGCAGAAAATCCAGTTGGCTGGGCGCGACATAGCAATAAGCGCTTTGCGACAGGCGCTGCATGTTGGCGCGGATTTGGGCGACCGATGTCGCGGCCTCAAAGCCACGCAATGCCTCCATCACCTGCACGCCATAGCCGGTAAAGATGTTCAGGCTGTCGTAGCACTCCACCAGCAGGGGGCCTTTGATGCCTGCCTGGACGCGCAGACCCATCGTGTCGTTGATGGCTTTGGAGGACGCCGCAAAGGCATTTTTAAAAATCGGCGAGCGGGTGGATGCGACAAACAGGCCAAACACATGGTCAAAATCGAGCGCGATATGGCGGGCAAAAAAATCGCTGATCGCCTTGCCCTGCGGCGGCACCGACTGCGACACCTCAGCGGCGCGCAGGTTGAGGTATTGGCGGTTGAAATCGCGCGTGAAAGTGGGATCGCGCTGATCGGTATAGATTTTGTCGTCGATCTGGATCGCGACAGGCAGCATGCGCACATGCGGGTTGGCCAGCACATGGGCTGGCACTTCCGCCGATGCGTCGATCAGGATTCCGAGTTTCAGCATATGCACAACCGCCATGTTGGGTTAAGGATGTGTGCAGCATCCTAAAGCAAATTTAAGCTTTAAGGAATAATTTATAGACCGGATTATCGGTTTCTTCGACGAATGGATAGCCCAAATGGCTTAAAAACTGGTCGAAAGCCTTGTGATCGGCCTGGGGCACCTGAATACCGACCAGAATGCGCCCGTAGTCTGCGCCCTGGTTGCGGTAGTGGAACAGGCTGATGTTCCAGCCCGGGCGCATGGCAGCGAGAAACTTCATCAGCGCACCAGGCCGCTCGGGAAACACGAAACGCAGCAGACGCTCTTCCCTGGCCAGGGCCGAGGCTCCGCCCACCATATGGCGCAGATGTTCTTTGGCCAGGTCGTCATGGGTCAGGTCCAGGGTCTGGAAGCCCTTTTTGCTCAGATGCGCTGCGATTTTGGCGCTCTCGCCTTTGGCCGATGTGGTCAGGCCCACAAAGACATGCGCCTCTTCGCTGCCGCTGATGCGGTAGTTGAACTCGGTCACGTTGCGTGCGCCGCCGGGGTTGCCAAAATGCGGCAGCGTGCCAATCGTCTCGCAAAAGCGCCTGAAGCTGCCGCGCTCCTCGGGCACGGTAACGGCAAACAGCGCCTCGCGCTCTTCGCCCACCTCGGCGCGCTCGGCCACAAAGCGCAGGCGGTCAAAGTTCATGTTGGCGCCGCATAGCACGGCGGCATAGGTCTGGCCCTTGGTTTTGTGGGTGGCGACATACTGCTTGATCGCTGCCACCGCCATCGCGCCCGAGGGCTCAACGATGGAGCGGGTGTCCTGGAACACATCCTTGATGGCTGCGCACACAGCGTCGGTGTCCACCTCGACAAATTCGTCCACCAGGCCGCTGGCGATGCGAAAGGTCTCCTCGCCCACCAGCTTGACGGCGGTGCCATCGCTGAACAGGCCCACATCAGCGAGGGTGACGCGCTGCTTAGCGGTGACGGACTGCGCCATGGCGTTGGAGTCGTTCATCTGCACGCCGATGATTTTGATCTCGGGCCGCACGGCCTTGATGTAGTTGGCCACGCCACTGACCAGGCCGCCACCGCCAATGGCCAGAAACACGGCGTCCAGCGGGCCCTGGTGCTGGCGCAGGATTTCCATGGCAATCGTGCCCTGGCCTGCAATCACCTCAGGGTCATCAAACGGGTGGATAAAAGTGAGCCCGTGCTTTTTTTGCAAGGTCAGCGCCAGGCTATAGGCATCTGAATAGCTGTCGCCGTGCAGCACCACCTCGCCGCCCAGGTTTTTGACCGCATCCACCTTGAGCTGCGGCGTGGTCACCGGCATGACGATGATGGCCTTGGTGCCCAGCTTGCTGGCGCCCAGGGCCACACCCTGGGCATGGTTGCCTGCGGAGGCGCAAATGACGCCTTTTTTCAGCTGTTCGGCCGACAGATGCGCCATCTTGTTGTAGGCCCCGCGCAGCTTGAAGCTGAACACAGCCTGCTGGTCCTCGCGCTTTAACAGCACGGTGTTGTGCAGGCGGCGGCTGAGCTGCTTGGCGTGGGTTAAATCTGACTCAATGGCCACATCGTAGACCCGCGCATTGAGAATTTTGGTCAGGTAGTCCGCTGGCTTGAGGGTGGTGAGGGGCGAGCTGGCAGGCGCGCGGGCGGATTTGCTGGCTGATTTACGGGCGGCGGAGGGGGTGCGGGCAGTGGTCATGGGGGGATTGTAGAAGCCAATCAGGCCTGTGGAGGCGGATTTTAGAGGTGTTTTTGGCCTCCAGCCCAATAGAATATCGCGGGGGCAGCTATTATTTTCATAGTGAATAGAAGGTTGCGAAGGGCTGCAATGAGGCAAAAAAAAGCCCTAAGTCTTGCGACTCAGGGCTGTAAGTCCACCGTCTGATGGAGGGTGGAGGAGACAAAAGGCTGTGCAGATTTATTGCACAATAGAGTCAGTATATAGGCCCTATGCTGCACCGCGCCATAAGTTACAGTTTTTTGTACATTTATCCTGCAGCATAGGTGGAATTCATCACACTTTAGCGCGGCGAATCGTCGCTGCATGAACAAGGACGCACCATTATGGAATGCACAGTGAGCTGGACGGGCGCTGCGGGCACCCGCTCGGGCATGGGTTTTGTCGCCGAAACCGGCAGTGGTCACATCATCGCCATGGACGGCGCGCCCGACGCTGCCAAGCCCGAGAACGGCGGCGCCAACCTGGCACCCCGCCCGATGGAGACCGTGCTGGCCGGCACGGGCGGCTGCACAGCCTATGACGTGGTGCTGATCCTCAAGCGCGGCCGCCACGCAGTGCAGGGCTGCAGCGTCAAGCTCACCAGTGAGCGCGCCAGTGAGGACCCCAAGGTGTTCACCCAGATCCACATGCATTTCACCGTCACAGGCAAGGCCGTGCCTGCCGCAGCGGTCGAACGCGCCATCGCCATGAGCCACGAAAAATACTGCTCAGCCAGCATCATGCTGGCCAAGACGGCGCAGATCACCACCAGCTTTGAAGTGCACGAAATTTAAAGGGTTTTCGGCCTCCAGGCCAATAGAATATCGCGGGAGCAGCTATAAAATAAATAGCATTACTTCTGCCCGGCCAGCACCCTCAGGTCGCTTTCATAGGCTTTGAAAGTCTGCACCGCTTTGGCGCGCTGCTCGGGTGTAGTGCTGGCATGGACGGTTGCAAAGGACTCACAGGCCTCGCGGGTCATCTGCTCGGCATAGGCGCGGTAGGCTGGGTCGGGCGAGCTGGTGCTGCGCTGGGCGTAGCTGCGCAGAGCGGCCAGCGCAGCCTGGGGTGTGGCGCGGGTTTTGCCCAGCTGGGCCAGCATCTCCAGCGCCTCTTTTTGCCTGCGCTCGCGCTCTTTCATGCCCAGAGCGGCGTTGAAGCCTGACTTCTGAATGGCTGCCTTGATCGCTGTGATCTGCGCCTCCTCGAGCTTGCCGTAGATCATCTCGCTGCGCTGCACTGCGCTTTTCAATCGCTTGGAGGCACGTTCACTGTCGCTGCCCTGCAGGTAGTCGCGCGCATACTCTTCGTTGTTTTTGGTGTATTTGCGCTGCAGATGCACCAGCTGCTCCGGCGTCACCGTCACCGCGATATCTGCTGCAGGGGGCAAAGCCCTGTCGAGCACCGCCTCGTACAGACCACGCACATCGTCGTAGACTGAGCACACTGCCGCCGGACTCACGTTGCCAAGGAGCTGGGTTTGCGCTTTTTGCAGCAGGCTGGCGGTTTTGGGCAGCTCGCTGGAGCGGTGCCAGGCAAACAGCCGGGCCAGCTCCTCGCGCACCCTGGGTGTCTGCTGCTCATTGAGATCCAGATAGCCGTCGATCCACCAGTAGGTCAGGTCGGGCGCCTGGTTGTAGGCCAGTTTGATGGCGCTGCATGCGGTCAGCAGCGCAACAGCCAGCATAATCAGCATATAGCGACGGAGTGAATCTATGGTTCTGGATATTGTCATCATGGCTGCGGGCAAAGGCACCCGCATGAAAAGTAAACTGCCCAAAGTGTTGCACAAGTTGGCCGGGCGCGCTTTGCTGCAGCATGTAGTTGACACTGCCGCTGCGCTAAAGCCGCGCAGCCTGATTACCGTCACAGGCCATGGCGGCGAACACGTCAAGGCAGCGTGCGCATCAATGCACAAGGCCCTGCCCGATCTGGCTTTTCAATTTGTCACACAGGAGCCGCAGCTGGGCACAGGCCATGCCGTGCAGCAGGCCGTGCCCGTGCTGGGCAACGAGGGCATCACCCTGGTGCTCAACGGCGATGTGCCGCTGATTGAGGCTGCCAGCCTGCAGGCGCTGGTCCAGGCCTGCGCTGGCCAACGCCTGGCCCTGCTGACGGTGGAATACGGCGACCCCACGGGCTATGGCCGCATCGTGCGCGCAGGCGACGCGGTGCAGGCCATTGTGGAACACAAGGACGCCACGCCCGAGCAGCGCTTGCTGACCGAGTGGTACAGCGGCGTGCTGGCCGCGCCCACTGCGCAGCTCAAGCGCTGGCTGGGTCAGCTGCAGAACCACAACTCGCAAAAAGAGTATTACCTGACCGATATTGTGCAGATGGCGGTGCAGGACGGCACCGGCTGCGTGGCGGTGAAAACCACTGATGGTGTGCAGGTGGCAGGCGTGAACAGCCCCGTGCAGTTGCAGGAGCTGGAGCGCCAGTACCAAAAGCGCCAGGCCTATGCGCTGATGGAGCAAGGCGTGCGCCTGACGGACGCCGCGCGCTTTGACCTGCGCGGCAGCCTGCAGTGCGGCCAGGATGTGAGCATCGACGTGGGCTGCGTGTTTGAAGGCCGTGTCAGCCTGGGCGACGATGTGCAGATCGGTGCCCACTGCCACATTGCCAACTGCACTATTGCTGCAGGTGCGGTGATCCACCCGTTCACGCATATTGACGGCGAGAAGCTGGGCGTGTCGGTCGGTGCGGGCGCGTTGGTAGGCCCTTTTGCGCGCCTGCGCCCCGGCGCGCAGCTGGGCAACGAGGTGCATATTGGCAATTTTGTCGAGGTCAAAAACTCCACCCTGGCCCACGGCGCCAAAGCCAACCACCTGGCCTATCTGGGCGATGCTACAGTGGGTGAGCGGGTCAACTACGGCGCAGGCAGCATCACCGCCAACTACGATGGCGCCAACAAACACCGCACCGTGATCGAGGCCGATGTGCACATAGGCAGCAACTGCGTGCTGGTAGCACCGGTCACCATTGGTGCGGGCGGCACGGTGGGCGGCGGCTCTACCATCACCAAAAACACCCCGGCTGGCGCGCTGAGCATCGCGCGCGGCAAGCAGGCCACGCTAGCGGGCTGGAAACGCCCCGTGAAAACAAAAGATTGACAGTAAATATATAGTATTCAGTTAGACATTACTTTGTCATAAATCCAACTATTGGGCTTGGGTTTTAGCAACAGCATCGCCAAATGCTTCTGTTCTGGCGTTTCCTGAGCCGGCTTTCGGCCCCCATGGGCCTGCAGGGCCTGCATCCAGGGCTACTATTGCCAGCCAATGCGCTGGTAACTGGGTTATCCGCGCGCAGCAGAGAGCACGCCCTGGCGTGCGAGATACAAAGATTGCCGATGCGAACCATGCAGCCCCTGTCCAACCCCGCCCTAGCCAACCTGCCCCAGGCAGTGACCCAGAACCGCTGGTTCAGCAGTCTCAGTCTGGCACTGCAAAACGCACTGATCGCCTCGTCACGGCGCATCGTGCTGCGCGATGGCCAGCTGGCCATGGGCCAGGGCCAGGCTGTGCGCAAGCGCCGCGATGGCTTGATGGTGCTGCTGGAAGGTTCGCTGAAAGTGTCCTCCACCCATGCCAGCGGTCGCGAGGCGATTTTGAGTTTTGTCAAACCCGGCCAATGGTTTGGCGAGCTGGCCCTGATGGACGGACAGTCCCATGCGCGCGATGTACGCAGCGTGGGCGTGTCCGAAGTACTGATGGTCGAGCCCGAGGTCTTTGCCCGGCTGATGCAGGACGCAGACTTTGCAGGCCATATGGCCGAGCTGATGAGCACGCGCACGCGACTGCTGCTGAGCCTGGTGGAAGACTTCGCCATGCGCTCTGCCCGCACGCGCACCGCGCGCCGCCTGGTGCTGCTGGCCTGCGATGATGACATCCGCTCTGGCCCGGTGCGCAAGGACCTCGACATCTCGCACGACGCACTGGCCTCCATGCTGGGCATGACACGCCAGACCTTGGCAGGCCAGCTCAAAGCCCTGGCCGAAGCGGGCGCCATTTCCCAAGGCTATGGCCGCATCACGATCAGCTCCACGGTGGCGCTGCTGGCAGAAGCCGCCGGCAACTAAAAATAGTCTAAAAGTATTATTGCTTGGTCGCGGTACCCGCGCCACAATCCATCGACATATTTCATAGCCCCGCATGCGTCGTGCATAAGGGCACCATCACGTGGTATGCCTATGGACAAGACTCAATCGAGCACTTTCACCATCTCCTCTGGCTTGTACCAGCTGGCTTACTGCAGCGTGCTCAAAAAGCCCCTGACTGCACAGGAGGCGCAGGGCCTGGTGGCGCATGCACAACAGCACAACGCCGCGCAGCGCATCACTGGCATGATGATGATGGACCACGGCCTGGTGGTGCAGTGGCTGGAAGGCGAGTACGACACGGTGCGCGCGCTGTGGAAGCGCATCCAGCAAGACCCACGGCACCACTGCATCGTAGAGCTGCTGCACCGCAATTATCAGGAGCAGCGCCTGTTTCCTGACTGGAGCATGCGCTATGCCAGCCGCAGCGAGATGCTGGCGATTGTGCACAACGCACGTGAGCTGGCCCACAAGCCCGATGGTCTGCCCAGCCCGTGGGCGGGCGCCATGTCGGCGCTGTGCATTTTGATTGACCCCGAATACGCCAGCGCCTACGCCCCCGTCATGCGCAGCGCGGGGCTGATGGCTGCCAGGGCCTGAGGCTGAGCGGGCCTGCTTGGGCAGTCCACAAAGGGACAGGCCGCTTACTTCAGCACCACCTGCGGTGCAAACTTGGTCCGCGCCACGCTGAAATATGCCTTCACGTTGCGTACTTGTGCATCCTGTGTGAACACGCGCTGCACCAAGGCCAGATACGCATCCATATCGCGCACCTGCACGACCAGCACAAAGTCCGGCCCCGGGCTTACGCGGTAGCACTGCTGCACCGCGCTCTCGGGGGCCATGCGCGCTTCGAAAGTCTGCAGGGTCTGCGCGTCCTGCTGCGTCAGTGTCACCTCGACAATCGCGGTCAGCCCGCAGCCCAGCAGCGGCTTGAGCCGGTCTGGGCTGAGCACGGCGATATGCCGCTCAATCACGCCCAAGTCCGTCAGGCGCTTGACTCTGCGCAGACAGGTGGGCGCAGACACATGAACCTGCGCGGCCAGGTCCTGATTGCTGATCCGTGCGTCGGTTTGCAGCAGGTCCAGGATGCGCAAGTCAACGGTGTCAAGCTCCAAATTCTGGTTATTAAATTCCATATTTATGTATTTTATGAAATTTTCGTATTAATTGTATTTTTCATGAAATTAAAATTCATATTCGTTTGGATTTAGATCACTTATTATTTTTCAACTCCCCTACCATCTGCTCCATCAGATTGAAAGGACCCCTACCATGTGTGGCATCGTCGGCGCAGTTTCGCATCGCAACATCGTCCCCGTCCTCGTGCAGGGCCTGCAGCGGCTGGAGTACCGCGGCTATGACTCCTGTGGCGTGGCTATCCACGCGCTGCCGCAGGGCGCTGCGTCGGGCTCTGGCGGCCTCAAGCGCGCGCGCACCACCAGCCGCGTGGCCGAGCTGGACGCGCAAATTGCCGCTGACAAAACCGCAGGCACGCCTTTTGAAGGCCACACCGGCATCGCCCACACCCGCTGGGCCACCCACGGCGCGCCTGCAGTGCACAACGCACACCCCCACTTCAGCCACGGCAGCGGCGAGGCGGGCAACAAGCCCGGCAAGGTGGCTCTGGTGCACAACGGCATTATCGAAAACCACGAACAGCTGCGCGTTGATCTGCAAGCCAAGGGCTATGTGTTTGTCAGCCAGACCGACACCGAAGTCATCGCGCACCTGGTGGATAGCCTGTATGACGGCGATATTTTTGAGGCGGTCAAAGCAGCCCTCAAACAGCTGCACGGTGCCTATGCGCTGGGCGTGTTCCACAAGGACGAGCCGCACCGCGTGGTGGGCGCGCGGGCGGGCTCGCCGCTGATTTTGGGCGTGGGCGCCAAAGCCAATGGCAGCGCCCAGGCTGATGAGAATTTTCTGGCCAGCGATGCCATGGCCCTGGCCGGCGTGACGGACCAGATCGTGTATCTTGCCGAAGGCGATGTGGTGGACCTGCAGCTAGGCAAGTATTGGATCGAAGACGCCCAAGGCAAGCACATGGACCGCGAGGTCAAAACCGTGCAGGCCCACAGCGGCGCTGCCGAGCTGGGCCCCTACCGCCACTACATGCAAAAAGAAATCTTCGAGCAGCCGCGTGCCATTGGCGACACGCTGGAAGGCGTGGTCAGCATCACGCCCGAGCTGTTTGGCGACGGCGCCTACAGCACCTTCAAAGACATCGACAACGTGCTGATCCTGGCCTGCGGCACCAGCTACTACAGCGGCTGCACCGCCAAATACTGGATCGAGTCGATTGCCAAGATCCCCTGCCAGGTCGAGATCGCCAGCGAGTACCGCTACCGCGACTCGGTGCCCAACCCCAAGTCCCTGGTCGTCACCATCACCCAATCGGGCGAAACTGCCGACACCCTGGCCGCGCTCAAACACGCGCGCAGCCTGGGCATGGAGCAGACGCTGACGATCTGCAACGTGGCCACCAGCGCCATGGTGCGCGAATGCAAGCACGCCTACATCACGCGCGCGGGCGTGGAGATTGGCGTGGCGTCCACCAAGGCTTTCACCACCCAGCTGGCAGGCCTGTTCCTGCTGACCCTGGCGATTGCGCAAACCAAGGGGCGTCTCAGTGACGCTCAGGAAGCCGCCTACCTGGCCGAGATGCGCCACCTGCCGGTGGCGCTGCAAAGCGTGTTGGCGCTGGAGCCGCAGATTATCGCCTGGGCCGACAACTTCGCCAAATATGAAAACGCCCTGTTCCTCGGCCGCGGCCTGCACTACCCCATCGCCCTGGAAGGTGCGCTCAAGCTCAAGGAGATCACCTACATCCACGCTGAGGCTTACGCTGCAGGCGAGCTCAAGCACGGCCCGCTGGCTCTGGTGACCAGCGAAATGCCTGTGGTGACCGTCGCGCCCAACGACGCCCTGCTCGAAAAACTCAAAAGCAATATGCAGGAAGTGCGCGCCCGCGGCGGCGTGCTGTATGTGCTGGCCGATGCCGACACCAAAATCGACAACGCCGAGGGCATCCACGTGATCCGCATGCCCGAACACTATGGCGCACTGTCACCCCTGCTGCACGTCGTACCCCTGCAACTGCTGAGCTACCACACTGCCTGTGCGCGAGGGACAGATGTGGACAAACCTCGGAATCTGGCCAAGTCTGTTACTGTAGAGTGAAAGTGAGCATCCGAGCTAACTGATTAAGACCATTGCCACTTGGGTGCAGAGTATGAGGAATTCACGATGAACAATGCGAGTGCTCGGCATTCATGGTTGACCCAATTACTGACAGTTGTGAGTGCGTTGATTCTGACTGCATGTGGCACTCCTGCGCCCAGTGCGGACTCGGCAACATCAGATCAAGGGCTTGCGTCCTTAAACAGCTTACCGCGAGTGGCGTCAGGCTCCGCACCCGGTGCCTCGCCGCAAGCGTACGCCATGGCAAAGCGACTTGGTCGAGGGGTTAACCTCGGCAATGTGTTTGAAGCGCCAACCGACGGTGCATGGGGAATCGGCTTTCAGAAAACGCCGGAGCTGACCAAAGTTGCCAAGAGTCTTGGTTTTCAACATGTGCGCGTGCCTGTGCGTTGGAGTAACCATGCGATGGCGCGCCCTCCCTACACCATCAATCCCGCGTTCATGGCGCAAGTCAAAGCTACAGTCGATGGTCTCATTGCACAAGGCCTGATAGTGATGCTCAATGTGCATCACTATCGTCAGCTGGATGGTGACAAGTTAGATAACGGCGAGGCTGCCGTGCCAGACGACTTGGTGCAGGTGAGGTTTGTGATGCTCTGGCAGCAAATCGCCCAAACATTCAAAGACTACCCGAATGATCAACTGGTGTTTGAGTTGTACAACGAGCCGCATGGCCGTATGCAAACTGGGCAAACGCCCTCTGGCAACAGCGATGCGTGGAACAACTTGATGGCGCATGCAATAGCTCAGGTGCGCGCCACCAATCCAGAGCGGATTGTTGTCGTAGGCCCCACGCATTGGAACAACGCCTACTGGCTGAATCAATTGCGCTTGCCAAACGATCCTCATTTGATCGTCACGGTTCATCAATACGAGCCGTTCAACTTTACACACCAAGGTGCCGAGTGGACGAACCCACGCAAACCAATCGGCCAGACTTGTTGCAGCGACTCTCAAAAGCGGCAGATTGTTAGCATCCTGGATAAGGCACATACTTGGTCGCAACAAAACAAGTACCCAATCTATGTCGGTGAATTTGGAGCCTATGCGCATAAAAATCACACCGACGAAGTCACCAAGCAACGGGTGAATTTCAATGTCTTCATGCGTGAAGAAATGGAACGCAGGAACATGAGCTGGGCTTACTGGGAGCTCGCGTCAGGATTTGGTATCTATGACCTGACGTCCGGTAAGCCTCGCGAAGCGCTGTGGCGCTCGCTCATTCCAGCGCAATAACTATGCATAGACATTCTCTGTCGGTGAATGCTGCCGTGCGATTAAGTTTACCAACGTTATTTTTATAACGCTGTTTTACCGGGCTTTTCGAGAGCTGCAGCAACCATGGCTGGCAAACTCGCTGCTTGTTTGAATTTTGGAAATATCTTTGAGGCACCGAGCGATGGCACCTGGGGTATTTCATACAGCACCTTCGCAACACTTGGTCCCGTTGATATGCGTGTAACGGCTATTTTTAATAAAGCCGAAGACACCCCAAAACAGGCTGCTAACGCATGGATGCCGGGCAGCAAAACACCGAGAACCCGCGCAGAACCCCAGTTTTACGAATGAGCTCCAGGAAATAGATGATTTAAGCCTGCAGGCCAATAGAATATCGCGGGAGCAGCTATTAAAAATATAGCGTCTACTATTGCCGCAGTTGCCTGGAGTATCTGCTATGCTGGCTTGACCAATGCCATATTCCATTTTTCAACAGCCTGCAATCCAACGACTGACTGTTCTGATCAGTCTGCTGCTGTTGCCCCTACTACTGCAAAGCATGGGCGACCATTGGGTGCGTATTGCGGACACCTGTCTGCTGTATATCCTGATGGCGCTGGGCATGAACATTGTGGTGGGCTACGCCGGGCTTCTGGACCTGGGTTATGTGGCTTTTTATGCAGTGGGGGCCTATCTGTTTGCCTTGCTGGGCTCGCCGCATCTACTGGAACAATTTGCCACGCTGGCTGCGGCTTTTCCGACAGGCCTACATACGCCCTGGTGGGTCATTATGGCGCTGGCTGCCTTGTTGGCAGCGCTGTTTGGCGTGGTGCTGGGTGCGCCCACACTGAAGCTGCGGGGTGACTATCTGGCCATTGTGACCCTGGGCTTTGGGGAGATCGTGCGCATCTTGATCAATAACCTGGGGCACCCTATCAACATCACCAACGGTGCCCGGGGCTTGGGACAAATTGACTCCATCCGTTTTATGGGCGTGGACTTGGGCAAACCTCTGCAGCTGGGCGGCTACACCCTGTCTTCGGTCACTTTGTACTATTACCTGTTTCTGGTGCTGATGCTGCTGACGGTGATGGTCTGCTATCGGCTGCAGGACTCGCGCATTGGCCGCGCTTGGATGGCGATTCGCGATGACGAGATTGCCGCCGAGGCGATGGGCATCAACACCCGCCACATGAAGCTGCTGGCTTTTGGTCTGGGAGCCAGTTTTGGCGGTCTGGCGGGGGTGATGTTTGCGTCTTTGCAGGGCTATGTGTCGCCAGAGTCGTTCAGCCTGCAGGAGTCGGTGATGATTGTGGCGATGGTGGTGTTTGGCGGGATGGGTCACATTCCGGGGGTGATTCTCGGGGCGGTGCTGCTCACAGCACTGCCCGAGACGCTACGCTATGTGGTAGGCCCGCTGCAGGAGATCACCGATGGCCGGCTGGACGCAGGCATTTTGCGGCAGCTTTTGATCGCGCTGGCGATGATCGCGGCCATGCTGCTGCGCCCGCGTGGCCTGTGGCCTGCGCCAGAGCATGGCAAGTCGCTTGCGACAAGTTCATTAAAATCACTGCCATGAACCCTTCCAACGAACGCCCCCCGCTGCCAGACCATCTGTCGGTAGACCCGCGCAGCCCCCACCACGTGGCTGCTGTTTTTGAACACTCTGTAGGCATCCGCTTTAATAGCAAGGAACGCGCCGATGTGGAGGAGTACTGCATCAGCGAGGGCTGGATCAAGGTGCCCGCGGGCAAGACCGTGGACCGAAAGGGCCAGCCGCTGATGATCAAGCTCAAAGGCACGGTCGAAGTTTTTTACCGCTAGTGCGCCGACAGCGACCGCACTGCATCCACAGGATAGCCCTATGCCCTCCCCTTCTTCCCTGGCCACTTATCCCAGCCTGCGCGGCCAGCGCGTGTTTATCACCGGGGGGGCCACAGGCATCGGCGCGGCCATGGTCGCTGCCTTTGCCGAGCAAGGCGCGCAGGTGGCATTTGTGGATTTTGCGCAGGAGGAAGCCGCTGCACTGGTGCAGCACCTGACGGCTGCAGGCTACCCCACCCCCTGGTGGCGCCACTGTGATGTGCGCGATGTGCAGGCACTGCAAAGCGCCATTGCACAGGCTGTGAGCGAGCTCGGTGACTTTTTCACCCTGATCAACAACGTCGCGCGCGACGACCGCCACAGCCTCGAAGACGTCACCCCTGAGTACTGGGATGAGCGCATGGCTGTCAACCAGCGGCCTGCGTTTTTTGCCATCCAGTCGCTGGTGCCGGGCATGCGCCGCCTGGGTGGCGGCTCGATCATCAATTTTGGCTCGACCGGCTGGCAGACCAAGGGCGGCATGTTCCCGTGCTATGCGATAGCCAAGTCATCGGTCAACGGGCTCACGCGCGGATTTGCAGGCAGCCTGGGGCCACACCGCATCCGTGTCAACACCCTCTCGCCGGGCTGGGTGATGACCGAGCGGCAGATCAAGCTGTGGCTCAACCCTGAAGGCGAAGAGTCCATCCGGCGCAACCAGTGCCTGCCTGACAAGCTGATGGCAGGCGATGTGGCGCGCATGGCCCTGTTTCTGGCCTCGGATGACGCTGCCATGTGCACCGCGCAGGAGTTCAAGGTGGATGCGGGCTGGAGCTGAAGCAGCCTGTGCTGGCAGCCTGCATAAAGCACTGTAGGTTTTTTGGCAAACTCGATTAAGCTACGGCCATGGAACACTCTTCTTGGCTGACCAATTCCCTCATTTACCTGGCCGCTGCGGTGGTGGTGGTGCCGCTGTCCAAGGCCCTGGGCCTGGGCTCTATCATTGGCTACCTGGCCGCTGGCATTGCCATTGGGCCCTGGGGGCTGGGGCTGGTGACCGATGTGCAGAGCATTTTGCATTTTGCCGAATTTGGCGTGGTGCTGATGCTGTTTCTGGTGGGGCTGGAGCTCGAACCCGAGCGGCTGTGGAGCATGCGGCGGCCGATTTTTGGCTGGGGTTCGCTGCAGGTACTCTCCTGTAGTGCTATTTTATTGATAGCTGCCACCGCGATATTCTATTGGGTTAGCGGCACAAATCATACATGGAAAGTGCTGCTGGTAGCCTCGCTGGGCCTGGCGCTGTCGTCCACCGCCATCGCCCTGCAGGTGCTGGGAGAGCGCAACCAGCTCAGTACACCCTCAGGCCAGTCTGCCTTTGCGATTTTGCTGTTTCAGGACGTGGCCGCCATCCCCATCCTGGCTTTGCTGCCCCTGTTGGCCGCCCAAGGCGCTGAAAACGATGCTAACGCCTGGCTGGAAGCGGCCAAGGCGGTTGGCGCGATTGGGGCCATCATTGTCGGCGGCAGGCTGCTGATGCGGCCACTGTTTCGCTGGATTGCGCGCAGCAAGACGCCAGAGATTTTTACGGCAGCCGCCTTACTGCTGGTGGTAGCGATTGCCGCGCTAATGCAGTTTGTGGGCCTGTCGATGGCGCTTGGGGCGTTTCTGGCGGGGGTGCTGCTGGCAGAGAGCGAATACCGCCGCGAGCTGGAAACCGATATTGAGCCCTTCAAAGGCCTGCTGCTGGGCTTGTTTTTTATTGCAGTGGGCATGAGCATTGACTTTGGCGTGCTGCTGCAGTCGCCCTGGCTGATCGCTGGCATCGTGCTGGCTTTTATGCTGCTCAAGGCGGCGGTGATCTACACCCTGGCGCGGGCCATGAAGCTGGCCTATCAGGAGCGACCGATTTTCACGCTCATGCTGGCGCAAGGCGGCGAGTTCGCTTTTGTAGTCTTTCAGCAGGCGGTGGGCCTGAAGATTTTCACACCCGAAGTCGGCTCGATGCTGGTGGGCGCAGTGGCGCTGTCGATGCTGCTCTCGCCCTTGCTGCTGGTGGCTATCGACAAGCTGCTGCTGCCGCGCTATGCGCTGTGCAGCGCGACCCAGATGGAGGAGATCAGTGAGCAGCAAACTTCACCCATCATCGTGGCCGGCATCGGCCGCTATGGACAGATCATCCTGCGCATCTTGTCTGCCAATGGCTACAAGGCTACGGTGCTGGACCATGATGCCGAGCAGGTGACAGGCCTGATACGTTTTGGCTACCGCGGGTTTTATGGCGACGCCACCCGGCTGGACCTGCTGCGCACGGCAGGCGCGGCCACGGCCAAAGTGCTGATAGTAGCGATTGACAATATGGAGCAGTCGCTGGAAATCGTAGACATCTGCCAAACGCATTTTCCCAATCTGCAGCTCGTGGTACGGGCGCGCAATGTGCAGCACTACTACCAGCTGCGTGCCAAGGGCGTTACGCTGATCCAGCGCGAAACGTTTGAGTCGTCTCTGCTGAGCGCCGAGGATGTGCTGCAGGTGCTGGGCCACAGCGCGGCCGATGCCCATGTGGCAGCGCAGCGCTTTCGCTCCCACAATCTGGCCCAGATCGAGACCGCCTGGCCGCACCACCAAGATGAAGAGCGCCTGATCAGCATCGCCCGTGCGGGCCGCAAGCAGCTAGAGGAGCTGATGGCGCAGGAGCGCGCTGTGACGCTGCTGGACCCCGATGCCATCGCCGTGCGCCCCGAAAAAGATCTGCACGACAACACTGCGCGCTCGGGCTAGACCCGGCGCAGGTCTCAGGCCTGCAAGGCGGCCCACATCTCCTGGTCACGCTCTGCCGTCCAGATGCGCGGGTTTTTGATGCCTCTGGCTTCGTCGTAAGCGCGGCTCACATCAAAAGGCAGGCAGTGCTCGTAGATGAACACATGGCCAAACAGCGGGTCCATACGCTGGCGCGTGTGGGCCATGGCTGCCTTGAGGTCCATGCCCTTGGCGGCGGCTTCCTTGCCGCACTGGAACAGCGTGGTCACCCAGCGCAGGGTGTAGTCCAGTGCCTTGTCGACCTGGGCTGCGCCTTTCATGGCTTCGCCGCGCCCGGGCACGATAGCCTGGGCTTTCAGGGCGCGCAGGGCCTCCAGCGTGGCTGGCCATTCCTCTAGTTGGGCATCCCCTGTGTAGACACCCGCTTCATACTCCACCAGATCGCCGCTGAACAGTACTTTTTCTTCTTCCACCCAAGCAATAGTGTCGCCGCGCGTATGGCCCGCACCGGGGTGCCAGATCTGCACCTTCACGCCGCCCAGGTCCACCGTCAGCGAGCCTTGGCGGCCTGGGTTGCCGTCGCCAATCACCATCGTGGGCCAGGTCAGACCGGGGATGCTCTCGCGGCCCTGGAACAGGCGCGGAAAGCGCTCGATCTCGCTTTGCATGTCCTGCGCGCCGCGCTCTACGATCAGCTCATAGGTGCCCCGGCTGGCAATCACCTCGGTAGCGCCCTCGGCCACATAGGCGCTGGCCCCCAGCACGCGTACGGCGTGGTAGTGGGTAAGCAACACATATTTGATGGGCTTGCTGCTGACGGTGCGGATTTTGGCGATCAGATCACGCGCCATGGCAGGTGTGGCCGTGGCATCGCTGACCATGATGTACTGGTCGCCAATGATCACGCCCGAGTTGGGGTCGCCTTCGGCGGTGTAGGCCCAGCAGTGGGCAGAAAGCTGCTCGAAAGTGATCTTTTTGGCTTCCAGATCGGCCTGGGAAGCAAAGGCTTTGGTGGGGGCTTGGGACATGGCTGAACTCGGTAAAGAATGAATTGTTCAGCAGTGTAGCAAATTTACCTAAACGTAATTCGTTTCGTTTAGGTAAATCCATCCCAATCACTACACGCCTGGCATAGGCGCGAAATAAGGTAGTGCTTTCATGCGCTCGATCCAGGCATGTATGTGCGTGTAAGGCGTGAGAGAAACCGCACCTTCCGGTGCCAATGCCACATACGGAAACACCGCACAATCCGCTATGGTTGGTCTGCCCAGCGTCAGCCACTTGTTTGTGGCCAGGTGCGCATCGATCAGCGGCAAAATGCGCCCGCTGCGCTTGAGGGTGTCTGGCTTGTCAATAACGTAGCCAAATTTATCTACCAGTCGCGCTGCAGCCGGGCCATTTTGTACCTCGTTAGAGGCTACAGACAACCATTGCACCACCCCCGCCATGTGGGCCGGGTCTTTAGGCAGCCATGCCTCTCCGCCATATTGCCCCGCCAAATACACCAATATCGCCTGCGAATCGCGTAACACAAGGTCTTGGTCTACCAAAATGGGTAATTCTCCCCAAGGGTTGAGTTCAATCAAGGGTGATTTTTTGTGCGCCCCAGACAAAAAATCCACAGGCACAATGTCCAAGGGAATACGGGCCAAAGCAGCAAAAAGGCGAACTTTATAGCAATTGCCAGAGAGTTCAAGGTCATAGAGTTTCATGGTGTGTTCCAAAAGTAAAAGTTGAGGTCAGGGTCATAAAAGCTGGTCAAACTCCAGCACATTGCCATCGGGGTCGCGAATGAACAGCGCTATGCGTCGTGGCCCTATCGCCTCGGGGCCTTCAGTAATGCGGATGCCAGCTTGCTCAAGCCAGCGCTGCATGACAGCAAGATCGTCTACGATAAAAGCAGGGTGCGTGATGCCCGGTAGTTTGATCGGCTCATCCAGCAGCACATTGCTACTATCAGGGCGTTTGGCGGCATTGAATATCAAATTGATGCGCACACCATCTGCGCTTTCCATTTCATTGGCCTGATGATCGCGAAAATAGTCGGTCTGTCGAAACCCAAGGCGCTCATAAAAAGCAATCGCTTTGTCTCTGTCGGAAACACGGATGCCTACATGGTCATAAGCCTTGATTCGGGATGGATTGGTTTGCATGGTGCGAGTCAGGTAATGCAGTAATTTGGGTAGTAGTGTGGTGCGGCACTGCGCTTGAATCAATACGAAAAATAAACTAACATTAGTGCGATTAGCGCATAAATAAATTCTGAATTCAACCCGCCAACACATCTCTGCCATGGACAAGTTTGCCCAACTCAGCTATTTTTTAGCCACTGTAGATACTGGTGGTTTTTCTGCTGCTGCCGCCCTCAAAGGCGTGGCGCCAAGCGCACCCATACGTGCTGTAGCTGCACTGGAGCGGAGTCTGAACGTGCAGCTGTTCAGACGCACTACCCGACGCGTCATCCTTACCGAAGAAGGGGCGGCCTATGCTGCACGCTGCCGCACCATCCTGGCCGATCTGCAGGAAGCGGATCGACATACCCGCGAATCCGCGGCTCAGCTAAGTGGCTTGATCCGCGTAACAGCGCCCATCATGCTGGGGCGATTGCATATTGCACCGCTGCTCGCTGCTTTTTTGAACGAACATCCCCAACTCATACTGGATTTTCAGCTGAGCGACCGTGTGGTGGATTTAGTCAATCAGTCATTTGATTTGGGTATCCGTGTTGGACATCTGACCGACTCTTCCATGATTGCGCAGCAAGTGGCTCAAGTCCAGCGCGTGGTGTGCGCCAGTCCGAAATACTGGCATGACCACGGAATCCCTCAAAAACCTGAAGATCTGCCAGCACACCGCTGCGTGCATTTTGACGGTTATGCGCCGCACAGCGAATGGGTATTTGACGTCGCTGGCAAAAGCATCTCTGCTCGTCCTCGCAATGTCATGTCTACCAACCATCTGGACGCAGCACTGGAGGCTTGCATCTCGGGCATAGGTTGCGCGGTCTTTCTGTCCTACCAGGTCAGTGCTCAACTACGCACAGGGACGCTGGTTCCCGTTTTGGCACGCTACGCCACACCTGCCTTGCCAGTGAATTTGATCACTCCACCCGGTAGGATGGCATCAGCGCGAATCAAAACACTCAAGCAGTGGCTGGCACCCCGTCTCCAGCACCGACTCAAAAATCAACCAAAGTCCGCTCCAGCCTAGGACAGCTTCAGTAACCCTTTTTGCACCACATCCACCATGCTGCCCATCGGCCCCATGGCATCCACGCGCAACACGTCGTTTTCGCCTTCCGGGTCCTGCAGCGTATCGAACTGGCTGAGCACCAGGCTGGGCGGGTAGAAATGCCCGCTGCGCTCGGCCACGCGGCGTAGGGACTCTTTGGGGGTGATGTGCAGGTAGACAAAGCGCACTGAAGGCGAGACCTGGCGCAGAGTGTCGCGGTAGCTGCGCTTGAGTGCGGAGCAGGCCAGCACACAACCCTGGGGGTGCTTGCGGATCTCCTCGCACAGGGTGCGCAGCCAGCCCTCGCGGTCGGCATCGTCCAGCGGGATGCCCTCGCGCATTTTGTGCACATTGGCCGGGGGATGGAAATCATCGCCCTCGATCCAGGGCAGGCCGCGCGTGGTCGCCAGCTTGCGCGCTACCGCTGATTTGCCGCAACCGGCCACACCCATAACCACCACTACTGTCATGGTTTGAGTTTAGCGGGTGTCTGCCCGAAAAACGAGGGCTTTTTACCGTGCAATCTGTAACTTGCAGGCGTATCAGTAGCTCAATACGGACACTTCGCTGCTGCGCCCTGCGCTGGCAGCGTCTTTGAGGGCTTTGGTCAGCACGCTGGTGATGACGTTGGCAAAATAGCTGGCGCCCCAGCTGGCGTAGCGTGCTTCGTCTTCTGGAGTCAGCGCCAGCACACCAGCGCACTTGCCCGTGGAGGCCACGGCACGTACGGCCTTTTCAATCGCAGCCTGCACTTCGCTCTCGTAGAAGCGGTTTTCGTGACCCATGCTGTGGGCCAGGTCGTTGGGGCCAATGAACACAGCGTCCACGCCGTCTACTGCAGCTATCTCTGCAGCGGCGTTAACAGCCTCCATGGACTCAATCATGACGACCAGAACGACATTGTCATTGCCATAGGCGTTGCAGGCTGCGCCGCCCAGCGCGCCATAGCCTGCGGCGCGCACCGAATAGGCCACGCCGCGCTCGCCGCTCAGACCCTTGAAACTGCTGGCGCGTGGATAGCGCACTTTGTTGACCACGGCCTGTGCGTGCGCTGCGTTGCGCACCATGGGAATCTGCAGGCCGGTGGCCCCAGCGTCCAGGGTGCGTGCAATATCGTGCTCAAGGCAGCGGACCAGGGCCGGCATGCCCGCAGCGCGGGCCGCGCGCAGCATGTGCTCGGTGGTCTCCAGGCTGGCGCTGCCGTGCTCGTTGTCGATGATGGTGAAGTCATAACCCGCAAAAGCACTCATCTCCACCAGCGCAGGCGAGGCCAGGCCATTGAAGAGCCCGCGCATAGGAGTGCGGTTTTTGATGAGTTGTTTCAGGCGTGCATCGATAGGGTGTTGAATGGTTGTCATAGTATTTATGCCATAGAAGTGGATGGCCACAATTGTGCACTAGCCAGCGCGGCGCCCTCGGCCATGCTGTGCAGCTTGGCATAGGCAATCGGGGGATGCACAGCACCAAAGCCCGCAAAAGTGCCGAACCCGCAGTCCGTGCCCGCCATCACCCTGTCACGGCCCACGATATGGGCGTATTGCAGCAGGCGCTGCTTGATCAGCTGGGGATGTTCGATGAAGTTGGTGGTGGAGTCCAGCACGCCGGGGCAGAGGATTTTGTGGTCTGGAATGCGGCCCTGCTTTTGCGCATCAGCCCACACCTCCCACTCATGGGCGTGGCGCGGGTTGGCACCTTCAAACAATATGGTGGCGGGCTTGGCCCGACAGACCAGGCCCATGATGCGATCCAGCCCAATGTCGTGGTGGTGCGGGCCTTCGTAGTTGCCCCAGCAGATATGCATGCGGATACGTTCGGCAGGGATGTTGTGCAGCGCATGGTTGAGTGCTTCCACCTGCAGATGGGCGTTGCGCAAAAACTCTTCTTCTGATGCATCACGGAATTTGATGTGGCGGCCCATGCCCAGATCAGGCGCATCAATCTGCAAATCCAGGCCTGCCGCCACAATGGCCTCGTACTCGGTTTGCATCGCATTGGCAAGCGCTTCAAGGTATTTTTCGTGAGAGCTGTAGTATTTGTTGGGCTGGAATACAGCAATCACGCCGGGGCTGGCTGCATTCATGAAAGCTCTTTGTGCACCCGCTTTCTTTACCGCACCTTGGAGATTGGCAATGTCCTTGTGCAGACCACTCAGGTCTTTCACTGCAATGGGCCCGGTGCAGATTGGTCGATGGTATTTGGGCGTGGCACCCAGCTTGGCCAGGCGCTCTTTGAACTCAGGAAAATCGTCCAGATCGCGCGGCGTGGCGCGTGGCATCTCACCGATCTCAAAGCCGGTGAGGCGGTGGCGTATGTAGGTGGCGTAGCTGATCTTGCTCATCTCGCCATCGCTCACCACATCCACACGCGCCTCAACCTGTGAGGTCACTACAGCGTCCGTCTCAGCGATCATGATGCTGTCAAATTCAGCTTCGTTGTAATTGAGATTGGCGTCTTGCGCGAAGAGCTGGTCAACCACACGTTGCGGGCGCGGCAGGCTGCCAACGTGGGTAGTGAGGATTCGGTTTGTCATGAAGTGTCTTCTTTTTGAAATTATCTTTGTGAACGATCAATGTAGCGCTTGAGGCCCACATAGCCATTCGCATCAATGCCCCAACCTGCCAGAGCGGCAGCAGTGGAAACTTCGGGTGCCCACGCGATGCGCTTGCGCTCATCACCTGGTGTCATCACCAGCATCACCGCATCCTGGCTACCCGTGTTGCGATAGGCGCGCCATACGCTGGCTGGCATAGCGTAGCTGTCATTACCTTGCGCATTGCCGTACGCCACTAACTTGGTGGCGTTTTGCGCAGATTCCATCAAGGTGAATGGCTCATTGTGAATGGAAATCTCAATACCTCCTTGGTACACAGCCAACACCTGTTTGGCAGCGAGTTGGTGGCAGCTGACGCTACCACCTGGGGGTATCGTCAGCCATTCGATAGAGAAGCCATGCGCATTCATGATGGGTGCAAGATGGTTACGCTCAGCGCTCATACCGTGGCCGATCACAGGCGCAATCGATGCACCACAGCCTGGCAAGGCACTATCTAGCAGCGCGCGACCTGACCAATCAAGCTCAGCAAATTTAACCACCCGCTGGCGCATTTGCTCAGGACTCCAGGTGCGTAGCTGGCCCACTTCCTGCGGTGTCATTGGCTGCAGGCGCTTCATCGATGCATCCCACTTGCCACCCAAATGCTCGTCAATAATTTGGTAGTCTTCGGTGAGATGTACACCCTGCGCACTAGCTGCCTCCAGAGTGGCCGCGCCCCAGAGAATGCCGCCTGTATCGTCTTGGCCCAAGCCGGTGAACATGAAACCTTCACCACCATCCTTAGTTCCATGGCTTTGGAAGCCGCGATAAATCCAAGTCGGTATGGAAGCGATATCGCCCTCAAACAACGGATGTTCCAGACGGTCTGGATTGAAGCCCCAATGCAGCGAGAAGCTGCCGCGCGTGCAGATGAACACCTCTGCCGTGAAATGCATATGCGGCGGATTGATCACACCGGGCCCCATGGCCACGCCTCCGACCTGGAAACCATGCTTCTCGCGCAGGCTCACGGGCTGATTGGGGTTTTGTGAAACGCCAGGACCGATCAGCGCGTAGTTCTTTTTAGGCCCACAGCCAGGGATGCGATAGTCGATGAAAGCGTCTGTGCTGTAGCGCAGGCTTGCCGCAGGGATAAAGCGCGCCTGCAGCTCCTGGCTCGTGAAAGTCGTCATGGTCGATATTCCTGGTGAAATGGCAAACTATGGATTAAACGTGGCGGCAGTGAGCTGCTTGTCATTGACCAGCCAGTGAAAAAGGGCATTACCCAGAGCAGCTGGTGCCTCCAGCGGAACAAAATGACCGCAGCGCGCAATTTCGCGCCATTGAATGCGCGGCTGCGCTGTAAGCATCTCCTGCTGCAAGAAGCGTGGGCACAAACTATCCTGCTGACCGCTCACAACGAGGACACTGCCTTCGAATTCGCGCAAGGTCTGCAAACCATCTGGGCGCTTGGCAGCCCAAGCGAATTCTTCAAATGCACTGCGCTGTGGTGTTTGCAAAGCCATGGCAAAGACCAAACGCTGATGCTGTCTGCGTTCTGCCTCATGATGAAAATAGGCCGGCTTGACATGCTTCGCCACTATCGACGGCCCACGTTCCAGCCAGAGGCGGCGCAGCATCGCACTTCTGCGCTGCGCCTTGGAGTTGGCGCTCTGGGCGTTGCTGGCAATCAACGCAATGCCAAGCACACGCTGCTTCGCCATGCGCAGCAGCTCCAAGGCAAGCAGACCGCCCAAGGAAAAACCTGCCACATAAAATTTATCTGGCAGCCGCGCGAGGCAGTTTTGCAGCCACTGGGTGCGATCCTTCATGCCACTGTAGCTGGCGCAAATAACATTGGCTTTGCCGCGCAAGCTGCGCTTTTGCGCCGTGAAAATACGCGCATCGCACAATGTGCCTGGAAGCATGAAAACTGTTGGCAACACAGCTCAGCCCTTGACCGCACCTTGCGTAAGCCCCGAGACAATTTGCCGCTGAAACAACACCACAAGGATAATCAGTGGAATCGTGATGCTTACTGCCCCTGCCACACCCTGCATGAGCAGCAATTCGCTCTCTGCATGAATCGAATTGGAAATGGCAGCAGGCATGGTTTGCTTGGCCGCATCGACGAGCGAGGTGCTGAGCAGGAAGTCGTTATAGGCAAGCAGGAAGCTGAACAAGCCAGTGGTAATGACACCCGGCCACATGACTGGAATGATCACTTTGCGAAAGGCCTGCAGGCGCGAGCAGCCGTCCACCAAAGCAGCTTCATCGAGCTCCTGTGGAATGTTGACAAAGAAGCTGCGCAGCATCCAGATCGTGAAAGGCTGATTGATAGCTACCAAGACGAGAATCAATGAAAAATATTCATTGCGCACGCCCAGCGAATCAAAGATTACATAAAACGAAGGCAGCAAGGTGGAGTGCGGCAACGAACGGAAAACCAGCGCGATGATAAGCAGCCAAAAACCCAAACTTCCGCGATAACGTGAGAGCGCGTAGCCTGCCAGGCAACCTACCGTGAGCGAAATGGTTACCGTGCCGAAAGTGACGATCAACGTGTTGAAAAAATTACGCGAAAAGCCTTTATCAATCCACAGTGAGGTGTAGTTGTCAAAGGTAATTGGCGCAATCCATTTGAGCGGAATGGAAAACGCATCTACATAATGGCGTAGCGAGATCATCGCCGTCCAGATCACAGGGATGCTGGCTGCGATCAACCAAAAGAGCAGGCCGCCATAGAGCAGCACTTGCAAAGACAATGGATTTTTTTTCATACCTGTATCGCGCAGTCAATGGTTGAAATCAACGACCGTTGCGCTGCTCCCTCCAGGTCTTGATCAGCATGGGAATGATCAGCACACCAATGCCGAGCGTGGTCAACACAGCCGATGCACTGGCTTTGTAGGGGTTGTTTTCCACTGAAAGAATGTGATAAGTGAGGTATTGCACGCTGGTGGTGAAAGCGCCCTGCGTGAGTACCACTACAGGCTCAAATACGCGATAGGCATCCATCACATGGATCAACGCCACAAACACGATCAGCGGCATCAAATGTGGCAAGGTGATGTAGCGCAGCTTTTGCCAGCGTGTAGCGCCATCAATCGTGGCTGCCTCCAGAGAATCCTGCGGTACAGATTGCAGGCCCGCATAAAACACAATGAAGGCGAATGGCGCGCTGTGCCACACGCCGTAGAGAATGATCAAGAGCCGGGCAGACCAGGCCTCAGCCATCCAGAAGATCGAGAGCCCAAATTGCGAGAGAACATGCGGCACCAAACCGCCATCGCGGAACAGCCATTTGATGGCCAGCGCACCCACGATAGGCGTGATGATGAAGGGCAGCAGTGAAGCCGTGATGAAAATCGCCTTCAGGCGCTGGGCGGAGTGATGCACACCCAATGCGATAAAAAAGCCCAGCAGCAGCACCAAAGGCGTGGTCACTATGGTGTAGAGCAGTGTGAATTTGAGCGCGCCCACGAATTCCTGCGAGCTCTTGCTGGCTGCAGGATTCACAGCACTGCCCGCTGGTGCTGATGATGCGTCAGGTGGCTCGCCCGCAGCAGCCATCGCTTGGCCACTTTGCGCAGTAAGCCCGAGCACAGATCGGAAATAGGCTGTGCCAACGTATTTGCACAGTTGGATTGGCTTGCCATTGGCATCCACCCGCGCGCGCTGCGTGGTTGACTCTGAGCTGCCAAACGGGCCTGATTGCTGCACGGTGACGGTTTCCATATCAAAAGTGCAATTGCGCACCGAGAGATAGAACGTCACCGCCAGCGGCATCGCCAGCAAGGCGAGCATCAACAGCACGGAGGGCGCTACAAAGCGCGCGAAGGTGGATGTTTTCATGAAAGCCGATCGGTCATCATCAAACTTACTTGATGAAACCCTGCTCTGTTGCTACGCGCACATATGCAGCCGCAGCCGTGTCCAATGCAGCTTTGGCTGGTGTGGTACCGGCCAGTACATCGGCTACAACCTTGCCCAGCTCACTGTGCACCAGACCAGCATAGGGCTCGGTTGGCCATACGGGAGTGCCGGCTTTGGCGTTAGCTGCTACACCAGATGCAAAGCGTGTGGGCTTATAAGCAGAGCGTACCCAGGTAGTCAGATCATTGCCTTTGCGAGTGGTGTCTTCGTCCAGCGCTTCCATCAGCACCTGAAAAACGGTGTCGCGATCACCCTTCATATTTTTGGGCATCACCACGCCATCCCACCACATATGGCTGGCAGGCTTTCCACCGGCTACAGCTGCTGGGGCGGCGGCAAATTCAATCTTGCCCACCACTTTGGAGACTGTTGCATCATCCATACGCGATCCACGCGACGCCCAGAAAACACCCATTGCGGCTTTGCTTTGCTGGAATTGGTTGGTCACATCGTCGCTGTTCGATGCAAGATAGTTAGGCGTCATGTACTGCGTCATGGATTTCATGAGATCCAAGGTGCGCACGCCAATGTCATTATTGAAATCGGGTTGTGCGCTGCCAGATTTGAACAGCTTGCCGCCCATGCCTACATACAGATCAATGAATTCCTTGCCGCTGTCCCAGCCCTTGGCGAAGGTTTGTGCAATGGGAAACTCAATGCTGGGCTCTTTTTCCTTGAGCACTTTGGCAGCTGCAAGCATTTCAGCGTAGGTGGTGGGCACCTTGATGCCATGTTTATCGAAAAGGTCTTTGCGGTAGTAGAGATTGAGGGAGTTCTGCATGAAAGCAATACCCATCACCTGGCCATTGACCTTGACCAGCATGTTATCTTCAATCTTGTATTTAGCCTTGTATTTTTCAACCAAGTCCGTCATGGGCTGCAACTGGCTTTTGCCGTTGAGCGCAGAAAACACTGCACCCGAGACAACGGCGGCATCAAATGGTGAGGGACCAGCTGTTGCAAACGCCTGCTCTGTCTCAACACGGTTGTTGGACGACATTTTAAAAGAGACTTTGACGCCGCCTTGCGTACAGGTCTCCATCTCTTTGGCGATATGTTGCAGTGCAGGGAAAGTAGCACCAATGATGTTAATTTCGCCTGCTTTGGCGTTGATCAATTTATCGCAACGCGCATGTGCGGTAAATGGTAGAGCAGCTGTCAATGCTGCTGCTGCCAACAGGGAGCGGCGGATGGTCAGAGCTTTCATGGGGATTCTCCAATAAAAAACCGGGAGGTTCATCAAGAGCGATCAAAACGCAGCCGGTTCTGCGTCTGACCATCGAACAAATAGCTGCGCTCAGGCGCCGCCATAAAACCAAGCTGCTCACCGATGCGGGTGCGGAACTCTTTGCTTGAGCGTGCGGTAATTCGCTGTGCACCGCATTGCAAAGTGATCAGCGTCGCATCGCCAGTCAGCTCAAAAGAGAATACGCTGCCGCGCACGTTGGCGTTGTCAGTGTTTGCGAGCATGAGGTCTTCGGCGCGCACGCCGAGCACCACTTTCTCAACCGCACCCCGGCCCATACCTTCAATACGCAGGCCTTCGGCGATAAAGCAGCCGTTCTCCAGCTTGCCATCGATCAAATTCATTGAAGGATTGCCAATGAAACCGGCTACAAACAGATTGGCCGGGTCGTTATAAATTTGCTCAGGTGTGCCGATTTGCTGCACTTCAGCTTTACTCATTACCACCACGCGATCCGCCAGTGTCATGGCCTCGATTTGATCGTGGGTCACATAAATTGTGGTGGTTTTGAGCTCGTGGTGAAGATGCTTGATGTGCGAGCGCATAGAGACACGCAACTTGGCATCCAGGTTGGATAGCGGCTCGTCCATCAGAAACACCGCCGGCTGACGCACGATAGCGCGTGCCAGCGCCACACGCTGACGCTGGCCACCCGAGAGCTCCTTGGGGCGGCGGTCCAGAAAATCCATCAGCTCCACTTTTTCAGCAGCGCGCTTCACAGCCGGATCGATCTCCGCCACCTTGGTGCCACGAATGCGCAGCGGAAAGCTGATGTTCTCATACACTGTCATGTTGGGATACAAACCATAGCTTTGAAACACCATCGCTACATCACGGTCTTTGGGCTCCAAATCGTTGACTTTTCTCTCGCCAATCCAAATCTCGCCCTGGGTAGCATCTTCCAGTCCTGCAACCATACGCATGGTTGTGGTCTTGCCGCATCCTGAGGGTCCAAGCAGCACAAGGAATTCGCCATCCGCGATATCAAGCGACATTTCCTTCACTCCTACGGAAGTCTTGCCGCCCGCATTCCAGGATTTAGCGATGGATTTGAGTTGTACACGAGCCATAATTGCTGATTCCCAGTGGATTTATTCTTCGGCAGTGCCGTCAAGCGCCTGCATCCAGACGGCTACATCATCAACGAGCACCCATTCCCGGTGCACTTGCCATGCTTTTCCAATCTTCACAAATTCAGCATGTTGAATGCCCAAGATGTCCAGGGAGTTACGCGCGCTGCCTGCATAGCGGCCTGCGCCGGTGTGCTGGCCCTTGAGCCGCCAGCGCAGAGCTACTCGCGGTGGTCGGCCTACAGCGCTGCTGGCAGGCATGAAGGCTATGCTTTCTATGTCGTAGCTTTCTACAGTGATGCTTTGAGCGATGGAGGCATAAAATCCTTGAATTTCAAGGCGACCATAATGGATGGAGTTGGTCGGCCCCAGGCTGCAGGCTGCTTCGTCATAAAGCGCGTCATCATTGCCTAGCCCGGAAAGCATGCGTCCAACGGACTGTGCATAGCGCTGTGCCATTGGCTCATCGCTCATCGGATTGCGCCACCAAATGGGTGCGGGAGCTTGTGACAAAGGAAGCAATGGTTTATCTCGTTGTGAAAGCCATTGCCTTGCCATCTCTTGCGGCGTGCTGCCTATAGCCTGGGCAATCGCACCCTGATCGCGCACCAGCCACTCATGCACGATGCGGTTGTCTTTACACACGCAATCAGCCACAGTGCGCACATGAATTTTTTTACCGGTGGCTTTGCCAAAATTGCCATCACCCAAATGCGTCATGGTGCTGATGATGCGATGGGAAGACAGAAAACCCTCTTGAGCATTGCCAGCTTCAATGACATCTTCCGCCAGCAAGCGTCGATCGGGAAACTGCGCGAGAGTGGCCTTGGTGCCATCGATCACGCTTTGCACATCGGTCGTCGCGCCTGCGGGCGTGATCACGCCACATGGGTTGCTATAGTAATCACGAATCGTCTCGATCTGACGGCCTTCCCAGATGCGGTCCGTGATCACGCGAATGTAATCATCCAGATTCCTGAATTCAGCGTGAAAGCCTTGCATGGCAGCACTGCTGTGCAGGGCAGGCGTGGTAGATGCCAGCGAAGTGGGCTTCATGGGGTTTTACCGGTAGAGCCGCGTTCAATCAGACGAACAGACAGGCTCACATGCTGTGCCAGCGCCGATTCGTTTTGAATTTGCTCGAGCATGATACGCGCTGTAGCTTCAATCATGGCGTGTGCATCCTGCTCGATGCTGGAGAGCGAATATCCGCCCCACGCGGCTTGCGGCACATTGTCAAAACCAATCACAGCGACGTCCTGGGGCACACGCAAGCCCAATTCACCGCGCAATGTGTCCATGACTGCAATAGCCATATGATCATTGGCCACAAATACTGCGCTCGGTCGCTGTGCTGCATCAACGGCCTGGAACATCTGGCGCGCAGCAAGTTGCGCGCCCTCAAAGCTGTAATGCCCCACCGTGCGTGCAAACACGCGCTTACCACTGGCTGCCAGCTCAGCATTGAAACCCGCCTCGCGGTCGCGGTTGGTGGAAGAGTCCTCCATGCCAGCGATATAGCCGATGCGCACATGCCCGGCTGCCAGCAGAGCCTTGGCAGCCATGCGCCCTCCCGCCTCGTTGTCGCTTGCTACGGAATTGACCGTGCCGCCAGCTTGTGCAATTCGGTTGAACAAAATTACAGGGATACCTGCATCAGCGCAGTCTTTGGCGATTCCGGAAGACAATGTGGCACTGAGCAGCACAATGCCATCCACATGGTATTGCATGAGCTGCATAAGCAATTCATCAGCTTCGGTACGTGCCTCGGCTATGAAAAGCAGCACATGGTAGCCATCTTCCTGAAAACGCTGCGACAGCTTCTCTATCACCACGGGATAGAACTGATTGTCCAGATAAGAAGCAACTACAGCGATCATGCGGCTCTTGCGCGTGATAAGTGTGCGGGCAATTGCATTCGGACGGTAGCCCAGCTTGCGGGCGGCATCCATCACCTTGCTGCGCGTGTGCTCTGCCACACTTGCGCCGGGGGTGTAAGTGCGGCTCACAGCAGACTGACTGACACCCGCAAGCTTGGCAACGTCAATCGATGTGGCAGCTTTGACCATGATCAGCTCGCGGTCCAACCGCCGTCTAGCATGAGGGCGCTGCCAGTCATCAGACTGGATGCGTCGCCCGCCAAAAATACCACTGCACCCATGATTTCTTCCAGTCTGCCAACGCGACCCAAAGCAATCTTGCTGGTGACAAAGGATTTGAAATCGGGATCAGCCAGCATGGGCGCAGTAAGCTCGGTTTCGATGAATGTAGGGCAGATGGAGTTGACGCGAATACCGATGGGGCCCAGTTCCCAGCCCAAGGTTTTGGTCATGCCTTCCAGTGCGTGCTTGCTGGCGCAGTACAGCGTGCGCTTGGGCCCGCCCACATGGCCCATCTGCGACGAGATGTTGATCAGGCTACCGGGTCTGCCGGCCGCTTTGAGGCTGCGTGCGGCAGCTCTCAGCACATAAAAAGCTGCCTTGATATTCAGGTCAATGACGGTATCGAGGTCTTCATCCGTGGCCTCATCAATCAACTTGGTACGTGTCGTTCCCGCGTTGTTGACCACGATATCAAATGGGCCATGCTCTTTGAACAAGGCCTCCACTGCCGAGCTGTTGCGAACATCGAGCGCTGCATGGGTGACTTGCGTTGCAGCCTGGCCGCTTGCCTTGACAATGTCGGCACTCGCAGCAACTAGATCAGGCGTGTTGCGCGCTACGATCATCACCTGTGCGCCTGCCTGCACCAGCGCATGCGCAGCAGCCAGACCAATGCCTTTGGAGCCCCCTGTGACCAGAGCGCGCTTGCCGTCTAGGCGAAAGCTGGGAGTTTTCATATCTCTTGATGGATGCAAGCTTCAGGCCAGTGCAGGCACTGGTTCATACCAAGGCACTTCGGCACGCGTGCCATAGCGACGCACGCGGATGTTGGCCTGTTCGCCGTGGCCTGCAAAGTTCTCCATATGGCACAGACGGGAGCAGTATTCACCAATCAGGGCACTTGCCTCGTTGGTGGTGACTTTTTGGTAGGTACAGGTCTTGAGGAATTTGCCCACCCACAGGCCACCGGTGTAGCGGGCAGCTTTGTTCGTAGGCAGGGTGTGATTGGTGCCAATCACCTTGTCACCATAAGCCACATTGGTGCGTGGACCGATGAAATGTGCACCATAGTTTTGCATATGCGTGGCAAACCAATCATCGCGACTGGTCATGATCTGTACATGCTCAGAAGCCAATTCATCTGCTTTTTCCAGCATTTCTTCGTAGGTGTCACAGACAATCACTTCGCCAAATTCAGCCCAGCTTTGGGCTGCAATTTCTGCTGTCGGCAAAATTTTGAGCTGTCGCTCCACTTCAGCGAGCGTGTCTTTGGCCAGCTTCTCGCTGTTGGTGAGCAGCACTGCTGGGGACGTAGGGCCATGCTCGCCTTGGCCGAGCAGATCGACAGCGCAGATTTCGCCATCGACGGTTTCGTCTGCAATCACCAGGGTCTCGGTCGGGCCTGCAAACAGATCAATACCGACGCGGCCATAGAGCTGGCGCTTGGCTTCTGCTACAAACATATTGCCGGGCCCTACCAGCATGTCCACTGGCTTGATGGATTGCGTGCCAATCGCCATGGCAGCCACGGCTTGCACGCCGCCCAGTGTCAAAATTTCATCAGCGCCGGCAAAATGCATCGCGGTGACGATGGCGGGATGTGGCGCACCATGAAATGCAGGGGCGGTGGACACGATGCGCTTGACACCCGCCACCTTGGCGGTGAGCACGCTCATGTGCGCCGAGGCGATCATCGGGTATTTGCCGCCAGGCACGTAACAGCCCACAGCACTCATGGGCACATGTTTGTGGCCAAGAATCACGCCGGGCATCGTCTCGATTTCCACCTCTTTCATGCTGTGCAGCTGAGCTGTGGCAAACATGCGAATCTGCTTCTGGGCAAACTTGATATCTTCAATCTCGCGCGCAGACAGTGATTTCACCGCCTTTTCAATCTCTGCCTGTGAAAGCCGGAAATCAACCGGATCCCATTTGTCGAACTTTTGGCTGTATTCACGCACAGCTGCATCACCACGTGCTTCAATGTCTTTCAAAATGCCCTCAACAGTGGCTCGCACCTTGGCATCAGCCTCAGATTTGGCTTGCGCGTCTTTACCGCGTTTGAGATAACGTATCGTCATAGCAGTCGCTTTCTAGTTTGCATACGAATGCATCATATTTATTTCGAGTCATGCATTCATCCGTAAATACCCTAGTTTTGCCAGTGAAATCTAGATTTTTTTCCAGGACAATGCTTGCACCGGTGTATTGCATACATATTCAATTTAACTTGACGCATAATCTTTTCCATTGGAGATCATCCCATGCCCCACGATTTAAGCCCTTACAAAAACGTACCTGATTTCATCTATGGCATCACACGCGAAATTTGGGAGGATCGCGGTATCGGCGCCAAGCTCGATAAATACTATGCGCCTGACATCAAACTGCGCGCACCCACAGGCTACACCGGCTCCAACCAAGGCGTCACGGCACAAACCCTGCAAACCCTGCACCAGTTCCCAGACCGCCAGCTCGTTGGCGAAGATGTCATCTGGCAGCCCTATGCGGATGGCTCGTTTCTCTCATCGCATCGCTTGGTCTCAGTGATGACTCACACTGGCGATGGCGTGTATGGCAAAGCCCAAGGAAAGCCAGTACGCAGCCGCATCATTGCCGATTGCTGGGTGCGTGACCAAGTCGTAGTCGAAGAATGGCTGGTGCGCGATCAAGCCGCGTTTGCTAATTGCATGGGCACGAGCGCCCGCGAGATGGCGCGCGCAATGGCAGATACTGAGCTGCAAGCAGGTCAGCCCATCAGCTTCTTCAAGCCCGAGCATGATCAGCCTAGCCAGTGCCCTTTCGGCATTGAAAAAGACCCTGCCGTGGCGCGCTACGTGCAAAGTCTGCACGACATCTGGAACGAGAAAAATACAGCCGCCATTCGCGATGCCTATTTTCACGGCGCGAATCTCTACGCCCCTGGCGGCGATATTCGCTACGGTCACGCTGATATTGATCGCTTCATCATCGGCTACTTAGCCTCCGTGCCCGATGCCAAGCTGCAAGTGCACAGCGCCTTCATCAACCGCGATGCCGAGCAGCCCCTGCGGATTGCCGCGCGCTGGTCACTCAGCGGCACACACACCGGCTGGGGCCACTTCGGCCAACCCAGCGGCGCACCACTCTACATCATGGGTTTGTCACACGCCCACGTGACCCAAGGCCGCGTGATGAATGAGTGGATCACCTTTGATGAAGTGTCGATCTGGAAACAGATTTACGCGCATCAAACGAGTCGATAAAAACAGCTATCGCAAAACGACAACGCGGTGTCCGTTTAAAAATACGCGGTGTTCCAACACATAACCGAGCGCTCTCGAAAGCACCAAACTTTCTAGATGGCGGCCTATGCTTTGAAGCTGCTGCGGCTTAGCACTGTGATCTACCCGCTGCACCTCTTGCTCGATGATGGGGCCTTCGTCTAAATCGGTGGTGACGAAATGCGCTGTGGCGCCGATCATTTTGACGCCGCGCGCATGGGCTTGCTCGTAGGGTCTTGCGCCTTTAAAGCCGGGCAGGAAGGAGTGATGGATGTTGATGGCGCTGCCTTTCAAGCGCTCGCACATCGCTGGCGAGAGCACCTGCATATAGCGCGCGAGCACCACCCATTGCACTTTGTATTGCACCATCAGCTCCAGCAGCTTGGCTTCCTGAGCAGGCTTAGTCTCGGGCGTGATGGGCAGATGATGAAAGGCAATACCGTGCGCCTGCGCCAGTGGCTCTAAATCGCGATGGTTAGACACCACAGCAGTAATCTGCATCGGTAGCTCGCCACGCCGCCATTGCGCCAAAATTTCTTGTAGGCAATGATCGGCTTTGGAGACCATGATGAGCACGCGCGCAGGTTCAGACAGCACGGCCACCAAGCCGCCTGCATCTTGCTGCGAGCCGAGCCAGGCCGCATACTGGCTGCGCAATGCGCTCAAATCAAATGCATGAGCGGTGGTGGCGCTCGTCGTGCGGAAGACACAGCGCAGATAAAAGCGCTGGCTGAGATCATCATCAAAAACGGAAAGCTCTTCAATGTAAGCACCATGCTGCTCCAGTAGCGCCGTGATAGCCGCTACTTGACCGCGCTCGCTGGCTGCCTCCAGTGTGAGTGCATACCGTACTGCTTGCGTAGGTGTAGCATCAGACATAAGCTTCTATCTCCACACCTGCGCGCTGCACTTTGCATTCCAAGCTGGCTTTGTTAATCATGGTGTCCACATAAGGTGCAAAGCTGCGCCGTACCAGCAGCTCAAACTTGGACTCATCCGATGCAGGCCACAGCCACAGCGAGGCTTTGAAAAAATGGCTGCCTGCGCATTGGCCCAGGCCCAAGCTGCGCGGGTGTAAATCCAGAGGGCAGCCCTGCGCGAGCGTGGCGCGTGCTGCTGACCCTGCCAGCGTGAGCAGGAGATAACCACTGCTGACATCAGTGACCGCAAAGTGCTGGCCTTGCAGTGCTTCGCGCAAAGCGGCTTCCAGCCTAGAGGCTTGCGCTGGCGGAGCAATCACAAAGCAATCATCAGGGCTGACCCAGACCAGCCGGATGCCGCCCAGCGTGCGTGTGGTGTTGGCGCTCAAGGGCAAGTCCAGGCTCAAAGCATTTTTAACGCCTTGTGCGATTGCCACGCCTTCGCCACGCAAGCTGAGCACAGTGAGATCGTCTTGCCAGTAGATGTAGAGATTTTCAGAAGAGTCAGGCATTTTGGCGCTCCACTTGAGGATCAAAGAACACGGGGCTGGCGATGGTGGCCATCACGCTGCGGCCATCGCGCATGCCCACGCGAATACGCTGGCCGGTGCGGCTGTGGCCGCTTTTGACCAAAGCCATAGCAATGCTGCGATTGAGCGTGGGGCTGAAATAACTCGACGTCACATGCCCACCCATGGGCACGAGCTGGCCTGCTGGCAGTTGGGCGGGATCTGCTTCAAGGATTTGCGCGCCTTCTGGCAACACAAACTGCGCATCTTCGGTGAGCAAGCCCACGAGCTGCTTGCGATCAAGCCGTGCAGTATCTGATCGCGACAGCGAACGCTTGCCCAGGAAATCTTTCGTCTTGGCCACCATGCCAGCCATACCCAGGTCAATGGGTGTAACCGATCCATCCGTATCCTGCCCCACGATGATGAAGCCCTTTTCTGCGCGCAGCACATGCATGGTTTCTGTGCCATAAGGCGTGATGCCCAAAGGCTCACCTGCTTGGTGAATCGCTGTCCAAACGCGCAATCCATCCACTGCAGGCACATTCACCTCGTAGCTGCGTTCACCTGAGAAGCTGATGCGCATAATGCGTGCTTTCACGCCGGCCACTGTGCCTTCGCGCCAGGACATAAATGGAAACGCCGCATCATCAAAATCTACATCGCTGCACAGCTTTTTCAGCACATCACGGCTCTTGGGGCCAGCCAATGCAGTCGTCGCCCAATGGTCGGTGACGCTGGTGAGATACACCTTCAGATGCGGCCATTCGGTTTGCAGCCAGCGCTCCAGCCAGGCCAGCACGCGGGCTGCGCCGCCCGTGGTGGTGTGCATCAAAAAGTGATTTTCAGCCAAGCGCACCGTCACACCATCGTCAAACACCATGCCGTTTTCATCGAGCATCAGGCCATAGCGGCATTTGCCTACTTCGAGTTTGCTCCAGGCGTTGGAATACACCCAGTTGAGCAAAGTGGCAGCATCCGGCCCTTGGATATCAATCTTGCCCAGAGTGGACGCATCAAGCGTGCCCACGGCATGGCGCACAGCCAGCACTTCGCGTTTCACAGCGGTATGCATGTCTTCACCCGCCTGGGGGAAATACCATGCGCGCTTCCATTGACCGACATCTTCAAACGTCGCGCCGTGCTTCACATGCCATGAATGCATCGGCGTGATGCGCACCGGATCAAAACCATCGCCCAGCTCCAGCCCTGCGAGTGCACCGAAGGTAACTGGCGTGTAATTGGGGCGGAAGGTAGTGGTGCCCACGGCAGGAATCGGCTTGCCCAGGGCTTGCGCCACGATACCCATGCCGTTGATATTGCCCGTTTTGCCCTGATCGGTGCCAAAGCCCAGCGCTGTGTAGCGCTTGACATGTTCAATCGATTCAAAGCCTTCGCGTGTGGCCAGCAAAATGTCTGCTGCCGCCACATCGTTTTGAAAATCTACAAACTGCTTGGGTGCGCGGCTGGGTGGCAACGCGTGCGGCACCAGCCATAGCTCGCGCAGGTTCGGATTCGCAGGTGTCTGTTGAGCAAGTGCAGCGCCACAGTCTTTACCGTCCTGCACTGCGGCTTGCAAGCTGAAAGTGCCCCGGCACGCACCTGCACTGCGTTCGCCTTGCGCGGACTTGCCGGGCACGAAAGCAAGCTGCTCGTCGCTCCAGATGGCCTTGCTGCCCGCTTGTGAATGCAAATGGACCACAGGGCTGAAACCATTGGAGGTGGCCAGCAGATCGCAAGCCAGGCTGTATGGCTCGCCTAGTAACTGATTGCGTGTATCGATCGCCTGCACTTGCACACCTGTGATGTGCTTTTTACCCATACCCTGTGTCACCACCTGGCCAGTCAAAATCTCAATACCCAACAAGCGGGCGCGTTGTGTCCATTCGCCGCTGGGTTCTGCACGCGTATCAACAACGCGCACCTTGGCCCCGCTTTCTTTCAAAGCCAGTGCTGCCTCATAAGCAGCATCGTTGTTGGTAAACACAATGGCTGTGGACGCCAGGCGGATCGCATAGCGCTGCACATACACCGCTGCGGCGCTGGCCAGCATCACGCCGGGCAGATCGTTATTTGCAAATACCATGGGCCGCTCGTGCGCACCAGTGGCCAGAATCACCTGGCTTGCGCGCACTTTCCACAAACGCTCGCGATAGCCCTTAGCTTGTGCAACAGGCTGACCATCGTGCTTGCGCTCAATTAGCGTCACCAGGTTGTGGTCCTGGTAGCCAAAGGCTGTAGTACGCGGCAGCAAAGTGACCTCGGGTAACTGGCGCAGGGCATGCAAAGTCTGCGTGAGCCAGGATGCCGCGTTGTGTTCTTCGATAGGCTCGTTGCTTGTCAGCAGCCAGCCGCCCAGCTCGGCCTGCTCGTCGCACAGCATCACGCGCTGGCCTTGTCTTGCAGCAGAAAGCGCCGCCGCCAAGCCCGCTGCGCCGCCGCCAACTATCAGCACATCGGTGTGTGCAAACTGCTTGTCATACACATCGGGGTCGGGCTGCTCGGGCGACGCACCCAGGCCGCTGGCTTTGCGGATGTGCTTTTCAAAAAAATGCCAAGCACTCTGCGAGGCCATGAAGGTCTTGTAATAGAAACCTGCGGGAATCAGTCTGGCAAAAAATCCATTGATCGCACGCCAGTCGAAACTCAGGTTCGGGCTGGCGTGAACGCTCTTTGCCACCAGGCCTTCGGACAGGATCACCTCTGTCATCCGCGCATTGGGCACGGTGTGCGCGCCTGCATGCAACTGCACCAGCGCATTGGGCTCTTCCACACCAGCGCCCAGCAGGCCGCGTGGACGGTGGTATTTCCAGCTGCGCGCCATCAAGGTTACGCCATTGGCAAGCAAGGCTGATGCAAGCGTGTCACCCTTGTACCCGGTATATGGTTTGCCATCAAAGGTGAATTGCACGGGGCAGTTGCGGTCAATGCGGCCGCCCTGCGCCAGGCGTGAAGGTGCGAAACTCATGGTGCATTTCCTTGCGTTACCTGGCTATCCGGGCTGGTCTGCGGCATGTCTTCACCGATTTTCCAGGTGGCGTGGAAACGGTAGCTCACCGTATCGCGCAGCGCGTTGAACCAACGCCCGCAGCCACTTGAATGCCGCCATTGCTCATGGCGCAGGCCTTTGATGTTGTTGCGCATGAAGACGTAATCGCCCCAGGCTTGGTCGCTCATGGTGTCGGTGTTCAGCGGTCTTGCGATGCCACCTTCGCCGCCATGGGTAAATTCACTCTCGGCACGTATGCCACAAAAAGGACAGTTGATTTCCAGCATGCTGTAGTTCTCCCTTGCTCAATGCGCCACAGCGGCTGCACCATGCTCGTCAATCAAATGGCCACTGGCGAAGCGGTCCAGTGAGAAAGGCGCATTGATCTCGTGTGGCCTGTCTTGTGCCACGGTGTGCGCCATCACCCAGCCAGAGCCGGGCGTGGCCTTGAAGCCACCCGTGCCCCAGCCGCAGTTGATATACAAACCTTTGACTGGCGTGAGGCCGATGATCGGGCAGGCATCAGGCGACACATCCACAATGCCACCCCACTGCCGGTTCATACGCACGCGCGAGAACAGCGGAAACAGCTCCACAATCGCCTGCAGCGTGTGCTCAATGATCGGGAAACTGCCGCGCTGACCAAAGCCGGTATAAGCATCAATACCCGCACCAATCACCAAATCGCCTTTGTCGCTCTGACTGATGTAGGCATGAATCGCATTGCTCATCACCACCGTCGGGAAGATCGGTTTGAGCGCTTCGCTCACCAGCGCCTGCAGCGGGTGGCTCTCCAGCGGCAGTCGGATATCCGCCATCTGCGCGATCTGGCTGCTATGGCCCGCGGCGACCACTGCAACTTTGGGCGTTTTGATAAAACCCTTGACCGTTTCAATACCGACCACTGTGCCGTTTTCTCGGCGAATCGCCTTGACTTCACAGTTTTGAATGATGTCCACACCCAGCGCATCGGCTGCGCGTGCAAAACCCCAGGCCACTGCATCGTGCCGCGCCACGCCAGCGCGGGGTTGATAGCTTGCGCCAAGCACGGGGTAGCGGGTGTTGAGGTTGATGAAGGGCAGCATCTCCTTGATCTGCGCTGGCGAGAGCACCTCGGCATCCACGCCGTTATAGCGATTGGCCGTAACGCGCCGCTCAATGTCGCGCATATCCTGCAGCGTGTGGCCCAGGTTCATCACGCCGCGCTGGCTGAACATCACGTTGTAGTTGATGTCTTGCGACAGCCCTTCCCACAGCTTCATCGACTTTTCGTACAGTGCAGTGGCTTCGTCCCACAGATAGTTGCTGCGCACGATAGTGGTGTTGCGCCCGGTATTGCCGCCGCCAAGCCAGCCTTTCTCCACCACAGCGATACGGCGCATGCCGTGCTCCTTGGCCAGGTAATAGGCCGTGGCCAGGCCGTGGCCGCCGCCGCCCACCACGACGGCGTCGTATTCGCTTTGCGGCTGCGCATCACGCCATTGGCGCTGCCAGCCCTCGTGGTAACTCATGGCATTGCGCAGCAATGACCAAATCGAAAAATGTTGCATCGTCTCTGCCCCTCGTGGATGCGCCCAGTCCAAACAGGAAGTGTAGGCAGATCAGAGCGTCAGTAGTAGATAATTTACGTCATTCACTGTGCAATAAGCGACATTGGCGAGAGCCGCGTGCTTTGCCGGTACGCAGCTGGGCTGACGCCTGTAGCCTGTCGCACCGCGCGTGCAAAGCCGCTGCCGTCGCCCAGGCCGCATTCGGCAGCAATGTCCCTGAGCGACAAATCTGAGTGCGTCAGCATCCAGCGCGCCCGAGACACGCGCAGGCTGCGGTGATAGTGCGCCGGACTCATGCCGATGTCGGCAGCAAAGCGCCGCTCCAGCTGTCTGCGCCCCAAGCCCAGCAGCGCAGCCAGGCGCTGCAAGTCGGGTGGCTCTGCCAGCTGCTGCTCCATCAGCAGCATGGCTTTGTGCACCAAGCGGTCCTGCGCCCGCACCGTCAGCACAGCCTCGGGCTGCAAGGTGCTGGCAGGCAGCGGCTGCTCTTCGATCAAAATGCGCAGCGCTTTCACTGCTTCAGCGCGGTTGATGTGCTTTTCCACCAAGGCAGCCGCCAGATGCACCACACTTGTGCCCCCCGCGCAGGTCAGCCGCTCGCGGTCCATCACATACATCTGGTTGCTCAGCACGCGGTGGCCGGGAAACTCTGCCTCATAGTCCTGCCTGTGAAACCAGCTCACACAAGCCACATGGCCCTGCAGCAGCCCCGCGCGCGCAAGCACAAACGAGCCTGTGCACAGCCCCACCAAGGGCACGCCCTGCTGTGCAAAGCGGCTCAGGCTGCGCTGAATCGCGCCTGTAGCCTTTTGCGCGCTGAGCAAACCGCCCACCACCACCACATAGTCATAGCTAGCACTGCCGTCCAGCGGCCTGTCTGCCAGAACCTGCACACCGCTGCTGGAAGTGATGGCCTCACCTGGCTGCCCCAGCACAGCCCATTGGCAGCGCCGTGCGCGGCTGCGGTCGCCTTCGTCCGCAGCCAAACGCAAAGTGTCTACAAAGCCTGCAAAGGCTGTGAGAGTAAACCGTGGCAACAGCACAAAGCCCACGCGCAGCGCTGGCGCGGTGGACTTGGTCAATGCAGTCAGCTCAGCTGCGTTGCGCATGGAAGCAGGTGTTTTCATGAATTGTCCCGGCAAATGCATTCGTATTCATTATGAAAATCCAATTTTCCCTAAAACCCAGTAATTACCCTAGAAAATTTCAAAAAAGAAGCATTGCTTGCTGTGCATAGGCTTGCAATAATCGTGCAATGCAACACCTTCAGCACGCTAAAAACCTGGTTTGGCAATACCTTCAGCAATTGCCAGGCAATACCGCCAGCATACCCACTGCAGCAGACTCGCGCACGAGCCTGGAGCGATTTTTCACACCTGATGCACAGTGCCACGTGTTTCATCCAATTAACGAGATCCATGGCATCGACGCCATGCACAGCCAATTTTGGCAGCCACTGCTGCAGGCTTTTCCCAATCTGGAGCGTCGCTGTGACTTGCTGTTTGCAGGTGATTTTGATGGGCGTTTTTGCGGTGGCGCGGGCACATGGGTCACAGCGCATGGCTATCTGTGCGGCACGATGCAGCGCGACTGGCTGGGCATTCCTGCCAGTGGCGACACGGTGTATGTGCGAATAGGCGAATTTTACAGGGTGGAAAACGGCAAGATCGTGGATGCGCGCATCTTGCTGGATTTGGTGGACGTGATGCGCCAGGTGGGTATTGAGGTACTGCCGCGCAGCACGGGTGCGCGCCTGATCGTTCCTGGCCCGCAGATGCACGACGGCCTGCTGCTTGGCGAACAAGACCCGCAGGCAGCTTTGGACTCGATGGCCAGCCTGGACCGCATGATTGGCGGCCTCAAATCCTTTAACCAGAAAGACCTCAAAAGCATGGGCATGCATGCCTTCTGGCACCCTGAGATGATGTGGTACGGGCCCTGCGGCATAGGCACCTCGCGCCAGGTGGAGGGCTTTCAAAAGCACCACCAAAAGCCGTTTCTGCATGCCTTCCCAGACCGGGTGGGTGGCAACCACATCAGCCGCATCAGCGAAGGCCACTACATCGCCTCCACCGGCTGGCCCAGCGTGCACGCCACGCATGCGGGCGACTACCTGGGCGCGCCTGCCACCCACAAAGCCATCACCATGCGCGTGGCCGACTGGTGGCGTCGCGAGGGCGAAACCTTGCGCGAAAACTGGGTGATGATCGACCTGCCCGATCTGTTGCTGCAGATGGGGGTGGACCTGTTTGAAAGGCTGGCGCAGCAGGTCAAAGCTAGGCAGTCTGCATGACGGATGCCAATTCATTCACTATAGATTTAATAGCTGCTCCCGCGATATTCTATTGGGCTGGCGGCCTAAAATGCATTCAAAATTACTGCAGTCCGCGCTCCAGAGTGAGAACCACCTCGTCGGCAAAGTCAGCATAGCTCATTGGGCCGCCAGGCCGCAGCCAGGTGAAGGTCCAGTTGATCATGCCCATCAGCATCATGGTGATGGCAGTCTGGTTGGCATCGGTCAGGCGCTCGGGGTAGGCGCGGCGCAGAAAGCGGGTGAAGGCGCTGACGACATCGCGCTGGCGCTGCAAAATCAACTCACGCTGCGACTTGCCCAGCGCATCATCCACCACGTCGCTTAAAAACTTGGTGTCAGCCAACAGCGCCACATGCCGCGTGGCAGAGTTTTCATACTCCACCAAAAAGGCATGCACCAGCGCGTGCAGGGCCTGCCGGTCGCTGAGCTTGCGGCGCTGGGCATGCGCCTCGGTCTCGCCCACGATGGCCAGCAGTTTCTGGGTATAGCGGTCCAGCAGATCGAACAGCAGAGCGTCCTTGCTTTCGTAGTAGTGGTAGATGCGTGCTTTGCTGGCACCCACCTTGGCCGCCACGCCTGCCATGCTGGCGGCGGGGTAGCTTTGCTCGGCAAAACACTGGGCGGCAGCGTCCAGGATGTTGTCGCGCTTGAGGTGATGGTCGGCAGACTGGGGGCGGGCCATGGCGTGTGCCTTCAGTACGGATTGGGATAGCCCAGGCTGCCCAGCAGCAAAATCTCCAGCGCTTCCATCTCCAAAGCATCGCTTTGACGGCCTTCGTGGTCGTAGCCTTGGGCATGCAGGGTGCCGTGCACGATCAGATGCGCATAGTGTGCCTGCAGGCTCTTGCCCTGCTCGGCCGCCTCGCGCGCCACCACCTCGGCGCACAGCACCAGATCAGCCATTACTACAGGCTCCTGGGCGTAGTCAAAGGTCAGCACATTGGTGGCGTAGTCTTTGCGGCGGTACAGCTGGTTCAGCCGCCGCGCCTCGGCCTGGCCCTCAATGCGCACCGTGATCTCGCCCGCGCCCTGCAGCGCATGCAGCACCCAGGAGCGCACTTTGGCGCGCGGCAGCAGCTTGCGCAGCGCAGGCGCATCAGGCACATCGCCAAACTGCAGGCTGATCGTCGTTTCCATTGTGTTTTTCATCATCAAATCAGGCTCTAGCCCTTTAAAATATCGCGGGAGCAGCTATATTTTGTATAGCGTTTACTTCTTGGCTGCTTCGTAGGCGTCCACAATGCGCGCCACCAGCGGGTGGCGCACCACGTCGGCGCTGGTAAAGCGGCTGTGGGCGATACCCTGCACGCGCCGCAGCACCTGGTCAGCCTCCACCAGGCCGCTGGTCTGTTCGTGCGGCAGGTCGATCTGGCTCACATCGCCGGTCACCACCGCCTTGCTGGCAAAGCCAATGCGGGTCAAAAACATTTTCATCTGCTCGGGCGTGGTGTTCTGCGCTTCGTCCAGAATGATAAAGCTGTGGTTGAGCGTGCGCCCGCGCATGAAGGCCAGGGGCGCAATCTCGATCTGCTGGCGCTCAAAAGCCTTGAGCACTTTGTCCACCCCCATCAGCTCGTACAGCGCGTCATACAGCGGGCGCAGATAGGGGTCTACCTTTTGCGTCAGGTCGCCCGGCAAAAAGCCCAGGCGCTCGCCTGCCTCCACGGCTGGGCGCGTCAGCACAATGCGCTGCACGCCGCTGCGCTCCAGCGCGTCCACCGCGCTGGCCACTGCCAGATAGGTTTTGCCGGTGCCCGCCGGGCCAATGCCAAAGGTGATGTCGTGCTGGGCGATATTGTCCAGGTAGGTGGCCTGGTTGGGCGTGCGGGCGCGCAGGTCAGCGCGGCGGGTTTGCAGGCCTGCGCTGTCGGTGCCCAGCATGTCGCCGTCTCCCGCCAGCATCAGCTGCAGGGTTTCCAGGCTGATGGGGCGGGCCGCTATCTCATACAGTGCCTGCAAAAGCTCCATGCCGCGCGTGGCTGCCGCCTTGGGGCCGTCCACCTTGAACTGCTCATGGCGGTGGGCAATCTTCACACCCAGTGCCTGTTCGATACGGCGCAGGTTTTCATCGGTAGGGCCGCACAGGTGGCCAATACGGGTATTGTTGCTGGGAGAGAAAATGTGGCGAATAATCAAGCGGATAATCCTAAGTTAGTCCCGCATCTTAGCGAAAAGCCCACCCAATACAACCATCACAGCAGCAAAGCACCCATGATTGGCAAACTCACAGGCACCCTGGCCGAGAAAAATCCCCCCCAGATCATCGTCGACTGCTCGGGCGTAGGCTACGAGGTCGATGTGCCCATGAGCACCTTCTACAACCTGCCCGGCCTGGGCGACAAAGTGAGTTTGCTCACCCACTTTGTAGTGCGCGAAGATGCGCAGATTTTGTTTGGCTTTGGCACCGCGCAAGAGCGCGCCACCTTCCGCCAGCTCATCAAAATCTCCGGCGTCGGCCCCAAGATGGCGCTGGGCGTGCTGAGCGGCATGAGCGTAGCCGAGTTGTCCCAAGCCGTCACCCTGCAAGACGCCAATCGCCTCACCAAAATCCCCGGTATCGGCAAAAAAACCGCCGAGCGCCTGATGCTGGAGCTCAAAGGCAAGCTGGGCGCTGATATCGGCATTACCGCATCGGTGGTCAATGACAGCCAAGCCGACATTTTGCAAGCCCTGATCGCGCTGGGCTATAGCGACCGCGATGCGGCGCTGGCACTGAAGGCGCTGCCCGCGGATTGTGGCGTGAGTGAGGGGATCAAATTGGCGCTGAAGGCTTTGGCCAAGTAAATTCACGATACGGGAGAGCACATGTACAAAAAGTTATGGTTGTCTCATTGGATCGTTTTATTCGCACTTTTTCTTGCGGGCTGCGCCACAGGCCCCTACCAGGGCGAAGGAAAAACCAAGAGCGATGCACTGCTCAAGCAGCAACTGGAGGCAGCCGACCAGCAGCGCGCCAGCAAGCCCGAAGGACGTATCATTTTTGCGGGCTTTGCCATGCATTCGCAATCCAGAGCTTTCCGGGGCGATGTGCTGCTGGCGGAAAAAAGCGTTCTCGCCATAGACCCCAACGCCATCGTTCTGAAACTCAGCAACCCCGCCTTCGGTCAGGATGCTGACTGGCCCTACGCCACTACACAAAATATGGAGCAGGTGCTCAAGAAAGTCAGCGCACTGGCCAGAGACAATGACAAGGCGGTGATTTTGATGACCACCCACGGCAATGTGGATGTCCTGTCGGTCAACTTCAGTACCCAGTACTACCCGCATGTCAACGCCAGGGTGCTCAACGATTGGCTCAAAGACCTGCGCGGCAAGCAGACTCTTTTACTGCTGTCCGCCTGCTACAGCGGTTCGTTTCTACCCGCAGTGGGCGGACCCAGCCGCATCGTGCTGACAGCGTCTGCCAAAGACCGTTCATCCTTCGGCTGTCAATTTCACAGCACCAATACCTACTTCATGGATGCGCTGCTCAACCAGGCTGAGTTGACAAGCTTTTCTCTGGAGCAGTTGATGGCGCAAGCCCAAAAGACCGTAGATCAGAAAGAGCGCAATCAAAAATTATCGCCCCCGTCTCTGCCGCAGATATCCATAGGTACAGCAGCCAAAGTCTGGAGCAATCAGGCGCTGAAAGACTGGGTGGTACAGTGATCCAACGAGTAGCCCAGCCTACGGACAAATAATGGCCATCCAAACCGACAATTTCTCCCTGCCCGAGCGCGCAAACAACCGCGTGGTGTCTGCCGCGCCTGACTCGCCCAAAGAAGAGGCGATTGAGCGGGCTTTGCGGCCCAAGCTGCTGGACGAATATGTGGGGCAGGTCAAGGTACGTGAGCAGCTGGAGATTTTTATTGGCGCGGCGCGCATGCGCAGTGAGGCGCTGGACCATGTGCTGCTGTTTGGGCCGCCGGGTTTGGGTAAAACCACATTGAGTCACATCATCGCGCATGAGTTGGGCGTGAACCTGCGACAGACCTCGGGGCCGGTGCTGGAAAAGCCCAAAGACCTGGCGGCGCTGCTGACCAATCTGGAAAAAAACGACGTCCTGTTCATCGACGAGATTCACCGGCTCTCTCCGGTCGTCGAAGAAATCCTCTACCCCGCACTGGAGGACTACCAGATCGACATCATGATTGGCGAAGGCCCAGCGGCGCGCTCTATCAAGCTGGATTTGCAACCTTTCACTTTAGTGGGCGCAACGACACGGGCGGGCATGCTGACCAATCCGCTGCGTGACCGATTTGGCATTGTGGCGCGGCTGGAGTTTTATACCGCCGAGGAGCTGGCGCGCATCGTCAAGCGCAGCGCGGCGCTGCTGAACGCACCGATGGACGAAGAAGGCGGCTTTGAAATCGCCCGCCGTTCGCGCGGCACCCCACGCATCGCCAACCGCCTGCTGCGCCGCGTGCGCGACTTTGCCGACGTAAAGGGCAAAGGCATCATCACGCTGGACATCGCCAACAAAGCCCTGGCCATGCTGGACGTAGACCCGCAAGGCTTCGACATCATGGACCGCAAGCTGCTCGAAGCCGTCATCCACCGCTTCGACGGCGGCCCCGTCGGCCTGGACAACATCGCAGCCAGCATCGGCGAAGAGCGCGACACGATTGAAGACGTGATCGAGCCCTTTTTGATCCAACAAGGTTTTTTGCAGCGCACGCCACGCGGGCGTATTGCGACGCTGGCGGCGTATAAACATCTGGGCGTGGTGCCACCTAAGGTCGCGGGTGGAATGTTTGATGAAGCTTGATGACTGACAGGCGTTTCTCAGTCCGTTGTGGAGTACCCAGCTGATGGAATCCGTTTGGCTTTTTCTGAAAACCATGCTGGTAGGTGCACTAGCCTTGGTTGTGGTGCTGGTCGCCATACCTGCCGTGGTAATAACCACGGCATTTTTCTGGAACAGCTATCAGGGTAAAAAAGACATCGTGGACAAATCCTATGGCCAGGAAGTGGCGAGTGAAGAGGTGAACTTGGATCTGTACAAGCCATTTGCAACCGATAACCGACTCGTCAAAGTAACTCCCAATCCATCCATCAAATTTGCACTGGAGGAAGCCCCCAGCCTAGACGGCGCAACCGCAGCTTATCCAGTGTATGCAGCCGCAGCCCAAGCCTTGTATTCACCTGAGGCTGCGGAAAAAATCAAAGTCAGCAAAACACCGGAAGCTTATGAACGCCTGATCAAAGGCGAGGTGGATGTCATTTTCGTCGCCCAGGCCTCGCAAGCGCACAAGAAACTAGCTGCCGAAAAAAACATCCAGCTCAATCTGACCCCGGTGGCAAAAGAAGCATTTGTTTTTTTGGTGAGTGACAAAAATCCGCTCAGCAATTTAACCGCACAGCAAATTCGCGATATCTATTCTGGCCGCGTCAAGAAATGGGACGAGGTTGGCGGCAGCAGTGAAACGGTAATGGCTTTTCAGCGCCCTGAAAACTCCGGCAGCCAGACCATCATGCTGGCCAAGGTGATGCGAAGCGAAAAAATGCGCGCGCCACTGCAGGAGGAAAAAGTGCGAGGCATGGGTGGCGCAGTCAGGCGTGTGGCCTCGTACCGCAATGCTTCGCAGTCTATTGGGTATTCATTTCGCTACTACGCCACCCAAATGCAAAATTCAGCAGCCATCAAGCTGCTCGCGGTGGATGGCATTGCGCCTACGGCAGACAATATCCGCAATGGCACCTACCCATTTACGGTGGATGTTTTTATGGTGACTGCTGGCGAGCCCAAAGCCTCTACACGCAAGTTCATGGATTGGATGCTGAGTGCGCCAGGGCAAAAACTGATTCAGGATACAGGCTATGTGCCGCTGAAATAACGCCGTGCGCAGAGATGGTGCTGCTTACTTTGGCAAACGGAAGAATTCCTGGTTGTATTGACTGAAGCTGATCCACTGCGGCAGGGGCGACCACATAGTCAGTGCGACTAGCGCAGCCAGGCAGACGAGCGCCAAGCCCACTGAAAGTCTGCGCTGCAGCAGAGCGCCCTGCACCCACAGCGTAGCAGTTAGCAGGGCCACGCCCCAGGCCCAGCCTGTCAGGGGCATGCGGCCTGCAAACCACAAAAACAAGCCCACGCACTGGATCATGACCAACAGCAGCACGACAGCAAGTGCCTGCGCGCTTTTGCTGGCGGGCACCTCAAACTTCTGTGCCGTTTGCCACTGAAAAACACTCTTAGGAAAACGCTCTGCCACATCTGCAGGCCGCCAGCCTGGGGGCTTGAAGAAGACGCGCAGTTTGTCCGCCCAGCTGCGTGCGTGCCATGCACTGTGGGCCAGGCCCGCATACACCTGCGCATTGGCCCACAGCGGGTCCCAGCTGTTGAGGGGAGCGCGCGTGCCGTAGACACAGGGGTTGGCCGGGTCTTCGTCTTTGAAGGTGCCAAACATTCTGTCCCACACCATCCAGATACCACCGTAGTTTTTGTCCAGATACGCGTCGTTCACGGCATGGTGCACGCGGTGGTTGGACGGGCTGCAGAACCAGCGGTCAAACCAGCCCAGCTTGCCCACCTGCTCGGTGTGCACCCAGAACTGGTAGAGCAGATCAATCAGCGCGACGATGCCAAACACCACGGGCGGCACACCTGCCAAGGCCATCGGGATATAAAACACCCAGCCCAGCAGCGCGCCGCTGGAGGTTTGGCGCAGTGCGGTGGACAGGTTGTAGTCCTGGCTTTGGTGGTGCACCGCATGCGCGGCCCAGACGATGGCCACTTCGTGGCCCGCGCGGTGGTGCCAGTAGTAGCAAAAATCATAAAACACCAGGGCCAGCACCCAGCCATACCAGCTGCTCCAGAATTCACGCGCTGCCTCTGGCGGCACCAGGCTGACGGCTGAGTAGATGAAGCTGTAAATGCCCAGCCGCAGCAGCCGGGTAAAGACGGCAGTGAACTGGCTCATCATGCCCAGCCCCAGGCTGTTGAGGGCGTCGGCCAGGCGGTAGGTGTTGCGGCCCGTGCCCTTACGCTGCGCACGCCAACCCCAACCCAACTCAATAGCCATCAGCAAGAGAAAGACTGGCGTGGCGTACACAATGACCTTACCCATGCAATGCTCCTTTACGTTGCATTATGTCGAATCTTGGCCTGCTTCGGGGGCACACTAGAATCCTCACATGCTAAAACTGAAGCTTATATGACTGATGCCTTGGGATTGTGGAGCGTTGCGCTGGCTGGGTTTGGCGCAGCACTGGGGCTGTTCTTTGGAATAGCCTTGCTGATGCAACGCTCTGCGCAAAATGCCAATGATTTTCTGGCAGCATTTTGCGCCTGCTTTGCCTTGCTGATGATGGGGGATGCGTGGCTTATTGCGTCACAGCCGCGTAGCGGCCACTGGGGTGGCAATGCTCTGGATGCTGTATTTTTATTGCTGCCACCACTGTTTTATTTTTATGTCGCTACCTTAATCTCAAGCGTGCGCCCACGCCTGCACACGTTGCTGCTATCGCTGTTGCCTGCAGCCCTGTGTGCTGTGTGGTTTGCTGTGCAGCTCGCTCTGTCCAACAAGGTGCAAGTGGATGCAGATCAAGGGCAGTCGGAGTTCATGCCCACTGCCTACACGGTGGTTTTTGTGTTGTTGGCGGTTGCCCAGTTACTCGGTTACTGCTCAGCTGCCTTCCGTTTAGTCAGTACGCATGCTAAAAATGTCGAAAACAGCTACTCTTCATTGCAAAAAGTCAATTTACACTGGGTTCAATCGCTTATCTGGGGCGCCAGTGCCGCAGCACTTTTTTGGATATTAGGCATTGTGGTGCAACATCCTCTTTTGGCTATGGTTAACTCGGCGTTACCCGCCGTGATGATACTGAGCTTGGGAATTTTGGCGCAACGGCAGTCGCCGGTGCATATGCCGCTGAATGTCGCCTCTATGGGAGATCAGGTTACTGACCCCATGACCAGCGCTAGCGCCGTATCCGCCAAATACGCAAAATCTGGTTTAACCGAGCAGCGTATGCAGACGCTGGCAGACCAGCTGACACAGTTTATGGCGACGGACAAAGCGTATCTGGAAGGTGATCTCACTTTAGGCGATTTAGCGGACCGTGTTGGCGTGCCGCAGCACCAGATCTCACAGGTATTGAATCAGCATCTGGCTTGCTCGTTTTTTGAATACATCAACCGTCTGCGCGTAGAGGAAGCCAAGCGTTGCCTGAAAGATCCCACCTTCAGCAGCCAAACCGTGCTTGAAGTAGGTTTGGGGGCGGGGTTTAACTCCAAAGCCGCATTCAATGCTGCTTTCAAGCGCTTCACTGGCACAACCCCTTCAGATTACCGCCGGCAAGCCCTTTAGCATTTGACGGCCGTTGGGCTTTCACAGCATCCAAATCCGGCAACAACAGCGTCTTGGCCTATGGGACAAGACGCTGTGCCCATGGGACAGGTCGATATCCATTGACGCAATCCAGATACTGCTTGCTCCTTCAACACTTCACAGGAGTTTGCATATGTATCCATCTGGACTATTACCCAACAGACGTCAAGCCGTGCTAGGCCTGGGCAGCATCTTTTTGTTACAGGCATGCGGCGGCGGTAAAGACCCGCAGCTTGCTGATCCGGTCAGCGGCATTAAACCAGAGCAGATCAAAGCGGTTTTGGCCAAAGCGCGTGGCAATGCGCCGGGCTTGGCTGGTGGTGTGATCAGCGACAGTGCTATGGTGCTGGCAGCTGATGGCAGGCGATCGAGCAACGCAGCTGCGCCGCTGACCACTGGCAACTGGCTACATCTTGGCTCGAACAGCAAATCAATCACCGCTATGGCCATTGCCGTCCAGGTAGAGCAAGGCAAGCTTAAATGGACTGACACGCTTGCTGCCTTATTTCCTGAGTTCGCAACCAGCATGCGGCCTGAGTACCGTCAGCGCACTTTGCTGGATGTCATGTCGTTTCGAGCGGGCTTCATGCCGATGCTGCAATTCAGCGAGTTCGAGCAGGTGCCCATCACCACAGTGGGTTTGGGTGAGCAGCGGCTGGAGTTTGCACGCTGGTTGCTGGCCCAAGCGCCGGTCAATATACCGGGCAGCACCACCGAATACTCCAACGCCAGCTACGTTCTGGCAGGTGCCATCGTCGAGCGTGCCAGCGGCAAAGCCTTTGAGCAGACCATACTAGACACTGTGCTGACACCTCTGGGCCTGCGGGGCAAATACGGGCTGCCGCAAACCGTGGGGCTTGATCAGCCTGCTGCACATCTTCAGCCCAACCCAGGAGTGTTTGAGCCAGTGGCTCCAGACAGTCCGGTGGTGTCGGCCGTGCCCAGCTATTTGAACTCGGCCGGCTTGCTCTCCATGCCAGTGATGGACTACGCCCGTTATGCGCAGATTCATCTGCAAGCATTACGCGGAAAACCCACTTTGCTCAGGGCAGACACTTTCAAGGTGCTGCACACGGCACCCGGTAAAGTACCGGGCAGTGAATTCGGCCTGGCTTTAGGATGGGGCTTGCTCACGCAGGGCGGCAAGACCAGCTATGAATTTACAGGCTCGATTGATGTCATGAGCGCGTACGTCAAAATCGTGCCCAGTGACAACCGCGCGGTGATTGTGCTGAACAACTACGATGCCGCTGACAAGCTGGACATCTTGTTCACGCAAAGCTCTGCCGAACTATTGGCCTTGAAGCCCGTGCGCTAGGTCAACGCACCCCGGGCATCTACGGTGATGATGCGCTCCACATAGCCATCGGCCAGGCCGCCGCGCACGCCCACCATCTGGTTGTGCAGGTTGACCGTGGGGTCGCAGTGGCCGGGCACCAGCCAGACCGTGTCGCCCAGCTCGGGCAGGTGGCTGCCGCGCAGGATACCGTGTTCGTCCCCACCGTTGCTGAACACCCAGTCTGCGCCATGCCCTGCCCAGGGGATGGGCAGGCCCGAGTCGATGGCATGGCTTTTGTGGCCTGCGTCTACTACTGCGCGATCGTCGGTAGCGGTGCTGCTGCGGCTGATGACGGTGGATTTGACAAACAGCGCGTGCTCAAACTGCAGCTGCGCAGGGTCGGCCTGGTTGGCGGCGTAGTCTGCATCCATGAACAGATAAGAGCCTGCCTGCAGCTCGCCGTACACGCCACTGGCCGCCTCGTGCATGAACGTGCCGGTGCCAGCACCTGTCACCAGGGGCACACTGATGCCCGCGGCCTCCAGCGCCGCTTTGGTGTGCTGCACCTGCTGCACCACCTGGGCAATGGCCGCGCGCCGCTCGGCGGCCGTGCGCAGGTGCTGGGCGCGGCCGTGGTAGGCCTGCAGGCCCGCAAAACGCAGGCAACTGCGTTGTGAGATCGCCAGCACCAGCGCCAGCGCTGCCATGCCAGGCGGCACACCGCAGCGGCCCTGGCCCACGTCAATCTCCACATACACATCCATCGGCGCTGAGGCGGCAGCTTGAGCGCCAAGGCTCTCCATCGCCTGGGCCATGCGCTCAATGCCCAGCAGGCTGTCCACGGCCACAGAAATACGGCCGTTTTGGACCGCCAGCCCACTATTCAATCGCGCGAGCAGCTCACATTTTGATAGCGCAATGACTTCATTGCTGACATATACGTTCTTTACACCCCCGGCCACCATGGCCGCGGCTTCGGAAGGCTTTTGCACACAGACGCCGACTGCGCCTGCGCTGATCTGCTGCAGCGCCAGCACCGCTGACTTGTGCATCTTGGCGTGCGGACGCAGGCGCACGCCGTGCTGATCGGCGAACTGCTGCATGCGCTGCAGATTGCGCTGCATCGCATCCAGATCAATCACCAGCGCAGGCGTGTCGATACTGCTGACGTGCGGATACTGCGGTGTGTCCATTGGTCTCAGCGCGTAGGAAAAGCCGGCACACCGCCGCCGCCACCGCCACCGCTGCCACCGCCTGGAGCGGGAATGCTCAAGGGCGGCGGGGCGTTGGTGTTGCCAGCGCCGGGCAGGCCAAACGGGGTGGGCAGCGGCTCTTTGGTGTTGCCCGGCCCGCCAAAAGTTTGCTTGAAGATTTCAGACTGCGCACCGCGCATTTGCTGCTGCAGGCGCTGCTCCTGCTGGGCCGCAGTGGGCCTGCTGCCAGGAGCGCTGCCCGGAATGCTGGCACCGGGGATAAAGCCCTCGCCGCCAATGCGCCGGAAGACATCCTGCAGATTCTGCCCCTCGCGCATCAGGCCTCGGTCAATCAGGCCGCGCTGCATGATGCTGTCCTGGTTGATGCGGTGCTGCACCACATCGTTGTCATACTGGCCGCGCGCGCGCACCAAAAACACCGGCAGCTCGCGCGCATACAGCTGCGGAATAGCCTCTTTAGGCAGGATGAACGCGGCCTGTCCTACCTGCACGTTCACACTGCCTTTAGGCGTTTCCAGCGTCGTGGCGCCCTCAAACACCACGTTGTAGGTGCCCGCCTCTTCGGGGGTTTCGGCCTCTTCTTCGGTGAGGTAGACCACCTCATGGTCGGTGCCGCGCACGCCGACGGTGGCGGTGGGTGTGACGATGCGATAGGCCTTGGGGCGCGACTTGGCTATCCAGCCCGTGACGGTGCGCAGGCTGCCGGTGACCAGGTCAATCCAGGAGCGGTCACTGGCATTGCCGTTGGCCGCGTAGGCCGTGATCTTGATTTTGGAATTGGCGCGCACCGCCAGATAGGCCCCATCGGCCATGGTGGCATGCACTTCGCTTTCTTCCTTGGTGGCAATCGTGTCGCCCTCTTCAATAGCCATGCCCACCGTGATGTTGCGCGGCGTGCCGCGAGAGGTGGTCACGGTGACCGTGCCGCTGAGCAGGTCAACTGTGCCCGCAGCTTGAGGTTTCGCGCTGGCTGGCGTGCTGGAGGCTGCCTTGGGTGCCTGCGCGGGCTGCTGCGCCCACGCGGGTGTGAACAGCGCCATACACAGCGCCGCGGCAGTCCACCACCTCAGATAGGCCCTCGTTGTCATCCGCTGGTTTCCGTTTTTTTCCAAACCGCTATTTTCGCACCTGACCTACCGGATAGCACCAGGAAGAAAGTCACGTTTCAAAGGCAAATATTGCCTAGGCAGAAGTTTCATCCCGGCTTGCGTCAAAAGCAGCGTCGTCGATATGGGAGACATCGGCCCACCCCACCAAGCTCAAGTGCTCGCCGTTCCACAGCAGCCGATTGATGGCGGCGTTGTGCAGGTCCCAGGTGCGGGCGGCCTGCAGCTCCAGGCCGGTGGCTGCCCGGTAGAGCACGTCCATCACGCCGCCGTGGCTGACGATGGCGATGTGCTGGCCGGTGTGTTGACTGGCCAGCTTGTGAACACACTGCAGCACCCTCTCACGCAGGTGCAGCAGAGATTCGCCGCCGGGGGGCGCAAAATCGGGCACGCGCTTGCGCCACTGCAGGGCCTGCTCGGGCAGGCTGGTTTCGATCTCGGCAAAGGTTTTGCCTTCAAACTCACCAAAGCCCCGCTCACGCAGCGCCTCGTCGGTCTGCACATTGAGGCCATGCGGCTTGGCCACCGAGAGGGCGGTGTCGTAGGCACGCCAGAGATCGCTGCTGTACACCGCATCGATATCGTCGCCCGCCAGCGCCGCCCCGGCGCGCTCGGCCTGCCAGCGGCCTTTGGCGTTCAGGCCGATATCCAGCTGGCCCTGGATGCGGGTGTCCACGTTCCAGGCGGTTTCGCCGTGGCGGATGGCGGTGATGCGGGTGATGTTCATTGCTCTTAATTTAATAGCTGCTCCCGCGATATTCTACTGGGCTGGCAGCCTCAAAGACTGAAAAATACGGCCAGAGCAAGCCGCGGCAGACGCTCAGCGCGGAATTTCGATGCTGACCCGCCGCAAACCTGCAGCAGGCGCAGGAAAGCCCTGCAGCGCGGCATCGAACATGGCGGGCAGCACGGCCAGCGTGTCGACCCAGGGGCCTTCGTGTTTGGCTCGGGTTTCAAACACCACCTGGTTGCTGGCGCTGTCGCGCAATACCAGGGACACATCGCGCACATAGATGGGCGTGGGAAAGTAGGGGAAACCGTAGCCGATATGCCCAAAGCCGCGCCGCCCGATGCCGCTGCCAATGCCGATGAAGCCGCTAAAACGCGGGCCGTCGTCCCACGGATCGGTGCCCAGGCTTTCGTTGATGCCCATCTGCACGCTGTAGCGCGCGGCCGGGCTGCCAGGCGCGTCACCCACCCGCACCAAGCCCACCTTGGTCATCGCGGCCTGGGCAATGGCTTCGAGCTGGTCCTGGCGCTGGGGGTTGGCCTGCTGAGAGGGCAGGCGCTCAAAGCGATACGTGCTGCCTGAGGCCCCGCTGCCCAGGGAAGAAAACGCATTCACCTCGTTGTCGATCAGGCGCACACTGGCGCAGCCAGTGAGCTGGAGCAAAGCCACCAGAATCAAGAGGCAGTATGCTACATATTTAATAGCTGCTCCCGCGATATTCTGCTGGGCTGGAGCCCCGAAACGCTGTAAAAAATGGCTTACAGGCCTAGTCAAAGCGGATGACATTGGCAGCCGGTGCAAAGCTTTCATGGTCAAACCCCTTGTCGCCCTGTGCGTCGGGCGTGCCGGTGGCCGCAAGGCCCTTGAAGTTGTGCAACTTGGTGTCCATCAGGTGGGAGGGCACCACGTTTTGCAGGGCGTTGAGCATGTTGTCCAGGCGGCCGGGGTGCTTGGTCTGCCACTCGCGCAGCATCAGGCCCACCTGCTTGCGCTGCAGGTTTTCCTGGCTGCCGCACAGCGTGCAGGGGATGATGGGGTACTGCTGCACCTGGGCCCAGCGCACCAGGTCACGCTCGTCCACATAAGCCAGCGGGCGGATGACGATGTGCTCGCCGTTGTCGCTTTGCAGCTTGGGCGGCATGCCCTTGAGCTTGCCGCCGAAAAACATGTTCAGCAGCAGGGTCTGCAGCATGTCGTCGCGATGATGGCCCAGCGCAATTTTGGTCGCGCCCAGCTCTTTGGCCACGCGGTACAGAATGCCCCGGCGCAGGCGGCTGCACAGGCTGCACATGGTCTTGCCTTCGGGGATTTTGTCCTTGACGATGCTGTAGGTGTCCTGGTTTTCAATATGGTACGGCACGCCCAGCTTGTCCAGGTAGGCGGGCAAAACATCGGCCGGAAAGCCTGGCTGCTTCTGGTCCAGATTGACGGCGATCAGCTCAAAGTCGATGGGCGCGCGCTTTTGCAGCTTGAGCAAAATGTCCAGCATGGCGTAGCTGTCTTTGCCGCCCGAGAGGCACACCATCACCTTGTCGCCCTGCTCGATCATGTTGTAGTCGACAATGGCTTTGCCCACCAGACGGCACAGGCGCTTGTCCAGCTTGTTGTTTTCAAAGGCAGTGCGGGCGCTGGCGTCCGGCGCGGATGCTGCGTTGGGCACATCGGCTGCGGTATCCAGCCATGCACGGGGTTCGGTGGGGGCGTTCATAGTGCGTATTTTCGCATTTCTGGAGCCACCCGGGCGCGTGTGCCCTAGCGGCGCCAGGGGCCATGGCTTAGCGCCTGGGTGTTCTTTCTTCCTGGGCCACCACCTCGATGCAGCGGGAGGCATAAAACGGCCGCAGCAGGCGCACCATCTGCTCCTGGCTCAGACCCAGGCCCTGGGCCAGGTCGGCCAGACGCTCGGGGCCTTTGCCCAGCAGCACCAGCAGGCGCTGCTGGTTGGTGCTCAGGGTGGGTGCAGGCACGGGTGGCTGGCGGCGCAGGCGGATGCGATGCTGCAAAAAGCGGGGGGGCAGCTTCACATCGCCCGACAGCTCAGATTCGGTGTAATCCCAAAACAGCGCATACGCTGTGGTGTGGCGAAACTGCTGGGGAATATCGTTGGCGCTGCGCAGCTTTTCTGTCAACACCGCCTGCTCGTAGGCCACCGAGGTCAGCTCGGGGTGCATGCCGATACGCCAGGTAACGTGGTCAAACACGGCCACCAGCTTGTCCTCATAGGTCCAGTGCAGGGGCCTTTCACTGAGCGATTTGCGCCGCGACCACAGCTCCTGGCCCAAGGCCCAGCGCAGTGGCATGTCCAGCATGGTCAGCAGATCGTCCATGCCTTCTGCAGCCATGTCAAACAGCGCGTCGTGCGCTGCGGGCACGGGGTTTTTGAACATAGATGAATGCTCTGTGTTGAGCGAGCTGATTTCATTGAAATTCGCCGGTTTTTTGCCGCCCGCTTCTGCCTGCACCATATAGGGCGTGAACTGCATGCCCTTCATGTGGGCGATCACATCGCGGGTGGGGCCCATCGGCTTGTGCTCCTTGGGGGCAGCTGGTGGCTGACCCAGCACGGGCAGTGGCAGGCACACCCGCTCCAGCAGGGCAAAGGCTTCAGAGAACACCTCGTAGTAGCCAGAGCGCAGCATGGCCTTGGGGGGTTGCTGCTGCTTGATCACCTTCAGCAAGGCCAGCAGGTCCTGTGCCACGATGGTGCTGCGCAGGCCCATGGTCCAGTCGCCAAACACACGTTCGCTGGCATTGTGGTGTTCCCACAGCACCACGATTTTTTCATGGCGGTTGTCTTTGCTGATGGTTTGCCAGGCCTGCGCCAGATAGTCGGTCAGGCCTTCCAGCCAGTGCACAAACACGCCGTTGCCGCACAGCAGCACGCCCGTGAGACCCAGGTTGCGGTTATTGGTCAGGCTCAGTTCATACAGCGCCTGCAGCTGCGCGCCGCTGGGCTTGCCCACCACCAGGCTGCAGATCAGCATCTGGCCCAGCTGCGGTCTGTCCAGGCGGGTGTCCTGCATCAGGGCATCAGGCACGGTCTCGGGCACTGTTTCAGGCCCCATGCGCCGTGGGTCATTGCCGCGATGGTTCACCACTGCCCGGTCTCCACCCGAATGGCCACTTCGCAGTCGTCAAAGATCTCCAGCTTGGCAATGCGCACCCGCACCCCCAGCACACCTGGCAGCTGCATCAGGCGCGCGCTGACTTTGCCAATCAGGCTCTCCAGCAGGTTGATATGCCGCTCGGTGCATTCGTCGATGATGATCTGGCGCACCTTGCGGTAGTCCAGCACATGGTTGATCTCGTCGTCACTGGGCAGCAGGGGCTGGGTACCCAGGTTGAGCTCAGCGTCCACCTGGATCGGCTGCGCCTTGGCTTTTTCCTGTTCCAGAATGCCCAGGTTGGCCTCAAAGCGCAGGCCAGTGAGGGTGAGAATTTGGGTACCTTTGGAGCTGGGCATGCTTACATCAGCGAAAAATCGCGCTCAAATTTCATCAGATGCTGCCCGCCGTCCACCAGCAGCGTGGTGCCGGTGATGGACTGGTTGGTCAGCGCGAACAGCACGGTGGCGCATACGTCCTGCGGGGTGGAGCTTCGGCCCAGCGGGCTGAGCGCATGCAGGGCTTTGAATTTATCGTCGCTGAGCATGTGACTGGTCAAGGTGAGGCCTGGGGCCACACCGACCACGCGCAGCTGGGGCGCCAGGGCCATCGCCAGCATCGTGTTGGCAGCCTCCAGCGCGGCTTTGGACAGTGTGTAGCTCAGAAAATCGGGGTTGGGGTTCCACAGCTTCTGGTCCAGCAGATTGACCACCACGCCCGTGCCCTGGCGCTGCAGCGCATGGGCATGCAGGGCCTGGGCCAGCAGGATCGGTGCGCCGGTGTTGGCACGCAGATGCTGGTCCAGCGCGCGGTAGCTGAAGCTGGCGGGCGCATCATGCTCAAACAACGCAGCGCTGTTGACCACGGCGTCCACGCGGCCCATGTGCTGCACCACTTGGGGCAGCAATGCCTGGGTGGCTTCTTCATCGGCCAGGTCTGCGGCAAAGGCGTGGCTGCCTGCGGTCAGCAGCGCGCAGTCTGCAGCGGTCTGCAGCGCATCCGCGTGCGAGCCGCGGTAGTGCACCGCCACGCGCCAGCCTGCGCGCGCCAGGCACAGCGCGATGTCACGACCCAGTCGCTTGGCAGCGCCAGTCACCAGTACGACGGGAAAATCAGAAGCAGACATCAACAATCAAGGACAATACGAGAGTGAGTAATTTAGCACTAAGTGTATCGGACGCGCTGCACCAGCACATTAAAGAGGCCCTGACTGCCGCTGGCGGCTGGCTGCCGTTCGACCAATTCATGCATTTGGCCCTGTACACGCCTGGCCTGGGCTACTACACCAACGGCGCGCAGAAGTTTGGCAGCTTGCCCCAATCGGGCAGCGATTTTGTCACCGCACCGCAGCTCTCGCCGCTGTTCGGCCAGTGCGTGGGCGAGCAGGTGGCGCAGGCGCTGCTGGCCAGCGGAACGCGCTGCGTGTACGAGTTTGGCGCCGGAACCGGCGCCTTGGCGCTACAAATTTGTGAGCTGCTCCCGCGATTATCTATTGGGCTGGAGCGCTATTTCATTATCGAAGTCTCCAGCGAGCTGCGCGCGCGCCAGCAAGCGGCGCTGGCTGCACTGGGCGACACCGTGCAGTGGCTGGACGCGCTGCCCGAGCAGATGCAAGGCGTGATCGTGGGCAACGAGGTGCTGGACGCCATGCCCGTGAAGCTGCTGGCGCGCCTGCAGGGCCAATGGCATGAGCGCGGGGTGGTGCTGGGCGAGGATGGCAGCCTGGCCTGGCACGACCGCGCCAGCGAGCTGCGCCCGCCCATCGAGATTGCCGGCAGCCACGACTACCTTACCGAGATCCACCCCCAAGCCGAAGGCTTTGTACGCACGCTGGCGGCCCATCTGTCGCGCGGGGCGGCGCTGCTGATCGACTATGGCTTTCCCGAGGCAGAGTATTACCATCCCCAGCGCCATATGGGCACGGTGATGTGCCACTACCAGCACCAAGCCGACCCCCACCCGCTGGACAAAGTGGGTCTCAAGGACATCACCGCCCATGTCAATTTCACCGGTGTGGCGCTAGCGGCGCAAGACGCCGGGCTGGATGTGGCAGGCTACGCCACCCAGGGGCGCTTTTTGATGAACTGCGGGCTGCTGCAAAAAATGGAGTCGCTGGCGCCGCTGCAGCGTGCGCTGGTGGCCAAGCTGGTCAACGAGCATGAGATGGGCGAGCTGTTCAAGGTGCTGGCGCTCGGCAAAGGCATGGACTGGGAGCCTATAGGTTTTAGCCAGGGTGACCGCAGCCACACCCTGTGATGCAGCTTATGATCATGGCTCACACTGTTTTGCCACCATGAGCACCACCTACAAAACCTCCCAAGTCGAGCACACCGAGCGGCCCTGGGGCTGGTATGAGTCAATCGACGAAGCCAGCTACGGCGCCACCGGCAACAAGGTCAAGCGCATCCAGGTCAAGCCCGGCCAGCGCCTGAGCCTGCAAAAGCATGCCCAGCGCGCCGAGCACTGGATTGTGGTGCGCGGCATAGCGCGCATCACCTTGGGCAACCCGGACGGCGAAACCTGGCGTGAGCTGGACCTAAAGCCCGGCCAGCACTGCGATATTGCCGTGGGGCAGGTGCACCGCCTGGCCAACCTGGGCAGCGAGCCGGTGGAGATCATCGAGGTGCAACTGGGCAGCTATCTGGGCGAGGACGACATCACCCGGCTGCAGGACGACTTTGGCCGCAAATGAGCCTGCCAGATGCCTGTTTTTATGCCTTTTCAAGCTGCAGCCCAATGGAATATCGCGGGGGCAGCTATTAAATCAGTAGCAAATCTATGATCCGCTGGCTGATTATCACCCTGCTGGCCTTGCTGTTGATCGGCTGGCTGGCCCCCACCCTGCGCCGCTGGGGCTTTGGCAGGCTGCCTGGCGATTTCAGCTTCACCTGGCGTGGCCGCGACATCTCCATTCCCTTGGGCTCCACCATCGTGCTGAGCCTGGCTGTGGGGCTGATCAGCAAGCTTTTTTAGCCCCCTCTTCAGAGACCTCATAGGGTTTTACCTGTACTGAATCTACGGGTTTGTACTAGCTTTCAAAAGCGCTTCCGGTTCTAGAATTTCAGTACCAAAAGCGCTTTTGATTTACAAACAACGAGGCTTTGACTGTGTCCATACAAGCACTTGCTGATTCGCTGGGTCTGTCGATCTCCACCATCTCGCGTGCCCTCAACGGCTACCCTGATGTGAGCGAGCGCACGCGCGAGCGTGTGCGGCAGGCTGCAAGCAGCATGAACTACCAGCCCCACCCAGTAGCGCACCGGTTGGCCACTGGTAAAACCGGTGCCATCGCCCTCATCACCTCGGTGCGCACGGACAACTACATCGACGCGACCCATACCGCGCTGATGTCCGGCGCGGCCGAAGTCTTGCGGGCGCAAAAATATTTCACGGTATCGGTAGGCATTCCGACAGGCGATGACGAAATGCCGGAGTTCGAGCGCTTTCTGTCGGCCCGCATCGTCGATGGCGTCATCCTGGCGCGCACGCGCACTGACGATGCCCGGGTGAGCCTGCTGCAGCAGCGCGGCATCCCCTTCATCACCCATGGCCGCACCCAGACCAACACCGCGCACGCCTGGGTAGACACTGACAATGTCGGTGCATTTGAGTTTGCCACCCAAGCCCTGATTGAGCGCGGCCACCGCCGCATCGCCATGATCAATGGCCCGTCCCATATGACCTTTGCCGTGCTGCGCGAACAGGGCTTTCGCAAAGCCATTGCGCAGGCAGGTCTGGCGCCTGCAGACTGCCCGGTCCACCATGCCGAGCTCAGCGCCCAGGCCGGTGAACAGCTCACGCGTCGCCTGCTGGGCGCTGACCCTGCCCCCAGCGCGATTGTCTGCGCTACCGACACGCTGGCCTTGGGTGCCATGCAGGCCATCAAGCAGGCCCGCTTGCGCGTGGGCGAAGACATCGCCATCGTGGGCTATGGCAACACCGAGGCCGGCCAGTACGCCGACCCGCCCCTGGCCACCATCGATCACGCCATTGTGGACAACGGCCGCCACCTGGCGCAGCTGCTGCTGCGCGTGATGGCTGGTGAGGACGCTACCAGCCTGACCCAACTGGAAGAGCCGCAGCTGATTGTGCGCAGTTCTCTCGGTCCCCAGCGCACCTGATTTGTCCCCCGATTTTTCAACCCTGAACTTTAACCATGGAGACTGTTGTATGAAACTCAAAAAACTGCTCGCTGCGCTCAGCATGGCACTGACCGCCACTGCATTTGCCCAGGTGAACCTGGTGTCCACCCAGCTGCGCCCTGTTGAGGAAGCCGAAAAAATGCGCAACGTGCTGCTTAAAGGCTCGCCTGATGCGGTGAACTTTGTGCCCGAAGACCCCAACACCTACATGACCCGCATGCAGGCCGAATTGGCTGGTGCCACAGGCAAAGTACACCTGACCATGGCCATTGACGGCGAGCTCTCGCCGATCAACAGCATCGGCGGCCTGCAGGGCGTGGACGACATCCTCAAGAAGCTTTCGGCCAACCGCGAGTTCAGTGCTGGCGCGCTGACCCTGGCCAAGCTGGGCGGCACCGAGGCACGCATGATTCCTTTCATGAGCAACACCTTCCAGATGGGTGTGAACAAAAAAGCCCTGCAGTACCTGCCCCAGGGTGCCGATGTCAATGCACTGACCTGGGCGCAGACCATTCAGTGGGCCAAGAACATGAAGGCCGGCACCGGTGAGAACAAGTTTGGCCTGCCCGCAGGCCCACGCGGCCTGATCCACCGCTTCTTCCAGGGCTATGCCTACCCCGCCTACACCGGCGGTGTGGTGCGCACCTTCAAAAGTGCTGACGCAGAGAAAATGTGGGCCGACCTCAAAGACCTGTGGACCGTGACCAACCCCCGCTCCACCAGCTACGGCTTCATGGAAGAGCCCCTGAAAACTGGCGAAGTCTGGGTGGCCTTTGACCACACCGCGCGCCTGCTGCCCGCGTTCAACGACAAGCCCGATGAGTTCATCGCCGTGCCCGCCCCCAGCGCCGCCAAAGGCCGCTTCTTCATGCCCGTCATCATCGGCATGGGTGTGCCGAAAAACACGCCTGACCGCGCAGCCGCCGAGCGACTGCTGGACCACCTGACCAAACCTGCCACCCAATCGCAGCTGTTGCAGGTGGGTTTCTTCCCGGTCATCAAGACGGACATGAGCGCCATGCCCAAAGGCGCTGCGGTCGCTGCTATTGGCGTAGCCAACACCTTCAACGCCAAGGATGGCCGCGCTGCCTTGCTGCCCGTGGGCCTGGGCGCCAAGACCGGCGAGTTCAACAAAGTCTATGTCGATACCTTCCAGCGCATCATCGTGAAAGGCGAAGACATCAAAACCGTGCTCAGCGAGCAGGCCGTGGCGCTGGACGCCGTCATGAAAGAAGCCAAAGCGGCCTGCTGGGCACCTGACGCCTCTTCTGGCAAAGATACCTGCCCCGTGCAGTAAACCTACGCCGCTGGCACCAGCCTGCTTCAAGCCAGGCTGGTGCCAGCACCACACCACAACCGCGTGAAAAACATGTCGGGCAAAGCCATTCGGGCGCTGACAGGGAGTCACCATGACCAAATCTGACCGCATCCCCTATTACCTGATCGCGCCCAGCGTGGTGTTTCTGCTGGTGTTGTTTGTGTGGCCGCTGGCGGAGACCGCCATCATGGCGTTTCGCACACCCGCAGGCGAGTGGACTGGCCAGTATGTACAGAAGATGCTGGGCGACCTGAACTTCAAGACAGCGCTCAAAAACACCTTGATCCTGGTGGCCATCGTGGTGCCCCTGCAGATGTGCATCGCGCTGGGCATGGCCATGCTGCTGCAAAAAATCGACAAGGGCCGCATGGGCTTTCTCTATATCTGGACGATTCCCCTGGGCGTGAGTGATCTGGCAGCAGGGCTGGCATGGTTGGCCATCTTCACAGACCGCGGCTACTTCAACACCGCACTCAATGGCCTGGGCCTCATCAACGGCCCGGTCAGCTGGCTGAGCTACCAAAGCCCGGTGGCCTTGTTTGTCTGCGTCATCATTGCCGAGATCTGGCGCGCGACCGCCATTGTGCTGGTGATCCTGGTCGCTGGCGTGCAGCTGATCCCCAAGGAATACAACGAAGCAGCCGAAGTGTTTGGCGCCAAACCCTGGACCCGTTTTGTCAAGATCACCCTGCCCCTGCTCAAGCCTTCGCTGCAGTCCGCGCTCATACTGCGCACGGTGCTGGCTTTTGAAGTGTTTGCAGTGGTCTACGCACTGGCCGGGCGTGATCTGCCCGTGCTGGTGGGAGAGGCCTACAACTGGCAAGGCGCCTACCAGAACACCAACGTAGCCTCCAGCTATGCGCTGTTCATCCTGGTCATCTCGATTGCATCGACCTTGCTGTACCTGAAGTTCCTCAAAGTCAAACGCGAAACGCTGAGTTGAGGGAGAACAGACCATGAAAGAAACCCGAAAATTCGTCTACACGATGGCCATCATCATCTCGGTCTGCTGGCTGGTGCCCATCTACCTGATCACCATGGGTGCGCTCAGCCCTCGCGAAGCCGCCACAGCGTGGCCCAAAACCCTGCTACCCACCCAGTTTTCCCTGGAAACGCTCAATTTTTTCCTGAACTACACCGGTGTGTGGAAAGCGGTGCTCAACAGTATCATCGTTGCGGTGTTGACCATGCTGTTTGCCATTGTGCTCGGCGCCCCTGCGGGCTACGCGCTGGCGCGCTATGACTTCAGGGGGCAGAACATCTACCGCGTGCTGATTGTGATGACGCGGGCTTTTCCGCTGGCCATCCTGGCGCTGCCCCTGGTGACACGCTTCATTGCTGTCGGTTTGTACGACACGCAACTGGGCGTTGCGCTGGTGCACACGGCACTGGCCCTGCCGTTCTCCATCCTCGTTTCGTCCAGCCTGTTCATGGGCATACCGCGTGAGCTGGAGGAAGCCGCATGGACACTCGGTTGCAGCAAGATCCAGGCCTTCATGAAAGTGGTGTTGCCGCTGGCTTTGCCCGGCATGGCCGCCACCATGATTTTCAGTTTTGTGATTTCGTGGAATGAAGTGTTCAGTGCCAGCGTGCTCACGCTGAGCAACCGTACGCTGACGGCATTTCTGTTTGCCAGCCTGGAGGAATCGCCCCTGCATTTCCGGTTTGCGGGTGGATTTTTCCTGATATTGCCCTCGCTGATATTCATTTTTGTGGTGCGCAAGTATCTGTTTTCCATGTGGGGCATTGCCAACCGCTGAGGCTGCGCTAGCTCACCACACCATTGAAGGAACACCGTATGTCATCTATCGAAATCAGACAGGTCCGCAAGGAATTCAAAGGCCATCAGGCTCTCAAGTCGATCAACCTGGACGTCAAAGACCAGGAGTTCTGCGTGCTGCTGGGGCCGTCTGGCTGCGGCAAAACCACCCTGATGCGCATCATTGCCGGGCTGGAGACCGAGACCAGCGGCGACATCCTGATCAACGGCAAACGCATGAACGGCCTGCCTCCCCGTGAGCGCAACATCGCCATGGTGTTCCAGAACTATGCCGTGTTTCCACACATGACCATTGCCGAGAACATCGGCTTTGGCCTGCGCATGAAAAAGGCCAGTGACGACAAAGTCAAGAAGCAGGTGCAGATGGCCGCGGAGTTGATGCATATCGAGCATCTGCTGGAGCGCTATGCAGGCCAGCTGTCTGGCGGCCAGCGCCAGCGCGTGGCTGTGGCGCGCGCCCTGGCAGTGCAACCCGATGTCTTGCTGATGGACGAACCGCTGTCCAACCTGGACGCCCTGCTGCGCCTGGAGATGCGCAGCGAGCTCAAGGGCTTGCTGCGGGACTTGAAAACCACCACCATTTATGTGACGCACGATCAGACCGAGGCCATGAGCCTGGCTGACCGCATTGCAGTGATGTATGGCGGCGAGATTGTCCAGTACGACACGCCGCCTGTGGTGTACACCAACCCCGCCAGCAGCTTTGTGGGCGGTTTCATTGGCAATCCTCCGATGAATTTTCTCAGCGACCCTGCGGTGCACGCAGCACTGGGCGTACACGCTCCCTCCGGGGCCAGCACATTGGGCATCCGCCCAGAGGACCTGGAGCTGTCCTCAGACGGACTGGAGATCAACGCCAAAGTGGTGGAGATGCTGGGCGCATCGCAACAGATCAACTCACGTATTGGCGAAGAACTCATCCGCGTGAGCACAGCCGCAACACCCACCATTGCCGCAGGCGCGCGCATCCGCGTGCGCGCACGCGCGGCGCAGGCACGCTGGTACAACGCAGACGGAAAGCTGATGGCTTTATGAACACCTCCCGCAATACCGATCACTTGCTTGCGCAGGCGCAGCAGACCCTCAAGACCAATGACCGCGGGGGCTACACTGTCCCTACCGCGAACCTGTACCCTTTTCAATGGAACTGGGACGCAGGTGTGACGGCACTGGGCTGGATGACTTTCGACCCGCAGCGTGCATGGGACGAATTCCACCATCTGCTCAAGGGCCAATGGATCAGCGGCCCCAACGATGGCTTGATCCCCCACATCATCTTTCACCAGCCTTCCGACAGCTATTTTCCCGGTCCGGACCAATGGGGCTGCCTGGCAGACGGCACGGTGCGCCGCGTAGCCACTACCAGCATCAGCCAGCCACCGCTGCATGCCACCATGGTGCGCGCCATGCTGCAGATGCACTCTGATGCTGCCATCACGCAGCGCAATCTCCAACCTATTGTGCAGGGCCTGGTGCGCCACCATCGCTGGTGGTATCGCTGCCGTGACCCGCACAACACGGGCCTGGTCTTCAGCATCCACCCCTGGGAATCGGGCATGGACAACTCCCCCGCCTGGGATGTGCCTTTGGCCAAGGTGCCGCCAGCCACGCGCGCTTATACGCGCAAGGATCTTGGCCACATCGACAACTCCATGCGGCCCACGCAGGCGTTTTATGATCGCGCGGTCTATTTACTGGACTTTAACCGCGAGGTGGATTTTGATCCCCAGCGCATCGCTGACAGTGGGCCTTACCGCGTGAACGATGTCTGCATCATCAGCATCCTCAACCGTGCCAGCCACAGTCTGGCGGGTCTATGCGATCAGTTGGGTCTGCACGAAGATGCTGCTTTTTTGAGAGCACGTTGCGCCCTGACGCAGAAGGCTATCGGTGCGCTATGGTCGGATGCACTGGGTCAGTATGTCTCGCGTGACTGCATCACCGGGCAACTGCTTGAGTTGCCCACCCACGCAGGTTTTCTGACCTGGTATGGCAAGCTCGTGCTGCCCGAACATGATGCCATCCAGCATGCCACCTTGAGCGCCTGGCTGCAGGAAACTCCCTATGCTCTGCCTTCCACACGCTCTACCTGCAGTCAATTTGAACCCGCGCGTTACTGGCGAGGCCCCATCTGGCAGCATCTGACCACCTTGATTGCCGAGGGGCTGGAGCGCTGTGGTCATACGGCTTTGGGTACGCGCCTGCATCAGTCCACCGAGGTTTTATTTGCCAAGTCTGGTTTTTGCGAGTACTACCATCCCCTCACAGGCGAGGGGCTTGGTGGCAGTAATTTTTCGTGGACAGCAGCAACGTACCTGTTTTGGAACCATCTCAACACCCACGGCCAGCATCCAGCCAGCGGCCTGCGCGCGGCATAATCGGGCAATGAACACCTCTGTATTCCACGCCTGCGTAGACATCGGCGGCACCAAAGTCGCGGTCTCCATTGCTGACAGTCAGTCCCCCTCCAGTTTGCAACTGTATGTCCGCCGCACAGAACCCACCATCAAAGAAGGAAGCAGCGATGCGCTGGCCCAGCAGATCATCCGCATGGTCAGTGCGGCCTGCGCAGAGCAGGGCATTACAGAGCAGCAGATCGCCAGCGTGGGGGTGTCCAGCTGCGGGCCTTTTGTGATGCGCGCAGGTCAGGTGGAGCTGGCGGCGCCCAATATCTGTGGCGGCTTGGGTGGCAAGGCACGGGGGCTGCCCAACGACTGGATGAGCGCGCCCCTGCAGGCACCGCTGACCGCGCGCTATGCCCAGGTGCGGGTAGAAAACGACGCAGTGGGCGCACTGGAAGCCGAACGGCGCTGGGGCGCATTGAAAGGCCTGGCCAATACTGCCTATGTGACCTGGAGCACCGGCATTGGCGTGGGCTTGTGTGTGGACGGCCGTGTACTGCACGGCAAAAACGGCAACGCAGGCCATGCGGGCCATATGTTTGTCAGCGACCACCCCGACGCCCTGTGCGGCTGCGGCAACTATGGCGACCTGGAGGCCGTAGTGGCTGGCAATGCCATTCCCCGCCGCCTGGGACGCGACGCAGCAGCGCTGCTGGACGCCGCACGCACAGGCCAGGCGCTGGCGGTGGCCCAGGTCGATGAGCTGTGCACCGTGATGGGCCGCGCCCTGTACAACCTGATTGTCACGCTGGATCTGCAACGTATCAGCCTGGGTGGCAGCGTCTTTTGGCATCACCAGGATTTTTTGCTGCCCAAACTGCGCGCGCAGATCACGGGCAAGCTCAGCGCCCTCACCGAGGGCTGCGATATCGTGCCTGCAGGTCTGGGCCTGCAGGTCGGCGATCTGGCCGCACTGGCGCTGATCGAAGCCTAGGCTGCTCGCGTGGACGCGCCGCTGCAGCTCCTGGCCAAGGTCGTGCAGGGCCATGGTGTGGCCTCGGGCCGCGCTGCTGACAGCCCCTACCCGCAAGGCTCCATTGCCATGCAAATGCCCTTCTTCAAAGCGCTGGGGCTGGACCTGACCGACTGCTGGAGTGGCACGCTCAATCTGAGTATTGCGCCGCATAGCTGGTCGCTGCTGCGGGCTGATTATTGTTTTGAACATCTGGCATGGACCGCCCTGCATCCGCCCGAGACCTTTTCGTTCCTGCGCCTGCAGCTGCGCTGGCAGGACCGGCTGGTGGCCGCCTGGCTCTATCATCCGCACCCGGAAACCAAAGCTGCCCACCACCAGTCAGGCAGTGTGATGGAGATCATTGCACCACGCATGGAGGGCTTGGGTTATGGCGATACCGTCACGATCTTGCTGCCTGCCCATGCACTGCTAATCCACTAAGCACGCCAGGTGCCGCAGCAGACGGTCAGCGGTCAAGCTTTAAAAACAGTTCCCGGTCCGGTGCAAAGCTGCTGTACAGCGGCAACAGCGCCCCCCCCATAGCCCGCGCGTCAGCACCGATGGTGCCCAGCAGCACCTCGGGCTCTGTCACGCCCTCCCAGCTGTAGCGTGCCAGTGCGCTGGTCAGCTCCTGGCGCAGCAGGGTCAACAGCGCGCGCCCCAAAGAGCCGTCAATGATCACGGCGTCCATATCCAGCACGCAGGCGGCGTTTTGAACCACCAGGGCAATGGCCGCGCTGGCTTCGCGCAGCCACGCCAGGCTGTGCGCCACATAGTCCCCGGCAAGTGCACGGTCGTCGTAGCAGGCGCTGGCATCCAGCCCAGCTGCGACAAAGCGCTGCTCCAGCCGGTACAGCGAGGCCACACTGAGCACCTGCGGTGGCGCGCTGTCCTGCGCAGCGTGCAGCGGCATGGAGCCGATCGCGCCCGCATTGCCGCGCAGACCCGAGCGCCACTGGCTGTCGATCACCACGCCACCACCGATGAAGGTGTCGATGAACAGGTAGACAAAGCTGCGCACGCTGCGCCCACGCCCCGCCACCAGCTCGGCCACACAGGCGGCGGCGGTGTCCTTGACCTGCTGCACCGGTAGCACGGTCATGGTCTGCACACGCGCTGCAATGTCAATCGTGTCCCAGGCATGGGTGCGCTCGGCGCTGACCTCCAGCAGGCTGTGCCAGCCCCCCAGTGACAGGGGAGCTGCGATGCCCACGCCCATAATGCGCTCGGCCAGCGGTGCGCCCAGATGGCTCGGCATGGCGCTCAGCTGGGCCTGCAGATGGGCAAACAGCAGCTCGGGGTCAGGAAAGTCGTAAGACAGCGAAGCGCGCGCGCGCACCTGGCCGGTAAAGTCGAGCAGCACCGTATCGCAACTGCGCCGCCCGACTTTGATGCCGATAGCAAATGCGCCATCAGGGTTCAGCGCCATCGGCACACTGGGCTGCCCGACCTTGCCGCGCACAGGCTCCTGGCGGATGACCAAGCCATCGGTCTCCAACCGGTCGATGATGAGAGACACCGTCTGCGAGCTCAGATGCGTCAGACGCGCCAGCTCCGCCTTGGGCACGCTGCCGTGCAGGCGAATGGCCTGCAGCACCACGCGCTCGTTGTACTGGCGCATGCCAATTTGGTTGGAGCCACGCGGCTTGAAATGCACTTGCTCCAGCTCGGCGCTGGAATCAACAGGCAGTGGCAACACGGCAGGCTCAGACAGCATGGTCAGCACGGCACACTCACGCTGACAGTGCCTGCGTGATCACGCCTTTTTTGAAGATGAAGTTGCCATAGGGCTGCAACTCGCCCGTTTGCACGATCACATAGGCCTGGCTGGCCAGCTCGTAAAACGCAAAGCGCTCCACCGCTTCTGCATGCAGGTGTGCGGTGCTGGCATCTGACTTGAGCAACCCAATCACCTCGCGCTGCACTGCAGATGCATAGCCCGTCGGTGTGCCCGTGGCATGCATAAAGGCCACCGGTTTTTCCTCGGGTATGCCCAGGGGCAGCACCGACAGCACGGCCTGCGCGGCGCGCACCAGGCCCACACCGGGCAGGCGCACAATGGTTTGCGCGGTGGTGCTGGCGCGGTAGCGCATGGCGGTGAAGTTGGCGTCTGCCAGCACGATGGCGTCTTCGTGGCCCATTTCGGCCAGACACTTGAGCAGCTCGGGGCTGAGAACAGGATCAATATTTTTAAGCACGGGCTTCCTCCGGAATCTTCTCTACAGGCATGGCACCGGTCATCACGGCGACGGTGTCGCTCATGCTGATGGCCTTGGGGTTGAGCACCGCGGCGCGTTTGCCCAGGCGCTGCACATGGATGCGGTCGGCAATCTCAAACACATGCGGCATATTGTGGCTGATCAAAATCACGGGCAGGCCTTTGTCGCGCACCCGGCGAATCAGCTCCAGCACCATATTGCCTTCTTTTACGCCCAGCGCGGCGGTCGGCTCGTCCATGATGACGACGTGTTTGGCAAACGCGGCGCTGCGGGCTACTGCCACGCCCTGGCGCTGGCCGCCCGAAAGCGTTTCGACCGCCTGGCCCATGGAGCGCAGGCCGATCTTGAGGTCCGCCATATGGGTGGTGGCATCCTGCAGCATTTGCTTTTTGTCGATCAGGCGCAGCAGTTTGCCCAGAATGCCAGGCTTCAATATCTCACGCCCCAAAAACAGATTTTCAGCAATCGTCATGGCCGGTGCCACGGCCAAGTCCTGGTACACCGTCTCGATGCCATGCTTGCGCGCATCAATCGGCGAGCGAAAGTGCACCGGCTTGCCGTCCAGCTCCATGCTGCCTTCGTCGGGCACCACCGCGCCCGACAGCACCTTGATCAGCGAGGACTTGCCTGCGCCGTTGTCGCCAATCACCGCCAGAATCTCGCCCGCGCGCAGCTCAAAATCCACGCCATCGAGCGCCACCACATGGCCGTAGCGCTTGACGATGCCGCTGGCTTTGAAAATGACCGGAGCAGTTGCCATCAGCGTGCTCCTTTGCGCGAGATCTGGTCGGCGGCCACGGCCAGAATCACCAAGATGCCGGTGATCAGGGTTTGGTAGACCGAGGGCACGCCCATCAAGGTCAAGCCATTGCGGAACACGCCCACAATCACCGCCCCCACCAGCGAGCCCAGCAAAATGCCGCGCCCGCCAAACAACGAGGTGCCGCCCAGCACCACGGCGGTGATGGCGTCGAGGTTTTCGGTTTGCCCGGCCTGTGGGTCGCCCACGCCCGTGCGCGCAACCGACAGCATGGCGGCCAGGCCGTAGAACAGGCCAGCGAGGGTGTAGACGGCGATCAGCACTTTGTCCACCGAGATACCTGTCAGGCGGGCGGCTTCGGCGTTGTTGCCCACAGCGTAGACATGGCGGCCCGGCGCGGTGTCGGCCAGGGCGCGCCACACCAGGGCATACAGCACGATCATCAGGCAAGTGCCCCAAGCCACCTCGGTGCTGCCCACCGAAAAGGTTTGCCCCAAGGCCGTCAACATGGGCGGCAGATCATTGATGGTCTGCGACTCAGAATAAATTTGGGTCACGGCAAAGGCAATGTTCATGGTGCCCAGGGTGACGATAAAAGAAGGCAGCTTGACCTTGGTGACCAGCAGGCCGTTGACCAGGCCAAACAGGCAGGTGATGCCAATGCCACACAGCATGGCCAGCGCGGGTGGCAGGCCCAGCTCGGTGGCAAACTTGGTCATGACAATGCCGCCCAGCGCCATCACCATGCCGCAGGACAGGTCGATGCCCGCCGTCAGGATGATGAGGGTCTGGCCTATCGCCAGCACCCCCACCACCATCACTTGCTGCAGCACCAAAGAGAGGTTTTCCCCCGTGAGAAAACGGTCGCTTTGGGTGGCAAAAAAGGAACTGGCGAGCAGCAGCGCGATCCAGGGCCCCAGCGCCGCCCAGGGGATAGTGGCCCAGGCGCTGGTGTTTTTGGTGGTGCTCATGGATCTACGCTCTGCTCAATGTGTCCTTTTGGTCTTCAGGCTGGCTTACGCCTTGCCCCAGCACAGTTGCGTGCCAACCTTCACGTCTTTGGCATCCACGCCCTTGATCATCTTGTTGGCAATCAAGGTCACGCCAGTGTCCACATAGCCCGAGGCTTTTTTGCCGCCTTTGGCATATTCCACACCCGCTGCCACGCCCATGGCGGCCATCTTCAGGGGGTACTGCTGCGAGGTTGCAGCAATCACGCCTTTGGACACGTCTTTCACGCCAGCGCAGCCGCCGTCGACCGAGACGATGATCACGTCCTTGTCTTTGCCGGCCTTCTTCAGCGCGTTGTAGGCACCGGCAGCCGCTGGCTCGTTGATGGTGTAGACCACGTTGATGTCGGGGTTCTTCTGCAGGCAGTTTTCCATCGCGGTCTGGCCCTTGGCCTGGTTGCCATCGGTGTCGCCGGCGCAGACGGTTTCAGCGGTCTTGGACAGTTCGTTGGACTTGGCATCCAGCGCCTGCAGGCCAAAGCCTTTCATGAAGCCGTTGTGGCGCTGCGCGCCCACGGGGTGGCCGGGGAACAAATCGAGCATGGCGATCTTGGCGGGCTTGGCACCCAAAGCGGCCTTGGCATATTCGCCAATCAGGATGCCGGCTTTGTAGTTGTCGGTGGCAAACAATGCGTCTGCGCCTTCAAACGGGCTGTCCAGGGCGATGACCTGCACGCCTTTTTCCTGGGCCTTCTTCACGGCGGGGATGATGGCATCGCCGCTGGAGGTGATCAAAATGGTTTTAGCGCCAGCGGCGGTCATGGTCTCGATGGCAGCGATCTGCGCGGCGGTGTCGCCGTCTTTTTTGCCCGATGCGGTCATGAGCTTGGCGCCCATCTTTTTGGCTTCAGCCTGCGCGCCTTCCTTCATTTTCACGAAGAAGGGGTTGGTCTCGGTTTTGGTGATCAGGCCGATGATCGGCTGCTTTTGCGCCAAGGCTGCGCCGCTGGCAAATGCGAGGCCAGCAAGTACCAAGGTGGCTTTGAGTTTGAAGGACATACGGGTCTCCTAGGATGGGGAAAACATGGGATGGATTTATCAGCCCATTGACGGGCTGCGTGCATTATTCACGCTTCAACTTAATAAATCAATTTGTTTTATTTATCGAAAACCCTAGGTTTCGACTGCGTGATTTGCGGTGTAATACCCCCATGTTGACCTGTTATGGCGAGGCCTTGATCGACCTCATTGTGAGTCCTTACTCTCAGAAAAGCATGCGCACAGATTCGCAAGCCTGTCTGGGCGGATCGGTTTTTAATTTCTGTGTGGCGGCTGCACGCCAGGGTTTGCCCACCAGTTACCTTAACCCTTTGTCACACGATAGTTTCGGTGCGCAGTACCGCCAGATCCTCAGCGCCGAGGGTGTGCTGCTGGCCAGCGAGCAGCCCAGCGGCCTGCCCACGTCGATGGCCGTGGTGCAGCTGGATGCCCAGGGCAAAGCCAGCTATGCCTTCCACCGCGAGGCCGTGGCAGACCGCGACATCAGCACGGCCGAGGCGATTGCCGCCCTGCCCCTGGCCACCACCGTGCTGCACACCGGCTGCCTGATGCTGGTGCCCGATGACTGGCCCAAAACCCGCGCGCTGCTGCAGGCGGCGCAGGCGCGCGGCGTGTGTATCACGCTAGACGCCAATCTGCGCACCGTGGTCTGCCCCGATCTGGCCCCGTACCGCGCCTGCGTACTGGAGGCCTGCGCGATGGCCCATATGGTGAAAGTCAGCGACGATGACCTCAAGGATTTGGGTTGGGAAGAGGCTGACCCGCTGGCCGCTGCGCGCAGACTGCTTCAGGCCTCCACTACCCAACTGGTTGCTTTGACCCTGGGCGCCGCAGGTGCCTGGCTGCTCACGCGTGACGCACAGGTATTTCAAGCCAGTCCCAAGAACATTCAGGTAGCAGACACGGTGGGCGCGGGCGACAGCTTTTTGGCTGCGCTGCTGGCTTATTTGGACAAGCAGCAACAGCTCTCTGTGAAAGCATTGCAGACGGGACTGCCACAGCAAGTTTTGCAAGCCGCCTTGGCGCACGCAGTCACAGCGGCCAGCATCAATGTGCAGCGTGTAGGTTGCGACCCGGCTACCTGGGATGAGACGCTGGCTGCGCAGGGCGTGCAGGGTAGCTGACGCACAGCAACTGCATGCAGCGCTCAGGCCCTAGAAGTCTTGACGCTACTTTCTACAGCCAAGACTTCTAGCGCATAGCAAGCGACCCTGGACTATCCGCACCCATCGCACTTAGTTAAAACGCCGCCCGGCTCGCCCTACAGCACCGCCGCGATCGCCTTCACACGCTCCCGGGCAATCATCTCGCCAATCTTCGGCCCCACTGCACCCGCTGCGATGGCGCTGGCAGCAATCGGCTCGGTAGGCACGGCCAAGGCGGCTTTCAGTGCTCTAGAGAGGCGCTCGCGCTGCGGATAAGGCTGCTCTTGCAAGCCCAAGCGGCCACGCGCATCGCACTCACAGGCCAGCAGTGCCTCTTCAAAACGCGCCGGTTTGCGCAGCGCGTCGCAGCGTTCCAGCAGGCGCATGACGGCGCTGGCGTCCAGCGTAGCGCTGCGGTGGATGTTGCCATGCTCCTTGGCTACCACCACGGCCAGCTCCTTGCACTCCAGCGGCACGCGCAGGCGCTCGCAGATGGGCAGCAGCAGATCCACGCTGCGGCTTTCGTGATTGATATGGCGCGGCAACTCTTCCTCGCGCGTGGTGCCTTTGCCCAGGTCGTGCATCAGGCAGGCAAAGCGCATGGACAGCGGTGCGTTCAGCTGCGCTGCCATGTCCAGCACCATCATCAGGTGCACGCCGGTGTCGATCTCAGGATGGTGCGCCTCGGGCTGCGGCACACCCCACAGGCGGTCCACCTCGGGCAGCAGCACCTGCAGCGCGCCGCACTGGCGCAGCACCTGAAACATGCGCGAAGGCTTGGCCTCCATCAGCCCCCGCGAGAGCTCCTGCCACACGCGCTCGGCCACCAGCGCGTCCACCTCGCCCGCAGCCACCATGCGCCGCATCAACGCCATAGTCTCCTGCGCCACGCTAAAGCCCGCAAAGCGCGCCGCAAAGCGCGCCAGCCGCAAAACACGCACAGGGTCTTCGGCAAAAGCCAGGCTCACATGGCGCAGCACTTTGTCAGCGATGTCGCGCTGGCCGTGGTAGGGGTCGATCAGCGCAAACTGGTTGATGGTTTGCGGAGAAAACAGGCTTTCTGCGCTTTCATCGATTGGCTTTGCTGCTATCGAATTAATAGTTAAGTCGCGCCGCACCAGATCCATCTCCAGCGTGACGTCTACGTCAGTATGGAAGGTAAACCCGTGGTAGCCTTTGGCGGTTTTGCGCTCAGTGCGCGCCAGCGCATATTCTTCGCGGGTCTGGGGATGCAAAAACACCGGAAAGTCTTTGCCCACCGGCAGATAACCCAGGGCCACCATCTGCTCAGGCGTGGCCCCCACCACCACATAATCCCGGTCGCGCACCTCCAGGCCCATAAGGGCATCCCTGACCGCGCCGCCGACTAAATAGGTTTGCATGGCGTTAGTGTAGCGGGCTTGCAAGAGATGTTAAATGCTATGGATTAAATAGCTGCTCCCGCGATATTCTATTGGGCTGGGGGCTTGTTTGGCTTGTAAAAGCGGTGTCTTTTGCTGTTTATCTGGCTTCTGTAGTTGCTGATCTGGGGCCGCACGCTGGCCAGGTGCTCTGAGGTGGTTCACTGGGCATTTGTAGCTCCTGATCTGGGTCCGCACGCCGCCCAGGCGCCCTGGGGTAGTCCACCCGAGCACCGGCCCGCTTCGCGGGAAGCATCTGCGGTACGTAAAATTTGGGGAACCGGGCAAACTCGCTGCGCTCAGACAGCGCCCGGTTCTGATCCCAAATTTTTCCGTTCCTCGAGCCCGGCGCTCTGATTGGGTGGACCACCCCAGGTCACCTGTGCAGCGTGCTCTTCACTGGCTGGGGCTTCGCTCGGCGGTTTCGCGGTGGGGCTGTTGGGCCTTGATCGGTCAGGGTCTTACTCCCCCAGTTTGGGCTAGCCTGTCAAAGTCCTTGCAACTCCAGGGCAGGCAGGCACGGATCGCGCATAGTGCGCATAGTGCGCAGAGCGCACAGAGTGCAAAGAATCCCCCGTCCTCCCCCGGCGCGCGGGCTTTCAACAAACCCATCCGCCAGGGTGAAGCGATGGGAGCGTGTCGATGAAAAAATCGCAGAAAGGCGCGGCCCACCATCTCAAGATAACTACCAAGCATCACGCGTGTTTTCGGAGATTTTTTGCAGCGACATGTCCCATCGCCCGTCCAGGGTGAACTTCAGCTACAAAAGCATTGCCGCGGGCTGTTAAAAAGGCCAGAAGATAACAATACACTACAAAAACAATAGCTGCCCCCGCGATATTCTATTGGTCTACAGCACTAAACCGTACCACACCAGGCTTGTTCTCCGCAGAGTTTCCAACAGGACACTGCATCGCATTCAGGCCTCGCGTCCATGCGCTGAACTGCAAGAGCTGGGGCGGATTCATCACACAGGCTGCGCTGCCAAAAGGATGTCCCAAGTGCAGCAACTGATGGCCCAACTCATGTGCAAGAAGAGATGCCGCAGCCTCTACAACATCCGTGCTCTGGCCCTGCACATCGCCACGTAGCAGCCTGGTAACCGCGTCCTGACTCGTGAACGGAAACATGCTCAGCACCGACACCGTGCCATAACGCGAGCTGGGCGATTGCATCGTCAAGCCGTTGCTCACGCCGCCGCGCAAAGCAGTGTGAATCGAATTCTCCACATACTCCACACTCGCAATCAACTGGTTCGTGATCACTATCTCATAAGGCCATGGCGCGGTGCGCGGTGCATAGATCCATGCGAGATATTCGTTGAACACGCTCTCGTCAAGCAATGCGCGGCCATCTAGGCCTTTGAGCGCCATCCACAAGCGCATACGCTCCAGTTGCGTATCCACCAGCGCTTCAGAAAGACTGGCTACATTTGTGGGCAGTATTTTGCTCAGCAAATACGGCTGTGCGAAGGCAATTTGGGCAGGTATAGCGCTTTGGTTACGTGCCAGGCTCTGCCGCGTCGTTTTGACCAACAGCGCTCTGTCTCCCGTATTGTTTTTTACATCGTAAGTGGCTTCTTTCAACGGGTTCCACACTGCAGGCGTCACTCCACGAAACAGTGTGGCAATGGGCTGCTCTGTCGGCGCTGCAAATTGCAGCTCCAAGCGCAAATGCAATTTGCAAAGGGCCTGTGCCCGGCCCAGAATGACTGCCATCAGGGCAGCAGGCAGGCGTTCAAAACGGGGGTTGTGTGCATACACCACCCTCAGAGGCTGCCCGTCCAGCACGGGCAATGCCAAAACCCGCTGCCTTGGCGCAGCGCATGCATTGAGCATGGCAAAGGCCAGCGCCGCCCCTGTCAAACGTCTGCGTGACACCAAGGCAAGGGCCGATGGCCGCCCTTGAGTTGAATGGCTTTGCTGCATCAAGCACTCCTCAAGGAAACGCCTGACCATCCTCGGTCAATATCGCTGCCAAGGGCACGTCATGTGGCTCGGGTTCGAACGAGGGGACGCTGGAGTTGGCGTAGGCCAGGCCGACGGTGACGGGCTTGGGCATCAGCGATGTCAAGGTGCGGTCATAAAAGCCGCCGCCGTAGCCCAATCTGTAACCACCAGGGCCAAAACCCACGCAGGGTACGAAGAGCAAAGTGGGCACCACGATCTCGGTGTCTTTGGGTTTGGGGATGTGGTAGGCATCCTCTTCCATCGGGCAGCCAGGATACCAAGCGTAAAAGGTGAGGGTTTTGTGAACTTTGTCCACCACAGGTAACCCAATCTTGCGTACTGTTGCAGGGGCTTGCGCCATGCCAACGCTCGTCGGGCTGGTGAGATTTGTTATAAAATTGATAGCTGCTTGTGCAGGTTCTACAGGGGTTTTTAGCGTGCTTTTCCCGGTTTTCGATGTGGGCTCAGGTGCCGATGGCAGGCCAGGCGTGGCTAGGCTGGTGTCGAGCGCGCCGTCTTCCTGCCAGCGGTACAGCGCTGGCAGCGGGTCAAACTCGCCCTTGATCGGCCAGTATGCGCCAATCACCGTGTCGGGCCGCCCCACCAGCCAGATGCGCATCACACGTTGTAACTGTTCGGCCCGCTGTAAACGGTCGGGCATGTTAAGACGCTGTTGTACCAGGCGTTTGCGAAACTCTGTTTTATCCATAATCGGGCTATGCCCTCTCCATGTAAGCCAATGACTACTCTACTGACTGTTTCTCTGCGCAGCCTGATTCTGGCATGTTTCAGCGCGCTTGCGCTGACCAGCCTGACCAGCAGTGCCCTGGCCCAAAACCGCGATGATGTGATCATCGAGATGTCCAACGCCTTCAAACGCGGTGACAAAGCCCGCCTCACTGCCCTGCTGCCGCAGGCGCGTGGCCATGCGCTGGAGGCTCAGGCCGCCTACTGGGAACTCAAAGCCCGTCTCGAAGAAGCCAGCGCCCAGGAGGTGCAGGACATGATGGCCCGCTACGCTGGCACCTACCACGAAGACCGCCTGCGCAACGACTGGCTGCTGCAGCTGGGCAAGCGGCGCGACTACACCAGCTTTGCGGCTGAATACCCCAAGTTCCGCATGAATGACGACAAAGAGGTGCGCTGCTTTGCACTGCTGGTGGACTCGGTGCGCACCGGCAGCATCAGCAAGGACATGTCTGCCGAGCTGCTGCGCAACTGGTATGGCATTCGGGACGCTGACGACGGCTGCACGCAGGCGGCAGAGCGCTTTTATGCCGAACGCAAGATCACCGCGCTGGAGGTGTGGCGCGAAGCACGCATCAGCATGGAGGCCAACCGCGCCCGCGCTGCAGCCAACGCCGTGCTGATCGTGGCGCCCGAGGCAGCTGCCAGCGTCAGTGAGATCAATGCCAGCCCGGTGCGCTTTCTGGCCAGCCGCGCCACCGCCACCGGCGCACGCAAAGAGCTGGTGACCCTGGCTCTGATCAAAATGGCCACCAGCGACCCGGACGGCGCAGCCGGCCTGCTGGACGCCAAATGGGCACCGCTGCTGAGCGCCGAGGAGCGCAGCTGGGCCTGGGGGGTGATCGGCAAGCAAGCCGCGCTCAAGCTGTCTGACCAGGCCAATGCCTACTACGCCAACGCCAAAAACGAGCACCTGAACGACGACCTGCTGGGCTGGAAAGTCCGCGCAGCACTGCGCGCCACCGAAGCGCCCAAGGGCTGGCCTGTGATGCTGGCCGCCATCAACGACATGAGCGAAGACGGCCGCAAAGACCCCACCTTTGCCTACTGGAAAGCGCGCGCCCTCAAAGGCATCGTCAACGGCAAGCCCACCACGGTGATGAGCACACCCGCTGGTGGCGGCACGCCCACTGCCGTGCTGCGCCCCGAGCTGGCCGAGGCGCAAAGCCTGCTGGAGGGCATTGCCTCGCCACGCGGCTTTTATGAAATGCTGGCCATGGAAGAGCTGGGCCAGCGCATCACCGCGCCGGCCCGCCCCGCCCCCGTCACCGCTGCCGAAAAAGAAGCCGCGCGCACCAATGCAGGCCTCAACCGCGGCCTGTATGCGATAGCCATCGGCCTGCGCAGCGAAGGCGTGCGCGAGTGGAACTACAGCACCAATCTGCACACCAAGGGCGGCATGGGCGAGCGCGAGCTGCTGGCCGCTGCCGACTTTGCCTGCGAGCGCCAGGTCTGGGACCGCTGCATCAACACCAGCGAGCGCACCAAGGAAGGCATGGACACCGAGCAGCGCTTTCCGATGCCGTTCAAAGACTCTGTCGTGCGCCGCAGCAAGGAGATTGGCCTGGACCCGGCCTATGTCTACGGCCTGATCCGCCAGGAAAGCCGCTTCATCATGGACGCCCGCTCCAGTGTGGGCGCGTCCGGCCTGATGCAGGTGATGCCTGCCACGGCGCGCTGGACCGCCAAAAAGATTGGCCTGGAGGGCTTTACTGCTGACCAGATCAACAACCGCGACACCAACATCACGATCGGCACCGCCTACCTCAAGCTGGCGCTGGACGATTTTGCAGGCTCCATGCCGCTGGCAGCCGCTGCCTACAACGCGGGCCCCAACCGCCCGCGCGCCTGGCGCAACGGCCCGCTGATGGAGGCCGCCGCCTGGGCCGAGAACGTGCCGTTTGCCGAGACGCGCGACTATGTCAAAAAAGTGCTGAGCAACACCACCATGTACGCCGCCATCCTGACCGGCCAGCCGCAAAGCATCAAGGCCCGCCTGGGCAGCGTCGGCCCACGCGAGGGCAATGCCCCTGAGGTGAACAAAGATTTGCCTTGATGGTACAGTGACGTCTTGGTTTTATTAAGCTATTGGCCTGCAAGCCAATGGAATATCGCGGCGGCAGCTATGAAAATAATAGTGTTAGGTGGTTCAGGATTCATTGGCAGCCACGTCTGCGAAAAGCTCGCCGCGGCAGGCCACCAGATCACCGTGCCCACCCGCCGGCGCAGCAACGCCCGCCACCTGATGAGCCTGCCGCGCCTGGATCTGCTGGAGTGCAATGTGCATGACGCGGCCCAGCTGGCCAGCGCAGTGGCCGGACACGACGCCGTGGTCAACCTGGTGGCGGTGCTGCACGGTGACGCAGCGCGGTTTGACCATGTGCATGTAGAGTTGCCGCGCAAGATCGTCGCGGCCTGTCAGGCCGCAGGCGTGCAACGGCTGGTGCATGTGAGCGCGCTGGGCGCAGCGCCAGACGCTCCATCGATGTACCTGCGCAGCAAGGCGCAGGGCGAGGCGGTGCTCAGCGACAGCACGCTCAGTCTCACCCTGCTGCGCCCCAGCGTGGTGTTTGGCGCAGAGGACAAGCTGCTCAATGTGTTTGCCAAGCTGCAGCAGATCGCACCGTTTGTGCCACTGGCCGGCGCAGACGCGAAGTTTCAGCCCGTGTGGGTGGAAGACGTGGCCACGGCCATCACGCAGCTGGTGACTGGTTACTATCAAAATAATAGCTACTCCCGCGATATTCCATTGGACCGGAGCCCTGAAACACTGCAAAAACAGCCTGTCTACGAGCTGTGTGGCCAGCATGTGCTGAGCCTGCGCGACCTGTTTGCGCTGGCGGGGCGCTGCGCTGGTGTGCAGCGGCCCATCGTGCCATTGCCGATGTCCATGGCGCGCCTGCAGGCCTGGGTGATGGAACACCTGCCCGGCGAGCCGCTGATGAGCCGCGACAACCTGGACTCCATGCGCTCGCCCAACATCGCCAGCGGCAAGCTGCCCGGCCTGGCCGCGCTGGGCATTGAGCCCGGCAGCATCTACGCCATTGTGCCCACCTACATCGGTGCAGCGCGCAGGATGGACCAGTACCGCAGAGGCGTTGGCGGGCGCTGAGCGCGCACTGGCCTGGCGCCAAAGCATCCGCATGGGCAGGCACTGCCCAATGCACGCAGCTCAAGAATTCGGCGCGTTTTGAGCATCAATGCCTTGTGCCCTACGTGGCATGATGTAAGCCTCAGCGCAACCACCCACGCAAAGAAGGCACGCCATGCAACTGTATATCGGCAACAAAAACTACTCTTCCTGGTCCATGCGGCCCTGGGTCATGCTGACCCATGCGAACATCGCATTTGACGAGGTGCTGCTGCGCTTTGACTCGATGGAGCCAGGCTCGGCGTTCAAAACCGCGATCAACAAAATCAACCCCGTAGGCAAGGTGCCCTGCCTGGTGGACGATGGCCTGGTGGTGTGGGACACGCTGGCGATTGCCGAATACGCTGCCGAAAAATTTCCTGACAAAAAGCTCTGGCCGCAAGACACCCGCCAGCGCGCCCGCGCACGCAGCGTCTGCGCCGAGATGCACAGCGGCTTTACCGCCCTGCGCAGCGCCTGCATGATGAATATCGAGGCCAGCCTGCCCGACATAGGCGCGCTGGTGCTGCGCGACCAGGCGGGCGTGCGCGCCGATGTGGCGCGCATCGAAACCATTTTCAGCGAGCTGCTGTCTCAGCACGGCGGCCCTTTCCTGTTTGGCAGCCAGTTCAGCATCCCAGATGCCTACTTTGCCCCCGTGTGCATGCGCTTCAAAACCTACGGCCTGAGCCAGCGCGCCGATATCAACGCCTACATCGAGCGCGTGCGCGCTGCCAAAGGCGTAGCCCAGTGGATAGCCGCGGCGCTGGTGGAGGATGACTTCCGTGACTTTGAAGAGCCGTATCGGCTCAAGCGCTGAACCCACTGAAAGCAAGCCCATGGTCACCATCTATCTGCGCTACGTACTCAACACCGCCAAGCTCAAAGAGTTTGAACATTACGGCAAACTGTGGATACCCTTGGTAGAAAAGTTTGGCGGCCAACACCATGGCTATTTCATGCCCAGCGAGGGCGCCAACAATATCGCGCTGGCGCTGTTTACCTTTGACAGCCTTGCAGCCTACGAGGTCTATCGCAACGACTCGTTCAAAGACCCTGCCTGCCAGGCCGCGTTTCGCTACGCTGAAGACACGCAGTGCATCGTGAGCTACGAGCGCAGCTTCTTTCGCCCTGTGTTTTCCTGAAGCCTTTGCTCAATCGAGCGACCCCGTCTCCACATCACTACCCGGCACTTCGCCAATGGCCAGGCGCGTCTGCGCGGCTTGGGCTTTGAGCCAGTTGCAAAACGCGGTGACCTCGGCGCGGGCGTTGGTGCTGGAGCGGGCGCGTGGGCTCAGGATGAGCCAGAAAGCCATGGGCGAGTCGATGCGCAGCTGGGGCAGCGGCTCGACCAGGTCGCCGCTGTGCAGGTGCTCGCTCACCAGTGGCGTGCGGGCCAGCACCACACCCTGGCCGGTGAGGGCGGCCTGGGTCATGTGGTAGGCATAGCCAAAGTACAGCCAGCGCTTGGGCACCAGCTTGGGCAGGCCTTGTGAGTCCAGCCAACGCCGCCAGGACAGCCATTCCAGATGCGTGGTGTGTGCGTCGCCCGCCTCGATCAAGGTGAAGTTGGCGAAGTCGGCGGCGCTTTTGATTTTGGGCTGCGACTTGAGCAGCCAGGGGCTCATCAGGGGCGTGAGCTGCTCGCCAAACATGCGGATGGCGTGGCTGGGCATCTTGGCGGCCGGCCCATAGCGCATGGCAATGTCGGCATCAGCGGTTTCCATGTCCAGTGTGGCGTCCGAGGCATCCATGCGGATGTCGATATCTGCGTTTTCACGCTGAAAGGCTTCCAGCCGCGGAATCAGCCACATGGATGCGAACGACGCAAAGGTGGTCAGCGTCACCTGCTTGCGGCCGGTGCTGGTGCGGATCTGGCGCACCGCGCTGTCGATGCGCTCCAGCGAGGGCGCGGCAGCGCCCAGCAGGGCCATGCCAGCGGCGGTCAGCTCGACCGAGCGTGTGTGGCGATTAAACAGGCTGGTGCCCACCTCGTCTTCCAGCGCTTGGATCTGGCGCGAAACGGCCGATTGGGTCAGCGCCAGCTCTTCAGCGGCCACCCGAAAGTTCAGGTGGCGGGCCACCGATTCGAAGGCCCGCAGATTGCCCGCGCCAATAGGGCGGGTGCGCAGATGGGTTTGCGAATGGAGCATCGTGGTGGCCTCCTTCAATTAATGCTTTAAACACATTAATAGTGTATGAGGAATTCATTGGACTGGCAAGGGTGCGTAGCGCAAAATTCATTCCCAGATCACATGGATCTGGCCTTGCCCAACGGCGTATTTCCAGGAGGTTCATCATGCTTTACGCTCCATCCCTCTCCCAAGACTGTGGCTTGCAGGCCAGCGCCCACCTCGGCGCGTTTGCGTTGCGCGCGGGCCGCGCGCTCAGCCTCAAGCCGGCCCATGCGTCACTGCTGCGCATTGTGCAAGGCGGCGCGTGGGTAACACTGCCCAGCCGCCCGGGTGACCACTTTCTGCGCGCAGGCGATGAGCTGCGCGTGCCGCCGCATGACGCTGTGGTGCTGGAGGCCTGGCGCACACCCCAGGCGCAGCCGAGCGAAACCCTGTACTTTGACTGGGACCCGGTGCCCATGCAGGTGCCGCAGCAGGCTCCGGTGAGTCGCCCTGCCCTGACTCGCGCTAGCCAGCGCGCTGTAGATGCGTGCGAACCAGCTGGGGCTGCACCGCAGGCACTCTGGGCTGGACGCGCACGCCCCAGCTACTGCACTGCCGTGCTTCAGCCTTTGGCCGACTTGCGCGCCGCGCTGGTTTTGGGCGCAGGCGCTGCGGTGCGCTTGGGCTGGGGCTTGCTGGGCTTGGGGGCGGGCAAGCTGTGGGACGCGGCGGCTTTTTTGGCCGCGTCGCGGGCACGCTCAAGCACGGTGTGAGACAGCTTGGAGGGCGCAGTGGCTTTGCTGGGGCTAGCCTGCTGCGCTGCGGGTGCTTTGGCAGAGGCCTTGGCGGATGCTTTGGCCGATGGCTTGTGGGTCGCGCCACGCTTGGCGGCCTGCGCGCGCACCGCACACTCCAGCGCCAGCGCGGCCCAGGGGCGCATGGCTTCGGATGAATCCATGGCTGCCTCGGGCGCACTGAAATAGTTCATCGAGCGTGGCACGCCTTTCATATCGTAGGTAAATATCGCGCAGCCCGCCGCCTCATAGCGGCTGCGGCTGGCCTCGTCACCTTTGAGCCAGAGCTTCTCGCCCTCGCCCAGATCGGCCAGAATCGCCAGCGTCAGGCCGTCGGTGCTGATGCCAAAGCCGCCAAACATGCGCTTGGGCACGCACGGCCCGGCGCTGCACAGCAGCTCGCAGCAGTAGTCGGCAAATGATTTGTCAGCAGCCATGGCCTAGATGGTAGCGCGAAGATAATAGCCCCATGCAGACTCCACCCCATTCCACCGCCCTGGTCCTGTTCTCCGGCGGCCAAGACTCCACTGCCTGCCTGGCCTATGCACTGCAAAAATTCGCGCGGGTAGAGACCATCGGCTTTGACTACGGCCAGCGCCACCGGGTGGAGCTGACGCAGCGCGTGGTGGTGCTGGCCGAGCTGCGCAAAGCCTTTCCTACCTGGGCGGCCAGGCTGGGCGAGGACCATCTGCTGGACCTGGCCGTGCTGGGCAAGGTGAGCGAGACTTCGCTCACACGCGATGTGGCTTTCCAGATGGAGCAATCAGGCCTGCCCAACACCTTTGTGCCCGGGCGCAATCTGCTGTTCCTCACGCTGGCAGCCGCCCTGGCCTACCGGCGCGATCTGCAGGTGATCGTCACCGGTGTGTGCGAGACCGATTTTTCAGGCTACCCCGACTGCCGCGACGATACCATGAAGGCCATGCAGCTGGCGCTGTCCTTGGGCATGGACAAACGCTTTCTGATCGACACCCCGCTGATGTGGATCGACAAAGCCGCCACTTGGCGCATGACGCACAGCCTGGGCACAGATTCAGGGGCGGCGGGCGGCGGGCAAAAGCTGCTGGACCTGGTGCTGGAGCACACCCACACCTGCTACCTGGGCGAGCGCACCCAGCGCCACGCCTGGGGCTACGGCTGCGGCACCTGCCCGGCCTGCGCACTGCGCGCACGGGGCTGGCAGCAGTATATAGACGCTATATAAATAATAGCTGCTCCCGCGATATTCTATTGGGCTACAGGCCGATTTAATATCAAAAATCAGGTGCGGTCAGCATGCTTGCCGGTAAACGGCGCATAAAACGCCTTGATCGCCACCATGTCCTTGTCGATGTCGCCACTGGGATAAAACAGCGGGCCCAGGCCGGTGCGCTTGTGTGCAAAGTCCATATAGGCCATGATGATCGGCACCTTGGCGCCGAGGGCGATGTAGTAAAAGCCGGTTTTCCAGTAGGTGGCCTTGCTGCGTGTGCCTTCGGGCGGCACGATCAGCTGCACCATGCCGTCGGCCTGCTCAATTGCCAGCGCCGATGCGGCCACCAGATTGGTGGACTGCTCGCGGTTGACCGCAATGCCGCCCAGCCACATCATGATGCCGCGAAACGGCGGCTTGAAGATGCTGTCCTTGCCCATCCAGTAGATATTGAGCCGCAGCGCAAAAGCCACCATCAGGGTGTAGGGCAGGTCCCAGTTGCTGGTGTGGGGCGCGGCGATCAGCACAGCCTTGGTGGCTTCGGGCGGCAGCGCGCCCTCCACCTTCCAGCCCGTGAGCTTGAGAAAAGCAACAGACAGGCCCCGCAGCAGCGTGTTGACGACAGGGGTGGTGAAAATAGTGCGGTGCATGCCCTGAGTATCGCCGACCAGGCTTGTACGCAGATGACAGTCAGGTTACTGGTACGGGCATCGCTGCAATCGCGTAACGCGCGGTAGCCTGGGCGGCTGTGGGCTCAAAGCGCCACTGGGTGGCGTGAAAGCCTGCCACCGCAGGCCGGTGGGCTATCGACACCAGGGCGCCCTGGGCTGACTGTACCTGGGCCAGCAGCCTCTGGTAGAGCGTTTTCTCGGCGGCTTCGTCCAGCGCGCTGGTGGCTTCGTCGGCAAACACCCAGCGCGGTTTTTTGAGGAACACGCGGGCCAGGGCCAGACGCTGCTGCTCACCGCCCGAGAGCTTCTGGCCCCAGGCGTCTTGATCATCCAGGCGCTCCTTGAGCTGCGGCAGCAGCGCGTCGTCCAGCGCGGTGCGCAAGGCGTCGTCGCTGTAGCGGCTGGCTTCTTCAGGGTAGGCAAGCGCCGTGCGCAGGCTGCCATTGGGAAAATAGGGCCGCTGCGGGATGAACATGGCCTGCGCGTCAAAATCAGCAGGGCGCGCCACCTGGCCGCTGGCAAAAGGCCAGATGCCGGCGATGGAGCGCAGCAACGTGCTCTTGCCACTGCCCGAGGGGCCACTGACGACAATGCTGTCACCTGCCTGCGCCGATAGCTGCACATCCTGCGCCAGGGTCTGCCCGTTGGGCAGGGACAGCGTGAGTTGGTTGAGCTGCAAGGTATCGGAATTTGCTATGTTTTCAGTAGCTGCTTCCGCGACATTCCATTGGGCTAGCGCCTGATTTTGCTTGATATTGAGTGCCTCTACCGCGGCCAGCGATGCTTCAAAGCTGGTGAGGCGGTCGGTGGTGGCTTTCCAGGTGGCGAGTCTTGGGTAGTTATCAACCAACCAGCTTAACGAACCCTGAACTTCAGTGAATGCGTTGGATGTTTGTATGACTTCACCAAGTTGGATTGCTCCGCTAAAGTACCGAGGTGCCACCACAATGAACGGAAAAATTACAGCGGCTTGACCGTAGCTTGCAGTAAACCACGTTAATTTCTTTCTCGCCCAAATCATCTTCACGGTGATCAATACAACGCTGGCAAAGCGTCGATTGAGTGACCCGCGTTCTACCACCTCACCTTTAGACAATGCAATGGGCTCACTGTACTCACGCATACGCATAAGGTCATGGCGGAAATCAGCCTCACATTTTTGTTGCTCAAAATTAATCGCAATCAGAGGTTTTCCAATCCAATGCGTCAATATGCTGCCTGCAATTGCATACAGCAATCCTAACCATACCAAAAACCCTGCTACAGCATAGGTTTGGCCGCTCCAAGTGAACTCAAAGCCACGACTCAAACCCCACAAAATACCGATGAATGCTGCAATATTCACTACAGCCAATAGAAAACCCATGCTCAACTCAACAGTGCTTTCTGTAAACAACTTAACATCTTCCTGTATGCGTTGATCGGGGTTGTCGGGTATCGCTTCGCTATTTTTCGTGTAACGACCGAGTTCTAAATAGTAAAAGGCTTTGTTTTCTGTCCAGCGTTTCAGATAACGCTGGGTCATCCACTCTCGCCAATTGAGCTCCAGGCGCTGCGTGAGATACAACCTGTACACCTGCACAATAATATTTGCAGCAGCAATCACACAAAACCATCGAACCTGTGCCCAAAAAATATCTTGCTGTTTATTTTGCAGTGCATCGTAGAAAACACGGTACCACTCATTGAACTGAACGCTCACATAGACAAAGGCTAAGTTCAATGCCATCACTGCCACAAGAGTGCCGCGCGCTTTCCACTTGTGCTCCGACTGGAAGTATGGAAGCGACAAAGCCCAGACTTTGCGGGTCTGGGCTTTGAATTCGGTCAGCCGGGCACTGAACTGGGTGATGGAGGTCATGGTGGACTTTCTAGGTGAATGCGTCCCAGACTAACTTGAGGCCAGTGAGGAACATGCCGGTATAGACAATGCGGTAAAACAAGGTAGGCTGGATATACCTTGCAATTTTTACGCCCGCCCACACCCCGATGGGTGCAAACGGTAAGAGTAGCAATGAAGTGGCAAAGTTTCGCACATCCAGCAGACCGAGCCAGGCGTACGGAATCCACTTGGCCATATTGATGGTGAAAAAGAAATACGCCATGGTGGCGGTGTACACCACGGGCTTGAGCTTGAGCGGGATGGCGTAGGCGTTGATCGGCGGGCCACCGGCATGGGCAATGAAGCTGGTGAAGCCCGAAGTTGCCGTTAGCAGCGCGCCCAGCCAGCGCGGTGGTGGTGCGGCGTCGGCCTTGGGCGGAAACAGCAGGCGCTGGGACAGAAACAGCAGAGTGAACACGCCCACAATGCCCGCCACCACCTTGGGCTGAAGCAGCTTGAACAGCACAGCGCCCACCACAATACCCACCAGGCCGCAGGGCAACAAAAACTTCAGCAGCTGCCGGTCAAAATCTTTGCGATACGCAGTAATGCCCAGCAGGTCCATCACCAGCAGCACAGGCATCAAAATGGCTGCGGCCTGCGGCACGGTGATGACCAGCGCCATCATGGGCACCGCCAGCGAGCCAAAGCCCGCGCCAAAGCCGCTTTTGCTCAAGCCCAGCAGCAGCACCGCAGGAATGGCGATGGCATAGAAATGCCAGTCGGTAATGAAAGGAAGGTTCAAGTGGCTATCAGACGATACTACAGGCTTGATCGAAAGCCAGGCGCGGGCTGCGGGCAAAGGTCTTGCTCGTGTCGACATAGCCCAGATTGCAGACAAAATTGGTTTTCACAGTGCTGCCGCCCCAAAATGCAGCATCCAGCCGGGCTGCATCAAAACCGCTCATGGGCCCGCAGTCCAAGCCCAGGGCGCGCGCCGCGATGATGAAGTAACCGCCCTGCAAGGAGCTGTTACGCAGCGCGGTGGCGTCGATCAATGCTTGGTTGCCGGTGAACCAGGCGCGGGCATCGGTGTGGGGAAACAGCTCGGGCAGCCTGTCGTAGAACTGCATGTCCATGCCGATGATGGCCGTGACCGGGGCGCTTTGGGTTTTCTCCACATTGCTGGGGATCATGCACTCGAGCAGCCGAGCCTTGGCCGCTGCGCTCTTGACAAACTGGATGCGCGCAGGCGAGCAGTTGGCCGAGGTGGGGCCGTATTTCATCATGCCGTACAGCTGGTGCAGCAGCGCGTCATCGACAGGCTTGTCCAGGTACAGATTGGCAGTGCGGGCGTGGTCGAAGAGCTGTTCGGTGGTAGTGTGCATGCAAAGTCTTTCAAAATTCACAAAACTGTCCGGGCCTGTTCAGGCGATGCTTGCACGGTACCAACAGAATGTGAACCGTCTTTATCTACTTGGCTTGGTGCAGCACGAAATCATAGTCCAAACGAAAGTGTCCGTCGGGTAAAGTTTCCCACGGAGCTACCAAGGACTGGCGCACACCAAACACTGCGTCACTGTCCAGATATGGGTCACCCTCACGGAATACATGGGTGATCAAGGTCTCGTAGCCCGGCGCAGTCACCATGAAGTGCAAGTGTGCGGGCCGCCAGGGATGGCGTTGGGTGGCCTTGAGCATGCGCCCCACCGGGCCATCTGTGGGGATAGGGTAGGCTTCGGCCACAATGGTGTTGAAAAAGCAGCTGCCATCGACTGCACTGCGCAATACGCCGCGCGCTTGCGCACCCTGAAGATCGGGGCGCTGTACATCGTATAAACCTTCTGCATCTGCCTGCCAGACTTCAATCTTGGCGTTGGCAATGGGCTTGCCATCCAGAGATTTCACAGTGCAGTGCACAGCGCAAGGCACACCCTTGGCACCGTTGGCAATATCGTCCCCGTGATCGTATTCGGGCGCGCCAGGCACATGGAAAGGGCCAAACACGGTAGATTCGGTGCAGCCTGCTGGCTTGTCATTGTTCATGGCCACAGTCAGCATCGACAAGCCCAGCGTGTCTGACAGCAAAATGAACTCCTGCCGTTTTGCGTCGCACTGATGTCCGGTCGCAGTCAAGAACTCTATGCCCGCCATCCACTCGTCCTCCGTGAGCTGCACTTCGCGCGCAAAATCGTGCAGATGCCGCACCAAACTGCTCATGATCTGCTTGAGGCGTGGATCTGGCGTATCTGCCAGGCGCGCAATCACCGCATCGGTAATCGTATGTTGGTTGACATTGCGCATGGTTTTCTGTGCAAGCCGTGGTTCAAACACGTTCTAAAATCACCGCAATACCCTGCCCCACACCAATGCACATGGTGCACAGCGCATAACGGCCCTGGGTTTTGTGCAGCTGGTTGACTGCCGTGGTGGCCAGGCGCGCGCCTGAAGCACCCAGCGGGTGGCCCAGCGCAATCGCACCGCCATTAGGATTGACACGTGGATCGTTGTCTTGCAAGCCCAGCAGGCGCAGCACGGCCAGGCCCTGGGCGGCAAAGGCTTCATTCAGTTCAATGACGTCCATCTGCTCAATTTTCAATCCGGTCAGCGCCAACACCTTTTGCGTAGCGGGCGCAGGGCCGATGCCCATGATGCGCGGGGCCACGCCTGCAGTAGCCATGCCCACCACGCGGGCTTTGGGGGTCAGACCGTGCTTTTTGGCTTCTGCCTCACTGGCTAGCAAGATGGCGCAGGCGCCGTCGTTCACACCGCTGGCATTGCCGGCAGTCACCGTACCGCCGGGCCGCACGATGGGCTGCAGCTTGGCCAGCGCTTCCATACTGGTGGCGCGCGGGTGTTCGTCCTGGCTGACAACGACAGCGTCGCCCTTCTTTTGAGGGATGGTGACGGGGTAAATTTCTGCATCAAAGTACCCCGACTTTTGTGCGGCCACGGCTTTCATCTGGCTGACCAGCGCCATGGTGTCCTGCGATACGCGGTCAATCTTGTAATCGGTTGCCACGTTTTCTGCGGTCTCGGGCATGCTGTCTACGCCGTATTTTTCTTTCATCAGCTTGTTGACAAAGCGCCAGCCAATCGTCGTGTCAAACATCTGTGTGCTGCGGCTGAAAGCGCTGTCAGCCTTGCCCATCACATAAGGCGCGCGGCTCATGCTTTCTACGCCACCGGCAATCATCAGGCCCGCCTCGCCACTTTTGATGGCGCGCGCGGCTGTGCCCAGGGCGTCCAGGCCGCTGCCGCACAGGCGGTTGATGGTGGAGCCCGGCAGCTCCAGCGGTAGTCCGGCCAGCAAGCTGGCCATGTGCGCTACGTTGCGGTTGTCTTCGCCGGCCTGGTTCACACAGCCATAGACCATATCGGTCACGGCATGCCAGTCCACGCCGGGGTTGCGCTGCATCAGCGCGCGCAGTGGCACGGCAGCCAGGTCATCCGCGCGCACACTGCTGAGCGCGCCGCCATAGCGGCCAAAGGGGGTACGAATTGCGTCACAGATAAAAGCTTGGGTAGTCATAGGTAATGTCTCTTGTTGAATGCAGATGTTCCTAGATTATCTCCATTGCGCACCAGGTAGCCTGTCACATTGGATAATGCAGTCATGTTTAACCCCAGCCAAGACGATGTGCGCCGCTTTTTCTGCTCTGCATTTGCAAAAGCGCAAAGCAGCAGCTCGCAGGACGCACTGGAAACCATTGCCAACCAATGGATGAGCGAGCACCCCGAATACCACGCGGATCTGCAAGACGCTGACGCAGCCGTAGCACGGGTGTATGACGGCAGCGATGGCCAGACCAATCCGTTTTTGCATCTGTCGATGCACCTGTCAATCACCGAGCAATGCAGCATCGACCAGCCGCGCGGCATCCGCCAGGCGGTGGAGCTGCTGACCGCGCGCCGCGGCGACCTGCACCAGGCCCACCACGAGGTGATGGAAGAGCTGGGCACCATGCTGTGGGAGGCGCAGCGCTCGGGCCAAGCGCCCGATGGGCAAGCCTACATTGACCGGGTGCAGCAGCGCGCCACGCGCGATTGAGCTGGTGCTTTGGGCAATGCACTGAGCCTATACGACCAGCATGTTGAGATCAAAGGCTGAGTGTCGCGACTAGTCTTGCGGGGCTGCTGCGTACAAGGCCTGGATCGATTGGGACACCATCGCATCGTTCTCGTGCAGCATATGTTGCATTTGTTGCACATGGCCTGCAAGGGCGAGCTGCTCTAACTTGGCATACAGATTCGAGAGCATCTTGGCGCCCATGCTGCCGCTCAAGCCTTTGAGGTTGTGTGCGGCGCGTACCAGTGCGGGGCCTTCCAGCTTGTCGTGCAGCAAGGACTGAAACTTGATGGTGTCGCCGTGCATACTGCGCACCATGTTGGCAAATGCACCTTTGCCTGCATCGCTGAACAACTCAGCAATCTCGTTCACTATGCTCATATCCAGCAAATCAGGGCCTGGTGGGGCGCTGGATGCACCTGGTTTGGGCTGCGCATGGTCTGGCACAAACGCGCTACCCATGGCCTGGATAAGCACAGCGTCCAGTTCTGCCTGTACAAAAGGTTTGGCAAGAAAGGCGTTCATGCCCGCCTGCATATACTGCCTGCGGTCTTCATTCTGCACATTGGCCGTGACAGCGACAATATAAGGCTGCGCACCCTGTCCAGATTGCCGTATTCTGCGTGTTGCCTCCATACCATCCATCTCCGGCATTTGCACATCCATCAAGATGACATCGTAGTGCTGTCTTTGCAGGGCTTGCAGCACTTCCACACCGTTGGCAGCCACATCCGCACGGTAGCCAAACTTGTTGAGCATCAAGCTTATCAACCGTAAATTGACCGGGTTGTCTTCAGCTACCAAAAGGCGTACCTGGGTGCGGCGTGCTCGCTCGGTATCAGGCAGTGATTTTTCTGGCTTCTTTTCCACTGCCAGATTGCGTTGTGCCAGCACATCAACCAGAGCGTCAAACAACTGGGACTGGCGCAGGGGCTTGGTAACACGTGTTGCGAAAAGGCCATCGCTACCAACAGTGTTGACTTCCTGGTCGGATGATGAAAACAATACCAAAGGCAATGATTCACGGCCATCGATGCGCCGTATTTCCTGCGCCAATTGCACACCATCCATGCCTGGCATGTGAAAGTCAATCACTGCAGCTTCAAATGGAGTACCCAAGCGCAGCAACTCCAGTGCAGCATAGGGCGATGCGGCGATCTGGCAACTCAAGCCCCAACGGCGCACCACCGTACCCAGTATGTTCAGTGCTGTCTCGTTGTCGTCCACCAGCAAAAGGTGTTTGCCCTGTATGGTGAACTGGTCAGATTGCGAATACCGCACCGCCGTGGCGGGCACGGGCCGTGTGCGTAGCGTAAAGCTAAAGGTAGACCCATGCCCCAATGCGCTTTGAACACTGACCTGCCCGTCCATCAAAACGACGAGCCTGGACGTAATGGCCAAACCCAAACCTGTACCACCGTATTTGCGGGCAGTACTCGCGTCCACCTGGTGAAAGGGCTGGAACAGTTCAGACTGTTTGTCGGGTGCAATACCAATGCCCGTATCGCGTACCGAGAACACCAACTCCAGATGTTCGCTATCGCAGCTGACTTTGGCTACCCGCACGTAGACTTCGCCGCGCTCGGTAAACTTCACGCCATTGCCCACCAGGTTGACCAGCACCTGACGCAGCCGGGCTACGTCGCCATCAATCCAGGCGGGTACATCGTTCTCCACCAGATAAAGCAAATCCAGATTTTTTTTCGCAGCTGAGGGGGCGATGATGCTGAACACGTCTTCGATACAGCGTGCCAGCTCAAAAGGCTGGTTTTCCAACTGCAGTTTGCCCGCTTCAATTTTGGAAAAGTCTAGTACTTCGTTGATGACCGACAGCAGGCTGTCACCACTGATGCGGATGGTTTCCACATACTCTCGCTGCTCCGTATTCAAAGGGGTGTCAAGCAGCAAGCTTGTCATGCCAATTACCCCGTTCATGGGTGTGCGCAGCTCGTGGCTCATGCCGGCCAGAAAAGCCGACTTGGCCTGGTTGGCCTGCCCAGCCCGCTCGGTCTCCTGCTGCAGGTCCTGCATGGCCTGGCGCAGTGCCGCCAGCGGCAGGCTGCGCACCGACCAGTACAAGGCCAGTGCCAAAAGCAGCCCCAGCAGCGCCACCCCGGCCGTGCGCCAGAGCAGCGGGCGCAGGGAGGCCGTCAGCTCAATGCGGCCCACCACTTTGCCGGTGTCGTAAATCGGTTCGCTCAAACGCAGCAACGGCCCCTGTAGCTTCGTGTTTCGCTCCAGCACCACCTCCTGTGCCAAGCCCTCGCCTGCCAAAATGCGCGAGGCAAACGGTGCGGTGTCGGTGAGTTTGTCATCCAGCGCCACGTACAGCTCGTTTTGCATGAATATCCATAAATGCGGTTCACGCAGGATGAGCGTGTTGATGCTGCGCACGCTGGTGGATGCTTCCACCCGCAGATCAGCGCGCAGCTGCGCGTGCCCAAGCCAGTAGGTGATACCAGGCAATGCAAACGCGATCAATGCACAAAACGTCAGGCTGATGGCCGTGATGGTTTGCAGCGAGCGTTGGGTCGGCAGGGGAAGTGTCTTCACGGCTGACCGCTATTTGAACTTGCCCACCCAGCTGGCATGGGCTGTCAGCAGAGTCTGTGCCTCGTTAGACAGCGCAAAGGCCACAAAACGCTGAACAATGGGTGCAGCATCGGCCTGCGTCACCAGAAAGTGGCGTTTGTAGTATGCATAGCTGCCGTTTTGGATGGCGGCCACACTGGGCGCTACACCACCCAGCATCAGCGCCTTGAGCGGCCGCTTGTCAGCCACGATTTGGCCCAAGGTCGTAAAGCCTAAGCCACCAGGCAAGCGCTGGATGGCCGCAATGGTGTCTTCGTCGGTGGCGGAAATAAAGGCCCCGGGGCGCTCCAGCGCTGCAGTCCAGGCGCTGGCAACCTGGGATGGGAAGCCAGACACGATCTTGCTGTCATTGTCCTGTGGTGGCCGCAGCACCCAGCGCACTCGGCTTCCGTCGGGCCAGGTCGGATTGGGCGCGGCCAGCAGGCTAGCCAGCTCGGCAAAACCCATATCGGCTTTGGGATTGTCAGCCGCTACCGCCAGGACAAAAGGGGTTCGCGCAAATTCAGCGGCCTGCAGGCCGCGCTCAGTATCTGTCAAGGGACGCGACACCAATGCCACCCCGACCGCCTTGGCCTGCAAGGCCTTGAGCCCACCCAATGTACCCATTGCGGGGGTCACCGTCACGGTGTCCTCAGGGTATTTTTTGCTGTAAGCCTTGACCAGCAACTTTGCCAATGCCGTGGTGGAGCCAGAGCCGCCCAGGCGCAAGGTCTCCGCACCGGCGCCAGCCGCATAGCCCAGCGCCCACAGCGCCAGAGCCGAGGACGCAAGCCTTTGAAAGCTCCAGAATGTATATGCAATCATCAGTCCCCAGCCTCATTTCTAGAGTCGGCGCATCTATACCATGCAACACCATTACAAATGGCAACAACTTATTTTATCCGACCCATGCGGTGGGAAGCTCAGCGCTCGGGCCAAGCGCCCGATGGGCAGGCCTGTATTGACCGGGTGCAGCAGCGCGCCACGCACGATTGAACGGCTGCTCCAGACAATGCACTGAGCCTGCCTGTGGTGAGCATGACGAAGCGTTCAAACCGACTGGCTAGACCCGCATCGTGATCGGAATCGTCACTGGCCCGTCGTTGACCAAATGCACCTGCATATCCGCAGCAAACTGGCCGGTCTGCACCACAGGATGCGCGGCGCGTGCCTGCTGCACAAAATAGTCATACAGCCGCCGACCTTCATCTGGCGACGCGGCCTGGGTAAAGCTGGGCCGGTTGCCACCAGATACATCGGCAGCCAAGGTGAACTGGCTCACCACCAGCAAGCCACCGCCCACATCCTGCACTGACAGATTCATCTTGCCAGCGTTGTCGCTGAAGATGCGCAGCTTCAAGATTTTGGCAAGTAATTTGTCGGCAATAGCATCCGTGTCGCCTTGCTCTGCGCACAGCAAAATCAGCAGGCCCTGGTTTATGATGCCTGTAACCACTTCGTCTACTTCCACCCGTGCCTCACGCACCCGTTGAATCACTACCTGCATTTGATGGTCCTGGTTATGGGCGCACCGCAACTGTATTGCGCCTCGATGTGGTGGGCTGCCGGGAACTGCATGACAGATGAACTACTCAAATACTTCACCTACTGATGGAGACAGCCCATGCCACCTACATCACTGTATTGTCTGCTGCTTTTGCTGGCACTTGCACCGGTCGCAGCGCCCGCGCAGGTCGCGCCCACTCCTGCTGAAATCACCCGTTACTCAGGCTTGCATGCAGCGGCCCACCAAGGCGATGTGGCGCGTATTGAACAACTGGCTGCCAGCAAGGCCGATCTCAACAGCCGCGACAGCTATGGACGCACGCCACTGCATGTCGCCACATTTGCCAGGCAGCGCGATGCCATCCGCGCCCTGGTCAAAGCCGGTGCCCGCGTTGACATTCTGGAAAACGACCGCTACGACGCGGTCACCATTGCAGCTGTTGTCGGCGACGAAGAAACGCTGCGTGTTCTGCTGCAACTGGGTGCCAGTGCCAAGCTGGTGACCAGCCGCTATGACGGCACTGCCCTCATAGCGGCAGCGCATCGGGGCCATGACGGCGTCGTGCGCCAATTGATCGCTGCGGGAGCACCGCTGGATCACGTCAACAACCTGCACTGGACAGCCACTATCGAATCCATCGTGCTGGGCAGTGGCGGCCCCAGACACCAGGCCACCCTGCAGGCGCTGGTCAAGGCTGGAGCCAATCTGCAACTGACCGACCGGCAAGGCAACACCCCACTGCAATTGGCCAAATCGCGCGGCTATGCTCAGATGATGAAAATGCTGGAGGCTGCAGGGGCCAAGTGATTCGCAACAGTCCACCTCAGGTAGCGGCACGCCACACAAAAAACGACTTGCTTTCAGGAAGTTGGCAAAAGTACCAGCAAAGAGCGCGGCAAAAGCTGCCGAAAACCTTTGTCAAAGGTCACAAAAGGTTCGCTCAAGCTCAGAGACAAAGCCGCCAGATGCGCGTCGGGCACTTGATTGGCGCTGAGTTTTTTGTCCAGCACCAAACTGCGAAAACTAGTCCATTCTGCCGTTTGCACCGATAGGCGTACTCGCGCGTCCTCCAGTAGCCAGTCGACAAAATCCACCGCCTGCTCGCTCGTCGAAGGGTTTAAAAATATCTTTGCATTTGTCACCAAACGCAGAAAACCACTGATCACCTGCATAGGAAGCACGACTACTTGGCCGTCTTTCGCGCCTTTCAGGGTCACTTTCAGCCAATCCGCAGCAGCCTTATGGTGTGGATGGTCAGCGCGGTGCGCAGCTACCAGCACATTAACGTCAGGCAGCATGGTCGGCCGCATCCAGCATTTCGCGCGTACTCAAACCGCGCAGCCCCGGTGCCAGTCCAGACTTACCATTAAAGACCGGCATGGCTCTGCGCTTGCCAGTGGGGGAAATGTCTGTCGCACGCAGTCGCATGCGTAAACCCTCTTCGATCAAACGCGTCAAAGTCAGGTGCTGCCGGGCCGCCAGCGACTTGGCTTCGGCCAGTAAGGCGTCGTGGATATTGAGGGTGGTTTTCATGCTTTTAATTGTACAGATTTCTGTACTATTTTCAACCAATGGGAAACCTCACCCAAACTATCCCCAGCCCAACAAAGCAGATTAAAGTCGCAAAAATCCGCCTAAGCAGAAAATCGCCATCTCCTCTGCCCCATACATCACGCCAAATTCACCCGCGCAAACTTGCGTTTGCCCACCTGCACTACATAGGTGCCAGCCTCTAGCTTCAAGCCTTTGTCGCTGACCACGGACGAGTCTACGCGCACGCCGCCGCCGTCGACCAGGCGGCCTGCTTCTGAGCTGGAGGACGCCAGGCCCGCCTGCTTGAGCAGCTGGGTGATGCCTAGTGGCGCGCCGCTGAGGCTGACTTCGTCAATCTCATCGGGCACGCCGCCCTTGCTGCGGTTAATGAAGTCCTGCTCTGCTGCGTCTGCTGCTGCCGCGTTGTGAAAGCGGGTGGTGATTTCTTTGGCCAGCATGACTTTGGCGTCTTTGGGGTTGCGGCCTGCTGCCACCTCGGCTTTCAAAGCCTCGATGTCAGCCATCGACTTGAATGACAGCAGGGTGAACCAGCGCCACATCAGCACATCGCTGATGGAAAGCACCTTGGCAAACATGGTGTTGGCATCTTCGGTGATGCCGATGTAGTTGTTCTTGCTTTTGGACATTTTGTCCACACCGTCCAGGCCCTCCAGCAGGGGCATGGTGAGAATGCACTGCGGCTCCTGGCCATACTCGGCCTGCAGGTGGCGGCCTACCAGCAGGTTGAACTTCTGGTCGGTGCCGCCCAGCTCCAGGTCGCTTTTCAGGGCGACCGAGTCGTAGCCCTGCATCAGCGGGTACAAAAACTCGTGCACGCTGATGGCCTGGCCACCGGCGTAACGCTTGCTGAAGTCGTCGCGCTCCATCATGCGGGCCACGGTGTATTTGCCGGCCAGCTGGATCATGCCGCGCGAGCCCAGCGTGTCGCCCCATTCGCTGTTGTAACGGATTTCGGTTTTGGACTCGTCCAGCACCATGGCGGCCTGTTTGTAATAGGTCTGCGCGTTGGCCTCAATCTGCTCTTTGCTCAGCGGCGGCCGTGTGGTATTTCGGCCACTTGGGTCACCAATCAGGGTGGTGAAGTCACCGATCAGAAATATGACGGTATGCCCCAGATCTTGTAACTGGCGCATTTTGTTCAACACCACCGTATGTCCGACATGAATGTCAGGTGCGGTAGGGTCCATGCCGAGCTTGATTCGCAGCGGGATGCCAGACGTTTCGCTCTTTTGCAGCTTTTTAACCCAATCTTCCTGCGGGATAAGCTCTTCTACGCCCCGCAAAGTAATGGCCAAAGCTTCTTTCACCGCGTCAGAAACCGGGGTTATGGGCGAAGAATTCGGTGTAACGACTTGATTCATAAGGGTTTTTCCAGATACGACCCTGACGGTCGTGACTATAATCTGCGCTCGACCTGCAGGATTAGAGCCTGTCGATTTTACGTGGGCATGCCAATTGCATGCTGTTTTTCACATTTCGTATATTGTCATTTGTTGGAACCGTTGTTTTGACCTTCAACCAATTTATTGCTGACGCGCAGGGTATAGCCACCACCGTGGCTGCCGCATTGCAGCGCCACCCCCGCCGTGTCATGGCTGGCGTGGCCGCACTGCTCTTGGGCACAGGCGCTACCGCATTTGCCGTGGCCAACCTGGCCCCCGACGCGGCCGACCTGCCCGTGCGCCAGGTGCTAGAGGCCGTGGAGCCATTGGCTTTGAGCGCCGAGCCTGTCGCTGGCGTATCGCCGCTGCTCCCCATTACCCTGTACCGCACCGATACCACCCGCTCCAACGACACTGCCGAGAGTCTGCTGCGCCGTTTGGGCATTGTAGACACGGCAGCCGCCGCTTTTGTGAAAAGCGATGCCGCCACCCGCGCCGCGCTGCTTAGCCGCCCGGGCCGCCTGGTTACTGCCGAGGCAGATCCCAATAACCGCCTGGTCAAGCTCAGCGCACGCTGGACGCAGGACGAATCGCCCGATTTCCAGCGCCTGGTGGTGGAAAAGTCTGCCCTGGGCTTTGCCGCACGCACCGAGACCGCGCCACTGGTAGCCAGCTCACGTCTGGCTGGCGGCGTGATCCGCTCCTCGCTATTTGCAGCCACGGACGACGCGCGCATCCCCGACGCGGTAGCCACCCAGATTGCCGAGCTGTTTGCCGGTGATATCGATTTTTACCGCGCGCTGCGCAAGGGTGACCGCTTCAGCGTGGTCTACGAAACCCTGATGGCCGACAACGAGCCTGTGCGCTCGGGCCGCGTGATCAGTGCTGAGTTTGTCAACAACGGCAAGACCTACCAGGCCGTGTGGTTCCAGGAGCCTGGCACCAAGGGCCAGTACTACACCCTGGACGGTAACAGTCTGCGCAAGGCCTTCCTGGCCTCGCCGCTGGAGTTCTCCCGTGTGACCAGCGGCTTTGGCGGACGCGTGCACCCCATTGCGCGCCAATGGCGTCAGCACAATGGTGTGGACTACGCAGCGCCCACCGGCACACCCGTGCGCACCGTGGGTGACGGCGTGGTGGAGTTTGCTGGCGTGCAGCGCGGCTATGGCAACGTGATTGAAGTCAAGCACCGCGATGGCAAGAGCACCCTGTTTGCCCATCTGAGCAAAATCGGTGTCAAGCAAGGCCAGAAGGTCGAGCAAGGCGATGTGATCGGCGCCGTAGGCTCCACAGGCTACAGCACCGGGCCGCATCTGCATTTTGAGTTCCGCATCAATGGCGTGCACCACGACCCATTGACCATCGCCCAGGAAAACAATACTGTACCGCTCAGCGCAGCGGCCCGACCAGCGTTTAACCGCATGGTCGGTGATATACGCCTGAAGCTGGCCGCTGCCAGCACCATGTCGCTGGCTTCCGCACAGTAAACCCCTCTTTTTTGGCAACGGCGCGCTGGCGACAGCGCGCCGTTGTGCTTTGCGCTTGACTTCGGGTCAATGCAGCGATCCGGCCAAGGCGCCAGCGTGTACCATTGCATGCATGGCACAGTGGTATATCGGTTTGATGTCGGGCACGTCCTTGGACGGGGTGGATGGCGTGTTGGCAGACTTTGCCACCCACCCGCCTGTGGTGGCGCACACGGCATCTGCGCCTTTTGCGGCAGAGCTCAGGGCGCAGCTGCTGGCGCTGAACAGCCCTGGCGATAACGAGCTGCACCGCGCCGCGCTGGCGGCCAATGCACTGGCCCGCTGCTATGCGCAGGTGGTACAGGCGCTGCTTGCGCAAAGTAGCCTTGCTGCAGCGCAGATCACCGCCATCGGCGCCCACGGCCAGACCGTGCGCCACCAGCCCGGCCTGCACGATGCCACCGGCTATACCCTGCAACTGAACAACCCTGCCTTGCTGGCCGAGCTGACCGGCATTGATGTGGTGGCCGACTTTCGCAGCCGCGACGTGGCTGCAGGCGGACAGGGCGCGCCGCTGGCGCCGTTTTTCCACCGCGCCTGGTTTGCGCCCCAGGGCAGCGCAGATACCCTGGGCGTGCTCAATCTTGGCGGCATCAGCAACCTGACCCTGCTGCGCCCCGACGGCAGCAATTTAGGCTTTGACTGCGGCCCCGGCAATGCCCTGCTGGACATGTGGTGCCAGCAGCACACGGGCGCGGCCTACGACGCAGGCGGCGCGTGGGGCGCCGGCGGCACCGTCAACCAGGCGCTGCTGCAGTCCATGCTGTCCGAACCCTTCTTTGCACTGCCCCCGCCAAAGAGCACCGGACGCGATCTGTTCAACCGCGCCTGGCTGGACATACACCTGGCCGCGTTCGCCAGTGAAACGCCGCAGAATATCCAAAAAACATTGGTCGAATTGACCGTCAGCCCCATAGAATATCGCGGGAGCAGCTATGAAAGAGATAGCAAATCACCTATCAGCGAGATCATCGTCTGCGGCGGCGGCGCGTTCAACCTCGACCTGATGCAGCGCCTGCAGGCCCTCATGCCACGCACCCGCATCGTCCCCAGCAGCCAGCGCGGCCTGCCACCCCAGGACGTGGAAGCCACCGCCTTTGCCTGGCTGGCAAAGCAGACTATCGAGCGCCGCGCCTTGCCGCTGACCAGCGTCACCGGCGCACGCGGCCCACGCGTGCTGGGCTGTGTGTACCCTGCTTAGCTGATGCCATGCGCTTTGCGTTGCTAACCCATGCGGCATAAGCCAGACGCGCTTGAGACCTGTACTGCAAGCCACTTCAAAAGTATTGGACACCATCATGAACAGCGAAATCCGCTCCATGGAACAACATCTGCGCGCAGCGATGCTCGCCAGCAATGTCGCCGAGCTAGACGCTTTGATAGACGACCGGCTGGTGTTTGTGGGACCGGACAGCAAGGTATACCGTAAGGAGGATGACCTTGCGTTGCATCGCTCGGGTCAGCAAACGCTGTCGCGCCTGGACTTAAAGGAAGTTCAGATTGAAATGCATGGTGCAACAGCGGTGACCGTGGTGCTTGCAGATTTAGCGGGTGTATTCAAGGGGCAGGCGTTTGAGGGGAGCTTTCGCTACCTGCGCACCTGGCAGCGCTTTGGTGAGGCATGGCGGATTGTTGCGGGCAGCGTGTGCGCCGTCGTTTGAAGCTTAATCAATGCCCTATCAAAATCTGCAGCAAGACACACAGTATCAGGCTTCAACGGCTGCCTCTACCATCACATTGGCCATCACGCCATACACCTCTGTCCAAGCGGCCTTGACGGCTGGGGTGAAGCCATCGCCCAAGCCTTGTTCCAGCGTGAGCAACAGGGCAGCGCCTACCGTTTGGTAATGTGCGGGCTGCACACCATAGCCGCTATGGCGCTGCCCCAAACTTTGCAGGATCGGCACCAGCGTGGGTAAATCGTTGAGCTTGTTCACCGCTGCGCCAATCATGTGCATCAGTTTTTGGCCCTGCTCTGCCATGTCGCCTTTGAACAAAGGTCGCAAGCTGGGATCGGCAGCAAACAGGTTTTGGTAGAACAGCGCTGATGCCTGGGGCGCAATGGCAGAGACTTTCTTCCAGGACGTCTGAACGAGAGGTATGGTGTCAGGGTGCATGGTGGGTTCCTTTACAAAGTTTTGTAAGGCAAAAACTTTCCCGACAGCACCACATTCACGTAACCACCCTTGGGGGCGGTTAGCGCGGAATGTCCATCCAAAAGTCGGTGACGGTTCATGCGCTCTCCTGGTGCGGTAGAGCGTATGACGCAAGCCCTGTGCCAACGGCAAGGGTTGTGTGAGCCGCCTCCGTAGGGCCAAGCCCAAACGGGCGCTTACGCCGCCATGGGCTGCGAAGGCGGAGGCACGCTGCGCAGCGTGGGCTCGCTGCGGGAGCTGCTGGAGTCTGGGCCGCCGCGCCGCTGGCCGCCGCCGCTTTGGTGGCCGCTGTGTCTGAAGAGCGCGGCCTGCATGCGCATCACGTCGTTCAAGTCGCCGCTTTGCGCCAGCATGGCGCGCATCCAGCTGGCGCCGTTCTGGCGTGCAGCCACTAATTCTTGCAGGTAGATCAGCGCGCGCACTGTGCCCAACTGCGCAGCAGCGGGCATGAGGTCTTCGAGCAGCCTATCCAGCGCGGTGCCCAGGTGAAAGCTCTGCTTGCTGCGCGGGTCAACAATCATGGCTTCGTAGCCAAAGCGGCAGGCTTGGAAGCGGTTGTAGCCATACACACGGTAGGTGGCCAGGTCGCCCACCTGGGCGCTGGCCACCGAGCCGGGCTTGATGGTCAGCAGCTGGGACGACAGGGTCTGCACCAGCGCGGCCAGTGCAGCAGCCATCTCCACCGTGAGCGGGGTGTCAAAGATGCGCACCTCCACCGTGCCAAACTCGGGCTTGGGGCGGATATCCCAATAAAAATCTTTCATGCTTTTGACAATGCCGTAGCTGACCATCTCGTCAAAATAGCGGTTGAACTCGGCCCAGTTGGACAGACGCGGCATGTGGCCCGAGAGCGGAAACACCGCCACCGCATGCAGGCGCGAGGTTTCAAACGAGGTCTCTTCGCCTGCGGCATAGGGGCTGGCCGCAGACAGCGCAATGAAGTAGGGGATATAGGGCGCAAGCATGTGCGTCAGCTGCACAGCGGCGTCGCCGGTGGGGCAACCGATGTGGACGTGCTGGCCAAACACCGTGAACTGCTTGGCCAGATAGCCATACAGGTGAGAGGTGTGCAAAAAACGCTCGGTGGGGTAAATGCGCCGGTCTTTCCACACGCTCACCGGGTGCGCGCCGCCGCCGGAGATGTCGATGTTGAGCTTGTCGCCCGCCTCACAGATAGCGTCGCGCAGCTCGCGCAGCTCAGCCAGCAGGGTGTCGTAGCTGCTGTGGATGCTGGTGTTGAGCTCCACCATGCTCTCGGTGATCTCGGGGGTGATGCGCTTTTGCAGCGCGGTTTTGCGGTGCAGCAGGTTGATCAGGTCGGGCGCATCGCGCGAGAGCGCAAAGTCGCGTGCGTTGAGCAGCTGCAGCTCAAGCTCTACGCCCATGGTGAGCGCTCGTGATGGGGTGTAGGACAGCATAGTCACTCCTTGCGTGTACTTGAAAAGCAAAACGTGTGTGGCATCGCGCCGGGGCGCTCAGCTGCGGCGTCCACCGCAGCGCAGCCCCGGGCCTGGACCCTAGCTCAGCGCATGCACATCGCCCATGTCGGTGCGCGGATCGCGGCGCTGGCTGACGATCTCGGCATGGGTGTCAATGCGCCAGGCATGCGTGCTGGACTGGGTGTTGAGGCCTGCATAGTCGGTGGGTGCAGCGGCTGGTGCCGTGCCGGGGTCTACCTCGCGCATGTTGCGCAGCACGCTGCGCATCATCCAGGGGGCCAGCACATCACTGACGCACAGCATCAGCAGCAAGGCGTGTGACAGGCTGGCATACGGCGCGGCCATGGCGCTGGCTGCCAGCGCCCAGAACACCAGCCCCGTCATCGACATCGGCTGCAGCATCATGCCCAGCGCCAGGCCCTGCACCCAGCGCAGCCCGGCCCAGCGCGCAGTCAGCGTGCACACCATCACCTTGGCCAGCAGCCGGATCAAGAGCAGCAGCGCCGCCAGTACCCAGGCCTGCAGGTCCAGGGCCGAGCCCGTCTGCTCAGGCTGCATGCCCGCCCATTGCAGCCAGGGCAGACAGGCCCCGGCCACCAGAAACATCAGCACCTGGGCCAGCTGGCTCAAGCCCGCGCCCGAGGCGTCGCTCGCAGCAGGCATCGCTGCCCTGCGGCGCATGCTCAGGCCCATGGCCAGGCAGGCTATCAAGGCGGGTGCCGTCAGCCACTGGGCAAGGCCCACCGCCACACACACTGCACCCAGCATGCTCAGCCACGGCGCGCGGTCTGGCAGGGCCGCCAAGCCCAAGGCACCTGGCGCGCCGCGCCGGGCCTGCGTGCCCTGGCGCAGGTGCGAGAGCAGCCAGCCCAGTGCAAAACCAATAATCACGCTGCCCACAGCCTCCCACAGCGGCCGCGCCAGCTCCAGCCCGCTGCGCAGCACCACGCCGCCCAGCGTGGGCGTGCCACTGGCGGCATTGGCCGCGCTGCCCAGCACACCGATATTGCCCAGTGCAGCCTCGCCCTGTGCGTAAGCACCCACCAGGGCCAGCACCACGGGCAGTGTGATGGCCGTGAGCACGGTGTTGATACTGCCCAGATGCAGCGCCCGCTCCGTCACCTGCCCCTCGGCGCGCCATTGCGCCAGCAAGGTAGACAGCATGACCGGCGAGCTGTGCGCAGCCAGCGTAGCGGCCACGCTGGCGGGCAGCCAGCTTAGCCCCAAGCTGCGCAGCGCCAGCGCCACCAGCAGCCAGGTAATGGCATATTCCAGCACCGCGGTGGCCGCCAGGGCCTTGTTGCGCAGCAGCCAGCGCAGGTCAATGCGCTGACCCAGCTCCACCAGCACCCAGCCCAGCGCCAGGTCAAATATCCACGACAGGCTTTGCAAAGTAGCCCAGGTGCTGGGCGCGCCCTTGCCCAGCTGCTCGGCCATGCCCGTGTTGCTGGCGATCACCCGCAGCACCGGCTGACCCAGCCACACCTGCGCCCATACCAGCGCAATGCCAAAGAGGGCACCACACAGCCAGTAGCCGGTGGTGCGCGCTATGCCTGCGCGCTGCAGCCGCTCTCCCAGCCAGACCGCAACGAGCAGCGCAAAACCAACCCAGGCCGCCGTGGGCAGCGTGGGCAAAGGGGGGATCTGCGTGACCAGATCACTGAGGAAATCAATCCAGTGCGAAGGTAGTAGTTCCATGCCTACACCTTACGCGAGCAGGCCGTTACGAGGTGGCAGGAGATGTAAGAGCTGTAAATGGCCTGCTTACCCAGCACTCCGTAAGAAGAAGTTAATTGCTATATTTTTAATAGCTGCTCCCGCGATATTCTATTGGCCTGCAGCCCCAAAAGGCATAAAAAAAGCCGCTGTGCAGCGGCTTGTAGATGTGCAAAAACTGATTACACAGAGAAAGATGAGCCGCAGCCGCAGGTGGTGGTGGCATTCGGGTTCTTGATGACGAACTGTGCGCCTTGCAGGTCTTCCTTGTAGTCGATCTCTGCGCCCAGCAGATACTGGTAGCTCATGGCGTCGATCAGCAGGGAGACACCGTTCTTGCTCATGGTGGTGTCGTCTTCGTTGGTGATCTCGTCAAAGGTAAAGCCGTACTGGAAGCCCGAGCAGCCGCCGCCCTGCACAAACACGCGCAGCTTCAGGTCGGGGTTGCCCTCTTCAGCGATCAGGTCGGCCACTTTGGCGGCCGCACTGTCGGTAAAGACAATCGGCGTGGGCATTTCGGTTTCAATATGTTCGGCAACGGCGCTCATGGCACTCTCCTAAGGAATCAATGCGTTAATAGTACAGCAAATCGCTCAGGTATGCGCCTTAGCCGTTGTTTGCCGCCAGTTTCAGTGGGGGCTTGTCTTCCAGGCCCACCCCGAGCATGGGGCGCAGCTGGCCGGTGATGGTGGCGCCTTGGTGCATTTCGAGGGCTTTGTAGTGCACATCGCCCTCGATGCGGGCCTTGGGCTGCAACTCCAGCAGCTCGCTGGCATGCACGGGACCCTGCACGTGGCCGTTGATGATGACGTGGTCTGCATGGATCTGGCCGGTGACGTGGGCAGACTCGCTGATGACCAGGATGCTGCGCTTGTCTTCGTTGGCGCGCAGATCGCCCACCACTGAGCCGTCCACGCGCAGGCCGTCTGTAAAGCTCATGCTGCCGCGAATCTCGCTGCCGGGGGCCACCAGGCTACGGATGGGGGGCTGGGTTTTTTTACCGAACATTGTGTTCTCCTAACGACGATGGCGCCTTGGCGAAGCCAAGTGTGCGCTAACTTGTTATCTATAGTTTATATGCAAAGCTATAACTTAATACTTTGCACCGCTCTAGTGCTGGAGCCTTCCATCACTTTGGCAGATAAGGTTTTTACCACGACTTGAGGGGGCAGGTCCAGCACACCTTCCAGGCGGCGGTATTGCCGAAATTGCAGGCTTTGCGCGCCATTGGTCAGTGGCATGGACCAGGGCTTGCCCGACTGTGTGCCGCCGAGCATCAGCTCGATCTTGCCATTGAACTCGGGGGCGTTTTTGGTGGGCTGGATCACCAGCGCCTGCCACTTGATCTGCGCGCCGCCGCCCAGCAGCTCGGCCTGCAGGCCACGGATGGACACGCCTTCTACGCCGCTGGTGGGCATGAGCTTTTCAAAAAAGCCCAGGTCGTCGCGCAAGGCGCGGTTTTCGTTTTCCAGCAGCTTGACCTGTACGGCCAGCTTTTCCTGGGCCGCTTTCTCCGCGGTCAGCAGGCTGCCTGAGGTGTTGGCAATCGACTGGGCCTTCTCACGCTCGTCGCGCAGCCGCACCACCTCGTCCTTGAGCTGGGCCAGCTCTTCCTTGGCGTTGCTGTCCAGCCCGGCAATGCCCTTGCCAAACTCAAAAGCCCACAGGCCAATCGCCGCGCAAAAGCCCAGCATCAGCGCCGCCATAGCCCAGCGCAGCGGCCAGGAGGCCCGGCTGCGAATAGCCATAGTAGGCGCGCTGATCGTCAGGCGGCGACGAAGGAGTCGAAAACGCATAGGACGGATTGTGCACTCAAAAAAAATACCGCCGGGATTGAACGTGGGCGGTATATAGGAGTGACTAAACGCGTAGCGAGAGGCTCTTAGGCAAGGCGCAAACCACAGCCAGGCTGAACGCCTGGCGAGGATTTGCAACGCCGCATAAGAGTCTCGCAGCAGCGTTTTAGCGTTTGGAGAACTGCTTGCGGCGACGGGCACCATGCAAGCCGACTTTTTTACGCTCGACTTCACGTGCATCGCGGGTCACAAAGCCGGCTGCGCTGAGCGCGGGCTTGAGCACGGCGTCGTAGTCGATCAGGGCGCGGGTGATACCGTGGCGCACTGCACCGGCCTGGCCTGATTCGCCACCACCGGCTACGGTGATTTTGAGGTCAAACGCTTCGCCGTTGTTGGTGAGCATCAGGGGTTGCTTGGCGATCATGATCGAGGTTTGGCGACCGAAGTACGCTTCGATGTCCTTGCCGTTGATGGTGATTTTGCCAGTGCCTTTTTTCATGAACACGCGGGCGACGCTTGACTTGCGGCGGCCGGTGCCGTTGTTCCATTCACCGATCATGCTGACTCCTTACGCACGGCATCGCGGGAAATACCGGCGATATCCAACACTTTGGGCTGCTGCGCGGTGTGGGGATGCTCAGCACCGCCATACACCTTGAGCTTTTTGATCATGGCGTAGCCCAGGGGACCCTTGGGCAGCATGCCTTTGACCGCTTTTTCCAGCGCGCGGCCAGGGAACTGGGCCTGCATGTCGCGGAAATTGGTTTCGCTGATACCGCCGGGATAGCCCGAGTGGCGATAGTATTTTTTGTCCAATGGCTTGGCACCTGTGACGCGCAGTTTGGATGCGTTGATCACGATGATGAAGTCACCGGTGTCGACGTGAGGCGTGTAAATGGCCTTGTGTTTGCCGCGTAGACGGAGGGCTGCTTCGCTGGCAATCCGTCCGAGCACCTTGTCGGTGGCGTCAATCACAAACCACTCGTGCGTCACGTCGGCGGGTTTAGCGCTGAACGTAGTCATGAGTTTTCTCTTTTTCAAATAGGAGAGGTTTGGAGCATGCCTTTTCCACGGTCGGTGCCCCTCTGTTGGGGGCCTCTTAGGTGGGAATTAAACTCTGCCGCGGGCACAGCAAACGCTGCAGAGCCTTAGATTATAAACAAAATCAAGCACTTAGGTCAAATTCACCGGTTTTTGCCCGCCAGGCGGGGCTGCGGCGCAGACCCTGTGCGTTACCATCACCCCATGCTGTCCTACCGCCACGCCTTCCACGCAGGCAACCATGCTGATGTGCTCAAGCACATGACCTTGATTGCCACTTTGAAATACATGACCCTCAAAGTGGCGGGCATCACCGTGATAGACACCCATGCCGGGGCCGGGCTGTACCGGCTGGATGGCGAGTTTGCGCAGAAAAGCGCCGAGGCTGACGAGGGCGTGCGCAAGCTGTTTGCTGCCGATATTTTTAAGGCTAATCAGGCTGCAGGCCAACAGAATGTCGCGGAGGCAGCTATTGAAAGCGTAGCAACTGCCCTGCAGGACTACTACGACTGCATTGCCAGCTTCAACGCCAAAAGCCTCAAAATCTACCCCGGCTCGCCGTTTGTCATGCACAGCCAGCTGCGCGAGGGCACGTCGGCTACGCGTGACAAGCTCAAGCTGTTTGAGCTGCACGGAGCGGACGCCACGGCGCTGGACGGCAATATGGCCCAGCTGGAGGCGGGCCGCATGATCACGGTGGAGCGTGCCGACGGCTTTGACGCACTGCGCGCCCTGCTGCCGCCGCCCAACAAGCGCGCTTTGGTGCTGATCGACCCGAGCTACGAGATGAAAAGCGACTACGCCCGCGTGAGCGCGGCGGTGCAGGACGCGATGAAGCGCTTTCCCACCGGCACCTATGCCGTGTGGTACCCGGTCATCCCGCGCGCCGAGTCACACGACCTGCCGCGCCGCCTCAAAGGCTACGCCCAGCTGGCGAAAAAAACCTGGCTGCATGCCACCCTGAATATTGGACAGGAAGACGCGCCCGACGCCAAAGCCCCGCGCCAGATCGGCCCGGACGGCCGCCCCCTGCCGCCCAAGCGGCCCGGCCTGCGCGAAAGCGGCATGTTCGTCATCAATCCGCCGCACACCCTGAAAGCCTCTTTGAACGAAGCCTTGCCCCAGGTGCTGGCCGCTTTGGGCCGCGGGCGCGGCAAAGGATTTGCGGTGGAGGCCGGTGGCTAGGGCTGAGCGAGTGACTTTCACAGCAGCCTATGCGAGCCAGCCTAGGATACGGTAGTTACATAAGTGAAGCAGCAAACCGCCACCGTGCTCTCGCCTTCAAGCAGTCTGAGACAAGGGAATCGGTTGCCAAAACCTCAAAGATCACTTCCAGAATATCGCCCCGCCTAAGATAGGTGTAGGTTGGGGTTTGACGCTAGCGGTGGCAGATGTGCTCCCGCCTAGCTGACCATAGCCGTTATAACCCCAGCAAACTACGGTGCTATCGGCTTTGCGGGCACAGGTGTGATAAATACCCACACTCAACTCGACTGCATCAGTGAGGCTGGGTACTAAGGTGGGGGTGACGATATTGTTGCCAGTGGCTCCGCTGCCTAGTTGGCCGTTTTGGTTATTACCCCAGCAAAATACGGTATTGTCGGCTTTGCGGACACAGGTGTGATAAGCAGCACCTGCACTCAACTCCACTGTATTTGTGAGGCCGGGTACTAAGGTGGGAGTGACGACGCTGGTGGCAGTGGTCCCGTTGCCTAACTGGCCGTATTGGTTATAACCCCAGCAAAATACGGTATTGTCGGCTTTGCGGGTGCACGTGTGATAGCCAGCCGCACTCAACTCGACGGTATCAGTGAGGCCGAGCACTAAGGTGGGAGTGATGACACTGGGGGAAGTGGTTCCGTTGCCGACCTGACCATAACCGTTATAACCCCAGCAAAATACGGTATTGTCGGCTTTGCGGGCACAGGTGTGAAAGTAGCCCGCACTCAACTCGACTGCGTTGGTGAGGCCAGGTATTAAAGTGGGAGTAACGAGGCTGTCGCCAAGGGTTCCGTTGCCTAGTTGGCCATTTCCATTACTACCCCAGCAAACTACGGTATTGTCAGCTTTGCGGGCACAGGTGTGATAACTGCCCGCACTCAACTCGACTGCGTTGGTGAGGCCAGGTACTAAAGTGGGAGTAACGACGCTGGCGCCAGGGGTTCCGTTACCTAGTTGGCCGTATTGGTTATAACCCCAGCAGACTACGGTATTGTCGGCTTTGCGGGCACAGGTGTGATAGCCACCCACACTCAACTCGACTGCATCAGTGAGGACGACTACTGTTGTGGCAGTAACAACACTGGTGGCAGTGGTTCCGTTGCCTGCCTGGCCAAATTGGTTATCACCCCAGCAAGCAACACTGCCACCCACTTTAAGAGCGCAGGTATGATAAAAACCTGCACTCACTCCGGTAGTGTCTGTTAGCAAGCCACCAGGCGCCGTCACGGCAACCAAGTTGGTAGTTATGTTGCCAGACGTGCCGTCACCTAACTGACCCTTTACACCGTTACCCCAGCAAGCTACAGCCCCGCTGGTTTTGAGCGCGCAGACGTGGCTGCCTCCCGCACTGACTGCGGCGGTGTCGGTCAAGCCCGTGATAACGGTGGGGGTGGTTTTGTTTTGGGCTGCTAGTTGGCCTGTGCCATCGTCATAGCTGACATCGCCCCAGCAAGCTACGCTGCCATTGCCTTTGAGGGCGCAACTGCGGGCGGCACCGCGAACTGTGTTGATAAAGTTGCCATCTAGCGTGATCGCTACGGCATCTGTCAGGCCGTCGAGGACTGTGGGCGTAAATTTGTCTGTCAGAGTTCCATCGCCCAGCTCACCACTGCCGTTAAAGCCCCAGCAGGCCACGCTGCGATTGGCTTTGAGCGCGCAGGTGTGCAGCAAGCCGCCACTGAGGGCCACTGTGTCTGTCAGGCCTGCGATAACCACGGTGGTCGTTCGAATGTTGCCCGTGGTGCCATCGCCTATTTGGCCTTTACGGTTATCGCCCCAGCAAACCACTGCACCATTGGCTTTGAGCGCGCAGACGTGCACATCGCCTGCGCTGATGGCTACTACGCCTGCTAGACCTGTGACCGGGGTGGTGATTACTCTGGTGGCAGTGGTGCCATCACCCAACTGCCCAGCGTAGTTGTCGCCCCAGCACACGACACTGGTATTGGCCCTGATAGCGCAGGTGCTAGCATCGCCAGCGGTGATGGCTACCGCGTCTGTGAGGCCCGTCACCACCGTAGGGGTCACCACGCTGGTGGAGGTGGTGCCATTGCCTATTTGGCCCCTGTGGTTACGGCCCCAGCACTCCACGCGGCCACCCGCTTTGAGGGCGCAAGTGTGGTTGGCGCCTGCACTGAGCGCGATGGCATTGGTCAGACCAGTGACGGTAATTGCCTGGGGGACATTGCCGCTGCTTGTGCCATTGCCCATTTGGCCAAAGCTGTTATCCCCCCAGCACAGTACGCTGCCGCCGGGCTGTAGCGCGCAGGTGTGGTTGCCGCCTGCAGCAACAGGGTCGCCCACCACGACCACACTTTGCGTCACGCTGGCAGTGCTGGTGCCTGCCTTGGCGCTCAAGCTGACGGTTTGGGTGCCAGAGAGGTTCCACACTTTCTGCACCGTGCTGCCTACGCTGCTAGGCGAGCCGTCGCCCCAGCTCCAAGTAATGGTGCTGCCGCTGGAGGCGTCGGCTTTGTAAGTGTAGATTTGCCCGGCTACCACGCGGGCTGGGCTGACCACAGAGGTGACAGTGGCCGGGGAGAAGTCAGCCAATTTTGCCTCTTCTGATGACGCGCCGCAGGCTGCAAGCAGCAGACTGACCAGCGACAGGGTGAGGGCTAAAGCCGGGCGTAGAAAGTTCATCAAAAACAAATTCACTCAATATCCTTCATGGCAACCATCGGATTGCCAGGTTTAAAACTGGAGTCTGCACGCCTGGAGTAAGCGTAAAGTTATAAAGAGGACGATTAAAGCCTGTTGTTTTTACAGAAAACAGATGCTGCAAACCGATAAATCGACCTGTCTGCCCCAGTCCCGCACGCGGATCTGAGTGGAGGCTGTTTTAGTATTTTCTGGGTGTTTTCCAGCTGAATCCGATAGCCTTTTCAGTCCCCAGACCAATAAAACATCGCGGGAGCAGCTATGAAAATCATAGTCATAACATTTCGTGTTTTTCTCTGCATTCACTTTGTATACGTACGTTAGTGGCTTGCGACAGTGTGTTTTACCTTGGAAATAGCTTCCTCACCCAAATGGCGTATGGTCAAAAGCAAATGGATACTTAATAATTCACCCAATGGACAGAAATATAAGTACATTGAGGAAATATGGAGTTACCACTACTACGCTTGGGTTTGCTGGGCTTTGATGCCGACCAGGTACACCAAGCCGTCGAACAGGTCAGCCGGGCCGCGACATCCTCCAGCCGCTGGGAAATTGTGCCCTTTGAGGACGCAGACATCTGGCTGCTCTACAGCCCCCAGGTCAGCCTGGTGGACAACCGCGGCCTGCGCGTAGACAACCCCGACACGCCCCAATCCCCGCTGACCATTTACCCGCAGCAGACCAGCCGCCCCGTCGCCTTCACCCAGCCGCTGCCGCCCGCCATTGACGCGGTACTCAGCATTGCGCTGCACGACAGCTATGCCTGCGCCCAGGCGCTTAACCAGTTTGCCAAGGCCCTGCGCTCGCTGTGCGCCCACTACGCCCTGGGCGAGCAGATCGCCGCGCGGCAAAGCGACGTGGTGGAGGGCGCTTACCACCTGCATTTTGAAGGCCGCATGGTCGCCATGGTGGACCTGGCACGCTGGCAGGTAGCGCTGTCGCCCGACGCGCCGCCGCTGGAGCTGGGCCTGGCCTCCTGGCGGCACCGGCCTGACGAGGCCAGGCACTATCCACCAGGGTTTGAGGTGCTGTCGCTGGAGCGGCTGATGTGGGTTTACGCCAGCCGCACCTCCACCAACCGGCTGCCCGAGGCGTTTCAGACCGTGCCCATCCACCTGCGCCGCCTGTCGGTGCTGCCGCAAAGCTGGCTGCACAATGACCACCTGAGCCTGATCGCCCACCTGAGCCACCAGCCCTGCACCATGGCCACCCTGGCCCGCCAGACCCGCCTGCCGCTCAAGCGCCTGAGCGCCTGCCTGTCGGCGCTGTACTACACCGGCACCGTCACGCTGGACCCACGCGCCATCAAGCGGGGCGACCGGCGCATCCACACCGGCTACGGCGACCTGCCGGGCGAAGACAGTGCGCAGCCCTCCAGCGATCTGGGCCCACTGTCGGTGCCTCCGTCGCACCTGCACTCGCATCTCCACTCAGGCCACTCCGGCCAGTCGGTCTTCGACACCCACAGTTTCAAGTCTCTGCAAGCCTGAGTTGCAATTAACCGACCGATCGGTCGGTTAATTGCTATAATGGCCATCAGCAGCTGGTCGGCTATCGTGCCGCCCAGCCCAGGAGACCGCTGATGTACACCCAAGCCCTCGATATTCCTGACACGACTGCCGCGCCCGCAGGCCATGGCGGCGCGACGCTCAAGGCCGTGCCTGCGCCTGCCAGCGCCGCCGAGACCGCCCACCAAGAGCGCTTTGACGCCAAGATCGACGCCGACGGCAAGATCGAACCGCAAGACTGGATGCCCAGCGCCTACCGCAAGACCCTGGTGCGCCAGATCAGCCAGCACGCGCACAGCGAGATCATTGGCATGCAGCCCGAAGGCAACTGGATCTCGCGCGCGCCCTCGCTCAAGCGTAAGGCCATTTTGCTGGCCAAAGTGCAGGACGAAGGCGGCCACGGCCTGTACCTGTACAGCGCCGCCGAAACCCTGGGCACCTCGCGCGACCAGATGCTGGACGCCCTGCACACCGGCAAGGCCAAATACAGCTCCATCTTCAACTACCCGACGCTGACCTGGGCCGACACCGGTGTGATCGGCTGGCTGGTGGACGGCGCAGCCATCATGAACCAGGTGCCGATCTGCCGCTGCACCTACGGGCCCTATGCGCGCGCCATGATCCGCATCTGTAAGGAAGAAAGCTTCCACCAACGCCAGGGCTTTGAAAGCCTGATGACGATGATGGGTGGTACACCCGAGCAGCGCGCCATGGTGCAGGACGCAGTCAACCGCTGGTGGTGGCCGGTGCTGGCCATGTTTGGCCCGCCCGACGCCGACAGCCCCAACAGCGCCCAAGGCATGCGCTGGGGCATCAAGCGCATCAGCAACGACGACTTGCGGCAGAAGTTTGTCGACGCCACCGTGCCGCAAGCCGCCATCCTCGGCGTCACTTTGCCCGACCCTGACCTCAAATGGAACGAAGCCAAAGGCTGCCACGACTATGGCGCGATTGACTGGAACGAATTCTGGGCCACCGTCAACGGCAACGGCCCCTGCAACCAGGAGCGCGTAGCCACCCGAGTAGCCGCCCACGAGAACGGTGCATGGGTGCGCGAGGCGGCACTGGCTTATGCGGCCAAGCAGAAGGCTCGTTCGCTTCGGCAGGCGGCTTGATGGTTTGAGGTTTTTAATACCGAACTTCCGGACGCGAAGGACGCTAAGGTTGCGCGAAGGACGCGAAAGAAGAAAAAATGAATACCAAATTTTATTTATTTGTTTTTTAATGTGGTTGATTCGTCACTAACTTCAAACGCATGCTGATATTTTTATTCACTTTTTTTGTATTCCTTTCGCGTCCTTCGCGCAACCTTAGCGTCCTTCGCGTCCGGTAACTCTCCCCCTCCCTTGCCCCTCCAACACACCCCATTCACCATGACAACACAAGAACTCCCTTTATTTGAAGTTTTCATCCGCAGCAAGCAGGGCCTGGAGCACAAGCATTGCGGTAGCTTGCATGCGGCGGATGCGCGGCAGGCGCTGGAGATGGCGCGGGATGTGTATACGCGGCGCATGGAAGGGGTGAGCATTTGGGTGGTGGCCAGCAAGGACATTACGGCCAGCCAGCCCGAGGACAAGGACGAGCTGTTTGAGCCGGCCAGTGACAAGATTTACCGCCACCCGACGTTCTACGACATTCCCGACGCTGTGGGGCATATGTGATGCAGGACAGCACCACGCAGCCAACAGCGGTCAACTACCTGCTGCATCTGGCCGATAACGCCCTCATCCACGGCCAGCGCATTGCCGAGTGGTGCAGCCACGGCCCGGTGCTGGAAGAAGACATTGCCATGGCCAACATCGGCCTGGACCATATTGGCCAGGCGCGCATGCTCTACCAGCATGTTGCTAGCTTGATAGGAGGCACCACCGAAGACAAACTAGCCTACTTCCGCAATCCCGAGCAGTTCCTCAACTACACCATGCTCGAGCTGCCGCACCGCACGGCGTTTGCGCCCTCGGTGCAGACCGAGCGCAACTACGCGGTCACGATTGCGCGTAATTTTCTTTATGCCACTCTGATGGAGCTGGTATGGGCGAAGCTGCAAAGCGCAAGCGATGCGCAACTGGCCGCCATCGCCGCCAAAAGCAGCAAGGAAGTGCGCTACCACCTGCGCCACGCCAGCTCCTGGATGCTGCGCCTGGGCGACGGCACGGCAGAGTCGCACGCGCGCATGCAGGCCTCGCTGGATTACCTGATGCCGTTCACCCAGGAATGGTTTGCCGGCAGCGCGCTGGAGAAAGACACCATCGACATGGCCGCGCTGCATGGCCCCTGGCTCAGCGCTGTCAGCGCCGTGGTCACGCAGGCCACATTGCAGATGCCCAGCGACCAGGGGCATCTGACCCGCGGCAAACACGGTGTGCATTCCGAGCACCTGAGCTACCTGCTGGCCGAAATGCAGAGCCTGGCGCGTGCCCACCCGGAGGCGACGTGGTAGATACCATCTCTGCGCTGTGGCAGCTGCTGGAGCAGGTGCCCGACCCGGAGATTCCAGTGGTCAGCATCCGCGAGCTGGGCATTTTGCGCGATGTGCGCGAGGCTGCGGACGGACAGATCGACGTGGTGATCACGCCCACCTACAGCGGCTGCCCTGCGATGGGCCAGATTGAAGACGATGTGAAAGCCGCCATCGCGCGCGCCGGCTTGCAGGCCCGCATCATCACCCAGCTGGCCCCTGCCTGGACGACCGACTGGATGACGAATGAAGCCAAAGCCAAGCTGCGCAGCTACGGCATCGCGCCGCCGCAATGCAGCGCCTCCGATTCCGATGGCAATTTGAATGCTACATATTCAATAGCTTCCCCCGCGATTATTCAAAGGGCTGGGGGCCGATTAAGCTTCGAAAGCGTGCCCTGCCCGCGCTGCAGCAGCCACAACACCACCGAAACCTCCCACTTCGCCTCCACCGCCTGCAAGGCCCTGTACAAATGCCTGGACTGCATGGAGCCATTTGATTATTTCAAACCGTATTGATTGTCGAAAGCCATCCTATGGTCTATCACCTTGCCCAAGTCAACCTGGCCTACATGCGCGCTGCACAGGACGATCCTTTGCTGGCAGATTTTGTGGCGCAGCTCGACGAAATCAATGCGCTGGCTGAGCGCAGCCCGGGCTTTGTCTGGCGCTACGTGTCCGACACGCGCGTGCAAAGCGATCGCGAGTTTCAGGATACCCGGGTGCTCTTCAACATGAGCCTGTGGGACAGCGTTGAGGCCTTGCACAGCTTCACTTACCGAACCGATCACGCCAAAGTGTTTGCAGCGCGCATGAAATGGTTTGAAGAATGGAAAGACCGCGTGCGCACCCTCAAGGAATTGGGTGACGGCACGCCCGGTGTCGGCCTGTGGTGGGTGCCTGCCGGACACATCCCCACGCCCGATGAAGCCAAAGCCAAGCTGCGTTTGCTGGGCAGCAAAGGCCCCTGCCCCGAGGTGTTTACTTTCAAACAACGATTTACTGCCAACGGCCTGCCCGTCGAGCGCTGAACATTTCTTATTTATGTCCACACCCCATTTCCATTCGCTGTTTGTCAAACGCATTGAATCACTGACAGCGCAGTCTGCGGCCATCACACTGGCTATCCCGCCAGATCTGCGCGACACCTTTGGGTTCACGCCGGGCCAGTTTGTCACGCTGCGTGCCATGGTGGATGGCGAGTCGGTGCGGCGTAGCTATTCGATCTGCAGCACGCCCGCGCAGCTGGCACGCGCGCAGGAGATCACGGTGGGTATCAAGCGCGTCGAAGGCGGTGTGTTCAGCAGCTGGGCCACCACGGCCTTGCAGGTGGGCGACGAGCTGGATGTCATGCCGCCCGATGGGCGCTTCACGCCCAAGCCCGCGTTGGCCACCGCGTCCGCCCACCGCCTGGGGATTGCGGCGGGCTCGGGCATCACGCCGATTCTGTCGATCATGGCGCACACGCTGGAGAACGAACCCAGCGCGCGCTTTACCCTGGTCTATGGCAATCAACGCAGTAACACCATCATGTTCAGCGAAGCGCTGCAGGACCTCAAAGACCGCTATGCGGCGCGCGTGTCGCTGATCCATGTGCTGTCGCGCCAGCCGCAGGAAGTAGCCTTGTTGCAGGGACGCCTGGATGAGGCCAAGGTGGGCGCACTGCTGGAGCACGCCGTGCCCACCGGGCAGATCACCGAGGTGTTCATCTGCGGGCCTGAAGAGATGATAGAGAGCAGCGAGCGTGCGGCGGCCCAGGCGGGTATCGTGCGCGAGCGCATCCACACCGAGCGTTTTGCCTCACCTTCTGCAACAGCCAAAACTACTAAAAAGATAGCTGCTCCCGCGGAATTTAAGGGCTCTGGCGGCCAAAAGTCTTATGCATTTGCACTGGAAGTGGTGCTGGACGGCAAAGGCCACAGCTTTGGCATGAACGCCGACGACAATGTGCTGGACACCGCGCTCGATGGCGGGCTGGACCTGCCCTACGCCTGCAAAGGCGGCGTGTGCTGCACCTGCCGCGCCAAGGTGCTGGAGGGCAAGGTGAAGATGGACAAAAACTTCACCCTGGAGCAGTGGGAGATTGACAAGGGCTTTGTGCTGACCTGCCAGTCCCACTGCGTGTCGCAGCGGGTAGTGATCAGTTATGACGAGCGCTGATCGAGCCAGTACGGACGAACCTTGAACCAGTCAAGGTTCGCCCTGCCTAGGCTTACACCGCGGCCAGTGCCTGATCCAAATCAGCCAGCAGGTCGTCAATGTGCTCAATGCCCACAGACAGACGCACCATGCCTTCGCTCACGCCCGCTTTGGCCAGCTCTTGTGGGTTGAGCTGACGGTGGGTGGTGGACGCGGGGTGGCAGGCCAGTGACTTGGCATCGCCAATATTGACCAGACGCGTGAACAGCTTGAGCGCGTCCTGAAAGCGCGCGCCCGCCTCGCGGCCCTCGCTGCCTTTGAGCGTGAAGCTGATGATGCCCGAGGCGCGGCCGCCCATCATTTTTTTGACCAAGGCATGGTCGGGGTGGTCGCTCAGGCCCGCGTAGTTGACCGAGGCCACCTTGGCATGCTTTTGCAGATGCGTGGCCACTTTCACGGCGTTGTCGCAGATGCGGTCCATGCGCAGGGCCAGGGTTTCGATGCCGGTCAGAATCTGGAACGCATTCATCGGACTCAATGCCGCACCCATATTGCGCAGCGGCACCACGCGGCAGCGGCCAATGTAGGCCGCGGGGCCCAGCGCTTCGGTGTAGACCACGCCGTGGTAGCTCACGTCCGGTTCGTTCAGGCGCTTGAAGCGCGCCTTGTGCTCGGCCCAGGGGAACTTGCCCGAGTCCACCACCGCGCCGCCAATGGTGGTGCCGTGGCCGCCGAGGTATTTGGTCAGTGAATGCACCACGATGTCGGCCCCATGCTCAAACGGGCGGCACAGGTAGGGGCTGGGCACAGTGTTGTCCACAATCAGCGGCACGCCATGGTCATGCGCCACCTTGGCCAGGGCCGCAATGTCGGTGATGTTGCCCAGCGGGTTGCCAATGGACTCGCAATAGACCGCTTTGGTGCGCGCATCGATCAGCTTGCCAAACGATGCCGGGTCGCGGTAGTCGGCAAAGCGCACTTCAATGCCCATCTGCGGAAAGGTGTGGGCAAACAGGTTGTAGGTGCCGCCATACAAGGTGGAGGCTGAGACGATGTTGTCGCCCGTCTCGGCGATGGTCTGGATGGCGTAGGCAATGGCCGACATGCCCGAGGCCACAGCCAGCGCACCAATGCCGCCCTCCAGCGCCGCCACGCGCGCTTCGAGGACGCCATTGGTCGGGTTCATGATGCGGCTGTAAATATTGCCCGCCACCTTCAGGTCAAACAGGTCTGCGCCGTGCTGCGTGTTGTCAAAGGCGTAAGCCACGGTTTGGTAGATCGGCACGGCCACGGCTTTGGTGGTCGGGTCGGGTGTGTAGCCGCCGTGGACGGCAATAGTTTCTATCTTCATCGAGATGCTCTCCTTGGTGGGTGGGGGATTCAAACTGTCCCGCCTATTGTGGCAGAGCGCGCCAGATTCAGCGCAGGCGTTCGATTTCCACTTGCTTCACGCCCAGCATGCCAATCGCCTGGGCGGCCGCCCGGCTCAGGTCAATAATGCGGCCTTTGATGAAGGGCCCGCGGTCATTGATGCGCACCACCACTTCCTTGCCGTCCGCCAACGACCTCACACGCACGCGCGTGCCAAAAGGCAGGGTTTTGTGGGCAGCAGTCAGCTCGTTCGTATCAAAGCGCTCCCCACTGGCCGTGCGCTTGCCCTGAAAGCGCGGACCATACCACGACGCGATGCCCGACTCTACCCAGCCTGTTGTTTTGTCAGCGCCTGCGGCTGTCACGCTGCTGTTGTCAACTGCGGCGGGCATGCTGGCGGGGGGATTGGCTGGCGGGCTGACGGGTGGTGCAGCGGGTGGATTGGACTGCGCTGAGGCAGTTTCTCCACCCGAACTGCTGGCGCCTGGCGCAGTGCCTGTGGCAGGCTTTGACGTGGGGGCGCGCGCGCCAGCGGGCGCTGGCGCGCTCTGCGGCACCGGTGCTTGGGGCACCACGCTACAGGCAGTCATCACCAGCGCAGCAGCCAGCAATGCGGCCCGCGCCGCGCAGCGGCCAGCGCGCTGCAGTGGGTCAGACAGAAGGCGTTTTTCGCTGTGCATCAAACCAAGTCTAGCCGCTTGCATACCTCCAGGCTAGCGGCGGATTGGTTCATTGTGTAAAAGTGCAACCCAGGCACACCGGCATTGCGCAATTGGTCACACAGATCAGTGATGACGTCCAGGCCAAAGGCCTTGATCGATGCGCTGTCGTCGCCAAAGGCCTGCAGCCGCAGGCGAATCCAACGCGGGATCTCCGCGCCACACGCATCGGAAAAGCGCATTAGTTGCGACGAGCTCAAAATCGGCATGATGCCCGGAATCACCGGAATCTCTGCGCCCAGCTTGTGGGCATCGTCGACAAAACGGAAATACGCATCGCTGTTGAAAAAATACTGCGTGATGGCCGAGCTGGCACCGGCCTTGACCTTGGTGGCATAGGCCTGCAGATCTGCCTCGGGCGATTTGGCCTGAGGATGCACTTCAGGGTAGCAGCCGACTTCAATATGGAAATGGTCACCGGTTTCTGCGCGGATAAAAGCGATCAGCTCGCTGGCGTATTTGAATTCACCAAACGCGCCATAGCCACTGGGCAGGTCGCCGCGCAAGGCCACCATGCGCGTGATACCCGCCTGCTTGAACAGCGCCAGCTGGGCGCGCACGCTGTCCCGGGTGGCACCGATGCACGAAAAATGCGGCGCGGCATCAAAGCCATCAGCCAGGATGGACTGCACCGTGTGCAGCGTGCCATCCTGCGTGGAGCCGCCTGCACCGTAGGTGACGCTGAAGAACTGCGGCTTGAGGGCATACAGCGCCTTGCGCACGCCCACCAATTTCTCCACGCCCTCGGGTGTCTTGGGTGGAAAAAATTCAAAACTTACTGGCAGTGTTGAGGTATTCATGACCATCCTTTATGGCGAGCGCTGCTCATGCCTTGACAGCATGGACAAAGAACTCGCGGTTACCGTCTCCGCCCGCGATCGGGCTGGCGAAATAATTGCGTACCTGCAGGGCATGCGCAGCATAGGCGCTGCGAATGCGCTGCTCTACTTGCGCGTAATGCGCGGCGTCTTCGACGATGCCGCCTTTGCCAATCTGCTCGGGCTGAAGTTCAAACTGCGGCTTCACCAGCATCAGCACCTGGCCGCCTGTCTTAAGCAATGGCGCAAAGGCATCGATCAATAAAGTCTGCGAGATGAACGACACATCGCCCACCACCACGTCCACACCGTGTATATCAGCGCCTTTTTTAATGTCGAATCGGCTTCTAACCCAATCAAATATAGCGGGAAAAGCTATAAAATCCGTAGCACTCATGGATCGTGCGTTGACCTTTTCAATGCACAGCACCTGGTCACTGGCGCGCAGACGCGGGTGCAGCTGGCCATGCCCAACATCCACGCCCACCACACCGAGCGCGCCTTGCTGCAGCAAACAGTCGGTAAAGCCCCCGGTCGATTGACCGATATCCAGACACACGGCGCCACGCACATTCACACCACTGGCCGCCAGCGCACCCTCGAGCTTCAAGCCTCCGCGCGAGACATACTTTGCCTCGGCCTGGCTGATCAGCTCGATCTGCGCATCGCTTGGCAGCTCATCGCTTTTGCGCAGCGGCTTCCACTCGCCGCGCTGCAGCCAGCGCGCACCTGCGTCAATCAGACGTGCAGCCTGGCTGCGCGAGGCTGCCAAGCCACGTTGGACGAGGAGTTGGTCGGCGCGCATGGGCGGCAGAGAGGGAGTTTTTGAACGCAGAGGTCGCGAAGGTTTCGCAAAGAGCGCAAAAGAAGAAAAGAAAGCCAAAATTTGAATTCAATGTGAATGTCAAATAATCACATTGATATTTTTTCTTCTTTTGGTATTCTTTTGCGTCCTCTGCGTAACCTTCGCGTCCTCTGCGTCCGGTCTTTCTGACTGCGGCTTTTGACCTTTTGGGTCTTAGTAGCGGTAGGTATTAGCCTTGTAAGGGCCGTCCTGCGAGACACCGATATAGTCGGCCTGCTCTTTGGTCAGCTTGGTCAGCTCAGCGCCGACTTTCTTGAGGTGCAGGCGGGCGACTTTTTCGTCCAGGTGCTTGGGCAGCACATAGACCTGGCCGACCTTGTAGTCTTTTTGCTTGGTGAACAGCTCGATCTGCGCAATCGTCTGGTTGGCAAAGCTGGAGCTCATCACAAAGCTGGGGTGGCCGGTGCCGCAGCCCAGGTTGACCAAACGGCCCTTGGCCAGCAGGATGATGCGCCTGGAAGGCTTTTTGCCTTTGGCCGGGAAGATGACGTGGTCCACTTGGGGCTTGATCTCTTCCCACTTGTATTTTTCCAGTGAAGCCACGTCGATTTCGTTATCGAAGTGACCGATGTTGCAGACAATCGCCTGGTCTTTCATCGCCACCATGTGGTCGTGGGTGATGACGTTTTTGTTGCCGGTGGCTGACACAAAAATGTCGGCTTTGTCGGCAGCATATTCCATGGTCACCACTTTGTAGCCTTCCATCGCAGCCTGCAGTGCGTTGATCGGGTCCACCTCGGTCACCCACACCTGGGCGCTCAGGGCGCGCAGGGCCTGGGCTGAGCCCTTGCCCACGTCGCCGTAGCCGGTGACTACGGCAATCTTGCCAGCGATCATCACGTCGGTGGCGCGCTTGATGGCGTCCACCAGTGATTCGCGGCAGCCATACAGGTTGTCAAACTTGCTCTTGGTCACCGAGTCGTTCACGTTGATGGCGCGCAGGGCCAGAGTGCCCTTGGCAGACATTTCGTTCAGGCGCAGCACGCCGGTGGTGGTCTCTTCGGTTACGCCGATGATATTTTTCAGACGGCGGCTGTACCAGGTGGGGTCCACACGCAGCTTGGCCTTGATGGCGGCAAACAGGCATTTTTCTTCTTCGCTGCCGGGCTTGGCCAACACTTTGATGTCCTTCTCGGCCTTGGTGCCCAGGTGCATCAGCAGCGTTGCGTCGCCGCCGTCGTCCAGGATCATGTTGGGGCCTTCGGTTTTGGAGCCCTTGTCGCCGAATTCAAAAATGCGGTGGGTGTAATCCCAGTAGTCTTCCAGCGACTCGCCTTTGTAGGCAAACACGGGTGTGCCTTCAGCCACCAGGGCCGCAGCGGCGTGGTCCTGGGTGGAGAAGATGTTGCACGATGCCCAGCGCACGTCAGCCCCCAGAGCCTGCAGGGTTTCGACCAGCACAGCGGTCTGGATGGTCATGTGCAGCGAGCCGGTGATACGCGCACCCTTGAGCGGCTTGCTCTTGGAGAACTCTTCGCGGATGGCCATCAGGCCAGGCATTTCGGTCTCGGCGATGTTCATTTCTTTGCGGCCAAAAGCGGCCAGGGACAAGTCCGCAACTGCGTAATCTTGCTTTTTCAGGGGTTTGACAACAGCGTTCATAGTGTGCTCCGTTATAGGTGAACGAGCCACTGAGACTGTCGTGAGAAAAAATTGCCAGGGGGTTTGCCCGAAGCACTCACCGCACAGTTTTCAGTGGGTGAGCGCAGTTAGAAACTTGAACCCCTTAAAACCATATTTAAGCGGCGTTTCCGAGCCTCGATCATTTTGCGTGACCTGCAGCGCTCCTCGGATATTAATATTTTAACTTAATATTAAATTGGGGCTTTTGTAAAAGATCTTGTGTCGTCGTTGAGGAACAGCCCCTGCAAAGCCCCGCTGTTCGAGAACAAGAAGCCGACTTCGCCTGAGAATCCTTCAGATTTGACTGGGCGATCCACCACACTCGTACCCTTCGACCGAACACGCCAGGTGGGTACGCCATTGATAACTACCTGAGATACATTCGTGCCAGTGGCTGTGGTATCGACTTGCGGTTGGAAAATATTGAGCACATCGAAAATATTTCCTGGCACTGCGCCTACGGTCAGCGTCGTCGTGTAACTGAATTTTCCAGAGCCGGAAGCGACTTCTTTGATTGTTGCCAGTGGTATCACCTGAGTGCTTTGGCAATCGGCATTGTTTTCAAATATCTCTTCTATGGTGTCTAGTTGAATGCTTCCGTCCTTAGCCGGCGCTGACACGATTAACTTTTGACGCACGCTCATTGGTGGGCTATCTATTTCCGCTATGCAGCGACTCCAGGTGCCCTGATATTTACCCAAATAGTCAGCAGCCACTACAGGCGCTGGATTGGAAGTAGTCGACGTGTTATTGCTTGCACTTGCTGTGCTATCGCCACCGCCTCCGCCGCCACAGCCTGACAAATACAATCCACAAAAAATACCAACAAACAGCACGATACGTTGGAAATTCATGTTGTTCTCCGCTTTATTGTGTTACCAATCTAACACACCACATGCACTAATAGCAACTGAGTAACCATTTTGGCAAAGTTTGCCAAAATGCTAAAATCACATCTATGACTACCGTCACCATGAACATCTCCCTCACCGAAGACCTGAAGTCTTTTGTGGACTCACGTATCAAAGCGCGGGGCTACAGCTCAGCCAGCGAGTACATGCGCGACTTGGTGCGCCGGGACGAAGAAAAGCAGGCTGAAGAGCGCTTGAAAGCCCTGATTGAAGAGGGTATGGCCTCTGGCCCAGCGGGTGAGTGGAAAGATTTACGTACTGGCTTTTTAACGGCTGCGACGGCCAAACTGTCTGCAGCAGACAAGACCCGCACCGATCGCTCGCGCAAAGCCGCATGAAGGCTTTGCTGATACAACGTCGCGCGCTGCGCGACATGGAGCAGGCGTGCACCTATTATGAAGAGCATGCCCCACACATGGTGCCTGATCTGGCACTTGAGCTGGATGCTGCTTTGCTGCATGTGCAGCGCAACCCAGGTACTGGCTCTCCGTGCTGGGGTGTGCAATTAGGTCTACTAGGTTTACGCGTCTGGCGCTTGAGCCAATTTCCCTATGTAATTTTCTATTTCGACCATCCTCATAAGATTGAAGTGGTGCGTGTGTTGCACCAAGCCTCTGACATCCCAACACATTTAGAACCTTAAGTTGACCCGCCCGTGACCTACGCCACCGAAACCAAACGCCGCCGCACCTTTGCCATCATCTCGCACCCCGATGCGGGCAAGACCACGCTGACTGAAAAGCTCCTGCTGTTCTCGGGCGCTATCCATATTGCGGGCAGCGTCAAAGCGCGCAAAGCGACGCGGCATGCCACCAGCGACTGGATGGAGATTGAAAAGCAGCGCGGTATTTCGGTGGCCTCCTCCGTCATGCAGATGCTGTACCGCGACAGCGTAATCAACCTGCTGGACACCCCCGGCCACAAAGACTTTTCTGAGGACACCTACCGCGTGCTCACTGCGGTGGACAGCGCGCTGATGGTGATTGACGCGGCCAACGGCGTGGAGCCGCAGACCAAGCGGCTGATCGAAGTGTGCCGCCAGCGCAATACGCCCATCATGACCTTTGTGAACAAGATGGACCGCGAGGGCCGCGACCCGATTGAGCTGCTGGACGAAATTGAGCAGGCCCTGGGCATGCCCTGCGTGCCCATGACCTGGCCGGTGGGCCAGGGCAAGCAGTTTGGCGGCATTGTGGACTTGCGCAAGCAGCATATGCGGCTGTTCAAGGCGGGCGAGGCCAAGCGCGACGACGAGGCTGATGAAACTGTGGCTTTGACCGCGCGTGAAGAACTCCTCAAGCGCTTTGGCCACGAGTTTGAACTGGCCGAAGGCAATATCGAACTGCTGCAAGGCGCAGCGCCTGCATTCGACCAAGAGGCGTTTTTTGCCGCCCAGCAAACGCCAGTGTTTTTTGGCTCGGGCGTCAACAACTTTGGTGTGCAGGAAGTGCTGGACGCCTTGGTGGACCTGGCTCCCCAGCCGCGCCCGCGCATCAGCAGTGGCAAGAGCGGCAACGCGGTGGAAGTGCAGCCCGAGGACGAAGGCTTCTCAGGTGTGGTGTTCAAGGTGCAGGCCAATATGGACCCTTCGCACCGCGACCGCATCGCCTTTGTGCGCATGTGCTCGGGCAAGTACGAAAGCGGCATGCGCCTGAAGGTGCAGCGCACCGCCAAGGAGCTGCGGCCCACCTCGGTGGTGACCTTCATGTCGCAACGGCGCGAGGCGGTGGAAGAAGCCTTTGCCGGTGACATCATCGGCTTTACCACCCATGGCGGCGTGCAGCTGGGTGACACCATCACCGCAGGCCGTGCTGACCAGGCCGACCTGCAGTACACGGGTCTGCCCTTCTTCGCACCCGAGCTGTTCCAGACCGTGGAGCTGGCCAATCCGATGAAAAGCAAGCAACTGCAGGCGGGCTTGATCCAGCTGGGCGAAGAAGGTGCCATTCAAGTATTCAGACCTCACATGGGCGGCAACATGCTGCTGGGCGCCATTGGGCAACTGCAGTTTGAAGTGGTGCAGCACCGCCTGAAAGGCGAGTACGGCGTGGAATGCCGCCTGATGAGCTCAAGCTATGTGGGAGCGCGCTGGGTGACGGCGGACACACCCGAGGAGCTTAAAGTGTTTACCGAGAAAAACGCGGGCAAGCTGGCGCTGGATGGCGCGGATACCTTGGCCTATCTGCTCACCTCGCCCTATGACCTGCGCCTGACGCAGGAGCGGCATCCGAATATCAAATTCCATGCGCTGCGCGAACATGCGGGGCTGGTGTTGCAACAAGGCTGATACCCGTCAACCCGTGGCCACGACTTTGTTACCAAAGCGGCCATTACCTGCCAATGCCCTTACTTGAGACAGGGAAGATTACTGTATAAAATAACAGTTTTACAGTGACGCCATGAATCTGCCGCAGCCTCTTGTTCACTACTCAGCATTGTTGGCTGAAGTGAAGCAGCGCATCCGGCATGCGCAGGCCAGGGCGGTGCTGGCGGTGAACGCTGAGCTGATTCGCCTGTACTGGGAAATTGGGCAAATGCTCGATACCCGCCAGGCCATCGAGGGCTGGGGCGCTGCGGTGATACCCCGGCTGGCGCTGGACATTCGCAATGAGCTGCCCGACGAAAAAGGCTTTTCCGAACGTAACATCAAACGCATGCTGGCTTTTTACCGCGAATACCCCTTGCTGGCCTTTGTGCCACAGCCGGTGGCACCGTTGCCGCGAGAAGCAAAAGTGCCACAAGCCGTGGCACTTTTCAGTGCTGAGCTGGTGCAAGCCATTCCCTGGGGGCACCACCTGATGCTGATGGAAAAGACCAAGGACCTGCCCACGCGCCATTGGTATATGCAGGCCGCGCGCGCCAACGGCTGGAGCCGCAGTGTGTTGCAGATGCAGATTGAGACTGCTGCCCACCACCGCCAAGGCAAATCCACCAGCAACTTTGTGCAGCGCCTGCCCAGGCCGCAGTCTGATCTGGTGCAGCAAACGCTGAAAGACCCGTATCTGTTTGACTTTCTGACCCTGGAGCAGCCCTTTCACGAATGCGAGCTGGAGACCGGCCTGGTGCAGCATCTGGAAAAGTTTTTGATGGAGCTGGGCCAGGGCTTTGCCTTTGTGGGGCGGCAGCACCATCTGGCCGTAGGCGATCAGGATTTTTATATCGACCTGCTGTTTTATCACCTGCGCCTGCGCTGCTTTGTGGTGGTGGAGCTCAAGCGCGGCGCTTTTAAGCCCGAATATGCTGGCAAGATGCATTTTTACTGCAGTGTGGTGGACGACACGCTGCGCCATGCCCAAGACGCGCCCACCATTGGCCTGATACTGTGCCAGCAGCACAATGAGGTGATTGCCGAATACGCGCTGCGCGGCATGGACACCCCCATTGGCATCTCCACCTTTGAACTGACCCGCGCCCTGCCCACCTCTCTGGCCTCCAAGCTGCCCAGCATTGAGCAGATTGAACGCGAGCTGGCCAGCGCAGAAACCATTTAAGCATGCAAGCTCTTTCCACCTGGCCCTTGGCAGACCGCCGCCGCATCACCGGTGTCTTTACCGACATTGACGACACCCTCACCACCAACGGCGCGATCACGCCCGAGGCCCTGCAGGCGCTGCACGATTTGAAGGCCGCAGGCCTGCATGTCATCGCCATCACAGGCCGCCCGGTGGGCTGGAGCGAAGAGTTTGCATTGGCCTGGCCGGTAGACGCCATCGTGGCAGAAAACGGCGCTGTTGCACTGCGAAATATTAGTCTAACAGGCCACCAGCCCAATAGAATATTGCGCGAGCAGCTATCAAAATCATATCAAACCGATGCAGCGCAGCGTGCCCACCATTACGCACGTATGCAGCAGGTGCTGGCGCATATCGAGCGCGAAGTGCCCGGCGCGCAGCGCAGCACCGACAGCCCCGGCCGCGAGACCGACATCGCCATTGACCACAGCGAGTTCACACATTTACCGCCTGAGCGCATCGCCCAGGTAGTGCGCCTGATGCAGCAAGCCGGCATGCACGCCACCGTCAGCAGCATCCACATCAACGCCTGGTACGGCGACCACAACAAACTGCAAGGCGCACGCTGGATCACCCAGCAGCTGCTGGGCCGCGACCTGAGCGCCGAAATGCACCAGTGGGCCTACATCGGCGACTCCACCAACGACCAGCTCATGTTCGAGGCCTTCCCCCACAGCATCGGTGTAGCCAACATCGCACGTTTCGTGCCCCAGCTGAGCCACCTGCCGCGCTATGTGACGCTAGGCGAGCGTGGGGCGGGGTTTGCGCAGTTCAGTGCTGCGCTGCTCTCCCGTTAGACTCACTTCCAGACAGCCAGGCCACCGAGAGTTGTGCCAAGATAGCAGGCTGCGTGACTTCTGAAGGATTTTCCCCATGGCTGAATTTGACCCCCAATTCCTGGACCGCATGTACAACAACCGCGCGCTGGTGCCAGACCATGCGCGGCATTTTGGTCAGTGGGCGGAGGCGTCTGAAGATGCACGCAGCGCGCATGCCAACCAGTGCGACATTGCCTATGGCGATGGTGCGATGGAGAAGCTGGATGTGTTTCCCAGCCGCCAGCCGGGCGCGCCGGTAGTGGTGTTTATCCATGGCGGCTATTGGCGCTCACTGGACAAATCGGAGCATTCGTTTATTGCACCGGGTTTTGTGAACCAGGGGGCTTGCGTGGTGGTGCCCAACTATGCGTTGTGCCCAGCGGTGACGCTGCCGCAGATCGTGATGCAGATGGTCAAGGCGCTGGCCTGGACCTATCGCAACGCCCACACCTATGGCGGCGACCCGCAGCGCATTACCGTGATTGGTCACTCGGCCGGTGGGCATTTGGCCACCATGCTGCTGGCTTGCCTCTGGCCCGCATATGCCAAAGACTTGCCTGCCGATCTGGTGAAGCATGCCATGTCGATCTCTGGCCTGTATGACCTGGAGCCGGTGATGCACACGCCCTTCCTCAAAGAGTCGCTGCAGCTCACGCCCGAGCAGGTGCTTCTGGCCAGCCCGGCCTGGCTGCCACGCCCACGCCAAGGCAAGCTCTACACCCTGGTGGGCGCGGATGAAAGCCCCGAGTTTGTGCGCCACAACGGCCTGATGCAAAGCGCCTGGGGCAAGCAAACCGTGCCCGTGTGTGAGACCGTGCCCGAGCGCAACCACTTCAGCGTGCTGGAAGACCTGACCGCGCCCTGGCAGCGCCTGCACCAGCTGGCCAACGAGCTGGTGCTGAGCGCGTGACAAACGGTTGTTGCTGATTCGGTTTGCGGTTTTGCCTGGGTTTCTTTGTTCGTGAATTAAATTTTCGTGCAGCGCTACAGACTGAAATTGCTTGCTAAGAATACTGTATAAAATAACAGCAAATCAGTAAAACAGGCACGCCATGACCAAACCGTCCTCACATAACGATTCTGCAAACCATATTGCTGTTTTTCAGGAAACCACTATCCGCCGCGTTTGGCATGATGGCGAATGGTGGTTTGCGCTGGTTGACGTGGTCTCGGTGTTGACCGACTCTGTTGACGCGCGGCAGTACATTAAGAAAATGCGCAGCCGTGACGCCGCCCTGGATGCCAACTGGGGTACAACTTGTACCCCCCTTCCTTTGCAAGCACCCGATGGCAAACTGCGTGCAACCAACTGTGCCAACACAGAAGGTTTGTTTCGCATCATCCAGTCCATTCCTTCGCCCAAGGCAGAGCCGTTCAAACGCTGGCTGGCGCAAGTAGGCTACGAGCGAGTGAAAGAGATCGAAAACCCCGAGCTCGCCAGCGCACGCGCCCGCGAGCTGTACCAAGCCAAGGGTTACCCACAGGCGTGGATTGAGAAGCGCATGCGCTCTATCTCAGTGCGTGGCGAGTTGACCGACGAATGGAAGGCGCGTGGCGTGGCAGAAGGCAAAGAGTACTCCATCCTCACCGCTGAGATCGCCCGCGCCACCTTTGGCCTGACGCCCGGTGAGCACAGTCTGCACAAAGGGCTGGACGTGGTGAAAACCGGCAACAACCTGCGCGACCACATGACCGACCTGGAGTTGATCTTCACGATGCTGGGTGAGGCCAGCACTACCGAGATAGCTCGCCGCAGCGATGCGCTGGGTTTTGTAGAAAACCGCAGCTCTGCCAGGGAAGGCGGCAAAATCGCTGGCAATGCCCGCAAGGCGCTGGAGGCCAAAACCGGCAAATCTGTAGTCAGCCGCGCCAACTACCTGTCCATCGCTGGCACAGACGACATGGCACCGTCTGCATTGCCAGTGACGCAAACAAGTCCGCCTTCAAAATCTGTGCTGAGAAAAGCACCCAGAAAGAAGTAAATTGATAATCAAATCGGCCTCCAGACCAATAGAATATCGCGGGAGCAGCTATTAATTTAGTAGCATAAACTTTCTCTATACGCGTGCAAGCACGGGCTTGAGTGCGTTGCCGGTATGGGTTTTCAGCTTGACCACCTGCTCTGGCGTGCACTGGGCCACCACGCGTCCGCCCTCTTTGCCGCCTTCGGGGCCAAGGTCGATCACCCAGTCGGCTTCGGCGATCACGTCCAGGTCGTGCTCGATCACCACCACGCTGTGGCCGCCGTTGACCAGGCGGTGCAGCACATGGATGAGCTTTTCGACGTCAGCCATGTGCAGGCCCACGGTGGGCTCGTCCAGCACATACAGGGTGTGCGGTGCTTTCTGGCCGCGCCGGGTGATGTCGTCGCGCACCTTGCTGAGTTCGGTCACCAGCTTGATGCGCTGCGCCTCGCCGCCGCTGAGGGTGGGCGAAGGCTGGCCTAGTGTCAGATAGCCCAAGCCGACGTCTTTGAGCAACTGCAGCGGGTGGCTGATATTGGGCATGCTGGCAAAAAAGTCCACCGCCTCGTCCACCTCCATTTGCAGCACATCGCCAATGCTTTTGCCGCGCCAGCTCACAGCCAGCGTCTCAGGGTTAAAGCGCGCGCCGTGGCAGACCTCGCAGGGCACTTTCACATCGGGCAGAAAACTCATCTCAATCGTGCGCATGCCCTGGCCTTCGCAGCCGGGGCAGCGGCCTTCGCCGGTGTTGAAGCTGAAACGCGCGGGGCTGTAGCCCCTGGCTTTGGCCTCCAGGGTTTCGGCAAACAGCTTGCGGATCACGTCCCAAAAGCCGATGTAGGTGGCGGGGCAACTGCGCGGGGTTTTACCAATCGGGGTTTGGTCTACCTCCAGCACGCGGTCGATCTGCTGCCAGCCCTGGATCTGCTCGCAGCCAGTCCAGGTGCTGAAGGCTGCCGCACGGTTTCCCGCCTCGCGGCCTATGCCTTTGGCAGTGACGGCGGCGTAGACGTTGCTGAGCAGAACGTCTCGGGCTAAGGTGGATTTGCCGGAGCCTGATACGCCGGTGATGGCGACCAGTCTGTGCAATGGCACGTCTACAGTGACGTTTTTCAGGTTGTGTAGGTTGGCTGCCGTTACTCGCAGATGTTGTTGTCCTGAATTGGGGTCAGAGCCCAATTTCGTATTGGCATCGCCTTCGCCGGATGCACCGCGTCCTGAATTGGGATCTGACCCCAATTTCGCAGCAGATTTTTTCGGCTTTACCGGTTTCGGCACGAAGCTGGATTTGTATTCGGGCAGTTCCGACATGCTGCTGTTCACATCCCTGCGCAAACTCAGCGGGTGCTTGATAGCATGCAGCAGATAGCGGCCCGTGGCGGAGTCTGCTGCCGCCGAGATCTGCGCGACCGTGCCCTCTGCCACCAGATGACCGCCGCGCTTGCCTGCGCCGGGGCCGATGTCGATGATGTGGTCGGCGTGGCGGATGGTGTCTTCGTCGTGCTCCACCACCACCAGCGTGTTGCCTTTGTCGCTGAGCTTGTGCAGGGCATTGAGCAAAATTTTATTGTCGTGCGCATGCAGGCCAATGGTGGGCTCGTCCAGCACATAGCACACGCCTTGCAGATTGCTGCCCAGCTGCGCCGCCAGGCGAATGCGCTGCGCCTCGCCGCCGCTGAGCGTGGGCGCGCCACGGTCCAGCGTGAGGTAGTTCAAGCCCACTTCTTCCAAGAACTCCAGGCGGCTCTGAATCTCGGGCACCAGGTCGCGCGCAATGTCGGCGTCACGCCCGCTGAGCTTGAGGCCCTCCACCCACACGCGCACATCGCGCACCGACAGCTGGGCAATATCGGTAATGCCCACGCCATGGAACTTCACCGCACGGGCGGTGGCGTTCAGCCGTGTGCCGCTGCAGCTGGCGCAGACGGTGTCGGTCACGTCTTCCACTTCGGGCTCGGCAAAACTCTGCTCGCGGCCGCGGTTGTCGTCGTCCTGCACGCTATCGTCAAAGGCCTTGCGCTGCTCTTTGGTGAGCTTGACACCCGTGCCCACGCAGTCTTTGCACCAGCCGTGTTTACTGTTGTAGCTGAACAGGCGCGGGTCCAGCTCGGCATACGAGGTGCTGCAGACTGGGCAGGCGCGCTTGGTGGAAAACACGCTGAGTTTGCCGATATGCGCCGTGGTGCCATGCAGCTCCATCGCGGTGCGCAGGCCGTCCAGCGGGCCCAGCACATGCACTACGCCTTTGCCATGCTCCAGCGCGCGCGCCAGGTGGCTGCGCAGCAGGGCTTCGTGCTCGGGAAACACCAGCATGTCGGCAATGGGCAGCTCGATGCTGTGCTCTTTGAAACGGTCAATACGCGGGAAATTGGTGGTGGGCAAAAAGTTGCCGTCCACACGCAGATGGCTGTAGCCGCGCGGGCGAGCCCAATCGGCCAGCTCGGTGTACACGCCTTTGCGGTTGACCACCAGCGGTGCCAGCAGGCCAATGTGCTGGCCGCGATAGGTTTTGAGCAGTTGGGCGGCAATGCTCTCGGGCGACTGGGGCTGCACCGCCGCATCGTCATGGATGCAGTGCTGTGTGCCCAGCTTGACATACAGCAGGCGCAGAAAGTGCCACACCTCGGTGGTGGTGCCCACGGTGGATTTTCTGCCACCGCGGCTCAGGCGCTGCTCAATGGCCACCGTGGGAGGTATGCCATACACCGCGTCCACCTCGGGGCGGCCTGCAGGCTGCACGATGCTACGGGCATAGGCATTCAGGCTCTCCAGGTAGCGGCGCTGGCCTTCGTTGAACAGAATGTCAAAGGCCAGCGTCGATTTGCCGGAGCCTGAGACACCGGTCACCACGCTGAACTTGCCACGCGGAATATTGACACTCAATGACTTGAGGTTGTGCTCTTTGGCATTAACAATTTCAATCGCGTTGTGCGCGCCCACACGGCGCGGTGCCTGGGCGTGGTGCGCGGTTTTCCACAGCAGCTTGCCTTTTTCGTGCACCGCATTGGCACCCAGGCCCAGGGCTGCGTCATATTCGCGCAGCGCACGGCCGGTGTGCGAGGTGGGGTGTTGCCTCACATCATCGGGCGTGCCCACAGCACACACCTGGCCGCCTGCGTCGCCTCCCTCGGGGCCCAGGTCAATCAGCCAGTCGCTGGCGCGGATCACGTCCAGGTTGTGTTCGATCACCAGCAGGGAATGGCCCACATCCATCAGCTTGCGCAGCGCACGCATGAGCTTGCTGATGTCTTCAAAGTGCAAGCCCGTGGTCGGCTCGTCAAAGAGGAACAGCGTACCTTTGTTGGCCAGCATCTGCCTGCTGGATGTGGCGCTCTTGGCCGCGTCTGCCAGAAAGCCAGCAAGTTTGAGGCGCTGTGCTTCGCCACCCGACAGCGTAGGCACAGGTTGCCCCAGCTTCACATATTCCAGCCCCACATCGACGATGGGCTGCAGCGCGCGGATGACATCTCGGTCGTTGGCAAACAGGGCTGCGGCTTCACTCACGGTGAGGTTCAGCACATCGGCCACATTCACATGCTGGCCGCGCCGCTCCACCTTGATTTCCAGAATCTCCGGGCGGTAGCGCTTGCCATCGCAGTCTTGGCAGCGCAGATACACGTCGCTCAGAAACTGCATCTCCACATGCTCAAAGCCCGAGCCGCCGCAGCTGGGGCAGCGCCCGTCGCCGCTGTTGAAGCTGAACTTGCTGGCGGTGTAGCTGCGCTGGCGGGACAGTGGCGTGCTGGCAAATATCTCGCGCACAGCGTCCCACGCGCCCACATAGCTGGCGGGGTTGGAGCGCGCGGTTTTGCCAATCGGTGACTGGTCTACAAACACCACATCGCTCAACTGCTCTGCGCCCAGCAGGCGACTGAACGCACCGGGTGACTCGGTGGCCTTGCCAAAATGGCGCATCAAGGCGGGTGCCAGCACATCCTGAATCAGCGACGATTTCCCCGAGCCGCTGACCCCTGTAACGCACACCAGGCGCTGCAGCGGAATATCCACTGACACGTTCTTGAGGTTGTGTTCTGTTGCACCTTCGAGAATCAAACGCGGCGTGCTGTCACTGACCAGGCGTTTGAAACCCAGGCTGATCTGCTTGCGTGCGCCCAGGTAGTCACCTGTGAGCGTGGGTGCGCTGCGCAGTGCATCGGGCGTGCCGTCAAACACGATGTCGCCACCGCGCTCGCCGGGGCCGGGGCCCATGTCGATCACGCGGTCAGCCGCCAGCATCACCGCAGGGTCATGCTCCACCACCACCAGGGTGTTGCCCGCATCGCGCAGGCGCAGCATGGCCTGGGTGATGCGGTCCATATCGCGCGGGTGCAGGCCGATGCTGGGCTCGTCCAGCACAAACAGGGTGTTGACCAGGGAGGTGCCCAGGGCCGTGGTCAGGTTGATGCGCTGCACTTCGCCGCCGCTGAGCGTGCGGCTCTGGCGGTCCAGCGTGAGGTAGCCAATGCCCACATCGCACAGGTATTTCAGGCGGGTGCAGATTTCATCGAGCAGGAGTTTGAGCGCCTGCGCGTCGCCGCTGGCGGGGTCCAGCGCTGTCTCGGCTTGCAGGCTGTCAAAAAACCGGCGCAGCCTGTCGATGGACAACTGCATCAAATCGTGCAGGCACAGACCGGGCAAGGCTTCGAGTTGCTCGCGTGTCCACTGCACGCCCTTGGGCAGCAGGCGCTGGGCAGGCGGCGTCACCGCATCGGCCTGCGCCTGGGTGCCTACGCGCCAGATCAATGCATCGGTTTTCAGGCGGGCACCTGCGCAGACCGGGCAGGTGGTGTAGCTGCGGTATTTGGACAGCAGCACGCGGATATGCATTTTGTAGGACTTGGTTTCCAGGTACTCAAAAAAGCGCCGCACGCCGTACCACATCTTGCCCCACTGGCCTTCCTTGTAGCTGGGGTTGCCGTGAATCACCCAGTGCTGCTGCTCAGGCGTGAGCTTGTACCACGGCGTGTCGCGCGGAATGCCTGCCTGCTCGGCATGGCGCATCAAATCGTCCTGGCATTCCTGCCAGGCGGGGGTCTGCATGACCTTGATGGCACCGGCGCGCAAAGTGAGTTTGTCGTTGGGAATGACCAGGCCATAGTCCACCCCGATCACGCGGCCAAAGCCTTTGCATTGGGCGCAGGCCCCGTTGGCTGAGTTGAACGAGAACAGGCTGGGCGTGGGCTGGGCGTAGCGGATATCACTCTCGGGGCAATGCAGGCCAGTGGAGAACTTCCAGATCTCGGTCGTCTCTGCGGCTGCAGGCTCGTCGTCAGCCCCTTGCGCCAACGCGGGGGCCGCCGTGGTGGCGTACACCATCAGTCGCCCACTGCCGCGCTTGAGTGCGGCTTCTATCGCCTCCATCACCCGCACTTTTTCGGCGCTGCGCAGCTTGAAGCGGTCAGCCACCACATCCAGCACCTTGCGCGGGCCTGCGGGGGTGGCCACCTCGCGCTCAGCCTGCACGCGGGTAAAGCCACTGGCCGAGAGCCACTGCTCCACCTCTTGCGCACTGGTATGGCTGGGCAGCTCTACCGGAAAGGTCAGCACCAGGCGAGTGTCTGCGTCGCCCGTGCGTGCAAGCAACTGTGCATAAATGGTCTCTGCCGTGTCGTGCTGCACCGGCAGCGCGGTCTGCGAGTCGTACAGATTGGCCAGGCGCGCAAACAGCAGTTTGAGGTGGTCGTTGATCTCGGTCATCGTGCCCACGGTGGAGCGCGACGAGCGCACCGGGTTGGTCTGGTCGATGGCAATGGCAGGCGGCACACCGTCCACACGGTCAACAGCGGGCTTGTCCATGCGGTCCATGAACTGGCGCGCATAGGCCGAGAAGGTTTCTACATAACGGCGCTGGCCTTCGGCAAACAGCGTGTCAAACACCAGGCTGGATTTGCCCGAGCCACTGGGGCCGGTCACCACTGTGAGCTCGCCCGTGCGGATGTCCAGGTCGAGGTTTTTGAGATTGTGTTGGCGTGCTCCGCGAATGCGGATGGTTCCCTGCGTCATGTGTGAGCTCTTTGGGTTGTTTAGCCCAAAGATTCTAGTGACTTCGCCTCAGATGCAAGGCTGTAGGGATTTAGGCCAAGGTGACCTGCTGATTACTGGAAATCCAGAGCGTGGGCCAGTTCAGCAAATTTGTCTTCGCCCACGGCATCGCGTATTTTGGGTGCCAAGACCATTAACTCCTTGTAGGAGCCAGCGGACTCTACAGACATGTTCAATCTGATGCCCCTGAAGCCCAAGCCCGCAGTGAGCTTGACTGCAATCGGGTAAGCGTTTTTGTAGCGAGCCTGCTCGCTGAGCGCAGGTAGCTCAGCGGTGTCGGCCTGTATGGCGGTGGACGGTGCCCAGGCAGGTGGTGGTGCTGCTTTGGCACCTGATGGGCTGGCCTCTTCAATCAAGCCGGCTTCCAGCAGGAAGTTCATGTCCTCTGCGCCCAAGCCCATCATGGACAGGGCTTTGAAGATATCGCTATCGTCTTTCTCACCGTCTACCAGGATGAGTGCCGAGCGTTGCCGCGGGCTTAGCGAAACGTTGCGATCTTTGAACGTTTGTCGTCCTAATTCAGTTTTTTTGTACTTCATGGAAAAATCATTTGCTTACCATGTAATTACAACACAGGCTTGCCCGCTTGACCAGCGATTGCAGGCACTATTGCACACTATGCAGCAAAGTTCGCACAGCGTAGCGCATCAGTCTGGTGCACGGATATGGTTGATCAATGCCGACTGTTCATAGTGCGGGCCAGGGCCGAGCCAGCTAACCAGCACCACAACACACAAACCAGCAGGTACGCCAAACACTCCAGCAGCCAGCGGCTGGATGCCCCACCATAAACTGACCGGGGCCTCGATACCAAATACTCCACGCAACCAGGTTTGATTGGCAATCATGTAGTACAAACTAACTCCAAAACCTGCCCACATGCCTGCAATGGCACCCCAGCGGGTTGCACCGCGCCAAAAAATGCCCAGCACCAGCGCAGGGAAAAACACTGAAGCAGCCAGAGAAAACGCGGCGGTCACCATGAACACAATATCCCCGGGCTTTTGTGCAGCTACATAAGCAGCCATCAGCGCCACGATCAGCAGCAACACCTTGGACAGCGTAACGAGCCACATGGGTTTGGCTTGGGGTGACATGATTTTGTAGTACAGATCGTGCGACAGGGCACTCGCGATGGTCAGCAGCAGACCGTCAGCCGTGGACAAGGCAGCTGCCAGCCCGCCCGCAGCCACCAGGCCTGCAATCACATAGGGCAATCCTGCAATCTCAGGCATCGCCAGCATGATGATGTCGCTGCTCAGTGATATTTCGCCTAGCTGCAGCAAGCCGTCGAGGTTGACATCGACAATCGACACCAGACTGGGATCCACCCTGCTCCACTGCCCCAGCCAGGCAGGCAACTGGTTGAACGGCGTGCCCACCAGGTTATGAAAAACTTCGTATTTGACCAGCACCGCCAGGGCAGGCAGGGTCAGGTACATGATCAGGATGAAAAACAGCGACCATGTGGCCGCACTGCGGGCCTCGCGCACGCTCGGGGTGCTGTAGTAGCGTGTCAGCACATGGGGCAAGGCAGCGGTGCCCACCACCAGGCAGAAAATCAAGGCCAGAAAATTCAGTCGGGATGTGTGGAAGGCCTGCTGCTGCGCCGCACTGCCGTTCGGGTCACCTTCAAACTCCTGCGCATGCGGCGCCATGCCCGACAGCGGTCTGGACTTGATCTCTGTGGCTGTGCGCAGCTGCTGCCATGTCTGTATGGCTTTTTTCTCATCGCGTGGCAGGGCCGACAGCGCTTTTTCTGCCAGGGCGATATCACGCACCGGCGCGTTGGTGGCCTTGAGTTCGGCGATCTTGCGCGCAGCGGCGCTGCGCTCCTGTGCCAGGGCCTGCACCGGGCTGGCCAGCTTGCTGTCCAGATCGGCGACTCTGGCCTGGTAGATCGCACGCACCTGCTGCTCGGCCGGATCGGTCAGCAGCACAGCTTCGCGCTGGGTGACTTTTTCCAGCTGCATACCGTAGACCAGATGGGGCACGGGAAAGCTGGTTTGCTTCATCGACAGCCAGACCACGGGCACCAGAAAGGCAATCATCATCACAATGTACTGCGCCACTTGGGTCCAGGTCACTGCGCGCATGCCGCCCAGAAAAGAACACATCAGCACACCGCCCAGGCCCAGGAAAATGCCGATTTCAAAAGCCAGCCCGGTGAGCCGCGAGCTGATCAACCCCACAGCATAGATCTGCGCCACCAGGTAGACAAAAGAGCAGCCTATCGCAGCCAGCGCAGCCATCACGCGTGGTGCGCGCCCGCCGTAGCGCGCCGCAAAAAAATCTGCCAGTGTGAACTGACCAAACTTGCGCAGATAGGGCACCACCAGCAAGGCCAGCAGGCAGAAACCGCCCGTCCAGCCCACGATGAAGGTCAGGCCGCTGTAGCCCCCGAGATACAAGGTGCCTGCCAGACCGACAAAGGTGGCCGCCGACATCCAGTCGGCTGCTGCGGCCATGCCGTTGTACATCGCCGGCACACGCCGCCCGGCAACATAGTATTCGTTCATGTCGGTGGTGCGACAGATCACGCCGATGGCGGCATAGACCGCGATGGTCGTCAGCAGAAAGCTGACACCGATCCACTCTCTTTTCAGGCCCCGCTGCTCCAGCCAGGCCAGCAATGCCACAAAGACCAGCACACCCAGTGTGTAGGCCCCGTACACCTTGTGCAGCTGCGAGGAAAACTCTGCCTGGCCAGCTGACGGGGCACTGCGGGTGTCAGGCATGGTCCGACCCAGTGCCTTCCTCTAGCTGGCTATCACGCCGGTTCATGGCCCACCCATAGACGGCTACGATGCAGAAATAGACCAGCAGCGTACCCTGGGCGGTCATCCAGAAGCTGAACGGGCCGCCCAGCCAGCGAAAGTGCAATGCGGTTGAAAAATAGGGCACGCCGAAGGTCACCAGTACCCACAGCAGCAGCAAAGCGGCGATCAACCTGAGGTTGAACTTCCAGTAGCGCTGCACACCAGGGCCCTGCGTTGTATCAACCTAGGCGCTGCTACTTACTTGGCAGCGCTGGCTGGCGCGGAGGCTGCAGAAGCCGCGGGGGCTGCCGCAGGTGGGGTGGCCGTTGCGGCTGCAGGGGCGGCAGTATGGCTGCCTGTGTCATGCTTTTCGCCACTCATGTCCACTTTGTCGCCGCCCTTGAAAATCATGAACAGCCCCAGACCGGCAAATACGATAAAGCCCAGCAAAATTTTCCACATAATTCATTCCTCAAAAAATCACATTCCTGTGTAACTGTACTCTCAATCTGCGTCTTTGCATCGGCAGCATCCCCATAAAAAAAGGCTCCCGCGAGCACGCGGGAGCCTTTGGCTTGGGGGCCTATCAGTCGTTGGCGTAGATGTCTACGTCTTTCGTCTCTTTGATGAAGAGCATACCGATGATGAAGGTGCCTGTGGCCACAATCACGGGGTACCACAGACCGTAGTAGATGTCGCCGGTGGCAGCCACCATGGCGAACGCAGTGGTGGGCAGCAAGCCGCCAAACCAGCCGTTACCGATGTGGTAAGGCAAGCTCATCGATGTGTAGCGGATGCGGGTCGGGAACATCTCCACCAGCATGGCGGCAATCGGGCCGTACACCATGGTTACCAGGATCACCAGGTAGACCAGGATGGCCAGGATGATGCCCTTGTTCATGCTCTTGTCATCAGCCTTGGAGGTCAAGCCATAGCCTTTGGCCGTGTCCAGCACCGACTTCTTGAATTCAGCAATGCCTTTGGCGCTCTCTGCCGAGAAGCCGTTACGCTTTTCGTTCAGGGTAGCGTTCAGCGAAGGGATCGTGGCGGTGCCCATGCTGATGGTCGCTACGCTGCCTGCTGGGCCGACTGCATTCTTGTAGGGAATGAAGTTCTGTGCCAGTACGCGCTTGGCCTGGTCACAGGAGCTGGTGAAGTCGATTTCACGGGCGATTGGGCTGCCCTGGAACGAGCAGGTGGCTGGGTCAGCAGTCACGGTCACTACGGTAGTGTCCTGTGCTTTCTTCAGGCCGGGGTTGGCGTATTGCATCAGGGCTGGGAACACGGTGAAGTAGGTCACAGCGCCGAGCAGGCAGCCTGCCATGATGATGGGCTTGCGGCCGATCTTGTCAGACAGTGCACCGAATACGATGAAGAACGGTGTACCGATCACCAGTGAGGCGGCGATCAGCAGGTTGGCGGTGGTGCCGTCGACCTTGGCAATGGTGGTCAGGAAGAACAGTGCGTAGAACTGACCGGTGTACCAGACCACAGCCTGACCAGCGGTCAAACCGAGCAGGGCCAGGATCACGATCTTCAGGTTTTTCCACTGACCGAATGACTCGGACAACGGTGCCTTGGAGGTCTTGCCCTCAGCCTTCATCTTCTGGAAGGCAGGTGACTCGTTCATGCTCAGGCGGATATACACCGACACGGCCAGCAGCAAGATGGACACCAGGAACGGCACGCGCCAGCCCCAGTCAGCAAAGGCAGCCTCGCCCACAGCGGTACGCACACCCAGAATCACCATCAGCGACAGGAACAGGCCCAGTGTGGCGGTGGTTTGAATCCAGGCGGTATACGCGCCGCGCTTGCCGTTGGGTGAGTGCTCGGCCACGTACGTTGCCGCACCGCCGTATTCACCACCGAGCGCCAGGCCCTGCAGCATACGCAGTGCGATCAGGATCACAGGGGCTGCGAGACCGATGGTGGCGTAGTTGGGCAGCAGGCCCACGATGAAGGTGGCTGCGCCCATGATCACGATGGTGACCAGGAAGGTGTATTTGCGGCCGATCATGTCGCCCAGACGGCCAAACACCAGCGCGCCGAAAGGACGCACCAGGAAGCCAGCGGCAAAAGCCAGGAGCGCGAAAATGTAAGCAGCTGAGGGGTCTAGGCCCGAGAAAAACTGCTTGGCGATGATCGCTGCAAGTGAACCGTATAAGTAAAAGTCATACCACTCAAAAACCGTACCCAGCGAAGAAGCGAAAATCACTTTCTTCTCTGTGGCGGTCATCGGTGCGTTAGCTGCTGCTGTTGCCATGCGACAAGTCTCCTAATAAATGAACCCCACGCCGACGGCGTGCGATGGGGGGAATATCAATGGAGGCACTGACCCCGTCCTGACGTGAAGCTTTTCACGTTCTTACAACCCCAGTATTTACCCGAGGTTTTGGTTTCGTTATATGGATTTTCGGGCTTTTCCTAGGGGTAACTCCCCGGCGTTGCGCCAGGCTGCTGCATCAAACCATGGGTCTGCACTGAGGTATTGGCGCAACATCGGCAAGGCGTCCAGGCCCCAGAACATCTGATCGTCCACCTGCATGCTGGGCACGCCGAACGCGCCTGCCGCAATGGCTGCGTCAGTATTGGCTTTGAGCTGGAGTTTGACGCTTGGGTCATCAACGGGCCTGGCAGGCTGCAGCTGCTCTGTCAGCTGAGCCAGGCGCTGGCCGTCGGCTGCGTCCAGCCCGGTGGTCCACACATGGCGCAGAATCGTTTCTGCAGCGTAGCGATTGCAGCTGCCGCCCTGCCCGCAGGCCACTGCCAGGCGCAGCAGGCCCAGGGGATTGAAGGGATGGCTGGCGGGCGCTTGCATGGGCACAGCGTGCTCGCGCGCGAGCCACAGCATCTGGCGGTAGGTCCAGGTGCGCTTGGGGGCGATCTCGGCCGGTCCCAGCTGGCCATGATGATTGAGCATGCCCGCAAACAGCACGGGCTTGTAAATCACCTGGTAGCTCAGCCCCTGCAGCGCCACGGGCAGGCGCTCAAACGCCAGGTAGGCATAGGGCGAGATGGCGTCGAAATAAAAAGTGATGGTTTTCATGGGCCATCAGGCAGAAGGTTTGTTGAACACATGCTGCTTTTGGCGCTGCGCGATCTGCAGCCAGATCTGCTGCTTGCCTGAGTCATCCAGGCTGCCCCATGCCACGATTTCGTCGATGGTGCGCCAGCAGCCTTTGCACAGGCCGCTGGGCTCGTCCATCTGGCACAGGGAAATACACGGAGAGGGTACGGCGGTCATGTTTAAAAGGGTTTTAGGGCTGCAGGCCAATAGAATATCGCGGGAGCAGCTATTAAATTGATAGTAATTGCATGGTTATGATTGTGTCACATCTGCTACCGGCGCATTGCACAAGGCCTGCAATGCCCCAGGGCTGACCTCAAACACTGCATGCGGATGGCCCGCTGCAGCCCAGACAGTGGCAAAGCGAAACAGCTCGCGGTCTACCAGGCACACAGGCGGTGTCAGATGCGCCACTGGCGGCACGCCACCAATCGCATAGCCGGTTTTGCTTTTCACAAACTGGGCGTCTGCGCGGCCCAGCGTAGCGCCCACAGCACACACCAGCGCCTGCACTTTGGCCTCATCCACCCGCCTGTCGCCTGAGGTAACCACCAGCACAGCAGCCTCGTCACCCTCCTGGTTACTCTGGCGGCGAAAAATGATGCTCTTGGCGATCTGCCCGACCTGGATACCCAGCGCATCCGCCGCCTGCTGCGCGGTGCGCGCCGCGTCATCGAGCATGCGCGGGGCGGCTGCATGGCCTGATGCACGCAGGAAATCCACCACCTTCTGCACGCTTTCAGGCAGGGTTTTATCCATGCAACAGGCCTCCAGGCCAATAGAATATCGCGAGAGCAGCTATATTTTTCATAGTAAACAGCATCTTGGTTCGCTATGCTGCACTGCGCTTGTTCAGCAGGGCCAGCGCAGCGCGTGACTGCGGTTTGCGCTGCAGAAACTCGCTGATGAACACCCCCGCGTCAATCAGCTTGTCCAGATCAACGCCTGTGTCGATGCCCATGCCCTGCAGCATGTAGACCACATCTTCGGTAGCGACATTGCCGGTGGCGCCTTTGGCATAGGGGCAGCCGCCCAGGCCTGCGACCGACGCGTCAAACTGCCACACCCCCATCTCCAGCGCTGCCAGCGTGTTGGCCAGGGCCTGGCCGTAGGTGTCGTGGAAATGGCCCGACACATCGTCCAGCGCATAGTGCTGCAGCGTGGCCTGCATCGCGGCCTGCACTTTGCGCGGTGTGCCCACGCCAATCGTGTCGGCCACGCCCACATGCTGCACGCCGATGCCTTTCATCAGCCCGGCCAGATAGCCCACGCGCTCGGGAGCAATGTCGCCCTCATAAGGGCAGCCCACGGTGCAGCTCATCGCGCCGCGCACATATACGCCAGCGGCGCGTGCTGCGGCCACTACGGGTGCAAAGCGCTCGATGCTCTCTGCTATTGAGCAGTTGATATTGCGCTGGCTGAAGGCCTCGCTGGCCGCGCCAAAGACCACGATCTCGTCGGGCCGCGACTGCAGCGCCGCCTCAAAACCCTGCATATTCGGTGTAAGCACGCTGTAGCGCACCCCAGCCTTGCGCTGCACACCGGCCATCACCTGGGCGTTGTCCGCCATCTGGGGCACCCATTTGGGCGATACAAAGCTGGTCACCTCGATCTCGCGCAGCCCGGCGTCCTGCAGCAGGTGGACCAGCTGGATTTTGACCTGGGCGGGCACAGGCTGCTTTTCGTTTTGCAGGCCGTCGCGTGGGCCTACATCAACCAGTTTGACTTTGCTGGGGTATGGCATGTTCAATAACCTCGGTCTCTGTCTACAGTGCCCGCCACGCTCTGGCCGCTGTGCACAGCGGTGATTTTTCGCGCAATCTGCGCAATGCTCTCGTCGCGCAGGGTCCGCGCCGAGGTGTGCGGCGTGACGGTGATTTTCGGATGTTTCCAGAAAGCGTGCGCGGCAGGCAGCGGCTCCTGGCGGAACACGTCCAGTGTCGCACCAGCCAGATGGCCACTGTCCAGCAGGGCCAGCAAATCCGCGTCCACCACATGGGCACCGCGCGCGACGTTGATCAGATAGCCGCCTGGGCGCAGCAGCCCCAGGGTGCGCTGGCTGAGCAGATTTTCTGTCTGGGGCGTGAGCGGCAGCAGGCAGACCAGCACCTTGCACTGGCGCAGAAAGTCGTCCCGCTGGTCCGTGCCATGCCAGCAGCGCACCCCAGCGATCTGCCGCGCGCTCTGGCTCCAGCCATGCACGGGAAAATCAAACTGTGCCAGCGACCGGGCCACGCGCTCACCCAGCACGCCCAGGCCCAGCACCCCCACCGGGAAGTCTGCACGGCTGCGCGGCTTGCGAAACGACCACTGGCCTGCGCGCGTGTCGGCCTCGTAGGCGCCAAACTCCCTGAAATGGCGGATCACCGCATGGCAGACATATTCGGCCATCTGCACTGACATGCCTGCATCGTCCAGACGCACAATCTGCGTGTGGGCTGCCACACGCAGTTTCAGCAGTGCATCGACTCCCGCACCCGTGTTGAATACCGCCTTCAAGCCCGGCTGCTCGTCAAAGAACTGCTGGGGTGGTGACCACACCACGCCGTAGTCAGCCTGGGGTGCTCCGGCCTGCCACAGGCTGACATCGGCTTGCGGCAGGGCAGCGCGCAAACCCTCTAGCCAGGGCTCGGGCTTGGAGTCAGCACAGCAAAACGTGATGCGCATGGGTCTAGGCCTCCAGAGTCAGCAGTTCGGCCCCCTCGACCACCTGGTCACCCGGCGTATACAGCAGCTCAGCGACGGTGCCATCTTTGGGCGCAGCGATGGTGTGCTCCATTTTCATGGCTTCCATCACGGCCAGCGCCTGTCCGGCCTTGACCACATCGCCTGGCTTGACGGCAAAAGACACTACTTTGCCAGGCATGGGCGCACTCAGGCGGCCGGTGCTGGCAGCCGCATCTGCGGTTTGCAAAAACGGATCAATGGCTGCAATCACCGTAGCTGCTGCTGCGGTAAAAATATGGGTTTCCGTGCCTTGAGCAGTTGGAAAGGCATAGCAGTGTGCGTCCCAGCGCTGGCCTGCAAAGTCCACCGTGACAGCGCCGTTGCCCTGGCGCGCAAAGCTCAGCACGCCCTGCGCCTGATCTACCTTCAGGTGCAGCGCACCGTCGTGCAGATAGCTCAGCTCTGCGTGCACGTCCTGCTCATGCCATTGCAGGTGCAGGCGCCGCGTGTGGGTGCCAAAAGCACGCCATCCGTCACGTCGGCTGAACGGATCGGCGGTCTCTGTACTGCGCTCGCCGAGCAGCGTATGGGCCATATGCGATGCAGCAGCCTGCGCGGCGCTGAGCTTTTTCTGGTGGAACAGCACAGCGGCTTCGCGGGGAATCAAGCCCGTGTCCAGGTTGGCCTGGGCAAACGAAGGGCTGGTCACCACATGACGCAGAAACTGCATATTGGTATGCAGCCCGACAATATGGGTCTGTGCCAGCGCCTTGTCCAGCTTGGCCAAAGCTTCGGCGCGGCTTGCGCCATGCACTATCAGCTTGGCGATCATCGAGTCGTAAAACGGCGAAATTGCATCGCCCTGACGCACACCGTCGTCAAAGCGCACCACGCCCGCACTGTCATTGCCCGGCTGCACAAAAGCGCTGTGCGCTGGCTTGGCATATACCTGCAAGGTGCCGGTGGCGGGCAGAAAATTGTTGTCGGGGTTTTCTGCGCAGATACGCGCCTCGATCGCATGGCCGCTGATGCGCAGCTGCTCTTGCTGCAATGGCAGCTTTTCTCCTGATGCAACGCGCAGCTGCCACTCGACTAAATCAAGGCCCGTGATGGCCTCGGTGACCGGGTGCTCAACTTGCAGGCGGGTATTCATCTCCATGAAAAAGAAGTTCATCTCTCCGCCTGGTTTCTGCTCCACGATGAACTCTACTGTGCCTGCGCCCTGATATTGCACCGCGCGCGCCGCAGCCACGGCCGCAGCGCCCATCTGCTCGCGCAGGGCCTGGGTCATGCCGGGCGCCGGCGCTTCTTCCAATACTTTCTGATGGCGTCGCTGCACCGAGCAGTCACGCTCGAACAGGTAAACATAATTGCCGTGCGCATCGCCAAACACCTGGATCTCAATATGCCGTGGGCGCTGCACATATTTTTCAATCAGCACCGCATCGTCGCCAAAGCTGTTGATCGCCTCGCGCTTGCAGCTTAGTAGTGCGGCATCAAAGTCCTCTGCGCTGTCGACTGCACGCATGCCTTTGCCGCCACCGCCTGCGCTGGCTTTGATCAGCACCGGATAACCAATGCGGGTCGCTTCTTTTTTGAGCAGCGCCGCATCCTGGTTTGCGCCGTGGTAGCCTGGCACCAGCGGTACCCCGGCTTTTTCCATGAGCTGCTTGGACTCTGCTTTCAGGCCCATGGCTTTGATGGCCGAGGGCGGCGGGCCGATAAACACCAGCCCTGCGTCAGCGCAGGCCTGGGCAAATTCTTCGTTTTCGCTTAAAAATCCATAGCCTGGATGAATGGCTTGCGCACCAGTAGCTTGCGCTGCAGCAATGATGGCCTGCCAGCGCAGATAGCTGTCTTTGGGCGCATTGCCGCCGCTGTCACTGTCTTTCACGCCGATGAATATGGCTTCATCGCAGGCTGCCACATGCTTGGCCTGTGCATCGGCGCTGGAATACACGGCGACGGTGCGAATGCCCATGCGCGCGCAGGTAGCGGCCACACGGCAGGCGATTTCGCCGCGATTGGCGATCAGTATTTTGTCAAACACGCTTCAACTCCCGTCGTTCCAGCCAAGCAGCCATGGCTGCAAAAATTAAATACACCACTGCACCTGCAATGCCCACCGCTATCATGGATGGCGGCCCAGCAACACAGCTCAGCCCTGCTGCGGCGCAGGCGTGCCGCCAAAAAATGCGCCAATCCGCGCCACCACGGCCCGCAGAAACTTCAGCAGCACCACGATCAACACGATGGACAGCGCCAGCACAATGCACAGCGCCACACCAAACACCAGCGGATGGTTGGTGGCCAGCCACATCATGCCCATCACCAACCCCTCTTCGGCCAGGCTGACCGCAATGTTGCTGAACGGCTCGGGCGAGGTGTTGACTGCGGCCCGTGTGGTGGCTTTGGTAGCATGTGCGGTGGCAGCCAAGGTGCCACCAAACAGTGCCGCCACCGTGCCCATGGTGGCGCTGTCAGCACCAAACACGCCGGCGGCCAGCGCCGCGCCTGCTGGCACGCGGATGACGGTGTGGACCATGTCCCACAGCGAATCCACACCGGGGATCTTATCGGCAAAAAATTCGACAAACAGCATGAAACCGCTGCCTGCCAGCATGGCCGGGTGCTGCAGGAGGTGCAAGCCACTGGGCAGAGGTATCACACCCATATAGCCCGCCAGACCCGTCAGAAAAACCACCAGATACAGCCGTATGCCACTGGCCCAGCCCAAAGCAGCCGCCAGCGCGGCCAGGCCCGCCATGTCCATGGCGCCCACCACTTTGCCTGCAGAGCCCGCCACATCGCCCCCGCTTTGAAACAGGATGCTCATCCATTGCTGCAGATAGGTAAGTATGGCGTCCATGGTGTGCCCTTTATGTAGACAGCGCTGTCAGCTCAGCCAGCTGGGTTTGCGCTTGTGCAAGAACGACGATACGCCTTCTTTGCCTTCTGGGCTAGAGCGAATGTCGGCTATACCCGCAACGGTCTGGGCGATCAGGGGTTGACCGATTTCCTGCCCCGCCACGTCCTGCAGCAACTTTTTGCACACTTTCACCGCATTGGGGCTGGCGCTGCATAGCGCAGCAGTGATGTCACCCACCTTGGCGTCCAGCTGGTCGGCAGCTACCACTTCGTGCACAAAACCCATCTGCAGCGCCTGGGCTGCACCGAAGCGCTCGGCCGTCAGAAAATACCGGTGCGCCTGGCGCGCGCCCATGGCGCGAATCACATACGGGCTGATGGTGGCCGGAATCAAGCCTAGCTTGACTTCACTCAGGCAGTACTGCGCCGTATCCACCGACACCGCCATATCGCAGGCCGCCACCAGGCCCATGCCCCCGGCGTACACATCACCCTGCACCCGCGCAACGGTAGGCTTGGGGCACTCATAGATCACGCGCAGCATTTCGGCCAGCATGGCCGCGTCTACCAGGCTCTCTTCCCGCGAGTAATCCGCCATCCGCCGCATCCAGTTCAAATCCGCGCCCGCGCAAAAGGCAGGCCCTTGCGCCGCGAGCACGATAACGCGCACATCTTCACGCGCACCTAACTGTGCAAAGGCCTGCGTGAGTTCTGCAATCACTTCGTCATTAAAGGCGTTGCGCACATCGGGGCGATTGAGCGTGATGCTGGCGACGGGGCCTGTGCTGATCTGCAAGGTGTGCATGTTGGTAGCCATGTATCAGGGTTGCCAAACCACAGCGTCATCCACTGCGTAGAGTTTGCAGGGAGCGTCTTTAGCACTCTTGTTGCAGCTGTCCAGTGCGCGCTTGAGTGGATCATCTCCCTGCTCTGCCCAAGCCCAAGGCCCTTTTCCATTGGTGGCAAAGGCGCGTGGCAGCGTTTTGGTCAAAAATGTGCGATATCCCTCCCGGCAACGATCCGTCTGGCAAGGCACAGCCGTGGCATCATCCAGTGGTGCAAAGTTCGTTTTCGGTGGAATGGGCATGGCTGTCACGACCCCGTACTGTGCATGGGTAATCTCTATTGGCAGGCCCAGTGTTTTCAAGAAACTTGTCACCTTGGGTTGCCAGATCGATTCGCCTGCACGTGAGCCAAACATGCCGTGTGCATCGGAACCAAAGGTACCAAACTCGACGATCTGGGCGTTGTCATTGCCCGCCTTGTATTTTTCAAACATGGGCTTGTAGGTGTAAGGCGCAAAGTAGCTGTCGTTATCACCGTAAAACCACAGCGCAGGCAGCTTGGTTTCACTGCCATACGAGCCCGCTGCGCGCCCCAAGCCAGCTTCCCAGCCAGCGCAACTCTCCTGGCGCAGACCGCCCGCAAAATTCACCAGCCCCTTCACACCAGGATAGCCCAGAGTGCCGAAGGCCAGGGTTGTCCAGCCTCCATGCGATTGGCCCAATACTACAATGCGCGACTTGTCAGCCCAGCTCTGCGTTCCTGCCCAGTCGAGCACCGCTTTGACATCCTCAGCCTGCACACGGCCATTGCTCTCGACATTGCATCCACCGCCGATATAGCTGCCCGTGGACTTTGAAAACCCCTGGCGCATGGGCGCTATCACAGCGTAGCCACGCTGCAGAAAAAAGCGCACTGCGCTCACAGGACGCGAGCGCGCCTGGAACCTGGGGTCTCCAGCAGCTTTTCCGTGGTTGATGACCGCAATCGGAAAAGGTCCGCTACCGTCTGGTTTGAAAATAGTGGTCTCAATCTCGGTAGTGAACAAGGTCCCTTTTTTCTGAACCATGATCACCTGTTCGTTGAGATCGGACTGCAAGTCCTGCGCGTGCAGGGTCAATGCAGACATGCCCCATGCCAGCGCCACACAAACCATGCGGATAACGTTCATTTCAACGACTCCTGCTGAAGCATGTACACCAAATCCAGTACCGGACAGGGCTGGCCCAGCATCGTCAGCGCCGCAGTGATCTGGCCACGATGGTGCGTGCCGTGGTTAAACACATGGGTAAGTGTTGCAGCAAACGGGAGCGAAAGCGTCTGGCCTTGGGTGGAGGTGTAGTTCAGCTTGCCCTCAAAACGTTCGGCAGGCAAGGCCTCAATCAATGTCAGCCAGTTGGCAGCGCCTCCCTTGAGCGCTTGCCCCAAGCGCTCGCGCACCGGCTCGGCCTCCATATCCAACGTCAACTTGGGCGAGACACCTTTGGCAAACCGCGGGTACCACAGCAGATGCTCACCTACCAGCAAATGGTTCAGCGTGCCGTGGATGGATTTGAAAAACAGCCCGACATCCTTGCGATAAGCTGCATCGTCCAGTTCGGTCACCGCCGTCTGCAGCTGGGCCGTGGCCCATACGTTGTAACGCGCCAAGGTTGAAAAATGCTCTACGTGATTCATGGACTCTACATCCTGAAGATACCAAACTTCGGCTCTGGAATCGGCGCATTGCGCGCTGCTGCCAGCCCCAGTGCCAGCACGCGGCGGGTGTCTGCGGGGTCGATGATGCCATCGTCCCACAACCGGGCGGTAGCGTAGTAGGGATGGCCCTGGGTTTCGTACTGGGCCTTGATCGGGGCTTTGAAAGCAGCCTCTTCATCCGCTGTCCATTGGCCGCCTTTGCCTTCAATGCCATCGCGCTTGACGGTGGCCAGCACGGAGGCGGCCTGTTCGCCGCCCATGACGCTGATGCGGGCGTTGGGCCACATCCATAAAAAGCGGGGGCTATAGGCGCGACCACACATACCGTAGTTGCCAGCGCCAAAGCTGCCGCCAATGATGATGGTGAACTTGGGCACATTGGCGGTGGCTACTGCGGTGACCATCTTGGCACCGTGCCGTGCAATGCCTTCGTTTTCGACCTTGCGGCCGACCATGAAGCCCGTGATGTTCTGCAAAAACACCAGCGGAATTTTGCGCTGGCAGCACAGCTCAATGAAGTGCGCACCTTTTTGGGCTGACTCGCTGAACAGGATACCGTTGTTGGCAATGATGCCGACCGCCATGCCTTCGATTTTGGCAAAGCCAGTGACCAGGGTGGTGCCAAAGCGGGCTTTGAATTCGTCAAAGTCGCTATCGTCCACCATGCGGGCAATGATCTCGCGCACATCAAAGGGCTTGCGCGTATCCGCAGGAATCACGCCATACAGCTCCTCTGCAGGGTATTTGGGTTGCGCTATTTTATTGATAGCTGCTCCCGCGATATTCTGTTGGGCTAGGGCCTGATTGTGCTGTAAATTCTTCACGATGTTGCGCGCGATACCCAACGCATGGGTATCGTCGTTGGCCAGATGGTCTGCCACACCGGACAGGCGCGTATGCACATCGCCGCCACCCAGGTCCTCGGTGCTCACCACCTCGCCCGTGGCCGCCTTGACCAGCGGCGGACCGCCCAGAAAGATCGTGCCCTGGTTTTTGACAATCACCGTCTCATCGCTCATGGCAGGCACATAGGCGCCGCCTGCCGTGCAGCTGCCCATCACCACCGCAACCTGGGCAATGCCCTGGGCACTCATCTGGGCCTGGTTATAGAAAATGCGGCCAAAATGGTCGCGGTCAGGAAACACTTCGTCTTGGTTGGGCAAGTTGGCCCCGCCTGAGTCCACCAGGTAGATGCAGGGCAGGCGGTTCTGCTCGGCGATTTCCTGGGCACGCAGATGCTTCTTGACTGTCAGCGGATAGTAGGTGCCGCCTTTGACGGTAGCGTCGTTGCACACAATCATGCAGTCCACGCCATTCACACGGCCAATGCCCGCAATCACCCCGGCTGCAGGCGCGCTGTCGCTGCCGTCTTTGTCTGGGTACATGCCCAGCGCTGCCAGGGGGGCAATCTCCAGAAAGGGCGTGCCTGGGTCCAACAGCATCTGCACCCGGTCCCGCGGCAGCAGCTTGCCACGCGCCACATGCTTGGCCCGCGCAGCCTCTCCGCCGCCGAGTTGCGCCTTGGCAATGCGCTCATGCAGATCCTGCACCACAGCGCGCATGGCAGCGGCGTTGGCCTGAAACTCGGCAGAGCGGGCACTTAAATGGGTCTGCAGCACGGGCATAGCACTATCTCACAAAATTTCAAATTATGAAAATATAGTTGACGTTTACGTAAACGTCAATTTCCGCATTGTGACAGATTTTCATGCCTTGATGGCCAGCAATCCAGGCAAGTCTGCCATCGTCTGGAAGATATGCTGCACGCCCACCGCGCGCAGCGCTTCGGTGTTGTCCATCAAGCCCTCCGTCGGTACATAGCCAAATACCTGCGCACCAGCAGCCACACCAGCACGCGCGCCATTAGGCGTGTCTTCAATCACGGCGCAGTGCGCGATGGGCACGCCCAGCGCCTGGGCAGCAGCCAGGTAGACATCAGGGTGCGGTTTGTTGCGCGCCTGCTCCATGCCGCTGAAAGTGCGGCCCTCAAAGTAATGCAGCAGATCCACTTTGGTCAATTGCAAAATCACTTTGCCGTGGTCTGCCCCCGAAGCAACCGCAATGCGCTGGCCCGTAGCCGCATGTAGCGCCTGCACCGCTGCATGCACATGGTTCACCGCCTGCAGCTGGGCTTGCAAGGCCGCATCACGCTGCGCGCGAAACGCTGTCAACCATTGCGCCGTCACTGGCTTGCCGGTGTGCTTTTCGATTAACGGGGCCTGGTCAATCACCGCATGCCCCACAAAGGTCGCAAAGCATTCCTGCGCACTCATCTGCCAGCCTTGTTGTGCCAGCATATCGCGCAGCACACCATTGGTGATAGGCTCGCTGTCAACCAGCACACCATCGCAATCAAACAGCACGGCTTGAATGGGTTTCACAGCACAACATCCACTTTCTTGCCATGCACTATCTCCATGACGCCGGTATTGTGCGGCAGCAGGCCGTAGTCACGCAGGTTTTTGCGCAGTTCGTAGGGCTCCACCTCATTCCATGTCAGGCCGCACTCCAGGCAGGCATGCGAATGGGTGTTTTGCAAATACACTGGCTTGCCCCATAGAGATCTGAGCAAGCCGCGCAGAGGGTAAAACCGTGCTGCCTCGCCCAAGCTGCCGCGCACAACTTTCTTGCTGCCGCAACGCAGGCAGTACATTCCGCGTATGGTCTGGTTCCACATAGTGGCTCGCTAGGCAGATTTTTTAGCTCTGCGTTCTTCCAGTGTTTCCACTGCACCGCCTTGCTTGACCCATTCTTCCCAGCCGCCGTCCATATGGGCCACATTGGTCATGCCCATGTCTTGCAGGGTTTTGGCAGTCAATGCGCTGCGCCAGCTGGCAGCGCAGAACAAAATGAATTCTTTGCTCTCGTCGCCCCACATGGGCTTGTAATATGGCGATTCGGGGTCTACCCAAAATTCCAGCATGCCGCGCGGCGCATGCACACTGCCGGGCATGGTGCCTTTATCCAGCTCGCGAATGTCACGGATATCCACCAGCTGCGCACGGCCGCTGGCTATTTTGGCCTGCACTTCGCTGACGCTGTAGGTGGTGATCTGCGCATTGGCCTCTGCCAGCAATGCTTTGTAGCCTTTGGTAATCGGCATGAGGTTCTCCAAAAAATTATCACCACCATTGTGGCATCAATGCACACTGTAACAGCCATGAAAAAAGGGCACCTTCGTGCCCTTTTTCTGTTCAGGTGAATCTGTCTTAACCACCGTAGAGGTATTTCGGCAGCCACAGGGTCAGCCCTGGCCAGATGTACATCAGCACCATGCAGATGATGACAATAAACATATACGGCATCATGCCTGCAAAAATCTGGTTGATCGTGACATGCGCCGGAGACACCCCCTTCAAATAGAAGGCCGACATGGCCACAGGTGGTGACAGGAATGCTGCCTGCAGGTTAACAAACACGAGCACGCCCCACAGCATCGGATCGATTTGGAAATGCGACAGCAGTGGCAAGAATATAGGCACAAAGATCACAATGATCTCGGTCCATTCCAGCGGCCAGCCCAATACGAAAATGATGGCCTGTGACAGCAGCATGAACTGTATCGGCGTCAGGTTCATCGACAGCACCCACTCTTCCACCAAGCGCTGACCACCCAAGATGGCAAACACGGCAGAAAACAGTGCTGAGCCCACGAACAGCCAACACACCATCGATGTGGTTTTGGAGGTCAGAAACACGGCTTGCTTGATTTTTTCAAAATTCAGTGTGCCAGCACTCCAGGCCATCAAAAATGCCCCAGCTGCGCCTACAGCCGCTGATTCAGTCGCTGTAGTGATACCAAACAGAATCACACCCAGCACGATGAAGGTAAGCAAAGCCAACGGCATCACCGAGGAAATCAGCATGCGCAGGATTTCAAACTGCTCCGCATCGAATTTCCAGTAGTAGTACGCCAGCAAGACCAGCATCACAGCGCAGGCAATTGCAAAACCGATGTAAAAGCCTTGCGGCACCGCTTCTGTTTTAGGCGCGTTCACCGCTTCGCCTTCGCCCATGGCGACCAGTGGCTCGTCTTTTTCGACTTTGCTAACTGACTTGTCTTCCGAGCCAGGGGGAGCCTGCAAGCCACCAGAGGACGACTCGGCTGCAGCTGGCTCCTTGAGAGCATCGCCGCTGGCAGCAGGGGGCTCCTGCACGCCGCCAGCTGGTGGTGCGGACAGCGTGGCTGATTTGGGACCCTGCGCTGCCTTTTGCATCTGCTCAGCAGCAGCGGCTTTGTTGTCCGCCTGTGAATAGATCACCACGTACCACCAGGTTGCGCCCAATGTTCCCGCAGCGATCAGCAAAGGCATCAGCGTGGTGCCCAAGCTGCGCAGCAGCTTGCCCCAGGTGATGCCCAGATTAGCCTGCAATGCCTTGGCAGGCGATGCGAGTGCCAGCAGCAAGGCAGGGAATATGCGCGGTGAATAGCTCAATGCCACATGCTGCAGCCATGGAGGCACAGGCGCACGCAGTTGCTCAGGCGGCAGCTTGGGTGCGATTTTCGGATTGATCAGCACCCAGCCAATGACGTAGACCAGATAGAGGAAGGCCAGGAAGAAGCCCGGGAACATGGCAGCTGCATACAGCTTGACCACAGACTGGCCGGCCACTGCCGCGTACACAATGATCATGACCGATGGCGGAATCAAAATACCCAGGGTGCCGCCAGCAGTGATCACGCCAGCCGCCAGACGCGTGTCATAGCCCGCGTTGAGCATGGGGCGCATGGCGATCACGCCCATCAGCACCACCACCGCGCCCACCAAACCGCTGGCAATGCCCCAGAAGGTGCAGATCACCAAAGTGGTCACCGCCAGAGAGCCTGGCAACTTGCGGAAAGCCAGTTGTACGCTGTGGAACATCTTGTCCACGAGCGCGCCACGTTCCATGATGTACCCCATCAACACAAACAAGGGTATCGATAGCAGGGTGTCATTGGTCATTGCACCAAAAGCGCGTTGAACCATCAGGTTGAAAATCTTGTTGTCAAACCAGGGGGCCGAAGGGTCATAGAAAGCGACAAAGCCAAATGCCATGCCCAAACCCATCAAGGTGAACGCGGTGGGAAACCCCATCATGATCACCACCACAATCAAGCCCAACATCGTCAAGCCAAGTGCTGCATTACTCATGGTTAGCCTTTCATCCCTTTGGATTTTTCGATGGCTAACTGACGAGCCTCTTCATCTACATACTCGCTGCCTGCGAGTTGCTGCTCTACGACATCGGCTTCCTCAGCGTCTTTGAGTCGGGGCGTCCATTGCCCTGTTTTCAGGCACACAATGCAACGGATAATTTCCGCGACACCCTGCATCAGCACTATGGCCCCGGCCAGCGGGATCACCGCCTTGAATGGATACAGGGGCAAGGGATCGGCGTTGAAGGTCTGCTCGCGGATGGCAAACGATTCGCTGGCATAGGTCCAGCCGGCCCAGGTCAATGCCGCAATGCCTGGCAGGAAAAATACGATATACAACGCCAGATCAATCGTGGCCTGTTTGCGCGGTGACATATTGCCGTAGAGAAAGTCGCCACGCACATGGCCATCATGGGCCAGTGTGTAGGCTCCGCCCATCATGAACAGCGTGCCATACATCATGTTGCTGGCATCAAATATCCAGGCGGTCGGTGCGTTCAGCGCATAGCGCTTGAACACTTCCACCACCACCAACAGCATCAGGGCAACAATCAGCCATGCAAAGGCCTTGCCCACCCAGGTGCTGATGTGATCAGCGGCGTGCAGAAATTTTTGTACATTCATTGTGTGATCCGAGCAGAACGCCTGCCGTCAAGAAGAAAAATGCCAGCCATTTCTGCATTCGAAATGGCTGGCATAGGCATACCAAACTGAAAATCAGCCTTTTTTGCCGCCTGCAAAATAGTGGTTGTAGGCCATCTTGAAGTCGACCATGTAGTCGTTTTGCCATTGGCCAGAGCGCTTGGCAAACTCTTTCTGCGAATCCAGCACCCGCTTGAACAGTGGGTTTTCTGCAGACTTCTTGGCAATCACTTTGTCCCAGGCTGCCAGCTGCGCGCGCAGGATGGAGTCAGGTGTCTTGTAGAACTTGATGCCCTGCTTTTTCATCTCATCGTAGTCTTTGGAATTGCGGTCAATCGCTTTCCAGCTCATTTCGGCAGACGAAGCCTGGACTGCATAGTCGATGATCGATTTGATCTCTGTAGGCAGTGCAGCCAGCTTGCTCTTGTTGAACAGGATTTCAAACTGCTCGCCCGACTGGTGGAAGGACTGCAACATACAGTTCTTGACGACATCTGGGAAGCCCAAAATACGGTCCGAGGTGGCGTTGTTGAACTCGGCAGCATCAATCAGGCCACGGTCCAGCGCAGGCACAATCTCGCCGCCAGGCAGTGGGTTCACTGCAGCGCCCAGTTCGGTGAAGATGTCCACAGCCAAGCCCACGGTGCGGTACTTCAGGCCTTTGAGGTCTTCCACCTTGGCGATCGGCTTCTTGAACCAGCCCAGGGGCTGCGTAGGCATGGGGCCATACACGTAGGAGACTACTTCGATGTTGAGCGATTTGTAGATCTCCTCGAGCAGCGCTTTGCCGCCGCCATGGTTGTGCCATGACAGCACCATGTTGGGGTCCATGCCGAACGCAGGGCCAGAGCCCCACAGGGCCAGAGCCGACTGCTTGCCGTAGTGGTAGGCCAAAACACCGTGGCCGCCGTCCAGCGTGCCCTTGTTGACGGCATCCAGCAACTGGAATGCTGGCACTACAGAGCCTGAGGGCAGCACTTCAATCTTGAGCTTGCCGCTGGCCATCGCGTTGACTTTGTTGGCAAAATCGTTGGCGTACTCGTGGAAAATGTCTTTGGCAGGCCAGGTTGACTGGAAGCGCAGCGACGTGGTTTGCGCCGTGGCAATCATGGGGGCTGCCATGGCAGCGCCGCCCAGGGCAGTCGCCGAGGCGTTTCTCAGGAACTTGCGACGTGCTGGGGCTTTTTCAGTAGAAATCTGTGACATAAGGTCTCCGTGTAATAGAAATTGGCAAAAGGCACTGCATTGTCCAACTTACAGACTGGACAAAATTGCGTGAAAACCCTAGATAGGCCGCCAATGCGACTGGCTGGCAGTCACAACAGTCATCACAAAAATGCATGACTTACAAATAGCTGTCTATGTGAGGAGCAGCTACAGCCTTAAGTGGTAATTTTGTACCGAACGATGTTGATGCCGCACTGCGAATTTTGGCTCAGGCCAAAGCCCTTCCAATCAAAATCTTCTGCACATCGCTTGTGCCTTCGTAAATCTGGCACACACGCACATCGCGGTAGATGCGCTCCACCGGAAAATCGCTCACATAGCCGTAACCCCCATGCACCTGGATGGCGTCGGAGCACACGCGCTCGGCCATCTCGCTGGCAAACAGCTTGGCCATGGCGGCCTCTTTCAGACAGGGCTGGCCCGCATCCTTGAGCGATGCAGCATGGTGAATGAGCTGGCGTGCGGCTTCGATCTGGGTGGCCATGTCGGCCAGCTTGAACTGCACTGCCTGGTGCTGGAAGATGGGCTGGCCAAAACTCTCGCGGTCTTTGCTGTATTGCAGCGCGGCGTCAAACGCTGCGCGCGCCATGCCCAGGCTCTGGGCTGCAATGCCGATGCGCCCTCCCTCCAGGCCGCTGAGTGCAATTTTCAGACCCTGACCTTCGTCACCAATCACATTGGCAGCCGACACACGGCAGTTGTCAAAGCGGATTTGCGCCGTGTCGCTGGCGTGCTGGCCCAGCTTGTCTTCGATGCGCGCCACGACATAGCCTGGTGTTTTTGTTTCTACGATGAAGGCGCTGATGCCCTTCTTGCCAGCGGCCTTGTCAGTGACCGCCATGACAATCGCCACGTCGCCGTTCTTGCCGCTGGTGATGAACTGCTTGACGCCATTGAGCACGTAATGGTCGCCGTCTTTGCTGGCTGTAGTCTTCAGCCCCGCTGCTTCGCTGCCTACATGGGGCTCGGTCAGGCAGAAAGCGCCCAGCATGTCGCCACGCGCCAGAGGCGTGAGGTATTTTTGCTTTTGCGCCTCGCTGCCCCAAGCCAGCAGGATCGAGCACACCGGGCAGTTGTTGACGCTGACCACGGTAGAAGTAGCGCCATCACCCGCCGCAATTTCCTCCAGGATCAGCGCCAGACTCAGATAGTCCATGCCCGCGCCGCCATACTGCTCGGGCACGGCCACGCCATAGCAGCCCAGATCAGCCAGGCCGCGCAATTGCGCACGCGGAAAGTGGTGTGACTTGTCCCACGCGGCGGCGTGCGGCACGATCTCGGTCTGCACATAGGCGCGCACGGCGTCTTGCACGGCGGTGTGGTCTGGGCTGAGCTGCATTGCGGTTCCCCGGGGTTTATTTGCCCTGCGCGATGTCCATGATCATGCGCGTGGCCAGGTACAGTCGACGCGGGATGGCGTCAAGCATCACGTATTCAGCATTGTTGCTGTGGTAGCCAAAACCTGGCAGACCCAGGCCTTCCACCACGGGCTTGCCCGACAGCGCGGCGTAGGACGCATCAGTGCCGCCGCCGGTGGCGGGGATCACGGTCAGTTCAAAGCCTGCTTCCTTGTAGATGTCCACGGCCTTCTGGATCAGGCGTTTGCCTTCGGCGTTGGCGTTGAAGGCGGGGCGGCCCAGCTCGATATTGATGCTGATTTTCGACTCAGGCAGGCGCGGCTTGGCGGCCCGCTCGGTCAACACCTTGGCCATGTTCTCAATATCGGCCGGGTCCAGATAGCGCACATTGGCCAGGATGTTGGCCTCATCGGGAATGATGTTGGCTACCTGGCCAGACTGGCCAATCACCCAGTTAAAGCGGAAGTTCTTGTCTTTGCTGTCCAGGTCCAGGGTGCGCAGCACAAAGTCTGCGGCCTCCACCATCGCATTGGTGCCCAGCTCGGGTGCGGCACCTGCGTGCGAGGCTTTGCCTTTGATGTTGACCTTGACATTGGCAATGCCCGAAGCGGCCAGCACCGTGATCTCCTTGAGCGCCACCGTCGGCTCAAACGACAGCACGGCATCATGGTCTTTGGCCAGGGTCTGGATCAAATCGAGTGAACCGTTGGAGCCGCGCTCTTCATCGGTGTTGAACATGGCCGTGATCCTGCCAAAATCATTGAAGCCGCTGTCCTTGAGCATCTTGAGCGTGTGCAAAACTACCGCCACGCCACCCTTGGCGTCGGCTATGCCGGGGCCAAAAGCGCGCGCACCGTCGATGCGAAACGGCGCTTTTTCCAGCGTGCCTTTGGGATAGACCGTGTCCATGTGCGCCATCAGCAGAATCTTCCTGCTGCCTTTGCCTTCGATGGTGCCCACGATGTTGTCACCCACGGCGTTGCCCACGGCTTTGCTGCGCGTCACCTTGGCACCATAGGCCTTGAGCTGCGCTTCCAGCAACAGCCCCATGGCGGCGATGCCCTCGGCATTGCCGCCACCGGTCTCGATATTGACCAGGCGCTCCAGGGTGTTTACCACGGCGGGCTGCTCGGTGGATGCCGCCTTCCATAGCGTCTCATTGCGTGACTGGGCAAAGGCTGAAGTGCTCAGATTAGCTATTAAAAATATAGCTGCTCCCGCGATATTCCATTGGGCTGGGATGTGTTTTCTCATATATTGTCTCGTGTTGTTATCTAAAAACAGTAATCTTAAACCCTATCTGGCGCTTTACCAGGAGCTGTAGACGCGGCCGTCGTGGTGGAAGTATTTGCCTTTGTCTTTGGCTGTCATTGCTGCAATGGTTTTGCGCATGGCTGCCACAGACTCCTCAACGCTGATCGACGCGTGGGGTCCTCCCATATCGGTGCGCACCCAGCCGGGGCATATTGGCAGCAGCAGGGCTTTGGGATAGTCGTGCTGCGCGGCGATCACCGCCATGTTCAGCGCCGCTTTGCTCACGCGGTAAGTCCAGCCAAAGCTGCTCTCGGCCTCGCCAATGCTGCCCATGCCGCTGGTGATGACAATGAACTTGCCTTGTGCCTCCTCCACCAGCGGCGCGACCTGGGGAATCGTCTGCATGGCACCCAGTACATTGGTGTGCATCGTGCGGTCAAACTCCTCGCGGGTGGGCGGCGTGGTGGCACCGCTTTGGGTATACACACCCGCTACATACAGCGCCAGATCCAGCTTCTCACCCTCCAGCATCCAGGCCAGGCCGCTCACGCTTTGCGGGTCTGCCACATCCAGCCTGAGCGCTTTGGCGCCCAGGGCGGTGATCTTGTGCAGGCCTTCGTCGCTGCGCGCTGTGGCCAACACTTGCGCGCCCTCGCGCGTGTACTGGCGCACACACTCCAGGCCAATGCCGCGCGAAGCCCCAATGATCAGTACTTTCATCATAAAAACAGCCTCCAGGTCAATAGAATATCGCGGGAGCAGCTATAAAATTAATAGTATTTACAGCATCTCCAATGCCACAGCTGTGCCCTCGCCGCCGCCAATGCACAGCGTAGCCAGGCCCCGCTTCAGGCCGCGGGCTTTGAGCGCGTGCATCAGCGTGACCATGATGCGCGCACCACTGGCACCAATAGGATGGCCCAGCGCGCAGGCACCGCCGTGCACGTTGACAATCTCATGCGCCACATTCAGCTCGGACATCAGCGCCATTGGCACTACGGCAAAGGCTTCGTTCACTTCCCACAGGTCCACATCTTTCACGCTCCAGCCTGCCTTGGCCAGCGCCTTTTGCGTGGCGCCCACAGGAGCCGTGGTAAACCAGTTGGGCTCCTGCGCATGCATGGCGTGGCTGACGATACGCGCCAGCGGCTTGCAGCCCAGCTGGGTGGCCGTGCTCTGGCGCATCATCACCAAGGCGGCAGCGCCGTCGTTGATCGACGAGCTGGACGCCGCCGTGATGGTGCCGTCTTTTTTAAACGCAGGTTTCAGGCTGCTGATCTTGTCCAGCTTGGCTTTGGCTGGGCCTTCGTCGATGCTCACCACCACCTCGCCTGCACGGGTCTTCACCGTCACAGGTGCAATCTCGGCCGCAAATGCACCCGACTTGGTGGCCGCCTGCGCACGCTCCACGCTGGCAATGGCGAATTTGTCCTGCGCCTCGCGGGTGAATTGGTATTTGTCAGCGCACTCTTCGCCAAAGGTGCCCATGGCGCGGCCCGCTTCATAGGCGTCCTCCAGGCCGTCGAGCATCATGTGGTCATAAATGCGGTCATGGCCAATACGGATACCACTGCGCCCCTTGAGCAGCAAATGCGGCGCATTGGTCATGCTCTCCATGCCGCCTGCAATCATCACGTCCACGCTGCCCGCGGCCAGCATGTCGTGCGCAAACATGGCAGCGCGCATGCCGCTGCCGCACATTTTGCTTAAAGTCACCGCGCCTGCGCTCTTGGGCAAACCGCCTTTAAAGCCTGCTTGCCGCGCTGGTGCCTGGCCTTGGCCTGCCATCAGGCAGTTGCCGAACAATACTTCGTTGACGACATCAGGCGAAATGCCCGCGCGCTCTACAGCGGCCTTGATGGCTACGCCACCCAGATCATGGGCAGACAGGCTGGCAAAGTCGCCTTGAAATGCCCCCATGGGGGTGCGGGCGGCGCTGACGATAACGATGGGATCTGACATTTTTACACTCCTGGAAAATTAATACCGAATACCGAACTGCCGGACGCGAAGTGCGCGAAGGTTTCGCGAAGGACGCGAAAGGAATACCAAAAGAACGAGATTACTTTGTGAAATTCTAGTTTTAACAATTTGATTTTTTTTGTCTTCTGTCTTTTTAGCGTTCTTCGCGAAACCTTCGCGTCCTTCGCGTCCGGCAGTTCTGAATCCATAAAACCTACGATCGAACAAATCTTTTTTCACGCTCATACGGAAACACATCGTGCACATGCCCTGCGGCAATGCGCTCCTTGTGGCTTTGCCAGAAGGCTGCATCCAGCAAATCGGCATGGTGTTTCATGAACACATCGCGCACGGCTTGGTTGCCCAGCAGGAAAGGGCCAAAGGTCTCGGGGAACACATCGCGCGGTCCGACGTGGTACCACACCTCGCCGCTCATCTCGTCTTCTTCGTTGCGCGGCGCGGGCACCTTGCGGAAGTTGCAGTCGGTGATGTATTCGATCTCGTCATAGTCGTAGAACACCACTTTGCCGTGACGCGTGACGCCAAAGTTTTTCCACAGCATGTCGCCCGGGAAGATGTTGGCGCGCACCAGGTCCTTGATGGCGTTGCCGTATTCGATGACGGCCTTGCCCATCTGCTCGCGCGGTTTTTCGTTCTCCAGGCCCTGGTCAAACGCCTCCTGCAGGTAGATGTTCAGCGGGATCATGCGCCGCTCGATGTACAGGTGCTTGATGATGACTTCCACCTGCCCGTCCCCATCGCGGTCGCTGATCTCCAGCTGGCTGGGCGCAAACTTCTGTATTTCGGCTATCAACTCATCATCAAAGCGCGCGCGTGGAAAAGCTACCTCGCTGTACTCCAGCGTATCGGCCATGCGGCCCACACGGTCGTGCTGCTTGACGAGCTGGTATTTGCCCTTGATCTGCTCGCGCGAGGTGTCTTTGGGCGGTGGATAGAAATCCTTGATGACCTTGAACACGTAGGGAAAACTGGGCAAATCAAACACCAGCATCACCATGCCCTTGATACCGGGCGCGATGCGGAAGTTGTCCGAACTGTGGCGCAGATGGTAAAGAAAATCGCGGTAAAACAGGGTTTTGCCCTGTTTGGCCAAGCCCAGCGCGTTGTAGATTTCAGCGCGCGGCTTGCGCGGCATCATGCTGCGCAAAAACTGCACATAGGCCGAAGGCACTTCCATATCCACCATGAAATAGGCCCTGGCAAAGCTGAACAGAATCAGCAAATCATCTTCGCCAAACAGCGCAGCATCAATAACGAGCGTGCCGTCCTTGGTGTGCAGAATAGGCAGCGCAAATGGTACTTCGACAAAGCCGTTGATGATTTTGCCAATCGCATAGGCGCCCTTGTTGCGGTAGAACAGGCTGGTGAGTACCTGGATCTGAAAATTAGCCCGCAGCTTGGTGTCCTGCAACCGGGCGTCCATGGCTGCCAGCACAAAGCCCGCATCGCGCTCTAAGTTGTCAAACGGTTTTTGCAGGCGAAAATTGTCTATCGCCCGCACAATGGTTTCCTGCAAGGTGTCGCGTGTGGGGTAGTAGGCGCGGTAGGTGGGCGCGGCGGCGGGCTCTTCGTTTTCGATGTATTCCGTGCTGACTGCGGGGCGCACAAAGATGAAGCTGTTATGAAAATGCGTGCGGTGCAAAATCTTGGTGGTCACCGAGTTGAAAAACGTCTCGGCCAGCTCGGGCTGGTGATGATCTACCAATAGCCCGATGTAATGCAGCTTGATCTGCTGCCACACCTCCATCGGCTGGGCCCCGGCTTTGAATTCCTTTTCGAGCCGCATCACGCACTCTTTGACGCGCAGATCGTAAAACTCAATGCGCTCACGCTGCGCCCGCTGCTGGCCGTGCCAGTCTGCGGTTTCAAAGCGGTGCTTGGCGCGCGCCGACTCGGTGCGGAACAGCCGGTAATGGCGGTTAAAGCCATCCATCATCGCCTTGGCGATGTCGTAGGCTATGGTGGAATCCAGGCGCTGGGGAAACATAATGCTATTTAATATGTAGCTGCCGCCGCGATATTCTTAAGGGCTGGGGCACGATTTTGCTTAAAAACATGCTCAACAGCAGCCGCATGCAAATGCTCCACCTGCTCCAGCGCGCTGCCACCCACTTTCAGGTCCACCAGCAGTCCATCGTGCACACCATAAATCCAGCCGTGCACCATGATCTGGTGGCCGCGGTGCCAGGCATCCTTGAGCACGGTGCTGTGGCACACATTCATCACCTGCTCAATCACGTTGAGTTCGCACAGCATGTCCAGCTGGTGCTGTTTAGGCGCAGCCTCCAGCGCAGCTTTGTGTTTATCGCGCACATCCTGGATGTGGCGAATCCAGTTGTCTGCCAGACCAATGCGCACATTCTGCAGCGCCGCCTGCACGCCACCGCAGCCGTAGTGGCCGCACACAATCACATGCTCCACTTTGAGCATGTCGACGGCATACTGCACGGTAGACAGCGCATTCAAGTCGGTATGCACCATGACGTTGGCGACGTTACGGTGTACAAACACCTCGCCGGGCTCCAGCCCGGTAATTTGGTTGGCCGGCACGCGCGAGTCGGAGCAGCCAATCCACATGTAGCGCGGGTTTTGCTGCTGCGACAGGCCCGTAAAAAAGCCAGGGCGCTCGCGCACCATCTGTGCGGCCCAGTCGCGGTTATGGTTGAGTAAATGTGTCAATGGCATACGTTATTTTAGTCAGTTGACGTCATGGCAACGCGGTTTGCGGGACTTATCCTTTATTGAAGTTGGTCTGTTGAACATTCTTTGTTTTGTACGGGAGCTGGCCGATGGCGTACTCAGCTCCGCGGCTGTCCCCCGGGGCGGCCTAGGGCCGCCGCCTCCTCCTTGATGCCGCTGCGCTGAGCACACCATCGACCAGCTCTCGCGGTCGTGGCGGGTGTTCCACCGCTTGCTGTTGACCTCTGACAATACCCTGCCAACTTTGTTAGCGATCTGCCGTCGCTCGCCCACCCACTTCGCTGCCCCGGCGCTGGGTGTGAACAGCGCAGCGGCATCAAGGAGGAGGCCGAAGGCCGGGGGACAGCCGCGGAGCTGTTCACACCCAGTGTCGGGGCGTACCCAAACCTTGGTAGCCATTCACACTCAATGTCGGCGCGTACAAAAATCTGATGCATTGTCAGTACTGCAAAGTCTTAAGAAGTCTCAGCAAACAATTCACGCCCAATCAGCATGCGCCGAATCTCGCTCGTGCCCGCACCAATCTCATACAGCTTGGCATCACGCCACAGCCGCCCTAGCGGGTATTCGTTGATGTAGCCATTGCCGCCAAAAATCTGAATCCCCTCGCCCGCCATCCAGGTAGCCTTCTCTGCACACCACAAAATGACCGATGCACAGTCCTTGCGTACCTGTCGCACATGCTCCGTGCCCAGCATGTCCAGGTTTTTTCCTACGGTGTAGCAAAACGCGCGACCCGCCTGCAGCACGGTGTACATATCGGCCACCTTGCCCTGAATCAGCTGGAACTCGCCAATGCTCTGACCAAACTGCTTGCGGTCGTGCGTGTAGGGAATCACGTTGTCCATCACCGACTGCATGATGCCAATCGGCCCAGCGGCCAGCACGGCACGTTCGTAGTCCAGCCCGCTCATCAGCACCTTGGCACCGCCGTTGAGGCCGCCCAAAATGTTCTGCGCAGGCACTTCTACATTGTTAAACACCATCTCACCCGTGTGGCTGCCACGCATGCCCAGTTTGTCCAGCTTTTGCGCCGTGCTAAAGCCCTTCATGCCTTTTTCCACAATGAACGCGGTCACACCACGTGCGCCCAGCTCGGGCTCGGTCTTGGCATAGACCACCATGGTGTCAGCGTCAGGCCCGTTGGTGATCCACATTTTGGTGCCGTTGAGCAGGTAGTAGCCACCTTTGTCCTCGGCTTTGAGCTTCATGCTGATCACATCGCTGCCCGCGCCGGGCTCGCTCATGGCCAGCGCGCCGACGTGTTCGCCGCTGATCAGCTTGGGCAGGTATTTTTTGCGCTGCTCTTCGGTGCCGTTGCGTTTAAGCTGGTTGACACACAGGTTGCTGTGCGCGCCGTAACTCAGGCCCACGCTGGCAGAGGCGCGCGAAATTTCTTCCATGGCGATCATGTGGGCCAGATAGCCCATGCCTGCGCCGCCATATTCTTCGCCCACTGTGATGCCCAGCACGCCCAGCTCGCCCATCTTGCGCCACAGGTCCATGGGGAACTGGTCGTTGTGGTCAATCTCGCCTGCGCGCGGGGCGATCTCGGCCTGCGCAAAATCGTGCACCGCATCGCGCAGCGCGTCAATGTCTTCGCCGAGCTGAAAATTCAAACCGGGTAGGTTGTTCATGGCTTGCTCCTTGATCAGAGTTATCAATAAGGGTTGTCAGTATTTTTGCGCCACGGCAATCAGCGTGGCCTGCATCAGGCCGCACAGCTTGCGCACGCCGTCCTGCACGTCAAACAGTTCTGCGCTGGTGATGGTGAGTGTGCGGCCTGCTTTGTGGACTTTGCCAATGCACACCACCTCCTGGCCCACCGCAGCAGAGATGAAGTTGATTTTGTATTCCACTGTCGTCACCTCCATGCCCACAGGCGCGGTGGTCAGCGCTGCATAGCCGCAGCAAATGTCGGCCAGCGCACCGAGCGCGCCGCCGTGAAAGGCGCCTTGCTGCTGCGTGACCTTGTCACCCATGGGCAGCGCAAACTCCACTTCCCCCGGCTGCACGCGCACGAGGCGTGCGCCCAGGTGCTGCATCATGCCCTGGCGCACAAAGCTGCTGTGCACACGGTCAAACAGTGCCTGGTCCACGACGGATGCTGTCATTTGGCGGCCTTTTTGTCGCTTTTGCCGTCACTTTTGGCCAGCAGGGCCTTGGCTTCTTTTTCATGCACTTTTACTTCATCCAGATTGGCCTGCAGTTCGGCCATCTGGCCCTCCAGCTCGGCGCGGTGCTCGCTCAGGATGGTGAGAAATTTTTTCAGCTGCGGCACGGTGTCGCGTGGGCTGTCGTACATGTCGATGATGTCTTTGGCCTCGGTGAGCGACAGGCCCAGGCGCTTGGCGCGCAGGGTGAGTTTCAGCCGTGTGCGGTCGCGTGCGCTGTAGACGCGGTTGCGCCCACCAGGGCCGCTGCGCTCGGGCGACAGCAAGCCCATGTCTTCGTAAAAACGCATGGCGCGGGTAGTCAGATCAAACTCTTTGGCCAGATCACTGATGCTGTAGGTGGTGCCCATAGTTTCCTTGCGTACTGCAATGCCATTCGTAGCCCAAACCTTGGTGACAGCGCTTTGCAGCCGCGCCGCCTACAATGGTTTTGCTGAGTTGACGTTTACGTAAACGTCAACTCCCAGATTATGTACGAAAACAGCCCTTACCTGCACGCATTGCCCCATGAACTCGCTTGAACACGAACTGCACTACCCGCTGGGCGACGCCATGCCTGCCGCAGGCCACACCATGGAGGTAGCGCCGGGTGTCTACTGGATTCGCATGGGCCTGCCTTTTGCGCTCAACCATATCAACCTGTGGCTGCTGCGCGACCAGATGGACGGCAAGGACGGCTGGACTGTGGTGGACTGCTGCATTGACCAAGCTGAGAGCCGCGCGCAGTGGCAGCAGATTTTTGACACCCAGCTGCAGGGCCTGCCCATTCTGCGCGTAGTCTGCACACATATGCATCCCGACCATATCGGCCTGGCGCACTGGCTGTGCGACACCTGGAAGGTGCCCCTGTGGATCAGCAGCACCGACTACAACGCCGCGCGCAATGCGTCCAGCAGCCACAGCAACTTTGGTGGTCAGGCGGCGGCAGACTTTTACGCATCCCACGGCTTGGTAGACCCTGCATCGGTCGCCAAAATCAAAGCCCGCACCGGCTACTACCCCAGCCTCGTGCCCAACGTGCCCAACAGCTACCGCCGCATGATGGAAGGCGATGTAATCCGCATCGGTAGCCGCGACTGGCGCTGCATCAGCGGCTATGGCCATGCGCCTGAGCATATTGCCTTGTATTGCGATGGCTTGAAAACGCTGATCAGTGGCGACATGGTGCTGCCGCGCATCAGCACGAACGTCAGTGTGTTTGACCTGGAACCCGAAGGCGACCCTTTGCGCCTGTTTCTCCACTCCATCACTAAATACCTGGCCCTGCCCGCCGACACCTTGGTGCTGCCGTCCCACGGCAAACCTTTTACCGGCATGCACCAACGCATCGCCCAGTTGCAAAACCACCACACCGACCGCTTGGCTGAAGTCATGCAAGCCTGCCGCGAACAACCCGCCAGCGGCGCCGACATCGTGCCCATCATGTTCAAGCGCGAGCTCGATCTGCACCAGATGACTTTCGCCATTGGCGAGGCGGTGGCGCATTTGCATATGCTGTGGTATGAAGGCAAGCTGAGACGTGCGGCAGATACCGAAGGCATCTACCGATTCAGCACCCAATGAAGTATGAAATCAGGCCTCAAGCCAATAAAATATCGCGGTAGCAGCTATTTAATTTATAGCATTTAGATGTTCAGGGCCAAACCGCTTTTCACCTCGCCCAGTGCTACATAGCTGGTGAATTTGGCCACGTTGTCATGGCTGACCAGCGCCTCGCGGGTGAACTGCTCATACGCCGCCATGCTGGCCACGCGCACGACCAGGATAAAGTCTGTCAGACCCGTCGTGTACCAGCACTGCTGCACCTCGGGCCGTGCGCGCATGGCGGCTTTGAAAGCATCGATGTAGTGCAAGGTCTCGCGCTCAATGTCTACATGCACCACCACGGTCACAGGCAGGCCCACGGCCTCAGGCTTGATCTGCGCTATCTCAGCGGCAATTACACCCGTCTCGCGCATGCGCTTGATGCGGCGCTGCACGGCGGCAGCTGACAAGCCAATGTCGTCACCAATGGCTTGGGCAGGCAGGCGTGTGTCGTGCTGGTAGCGGGCGAGGATGGCGCGATCAAGGTCGTCTAAGAGCATGGGCTATGGTAGAAGTTTTTCATGACTGTATTTTGCGGCTAAACCGCAATTTGAGAGCTCAAATTGATCTAAAACATCGCCTTCAAAAGGCAAACTACCATCCATATGCCATTGATCAAACCTCTCACCATCTTGGAAAAAGGCCACGCCGCCTTGCGCACAGCATGCCATCCTGTAACGTTTCCAGATGCAGATATGCAAACTCAGCTAACGCAAATGCACGCCACGCTGGCGGACTTTCGCGCACGCAAGGGCTTTGGCCGTGCAATGGCGGCGCCGCAAGTAGGCATCATCAAACGTGTGATTGTGATGAACTTGGGCGCTACGCCTTTTGCACTCATCAATCCGAAAATCACGTGGCGCAGCGAAGCAATGCAAGACGTGTGGGACGATTGCCTGAGCGTGCCAGACTGCGTCGTGCGTGTGCAGCGCCATGCCAGCATCAGCCTGCAATACCAAGACGAGCAAGGACGCGCACGGCACTGGAAAAACTTATCTGCCGACTTGGCAGAGCTGGTACAGCATGAAATAGATCACTTGGACGGTATGTTGATGACAGAGCGCGCGCATGGAATTGACAGCATAAGACCCATCAGCGAACATGCTGCGCTGGTCGGTGCTGCACGTCCTTCGCATCGGCTGTCGTTGGCGCACATTGCGTATTGCGCGAACGTCATTCCACCAGAATTTTTGAACTCACCGCAGTACAACTGCGAACCGCTGAGCGAAGCTTTGGGTTGCCAGCTCACCATCAAGCTGGACTTTACCAACCCGATTCGCAGCTTCAAAGGGCGTGGGGCCAGTTTCTTTGTCAGCGAGATGCAGCGGCGTGGCGACAAGCGCGCCATCGTGTGCGCCAGTGCGGGCAACTGGGGCCAGGCCATGGCCTATGCCTGCCGATCGTTTGGCTTGCCCATCGTCATTTACGCGGCTGTTAACGCCAATCCACTGAAAGTCGCCCGCATGAAAGCCTTGGGCGCAGAGGTGCGGCAGGAAGGCCGTGATTTTGATGCGGCCAAAGATGCTGCCAAGGCGTATGCCAAGAGCATTGACGGCCAGATGGTGGAAGACGGCTTGGATGCTGAAATCAGCGAAGGTCACGGCACCTTGGCCATGGAGCTGCTGTCGCGAGGTGATGCGTTTGACAGCATCGCCATCCCGCTAGGCAATGGCGCCATGCTCAACGGCATGGCGCGCTGGATTAAGGCGGCATCACCCGCCACGCGTGTGCTGGGCGTCAGTGCTGCGGGCGCAGATGCGATGGAAAGATCCTGGCGCAGCCAAACCCTCATCACCCCCGACACAGCAGACACCATTGCAGATGGCATCGCCGTGCGCGTGCCCATCCCCGAAGCGGTAAGCGATATGCAGGGCTTGGTGGACGATGTGCTGCTGATCACTGACGCACACATCATCCAAGCCATGCGCCTGGTTTACCAACATGCAGGCCTGCTGCTGGAGCCTGCAGGCGCTGTAGGTGTGGCCGCTATCGTGGCGCACCTGGGGTTGTTTGCGAACCAAAAAGTAGCCACCGTGCTGTGCGGCAGCAATATCACCGAATCCCAAATCAAGGAGTATCTGACATGATGAATGTCGCTGTTTTAATGTTTGACAATGTAGAGGTGCTGGACTTTGCAGGGCCATTCGAGGTGTTTGGCGTGAGCGGTGGGCGCGAAAACAAGCGTTTGTATGATGTCTTTACCGTGGCGCAGCATAGCAAGCCAGTGATGGCGCGTAACAACATGAGCATCAACTGCGATTACACCTTTGACACCATGCCCGATGCGCATGTGTTGGTGATCCCCGGTGGTTTTGGCACACGGCGGGAAAAGCACAGCCCATCGATGATCCGCTTTGTGCAGCAACGTGTGGCCGCCGCACAAAGCGTGGTGTCCGTTTGTTCAGGTGCTTTGCTGCTGGCCAAGGCAGGTTTGCTCAAGGGACTGCAGGCCACCTCCCACCAAGGGGCGTTGGACGAGCTGGCATCTGATGAGCCTGCGTGCACAGTACACCGCAACGCCCGCGTGGTGGACAACGGCAAGATTGTGACTTCCGCTGGCATTGGCATGGGCATTGATGCATCCCTGTACACCGTGGCCAAGCACCATGGCCTGGCGCAGGCACAAGAGACAGCGCGCTACATGGAATATGACTGGCACTACCAAACGGTGGACGGTGTGAAGATTATTCTGGCCCAGGGCGGCCGCGCCTGATATGCGCTATTCCCAGCGCGGAATCGCATCGTCCTTGAGCTGGCCTCGCAACGCCGCGTAGTCGGGCATGATCGACTCGACCGTGCTCCAAAAGCGCGGGCTGTGGTCCATCACGCGCAGGTGGGACAGTTCGTGCACCACTACGTAGTCAATCACGCTCATTCTGAAGTGAATCAAGCGCCAGTTCAGGCGGATGGAGCCGTCGGACTTGGCGGTGCCCCAGCGGGTGCCTGCGCTGCTCAGGCTCAGCTTGGTCCACTGCACTTTGAGCTGTGGCGCGTACAGGTTTAGCCGCTCTTCAAAAATGCGTTTGGCCTGGCGCATGAGCCAGGCCTGCACCGCGTCGCGGATGCGCTCGGGCGATGCGTCTTGCGGCAAGCTGATGTGCAGCGTGAGGCGGGGCACGCCAGGCAGGGCTTGCGCGTCGGTGTGCAGCTGCGCCTGCGCATCGGCCTTCAGGCCACGGCTGCTGGCCGCATGCGGGCTGGAGGTGTAGGCATGGCGTGAGTCAATCACCACAATCACCTGCTCGCCCAGGAAGGGCACCAGGGTGCCGTCTTTCCATTCAATGCGGTTGCTCTCCAGCTTGCTCTGGCGCTCGCGCGCCTCCTGCAGCTTGGCCACTATCCAGCGCGACTTTTCCTGCACGGCCTTGTCAATCTCGTACAAAGGCACCCAGCGCGGCGCGCTGACTGTCAGGCCGTCTGCGCCCACGCTGAAACCAATCGTCTTGCGCTTGCCACGCCGCATCTCAAAGGCGACGATGCTGTCGCCCAGGCGTGCCTCGCGGTTGGCGCGCGGGTGCGCAAAGGCGGCAGGCCGCATGACTGACTCCAGCGGCTCGGCAGGCGGGCTGGCCACGGCCGTGATGGATACAGTAATTGCTACGTTTTCAGTAGCTGCTCCCGCGATATTCTGTTGGCCTGCAGCCTGATTAGATGCATCAACAACAGGCGCAGCGTTGCCCCCAAACAGGTCTAGCGTGAGTTGCAGGAAGCTGGGCAGTGCCATGGCGCGTTAACGGTAGGCCTCGGGGTCGATCTCGCGCATCTTGGCTTCGATCCAGGTCTGCACCTCCTGCATCAGCTCGTCGGGCTCTCGGCCCACGCTGGAGATCGGCTTGCCTATCACCACATCGACCACGCCTGGGGTTTTGACGAAGGCCTTGCGCGGCCAGTGGCGTGCGGCATTGACCGCAATCGGCACCACGGGGCAGCCTGTCTCGCAGGCCAGGCGCGTGCCGCCGCTTTTGTAGCTGCCCACCTGGCCACGCGGGATGCGGGTGCCCTCGGGAAACATGATGACCCACACCCCCTCGGCCATCAGGCGCTTGCCCTGCTGCACCACTTTGGCAAAAGCCTCGCTGCGCTTGCGCCGGTCAATGTGGATCATGTCCATGCGCGCCATCGCCCAGCCAAAGAAGGGCACATACAGCAGCTCGCGCTTGAACACATAGGCCAGCGGGTGCGGCATGATGGCGGGCATGAGAAAGGTCTCCAGGGTGGACTGGTGCTTGCACAGCAGCACCGCGCCTTCCTTGTCGCCCTGGGGCAGGTTTTCCATGCCGGTGATCCGGTAGTGCACGCCGCAAATTCTGGTCAGGCCCCACATCGCCAGTTTGAGCCAGCCAGCACACATCCAGTACATGCGAGTGGGGCTGACAAAGAGCGACAGGATAATGACCACGGTGGCCCAAGGCATCACGGTGACCATCATCCAAAGCATGTGCAGACAGGAGCGGATGAAAGCCAGAAGTGTATGCATGGATGGTGTGGGACGATGGTAAGACAGTAAATATTATGCGTTGTGCAGCACATGTTCTGCAAAGGCCGCCAGATCCGCATGGCGCAGCGTGCCTTCAGGGAACTCGGCCGCAAGCGGCTGCTGCGCATATTTGGCCCCCTTGCCAGTGCACACCAGATGCGGTGTGCAGCCCACGGCCGCGCCCGCCTGCAGGTCGCGCAGGCTGTCGCCCACGGTGTGCACCGTGTGCAGCGCGGTGTCGATGCCGTAGCGGTCAATGATTTGCTCAAACAGACCCGGCAGGGGCTTGCGGCAAGTGCAGCCCTCGTCGGGCGTATGCGGGCAGTAAAACACCCCGTCAATTCTGCCGCCCTGCGCGGCCAGCAGCTTGTGCATCTTGTTGTGCATGGCGTTGAGCGCCGCCGCATCAAACAGGCCGCGCCCCAGCCCCGACTGGTTGGACGCCACCACCACATGCCAGCCCGCGTGATTGAGCCGCGCAATCGCCTCCAGCGCGCCAGGCAGCGGCACCCACTCGTCGGCCGACTTGATGAAGTCGTCCCGGTCTTCGTTGATGGTGCCGTCACGGTCCAAGATGATGAGTTTCATGCGGAGGCCTCTTGCGCGCGGCGCTGGGTCCATTGGGTGATGTGTTGCACGGGGTACTTGGAAGCGTCCAGCGTGGCAATGCGTTCAACCATAATAGGCAGTTCAATCATCTGATGTTTGAACAAGGCACGAATGAAGTCTGCATCTTTCTCACGGCCAGCAACACATTTTGAAACGGCCAGGTCATGTACTTCTGGACAAATGACAGTGATCTCGCCAATGTAATGCAATTGCTCGCGCACATGCCAGTCGCCGGGCATTACCGCCGTTTCAGGGCCCACACCATCGGCATGGTACCCAAAGGTCTGGTCGAAGCTGGACATCGCGCCGATAGCACCATCAATCAGATCAGCCTTCTCGGGGTGCAAGGCCGGATACAAGTCCAGCTCGCGCGAAGCCCGCAGCTCTTCAGGCGCATGCGGGAAAGCCAGCAATATAGCCTGGCTGCCCACGACGACAAAAGAATTCTCCTGCGCAATGGCCGCAGCAGCACGCAACACATGCTCCAGCTCTGAGCGCTTCATTGCATTGACCTTGCCTGGCTTAGCAATTGCGCCCTCTCAGCTTGAGTGATCAGCACGGACATGGGCGACACGCTACGTAAAACGCTGGCGTGGTCGGTATTGCTACACACCGCGCACTCCAATGCATCTATCGGCTGCGTCAACAAGCCTTGCCACTCGTCCCAATAGACATCAGAACGCGTAGCCCCAGCCTGCTTGCGCCATTGAGACAACTGCGCAAGCACTTCACCCACACGCTGCGGCTGCTCACGCAGACGCTGTAGCGCCAAGTGGTGCGCCTGTGCGACAAAGTAATCAATCTGCTGCTGACGGTTCATGCGTTGATTATGAAGACTTGGGGCTAAGTTGCCAACTTGGATAAATCCGCCACACGGTTCATGGCCTGGTGCAGCGTGGCCAGCAGGCCCAGGCGGTTGGCCTTGAGCGCGGGGTCTTCGGCATTGACCATCACTTTGTCGAAAAAAGCGTCAACCGGGTCTTTGAGCGCAGCCAGGGCCTGCAAATTGGCCGTGTAGTCGCCATCAGCCCAGGCTTTGTCTGCCTTGGCGGCGATGGCGTTGATCGCAGTGTGCAATGCTTTTTCTTCCTCTACCTGCAGCAGTGCGGGGTTGACTTTGGCCTCTACTGCGCCTTCGGCTTTTTTCAGGATGTTGCCCACGCGTTTGTTGGCAGCGGCCAGGGCGGGGGCTTCGGGCAATGCGGCAAAGGCGCGCACGGCGGCCAGGCGTTTGGGCAGTGTGTGCCAGTAGCCTAACTGCTGCGCATAAACTGCCGCGTCCACCTCTGCGGACGAGTAACTACTGTCTTTGAGATAGCCCTTCAAGCGTTCAATCAAAAATTCATCCAGTGCTTTGACCTGATCTTGCAACACGCCGGCTGGGAACACTGCAAAGGCCTGGCGCGTGACCTCGTAAAAATGCAGATTCAATCCACCTTCGACCAACATGCGAGCGACACCTAATGCATGCCGGCGCAATGCAAACGGGTCTTTATCACCTGTGGGCAAATTGCCAATCCCAAACATACCTGCAAGGGTTTCTAATTTATCAGCGAGTGCGACAACGATGCCTACCGGATTGCGTGCCAGAGTATCGCCCGCAAAGCGTGGCTTGTAGTGGTCTTCGACCGCAGCAGCCACCTCTGACGTTTCATTGTCATTCAAAGCGTAGTAGCCACCCATGATGCCTTGCAGCTCGGGGAATTCACCCACCATATCGGTCAGCAGATCGGCTTTAGCCAGCATCGCTGCGCGGTCGGCTTGTTTGGCGAGCAGATCGCCGCCGAGCTGCTGGCCAATGGCTTTGGCAATCGCGCGAACGCGCTCCACGCGCTCGCCTTGCGAGCCCAGCTTGTTGTGGTACACCACTTTGGCAAGCTGCGGAATGCGTGATTCGAGCGTTTTCTTGCGGTCTTGATCGAAGAAAAATTTAGCATCCGCCAGGCGCGGGCGCACGACGCGCTCGTTGCCGCCGATCACGGCGCTTGCGTCAGTTGGCGTGATGTTGCTCACCACGAGGAATTTATTGGTGAGCTTGCCTGCGGCATCCAGCAGCGGGAAATACTTCTGGTTGGCCTTCATCGTGAGAATCAGGCATTCTTGCGGCACATCCAGAAACTGCTTTTCAAATTCGCAGATGAGCACATTGGGGCGCTCGACCAGCGCGGTGACTTCGTCAAGCAGCGCATCGTCTTCGATTGGCTTGACATTTCCACCCACTTTTGCCGCAGCGGCTGCAAGCTGCTTGGCAATCTCGGCTTTGCGCGCTTCAAAGCTTGCAATTACTGCGCCGTCTTTGGCCAAGGTGCCTGCGTAAGCATCGGCATCGGCGATCACTACGGGCGATACTGCGGCTTCAAAGCGATGGCCTTGCGTGCTGTTGCCTGCCTTCAGGCCCAGCGCTGTCACAGGCACCACATCTTTGCTGTGCAGCGCCAGCAGCGAATGCGCGGGCCGCACAAAGCTCACCGAGCTCCAGCCAGGCAGCTCGCAGCCGCTCTCCAGCTGGTAGCTCATCACTTTGGGAATCGGCAGCTTGGCAATAGCCTCCAGCAGGGCTTTTTGCAAACCGTCTGCCAGTGTGGCGCCTCTGGCAGTGCTTTCATAAAACAAGGCCTCGGCCTTGCCGTCCATCACGCGCTTGAGGCCGGCTACCGCGCCAGCGTCTGCGCCCAGGGCCTGCAGTTTTTTCAGCAAGGCCGCGGTGGCGTTGCCTGCCGCGTCCAGGCCCACGGCCACGGGCATGAGCTTTTGCGATACGGCTTTGTCAGCGCCCTGCGCAGCCACAGCCGTGATGTGCGCTGCCAGGCGGCGTGGCGATGCAAAGCTGGTGAGCTTGGAGTCTGCATTGGCCAAGCCCTGCGACTTAAGTTGCTCCAGCAGCACGGCGGCAAAGGCCTCACCGAGTTTTTTCAAGGCCTTGGGTGGCAGCTCTTCAACAAACAGTTCAACAAGAAGGTTCTTAGTAGTCATAGCGGTTCTCAAGCAGCCTTCTTCTCGATCTGTGCCACCCACTCACGCGGCGCCATCGGAAAGCCCAGGCGTTCGCGCGATTCGTAGTAGCTTTGTGCCACACTGCGGGCCAGGTTGCGGATGCGGCCGATGTAGGCGGCACGCTCGGTGACGCTGATCGCGCCGCGCGCGTCCAGCAAGTTGAAGCTGTGCGCCGCCTTGAGCACCTGCTCATACGCAGGTAGCGCAAGCTGCTGCTCCATCAAATGCTTGGCCTGCTTTTCGTGGGCAGTGAAGGCGGTGAATAAAAAGTCAGCGTCAGAGTGTTCAAAGTTATAGGTCGATTGCTCGACCTCGTTTTGTTTGTACACATCGCCATAGGACAAACCTTCGGTCCACTTGAGGTTGTACACGTTGTCTACCCCTTGCAGGTACATGGCCAGGCGCTCTAGGCCGTAGGTGATCTCGCCGGTGATCGGCTTGCAGTCAATGCCGCCGACTTGCTGGAAGTAGGTGAACTGCGTGACCTCCATGCCGTTGAGCCACACCTCCCAGCCCAGGCCCCAGGCGCCGAGCGTGGGGTTTTCCCAATCGTCTTCAACAAAGCGGATGTCGTTCTTTTTCAGATCAAAGCCCAGGGCTTCGAGCGAGCCGAGGTACAGCTCCAGTATGTTGGCAGGCGCGGGCTTGAGCACCACCTGGTATTGGTAGTAGTGCTGCAGGCGGTTGGGGTTCTCGCCATAGCGGCCGTCCTTGGGGCGGCGGCTGGGCTGCACATAGGCGGCCTTCCACGGCTCGGGGCCGAGGGCTCTTAAAAATGTGGCCGTGTGCGATGTGCCCGCGCCCACTTCCATGTCGTAGGGCTGCAGCAGCGCGCAGCCCTGTTTGGCCCAGTAGGACTGCAGGGTAAGGATGATGTCTTGAAAACTCAGCATAGAGCGCTATTTTAGCGGCTCCAGCGCAGTTTTTAGATGAAAAATCAGGCTCCAGCCCAATAGAATATCGCGGGAGCAGCTATTAAATTCATAGTACCCAGATTGATCAAGGCGATGCTGACAGACCAGGCAAACCCGCCTGGCAGCTCACGCCCCGGCCAGTTTGGGCCCTGGCCCGACAACGGCAAACACATCCACCTGCGCGCCGCCTTGCAGGTTGATCTGCTCTGACACGCCCAGGCGCAGCAGATCGGGCGCGGCATGCAAAAACGCCTGGGTGGCCATCAGTGGCCACAGGATGGGCAGGTCGCCGTCGCGCAAGCGCAGGATGTTGGTAATCGTGTCGCCCACAGGCACGATGTGTGCATGGCCTGTGCTGAGCGGATCGGGCAGCGCGGTCAGGGCCACGGGGCCTGCATGCAGCGCCACGCCTAGCTGCAGGGGCGGCAGGCCGTAGTCTGCAAAGCGGCTGGCCACAAACTGCTTGCAGCGGCCCATGGCGCTGACCATGCCCAGGGCCACCTGCGCCGCGCGGGCGAAGTGGTTGGGCGTCTGGCGGGGCGTTTCGTCGGTGTACACAGCCAGCAAATCTTCGCCAATGAACTGCATGTGCGTGGCTGCGGACTGGCGCAGCAGCTCGCCTGACTGCTCGTAGAGGTAGTGCGTGATTTCGCTGATCTGCTCGGGCGTGAGTGCGGCAGAAAACGCGTGGATGTTCTGCATATTGAGGTAGAGCACGCTGGCCAGGGGATAGCTGCGGTCGCTAGGCTGGGCAGCAGAGGTGGGCCAATGCTTGGCCTGCTCGCGTGCCAGGCGGCGTTCATAAATCTCGGCCATCTGCTGCATTTTGCTGGCCATGGCCGCGTTCATCTGCGCATGCTGTGTGCTGCTGCGCTGCTGGGCGCGGGCCAGCTGGGCGTTGACCGCTTCATTGAGCTCGGCGGCCTGGCAGGGCTTGGGGATGTAGTCGTCAGCGCCTTGCGTCATCCCGGCGCGCATATGGGCGCGGTCGCCCAGCGAGGTGAGCAAGATGACAGGGATATGGGCGATCTGCGGGTTGGCGCGCAGCTCGGCCAGCATCTCCAGGCCGCTCATCTGCGGCATCTGCACATCGCTCACCACCAGATCGGGCAGATGCTTGATCACCAGGGCCAGGCCCTGCGCGCCGTTGTCAGACTCGGCCACCTGGTGGCCACTTTTGCGCAGGATGGCCGACACCAGTGTGCGCGTGCCTGCTTCGTCTTCCATCACCACAATACTGGCCATGCTCTTTCCTTGATCTGTCTGTGGCGCGGGATGCTAGCCTGCGCAGCCCAGGCACCCTGCCTGCTTTGCAAAGGCTGCGATTTTACTGTGCGCTGCAAAAACCTGAGCACCGCAGGGATGACGGGGCCATTAATGTCGCTCAGAGCCGCGCCATGCGCCGAGGCCGCGCAAACGCCACCATCAGCACCAGTATCGACAGCAGCCACAGCGGCCACAGCCCCATGCGCCCGGCCCACCAGGCGTAGGGCGTGATGCCGGTGCCGCCCTGCACCTGGCCGGTCAGCACGCCACGGGTGTGGCGCGGCAGGCTGTGCGTCACCTGGCCGGTGTGGTCAATGATCACCGTGGGCCCGGTGTTGGTGGCGCGCACCATGGGGCGGTCCAGCTCGAGCGCGCGCATGCGGCTGATGTGCAGGTGCTGGTCAATGGCAATGCTGTTGCCAAACCAGCCGATGTTGCTCATGTTGACCAGCACGGTGGGGGCTGTCGCAGCGGCTTTGAAGCGCGCGGCCAGCTCGTTGCCAAACAGGTCTTCGTAGCAGATATTGGGCGCCCAGCGCTGCCCCGCCCAGGCAAAGCTGGCCTGGCCCACCGCGCCACGGTTGAAGTCGCCCAGCGGAATATTCATCATCTGGGTGAACCACTTGAACAGCGGCGGGATGAACTCGCCAAAGGGCACCAGATGGTGTTTGTCGTAGCGGTAGGCGTCGCCCTTGCTGTCGGCTGGCGTGGGCTTCAGGCCCATGGCAGAGTTGGTGTAGCCCTCGGCATAGCTGCCCAGGGGCACGCCGATCAGCGCTGCAGTGCTGCCGTTTTGGAAGCGCTGGGTCAGCGTTTTCCAATACGTCTCGGGCAGCTGCTGGGGCAGCACCGGAATGGCCGTCTCTGGCGCAATCACCAAGGTGGCCGTGCTTTGCGCCAGCTGCTGGGCATACCACTCCAGCGCAATCGGAACGCCTTTGGAGCTGTCAAATTTTTCGCCTTGGGGAATGTTGCCCTGCAGCAGTGCGATCTCGGTGCTAGCCGAGGTTAAAGGTGCGCGGCACAGATGGGCAGCGCACCAATGCGCATGGCCCAGATAAGCTGCAAGTGCGGCCACAGCGGCCACGGCTGCCCAGCTGTGCCACTGGCGCCAGGCCCAATGGCGCAGGCCAGCCAGGGCTGCAGCCAGGTAGGCTGCTACACAGCCAATGCCATACACACCCACGCTGTCCGCAAGATATTTCAACGGCCCATCCACATGCGCATAGCCGCCCGCAGCCCACGGGAAACCGGTAAACCAGGTGTCGCGTGCCAGCTCAGCAAAGAGCCAGGTTGCTGCAAAAATAATAGCTGCTCCCGCGATATTCCATTGGCCTAGCAGCCCATAACGCTTATAAAAAGCACATGCTGCTGCGTAGTACAGGGCCAGAAAGCCGCACAGCGCCAGCACAGCCAGCGCAGCCAGCGGCGCGGCCAGGCCGCCATAGGTGTGCATGGATGTGAACAGCCACCAGACGCTGCCGGTCAGCCAACTGGTAGCAAACAGCCAGCCCGAGAGCGCGGCTGCCGCAGTGCTGGGCGCGCGCCGCAGCAAGGCCACCAGTACAGCCAGAGAGAGTATCTGCAACCACCACAGGGGCTGGCCGTCCCAGGGGGCGGCGACGGCGCAGGCATGGGCGTAGCCTGCAACGATGGCTGCCAGTGCGTAGCCGCCTGCCATCAGGCGGGCGCTGACTGCAGTAGTCAAGCCGTGTGCTCCACCGGAGAGACCCTGAACCATTTGACCGCACCGCCCTTGGTGTGCAGCACAGCGAAGTTGAGATCTGACAGCACCAGGCGCTCGCCGCGCTTGGGCACATGGCCCATCTCGTGGGCGATCAGGCCGCCCACGGTGTCAAATTCCTCACCGTCGTGGGCCTTGAGCTCAATGCCAAAGGCTTCGTTGACGCGCTCGATCGCGGTGTCACCGCTGACACGGTAGGTCTTGTCAGCCAGGGCGTAGATGTCGCCCGCGTCTTCGGCGGCATCGTCAAACTCGTCTTCGATTTCGCCCACGATCTGCTCGAGCACGTCTTCAATGGTGATCAGGCCTGCCGTGCGGCCAAACTCGTCAATCACGATGGCCAGGTGGTTGCGGTTGCCGCGAAACTCGCGCAGCAGGTCGTTCAGGCCCTTGCTCTCGGGCACAAACACGGCCGGGCGCAGCAGGGCGCGCAGGTTCAGCTCGGGCGCGCGCTGCAGCTTGAGCAGGTCTTTGGCCATCAGGATACCGATGATGTTTTCGCGGTCCTGCTCATACACCGGAAAGCGCGAGTGGGCCGTGTCAATCACCAGGTGCAGCAGCTCGTCATAAGGCGCGTCGATATTGATCAGGTCCATGCGCGGCGCGGCCACCATCACGTCGCCCGCAGTCATGTCGGCCATGCGGATCACGCCCTCCAGCATGGCGCGGCTCTCGGCATTGATGATGTGGTTGTCCTCGGCCTCGGCCAGGGTTTCGATCAGCTCGTCCTTGCTGTCGGGGCCGGGGTGTATGAACTCAGCCAGCTTTTGCAGGAAGCCACGCTTGTCTTCATGCTTGGGTGGCTGGAAATGCACATTCCTGTGCGGTGATGAAGGCAGGCCTTTGGACGTGAGCGTGGAGGTGAGCGGCGCGGGGCCACTGGGGTGCGAGTCTGACACAGCAGGTGCGGGTAGTTAAACAGCCCTCTAGGATAGCCTATTTGCGTTACTTCGACTGCACTGCAGATTCGGTTACAACTGCCCTGCTCCTGTGAGGACGGGCGCAGCGTTTTATTCGGCCGACTTGTGCCGTCCTTCGCGCACGCCGCGGCGGATTTCCTGGACGCTGCCCAGAAACTCCCAAAACCGCTTGGCCTGCAGCTTGAGCTGGAAATCGACCTCGGCAAAGCGGTCTTCCACCGCCTCGGTGACGCGGGTGTCCAGCGTGGCGGGCGGCAGCTTGAGGTAGGCCTCGCTCTCGGAGCCATCGCGCTCGACAATAGCGCCAGCGTTTTGGGCGATTTTGAGCATGGCAGCGTTTTCACTGAGCGCATGGATAAACATCAAGTCCACGCCTTCGTTGCGTGCATGGGTGATGGCACGGTCAAACAGCTCGGTGCCATAGCCTTTGCCGCGTGACTCAGCCAGCACCGACACGCCAAACTCGGCGCAGTTCTGGCATTTGGGGTCGCCGGAAAAAGCCAGGTGCGCCACGGCAATCAGCGTGAGCTGGCGGTTGTAGATGCCGTAGATTTCGTCGCGGTTGAAGTCCAGGTTATCGGTATAGGCGCGGATTTGCGGCTCTTGGGCGGCATAGCCAAAGCGCAGGTAGCGGTCCTGCTCGTTCAGCGCGAGCAGGTGCTGGGCGATGCGCTCGCGGTGGCGCGGGCCCAGCGAGCGGATGGGCACCAGCGCAGGCTGGGCGCGTTTGTCCGCGCTGCTGGGCTGGCCTGTGTAGCTGGGCGGCGCGTGAAAAAACCCCATCCCCGCGTCGAGCGTGGCTTGGATCAGTGCTTTCGAATCAACCATGTCATCAATATAAGGGCAAACCCTAATTTTTGCACCCGTTGAATTAGAGACCCCAGCTTACGCTTATCGGGCAGATTTGACAAGTTTTTAGGGATGTTTTAGGGCTCCAGGCCAATAGAATATCGCGGGAGCAGCTATCTATTTTATAGTAACAAATCTACACAGGAACGGCTGTGGTGCTCTTGACCTGGTCGAGCATGAAGCTGGTTTTACAGTCTTGCACGCTGGGATGCTTGAGCAAAGTGTCCATAATGAAATGTGAGTACGCACTCATGTCTTTCACGAGAATACGTAACAAATAATCCATCTCGCCGGTCAAAGCGGCACATTCCACCACCTCAGGCCAGGCTTGCACACTGGCGCGAAACAGGTCCATGGGGTTGCGTTTATGGCTTTCGGTGTGTTTTTCCAGGCGCACATTAATGTAAGCCGTGAGGCCCAGGCCGACACTTTCGGGCTTGACCAGGGCCACATAGCGCGCAATGATGCCAGCGTCCTCCAGTCTTTTGACGCGCCGCAGCACCGCGCTGGCCGACAGGCCCACCTGCTCGGCAATCAGGTCATAGGTTTTGCGGCCATCCGCCTGGAGGATGCGCAAAATGCTAGCGTCCAGCTTGTCAAGTGCTTGATTATTCATATTTTGCAGTTTTATTGCGTTGTACCGATTTTAAACGCTTTGATACGCTGGATTATTGATGCCATGCGCTAATACACTGCTGGCATGACTAACGCGGCGCACGCCGCTTGGATGGAGAAGGCTATGGCACAGGTGTGGGACAACCCGATGGGTACCGCTGGTTTTGAATTTATCGAATACGCCGCACCCGACCCGCAGGCCATGGGCGCGCTGTTTGAGCGCATGGGCTTCAAGCCGATTGCCAAGCACCGCCACAAAAATGTGACGCTGTACCGCCAGGGCGGCATCAACTTTATTGTCAACGCCGAGCCTGACAGCTTTGCCCAGCGCTTTGCGCGGGCGCACGGGCCGTCGATCTGCGCCATTGCTTTTCGCGTGCAGGACGCCAAGGCTGCGTACGAGCGCGCCAAATCGCTCGGCGCCTGGGGCTATGCCGACCAGGCCGGACCGGGCGAACTGAACATTCCGGCCATCAAGGGCATTGGCGATTCGCTGATTTACCTGGTCGACAAATGGCGCGGCAAGAACGGCGCGAAAGACGGCGACCTGGGCAACATCAGTTTTTTTGACGTGGACTTTCAGCCCTTGCCCGGCATCACCGCCGCTGACCTAAACCCCACGGGTCACGGCCTGACGTATATCGACCACCTCACCCACAATGTGCACCGGGGCCGCATGCAAGAGTGGGCGGGCTTTTATGAGCGGTTGTTTAACTTCAAGGAAGTGCGCTATTTTGATTTTGAAGGCCAGGCTACGGGTGTGAAAAGCAAGGCCATGACCAGCCCCTGTGGGCAGATCCGCATCCCCATCAACGAGGAGGGCAACGAGAAAGCCGGGCAGATTCAAGAGTATCTGGACCGCTACCACGGCGAAGGCATTCAGCACATCGCACTAGGCTCGACTAATTTAATCCACAGCGTGGACGCGCTGCAAATGAGCGGCATGAAGCTGCTGAGCACCGGCGAGACCTATTACGAGCTGCTGGACAAACGCATTCCCGGCCACGGCGAAGACGTGGCCGCGCTGCAAAGCCGCAACATCCTGATGGACGGCAGCAAGGACGAGTTGCTGCTGCAGATCTTCAGCGAAAACCAGCTCGGCCCGATCTTTTTTGAGTTCATCCAGCGCAAAGGCAACGAGGGCTTTGGTGAGGGCAACTTCAAGGCGCTGTTTGAAAGCATTGAACTCGACCAGATGCGCCGCGGTGTGCTGGCCAAAGCCTGAGGCAGACCGCGCCATGGCAGTCAAGCCCGTCATCTACGGCCAGTCCGACCGCCCACCGCGCGGCGACTATGCACAGGCGCGCGAAGACTACACCTGCGACCAGCAGCACAGCACCTACACCGCGCAAGACCACAGCACCTATGCGCGGCTGTATGCGCGCCAGCAGGCGCTGCTGCCTGGGCTGGCCTGCCAGGGGTTTATCGACAGCCTGCCCCTGCTGGGCGCGACTGACACGATTCCCCGCTTTGAAGACATCAACGCGCGACTGCTGCCCGCCACCGGTTGGCAGTTGGTGGGCGTGCCGGGCCTGATACCTGAGGTGCCGTTTTTCACGCTGCTGTCAGAGCGCAAATTTCCTGTGACGAACTGGATTCGCACGCCGGCCGAGTTTGACTACATCGTCGAACCCGATCTGTTTCACGACCTGTTTGGCCATGTGCCACTGCTGTTTGACGCCAGCTACGCTGACCATATCCAAGCCTATGGCAAAGGCGCACTGAAAGCCCATGCGCTGGAGCATGGACCAGCGCAGATCACCGGTGCAGTAGAAATGCTCTCGCGCCTGTACTGGTACACAATTGAGTTTGGCCTGCTGCGCGAAGGCGGGCAATGCAGAGCCTACGGCGCGGGCATTCTCAGCAGCAGTGGCGAGCTGGCCCACAGCATCCGCTCTCCAGAACCAGCACGCCTGCCCTTGCAGACGCCCGCAGACCTGCTGCACTGCATGGCCAGCCGCTACAAAATCGACACCTACCAGAACCCCTACTTTGTGATCGACAGTTTCGACGCCCTGCTTGCGCTGACCGCGCCGGACTTTACGCCTTACTACAGGCAATTGCAGGTCGCCGCGGCATGAAAAAAGCCGCCGTGCGCAGTGCACGGCGGCTTTCGCTTCCTCCCCTGCAACTAGGGTGCTACACAGTAAGTGGGCTCGACGATGGTGGTGGACGCGGGTTGTGTCAGCGACCAGGTGTTTACTGGGGTGACAGTCACACTGCAGTTGGCAGCAATCGTCAGATTGAACACGCTCCACACGGTGTTGCCAGCGCCAGGCTCGCCAGCAGGTGGCGCATAGATGCTGGTAGCGCCTGTGCCCAGCGTAAGTTCTACCTTGGCCGGCGATGCCGTAATGCCCGGATTGTGGGTGCCGTTGTAGTTACGCACAGCGTACTGGTAGGTGCCCACCATGAGCCTGCGGATCGTAATGACCTCTGGACCAAAGCTGCTGGTGTCATCTACGTCCAAATTCACGAAGGGTGCAGTAACCAGTGATCCATCGTTGCCGAAGTAAATCACCTCACCACTGGGCAGCGTGATGTAGGAGTCCAGATCGCTAGGTGACTGGCCCCAGGTCAGTTTGATTTTGATGCTGTTTGCAGCGGTGGCTAGCGTCAGGCACTGCCCAATGCTGAAGTCAGCCGCCGAAGGGCCTGCGGTCACTTCATTGCTGAATTTGTTGCCAATAAAACCGCCTAGAGTGGCCCGACCATCGCGCTTGATGCTGATCTGGAAGGTTCCGCTGGCATTGGTCACGGCAGATGAGGTGCCCGAGTAGTCAATACCATCTGAACGCACAGCCACACCAGCGGCGGCCAGGCCGCTTTCGTCAACGACACAGCCGGTGACCGCTACGCTGTTCATCACCTGATCAGCATTCCAGGTGCTGAAATGGCTGACTACGCCTTCGTAGTATTGGTTGGGCGCCGTGCCTTGCAGTGTGGCACTGCCTTCCTCCACCCAGCGGCCCGTGTCTTTGCTGACGTAGAACAGCGGGATGGTAGCGGGCGGCACATTGCCAGAGCGCGTGCTCAGTGCAATGCGTACCGTAGCAGTTTTGCCGGGTGCCAGGTTCAGCGCGCTGCCGGTGGAATCTGTGAGGTTAACGGTCAATGCACCAAAGGACTCAATGGGCACAGGCCCGGTACCTGTCATGGTGGTGTAGTCACCAGGCATGAAGGAGGAGTCTTCTGCGGGGCGGATAGGCGTCAGCTTGACGGTGACTGGGCCTGTCGGTGCGCTGCCGTCTGCCTTGGCAGCAAAGTTGGCAGGCAAAGTGACCTGCGCTGCGCTGCCTGGCACGGTGACCACACCGCCTGTGGCCTGCGCGAGCTGTGCAGTAGCGCCCACTTTGAGTAGCTTGATATCAAAGGTGCTGGTGGCACCTGCGCTGGCCGACGCAATCTTGACAGACTCTGCGTAGTTGTCTGCCTCGGCCACCAGGGGCATGCGTGCATCTGCAACTACGTTCACTGCATAGCTGCCATCCGCACCGGAGGTTGTTACTGCCGTGCCTATGGTGAGCTTGGCACCTGCTACCGGTGCGCCATCCTGTGCGTCGATGACACGTCCCTGGATGACTGCGTTGGTGGCGGGTGCGGGGTTGTTTCCGTTGCCTGGAGGCGATGCGCTGCTTGGTGCATTGCTGGGTGCGCTGCTGTTGTCGCCGCAGCCCACAAGAAAGAGTGTGCTACTCAGGCACGCAATGAGTAAATTCTTCAGTGTCATTATGCTTCCCTCAGGTTTAAGTTGTCATGGCCAGCACCCAATGCGCTGTCAACCATCCAACTAAACGAGTCAGTAAGCACTGCTTCAAATCATTGCAAGAACTTCACCGTCAAATTTCTCCTGTTTCGTGAAGTTATGCCGAATCTTGCGGGTATTGGTCGCCATGCCTTTCAGGTTGGAGACATCGAAGAGCCACGCCCTAAGACCAGGTTTTCAGGGCCTCAATCGTTTTGTAGGCCATCTCGGCGACCATCGCCACCTGTTCGTGGGCGTCCTGTGGCCATCGGCCTTGCAGGCACGATTGCTCCAGCACAAAGCACACCTGGGTCAGTGCGCTTGCTCCTACATTGGAAGCAGCACCCTTAAGGGCATGTGCGGCACGCGACAGCTCCGCGCTGTCGTGTGCCTTCAGGGCCAGCAGAATCTGCTCGGCACGCACAGGCGCATCATTGACGAACAAGGCAATGACTTCACGCGTCATGCTCTGCTGGTCATCGTCAAACTCCTTGAACTGCTCCAGCCGACTCCAGTCCATCAACACCACAGTAGCCGATGTGCTCTCATCAGTTTGGGGGAGTGTGCGTTCTGCTGCGATGGAGGCATCAGCAGTTTGGGCCAGAATTTGCCCGGCCACCTGGTTGGTATGCGCATACCGTGCCAAGGCTTCGGACAGCTCATCGATGCGCAACGGCTTGGGCAAAAATCCGATCATGCCTGCGTCCAGACAGCGCTGGCGGTCTTCTTCCAGCACTGAGGCCGTCAGCGCCACAATGGGAGGCGCTGACTTGCCGTGCACCGACAGAATCAGGCGTGACGCCGCAAATCCATCCATGACAGGCATATTGGCATCCATCAACACGGCAGCAAATGGCACGCCATCTGCGCGCAGTGACTGATCCACCAGATCAACGGCTTCACGGCCATTGATCGCTACAGCCGATTCATAGCCCAGCTTGCCCAGCATCGCCAGCGCCACTTTCAGGTTCACCCCGTTGTCATCAGCCACCAGGATGCGCTGGTTTTTCTTGGTGACGGCCGCCAGTTGCGGGATGGACTGTGCATCATGGGCTTGGGCCGTGATGCGGGTGAGTGCATCAAACAGCTGCGATTGGCGGTAGGGCTTGAGCAGACGTGCATCAAACACCTTGGCCGCTTCTCCAGTAGGCATGGTGCCCGAGGTCAGCAGCACGACATGGATCCCGGGCACACGCTCGCGCAAAGTGCTGGCGAAAGTCTGTCCGTCCATATCGGGCATGTGCATATCCGTCACCACGATATCCACCGGGTGCTGGGCCAGCCAGTCCAGTGCGGGCTGGGCGCGCTCAAACAGCGTGGTGCCCATACCCCAGCGGCGCAGCTGTTTATCCAGAATGCGTAGATTCAGTGCGGTGTCGTCCACGATGACGGCTTGCTTGCCGTTCAAGCTGGCCATTTCAAACATGGAACTCTGTGATTGGTCGGGCGCATCCGAGTAGGCCATGCGCGCGGTAAACCAGAAAGTAGAGCCCTGCCCCAGCTCCGATTCCACACCGACCTGGCCTCCCATGATCTGGGCCAGGCGCTTGCAGATCGCCAGGCCCAGGCCCGTGCCGCCATACTTGCGCGTGGTGGATGCATCGACCTGGCTGAACGATTGGAACAGGGATGACTGTCTGTCGGCGGGAATGCCAATGCCCGTGTCTTTCACGCGGAATTCGAGCAGCGCGCCCTGCTGCGGGCTGAAATCTTCCAGCACACTGGCTGTGACAACAATTTGGCCTTTGTCGGTGAATTTGATGGCATTGTTGATGAAGTTGAGCAGCACCTGCCGCAGGCGCGTGACATCGCCTCGCACCCACACCGGTGCATCGTCGGCCATATCGGCAAGCAGTTCGATGCCTTTTTCGCGCGCCCTGGGCGCAGCGATATCACAAGCTTCCTCCACGGTGGCCTGCAGGTTCAGGGGTTCGTTTTCCAGATCCAGCTTGCCCGATTCGATTTTAGAAAAGTCCAGAATATCGTTAATCACGCCCAGCAGCTGGTCGCTGGAGACGCGCATGGTGTGCAGATAGTCGCGCTGCTCGGCGTTCAGTGGGGTGTCCGACAGCAAGGTGGTCATGCCCACCACGCCATTGAGTGGCGTGCGGATTTCGTGGCTCATGGTGGCCAGAAAAGACGCCTTGGCGCGTGCGGCGGCCAGCGCTTCCTCGCGCGATGCCTCCAGCTCCACCGTGCGCAGCACCACCCGGTCTTCCAGGTGTTCGTTGGCGTCCTTGAGCGCCACTGTCTGCGCTTCAATAGCGGCCCGGTTGCTGACAATCTCCTGCGCGCTTCTGCGCATGGCCGAGGAGAGTTTGTGTACCTCGCTAATACGGGCGTTCTGCTCCAGCGCAGGCACCTCGCCGCGGCCGAGCTGTTCGGCGGCACGCGCCAGGCCTGCGAAGCGACTAGTCAGTCGATAGGCCAGCCAGGTCGCCAAAGCCGCTGACAGCGCAATAGCCCAGCCCATGAGACCGACGGTTTTTTTCAGTGCAGACTGGGTCTCGCCTGCAAAATCACTCTCGGGCGCAGCCACTACCAAACTCCAGCGCAGGCCGAGGTTCTCACCAAAGGGCCGCAGTGTCACAATCAACGCATCATCCCCTTCGCCCACATGCTGGGTGTACTTCAGACGCTGTACTGAGCCTTCTGCAGTTTTGCCCAGATCGGCGGCGATATTGGCGTATGCCCTGCGGATCACCTGGTTTTTACTTGCATCAGGCTTGACGCGCTCAAGCTTTCCGCTGATGTCGTTATACAGCGCATCCCCCGCGGAGCTGGCCACCAGATAACCCAGCTCATCCACCAGAAACGCACTGCCCCTGGAACTGATCACCATGCTCTGCAGCAGCTCGGACAGACGCTTGAGGAACAGGTCAATTGCATAAACGCCAATGGCACCGCCGTCCGCGCCATAGACTGGCTGGGCCAAGGTAATCAGAAGCTGTTTTTTGGAGGCCGAAGGATAGACCGTGGTGAACACACGGCCCTTGTTCTCCATGGCGGCCTGGTACCAGGGCCGTCCACGGGGTTCGTAATTTTTCGATTCCGTGGGCAGCGCAGTGCTGCGGTCGCCAGGGCTGAGGGCGGAAAAATACCGCCGTCCTTCATCCCCGATGGTGCGCACACCAATGCGCATGCGGCTGTCACTGGATTGCGAGAGCGTCTCGACGCCCAGAAACTCACCCTGCGCTGTGCCCAGGTAGATATAGGAGACCTCGGGGGTCATGCGAGTGAGCGAAAAAGCGGTCTGCTCAAACAGCTCGGGCTTGAGCAGCATCTGGCGGGCACGGTTAACCTCTGCCTCGCTAGGCTGAGCCTGGATGAGCCCATTCATGATGGTATGCGCCTGATTGAGGTGTTCCTGTGTGTCGAGCTGAACACGAAGGGCCACATCAGTGACAATTTTTTCAGACAGAGCGTCTACCGACTGCAGGTTGCTCTGATAGAGCACCCAGCCCACCAGCATGGCAGGAACCAGGCAGAACGCCAGCATGCTGGTAATGAAAATAGTCCGCAAGGACCAGGTGGAGGGCAACGGATTTGCAGGGCGCGCATCATCCGGCACGCTGCCAGAGGGAACATTCAACGACATTACTGCAGACCCAGAATTTCTACCGCATCCAAAGCAGGGGATCGACTTGGCACATTAACCAAGGAGCGTGCACCGATCTTGACAGCACCAGTCACCAAACGCGCGGTCTGCACGCTGGCACCAATCATCCAGTTCAATGCAGGCTGTCCGGCAAACAATTTCAAGGCCACAGTCACCGTATCGCCCACCGGGGTGGTGTTGCCGCTGCTGCCAAACAGGCCATCGAGCTTGGCAAATGCAATGGGGCCACTGTGCAAGGCAATGCTCAGTGTGAAAGGTGGCAGATTGCGGTCACCAAAATGCTGCTTCACATAGCTGTCGATGCGGCGCGTGGCATCGGTCAGTCCCACTGCGGCGCGTACTGCGCGCAGTCCGTGGTTGACAGAATGGGTATCGCCAGCATCGACAAACACACACAGCATGCCATCACCCACAAATTGCATGTAGTGTGCGCCAAACAGGTGGACTGTGTCGCCTACATTGCCATAAAACTGCTGCACCACGTCGCTGAGCTCGGTGCTGGACAGACGCTGCGCCCACTGCCCATAGTCGCGCATGTCTGCAAACAGCACTGTCGCACTGGCGAATTTTTCATTTTCGTGGACGTAGCCACTGTCGGGCCATTGCTCGCTGAGCGATTTGGCCATGCGTGTCTCGTACAGCTTGCTGATTTTGTGGCGCTGCTCTTCCAGCGCATGGGTGACTGCAGTGTCCACCATCTGCGAGCGCATGGCTTCAGCGCGCACGATCTTGTTGAGCTGGGCACTGACGGCTTCGCGCAGCTCCTGCGGTGCGAAAGGTTTGGTCAAGTAGTCGTCTGCACCCGTGGTCATGCCCTGGCGCATATGCGTGCGGTCTTGCAGGGAGGTCAGCAAAATCACTGGTATGGTGGCCAAATCCGAGGCGTTGCGCACACGGTCGAGCACCTCAAATCCGTCCATCTCCGGCATCTGCACATCGCTGACCACCAGATCCGGCTTGAATTCCTGGATCAGTGCCAGACCTTTGGCGCCGTCTTCGGCAGCCATCACGTCATAGCCTTCCTTGCGGAGCACCTGACTGACCAGCATGCGTGTGCCAGCATCATCATCCATTACTACTATCAATGGCATATCGCACCTTTTATGAAGAGCTGCGCAATTGCGCAGTCACGATTCGTCTGTTATTTCATCAATGCCCAACATGCTTGCATGACCTGCGCATCGTGGGCCAGGTCGATATGACCGCACGCGTGTACCAAGCGATTGTCCGCGCCTTCGCGCCTGCCCGATGAGACTGGAAAGACAATATTGTCGCAATCTGAGTAAAAGCAGACAAATTCTATAGCTTTGTGGCTTGTTTCCGCCTTCTCCAGCGAGTTTATCCAGGTACTGTGCAAACGCATTTGCCGCCCGTTCTCAGCGTGGGACAGGCGTCCCAGCCAGGTACCATGGTGTGGGGTACCCAGCGTGATCACGCGGTGGGCAACGGTTTCGCCGGGTCTGGCCGCATGCATAGCCTGCAACCATGCCCGAATCGCCAGGCCCCCCATACTGTGCCCGACCAGCACAGGCGGTAGGCCCGTGGCTTGGTAGACCTTGTGCACCGCGCTATTGATCGTCTGAACGTATGCATCAATCGACCCGAACGCAGGCTCCAGATTCACCGCCACAAATACCCGCCCGTCCTGCCGCAAACGCCGCATCCAGTGGATCCAGAAGGCGCGGTTGCAGAAAAATCCATGAACCAGCACGACACCACGCTGGCCAGGTGCAGGCGCCAGATGATCAGGCACAGTATGGGTGCGAAAAGGCTGCCACCAGTTAAAAACCTTGACGGTCGTGCGCAGCTCTCCCCACCAGGCACGCACATGCGCGGCCACACTGGCCCGTGGGCTGGGATCATGCCTATTGATGATCCATAGCAGAATGAACTGCACCGCCTCAAGTAGCGGGGCGATCAGCACGGGGGCCAGCAAACACAGCGCTGCGCCCAGCCGGTGGGAGGGCCACAGTTGGTACGCACCGATCCACCAAAGCAGAGGCACACCCAGTGTCAGCAGTCTTTGTATCCAAGCATTGGTCATAGGCCTACTGTAGCGGCTTTATGCTGTGACAACCGCGGCTTGGATGCCTTGCACATGGGTCTTCTGGAGTGTCGTGGGCAAGGCCAGCACAGGTGATTTGCCGGTCAATCCTCGGGCCAGCCCCTGGGCAAGCCGGTTGCTGATGCCGTACACCGACAGCTGGGGGTTGGCGCCAATGCTGGTGGGAAACAAGGACCCATCATGGATGGACAGATTGCTGATTTGCCAGTGCACCCCATCGGGGCGGGTCACACCCAGTTTTTCAGATCCGCTCAGAGCGCATCCACCCATCACGTGCGCACTCACCACCTTGGTCAGCAAAGGCTCCATGGGCAGCGCTTCCACCGCTGCTTTGGCCTGGGTCCATGCGGTGTAAGGCTGGGCCATTTCATGGACTGGAAGCACCTTGAGTGCGCCGGCAGCAAACTGTATTTCCATCATGGACAGCAACGCACGGCGCGCGCCATCCATGACAAAGCTGTTGAGCGGGTAGTCCAGGCTGGGCGAGCCATCGCTGCGCAGGCTGACACTGCCTCCTGCTGATTGGGCGTGGAAGCCATCGCGCATGAGCGCCAGCAGCACATGGGTATGCGGAAACTGGCCGAGCAAATCAGCCTGCGCCTTGCCATAACCCTGCAGGCTGGAGGCCAGGATCACGGGATGCAGTGGCGGCGCTTCCAACTTGTAGCCTATGGGGCCGTCAATGGGCTGGGTATCTAGAAAATGATCGCTGTAAATGGTCTGCGGGGCACCCGTCCAGCCCTCCACTTTCTGTTCCATGATGGCCGCAGACATGACCACAGGGTGCAGAAATGTGCGCTTGCCCAGATGGCCATGCGGGTCCGGGGCCTGGGATCGCAACAGCAGCGCAGGTGAGTTGATGGCACCAGCTGCGATCACATAGTGTTTTGCTATTATTTTAGTAGCTGCCCCCGCGATATTTGATTGGGCTGCGTTCGGTTTGACTGCGATACATTCCAGTGCGGTAACTGCCCCATTGGCTATGACAAAGCGCTGTGCACGGGTCTCCACCAGTAAGTGCGCTCCGGCATCCAGCGCTGCAGGAATGGTCGTCACCAGCATGGATTGTTTGGCATTGGTGGGGCAGCCCATACCGCAGGAGCCGATATTCCAGCAACCCTTGACGTTGCGCGAGATGGCCGCAGCGGGGATGCCCAGACGGGCTGCCCCTCGGCGCAGCAAGTCGTTGTTTTCGTTCGGCGGTGTCAGCCACGGCCCGATATGGAGGCGATTTTCAGCCTGCTGAAAGTAGGGTGCCAGGGCATCTACGGTGTAGTCCTGCAGACCGAAATGATCCTGCCAATACTGCAGCGTCCCTGCAGGCGTGCGAAACGAGCTGGTCCAGTTGACCGTGGTGGAGCCGCCTACGCAGCGCCCTTGCAGGATGTTGATTCCTTTGTCTTCGGTTTTTCGTGCGGCGCTTTCTTGGTAGAGGCTGGGGTAAGCCTCGGATTCCTTTTGGTTGAAGTCACGACTGGATTTGAGGGGGCCTTCTTCGACGATCACTACCGATAGCCCAGCAGCGCAAAGAATTTCCGCAGTAACCCCAGCACCCGCACCAGAGCCCACAATGACGACATCGCAGGCTATGGTAGATGGCGGTGCTTTGTGCGTACCCTCTGGTGAATTACCAGGGGTGCCGCCAGATATTTTCCATCCCCTGGCAATGCCGCCGCGGATGGGGTCTTGCAGATTGCTCATATTTTCAGTGGCCCCGGATAACCCAGCTGCATCCAGGTGGACGCATCGGAAAAATAGGCTGCACCTGTCATGTCGTGCAGTGCTGCGTAGACCTGGCGCTTGAGCGCAAGCTTTGAAAACCGCATGTTGTGCAAAGCCTCTTGCAGCTGCAGTACTGTGGCTTCGGGCCAATCCGTGCTCAAGCCAGCCAGGCCCAGACGTCCCACCGGCGACGACAGGATCATCAGCAACTGGGACAGTTCGTCCTGTGCATGCGGTGGCAATGCCAGTATCAACTGGTCCACCCTTTCAAGCAGTCCATTCAAGGCTATCTGTCTGGCACTAGCGTCTTGGGGCAGGCTGCCCTCCAGCAGCGCGGCACCCAAAGCACTGAATATCTGCTTGCCTGCCGGGCCCAGCCTGCCGGCTTGATCCAGACCCTTCTGGGTCAGCACCAATCCAGCCGCAGCAACGGCCATGACTGCGGCGCTGCCCAAGCCTAATTTCAACCATGTTCTGCGTTGCATGATTTCTATATTCCCATAGATGCACTCCCCTAGGCTAGAGCCTGTTGCCTAGATACACTTGGGGTTTGTATGGAAAACTCCAGCACTTTGACCATCCCCGCTGCCTTGGCGCAGGTTGCGCAGTTACGTGCACAACAAGCTTCGGATCCAGCGCTTGCGCAAGCGGTACAGGCCGTCAAAAGGGTGCAGTGTCACCGCTTTCGGCACAGCTATGCCGATGTATTGACGCACCAGGATTGGGGTGCGGCAGTACAGTTCTTTTTGACTGAGCTTTACAGTGATCGCGATTTCAGTCAGCGCGACGCCCAGTTCGGCCGCATAGCACCCACTATGCAACGCCTGTTTCCTGCAGCTGTAGTGGGTGTCGCCACCGCCTTGTCGCATCTTCATGCTTTAAGCGAGCAATTGGATTGCGCCATGGGGCAGTTTTTCTGCGCAGACCGTACCAGCAGCTTGGATGAATCCGCGGTTCGCACCCGTTATGTGCAAGCCTGGCGCAGCGTGGCGCGTCCGGCAGAGCGCGCACAGCAGTTGGCTCTGGTGCAGCATCTCGGTGCTGAGCTGGCCAAACTTACACGCATCCCTGGTTTGCGCACCATGCTGCGGGTGATGCGCGCACCAGCTGCCGCGGCTGGTCTGGAGCAATTGCAAGGTTTTTTGGAGTTGGGTTTCGATACGTTTGCCGCCATGCAGCGCAGCCGCGCTGGCGTTACTGGTTTTCTGGCCGTGATTCATGAGCGTGAAAGCGCCTGGGTAGCCCGATTGTTTGATGCAAGCATGGCAAGTACCCATAGTTTGGGGGTTTGGCCTGAACTAGAATGAATTGATTTTTCATACGGAGACAAACATGGAAAAAATCTGGCTCAAAAGCTACCCTCAGGATGTACCGCACGACATTGAGCCCAATCAGTATCGTTCCCTGACGGCGCTGCTCGAAGAGAGTTTCAAAAAGCATGCTGCCAGTCCATACACCGTATGCATGGATCGCTGGATGAGCTATGGCCAGCTTGACAGCCTGTCTGCCGCCCTCGGCGCATGGCTGCAGAGCCGGGGCCTGGAGTCTGATGCGCGTGTGGCCATCATGCTGCCCAATATTCCGCAGTTCTCCGTGACGATGTCTGCTGTCTTGCGTGCAGGTTACACCTGTGTCAACGTCAATCCGCTGTATACCGCCCGGGAGCTGGAGCATCAACTCAAGGATTCGGGTGCTACTGCGATTGTCATTCTGGAAAATTTCGCGCACACCTTGTCGGAAGTGGTGTCCAAAACCCAGATAAAACATGTCGTGATGGCCTCAATGGGTGACCTGCTTGGATTCTGGTACGGCAACTGGCTGACTTTTGCAGTGCGCCACCTGGCCAAAATGGTGCCAGCATATAAACTGCCGCTAGATGGTGTGCGCAGTGTGACCGCTTTTAACCGGGCTATCGCAGAAGGTACCAGCATGTCGCTCAAGCCATGCCAGGCGACGATGGACTCCATTGCGTTCCTGCAATACACAGGGGGCACGACGGGCCTGAGCAAAGGCGCAGTATTGACCCATCGCAATGTCATTGCCGCGGTTTTGCAGGCAGAAGCTTGGTTTACCCCGGCGCTCAAGGATGTTGGCGACATTCGCAACACCAACAGCATCGCAGCGCTGCCTCTTTATCACATCTTCGCACTCAGCCTGAGTCTGCTGGCCGTGCGCTGGGGCTCTTACATGACCTTAATTCCCAATCCGCGGGATTTCGGCAAGTTCATTGAAGTGCTCAAAAAGCGTCCTTTCCATATGCTGCCCGCTGTCAACACGCTTTTCAACGCCTTGCTGCAGCACCCAGCGTTCAAAACTGTGGATTTTTCCAATCTGCGGGTGTCGCAGGCTGGCGGCATGGCGGCTTCGGAAGGTACGGCCCGGCATTGGCTGCAGGCAACAGGTTGCCCGATGATTGAAGGTTGGGGAATGAGCGAAACGGTTGCCATCGGCACCAACAACCCTCCCACCAATAAAACATTCAGCGGCACGATTGGTTTGCCATTGCCCAGCGTGGACATCGCCATCAAAGACGATGACGGTAATTCTCTGGCAGTGGGTGAGTCAGGCGAAATTTGTATTCGTGGCCCGAACGTCATGGTGGGTTATTACAACCAAGCTGAAGAAACCCAAAAAGCTTTCACCGCTGATGGCTTCATGCGTACAGGGGATGTGGGCATCATGGACGAAAGAGGCTACACCAAGATTGTTGACCGTAAAAAGGACATGATCATTGTCAGCGGCTTCAACGTTTTCCCCAACGAGTTGGAAAATGTGATTTCTCTGTGCCCAGGCGTAGTGGAATGTGCTGCAGTAGGTGTGTCAGACGCCAAACAAGGCGAGGCCATCAAGGTTTTTGTGGTGAAAAACGACTCCACACTGACCGAAGATGACGTCGCCAAATACTGTCGTCAGAATCTTACTGGCTACAAAATTCCCAAATACATTGAGTTTCGCGATGAACTGCCCAAGTCTAATGTGGGCAAAATTCTGCGCCGCGAACTGCGCAGCGCAAAATAAAGCCTGCACAGGGATCTGAACCATTACCTGTTGGGGGCATGACCTGGGATTCGTCCTCCCCGCACGTCCTCCCGCACAGCAGGTTAGCCTGAAATGGACAGCTAACACCTGGCCTGCAAATAGGCATTGCTGCGCCGTATTGCTTCACCATGCTTTTGCACTGCAGTGCTGTGCAGTACTTCTGTTTTGTTTACGTGCAGCAAAGAAAAAAGCCCAACCATTTCTGGTTGGGCTTTTTAGGGCATAAGAGCCTGACAATGTCCTACTTTCACACGGGAACCCGCACTATCATCGGCGCTAAGTCGTTTCACTGTCCTGTTCGGGATGGGAAGGAGTGGGGCCAACTTGCTATGGTCATCAGGCATAACTTGTCGTCATGCTGCCTGGGCTTTCGCCCAATCAACACAACCAATTCATAGAGCTAAATCAGCACAGAGACAGTCCGAAGACAACTCTGAATATATTTTGAATGCGTCACTTGGCATAACAACCTTGGATCTTCATGGATCATCAAAGTTATAGGGTCAAGCCGCACGAGCAATTAGTATCAGTTAGCTTAACGCATTACTGCGCTTCCACACCTGACCTATCAACGTCCTGGTCTAGAACGACTCTTTAGGGGGCTCAAGGCCCCGGCAGATCTCATCTTGAAACGAGTTTCCCGCTTAGATGCTTTCAGCGGTTATCTCTTCCACACATAGCTACTCGGCAATGCCACTGGCGTGACAACCGATACACCAGAGGTGTGTCCACTCCGGTCCTCTCGTACTAGGAGCAGGCTTCCTCAAATCTGCAGCGCCCACGGAAGATAGGGACCAAACTG
>JAAFIP010000006.1 GCA_013297865.1 Polaromonas sp. | reverse complement strand
GTGGTACCGGCTAGCTCAATCACATCGTAGTCTGCCAGCATCACTGGGTCTTCGTCGATAGGTTTGCCGTTGAGTGTGGGCGGCACAGCGGCTTCTACGCAAGACACAAAATAGCCATTGCGTCGATGGGCGATAGCGATGGTGGCCACGCCGCGTTTGCCAAAGGTTGCCACTGCCTTGACCACCGGCAGCTCCAGCCCTGCAGAGGTTCCAGACAGCACTTTCAGGCATGCGTGCAAGGCGCCTGTAGAGGCCAGAAAGGCCCCCATGTCCAGCGGCATGGCTGCGGTGGTGGCTTGGTCGGTCAGCTCATTGGCGGTATGGTAGGCCAGCTTGAATTTGCCAATCGCGATGACATCACCGTCATGCAGCTCCTGCCTGCGCACCATCTTGCGGTTGACGTAAGTTCCGTTGGTGCTGCCCAGGTCTTCTACAAACACATCGCTCAGGCCCTTGAGTTCAAACACACAGTGCTGGCCGCTGACGGCCAGGTCGGTCAGCACGATGTGGTTATGCGGCATGCGCCCGAGGGTGGTGCGATCGCGGTTGAGATACACGCGATGGCTCTCCACGCCATCGACCGAGATAACAAGTTGTGGCATAGACGCTCCAGTAATATCCTCCCGCCCATGGCTGCCAAGGCACAAGGGATAACATTATTCGCATCGTAGTGCTTGCCAGCGGCTTGTGCAAGCCACTGGCTGTGTAACTGAATGCTTTGCCGCTTACACGGCAAAGCAGGCCTGTATCAAGGCCGTTTGGCGATCACCTGGTCTACCAGGCCGTATTCCTTGGACTCATCGGCTGACAGCCAGAAGTCACGCTCGACATCACGGGCCACTTTTTCCAGTGACTGGCCGGTGCGCTCGGCGAGGATTTTGTTGAGCTGCTCACGTGTTTTGAGGATCTCGCGGGCAGAGATTTCGATATCGCTGGCCGGGCCACGTGCGCCGCCAGAGGGCTGGTGGATCATGACACTGGCATTGGGCAAGGCAATACGCTTGCCTTTGGCACCCGCAGCCAGAAGGAAGGCGCCCATGCTGGCGGCCATGCCGGTGCACAGCGTGGAAACGTCTGGCTTGATGAAATTCATCGTGTCAAAAATCGCCAGGCCTGCGCTGACCGAGCCACCGGGCGAGTTGATGTACAGGTAAATGTCCTTGTCGGGGTTCTCGCTCTCCAAAAAGAGCATTTGCGCTACCACCAGGTTGGCCATGTAATCTTCCACCGGGCCGACCATGAAAATAATGCGCTCTTTGAGCAGGCGCGAGTAAATGTCATAGGCCCGCTCACCGCGGCCGGATTGCTCAATGACCATGGGCACCATGCCGAGGGCCTGGGCGGGTTCAAAGGTTTTGTCTGCAAAGGTGTCGAAACGACTCATCAAATTCTCCTAGAGGGTTCTACTGTAACCAGTTTTTTGGCCTGCCGCTGCTGCCAGCGCAGGGGGCTGACAAGTCCATATCACCAGAGTCATGCCACCAGGGGCACACCAAATACATAGGGCCTGCATCTCTCGATGCAAGCCCTGGCATGTGTTTATTTGTGCAGGCGGCCTGCGCTGCCCGCAGCCCGCTATTTACTGCTGACCCATCAGCTCGTCGAAAGAGACGGATTTGGCGTTGACCTTGGCTTTGGACAGCACAAAGTCGGTCACATTGTTTTCAATGATCACGGCTTCGACTTCGGCCATGCGGCGGTTGTCGCTGAAATACCAGCGCACGACGTCAGCAGGCTTTTCGTAGCTGGCAGCCAGCTCTTCGACATGGCTCTTGATCTGGGCTTCGGTCGCCTGCAGGTTATTGGCACGCACCAGCTCGGCAACCACCAGGCCCAGGCGCACGCGGCGCTCGGCCTGGGGGCGGAACACGTCGTCAGGAATTGGTGCCTTGTCAGCGTCTTTGATGCCGCGCTGCTTGAGGTCTTCGCGTGCGCTTTCGATCATGCGGTCGAGCTCGGACTGCACAATGCTCTTGGGCAGATCGAGCTCGGCGCTGGCAGCCAGGGCGTCCATCGCGGCGTTTTTGTTCTTGGCCATCAGGCGGAACTTGACTTCGCGCTCGAGGTTTTTCTTGATGTCAGCGCGCAGGCCGTCAACGCTGCTGTCAGCAATGCCCAAAGACTTGGCAAATGCGCCGTTTACCTCGGGCAGGTGCACAGCTTCGAGCTTTTTGACGGTCACCAGAAAGTCAGCAGTTTTGCCTGCGACGTCTTGGCCGTGGTAGTCAGCTGGGAACGGCAGGGGGAAGGTCTTGCTCTCGCCCGACTTCATGCCGCGCACGGCGTCATCGAACTCTTTGAGCATCTGGCCTTCGCCCACGATAAAGGCAAAGTCATCTGCCTTGCCGCCTTCGAAAGGCTCGCCGTCAATCTTGCCAACAAAATCCACCGTCACGCGGTCGCCTGCAGCCGTGGCAGAGTCTGCGGCGCGCTGGGCAAAGGTCTGGCGCTGCTTGCGCAGGATGTCCACGGTGCGGTCAATGGCCGCATCGGTCACATCAGCAGAGACTTTTTCGACTTCTGCTGCAGACAGGTCGCCCAGCTTGACTTCCGGGTAGACCTCGAAAATCGCGTCAAAGCTCACCTGACCTTCAGGAGCGCCCTCTTTTTCGGTAATGCGCGGCTGGCCTGCGACACGCAGCTTGGCTTCGTTGGCAGCCACTGAAAACGCCTCGCCGACCTTGTCGTTCATCACTTCGTAATGCACGCTGTAGCCATAACGCTGGGAGACGATGTTCATTGGCACTTTGCCGGGGCGGAAACCATCAATCTTGACCTGACGGGCAATTTTCTTCAGGCGTGTTTCCACTTCGGACTGGATGCTTTGAACAGGCAGGGTCAGGGTGATCTTGCGTTCGAGTTTTTCGAGGGTTTCAACGGCTACGGCCATGGTGGGTCTCTTTGAGAAAAAATGGTGCGCGGGGGGGGACTCGAACCCCCACACCATTGCTGGCGTCAGGACCTAAACCTGGTGCGTCTACCAATTTCGCCACCCGCGCGGTACAAACAAAACAGGCCGTACAGCACTCTCGCACTGCCAGCCCGCCGTAAATTAGGTCAGCCTTCTATTTTAACCCGGATTGCTGTGCTTTCACATGGCTCACAGCACACAGCCCGGCTGTACAGACGCGGCACAAATCAGCCTGGTTTCAAGGCTTTTTGGGTTCTTCATTTTTGACTGCTGGCTCTGCCGGGGCACTGGACACCGGGGCAGTTTCTGTCGCCGGCACGGTATTTTGCGCGGGAGGCAACTGGCCCGACGTACCTACGCTCACACCCACACCCCCCACGCCTACGCCCACCGAGGCCCCTACGCGCCCGCCCGAGCCCACACTCACCCCAATGCTGCCAAAAGGGCCTACGGGAATGCTGATGCCCACCCCCGTGCTCACATTGGCACAGCCAGACAGCAGCGCCGCAGCCAAAGCAGCGCCGGATATCGCCAGTCGAACAGGTAAATGCACCATGGTGGTTGCGCCTTGCGGCGCGGTCAGTAAAGATAACTGAACTCTACGCCAAACCGGGGTTGCCCGCCATGCCTTGCAGTGTCGGATTGTTCAAAACCACGGGTTTGATGACTTTTTGGGCTTTCAGATACGTTTCCACCACATCCCACACCGGGGGACCGGCGTTTTTGCTGGCTTCGGCCACAGGCGCCCAACCTGCCACTTTGTAAGTTTTATCCGCTTCCAGCAGCTTGCCACCCAAACGCATATTGCTGATGCGTGCACCGGCCTTGGCTGTCGGGTCACAGTTGTATTGCATACCGCCCACGCGCACCATGTCGCCGCCCTGCTGGTAATACGGGTCGGGGTTGAACAGGTTGTCAGCCACGTCTTCAAGCACGTTTTTAATCGTCTCGCCGGTCATGTCCGTCAGCGTGGTCCACGGGTAGGTAATGGCGGTTTGGTCCATCACATGCTCGCGCGTGATGGCCTGGCCAGGCAAGAGGCTGGTGCCCCAGCGAAAGCCGGGCGAAAACGCGATCTGCCCACCGCGCACCTGCATCAACGCGTCAATGATGAGCTGGTCAAAGGTGCCGCTGAAGTTGCCACGGCGGTACAGCAGGCCTTCTGTGGTGGCCAGGGTTTCTTCCAGCTTGGCTTTGAAGGGCGAGCGGATTTTGTCGATCAGCGCCTGCATGTCTTTGTCAGCGCTCAAGTAGTTGGCAAAAACGGGCAGCAGCTTGTAATTGACGGCGACGACTTTTTTGTCTTTCACGTCTATGTCCAGCACGCCCAGGAATTTGCCATTGCTGCCCGCATTGGTCACCAGGGTCTGGCCGGCAGAGTTTTTGACCATCGTGGGCACGGGCACACCGTCATGCGTGTGGCCCCCCAGAATCGCGTCGATGCCGGTCACGCGCGAGGCCAGCTTCAAGTCCACATCCATGCCGTTATGGCTGAGCAGCACAATCGCCTGAGCGCCCTTGGCGCGGCATTCGTTGACCTGCTTTTGCAGCTCGGCCTCCTGGATGCCAAATGTCCAGCTGGGCACTTGCCAGCCTGGGTTGGCGATCGGGGTGTAGGGAAAGGCCTGGCCAATGATGCCTACGCTTGCGCCGTTCATTTCCTTGATCACATAGGGCTTGAACACCGCGTCTTCAAAATCCTTGGTCTTGACGTTTTGCGCTATGAAGTCGATGCCTTTGAACGCGCCGCTGGCCGCAAAGTCTTTCTCGATAATCTGCTTGACGCGCTCTTCGCCATAGGTAAATTCCCAATGCGCCGTCATCACGTCCACGCCCAGCAGCTTGGCGGCATCCACCATGTCCTGCGCGCCAGTCCAGAGGCTGGTGGCACTGCCCTGCCAGGTGTCACCACCGTCCAGCAGCAGCGCACCAGGACGGCTGGCCTTGAGCTGCTTGACCAGGGTGGCCAGGTGCGCAAAACCACCCACCTTGCCATACTGCCGGGCAGCGCGCTCAAAATCCAGATAGGTGTGTGCATACGCCAGCGCACTGCCCGCCTGCATGGCAGCGTACTTCACCAAATGCTCGCCCACCAAATGCGGCACCTTGCCGGTCATGCTGCCAATGCCAATGTTGGCGCTAGGCTCCCTGAAATAAATCGGCAACAACTGCGCATGGCAGTCGGTCATGTGCAGCAGGTGCACATTGCCGGTTTTGGGCACGTTGTAGTTGATGGCTGCTTCTTGCGCGCTGGCTTCGCGCGCAAGCGGGAAGCCCGCTACGGCGGCGGCAGTGAGAACAGATGAGAATTCGCGGCGGCTGAGGTTCATGGGGAGTGAAATCCGAACTTCCGGACGCGAAGGACGCTAAGGTTGCGCGAAGGACGCGAAAGAAAACCAAAAAGTAAAAATCTAATCTGCCTCTTAGCACATGCGAGTGCTAGGTTTCAAATTCAAATTTCTAATTTTCTTTTTTGACTTCCTTTCGCGTCCTTCGCGCAACCTTCGCGTCCTTCGCGTGCGGTATTAAAAGGAGTATTACTTATTCACCGGAGACTCAGGAGACAGCAGCAAAGCCATCACATCCTTGATCTGAGCCGGAGTCAGAATGCCTGCATCGCCAAAGCGCGGCATGTTGCTGCACAGGTTGACGCTGTGGGTGTTCCAGATGCGGGCCCAGGTGTATTTCACGATGGCTTCGGAGTCTTTGGAGGCTGGGTCTTTCACACCGCGGATGCTGCCGTACTTCAGCAGTGATGGCCCCTGGTTGCCGTAGCTGATCTCGCTGGGGCTGATCTGGTGGCAGGCGTAGCAGTTGGCGCCGTTGGGCACACCTGCTACGTCGCTGAACTGCATGCCGCGACCGTTTTGGGCGACCTTCTCGCCCTCTCTCCAGTCGCCCAGATACTGTCCGTCGGCCGGGTACGGAATCTTGTCGTACAGGGCTTTTTCCAGGCGCTCGCGATCGGCTTTGGGCACGCTCTGCCCCGTGGTGTTGGCTTCAGAGCAGACTTTTTGAATCTCAGTTTGGTCCAGACGGTCCAGCTTGGCAATGCCGCGTTCGGCGAAGCTGCTTTTGATGGCGGCCAGGCCATCCTGCGCGCTGGGCAGGCTGCTGCAGCTGGACAGCAAGGTCACTGCAGCAGTAATTACAGAGGCTTTTACTATTAAATTCATAGCTGGTCCCGCGATATTCCATTGGGCTAGAGGCTGTTTTTTCATTATTTTTCTTCTCGTTTAGCGTTTGATCGCAGGCGCAGCCATCTTGCCGCCGTTGGCGTTGACCCCCATGAAGGTGATCAGATCCACCGAGGTCTGGGAGAGGTATTGCAGCTCAGGAAAGCGTTGCTGGCGAAAGCAGTCGTACAGACGCCATTGCATGGTGCGCAGCGCACCCTGGCTGACGCGGTAAGCAGGCCACTGGCTGAACGCGGCCTGCGCAGGCCCAGGCTTGGTGAGATTGGGCAGGTCCTGCAGGCGAATGCGCTTGCCGTCTTCACTGTGGCAGCTGGCGCAACTGAAGTCATACGGACCGCCTTTGAAGTAAAACGCCTGCTTGCCGCGCGCATAGGCAGCTTTTTCTTCAGCATGGTCCTGGGGCACGCTGATGCTGATCTCGCGCGACTCGTCATACACATAGGCCACCAGGTCTTCCATCACCGTAGCCTTGGCACCTTCGCCGCTGAAGACGGTACTGGACTTGAAGTCCTCGCGCTTGGCACCTTGCAGCGTGACCATGCAGTGCACCAGGCGGCTTTCCACATCCATCACCTTACCCGTATCGGCAAAGTACTTGGGCAGCACAGCGGCCACCCCCTTGACCTTGCCAGCGCCCAAGCCGAGGTCGCAAGCTTCCAGACTTGCATTTTTCGGACCCGCCTTGGTTTTCCACAGCGCCTCGCCCCGCGCCGCGTTCAGGTCTGCGGGGTTGCCGTCCTGCAGGCTCTGGCGGTATTCGTTGATGGCGTCTTGGGATGATTTTTGCTGCGCAAATGCAGCCGTGCTCAAGGCGGATATCGCTATAAGAAACGCAGCTGCTTGGGTAATGGATGTGATCGGCATCGGCTTGTTTGGCATGTCAGTGGTCTCCTGCTTTATGGTTATTTTGAGTTTAACTGGAAGATTTAAATACCGGACGCGAAGGGCGCGAAGGTTTCGCGAAGGACGCGAAAAAATGCAAAAATAAAACCAAAATCAAAATATCGAACCAACCTAAAACTCCAATTACTGCCCAAAGAGTTTGAATAAATTTCGGTATTCTTTCGCGTCCTTCGCGAAACCTTAGCGTCCTTCGCGTCCGGTATTCGGTATTTCGGTATTTCGGTATTCAGGTCTCCAAGTATCAAAGACTAAGCAATAGCCGCTTCATCCGTGCGCTTATCACCTTTGTTGTCCACCCAGTTGACCACAATCTTGTCGCCCGCTTTGCCGCCCGTGAAGCTGAACTGCACGAATGGGTTTTTGGACACTGCGGGGCCCCACTGGGCGCTCATGACGGTTTTGCCGTTGTGGGTGGCGTTGATGGTCTGGATGAAGTGCGCGGGCACGAGCTTGCCGTCAGCGCCGCGGCGCAGGCCGCTTTCCATGTCGTGACTGACCAGCACACGCACGGTCACTTTGTCGCCAGCTGCCTGGGCGCGAATTCTCATCGGATCTGCCATATCTGTTCCTTTCAAAAATAATGCGGACTGGTGTTAGCCGCCGCAGCCGCCCAAAGTGACTTTCACTTCCTTGACGGCGTAGACAAACTTGTCGCCCATCTTGCCCAGGGCATAGACGTTGGAAGACTGGCCCATCTTGACGTTGGTGGAGAAATTGGCCTCGGTGCCGGGCAGCACGTCAAAGACGGCGGTCAGCGCGTTGGGGTTTTTCTCGATCACGAAGGCCAGCTGGGTAATAGCCGGGTTAGTGGTGGAGGCGCCAATGCGCACCACATTGCCGTTTTCGGCGATTTCGGGTGCGCTCAGCACGATGTCCTTGCTCTCGACAGGAGCGCCGCCGCCCAGCGCCTTGGCCGCATCGGCGAGGCTCTTGGTCTCGAAAGCACCCTTGTTCCAGGCTTGCGCATGGCTGACAGCGGGCAGCCAGCCTGCCGCAGCGGCCAGTGCCAAGGCGGTAGCGCCCGAGCTTTTTTGTACAAATTGACGACGTTCCATAATAAAGACTCCTGATTGCAATAGGGTGATTGTAAAAACTTATTGGCGAAATGGTCTTGGATGATTCCCTAACGTCTTGGTCCGCCCAAGGGAATACATCTTACGCAGCGCTGAGCAGACAGTTTGGCTATGAGCATATGCACCTTACGGCTTGACGCCCTGCACCAGCCAGCGCGCCAGCTGCTGGGCCTCGTCGGCGCTGAGGCTTTGCGCAGGCATGGGAATCTGCCCATACACGCCCTGGCCGCCCGCTTTGATCTTGCCTGCCAGATAGGCCTGGGCATCGGGGCGCGCGCCCTGCTTGGCCGTAATCTCCTTGAAGCTCGGCCCCACCAGCTTGCTGTCCATCGCATGGCAGGCCACGCAGGCATACTTTTGCAGTACTGGCATCACCTCAGCAGTTTTGATCTCACCTGCTCCTGATTTGATAGCTGCTCCCGCGACATTTGATTGGGCTGGAGCCGCTTTTTCTGTTGAAACATTGACCCGCTGGGTCTGCGCGCCACGCAAACCGCCTATCCTGCGCGATTGGTCAGCCAGGTTGCCATGGGCGTCGCGTGCGTAGTCGGGGATGAAGCTGGCCACCGCGGGCTCTGTGGTGCAGTTAGTAAGGCAGCTACTGCCTTGCACATCGGGCTTGGCCACGCCCCCCAGCTCCTTGCCGGGCCACAAGGCGTGCGCAGTGGTTTTGCCCAGGCGGTTGGGCAGGCGGCTTTGCGTTTGCGCCATGTTTTTGTCGCTCAGCGTGAAGTCTGCCGGCACCACATTGCCCAGGCTCAGCAGATAGGCCGTGACGGCATAGACCTCGTCAGCGGTGAGGGATTTGGGCGCTGTCCAGGGCATGGCGCGGTTGATGTAGTCCCACAGGGTGGACAGCTGGGACAGCTTCATCATCGTGGTGCGCGTGGGGGCCGCTCCGTCAAGCTGCAAGCTGGCGACCTTGCCTTTGTCGACGTCTTTGGCCGTGGTGTAGCCCGCCAGCGGTGTAAACACCTCATTGCTCTCACCAAAGCTGCCATGGCAGGAGGCACACTGCGCCTCCCAGATCTTCTCGCCCTGCACTACCGAGCCCTGGCCTTTGGGCAGCCCCTTGAAGTCGGGGCGCACGTCGATATCCCAGGCTTTGATTTCGTTAGCTGTGGCTGGTTTTCCTATGCCGTCGAATTTGTTTTGCGCGGGGGCTAGCGTTGGCAGGGTGAGTAGTAGGGCCAGGGCTGAATACCGGACTGCCGGACGCGAAGGGCGCGAAGGATTCGCGAAGGACGCTAAAAAGAAAATACCAAAAAATTTGAAAAATGAACTTTGAAAAAATACACGCAATTTGCTTACCCAACGGGTTACATTATTTTTATTGAATTCCAATTGGGTATTCTTTCTGTCTTCTTTCGCGTTCTTCGCGAATCCTTCGCGTCCTTCGCGTCCGGAAGTTCTGTATTGGTATTCAAGAGAGTTGAACATTTTTCACCTCTCCGTTTTCAGACACGAGCCAGGTTTGGATCGCGTTGTTGTGGTAGATCGAGCGGGTGCCGCGGACTTTGCGTAGCTCGGCGTAGGTGGGCTGGATGTGGCCTGTCTCGTCTACCGCGCGGGACAGCAACAGGGCGGGCTTGCCGTTCCAGCTCCAGTCAAAGTTAAAGCGCGTGAGGCATTTGGAGAGCACCGGGCCTTCCAGGCGGGCGCTTTGCCAGTTGCGGCCGCCGTCCACTGACACATCCACCTTGCGCACCTTGCCGCGGCCGCTCCAGGCCAGGCCGGTGATGTTGTGAAAACCCTGGTCTAGCAACACCTGACCGCCACTAGGGCTGGTGATCACGCTCTTGATCTCCTGGATGCTGGTGTACTGGCGGTGCTGGCCATCGGGCTGCAGATCGACATAGTGCAGGGTCTCGTCCTTGGTGGCGTAGGGCATGTCGCCCAGCTCGATGCGGCGCAGGTATTTGACCCAGCTCACGCCTTGCACGCCGGGCACCACCAGGCGTAGCGGGTAGCCGTTTTCGGGGCGCAGCATTTCGCCGTTTTGCCCGTAGGCTACCAACACTTCCCCACTGTCGATCAGGCTCATGGGAATGGTGCGCGTCATGCTCGATCCATCGGCTCCTTCGGCCAATACGAACTTGCCGCGCTTGTAGTCAGCGCCACACATATCAAGCAGGGTTTTCAAAGGCACGCCAGTAAACTCGCTGCAGCTGAGCATGCCGTGCGTGTACTGCACCGTGGGCACCGCCACATTGCCCCACTCCATGCCGGTGTTGGCACCGCACTCGATGAAGTGCATGCGGCTTACCGAAGGCAGACGCATCAGGTCGTCCATGGTGAACACCATCGGCTTTTTGAGCATGGTCTCGTCACTGCCATTGATCATCAAACGGTGCTTGTCGGGCTCAATATCCCACCAGCCCTGGTGGTGCCGCTCAAAATGCAACCCGCTGGGCGTGATGATGCCAAACAGGCCCTGCAACGGCGCAAAGCTCACGCCCGCCTGGCTCACCCGCGTGAGGCCCGGGCTTTCGCGGCGTTGCAGATTTTTTTCATACACGCTGGGCACGCCGTAGCCGCGCGCGGCCACGCCCTGGCCCAGGGCCTTGGTGTGGTCCGGCAGGTTGATGATGTTGGTGTCGTCAGCAGCTTGCGCGCGCGCTGCGCTCACGCCGGCCACAGCCGCAGCAAAGGCCCCGGCCATAAAGCCGCGCCGTCCGCCATGCACAGCCTTGATCTGCTCAAGGTTTAAAAAGCCCTCAGGCGCGGGCTGTAAAAATCGGTGGGTGCGCATGGATCAGGCCCTTGCCAACAGGCGTTCGCTGGCAGGCATCTGCGGTGCGTCGTCCATCTCGATGGCGATCTGCGAACACACGCTGCGGCACAGCGTGAGCGCTTTTTCGCTTTGCACACGGTAGATCACCTGCGTGCCCTCTTTGCGCTTGGCCAGCACACCGCTGCGGTACATCACCGCCAGGTGCTGGCTCAGATTGGGCTGGGTGGTGTCGATGGTCTCCAGCATCTGCGAGACCGACTGTTCGCCTTGGCACAGCGCATTGAGTATGCGCAGGCGCATGGGCGTGCCCAGCAGGGTAAACAGCTCGGCCGCCAGTTCAAACACGCGCCCAGACTGCTGGGCGTCGTCTTCCACCAAAGAAGGAGATGCAGGCATGACTATCAATATCTTTAAATAAGCAATAACTTATATTAAAGTGACTTGCATGTCCTGCGTCTAGGTGTTTACGCTCAAAGATACGCTTGGGGATGCGCTGGTACATGCGCATGTGGGTGCGCCAGGACATGCACCAGCGGACGCACAACGCCGGGCATATCGCCCGGCTGTTCAGTCTTAATCTTTATATTTATGTTTGTCTTTGTGCTTACCGCCCTTGCCGTCGTACTCAGCGTATTCGTTGCGCACGAAATACACGGGCTGGTTGCAGGCGTTGTACTTGTAGCAGTGCTTATGCCATTTCTTGGCATGGCCCGGCGGCACATGCATGTAGATCGGCTGCTGCTGCACCACCACTGCGGGCTGCGCCACCACCACAGGCTGCGTCACGATCACGGGTTGAGGGTAAATTACTGGCGGTGGCGGCTGATTGCCAATAGTCACGCGGCCATACACACCGGGTTTGATCACGCCACCGACACTCACGCTCACATCAGTCTGCGCCTGAGCGCCCCATGCTGCGCTGGCTAGCGCCACCATCAAACCACATCGTGTTATCAAACTGTGCTGCATATTGAACTCCGTTGTTATGCTGGGTATACAACGTGCCAGTCTAGCCATGCGCTTACATATTGGGCGGCTTAAATGTTGCCAGGTGCAATCAAACCCAGCTTGCGCCGCCACATTCAGGCCACTGGCATGCCGCACCATGGAAAGCTTTGTCAGTAGTTGATGGCCTGCTCAATCCCCAAATAATGCACAAGCTCAGAAAGCCTTTGCTGAAAGACTAGTTCTTTTGAATTATTTTCTTCAAACCACGCCTGCTGCCCGCCCCACAAAACACAAAGATACATTTAGGAGCGGCTTGCAATGCATTTCGCGCAGCCTTACACACCCGCCACCACATCCTTGATCTGCTGCAGCGCGCTCGGGTCGTCCATGGTGGCCAGGTCGCCCGTGTCGCGGCCTTCGCACACGGCCTGGATGGCGCGGCGCAGCAGCTTGCCGCTGCGGGTTTTGGGCAGCAGGGTGACAAAGCGCACACGCGAGGGCCGCGCCACTGCGCCCAGCTGATCGTCCACCAGCTTCATCAGCTCGCCCTCCAGCCGCGCCCTGCCCGCGTCGGTGTCCAGGCCGCTGCTGTCTTTGACCACAGCAAACGCCATCGCCACCTGGCCCTTGAGCTGGTCTGCCACGCCCACCACCGCCACTTCGGTAACGTTAGGGTGCGAGGCAAGGCTCTCCTCGATCTCGCGCGTGCCCAGGCGGTGGCCTGCCACGTTGATCACGTCGTCGGTGCGGCCCAGGATGGTGTAGTAGCCGCCCGCATCGCGGATGCCCCAATCAAAGGTGTTGTAGACCAGCTTGCCCGGCACGCTCTTCCAGTAGGTGTTGACAAAGCGCGCATCGTCCTGCCACACCGTCTGCATGCAGCCCGGCGGCAGCGGGCCTTCAACCACCACCACGCCTTTTTCGCCATGGGCCGTCATTTCCTCGCCAGTGCCTTCGTGCAGCAGCTTTACGTTGTAGCCATACATAGGCACGCCCGGGCTGCCAAACTGGGGCGTGGGGCCCTGCAGGCCGCCGCCATTAGCCGTGGCCAGGATGGGCCAGCCGGTCTCGGTCTGCCAGTAGTTGTCGATCACGGGCTTGTTCAGGCCTGCGCTGATCCAGCGCGCGGTGGGCTCGTCCACCGGCTCGCCTGCCAGGTACAGCGCCTTCAAGCTGGACACGTCGTACTGCGTCAGGTAGGCGGGGTCTTGCTTTTTGAGCACGCGAATGGCGGTGGGCGCGCTGAACATGTGGGTGACTTTATATTTGTGCACCAGGCTCCACCAGATGCCGCCGTTGGCGCTGCCGTCCATGCCGCGAATCGGTGTGCCTTCGTAGAACAGCGTGGTCATGCCAGCCAGCAGCGGGCCATAGACGATATAGCTGTGGCCCACCACCCAGCCGATGTCGCTGGTGGCAAAGTACACCTCGCCGGGCTTGCAGTCAAAAATGTATTTCATGCTGGCCGCCAGGCCCACGGCGTAGCCGCCCACATCGCGCTGCACGCCCTTGGGCTTGCCGGTGGTGCCGCTGGTGTAGAGCGTGTAGCTCACGTCGGTGGCCTGCAGCCATTCGCAAGGCACCTGGGTGTACAGATGCTTTTTGCGCTGCGCGCCATAGTCCACCACGGGCAGCGCCAGCAGCGCGGTAGACGCCAGGCGGCGGTCTACCATCAGCACCGAGGCAGGCTTGTGCGCCGCCAGCTTGATAGCCTCTTCCAGCAGGCCCGTGTAAGGCACCACCTTGCCCGCGCGCGAGCCTGCATCGGCCGTGATGATGACCTTGGGCGTGGCGTCATCAATGCGGCTGGCCAGCGACACGCTGGCAAAGCCGCCAAACACCACCGAATGGATGGCTCCAATGCGCGCGCAGGCCAGCATGGCAAACGCCGCCTCGGCAATCATCGGCATATAGATCAGCACCCTGTCCCCCTTGCCTACGCCCATGTCCTTGAGGATGGCCGCCATCGTCTGCACCTCCTGGTGCAGCTCGCGAAAGTTATAGGTTTTTTCGGTATTGGTCTCGGTGCTCACATAGACCAGGGCGGGCTGGTTGGGGCGGTCCTGCAGATGGCGGTCCACCGCGTTGTGGCACAGATTGGTGGTGCCGCCCACATACCACTTGGCAAACGGCGGATTGCTGTAGTCGCAGATCTGCTGGGGCGGAGTTTTCCACTCAATCAGCTTCGCCTGCTCAGCCCAAAAAGCCTCCGGCGCACTGAGCGAACGGGCATGAAAATCTGCATACGAGGTCATAACGGTGTCTCCGGCTATCATCAAAAACTGAATTCATAATTATGACGATCAGACTTGCGGGGTGCTGACGTGGTATGAGTTAAGCAAATTTGCTCCTGAAATAATAGCTGCTCCCGCGATATTCTATTGGGCCGGAGCAGAAAAAAGTCCATAATCCAAAGCGTAAATTGCCTTATTGTTTGCTTAAGATGCCGCATTGCTGTTAACGTAAACTACCGCGGATGAATGCATGGATCACATTGCTCATTGCGGGCGTTCTAGAAATAGCCTGGGTATCGCTCTACTCACGCGCTTTTACAGATAACCATTTCATCACAGCAGCCACTATCGCGTTGATGGTCGGCAGCTTTTACGGCCTGAGCATCGCCATGCGTACGATACCCACAGGCACCGCTTACGCGGTTTGGGTAGGCATAGGTGCAGGCGGCGCTGCACTTGTCGGTATGCTCTTCATGAAAGAGCCCTTTACGCTTATGCGCGTGGTCTGCTTAGTCGCCATCATTGGTGGCGCTGCGGGCTTAAAGCTCAGCTCTCGCTAAAAATGCACTGATTTCGTAATCCAGTGCGTGAGCGGTGATTACTTGATCAACTCCTGCACCGCCTTGAACTGCGCGTGCACTGCGACGCACCTAAATAAATGTGAACCGACCCTATTTATAGACACGATCCGCCCCCAATTACTCCCGTTTACTTGCGGTATCTGACCAAATATTCCCACAATCCAACTGCTACACAAGATATTAAATATGAAACAGTCATGTATAACCATATATCAAGATAGTAAGTTGTTTGTCTCGAACATATCTGTGTTGGTTTGAAGGCATTAAGGATTGCCATGGTATGTTTTTCGGCAACGATTTGGCCGATTGGCAAAATTAAAGCGAACAACAAAATCAATAGAGTAGTTAAGATTGACTTTGCTCTCCAATTCTCGAATCGCTTGATAGTTCTTGCTTGAGCATAAGTATTCACGGTTCTAAAGACGATTGCCAATACTAAACAGATAAATATACCTGGCAAACGGCAAGTCAAGGAATAGGTATCCATGTTCAGCATGTATTTATATGGCGAGTACACCAAACCTAAAGTTGACATGCCTTGTTGTAAAACAGGCGCTAAGAGCAACAACAGCAAAAAGCTAAATGCGAAAATTCCTAAGTAAGATTTTTGCTTCAGCTTACGCATATTGTTGACTCATACTATGGACAGGTAAAGTCGCGTGACGCGCATGTTAGTTTTAATTTTCCAACAGAAAAATGATCAATTATGTTCTGGGACAAATGTGATCTGGCCTATTTATTCTTCCTAGATCGAACGACGAATGCTAATAGAGAATTTATTTTTGCGCTGCTCAACAGTTAATCGATCGGCATTCTTGGTGAAAACTTGAATATCTTCCGTCGAAGAAACTGATTTAGCCCAAGCTTGAGAATTCAAAAAGTTCTTTAACTGTTCTTGTTTAATTCTCTTCGCTTCGCAAATCACGACAACATAGTTTTTCTCTATCATTCGGCAAGAGTTGAGATCTAACAAGCCGTCAGACGCCTTAACAATATCCAAAATTTGAGACTGCAAAGCGACTGCAGTTTGCCCATTTGGTTTAACCTTATCTTCTGTATCTAACGAGCATGAAATTAATAAAAAAATGATCCAAAGGAAAGATAAATACAGCTCGTAATTTTTATAGCGGATACTCATGCTGAAATTTTAAGCATATTCAAAAAATATGATCTGACCCCGTTTATTGTGGCCCCGTTTATTGATTCCGTTTATTCAAATGCAAGATGGGAGACCTAACCGTGACTCCCTGAATTGAATCTCAGCATTGCAGGAGGGATCAAAGGGAGAAAGAAGAACTACACACTTCATAGTAGCTCCTTCTTTATTTTCATAGCAAACTCTGAGCCGTTTTGAGCAGCGCGGTTACACCAATGCAACGCTCTTTCCTTATCCAAGGGCAGGCCATTTAAACCATGCATGTAATCCGCGATTAACACTTCTTGCGCTTTGGTATTTCCAGCTTCAGCTAACAAATTTATATAGCAAAATGCCTTTTTTTCAGCCTCGATATTGTTGCGGCAACCCAGTCCAGACTTGAAGGCATTCCATAACTCCAACGCTCCATCCCAGTCACCTGGTTTTAGCAAAGATTCCGCTTCAGCTATTAGCCTGTCACTTCGAGATAAGCGATCGTCTTTGTCTTTAGCGTCGCTACGCCAAAAAGCAAGATAACCTTCTGCGCTCCCATCGTGTAATTCATCACGTGCAGCCCTTACCAGCGCTGCAATAGATTTCGTATCTGCATCCATGAAAGCATCCTTTACTCACCAGGGTGGTAAATAACATTAGGAATAAATGTGATCCGCTCATATTTATTGCGGTGCGTCGGAAACATTTACTATTACTCGACGGGAAAAAATAGGCTCTGCAAATACTCGATCACCGGATGTAATAGTGACTACTGGGTTATCAGAACATATCCAGTTTTTTCCGTCATTTCGATACTCGAAGCAATAGATTACCCACGGAATAGTTAGTGCTTTTAACTTTTCTGATGCACGAATGCATAGATTATCGAATTTTTCACCCAAAAATTTGTGGCTTTTGAAAATAAAAAAACCGGCTTCATTTCCTGAGATCTCTGTAGTGGCGACCTTCCAGACTGCCTGCCCATCGTCCAGTTGCAACGCGCCCCATTCACGGCGCAGCTCTTCCTCAAGCCATTCAGCCAAGCCAATCCACTCATCACGACTGTTCTTATAAATTTCATCCATGTTAGTCAACTACACCTCTTATCCCAGTCTCCTTAATCGAATTTAACAAAATATAGCGACGAATTGAGTTATTTGTGCCGCTAATCACGGGATTTGAGTGGTACGCATGGTAATGGAGTCTGACCCCATTTTCCCATGCGCAATGGAGTCTGACCCCATTTTCCCATGCCCACCCCATTTTCCACCTTTTCCCATTCAACGGCTAAGTGCCTCAAGAAGAAAAACAGGCTGTAGACCCCATATAAAAGGCGTATCTAGCTACGTAATTTATAGCTTCCGCTCTTGCACAAAGTACGCGTAAACATCGTCTATCAAAGAACCTGAGTAGCTCTCAAGATAGGCATCATTTCTAAGGGAACCTTCAATTTTTCGGAGTTGCTCCCGAATAGGCGCCCAATCACTTTGGGTCACGCATGCAAGTTTGGCGATAAACAGAACTCTGCGCGACAAGAAGGAACGATTAAAAGGTGCATCCATTCGCAAAAGCAGGCGCAATAAACTTTCAAGGTCTGTTGTTGCTTCAAAGATTGGCTGCACAGCGTTCACAAAAAGCACATTCAGATATGGCTTCACTTGCTCTGCTTTGGCTGGCAAAACTTCACCGATATCCGGCTTTGTAAATACATCTGCATTGAATAAAACACGTGCCGTCGGAGATGTTGCACAAGAATAGGCAAGCCCACCAGCCAAGGAGCTGAATTTTTCCAGCGCCTGCTCCACGACTGGCTGCAACTCAACACTCTCAACACCCAACGTCACGTCGTAAGCCCTTGGTGAGGCCATGTATCGGAACGCGATGTAGCAATGCATTTCCGGATTGATTGCCTTTTCGAAGGCGTAAACAGTTTGCATTGGCATGGATACCACCATAGGCGCATATCCACGGACAGCCATCTCTGCTGCCAACGTTTTTGCAAATGGTGATGTCATGGTTTTCTTTGTATGGACCATCAATTACGGCCTTCCAGATCGCTTAATTTTCTTGTCTATGCCTGAGCTTTCCAGTATTGTTTTCAGTCGGAAGGATCTGCAAAAATGTGATCTGACTCCGTTTATTGTCGTGCAGCAATAGAATCTGCCCCCCATTTTTCCCAAGAACATGTCTTAATTCTCTATGCTCTTCGATTTTTCTACATCATTTCTTTTTTAGTTTTTCATACAGTCCAAGCGCAATAGCCAGCAAAAACATAAACTGCGTCACGGCAACAAACTGGCTAACTACAACCTGCGGTATCGTATTTCCTTCCAGCACGACATTGGGAAAGTGAGACATAGCACATTCGAAAATTAGCATTGAAACTCCCGCAAGAATTGACGAGATTAGCAATAAAAATATAGCAGCGAAAAACCAATGAAAACGCCAAAAGAAACCCGCCAAGACAAAGTACAGAAACATTGCGGGCGGCATTATTAGCAAGGCAATCAATCCGTAAAGTAGAACCTCATTAAATAGATACGGCGTAGGAAATTTTGTAAACCCGAGTATTCCAAGGAATATCGTCAATCCAAAGATCACAGTTAATAAAATCCGAATCGATGTTCTATTGCGCAGAAAGGTCATCGTAATTTACTTGTGAAACGGTACTTTTATCTACTATCAATTTTTCAAAATAACATGTGTGTGACATGACCTCGTTATCACTCACGAATTCAAGGTTCATGCCGATTAGAGATTTTCCATTTTTTAAGCATGTAGAACGCCAACTCCAGCAGACACAGTGGATAAATCCATAAATTGATGTTGTATGCCAAACGTGATGAGAAAACTTTCCAATGACAGATGCTACTAGATGTCAAAATTGCTGTGTCACTATCTTTGCAAAAATAGGCGCTTAAGCCTGCCAAATCATCAATGTTGTAAAAGTATTTTGTTAGGTTTGTCAAAATAAAAACAATCCCCAAAGAGATCAAAACCAACTTAATAAGAACAAACTTTTGGAACGCTACTTTGCTTTTTATATAAAAACCAAAAAAGATAACCGCGCCTATCGTTGACAAAAAAACAAGGCCTAAGCTGACAGCATAAATGTCTATTGGTAGAACGTGGAACAGATTAAGTATCCAGGTCAATATTAAATACAAAGTGGAAAACGCCAGGGTGCAAAAAGCAGCTAAAAGCCAGAATTTATTTTCCATCTTGCATGGCACCAAGCATACTTATTTGATCAAATCCTGCACCGCCTTGAACTGCGGATGTTCCGCAGTACGCAGCCACTCAAAAATCACCATCTCGGTAGTGACCAGCTCTGCGCCTGCGCTGGCCAGGCGGTCGAAGGCGGCGTCGCGGTTGCGCTCGGTGCGGGAGCCGCAGGCGTCGGTCACTACCCACACGTCAAACTCGTCTTCCAGCAGCTCGAGTGCGGTTTGCAGCAGGCAGACGTGGGCCTCGCAGCCTGCGATGACGATCATCTCGCGCTGGGGCTTTTGGGGCACGGCTTTTTGCAGGTGTTTGGGCAGACTGCGGGCATTGCCCTGCACGGGCGGTGGCTCGGGCCGCAGCCACTCGCCCAGGCCTTCCTGCACGGCGCTGAACTGCATTTTGGCCAGGGTTTGTTTGCACAGGGCGCGCAGCGTAGCGTCGTTTTCGCCCAGCTTGGAGGGGTTTTGCTCGGTGCCCCAGGCGGGCACCTGCATCGCGCGGGCGGCTTGCGCCAGGCGCAGCCCATTGGCCAGCACCTGCGCGCCATCAGCGATGGCGGGCATCAGGCGGGCCTGGTAGTCCACCAGAACGAGTTGGGATTGAGAAACGTCAAGCAGCATGGGAGTGTTTTGAAATAAAAAAGCAAATCCTATTCTGCATTAAACCACCAGTTGCCGGGACAGGATCAGCCCGAAGCCACCACTCAGGTGCCCCCTTGCTCCAGCAAAAAGTGATAGGCATCGGTGCGGATGTGCATGGTGCGCAGTTCCATCACCTGGTCGTTGAAGGTGTAGGCCACGCGGCGCATCTGCAGCACGGGGCTGCCTGGTGGCAGCGCGAGCGCTTTGGCCACAGCGCTGGGCGCAATCACCGCACGGATTTGGTCGGTGGTGCGCACCACCGTCACCCCATACAGTCGCTGGAAAGCGCCATACAGGGTGTCATTGGCTGCATTGAGCCTGGCTGCGGTGAGCTTGGGAAAGAGGCCCGCAGGCAGCCAGATGTCGGAGCTTTGCACTGCGTTGCCCTGCAGGCGCAGCACGTTGGCGATATGCCATGCCCAGGGTTTGTCCTGCGCGGGCAGCTGCAGGGCTTGGGCCACGGGCACAGGCGCCAGCTCTCGCTGCAGCGAGAGCACTTCGCTCACCGGCAGACTGCGCTCGCCACGGTCGGGGGCCAGGTGGAAAAAGCTGTAGACCCCCTCCTTGCCCCCGCGCGCTGCCACATGCGTGCCCCGCCCGGCACGGCGCACCAGTATGCGCGCCTCCACCAAAGCGCCTATGGCGGCGCGCACGGTGGAAATGCTCACTGCATACTGCTGCGCAAGCTGGACTTCCGTAGGAATGGCGTCGCCGCGCAGCCACTGGCCGTTGGCGATCTGGCGCAACAGGTGCTCCTTGAGCTGCATATACAAGGGCACGCCGCTGACCCACACGATAGGAGAGTTGGCAATGGACATAGGGGAATTGTAAAAGTTTTTGAATAATAGGTATAATTGCAATCATTCGAATGTTTAAAAATTGCATTGAAACCTTCATCACCTGAACTGGAGCCACCATGCCTTTGCAACGCCGCCATCTATTGCATACTGCCGCCGCCCTCAGCCTGGGGGGCCTGGCCCCTGCAGCCCGCGCACAGGCCTGGCCGGCCAAGCCCATCGCCCTGATCAACCCCTACGCTGCCGGTGGCGGCCTGGACCCGGTGGCCCGGCTGATGGCGCTGGAGCTGGGCAAGCGCCTGAACACCCAGATCGTGGTGGAAAACCGCACTGGCGCGGCAGGCATGATTGGGGCCAATGCCGTAGCCAAAGCCAAGCCCGATGGCTATACCCTGTTGATTTCCACGGCCAGTGAAATCGTGCTCAACCAGCACCTGTTTGACAACGTGGCCTTTGATTCGCAGAAAGACCTGATGCCCATCTCGCTGGTGGTGCGCCTGCCCTTTGTGCTGGTAGCGCACCCCGGCCTGCCGGCCAATAACGTCAAGGAACTGCTGGACTACAGCCGCAAAAACCCGGGCAAGCTCAGCTATGCCTCGGCAGGCAATGGCAGCCTGCAGCATCTGGCCGGCGAGCTGTTCAAAAACATGAGCAAAACCTTCATGGTGCATATTCCGTACCGGGGCGTGGCGCCTGCCATGTCCGATGTGCTGGCCGGCCAGCTGCCACTGGCTTTTGTGGGTTTGCCCACGGCCTTGCCACATATCAAGTCCGGGCGCCTGAAGGCATTGGGCGTGACCAGTTCTACGCGCATGCCCCAGGCACCAGAGATTGCCACCATCCAGGAGCAGAACCTGCCCGGTTATCAGGTGATGCAGTGGTTTGCCATGTTTGCGCCTGCTGGCACCCCGGCCGACATCGTTGAGCGCCTGAGCCGCGAGGTCAACAATGTCCTCAATAGTGCAGAAGTCAAAGCCAATCTCAGCTCCCAGGGCGCAGATCCTAGCCCCTCCAGCCCGCAGATACTGGCGGATTATGTGCGGCGCCAGTCAGAGCAGTATGGTCGCCTGATCCGCGCTGCCAAGATCAAAGCCGATGCGTGAGCAGAGCCTGCAGCCGGGCCTGCGCATCACGCGGGTGCAGGCCTGGGTGATACGCGCGCCGATCGACAGGCCGGTGGTCACGTCGTTTGGCGTCATGCACGACCGCCCTGCCTTGCTGCTGGCGCTGACCGATGCCGACGGCGCAGTGGGCTATGGTGAGGTGTGGTGCAATTTTCCATCAGTAGGGGCCGAGCACCGCGCGCGCCTGATCACCCACACCTTCGCCCCCTTGGTTGCTGCCAAGCCATGGCTGCATCCTGCAGAGATGTTTGCCCATCTCACCGAAACCACCCACGTGCTGGCCCTGCAAAGCGGCGAGGCGGGGCCTTTTGCGCAGTGCATTGCGGGCCTGGATATCGCCCTGTGGGACCTGTGGGCGCGCAAGCAAAACCGGCCTGTGTGGCAGTTGCTGGGCGGGGCGCCGCGAGTGCGCACCTACGCCAGCGGTCTGAGCGCCTCCGACCAGCCCGCGCTGGCGCTGTCGATGCAGGCCCAGGGGCATGTCGCCTTCAAACTCAAGGTGGGCTTTGGCGCGCTGCGCGACCAGCAGGCCTTGTCTGAGCTGCGCAGTGCCTTGGGAGAGTCTGCACGCCTAATGGTAGACGCCAACCAGGCCTGGGACCTGGATGCCGCGCAGGCCCAGCTGCCCGGCCTGGCGCAGTTCAACCCGCTGTGGATCGAAGAGCCGCTTCGCTGCGACGCCCCCTGGGCACAGTGGCAAAGCCTGGCCTCCAACATTGCCACGCCCATTGCAGCAGGAGAGAATCTGCGCGGCAGCCAGTTTGACGATGCGCTGCAGCATGGAGCGCTGCAGGTGCTGCAGCCCGACATTGGCAAGTGGGGCGGCTTCACAGGCTGCCTGGCTTTGGCGCGCAAGGCGATTGACAGGGGCTTGCAGTTGTGCCCGCACTGGCTGGGTGGCGGGGTGGGTCTGACCGCGTCTTTCCATCTGCTGTCTGCAGCCAATGCCGATGCGCGCAACCACGGCGCCCGGGTGGAATGGGACGCCAACCCCAACCCCCTGCGCCTGAGCATGGCAGGCCATCTGCCCGAGGTCAAGGACGGCTGGATCGCCCTGAGCGATGCGCCAGGCCTGGGCGTAGCACCCCAGTGGGATGCATTGCCCATCACGCAGACCCTGCATTGGACTGCGCGTTCGTAGGGCCTGGAGTTTGAGACTGGCCCACTCTCTGGCATGATGCAGGCCATGCTAGATGTTGTCGTTCTTTTCTTTGTCCTGGGTTTGCTGGCGCGGCTGCTCAAAAGCGACCTGGCCCTGCCTGGCGCGCTGTATGAAACCCTGTCGATCTATCTGCTGCTGGCCATTGGCCTCAAGGGCGGGGTGGAGCTGTCCAAGCAGAGCGTGCAGGCGGTGCTGCCCCAGGTGCTGTGGTGCATTGCCATGGGCCTGGCTATTCCCTGCCTGTTGTACCCTGCCCTGCGCAAGATCGTGGGCTTAAGCGGCTACGACGCGGCTTCAGTGGCGGCGCACTACGGCTCGGTCAGCGTGGTGACTTTTGCGGTGGCCACGGCCTATCTGGCGCAGCAGCAGGTGGTGTACGAGGCGCATGCCGCGCTGTGGGTGGCCCTGTTGGAGGCGCCGGGCATTGTGGCGGGCATTGCGCTGGCGCGCTGGTCGGCCCAGCGGGCAAGCAGCGCAGACGCGCCCGCTCGCAGCCCGGCGGCCACGCAGTGGAAGACTCTGGCCCACGATGTGTTTTTGGGCAAATCGGTGCTGCTGCTGGTGGGCGGCCTGGTGATTGGCACCACCATGGGCGAGACGGGCACGGCCACCATTGCACCGCTGTTTACCGTGCTGTTCAAGGGCGTGCTGGCGCTGTTTTTGCTGGAGCTGGGCCTGGTGGCTGGCGCACGGCTCAAGGAGCTCAAGCACTATGGCGTGCGGCTGATTGCGTTTGCGCTGCTGGCGCCCCTGGTGTTGGCGCTGCTGGGCGCCATTGGCGGCAAGCTGCTGGATTTAAGCACCGGAGGGGTGGCCATCATGGCAGCGCTGGCGGCCAGCGCCAGCTACATCGCCGCGCCCACGGCCATGCGCATCGCCGTGCCGCAGGCCAACGCCGCGCTGTCGATCACGGCGGCGCTGGGCATCACCTTTCCGTTCAACGTGATTGTGGGCATCCCGCTGTATCTCAAACTGGCACGGGCGTGGGCCTGAAACCACCTGGAGACCTGCATGCAAACCTATCCTAAAAAACTCCTGGTCATCATCACCGAAGCCGCGCTGGAAAAGCGCCTGATCGCCGACGCCAAGCGCCTGGGCGCGCAGGGCTACACGGTGTACGACGTGCGCGGCGGCTCGCAGCACGCCATCCATGAAGGCGCCTGGGAGGCCGACCGCATGATCGAGATCAAGATCATCTGCGACCCCGCCGTGGCCCAGGCCATTGCCGACCATGCGATGGTGCAGTACGCGGTGAACTACGGCATGAGCGTGTTTTTCACCGATGTGCAGGTGATTCGCCCGCAGAAGTTTTAATACTGATTGCTATTGAATTAATAGCTGCTCCCGCGATATTCTATTGGCCTGCAGGCCTCTAGGCCATTAAAAAATCCACCAGTACCCGCACTTTGGCGGCCAAATGCTTGTTCTGCGGGTACAGCAGGTAAAACGGCCTGGAGCGGCCTGCGTAATCGGTCAACACCTCCTGCAAATCACCCGGTGTAGCCTGCGCCACCCAACCGATCACCTGCACCAGGCCCATGCCCGCACGCGCCAGCGCCACCGCGCCCAGCACATCGCCTGAGATCAGCACATTGCTGCTGGGCTGCAGCTCCACGCTCTGGCCTTGGTCGTTAAACAGCCAAGGCATGGGCCGCCCGGTGCTGGGCCGCACATACGGCAGCAGGGTGTGGGCGGCGCTGTTCTGCAGCTGGGCCAGGTCGTGCGGCGCGCCATGGGCCGCCAGATACGCGGGGCTGGCATAGATGCCCAAGGCAGCGTCTTCCAGCTTGCGTGCCACCAGGCGCGAGTCGGGCGGCTCGCCCAAGCGAATGGCCACGTCAAAGCCTTCCTCCACAAAGTCGATGTTGCGGTTGGCCACATTGACCTCCAGCGCCACCTGCGGGTAGCGCGCGCGAAACGCAGGCAGGCGCGGCAAGAGGCGGTAGTGCGCGTAGGTGCTGGGGGCGCTGATGCGCAGCAGGCCGCGCGCCTGGCCGTGCTGGCCGGTGATGGCTTTTTCCGCATCGTCGATCTGCGCGAGCGCGGCGCGGCACTGCTCGTAATACACCCGCCCGTCGTCGGTCAGCTGCATGCTGCGCGTGGTGCGGCGAAACAGCTTCAGGCCCAGGCGCTCTTCCAGCCGCCCCACGCCGCGGCTGACTGCCGCAGGCGTGAGGCCCAGCGCCTGCGCCGCGGCCGTAAAGCCGCCCAGTTCTGCCGCCTTGCAGAACAAGGCAATTGTGCTGAGCTGGGTTTGTAAAGCGTCCATAACAGCCTTTATTGATTACATGAAGTATCAATTAAATCAAAAAATAACCCGTTTATCTTTATCAAAGCCTTTAATACACTGCAATTTCTAGTTTTTGAAAGGAAATTTTATGAAACCCGTTTTGATGATCGTCACATCGCATGCCCAGCTGGGCAGCACCGGCAAGCCCACCGGCATCTGGGCCGAGGAGCTGACCACGCCGTATTACGCGCTGGTGGACGCAGGCTTTGAGGTCACCCTGGCCTCGCCGCTGGGTGGCACACCGCCGTTTGCCGAGGGCTCGGTTAAACCCAAACCCGAGGACAACGAAGGCAGCGTCAAGCGCTTTTTAAGCGACACGCAGGCCATGGCCCAATTCAACGCCACGCACAAGGCCGCAACGCTGAACGCCGCTGACTTCAGCGCGGTCTTTCTGCCCGGTGGCCACGGCACCATGTGGGACACCGCCACCGACGAAGCCACCATGCGTCTGGTGGCTGACACCTTCAACGCAGGCAGGCCGACGGCTGCGGTCTGCCACGGCCCGGCAGGCCTGGTCAAGGCGCAGCGCACCGATGGCAAGAGCATCCTGTTTGGCAAGAAGGTCAACGGCTTTACCAACGCCGAGGAGACCGCGGCTGGCTTGATGGACGTGGTGCCCTTCCACCTGGAGACCCGGATGCGCGAGCTTGGCGGCGTGTTTGAAAGCGGCCCGCTGTGGGGCGCTTATGCCGTGCGCGACGGTAACCTGATCACCGGGCAAAACCCGGCGTCCAGCGCCCTGGTGGCGCAGCACACCATCGCTGCGCTGCAAGGCAAGTAGCGCACCAGGCAGCAGAGCGCCCGCAGCCATCGCCTGCGCTGCGGGCGCTCTTGCCCAATGGCGTCTTGTCTGTCTGATGCATCTCACATACTATTAATTTAATAGCTGCTCCCGCGATATTCTATTGGGCTGCAGGCTGTTTCGATTCATATTTTCTTTATCTTTCAAGGAGTTACCATGTACAAAACCCTCACCTCTATCGCACTCGCATCCGCCGCTTTGCTGGGCGCAGCAGCCCATGCACAGGCCTTTGAACTGAGCAGCGCGGATGTCTCTGGCGCAGCGCCCATTGCCAACAAATATGTCTTCAACGGCTTTGGCTGCACGGGGCAGAACATCTCTCCCGCGCTGAGCTGGAAAAACCCGCCCGCCGGCACCAAGAGCTTCGCCGTGCTGGTGCACGACCAGGACGCGCCCACAGGCGGCGCAGGCTTTTGGCACTGGGTAGTGGTCAACCTGCCCGCCAGCGCCAGCGGCCTGGCCCAAGGCGCTGGCGCAGCCAACGGCAAGGCACTGCCCGAAGGCGCGCGCCAGATCAACACCGACTTTGGTGCCCCAGGCTATGGCGGCCCCTGCCCACCCCAGGGCCGCGAGCCGCACCGCTACACCTTCACGGTCTATGCGCTCAAGGTAGACAAGCTAGACCTGCCCGCCAACGCCACCGCCTCGCTCACCGGCTTCATGGTCAATGGCAACGCCTTGGGCAAGGCCAGCCTGGTGGCGCGCTATGGGCGCTAACGTGACCCATTCACTGCTATTTATTCAATAGCTGCCCCCGCGATATTCTATTGGCCTGCAGGCTGATTTGACTTAAAAACTAAGCCCTCAGCCACACATCTGCTGCGCCCAGCCCCGTGGGCGTGGCCATGGGCACGGAGAGCAGCTGTTCTTTGAGCCAGGCGGTGGTGACGGCGGCGACCCGCTGGTGGTGCGCGTCTTCGGCGGCCAGGGTGGCCGCCTCGCGGCGCAGGATGAAGCTGCTGGGAATTTGCTTGTCGATACCGGCAAAGGTGGCGTGGTCCGCGCCGCTGAGCCACAGCAGGGCTTTGGCGCCTTTTGGCAGCGCCTCATAGACCATGCGGCGCGACTCAGGCGTCTCTCCGTTGCCCAGCACCTCACCGTCCAGGCTGCCGGAGACCACCAGCATCGGCCGTGTCATGGCCTGGGTGTCCTGGCGCGCCCGCTCCAGGTTCGTGCCCTGGCCCAAGGCCGGGCTCATGGCAACAAACGCCTTGACCCGCTTGTCCAGCCCGCTCCAGCCATTGGCATTGGCGTAGGTCAGCCCAGCCACCGCCAGCGCCGTGCGCGCGCCAAACGAGTGCCCTGCCAGCGCCAGCTTGTGCACCGGCAGCTCGGCCCAGCGCCCTAGTTTGGCGTCATGCCGACGGCTGATCTCGTCGATCGTGAAGCGGACATCGGCCACGCGCGCCAGCAGCTGCTCGGGAGCCATTGCCTTGCGTAGTGCGCTGTAGCCGCCCTTGAGCGACACATTGTCACTGCCCGGGTGCTGCAGATGGGCCACCACAAAGCCCGCCTGTGCCCAGGCCTGGCCCCACACATCGGCCCCGGTGCGCCTGCCGCCCAGGCCGTGCGAGAAGATCACCACGCCCTGCAGCTTGCCTTCAGGCCAGCGCACCAAAACCGGCAGCTCCCGGCTGCGCGCTGCATCGGTCCACACCTCGTCTTGCAGCTGGAACGAAGCTTGCATCTGCTCAGCCTGCAGCCAGGGGCTTGCGCCCCAGGCCAGGCTCGCAATGATCAGGCGGCGGCGCTGCATCACAGGCAGTTCACACGATGGGGCAACAAGGTTCATGCTCGGGCTTTCACTAGGTGTTAAGGACGATAGGCTGTGTTGTACTAGTTGCTTGTATCTGATTCGTAAACCACTTTAACCCCCTGAGGACAACGTATGGCATTCGCACGGTATTTCACACAGACTCTCACAACGCTTGCCACCGCTATCGCGCTGACAGGCGCTGTCGCCAGCGTAGCCCAGGCCCAGCAGTTTTTCCGCATCGGCACGGGCGGCACTGCAGGCACCTACTACCCCGTGGGCGGCATGATTGCCAACGCGGTCTCCCAGCCCGGCAAAATCATCGTCACCGCGCAGGCCAGCAACGGCTCGCTGGCCAACGTCAACGGCATTGCAGGCGGCGCACTGGAAAGCGGCTTCAGCCAGTCCGATGTTGCCACCTGGGCGCAAAAGGGCACCGGCATTTTTGAAGGCAAGCCCAACCTGCCCGACCTGCGCCTGATTGCCAACCTGTACCCCGAGAGCGTGCATGTGGTGGTGAAGAAAGGCTCAGGCATCAAAAGCGTGGCCGACCTCAAAGGCAAGCGCGTGGGCCTGGACGAGCCCGGCTCGGGCACCCTCATCAACGCCCGCCTGATCCTGGCCGCCTATGGCGTGAAAGAGACCGACATCAAGCCCGAGTACATCAAGCCCAACCAGTCAGGCGACAAGATGAAAGACGGCGCGCTGGACGCCTTCTTCTTTGTGGGCGGCGCGCCTGCCGGTGCCATTGCCGAGCTGGCCACAGCGGGTGGCGGCATCGAGCTGCTGTCGATCGACGGCCCCCAGGCCGAGGGCCTGCGCATGGCCAGCCCGTTTTTTGCGGTAGACACCATCCCCGGTGAAACCTACCGTGGCGTAGGCCAGGCCACCACCCTGGCTGTCGGCGCGCAGTGGGTCACCAGCGCCAAAGCCGACACGCAGACGGTGTATGAAATCACCAAGGCCCTGTTCAGCGAAAGCACGCAGAAAACCCTGTCCGCAGGCCACGCCAAAGGCAAGCTCATCAACCTGCAAAACGCTGTGCGCGGCGCAGGCATTCCGTTCCACCCGGGCGCTGAAAAGTTTTACCGCGAAGTCGGCGCGATCAAGTAACTACGTTTGTCAAAGCTTCTGTATCGAGCAAGATAATCAAATGAAACTCGCCATCTGTATTACTGTTTTATTGTTAACAGCTTGTGCGTCTACCCATGATCCATCTCAAGGTGCAAACTACTTGGGAGGAAGTTTGCAACACGCCGAAATCAAACCTGGATTTTTTAGTATCCGTGCTCGAACAAATTTTGCACCTTGGAGTAATCATTCTGGCGCAAAAAGTGCGTGGACGAGTAAAGCAGATACCTTATGTGGCACCGCTAAATATCGTGAGTTAGGAATAAGGGAATCTGTCAACGAGACTGGTGCGCCAATAGGCATTCTCAAATACCTTGTTACTGAACGATTTGGGTATGCCTTGTGTAACGATGCCTCAACTAGTTTTGAGGAAGCAACCACGTTGGCTAACTAAGCGGTCTTTCCTTGCGTCATAGTTTAGTAAGGTATCTACTAAAAATTCAATCTAGATGAGCACCCTCTCTATCGATAACAAACAACTGCAGGAGCTCGAAGAAAAGTTCGACCCCGAAATGCGCTTTCGGCCCGTGGTGCCACCAGCTTTGCAGTTTGTTAAATGGGCGCTTATCACGCTGAGCTGCTTTCACTACTACACCGCGGGCTTTGGCCTGCTGCGCGAGACCACACACCGCGGCGTGCACCTGGCTTTTGTGTTGGGGCTGATATTCTTGGTGTTTGCGGGCAGCAAAAAAGTGGCTGGCCAATCGCCCTCCAACAGCCTGCTCACCCCCGGTGGCGTGCCCCTGGTGGACTGGCTGCTGGCCGCCTGCTGTGTGGCAGGCGCGCTGTACATCCCCTACGTCTTTGACGGCATCGCCTTTCGTGTGGGCAACCCCAGCACGCTCGATGTCGTGATGGGCACCCTGCTCTTCGTCACTCTGCTGGAGGCCACGCGCCGCAGCATGGGCTGGCCGCTGCCCATCATTGCGCTGGGCTTTACCGCCTATGCCCTGCTGGGCCCTTACTTTCCTGGCCTGCTCAAGCATGCAGGCGCCAGCTGGAGCCAGATGATCAACCACCAGTACCTCACGAGCCAGGGCATTTATGGCGTGGCCGTGGGCGTGGTGGCTACCTATGTGTTTCACTTTGTGCTGTTTGGCGTGCTGGCCACGCGGGTGGGCCTGGGGCAGCTGTTTTTGGACATTGCCTCGTCGGTGGCGGGGCGCTATGCGGGTGGGCCTGCCAAGGTCAGCGTGTTTGGCTCGGCCCTGTTTGGCATGCTCAGCGGCTCGTCCGTGGCCAACGCGGTCACTGTAGGCTCGCTCACCATTCCCGCGATGATCCGCGTGGGCTACAAGCGCGAGTTTGCCGCTGCGGTGGAGGCGGCTGCGTCCACCGGCGGGCAGATCACGCCGCCCGTGCTGGGAGCGGCGGCGTTTTTGATGATCGAGTTTTTGCAGGTGCCGTACCAAACCATCATTGCTGCTGCTGTGGTGCCTGCGTTCATGCACTTTTTTGGCGTGTTCATGCAGGTGCATTTTGAGGCCAAGCGCTTTGGCCTGCGCGGCCTGACCGAGGACGAGATGCCCAAGCTGCGCCAGTCGTTCAAACAGCGCTGGCCCACGCTGATCCCGCTGGCCCTGCTGATCAGCGTGCTGGTCTCTGGCCGCACGCCGTATATGGCGGCGTTTATCGGCATCAGCTCCTGCGCCATCGTGGGCCTGACCACCATGGTCGCTGGCAACACTGCGCGCAACTGGGCCACCCTGGTGGCCATGCATGTGGCGCTGATGGTGATTGCCTTCACCGACATGGGCGAATACGCCAAGCTGGGCGTGTTTGCAGGCGCTGTGGTGGCCATGGTGCTGCTGGCCAAGCTGGCGCAGGTGTCGGGCCGCATCAGCCACAGCGTGCTGGTGGAGGCTTTTGAAACCGGCGCCAAATATGCCCTGGCAGTGGGCGCGGCGGCCGCGGCGGTGGGCATTGTGATTGGCGTGGTCACGCTCACGGGTGTGGGCTTCAAGATCAGCTACATCATCACCAGCGCGGCGCAGTCCATCGCAGCGGGCCTGGGCACCATCATCCCGGCCTACATGGCGTCTACCCAGGGCCTGACTTTGCTGGCCGCCCTGGTGATGACGGGCGTGGTCTGTATTTTGATGGGCTGCGGCATCCCCACCACGGCCAACTACATCATCATGGTCACCGTGGCAGCGCCTACGCTGGTGCAGCTGGGTGTGGAGCCGCTGGTGGCCCACTTTTTTGTCTTCTACTATGGTGTGCTGGCCGACATCACCCCACCTGTAGCGCTGGCCGCCTATGCAGCGGCGGGCATGGCAGGCAGCGACCCGTTCAAAACCGGCAACATGGCCTTCCGCCTGGGAATGGCCAAGGCGCTGGTGCCTTTTGTCTTTGTGTTCTCGCCCAGTCTGCTGCTGGTGGCCAAGGGCTTTACCTGGCAAGACTTTGCCATCACCTTCACCGGCTGCATCCTGGGCATCACCGTGCTGGCAGCGGCCTTGAGCAAATTCTTCCTGGTGGAGATGAAACGCTGGGAGCAACTGCTGTGCTACAGCGCTGCTGCGCTGCTGATCGCCCCAGGCCTGACCCCTACCTTGCTGGGCGCTGCGCTGACTATTCCCGTGCTGCTGCGGCACGCCAGCGCCCGAAAAACGCAAAAATTGGCAACTGCGTGAGGCAAAAACCTTCCATCCAGCCGCTTCATGCCATAATACTGACTTGACAGGAAACGTGACCGAGTGGCCGAAGGTGCTCCCCTGCTAAGGGAGTATGGGGTGTAGAGCCTCATCGAGGGTTCGAATCCCTCCGTTTCCGCCAAGTCTACACAGTAAAAACCGCTCTCGCAGCGGTTTTTTCTTTTGCCCAGACACCCTAGCCGCCCCATGTCCATCCCACAGCCCGACCCGAGCGAGACAGCACCGCAGCCCCCTGCGCAGCCGCGCAATCCGCTGCACGGCAAGACACTGCAAGCCATTGTCACGGAGCTGGAGGCGCACTACGGCTGGCAGGAGCTGGGCCAGCGCATTCCGATTCGCTGCTTTACTTTCGATGCCAGCGTGCCGTCAAGCCTGAAATTTCTGCGCAAAACGCCATGGGCGCGCGAGAAGGTGGAAGGCTTGTATCTGTTTATGCTGCGCGAGAGGCAAAGGCAGGCCCGGTTTAACAAGGCTCCCTGACGCGCTGCACCATCGCGCACGCGGCATGGGCCATGCAGCAGCCGCTGCAAGAAGCTACTTCAAGCCACCAGGGCCCGCATCCAATCTGGCAAAGCCACGGCCTTTTGCGTGGGGAAATTCACCCAGATCGTGGTTGCACCACCGGCAGCGCAGATCACACCGGGTTGGTCTGCGCGTTCCATCGTGCCCCAGGTTTCAAAGGTGGTGCGGCCTGGGTCGCTGGTGTACATCTTCACGCGCACATCGCCGGGATACACCAGCTGCTGGTAGAAATTGCAAAACGCGTTCACGATGACCGGGCCTTCGCCTGAAGGGTCAGGCACTGCGCCGATGCTGTGCATCCAGTCAATGCGGATTGTCTCAAGATAGCGAAAATAGGTGCCATTGTTGAGGTGGCCCATCGCGTCCATATCGCCCCAGCGGATGGGGATGCTCATCTCGAAGACGAGTTTCTTGGTCTCGGGTATTTGAATTTTCATGGTTCGAATTTAACGGTGCGCGCGGATACTGGCAAGAATACCGCAGACAAACAGACCGCAGGCCAGCGCCTGCAAGGCTGTGGGCCAGTGGCCGTCCCAGAGGAATGAATAGATCAGCGCAAAAATCGTCTCGCTCACAATCAACTGGCCGCACAGGCTGGCGGACAGACGCTGGCTGGCAATGTTCCACAGATAGGTAGCCACCCATGCAGAACCAATGCCAGTTGCTATGCATAATATAGCTGCCACCGCGATATTCTGTTGGGCTAGCAGCACTTTGGCGTCTGATCCGGCGGCCATCCAGAGCACCAGGGCGCCCAGTCCGGTCGCCACACCCAGCCAGTTGGCCCAGGTGGTGGCGTTGACCTCGGGGTGCTTTTTCAGCCAGGCCGCGTTGAGCAGACCAAAGGCAGTCCAGCAGGCCATGGACGCCACAGCAAACGCCACACCGCGCCAGAAAATCACGCCATTGGACGCATCGGCAGAAGCGGCCGCTGCGCTGCCATGCGAGGACTGCATCATCAAGCCCAAGCCCAGCAAGGTAAGCAGCAGGCCAGGAACCAGCGCCGCCCAGCGCAGCCCGGCGGGTTTGCCCAGCAGCATCATCCAGATGGGAATGGTGCCGATGATCAGGCTGGGCACCTCGCTGCCCGCATCGCGAATGGCATAAACCAGCAGCAGATAGTAGCCCGTGAAGCCCAGCACACTCATGCCCACAGCGGCCATAGCCTGCGCCAGCGTGGGCAGCGCCACCTTGCGCAGCACCAGCATGAGCAGCACCGACAGCGCGCCATAGGACACAAAACGGCCCGCGGTAAAGTCCACCGCGGTAAAGCCACTGACCATGCGGGGTGCAACAAACACCATGCCCCACAGTGCGCCTGCGGCCAGGCCTGCCAGGATACCCGTCAGCAAACCATCAATCCTGCTGCGTTAAACGCCAAAGCCATCGTCCGCGGCAATCACGGCGCCGTTGACAAAATGGCTCTGGTCGCTGCACAGCATCACCAGCAGCGCATCCAGGTCTTCTGGCTTGCCCACGCGCTTGCGTGGCAGCATGTTGACCAGCTTTTGGCCCTGCTCGGTCTGCCAGTGGTGGTGGTTGATCTCGGTGTCGATATAGCCTGGGCAGATGGCGTTGACGTTGATGCCGTATTTGCCCCACTCTATGGCCATGGCCTTGGTCATATGCACCACAGCAGCCTTGCTCATGCAGTACACGCCAATCTGCGGCAGCACTTTCAGGCCCGCCATGGAGGCGATGTTAACGATGCGTCCGCCCGTGTAGCTGCCAGGGGCTGCGCCCTTGGCCCGTGCCAGCATGCGCTTGCCCACTTCCTGCGCAACAAAAAACGCGCCTTTGGTGTTGGTGTTGAAGACAAAGTCATAGTCCTCTTCCTTCACGTCCTGAATGCGCTGGGTGGTGGACACGCCGGAGTTGTTGATCAGGATGTCGATGCTGCCCACCTCGGTCTCGGCGTGGGCCACGGCCGCCTTGATGCTGGCGGTGTTGGTGACATCCAGCTGCACGGCGTGGGCATCGCCGCCTTCGGCCTCAATCTCGGCGCACAGGTCCTTGAGCTTGTCCACACGGCGGCTGGCCAGCACGACGGCAGCGCCAGCTTTGGCCAAGGTCTTGGCAAACTGTGCCCCCAGACCGCTGGAAGCGCCCGTCACCAGGGCGACGCGGCCCGATAGATCGATTTCATATGCCATTTAGAGAGTCCTCTTCAATTGTGATCACACCAGCAGTGGGGTCATGGGGCTAAAGCCTAGTCACGGCCTAAAATAGGCCCAGTTAACGCATTATCTAACGAGCCAACCATGACCCACGAAGAAATTTTAAAAACCTATGGCCCCCGCGAAGCGATGGAGTATGACGTTGTCGTCGTAGGTGGTGGCCCTGGCGGCCTGTCCACGGCTATCCGCCTCAAGCAGCTGGCTGCCAAAAACGGCATGGAAATTTCGGTGGTCGTACTGGAAAAAGGCTCTGAGCCCGGGGCACACATCCTCAGTGGCGCCATCATGGACCCACGCGCCATGACCGAGCTGTTTCCCAACTGGAAAGAACTGGGCGCGCCATTGAACCAGCCGGTCACTGGCGATGCCATGGTCTTTCTGGGCGAAAAATCCGCACTGCGCGTGCCCAATATGTTCCTGCCCGCCTGTTTTGAAAACCACGGCAATTACATCGTCAGCCTGGGCAATGTCACCCGCTGGCTGGGCCAGCAAGCCGAAGCACTAGGCGTGGAAATTTTCCCAGGCTTTACCGCCGCTGAAGTACTGTACGACGACAAGGGCGCCGTCAAAGGCGTTGCCACTGGCAATATGGGCATCAGCAAAGAGGGCGAGCCTACCGCTGACTTCCAGCTGGGCATGGAGCTGCATGGCAAGTACACCATCTTTGCCGAAGGCGCTCGCGGCCATCTGGGCAAACAGCTGATCAGCAAGTTCCAGCTTGACGCAGGCAAAGACCCGCAAAGCTATGGCCTGGGCATCAAGGAGGTGTGGGAAATTGACCCCCAGCGCCACACGCCGGGTTTTGTGATGCACACCGCGGGCTGGCCCATGGACAACAACACCTACGGCGGCGCGTTTTTGTACCATGCCGAAGACAACAAGGTCGCGCTGGGCTTTATCACTGGCCTGGACTATGCCAACCCCTACCTCAGCCCGTTTGAAGAGTTCCAGCGCTGGAAGCTGCACCCCAACATCCGCTGGTATCTGGAAGGCGACGAGTCCAAAGGCATCAAGCCTGCCAAACGCCTGGGCTATGGCGCACGCGCCATCACTGCAGGCGGCCTGATGAGCCTGCCCAAAACCGTGTTCCCCGGTGGCGCACTAGTGGGCTGCGATGCAGGCTTCCTGAACGTCAGCCGTATCAAGGGCAGCCACGCTGCCATCAAAACCGGCATGCTGGCGGCTGAAGCGGCTTATGACGCCATGCAGGCAGGTCGCTCAGGCGACGAGCTCTCGGCCTACCCGGCGGCTTTTGAAAAGAGCTGGCTGTTTGATGAGCTACACAAGTCGCGCAACTTCAAGACCTGGTTCAAGAAAGGCCTGGTCACGGCTACCGTAATGAATGGCATCGAGCAGTTTGCTCTGCGCGGCCACATCCCCTGGACGCTGCACCGCGACAAGCCTGACCACGCCTACCTCAAGCCCGCCCGCGAATGCCAGGAGATCAAGTACCCCAAGCCCGACGGCAAACTCACCTTTGACCGCCTGAGCAGCGTCTTCATCAGCAACACCAACCATGCGGAAAACCAGCCCGCTCACCTGACTCTCAAAGACGCCAGCGTGCCGGTCAACACCAACCTCATCACCTACGCTGGCCCCGAGAGCCGCTACTGCCCTGCGGGCGTGTATGAATATGTCAAGAACGATGCAGGCCAGGACCGCCTGCAGATCAACGCACAGAACTGCGTGCACTGTAAAACCTGCGACATCAAGGACCCCACCCAGAATATCGTCTGGGTGACTCCTGAAGGCGGCGGCGGCCCCAACTACGCGGGAATGTAAGCAGGGCGTAGATCCAAGCTGCGCACCTGTTGGCGCTATAAAGAATGCTCCCGCACATTCAATAGATGCAGGCTAATCACCCTACTTATGATTTAATCCAAACGCACTAGATACATTTATCTACAAATAGGTTATAAGTAGTACATGAATCACCAAGCGCAAGCGAACGGTGAACCTGAACATTCATGCAGGCTCACCTCATGAACTGGGGGCAGATATACCGCCGACGTGTTTGGCTGGTGTTCACGCCTGCCTGCCTGGCTGCTGTTGCGCTATTTGTCTGGCTGGGCTGGCAGCTATTTCCGTCTGCGCCGCTGCAGATCACCATCACATCGGGCGCCAAAGACGGCATGTACTATCTTCATGCGCAACGCTATGCCGAGGTGTTGCGCGCTTACGGTCTGCAGACCAGCGTCGTTGAGTCAGCAGGCTCTGCACAAAACATTGAGCGCCTGCGTGATACCGGCAACTCTGCTGTGATCGGTTTTGTGCAGGGTGGCTTTGGACAGCTGGACCGCGCCCAGCCCTCGGAAAACCGCACCAATATCCAGACCGTTGCCAATGTGGATATCGAACCTGTCTGGATTTTTTCGCGCACCAGGGAAATCGACTCGCTGCAGCAACTACAGGGTATGCGCGTCTCTATCGGCCAGCAAGGAAGCGGCAGCCGCATGGTGGCCATCAAACTGCTGGAGCAGGTGAGGCTGGAGCCCAAGGATCTGATTGTGTCGGAAAACACCGGCCTGAATGCCGTCAAAGCCTTGGCCAACGGCAGTATTGACGCAGCTATATTTGTGGCCTCGCCCAATGCGCCCGTAGTCAGCGCCATGCTGACAACCCCAGGCGTGCATCTGGTCACGCTCAAGCGCAGTGCGGCTCTGATCGAGCGCATTCCCTATCTTGAGCCTCGCCTGGTCGCCCAGGGCATGCTCACCCCCACGGGCCGCCAGCCCGAGCAAGACTCGGTGATGCTCACCACTGTCGCCAGCGTGGTGGTCAGCGAGAATCTGCACCCTGCCCTCAAGCGCCTGACAGCTGCTGCGGCACGCGAGGTGCACCGCGAAGCAGGGCTGTTTCACAAAGCGGGGGAGTTTCCCAATTTCCGCCGGGTTGACTTTCCCAGCTCGCCCGAGGCACGCTCCACGCTGCTGCACGGCCTGCCGTGGATTGAACGCCACTTCAGCGTCGCGCAAGCCCAGTGGCTGTGGCGATTGTTGCTGGTGGGCCTACCGCTGGCCCTGCTGTGCGCTGCAGTGTGCTATTTTGTGCCGGCCCTGATGCGCTGGACTTTGGAGAGCCATGTCAATCGCTGGTACGGTGAGCTCAAGTTCATTGAGAACGATCTGGAAACTGCCAAGCTGTCGGGTCTGGACTATGCAAAACACAATATCCAACTGCGCGCCATCGACACGGCACTGACCCGTTTTGATGCGCCAGCTGAATTCATGAAGCGGCTGTTCATGCTGCAGCAGCACACCCATTTTGTGCGCGACAAGCTGGCCGCAGTGCGCGGACGCTAGGGCCAACCATGAAGCTATCTCTTCTGTTTCGCAAACGCTGGCTCTGGCTGTATCTGCCCGTGTTGTTGCTGTCTGCACTGTGCCTGTGGCTGTCGTTCACCTTCTGGCTGCCATTGCCTCCCAGGTCAGTCACGATCGCAGGCGGATTGCCCAGTGGCAGCTACAGTGCCACGGCTTTGCGCTACCGCGACCTGCTGGAGACACGCGGTATCCGCGCCGACATCGTGACCACTGAGGGCGTCTCTGATGTGCTGAACCGCCTGATGCTGCCGCAAGGCAATGTGCAGGCAGGCTTTGTGCAGGGCCTGCTGGCTTCAGGCAACCAGCAAGGCCTGTCTGCATTGGCCGTCGTAGAGCGTCAGCCGGTATGGATATTGGCACGCAACCCGCGCATCGGCCAACTGGCCGATCTGAAAAATATGCGCCTGGGCACTGCAGCTGCAGGCAACCCTGGCAAGGAAGTGATTGAACTGATACTGGCCCACGCGCAGCTCAAGGCCGGTGATATCGCTGTGACAGAACACAGCTCCAATGCGGCGGCGGCGACTGCCCTGCTGGACGGCAAGATGGATGCCCTGATGCTGGTGGCCAGCGGTGAGTCTGACACGGTGCGCCAGCTCAGCCGCGACCCTGCTGTACAGATTGTGGGTATTGACCGGGTGGCATCGTTTGTCGCGCGCGAGTCGCGGCTCAAGCCTTTTGTGCTGCCCCAGGGCGCGATCGAGCTGCGCGGCGATATTCCTTCACGCGATCTGGCCATGGTCGCCACCAACCTGCATCTGCTGGTGCGCAACACCATGCACCCCGCCTTGCAGCGTGCCTTGCTGGATGTGGCACGCGACATCCACGAAATGCCGTCCTTCCTGCAACGCCAGGGTGAGTTTCCCAATAGCCGGGATATGGATTTCACCGCTTCGCCCACCGCACTGGATTTGGCCAATGGCGAACGTCCCTGGGTTGAACTGCTGCTGCCCTACTGGTGGGCCCAGCTGGCCGAGCTGCTGGCTCTGGCGGTGATTCCCATCCTGCTCATCACAGCCCTGGTGCTGGTATGGATTCCCAGCTTTTTCAACTGGCGCATCAATGCCATATTGCAGAATTTTTATGGTGAACTGAAATTTCTGGAGACTGACATTGAGCCCACGGCCACCGAGCGGCCTATCGAGATCAAAAAACTGCTGCAGCGTCTGGACGATATCGAAGCCAAGGTGACCTTGCTAGACCTGCCCAACAGCTACGCCAACCGCTGGTACACCCTGCGCCAGCACCTGGCGCGAGCACGCGAGAAGCTGCTGGACATGCGCGCGCGCTGAGCATATCCCGCCGCAGCACACGCCAGGCTGTACGACTGCATACACACCCTGCGCTGAAAACCCTGCAATCGCCGTTAGACTGCGCCTATGGTTATCCCCCAACTCAGCCGCAAACAGGCCCTGCTCATTATCGGCAGTGTCCTGGCCCTGCTGGCGCTGATCATCTGGGTGTTGACCCGCTACATCAGCCCCGCACCGCCCGGAAAGATTGAGATGACCACGGGCGCTGCAGACGCCGCAGCGCACCAATTCGCGCTCAAATACCAAAGCTATCTCCAGGCCAATGGCGTCAAGCTGGAGTTGAAAACCTCATCGGGCTCGGTGCAGAACCTGGAGCGCCTGAACGCGGGGACCCCAGTGGGTTTTGTGCAAGGCGGCCTGGGTGTGCTGAGCATTGATCCACAAAAAACCGATGAAGACACGCCGCTGCGCTCGCTGGGAGTGATCGGCTATGAACCTGTCTGGCTGTTCGCCAGCTCTGCCAGTGGCGCCAAGGCCCTCAGCAATGGCCTGCAGACTTTGGCAGGTAAAAAGGTGGCCATTGGCGCTGAAGGCAGCGGCACCCGCAAGGTGGCACTGGACCTGCTGCAAAGCTATGGCGTGAGCGCCACCAACGCCACGCTCAGCGCCGAGGCCGGGATGGCTGCTGCCAATGCCCTGCTGTCCAAAGCGCTGGACGCCATCATCATCATCGGCGCGCCACAAAGCGCTGCCATACAGCTGCTGCTGACGCGATCTGACGCGCATCTGGTGGCGATTGAACATGCTGAGGGCATGACGCGTCGCCTGCCGTATCTGTCGCTCGTCACGCTCAAGGCAGGCTCCGTTGACCCCCGGCGCGATATCCCCAGCCAGGACATTACCCTGCTGAGCACCACAGCCAATCTGGTCATTCGCGAAGACCTGCACCCTGCCCTGGCCTATCTGCTGCTGGAGGCGGCGCGTGAAGTGCACAAAGGCGCTACCCTGCTGAACAAGCCTTCGGAGTTTCCGCACCCGCGCGGCACGGACTTTCCCCTGGCCGATGAAGCGCAGCGCTACTACAAAGACGGGCGGCCCTTCCTGCAGCGTTATCTGCCCTACTGGGCTGCCAATGCCCTGCAACGCCTGCTGCTGATTTTGATTCCCCTGCTGGCGATTGCCGTACCCGTGCTCAAAACCATCCCCGATCTGCTGGCTTTCAAGGACAAAAACCGCCTGTACCGACGCTATGGAATTTTGCTACGCATGGAGCGCGATCTGCGCACACGCCAGCTGACAGCGCAGGAGATCCGCGAAGCCTCAGCCCAGCTGGACCAGGTGGAGCTGGACATCAGCCAGATGAAGTTTCCACTGGATTTCTCTGACCGTCTGTACACTCTGCGCCAGCATGTGGACTATGTGCGTGCACAATTGCAAAAAGAAAAAGAAGGATTGAACTCACCATGAAAATTTTGATCACTGGCGGCGCTGGCTTTTTGGGTGTGCGACTGGCGCGCACTTTGCTGGCCATGGGCAGCCTCAGCATCAACGGCCAGGCTGCGCAGGCCATCACCCGCATCACCCTGGCCGACCGCGCCGCGCCGCCTGGCGACCTGGCCGCAGACCCGCGCATTGAGGTGGTCACTGGCGATCTCAATGCCCAGCTGGCAGCTACGCCCAGCCTGGTGGCTGCACGGCCAGATGTTGCACTGATCTACCACCTGGCGGCAGCCGTCAGCGGCGAATGCGAAGCGGACTTTGACCTGGGTATGCGCAGCAATTTTGCGGCCACCCACGCCCTGCTGGAAGCCTGTCGTGCCCTGAAAACCCAGCCCATGCTGGTGTTTGCCAGTTCGCTGGCGGTGTTTGGGCAGACTGCTTTGCTGCCCTTGCCCTCTAGCGTTACCGACACCACACTGCCCACGCCGCAGTCGAGCTATGGCATCCAGAAATTCATTGGTGAGCAGATGGTGGCCGACTATGGCCGCAAGGGCTTTGTCCGCGCCCGCAACACACGGCTGATGACAGTCAGCGTGCGTCCTGGCAAACCCAATGGCGCGGCATCGGGCTTTTTCAGCGGCATGATTCGCGAGCCGCTGGCGGGGGTCGTGTCCACCGTGCCGGTAGCGGCTGCAACGCAGGTAGCCCTGTCATCACCTGGCCGCACCGTGGACGGCCTGGTACGCGCAGCCCAGGCCAGCGATAGCGACTGGGGGCCATTGACTGCCATCAACCTGCCTGCCATGACCACCAGCGTGGGCGAGATGGCAGATGCTCTCAAATCGATAGCTGGTCCCGCGGCATTTTCCTTGCTTCAGTGGCAGATTGACCCTGCCATTGAGCGCATTGTGGCCACCTGGCCCACACGCATTGCCTCGCCACGTGCCAACGCGCTGGGCCTGCATGCCGACAGCCAGTTTGCCGATGTGGTGCATGCCTACATCAGCGAAAACCCCCAAGCTGTTCGCCTGTAAAAAGCGCATACTGTCTCCTTTCATTCCCTCTTGGAGACTCCTGTCATGAAATTCAATGTATTGTTTGCTGCAGCCGTTGTGACTGCAGGCTTTATGGCCAGCGCCAGCGCGCAGACCACGATGAAAATCAGTATCTCGGTGGCACAGAACTCGCACCAGGGCGTGGCCATTGACACTTTTGCCAGAGAAGTCGAAAAGCGCACTGCAGGCCGCTACAAAATCCAGCCTTTCTATTCGGGCTCGCTGGGTGGCGAGCGTGAATCCATCGAGGCAGTACAGCTGGGCACACAGGAGCTCACCTTCTCATCCACCGGCCCCGTGCCCAATTTTGTGCCCGAGGCGCGCATTTTGGATATTCCCTTCCTGTTTCGCGACAAGGCGCATGCACGCGGCGTGCTCGATGGCGCTATCGGCCAGGACATGCTGGTGAAGTTTGAAGCCAAGGGCTTCAAGGCTCTGGCCTGGGGCGAAAACGGCGTGCGCCACATGACCAACAGCAAACGGGCCGTCAACTCGCCCGATGACCTCAAGGGCCTGAAGATGCGCACCATGGAAAATCCGGTGCACGTGGCAGCCTACAAAGGCTTTGGCATTGTCCCTACACCCATGGCGTTTCCCGAGGTGTTCACTGCATTGCAGCAAGGCACTGTGGATGGCCAGGAAAATCCGCTGTCCGTCATCATGGCGGCCAAGTTTGACCAGGTGCAAAAGCACCTGACCCTGACAGGCCACGTCTATTCACCCGCCATCTTCCTGATGAGCAAGGGCGCTTTTGACAAGCTCTCTGCCGCTGACAAAACCGCCTTCCTGGAAGCCGCCAAAGAAGGCGCCAAAGCAGGCCGCGCCCGCGTGGACGAAGACGATGCCAAAGGCGTTGCAGAGCTACGCAGCAAGGGCATGAGCGTGGTGGAAAACGTGGACAAAGCCAAGTTTGTCTCCACCCTGGGCCCGGTCTATGCCGATTTTGAAAAGCAGTTTGGCAAAGCCGAGATCGACAAAATCCGCAACGCCAAGTAAGCACTACAAGCCCCCAAAGCTGCGCCCATTCCCTGGTGGACTGGGCGTTTTTTTCATATCCTGCGCCATAGCCTGCCTGTGAAAACCACCTTCCTCAAAGTTGAACACGCCACCACCACGCTGTCCATGTGGATTGCGTGCGCCATGCTGGCCATCGCCTCCTGTCTGGGCATGTTCCAGATCATCACCCGCTTTATCCTGGAGCAGCCTGCCGAGTGGACCGAGGTGCTGATCCGCTTCAGCCTGATCTGGATGGTCTTCATGGGCATCCCCACGGCGTTTCGCCAGGGCGCCATGGTCAGCGTGGACGTGCTGTACCGCTGGAGCCCGCCCAAGGTCAAACGCGTGCTGGACTTCGTGGTCTGCAGTTCGGCGCTGGTGCTGATCGGCGTGATCATCTGGTGGGGCTGGGACTACGCCAAACGGGGATCTGTCCAATCCATCATTGGCCTGGAAGGCGTGTCGATGTTCTGGGCTTATCTGGCGCTGCCGGTGGGCGGCTTGTTCTGCGTGCTGGGCATTGTTGGCAATCTGCTGGATCCCCAGCGGCTCGAACTGGAGACCGCGCAATGAGCACCGTGATGATTCTCACCATGGTGCTGTGCTTTGCACTGACCATCTCGGTAGCTGTGTCAATCGGCCTGTCCGCCATCGTCGGCATCCAGATTGGCAACGCCAACATGCTGATTTCGGTCAAGGAGATGTTCTCCTCGATCAACAAGTTTCCGCTGGCTGCCATTCCGTTTTTCATTCTGGCGGGCAACATCATGGAGACGGGCGGCATCTCGCGCCGCTTGGTGGAGTTTGCCAAGTCCATCGTTGGCGGCGTGCAGGGCGGCCTGCCCATGACCTGCGTGCTGACCTGCATGATTTTTGCCGCCGTCTCGGGCTCGTCGGTGGCCACCACGTTTGCCATTGGCGCCATCCTGATTCCAGCGCTGATCAAGCATGGCTACCCCACCCCATTTGCCGCTGCGCTGCAGGCCACCAGTGCCGAGCTGGGCGTGATCATCCCGCCATCGATTCCCATGATTTTGTACGGCGTCAGCGCCGAAGTCTCCATTGGCGAAATGTTCATCGCAGGCTTTGGCCCGGGCATCTTCATCGGCCTGGCACTGATGCTGTTTGTCTATGTCTACTGCCGCATCAAAGGCTGGGGCAAAAATGATGGCGAAGGCCGTCTGAGTTTTGGCAAAGCCAGCTGGCAGGCCGGCTGGGCGCTGATGATGCCAGTCATCATTCTGGGCGGCATCTACGGTGGCATCTTCACCCCTACCGAGGCCTCGGCAGTGGCGGTGTTCTATGCGCTGATCGTAGGCACGGTGATCTACCGCGAGATCGGCATCAAGGACCTGTCAGTCATCCTGCGCAAATCCGTCATCTCCAGCGCAGTGATCATGTTCATCATTGCCAACGCAGGCCTGTTTGCCTTCCTGATCACCCGTGCGGGCGTGCCCGATGCCATTGGAGTGTGGCTCAAGGACGTGCTCAAGACACCGGCCTATTTTCTGCTGGGCGTGAATGCGGCCCTGTTCCTGATTGGCATGTTCATTGAAACCAGCGCAGCCATCATCGTGCTGGCCCCGATTCTGGCCCCCGTGGCCATCTACTTTGGCATCGACCCCATCCACTTTGGCCTGGTGATGGTGGTTAACCTGGCCCTGGGCATGATCACTCCCCCTTTTGGCGTCAACCTGTTTGCCGCCTGCACTGTGGCGCGCATCTCGCTGGACCGCATCATTCCCTATCTGCTGCCGTTTGTGATGGTTGTCATGGCCTGCCTGATGGTGGTGACCTATGTGCCCGAGCTGAGCCTGACGCTGCGCGACCTGGTCTACAAAAAGTAGCAGTGCCCTGGCGCTTCACGCGCCAGGGCATGGAAAACCAGCTGACTGACAGAAATCCACCATGACCGACGACGACCTGCCCCCACTGATCGAAACCCCTGTAGGCCGCTACCGTCACTACAAAGGCGGTGAATACGATGTCGTGGGCACCGTGCGCCACTCTGAAACACTCGAAACCATGACCTTGTACCGCGCTTTGTATGGGCAAAAGGGCCTGTGGGTGCGGCCTGCGGCGATGTTCAATGAAACCGTGGTCATTGATGGCGTCAAGCAGCCCCGGTTTGCCAGGATTTCATAGGCTTTTCAGCCTGCAGGCCAATAGAATGTCGCGAGAGCAGCTATTGAAATAGTAGCGACTGCTATCGCATCAACCTGTCCAGATTCGATGCCTTGAACAGCTCTGTGGTGCCCACCTTGCGTGCAGATGCACGGCGCGAGCCACCTGCTCCGCGGGCGGTCAGCTCGGGCTCTCCGCCATAGGCCACCTCGCCCGGTGCCACCTCTACATTGGCGCCGTCAGGAGCCGTCAGCACGGCAGCGCCAGTGTTGACCTTCAGGTAGGTGCCGGGGTTGTTGTCCTGCACGGCCTCTTCAGTCACCACGATTTCGATGTCGGTGCCGCGAATGCCGATGGTGGCGGTGCTGGTGACAAAAGACACTTTTTGCCGTACGGTGGCCTTGCTGGAGATATAGCGCAGGCTGCCTTTGAGCAGGGCGACGATCTTCTCACGCGATGTCTCCGGGCCTTGCAGGCGCAGGCCCCGCAGCTCCAGCGCCGAGCCGCTGCGCAGCGCCAGCCGCGCGCCATCATCAAAGCGCACCAGGGCCTCGCCGCCGCCGTCTGCATCAGCGCTGCTTTGCAGCACGTCGCCTTTTTTCAGACGCATCTTGGGCGTGGCCTGCACTGTGACGCCGTTGCGCACGATCTGCACCTGGCCGCTGAGCGCCCGCAGACTGGCTGCCTGCACAGCACTGGCACCGCACAGGCCCAGCATGGCAGCGCACAGCAGGCCACGCCTGGCCGTCCTTAGAAACGCAATAGGTGTTTTTTTGTGAGTCATAGGGGCCTCCAGCCCAATAGAATGCCGCGGGAGCAGCTATTAAATTTATAGCTTTTCAGACAGTAAAGCAGCGATCGCACGCGGATAGATCAGGTGCTCCTGCGTCAGCACACGTGCAGCCAGGGTGTCGGCCGTGTCGCCTGCCAGCACGGGCACTACTGCCTGCGCCAGGATGGGGCCATGGTCTAGCTCGGCAGTGACCTGGTGCACGGTGGCACCGGCAAACTGGCAGCCTGCGTCGATGGCGCGCTGATGGGTGTGCAGGCCGGGGAATGCGGGCAGCAGCGAGGGATGGATATTGAGCAGACGCCCGGCGTAGTGCTGCACAAACGCGGGGGTGAGGATACGCATGAAGCCTGCCAGCACCACCAGGCTGGGCGCGTAATGGTCAATACGGTCCCTCAGTGCCGCGTCAAACGCCTCACGGCTGGCATAGGCTTTATGATCCACAGTGTCGGTGGCAATGCCGTGAGACTGGGCCACAGCCAATCCCCCGGCAGCGGCCTGATTGCTGATGACTGCAGCCACCCGGGCCTGATAGCGCGTAGCCCATTGCTCTCTGTGCGCTGCATTGACAATGGCTGCCATATTGGAGCCACCGCCAGATATTAAGATCACGATATTTTTCATTGCGTTCGGATATTGAGCGCACATTATTGCCCAGAACCTACCTGCTTATGCCACTTCGCAACCTCACCCCCATTGAAGCGCGCGTGCTTGCCACCTTGATGGAAAAAGCCCGCACCGTGCCCGACAGCTACCCGCTCTCGCTCAACGCCCTGATCCTGGGCTGCAACCAGAAAACCAGCCGTGATCCGGTGATGGAGGTGAGCGACGATGACGCTCGCACCGCCATCGAGGCCCTCAAGGCGCTCAGCCTGGTGTTTGAAGGCAGCTCCAGCCGAGTGCCGCGCTATGAGCACAACTTCATGCGCGTGAGCGGCACCAGCGAGCCGCAGTCGGTGCTGCTGGGCCTGCTGATGCTGCGCGGCCCGCAGACCCCGGCAGAGCTGCGCACCAATGGGGAGCGATGGTACAAATTTGCCGATGCCGCAGCGGTAGACGCCGTGCTGCTGGAGCTGCAGCAGCGTGGCGATGACGGCGGGCAGCGCATGGTGCAGAAGCTGCCGCGTGCCCCGGGCGCACGCGAGCAGCGCTGGGTGCATCTGCTGTGCGGCGAGGTGGATGTGCAGGCCCTGGTAAGCCAAGCGCCCAGCGCCGCCGAGGCCGAGGGCCTGCTCTCGCGCGTGACCACGCTGGAAAACACCGTTGCCCTGCTCAAGGCAGACCACGCGCTGCTGCGCGAGCAACTGCGCAGCATCAGCGAACAGCTGGGCATCGCCCTGCCCGAGACGGGCGCCTAGCCTGTCACCCCACAGACAGCCATAAAAGCACATTCGTGCTACAACCTGAAGTATTGAAAAACAGGCATTTATTGCCCACCTTGATTCGGAGCCAAAAATGGATTTAGCCTTTACCCCTGAAGAAGAAGCGTTTCGCCATGAGGTGCGCACCTGGGTGCGTGCCCACCTGCCCAAAGAGATTGCGCAGAAGGTGCATAGCGCCCTGCGCCTGACGCGTGACGATATGCAGGCCTGGGCCAGAATCTTGGGCAAAAAAGGATGGCTGGGCCACGGCTGGCCCAAAGAGTTTGGTGGCCCGGGCTGGAACGCCGTGCAAAAGCATCTGTTTGAGGAAGAGTGCGCCCTGGCAGGCGCTCCCCGCGTCGTGCCCTTTGGCCCGGTGATGGTGGCACCGGTGATCATGGCCTTTGGCTCGCCAGAGCAGCAGCAGCGCCACCTGCCCGGCATTGCGAGCGGCCAGGTGTGGTGGAGCCAGGGTTACAGCGAGCCAGGCTCCGGCTCGGACTTGGCCTCGCTCAAGTGCAAGGCGGAGCGGGTGGGCGATAAATACGTTGTCAACGGCCAGAAAACCTGGACCACCCTGGGACAGTATGGCGAATGGATTTTCTGCCTGGTGCGCACCAGCAATGAAGGCAAGCCGCAGACGGGCATCAGCTTTTTGCTGATCGACATGAAAAGCCCAGGCGTCAGCGTGCGCCCGATCAAGCTGCTGGACGGCGAATGCGAAGTCAACGAGGTATGGTTTGACAATGTTGAAGTGCCCGCAGAAAACCTGGTGGGCGAGGAAAACAAAGGCTGGAACTACGCCAAATACCTGCTGGCCCACGAGCGCACCAATATTGCCGATGTCAACCGCAGCAAGCGCGAGCTGGAGCGGCTGAAAAAAATCGCCAAGCAGGAAGGTGTGTATGACGATGTGCGCTTCAGGGACGAGATTGCCAAGCTGGAAGTCGATGTGATTGCGCTGGAGATGATGGTGCTGCGCGTGCTGAGCGCGGAAAAAGCGGGCAAGCAGGCGCTGGACGTGGCAGGCTTGCTCAAGATCCGCGGCAGCGAGATCCAGCAGCGCTACAGCGAGCTGATGATGCTGGCCGCTGGGCCGTATGCCGTGCCCTTGATCCACGAGGCCATGGACGCTGGCTGGCAGGGCGACTACCCTGGCAGCGCCGTGCATTGCGCCCCGCTGGCCTCTACCTACTTCAACATGCGCAAGACCACCATCTATGGCGGTAGCAACGAAGTGCAGCGCAACATCGTTTCGCAATTTGTGCTGGGCTAAAGCCTGAAAACAGCCATTGCACACTGCCCCCCATCTATCCCCTTTACTGACAAGAGATTTCCATGGATTTTGACTTCACAGACGACCAGGAACAGCTGCGCGACGCCGTGCGCAAGTTCGTAGACAAAGGCTACACCTTCGATCGCCGCCGCAGCATTGAGGCAGCAGGCGGCTTTGACCGCACGGCCTATGGCGAGCTTGCCGACCTGGGGCTGACAGGCCTGTGCATTGGCAGCGCCTTTGACGGCATGGACATGGGGCCGGTGGAGTGCATGGTGGTGCAGGAAGAGCTGGGGCGCGGCCTGGTGCTGGAGCCGCTGGCGCAAGGCTATATCTGCGGCCCCGTACTGGACAACCACGCCCCCCAGGCGCTCAAGGCCCAATGGCTGCCCCGCATGGCCAGTGGCGCAGCGACGGTGGTGCTGGCACACCAGGAGCGCAAGGCGCGCTACCGGCTGGAGGTGTGCGACACCCAGGCTACGCAAGCTGGCGATGGCTATACCTTGAGCGGCGTCAAAAATCTGGTGCCCATTGGCGATCAGGCCGATGCGTTTATGGTTCCGGCCATGCTCGGCGGTCAGATGGCGCTGTTTTTGGTCGAGCGCAGCGCCGCAGGCGTGAGCACCCGCGGCTATGGCTGCCAGGACGGCTCACGCGCCACCGATGTGACGCTGACCAAGGCTTCGGCCCAGCTGGTCACTGTCAACGGCCTGGCCGCACTGGAGCTGGCGGTGGATATTGGCCTGGCGCTGACATGCGCCGAAGCCGTCGGCGTGATGGACAAGACCATGGCCATCACCGTGGACTACATGAACACCCGCAAGCAGTTTGGCGCCACGCTGTCCACCTTCCAGGCCCTGCGCCATCGCATTGCCGATGTGAAGATGCAGCTCGAACTCGGTCGCGGCATGGCCTACTTTGCCGCGCTCAAGCTGGGCGAGGCCGCGCCGGCGCGCCGCCGCGCCATGGCCCAGGCCAAATACCAGCTCAGCCAGAGCATGCGCTTTGTGGGCCAACAGTGCGTGCAGTTGCACGGAGGCATTGGCGTCACCGATGAATACATCGTCAGCCACTACTTCAAAAAGCTCACGCAGCTGGAAATGCGCTTTGGCGACAGCCTGCACCAGCTGGGCGAGGTCAGCGCGCGCATGCAGGAGACTGCAGGCGTCTTTGCATAGACCACTCCACTGCTTGTGAAGCTGATGGTTTTGAGCAATTTTCAAGTTTCCAGAATCAATACGCTATTTATTTAATAGCTGCTCCCGCGATACTCTATTGGGCTGGCAGCTGTTTTCTTTACTAAAAAGGCTTGCTGTCATGTTCTACCGCCGTAGTCTTCTGGTCCTGGTTGCACTGGCGCTGGCCGCCTGTGGTGCGCTGCGTGTTGGCCCTTCTTCTGCGCCCGCACCCATCGTCTTTGTGCACGGCAACGGCGACAGCGCTGCGCTGTGGCAAACCACCTTGTGGCGCTTTGAAAGCAACGGCTGGCCAAGCGAGCGCCTGCACGCCATCGACCTGCCCTACCCGCTGGCGCGCGACGACGACAGCAAGCCCCAGCCCGGCCGCACCTCCGCCGCCGAGCATATGGCCTACCTCAGCGCCGAGGTGGACAAGGTGCTGCAGCGCACCGGCGCCAGCCAGGTGGTCTTGATCGCCAATTCGCGCGGCGGCAATGCTGTGCGCAACTACATCTACAACGGCGGCGGCGACAAACGCGTCAGCCACGCCATTTTGGGCGGCACACCCAACCACGGCGTGTGGGCCATTCCGGGCTTTCGCGAAGGTAACGAGTTCTCTGGCACCGGGCCATTCCTCAAGGGCCTCAACGCCCCTAAAAATGCTGCGGGCGATGAAGTTGCAGGCCCCGTCAAGTGGATGACCATCCGCAGCGACAACAATGACAAATTCGCCCAGCCCGATGGCCTGTGGATCGGCCAGAAGGGCACCCCTACTTTCGTCACCTTTGCAGGCCCTGAGCTGCGCGGTGCCAGCAATGTCGTCATCCCGCGTATTGACCACCGCGAGACCTCTTTCAGTCCCCAAGCCTTTGAGGCCAGCTACCGCTTTATCACCGGCCAGGCACCGCGCACATTGGCCATCAGCAGCGACAGCCCGGTCGTGCTGTCGGGCCAGGTCACTGGCCTGGGCCTCAAATCTGACGACCCCGCCAGCGGCAACTTTGTCAATAACCTGCCCATCCCGGGTGCTCGGCTTGACATCTATGCGGTCAAGCCAGGCACGGGCGAACGTGCGGGCACCGTGGCCTGGAGCCAGTCGATTGGCAGCAACGGCCAGTGGGGGCCCTGGACTGCCATGAACGGGCAGCCGTATGAGTTTGTGGTCAGCGCGCCGGGCTATGCCACCACCCACGTCTACCGCAGCCCTTTCCCACGCAGCAGCGCCATCGTGCACCTGCGCGCCGAGCGCCTAAGCGAAGCTGATAAAACCGCTGCTGGCCCAGACGGCGCGGTGGTCACGCTCACCCGCCCGCGGGGCTACTTTGACTTGGCGCGCGACACCTTGGTGTTTGACGGCAGCACCACGCCGCCGGGGCTGCCCGCCAGCGGCGCAGGCCTGAGCACGAGCAAACTGGTGCTCAAGCAGGCTGCACAGCGCAGCGTGGCCGCCCAGTTCAATGGCGAATCGGTCGCCGCCAAGGCTTGGCCTGCGGCAGATAACAGAGTGGTCCTTCTGGAAATTTCACAGTAAAACGCACGAAACCCTGCAAATCGCTGTATTTGTGTACAAACAGGCCCTAGTCGGTAAGTAATTGCATACAGTTATCCTAAAATTGCAGTAATTTATTCTTACAGCAAAACTGTGATGTCTTTTCGTCGTTTTTTGTGGACCTCAAGCCTGCGTCTGGTGCTGGCGATGTGCGTCAGCGCCAGTGCGTGGGCTCAGGTGTGCTCCGCTCCCGGCAAAGACGGCCCCACTTCGATCTCTGGGCTTGTCAACACCTATTACGAACCCACCCCCAATGGCACCTATGGTCCGGCTGCTACCAGCCTGAGCCTGATCAACGCGCGCGGCGCCAGCACACCGATTACGCCCGGTGATCTGGTGATGGTCATGCAAATGCAGTGCGCCACCCTGACCACCACCAATAATGCCAACTATGGTGGCAATAACGGCACGGGCCGTGGCTACACGGACCCCGCTGCCACCAGCTGCAGGGCGGGCCAGTACGAATACGTGCGTGCAGGCCCGGCCAGCAGTGGTACCAGCCTGGACCTGTCCACCAGTCGCCTGGTCAACACCTACATCATGGATGCCACCACGGCCACTAACCGCCGCACCTTCCAGGTGATCCGTGTACCGCAGTATTCTTCCACCACGCTCTCTGGCACCGTCACGGCGGCGCTGTGGAACGGCAGCTCCGGCGGCGTTGTGGTCATGGATGTAGCAGGCAACCTCAACCTGGGCTCTTCAGGCATCGACGTGTCGGGCACTGGCTTTCGTGGCGCGGGCGGTGCAGTCTGGGCCAACGCTGCCTCTACCACGGTGGACTATGTGATCACCACCGATATCACCGCCAACCGCCATGCCATCAAGGGCGAAGGCATCGCAGGCACACCCCGACTGGTGTATGACGCAGCCACTAATGCGGTGATTGATTTGGGTGCCACCTGGGGCGGCTACGCGGCCGGTGACCAAGGCCGCGGTGCCCCTGGCAACGCGGGTGGCGGCGGCAACAACTTCAACGCCCAGCGCGACAACGGCGGCGGCGGCGGCGGTGCCAACGGCGGCATTGGCGGCTTTGGCGCCTATGGCTGGAACAACGCAGGATGGACCACCACCTACGCGCTAGAGCTGGACCTGCGCGGCATCGGCGGCGGCGCGTTCACCCAGCAGGCCGTGGGCCGGCTGGTAATGGGCGGCGGCGGCGGTGCGGGTGCCAACAACAACAGCCCGGCGCTGACCTCCAGCGGGGGCGCAGGCGGCGGCATTGTGCTGGTGCGCGCTGGCTCGGTCAGCGGCGTGGGCACCATCAACGCCAACGGCAGCCCGGGGCAGACCCAGGCTGCCAACGACTCCGGTGGTGGCGCAGGCGCAGGCGGCTCAGTCGCCGTGATTGCTGCCACGGGCAACCTTGCGGGTCTTACCGTCAACGCCACAGGTGGCCGCGGCGGTGACGGCTTTGTTCCGGGCGACTCGGCCCATGCAGGCGGCGGCGGTGGCGCGGGCGGGGTGGTCTATACCTCTGCTGCTGCGTCCATCAGCGTCGCAGGGGGTGCCAACGGCAATACCAACGTAGTGCAAAACCAGCCTGGCGGCGCCGCCCATGGCGCCACTTCAGGTGCTGGTGGAGTCTCCGTGACCAGCATCAGCGCAACGCCCACTGGCGTGCTGTCGGGCGCTGTGTGCCCACCGGTTCTCACTGTGAGCAAACGCACCACCACCCCCGTCCTCGTGCTGCCTGCAGGCACTACGGCCCAGTACATCATCAACGTCAGCAATGCCAGCACGGCAGGCACGGCCTATGGCGTGTCCATCAGCGACGTGCTGCCGGTACCGTTTGGCCTGACTTCCCCTACAGCCACGGCCAGCGTAGCGTTTGCCACCGCTACCGGGCCCTCGCCTGCCAGCAACCAGTCTGGCAACACCAGCACTGCGGTCTTCGGCGTGGCAGGCAGCGCCAATAGCCCGGCAGTCAACGCATTTACCCTGCCACCCGGGGCCTCAGTGAGCCTGACATTTACCGTCAACGTCAACAACGCCCCCCTCACTACCTACCAAAACAACGCCAGCGTCACCTTCAGCGACCCCACCCGCACCACGGGTGGGCCAGCCACGGGCTCGGCCACTATCAACCCCACCACCACCCCCGGCGGTACTTTCGCCAACGGCGGTACCGTGGGCGGCAGCAACTATGCCAGCGGCAGCTCCACCCAGGAAGACGTGAGCCTGCGCGCGACAACCACTCTGAGCGTCAGCAAAACCGATGGCATTACCAGCGTCACCGCAGGCTCGACCACCAGCTACACCCTCACCTTCAGTAACACAGGTGGCTACGCGGCTGATAACGCGGTGATCAAGGATGCGCCTGGCGCGGGCCTGCAATGCACCAGTGTGACCTGCAGCAGCACCACAGGTGCGGCCAGCTGCCCTGTTGGCCTGCCGCTGAATGTGGTCACGCCCAGTGCGTCGGTGCCCAATTTTTTCAATGCCACAGGCATTGCCATCCCCAGCTTTCCGGCTGGCAGCACCGTCGTGCTCAGGGTGGTTTGCGGTGTTTCGGCGACGGGCCAGTAGCCCAGTTAGTCCAGAGCGCAGATCTGCGCGGGCCCATAGCTGCACTGCAGCTAATTACACAGCCGCGATGTCTTGGGCAGATGCGCCATCAGAAACTCCATCTGGTCAGCCAGGATCTTGCGGTTGCGCAAGATAAAGTCTTCCCACAGGCTGGGCACATAGGGCGCATACAGCAAGGGCATGCGCGCCTGCTCGGGGGTGCGGCTGCTCTTGCGGTGGTTACAGGCGCGGCAGGCCGTGACGACGTTCATCCACACATCCTGGCCGTTTTGCGCATAAGGAATGATGTGTTCACGGGTAAGGTCTTCTTCGTGGAAGTGCTCGCCGCAATAGGCGCAGACATTGCGGTCACGCGCAAACAGCTTACCGTTGGTCAGGCCCGGACGCAGGTTGAAGGGGTTGATATTGGGCACGCCCTTGGTGCCGATGATGCTGTTGACCGTGATGATCGACTGCCGGCCCGTCACAGCATTGTGACCGCCGTGGTAGATAGCCACTTCTCCGCCCGACTCCCAGCGCACTTCCTCCGCGGCGTAGTGAATCACCGCTTGTTCCAGGCTGATCCACGACTGTGGCAGCCCCTGGGCCGAGAGTTTCAAGACCTTCAAAACGAACCTCCAAGTAGTTTAAACATACTGCTCATCACACTGGAAAACGCTGACACGACTGTCTTAAAGCACAATATACCCTAGTTTCAGGCTATTTTTAAGACAAAAACCTTGCCCAAGCCAATAGATTATCGCGGGGGCAGCTATCAAATTCATACTGTTAAACTGCCAAGATGAAAGTTTTTAGAGGCTACCGACGTGCCATAAGTTCCTTGCAGCAGGCCCGCACGGGCTGCGCGTTGACCATTGGCAACTTCGATGGCGTGCACCGCGGCCACCAGGCCATGATCGCGCTGCTGCAAAGCGAGGCCGCCCACCGCAGCGTGCCCAGCTGCGTGGTGACGTTTGAGCCGCATCCGCGCGACTACTTTGCGGCACGCGCAGGCAAGCCCGAGCTGGCCCCTGCGCGCATTGGCACTTTGCGCGACAAGCTGACTGAGCTGGAGCGCTGCGGCGTTGATCAGGTGGTGGTGCTGCCCTTCAACGCGGCCCTGGCCCAGCTGTCACCACAGGCCTTTGTGGACGAGGTTCTGGTGCATGGCCTGGGCGCAAAGTATGTGCTGGTGGGTGATGATTTTCGCTTTGGCGCGCAGCGTGCAGGCGACTACGCTTTTCTGGATGCTGCAGGCGATGCCCAGGGCTTTGATGTGGCACGCATGCAAAGCTACGAAGTGCACGGTCTGCGCGTGTCCAGCTCGGCCGTGCGCGAAGCCCTGGCCCAGGGCCGCATGGCCGATGCTGCCAAACTGCTAGGCCGCCCCTACAGCATCAGCGGCCATGTCGTGCATGGCCGCAAGCTGGGTCGCCAACTGGGGGTGTCGCCAGCCTATCCGCAGGGCTTTCGCACCCTCAACCTGCGCTTTGCCTCGCGCGCCCACCTGTGGAAGACCGCTGCCAGCGGCATTTTCGCCGTGCGGGTGCTGGGCCTGGGCGCACAGCCCTTGCATGGGGTGGCCAATCTGGGCATCCGCCCCTCGCTGGACGCCAGTGATGTCAATGGCGGACGCGTGCTGCTCGAGACCTACTGCCTGGACTGGCCCGCTGCGCTGGGGCTGGACGCTGGCTACGGTAAAATCATCCGTGTGGAACTGCTACATAAACTGCACGACGAGCGTAAATACGACGGTCTGGACGCCTTGACCCAAGGTATCGCCCAGGACTGCGATGACGCGCGTGCTTTCTTTGCTTCTGTGTCGATACCGCGAATTTGAAGGGGCAGCGGCCCCGCTTCATGAGTTGTTTTCCCGGCTAACACCAATTCAACGGGTTAACGCACACGGGCAAAAACGCTAACGGCTTCTGTCCATTTTTTAGCGCTTTTTCTGGCCTCTTCTGCGTTTTTCGCGTTACCTAAATTTTTGCTCCACCATGACTGACAAAGTTGATTACCGCCAGACCCTGAACCTGCCTGACACGCCCTTCCCCATGCGTGGCGACCTGCCCAAGCGCGAGCCTGCCTGGGTCAAGGAATGGGACGACAAGGGCATCTACAAAATCCTGCGCGACTCGCGTTTGGGCAAACCCAAATTCATCCTGCACGACGGCCCGCCCTATGCCAATGGCCAGATCCACATGGGCCATGCGGTCAACAAAATTCTCAAGGACATGATTGTCAAGGCGCGTCAACTCGATGGCCTGGACGCGCAGTACATCCCCGGCTGGGACTGCCATGGTTTGCCGATTGAAAACGCCATCGAAAAACTGCATGGCCGCAACCTGCCGCGCGATGAGATGCAGGCCAAAAGCCGAGCCTTTGCCACCGAGCAAATTGCCGGACAAATGGCTGACTTCAAACGCCTGGGCGTGCTGGGCGAGTGGGACAGACCCTACCGCACCATGGATTTCAAGACCGAAGCTGACGAAATCCGCGCCTTCAAGCGCGTGATGGAGCGCGGCTTTGTCTACCGGGGGCTCAAGCCCGTGTACTGGTGCTTCGACTGCGGCTCCTCGCTGGCCGAGTTTGAAATCGAATACGCCGACAAAAAATCGCAGACACTGGATGTGGGCTTTGAATGTGCCGAGCCCGCCAAGCTGGCCGCCGCATTCGGTCTGCCTGCGCTCGGCCAAAAAGCCTTGGCCGTCATCTGGACCACGACTGCATGGACGATTCCTGCCAACCAGGCGCTCAATCTGAACCCCGAGCTCTCCTACGCGCTGGTAGACACCGTGCGTGGTGTGCTGCTGCTGGCTGAGACCTTGGTGGACAAGTGCCTGGAGCGCTATAAGCTCGAAGGCAAAGTGCTGGCCACCACCTTGGGTAAAAACCTGGGGCAGATCAACTTCAAGCACCCGTTGTACGACGTGGATGCAGGCTACCGCCGCCTCGCACCGATCTACCTGGCCGACTACGCCACAGCAGACGACGGCACAGGTATCGTGCACTCATCGCCAGCCTATGGTGTGGAAGACTTCAACAGCTGCGTGGCCCACGGCATGAAGTACGACGACATCTTGAACCCCGTGCAGGGCAATGGCCGCTATGAAGAGGCCTTGCCGCTGTTCGGTGGCTTGAACATCTGGAAAGCCTGCGAGCGCGTGATCGAAGTGCTGGGCCAGTCAGACCGCCTGTTTGCCACCACGAATATCGTGCACAGCTACCCGCACTGCTGGCGGCACAAAACGCCTGTCATCTACCGCGCTGCAGCGCAGTGGTTTATCCGCATGGATGAAGGTGTGGGCATGTTCACCAAAGACAAAGCGCCCAAGACGCTGCGCCAGCTTGCGCTGGACGCCATTGGGCACACCAGCTTCTTCCCCGAAAACGGACGCACCCGGCTGCGCGACATGATCGCGGGCCGACCCGATTGGTGCATCAGCCGCCAGCGCAGCTGGGGCGTGCCCCTGCCCCTGTTCTTGCATGTGGACAGCGGCGAGCTGCATCCCATGACGATGGAAATTCTCGATGTAGCCGCCAGCATGGTGCAAGCCGGTGGCGTCGAAGCATGGAGCAAGGCCAGCACGGCGGACATCTTTGCACAGGTGGGCGCCAAAGATGCCGAGCGCTACACCAAAAGCACGGACATTCTGGAAGTCTGGTTTGATTCAGGCACCACCCACACCACCGTGCTTAAGGGTAGCCACCGCGCCGCCGACGGCTCCACGCCCAACGCACATACCGAGATCGACCCCCGCACAGGCGCGCCCGGCCCCGAGGCTGATTTGTACCTGGAAGGTCATGACCAGCACCGCGGCTGGTTCCACAGCTCGATGCTGACGGCCTGCGCCATGTATGACCGCGCGCCTTACCGCGGCCTGCTCACGCATGGCTTTACGGTGGACAGCAAAGGCATCAAGATGAGCAAGAGCCTGAAAAACGGCATCGAGCCTCAAATCGTCAATGACAAGCTAGGCGCAGAGATCATTCGCCTGTGGGTGGCTGCCAGCGACTACTCGGGCGATATTGCCGGGGACGACAAAATCCTTGCCCGCGTGGTGGACAGCTACCGCCGCATCCGCAACACCCTGCGATTTTTGCTGGCCAATGTGAGCGATTTTGATGCCACCAAAGATGCCGTGCCTCTGGCTGAGCTGCTCGAGATTGACCGCTACGCCCTGTCGCGCGCCAGCCAGTTGCAAACCGACATTCTGGCGCACTACCAAGTGTATGAATTCCACCCCGTCGTGGCCAAGCTGCAGCTGTACTGCAGCGAAGACCTGGGCGGCTTTTATCTGGACATTCTGAAAGACCGGCTCTACACCAGCGCCGCCAACTCCCACGCCCGCCGCAGTGCGCAAACCGCGCTATGGCACATCACCCACGCCATGCTGCGCTGGATGGCACCGTTTCTCAGCTTCACTGCTGAAGAGGCGTGGAAGGATTTTGGCAAATCAGCTTCAGGCACGATTTTTACCGAGACCTACTGGAAGCTTGGCGCAGCCGATCAAGCCCTGATCAGCAAGTGGAGCCGCATCCGCGAGATCCGCGACAGCGTGAACAAGGACATCGAGACCTTGCGTGCCGACGGCAAGGTGGGCAGCTCGCTGCAGGCGCAGGTGCAGCTCACCGTGCCCGCGCAAGACTTTGCTCTGCTGTCCACGCTGGGCGACGACCTGAAGTTTGTCTTCATCACCTCGGCAGTCACTCTGACCTCTGGCAGTGCGCTGTCCACATCGGTCACGGCGTCAGAGCATGCCAAGTGTGAACGCTGCTGGCACTACCGTGCTGACGTAGGCATCGACGCGGCGCACCCCAGCATCTGCGGCCGCTGCACCAGTAACCTGTATGGCGCTGGCGAAGCGCGGGAGTTTGCATAAATGGCCAAATCATCCAGTTCCTCGATCTGGCCGTGGCTGGGCCTGGCGCTCATCATCTGCATTGCAGACCAGTTCACCAAAACCTTGATCCTGGGCTACTACAAGCTGGGCGACAGCACCCAGGTGCTGAGCTTTTTCAACGTGGTGCGGGTACATAACACGGGCGCAGCGTTCAGCTTTCTGGCAGGCGCTGGCGGCTGGCAGCGCTGGCTGTTTACTGGCATTGGCGTGGTAGCCACCATCTTCATCGTCTGGATGCTGCGCTCACACCCTGGGCAGAAGCTGTTTGCCTTTGCGCTGGCCTGCATTCTGGGCGGCGCGGTGGGTAATGTGGTGGATCGCCTGATGCATGGCTATGTGGTGGATTTTCTGGATTTCCACTGGGGTGGTTGGCATTTTCCGGCTTTCAATATTGCCGACAGCGGTATCACGATTGGCGCAGTGTGCCTGATTCTGGACGAGATCCTGCGGGTTCGGCGCGCCCGATAGACTATCAATTCAATAGCTGCCCGCGCGGCATTCTATTGGGCTGGAGGACTACTTTTTTCCCAAGTAGCACTTTGGGGGTATAGTAAAGTCTTCTCTGACATGAAGCATTTACTGAACCTTCTCGCTGCTGTGGCCCTGCTGGTGTGGGGCACCCATCTGGTGCGCACTGGCATCCTGCGCGTGTTGGGGGCCAATCTGCGGCATGTGCTGGCGCAGGCTACCAGCAACCGCGCAACCGCCGCTCTGGCCGGTGTGGGCGTAACAGCAGTGGTGCAGTCCAGCACCGCCACGGCGCTGATCGTGGCGGCCTTTGTGGGCCAGGGAATCGTTACCCTGCCCGCAGCGCTGGCTGTGATGCTGGGTGCCGATGTGGGCACCAGCCTGATGGCCGTGGTGTTTCACTTTGACCTGAGCTGGCTGTCGCCGCTGTTGATATTTCTGGGCGTGGTGCTGTTCATTGCGCGCCAGTCCACCACCGTGGGCCGCGTGGGGCGCATTTTGATTGGCTTGGGGCTGATGCTGCTGGCGCTGGCTTTGATCAGCGAGTCCACCCGTGTGCTAACGCAGTCGCCCGTGGTGCAAACCGCGCTCAAGTCCCTTAGCAGCGACTTGCTGCTGGAGATTACGGTGGGTGCTGTACTGGCCGTGCTGGCCTATTCCAGCCTGGCTACCGTGCTGCTGGTGGCTACCCTGGCTGCCTCGCAGATGGTGCCCATGGACGTGGCCTTGGGTTTGGTGTTGGGGGCCAATCTGGGCAGCGGTTTGCTGGCGGTGCTCACGACAGCCCGGTCTGCCCTGAGCGTGCGTCAGGTGCCGCTGGGCAATTTGCTCTTCAAAGCCATGGGGGTGCTGGCTGCTGCGCCGCTGATTGGGCTGTGGCTGCAGCACGCCAGCCCGATGGTGGGCGGTACCGCCACGCAGGTGGTGGCGTTTCACCTGGCATTCAATATTGCTGTGGCACTGTTCTTTATCAGTTTTACCGGGGTTATTGCAAGCTGGGTTGGCAAGCTGCTACCGCCTGCCAAAGACGGCGCACTGTCACGCCCACGCCATCTGGACCCCTCTGCGCTGGCCACGCCCTCGCTGGCCATCTCCTGCGCTGCGCGCGAGGCGCTGCACCAGGCCGATGTGGTAGAAACCATGCTGCACGGCACGCTCACCGTCATCAAGGACAACGACCTGGCTCTGGCCGAAGACCTGCGCAAGCTCGACGATACGGTAGACCAGCTGTATTCCGCCATCAAATACTATCTGACCAAAATCTCGCGCCAGGCCCTGGGCGAGGAAGAAAGCCGCCGCTGGACCGACATCATCAGCTTTACCATCAACATGGAGCAGATTGGCGACATCATCGAGCGGGTGCTGCAGGATGTTGAAGACAAAAAGATCAAAAAAAGGCGCAATTTTTCTGATGCTGGCATGGGCGAGATCTGCGAGCTGCATGGCCGCCTGGTGAACAATCTGCGGCTGTCGATGAGCGTGTTTCTCAACGGCAATGTGCGCGATGCGCAAAGACTGCTGGAAGAAAAAGCCCGCTTCCGCGACCTGGAACACACCTTTGCTTCCAACCATCTCGCGCGTCTGGCAGACAACACCGTACACAGCATCGAGACCAGCAGCTTGCACCTGGACCTGATCAGCGAGCTCAAGCGCATCAACTCGCATATCTGCTCGATAGCCTACCCCATTCTTGACTCTGCCGGAGCGCTCAGCCCCACGCGACTGCGCCAGGCCAACCTGATTGCTGCCAGCAAACCGATGCCGCTGGACAAATTGTGAAGACGCTTGCAGGCAGCTAGGCCTGTTTTGCGCGCGGCGGGCGCACAAAAAACCGCTGCACCTCCAGCTGCCCGTCCACACCACTGCACTGCGCCATCATCTGCGCATCGCTGCTGCGCTGGGTACTGGCCCACAGCGCCAGCAGGTGCTTGCCCATCTCGCTGCGCGACAGCACGACAGCTTCAGGGCCCAACTGCGCCAGGGACTGCAAAGGTGCCATCCATTGCAGGCGCGGCAGATAGGCGTAGGGCGCGTCAGGCAGGTCGGCCATCTGCTCAAAGTCAATCCACCAGGCTGTGCCGTGCTGTGGGTGCAGGGCCTCGCAGCTCGGCACAGCGTGGCCCCAGCGGTAGAACATCCAGCCACGGGTGAAAGCCTGCTGCCGCCATGTGTGCCCATCCCAGGGCGCAGGTGGCGTGTGGGCAAGTTGGCGGGCAAACAGCTTGTGCCATTTATGCGCCAGGGTTTCCACGCCATTGGGCCCAATGAAGTCTGCCGGAGTGGCCACAGCGCCTGTGGCCATGCACAGAAAGAACTTGACTGCCAACTCCCAGTGGATGTGCTGCCCTTGTGCATCCACCAGGAGAAAATCCAGCTCGCCCTGCGTGACTGTGAGGCCATCGACCATGGCGCGCAAAGGCACATGTGCCGCCAGCAAGCGGTGCGTGGGGCCGTGTGTGAGGTAGAACTCCAGCAACTGCTCCGCATAGCGCCCAATGCGGGCCTGCAAACGCTGCTGCATCCAGGCCATCAGCGGGCTACTGTCGGCCTGCAGCGCTTCCAGCCATGGTGCGATGGCCGCCTGATCGGCAGAGCCCATGTCTGCCAAAGGCGTGCTGGCATCTGGTGGCACCACCAGGGGTGGCGACAGCAGCAGCCAGCGCAGTGCAGCCAGGTGCTGAGCTGCGTTCAGCTCTCGGCTGTCCTGCATCAAGGCTTAAGGCAGCAGCACTGAAGCGCCTGTGGTCTTGCGCGCTTCCAGATCGCGGTGAGCCTGCTGCACATCGGCCAGCGCGTAGCGCTGGTCAATCGGGATAGTGACCTTGCCGCTGGCCACCATGGCAAACAGATCGTCAGCCATGGCCTGCGTGCTCTCGCGCGTGGCGATGTGGGTGAACAGCGTGGGACGGCTGATGTACAACGAGCCCTTGGCACCCAGCACGCCAATGTCCAGCGGCGGCACTTTGCCCGAGGCATTGCCAAAACTGGCCAGCAAGCCAAATGGCGAGAGGCAGTCGAGCGATTTCTCCAGGGTGTCTTTGCCCACCGAGTCGTACACCACCTTCACGCCGCGTCCGCCGGTAATGTCTTTCACACGGGCTACAAAATCTTCGCTCGAATAGTTGATGGTGTGAGCCGCGCCGTGCTGCTTGGCCAGCGCGCATTTGGCATCCGAGCCTGCCGTACCAATCAACTGCAGGCCCATGGCCCGCGCCCACTGGCAGGCGATCAGGCCTACGCCGCCAGCGGCTGCGTGGAACAGCACATAGTCGCCTTCTTTCAGGCCACCAGCAGGCAGGGTTTTGCGCAGCAGGTATTGCGTGGTCAGGCCCTTGAGCATCATGGCCGCGCCAGTTTCAAAACTGATGGCATCCGGCAGCTTGCACACACACTTGGCGGGCAGCACACGCAGCTCGCAGTAGCTGCCCGGAGGCTGGCTGGCATAGGCAGCGCGGTCGCCCACCTTCAGGTGCGTCACGCCCTCACCCACCGCCTCAATCACGCCCGCGCCTTCCATGCCCAGGCGCAATGGCAAAGGCAGGTTGTACACGCCGCTGCGCTGGTATACATCGATGTAATTCAGGCCAATGGCGTGGTGGCGAATGCGCACCTCGCCAGCGGCAGGCTCGCCCACCTGCACATCAATCAATTGCATGTTCTCGGGGCCGCCAACCTGGTTGATGGTGACGGCTTTGCTTGTCAAGGTACCCATGAGGTGTTCTCCAATCGTTATAGTAAATTCATTAATTTTTGCTGCGGCTGACCAGATACACGCCGCCCAGCACCAGTATCGTACCCGCGATGATCCACAGGTTCATGGGTTCGTTCAATATCCACACTCCCAAGACAATGGTGGACATGGGGCCGATCATGCCGATCTGCGCTGTGCGGGCTGAGCCCAGGCGCTCAATAGCCATCATCACCATCAGCACCGGCATCACCGTACACGCGGTGGCGTTGAGCAGCGACAGCCACAGCACGGGCGCAGGCACCTGCATGGCACTCAGGGGCCTGAGCACCACAAACTGCACAATGCACAGCACACAGGCCACACTGGTGGCCAGGCCCGCCAGGCGCAGGCTGCCCAGCGCTTGCACCAGCTGGCCGCTGTAGCTTAAATAAACGGCATAGGACACGGCGCTGCCAAACACCAAAGCCGCTCCCAGGCCGGCGTTGAGCCCGTCAAGCTTGACCTCATGTCCAAACACCAGCAGCACACCAGCATAGCTGAGCGCAAAAGCAGCCATCTGGCGGCGCGTGATTTTTTTGCCCCACAGCAGCCAGCCCAGCAGCAGCACGATGGTGGGGTTCAAATACAAAATCAGCCGCTCGAGACTGGCGCTGATGTACTGCAGGCCCGCAAAGTCCAGAAAACTCGCCAGGTAGTAACCAGTAAAACCCAAAAAGCTGACCTGCAGCCACTGCGTACGCGTGAGTGGCGCTTTGCCGCGGCTGGCCCACCACGCCATCACTGCAAAAAATGGCAGTGCCAGCAGCATGCGGTACATCAGCAAGGTCACCGCGTCCACACCGTAGCGGTAGCCCAGCTTGACAATAATCGCCTTGCCGCTGAAGGCAACCGAGCCTGCGATGGCTAGCAGCACGCCAGCTGCTATATTTTTAGGAGCTGCTCCCGCGATATTTGATTGGGCTGGAGGCATTATTTGCTTGTAAATTGCGTTGTTTCAGTTCAATGTGCAGCGTGTTTCCACTTGCCGAGTGTGCAGCATCGCGTCATGTAGGTTGTCGGCTTCGCAAGTGAGATGGTGTACGCCAATCGCCCTCATACTGGAGTACCAGAAATCGGTCGATTGGCGTACACCATCCCACCTGCACACATCGTAGCGCGCTGCCGGCCCGCTCAAACAGATGGTGGACGAAGCTACCCGTAGTGCGCCACCATCCTCGCTGCACGGTTGGGTGTGCAGCGCCCGACCGATTTCTGGTACTCCAGTATGAGGGCGGGCGATGTACACCCAATCGTGCGTACAACAGGAAGCATGCCATGGGCTGCTGCAAGCTATCAACTCAAAACCCCGCCGCCAGTCCATCACGCCGCGCATCACTGGCAGCGATATAGCCCAAGTCAGCCGCAGCGCCCGCACCCTCGTCCGCACGCCAAATGAACTGGCCTGCACCAAAGTCCTGGTACGAATCGTTGATCACCTCCGTCTGGTGACCACGGTCTTTTAACGCCTGCACCGTGTCCGCGTTCATCGCGGCTTCCACATTGATCTCCAGGCCTGCGTTGTAGCGCCAGCGTGGCGCGTCGCAGGCGGCCTGCGGATTTTGCTTGTAGTCCAGCATGCGCACGAGGGTCTGCATATGGCCCTGGGGCTGCATATTGGCACCCATCACCCCGTAGCTCATCACCGGCTTGTCGTTTTTGCTCAGGAAGGCCGGGATGATGGTATGGAAAGGCCGCTTGCCCGGTGCTACTACGTTGGGGCTGGCAGCGTCCAGGCTGAAGGCGTGACCGCGGTTTTGCAAGCTGATGCCAAAGCTGGGCTCTACACAGCCCGAGCCAAAGCCCATGTAATTGCTCTGGATGAAGCTCACCATCATGCCGCTTTCGTCAGCGGCGCTGAGGTAAATCGTGCCGCCTTTGACGGGGTTGCCTGCACCAAAATCCTGCGCTTTGTCCATACGGATGAGTTTCGCACGCTCGGCCAGATAGGCGTCATCGAGCATTTGTGCGGCAGTCACCGCCATTGACGATGGCTCGGCGACAAATTTGTACACGTCGGCAAAGGCCAGCTTCATGGCCTCAATCTGCAGGTGCTGCGAATCCACGCCATCCACTGGCATGGACGCAATGTCAAATCGGTCCAGAATGCCCAGCGCGATGAGCGCAGCGATGCCCTGCCCGTTAGGCGGAATCTCATGCAGCGTGTAGCCACGGTAGTTCTTGGCAATCGGCGTCACCCACTCGGCCTGGTAGGCCGCGAAGTCGGCTGCCGTCAGGCTGCCGCCGTGCGCTGCGCTGAACCGCTCAATGGCTTGCGCAATCTCGCCGCCATAGAACGCCGCGCCCCGGCTGGCACCAATGGCGCGCAGCGCCCTGGCTGCCGCCTTGAACTGGAACAGCTCGCCCACCCCAGGCGCACGGCCCCAGGGCAGAAAACACTGCGCAAAACCGGGCATACCTTTGAGTTCATCGGTAGCCGCAGCCCATTTTTGCTGCACCACGGGCGGCAACAGGTAGCCGCGCTCGGCTATCTCGGCGGCGGGCTCCATCAGGTCGGCAAAGGGCAGCTTGCCGAAACGCTCGCTCATCATCGCCCAGCTGCTGACAGCGCCAGGCACCGTCACCGAGTCCAGACCGCGCTTGGGCGGGGCTTTGGCATCAGAGCCGTACTTCTGGCGAAAGTACGCCGGGCTCCAGCTGTGCGGCGCGCGGCCTGAGGCGTTGATGCCATGCAGCTGCTGGCCGTCCCAGATCAATCCAAACGCATCGCTGCCCAGGCCGTTGCTCACAGGCTCGCAGACCGTCATGGCCGCAGCCGCTGCAATGGCCGCGTCTACCGCGTTGCCGCCTTGGTAGAGGATGCGCAGCCCAGCTTGGGCGGCCAACGGGTGCGAAGTGCTGACGACATTGCGGGCAAATACGGGGATGCGGGTGGTGGTGTAGGGGTTGTTGAAATGAAAGTCCATGGCGCAATTATCAGCTTTATGATGCTGGACATTAGAACCCAGGAGTCAAAAGTGTCCGATACCGCCCTGCTGATTGATGTGATGAAGCAAGAGCTCAAGACGCAGGACATGACCTATGCCGATGTCGCGCAGGCCCTGCAGATGAGCGAGTCCAGCGTCAAACGCATGTTCAGCAAAAAGGAAATGCCGCTCACGAGGGTGGACGACATCTGCCGCCTGCTCAACACCGATTTTGCCGAAATCTCCCGCCGCGTGAGCCAGGCTACGCCACTGATGGGTGAGCTGACCTACGCCCAGGAAACCGCCGTCAGCAAAGACCCCAAGCTGCTGCTGTGCGCCATCTGCGTGCTCAGCTATTGGACGTTTGAGCAGATCGTGCAGACCTACCAGATCAGCGAGGCGGAGACCACGCGCTGCCTGGTCATGCTGGACACCCTGGGCGTGATCGAGCTCAAGCCGCTCAACCGCTACCGCCTGAAAGTGGCCAAAACCTTCAAGTGGCGCAGCGATGGCCCGATCCGCCAGTATTTCATGCAGCATGTGGTGGGCGAGTATTTTGGCGGGCGCTTTGACCGCGAAGGCGAAACGCTGATGATGGTGCACGGCAACATCAACCGCGCCATCGCTCCGGCCTTTGTCGAACGCATCCAGCGCATGGCAGAAGATTTCTCCAAGCAGCATCTGGCCGACCAGAAGATTGACCCCAAGCACCGCGACGGTTTCACCATGATCGTGGGCCTGCGGAGATGGGAGTTTTCTGCGTTCACGGGATTGCGACGAAAAACTCAGGACAGTTAACTGCTATATATTAGATAGCTGCTCCCGCGATATTCTATTGGCTTTGCACCGTATTTAACCCTTCAATTTGACCTATGACAGCCTCTTCCAGCAGCCACAGCGCCTTGCACGGCGTGCGCATCCTCAGCCTGGCGCTCAACCTGCCTGGCCCCGCGGCGCTGATGCGGCTACGTGCGATGGGGGCGCAGTGCACCAAGGTAGAGGGCCCGCAGGGCGACCCGATGGGCCACTACAGCCCAGAAGCCTATGCGCAGCTGCACGAAGGCATCGCGCTTCTCACGCTGAACCTTAAAACCCCAACCGACCTGGCGCAGTTGCACACGGCCCTCGCGCAGACCGATGTGCTGCTCACCTCGTTTCGCCCCAGCGCGCTGCGCAAGCTGGCACTGGACTGGCAAAGCCTGCACCACCAGCACCCGAAGCTGGCGATGGTCAGCATAGTGGGCAGCCTGGGCAGCCGCGCCGAGGAGCCTGGGCACGATCTGACCTACATGGCTGAACACGGCCTGGTGACTGGCACGCAACTGCCCGCCAGCCTGTTTGCCGACATGGCAGGCGCCGTGATGGCCAGCGAGGCCGTGTTGCGCGCTGTGCTGCAGCTCAAGCTGCAGGGCACGGCCAGCCACACCGAGCTGGCGCTTAGTGATGCGGCAGCCTTTTTGGGGCTGCCACGCAGCTGGGGCATCACCACCCCTAGCGGTGCGGTAGGCGGGGCCCATGCGGGCTACCGGGTCTACCGCTGCGCCGATGGGCGTGTGGCGGTGGCCGCGCTGGAGCCACACTTTGCCAAGGCGCTGTGCACTGCCGCGGGCCTGGCCCAAGCAGACTACGCCAGCATGCTGCAACCGAGCACGCATACCCAGCTGGAGGCCTTTTTTGCCCGGCACACCTGCCAGCAGCTGAGCGAACTGGCGCAGCAGCAGGATATTCCCCTGCACTGCCTGCCGCCGTAACCTAGGCGCAGCTGTAACACAGACTGACTTAGGGTATGCGGCAGTTGCAACCGGGTGGTATCTGATGGAACAATATGTCACTTTCCGACTCACATAGCCATCTTTTAGCCTTCTCGATACTGTTTTTGCATGTTTTGCCAGCCTACCCGACCCATCGCTGCCCTCGCCCTCACTCTCGCTGTTCTCTTGACTGCAGGCTGCGCCACCCCGTCTTCTATTGCTCCACAAGTGGCGGACGATAGCCCCGCCCGTGAACTGCCCTTGGTCTGGAACCAGGGCGAGAACTGGCAGCCCTACCACTTGCCTGGCAAGAAACACACCCTGTTTAGCAAGGTGTCGATGGACGGACGTGACAGTGTGTTGGCTGTAGCCAACGCTTCGGCCAGCATGCTGCGCCATACCGTCAAAATCCCTGCCGACCAGCTACAGCAGGTGCGCTTTTCCTGGAAAGTACCGCAATTGGTCAACAGCGCCGATCTGGCACTGCGCGAAAGCGATGATTCGCCCGTACGCCTCGTGCTGGTTTTCGAAGGTGATCGCTCCAGGTTTTCTGCCAAAAACGCCATGCTCTCTGAGCTGTCGCGTGCCATCACGGGCGAAGAGCTGCCCTATGCCACCTTGATGTATGTGTGGTGCAACAACCGCGCCAATGGCAGTGTGATCCATAACCCGCGCACCGACCGTATCCGCAAAGTTGTGGTTGAGTCGGGCATGAAAAACCTCAACCAGTGGTTAGACTATGAGCGCGACATCAAAGCCGACTTCGAGCGCGCCTTTGGCGAGGCACCGGGTGCGCTGCTGGGCGTAGCGCTGATGACCGACACCGACAACACCCAATCACAGACCAAGGCCTACTACGGCCCCGTGTCGCTGCGCAGTGCAGCGGCAGTCATCAGCAGCACCGTGAAATAAAAATACGCCCTGCTGTGGTAAAAACACAGCCTGTGCAATAAAGGAGCTGGGCTGTGAAACACCAAAAGAACAAAGAGCAGATGCAGGAGCTGATGGCATTGGCCAAGCAGGTCGATATGCCGGTGCGCGACATGCTGATGTCGGACGAACACTTTGATGCGTCCAGCGCGATTTTCTATAAAGGCATGCCCAAGCTGGTGCGCATGACCATGAACGCCGAGAAGTTCAAAACCTTCTACCGCAACAACCGCGAAAAAATCATCAACGACATGTTTCCTGCGGCCTGAGTCACACCCGCTCGCTTCACACCCGCGCGCTTCACACCCGTTCGCTCGCCAGCGCTGCGCGCTGCGCCACCTCACGCGCAGGCAGGGTTTTCAGTCGGTGGTCACTCCACACCTGGCGCCACAGCCGTGCGCCGCTCTGGCCATGGCGCAGGCCCAGCATATGCCGCGCAATGCTGTACCACCCAGTGCCCCGCTCAGCCTCGCGCTCCATGTACTGCACCATCTGCTCCTGCACACTGTCGCGGCTGATGCCCTGGCGTGAAACGCTGTCGCCGTAAAACGCTGCGTCCCAGTCGGCCATCACCCACGGGTTGTGGTAGGCCTCACGCCCCACCATCACACCGTCCACCTGCGCCAGTTCACCGCGTATTTGCTCAGGCGTGTTGATGCCGCCATTGAGCGCAATCACCAGGTGCGGAAACTCTTTTTTCAGCCGGTGCACCAGCTCGTAGCGCAGGGGCGGCACCTCGCGGTTTTGTTTCGGCGACAGACCCTGCAACCAGGCATTGCGTGCATGCACGATGAACACTTCGCAGCCCGCATCAGCAATGGCGCCCACAAAGTCGCGCACAAATTCATAGCTCTCGGTTTTATCAATGCCAATGCGGTGCTTGACCGTCACAGGCACGCGCACCACATCCAGCATGGCTTTGACGCAGTCGGCCACCAGCGCAGGTTCAGCCATCAGGCAGGCCCCAAACGCGCCACGCTGCACCCGCTCGCTGGGGCAGCCGCAGTTCAGGTTGATCTCGTCGTAGCCCCATTGCTCACCCAAGCGCGCCGCCTTGGCCAAATCCGCTGGCTCGCTGCCCCCCAGCTGCAAAGCCACAGGATGCTCCTCGGTATTGAAATCCAGGTGCCGCGGCACATCGCCATGCAGCAGCGCACCCGTGGTCACCATCTCGGTGTACAGCAAAGTATTTTTCGTCAGCAGCCGGTGGAAATAGCGGCAATGGCGATCCGTCCAATCCATCATGGGCGCTACAGACAGCTTCCAGCGGTGATGGTATTTGGGATCAGTAAGCAAAGGCATGGGGGAGATTATCCCTGCTTGTGGTTCTAAACCGCGGCGGCATGCCTCGCAAATCACGGCCCGCAAGCATCACATCGGCTGAACATCCAGCGCCCATTGCACATGCTCCACCAACAGTGGGGCTGCTGTAGCCAGGCTGTCTGTCAAAGCCTTGCGGATGGCAGCGGCATTGGCGGCTGAAATGTCGGCATGCAGCGCATTGCCCATCGCCACGGCGATATTGCGCTGCCAGCGCTCGTGGCCGATGCGGCGGATGGGGCTGCCTTCGGTGTAGCGCAGAAAATCGTCTTGAGTCCAACTGAACAAAGTCACCAGTTGCTGGCCTGTCAACCCCGTACGTTCGTCAAAATCAGGCAGTGCACTGCGCTGGGCAAATTTGTTCCACGGGCACACCAGTTGGCAGTCGTCGCAGCCGTAGATGCGGTTGCCGATCAAGGGGCGCAGTTCCACGGGGATGGGGCCTGCATGCTCGATGGTCAGATACGAAATGCAGCGGCGTGCGTCCAGGCGCTGGGGGGCGATGATGGCCTGGGTGGGGCAGATGTCGATGCATGAGGTGCAGCTGCCGCAGTGGTCACTGGCAGGCTCGCTCACTGGCAGCGCAATGTCCACGTAGATTTCGCCCAGAAAGAACATGCTGCCGGCCTCGCGCGAGAGCGTGAGCGTGTGTTTGCCTCTCCAGCCCAGGCCGCTGCGCGTGGCCAGCTCCACTTCCAGCACCGGCGCGGAGTCGGTAAACACGCGGTGGCCCAGGCCGCCTAGCTCCTGCGCAATACGCTGCGCGAGCTTTTGCAATCGGTTGCGCAACACTTTGTGATAGTCGCGGCCCCGTGCGTACAGCGACACAATTGCTTCAGAAGGATGGTTTAATCTATCAAATTCGATAGCTTGCCAGCCTTGTGGGGTGCTGCTTGGGAGATAATCCATGCGTGCGGTGATGACACTGACGGTGCCGGGCACCAGCTCTGCGGGGCGGGCACGGCGCATACCGTGGGTGGCCATGTAGGCCATATCGCCGTGGAATCCGTTGTCTAACCAGGCCTGCAGCCCAGGCTCGGCGGTGCTCAAGTCAATGGGGGCCACGCCGATATGTGAAAACCCCAGGTCAGTAGCCCATTGGCGAATGTTGGAGAGAAGTTGAACACTGTCAGTCACGATGCCTTGATTGTAGAAACATTGCTGTGGGCTACGGAAGAAGCCACGCAGGCCTGGGCGACGGCGCTGGCTGGGCGCAGCGCACTGCGCAATGCCATTATTGAACTGCATGGTGATTTGGGCGCTGGTAAAACCACTTTGGCGCGCCACCTGCTGCGCGCCCTGGGTGTGCAGGGGCGCATCAAAAGCCCCAGCTACGCCGTAGTGGAGCCGCACCAGGTGGATGGCCTGAACATTTCGCATTTTGATTTTTACCGCTTCAGCGACCCGCGCGAATGGGAAGACGCGGGCTTTCGTGACCTGTTTACCGCCCCGGGCCTCAAGCTGATTGAGTGGGCAGACAATGCCCGCGCCGCTCTGCCCGTGCCCGACTTGGCGATCCACATCACGGCGCAGGATGATGACAGCCGCACTGCAGAGCTGCGTGCCTTCACACCGCTGGGACAGGAGCTGCTGGCATGACCCATAGCCACCCAACGGCCCCTGCGTTCACCCGCCGCCAGGCCATCGGCGCAGGCAGCCTGGCCTTGCTGCTGACCCAGGCCGATATCGCCTGGGGCGCCACCATCTTGGCGGTGCGCGTGTGGCCTGCTGACGACTACACGCGAGTGACCATCGAAAGCGATGGCAAGCTGGCGACCAAACAGCTGTTTATCAGCACGCCGCCGCGTCTGGCGGTAGACATTGAAGGCATTGAGCTTAGCCCCGAACTGCGCGAGCTGGTCGGTCGCATCAAGCCGGATGACCCGTATATCAGCGGTGTGCGCGTGGGGCAGTATGCGCCCGGTGTGGTGCGACTGGTGATTGATCTCAAGCAGGCCGCACTGCCCCAGGTGTTTAACCTGTCGCCCGTGGCTGCCTACCAGCACCGCCTGGTGCTTGATTTGTACCCCAAGGTGGTGGCCGATCCGCTGGAGGCCCTGATTGCCGAGCGCATGAACGAGAAACCCACGGCCCCCTCCACCACAGAATCCACACCCAGCAAGAGCAGCACCACAACCACCAGGCCCAGCATCTCCGCTACCGACCCACTGGGCGATCTGGCGGCCCAGCAAAGCGCAGGCAAAACCACTAAAACCACACCCAATGCTACTAATACTGTAGCTGGCCCCGCGACCTCTGCAAGCGCTGGTGGCCCCAAAAGCGCCCAAACCAAGCCCGCCAAAACCGACCGCCTGATCATCGTCGCGCTTGACCCCGGTCACGGCGGCGAAGACCCCGGCGCCATCGGCCCCGGGGGCACCAAAGAAAAGGACGTGGTGCTCAAGGTCGCCCTCAAGCTGCGTGAGCGCATCAACGCCACCACCATCAAAGGCAACCCGATGCGCGCCTTCCTCACGCGTGATGCCGACTTTTTTGTGCCGCTGCAGGTGCGCGTGCAAAAGGCGCAAAAGGTCAAAGCTGACCTGTTCATCAGCATCCACGCCGATGCCTTCACCGTGCCCACCGCGCGCGGAGCCAGCGTGTTTGCGCTGAGCGAAAAAGGCGCAACCAGCGCCACAGCCAAGTACATGGCCGACAAGGAAAACAGCGCCGACCTGGTGGGCGGCGTGAATGTGAAAGTCAAAGACGCACAGGTGCAGCGCGCCATTCTGGACATGAGCACCACCGCGCAGATCAACGACAGCCTCAAGCTGGGCACCAGTGTGCTGGGCGAGATTGGTGGCTTTGCCAAGCTGCACAAGCCGCGTGTCGAGCAGGCGGGCTTTGCTGTGCTGAAGGCCCCCGATATCCCCAGCGTACTAATCGAAACCGCCTTTATCAGCAACCCCGAGGAAGAGCAGCGCCTGAAAAGCGAAGAATACCAAGACCAGCTAGCCGACGCCATGATGCGCGGCCTGGAGCGCTACTTTGCCAAAAACCCGCCATTGGCGCGGACGCGGTCTAGTTCATAACGCTTTCTGCCATCATTCACGCCGCCCATCATTTCATGGTGTGGTCGGCAAGGCTTGACACCTGCCTATTCGCGTTCAACGCGGCACTTCGCTGCTTAGGCGCATCGATGATGCGCGCAATGACTATGGCACCAACGCACTGCGCCACTATTCGCCAGGCCTCGTCTCGGGCCAGCGCAGGCGTGCGCTCCTGCAGTGACAAAGCATGCTGAATCCTAGAATGGATCAATTCAATGTAGGCAGTGGCTGCCTGCTGCGCTTTACCACCATCGCGGCTCAAGTCTGCCGACATAGCCGCAACAATGCAGCTTGAGCCGATGCTGCTGACTGCTGGATTGCTCAAGTAAAAGTGTACAAATGCACTAATGTCTTTAGGTTGATCGATGCGGGGAAGATGTTGTTCAGCCTGCACGAGTGCCTCTTGCACCACCTGCGCAAATAGCTCTTCTTTGGATTCAAAGTGTGTGTAGAACGCACCCACAGTGAGGCCGGCATCGGCCGTGATGGCATCGATGCCGACGCCTGAATACCCGCGCTCGCGCATCAGGCGCGAGGCACTGATCAAAATTCTCTGACGGGACAGTGCAGTCTCCACTGCAGACTTGCGGGGCATGTCGATTCCTTTACAGTATGACTATAATATAAATTTAGGAGAAATTATGCTCAACACTTTTATTGTGCAGCCAAATACGCATGGCATTACCCTGACAGCTGCAATGCAGCCCGAGTACGCGGCTTTCGTTGGAGCATTTGGCGGCTGGACAGCTGCACAGGCCGTGCTTGCATCTAGGCATCTAGCGCGTGAGGACGAGCAGCCCATCGCTTTGACTATTGATTTCCAGCAGGGGATTTCACCGGGTGATGTGATGGCGCAAGCCAGTGTGGTAAAGCAAACCAAATCCACGCAGTTTATGTCGGTAAAAACCCTACAAGACGAAACCCTGCGTGCGAGTTCAACCATTATTTGGTCCCGCCGCCGTGACACTGAGAACCTTGACTGCGCTGCCTTTCCAGTCGTTCCAGATCCACTGACACTCCAGCCAGACGCACTGCCGCCAACGCCAAATACCTGGATCAACCAATTTGATATGCGACATGCGCACGGCAAACCCTTGACGCGCTCAGAGCACATGCATTCACTGGTGTGGACGCGTTATCGTGATAATTTGCCCTTGACGGCTCACCGGTTAGCGGCCTTTGCAGATGCCAGCTTGCCGCGCATCTTTTATCACTACAATGCCCTGTCGCCGATTTCCACAGTCACGATGTCGGTGTATTTTCACGCGACTGCAGAAGATTTGGCGCAGGTGGGTAATGACTTCGTGCTGATTGACGCGAGTGCCAGCGCAGCGAGAGCGGGATTTTATGACCAGCAGTTGCGCATCTGGAGCCGCGCAGGTGTGCTGCTGGCAACTTCCGCACAACTGGTTTGGTTCAATGTGCAAAGCGCCGCAGCATGAGCACCCTAACGCCCCTATCGTCGTTTGACACCTTGATTTTTGCTGGTGGCGGCAACCGCTGCTGGTGGCAAGCAGGTGTCATGCACGAGTGGCTGGCCAGCAATCAGTTGCATGCACGACGTTATGTGGGAACCAGCGCTGGAGCTGGTATTGCATATGCGGCAGCGACAGGGCGACTCACCAGTGCGCTCACAGCGTGTAAAGCTGCGTATGCAGCCAATCCCCGCTTGCTCAAATCGCTGAGTCCGCTGACGTTTGCGCATGAGACGATCTATCCAAACTGGGTTCGCTCCTTTGTTGACGAGGCCAGCAGAGAGACACTGCTGCAAGCACACGCGCCAGAGATTTGGGTGGGTATAGCCCGTCTACCCAGATGGCTGCCAACCAAAGTGGCTGTTGTGCTAGGTGCATTGGCGTATGTCGTGGATAAATACTGGAGCCAGCTTGTTCATCCACAGCTACTACCGCGCTTGGGCTATCAGATGGAAATACTGCCCATTGATGATCGCCAAGATGTGCCAAGCATCGAGCATTTAATGAGAACGGCTGCGGCTGCGCCCCCGTTTATGGCCGCGCGTGAGTATGCAGGCCGTATTGGTGTGGACGGCGGTTTTGCCGACAATGCCCCGCGCATTGCGCCCCAAAGCGCTACAGAACTACAGCTCGTGCTTCTCACGCGGCACTACCCTGACAGAGCGCTTTTCTTTGAAATGCAAGGCCGCTGGTACTTTCAGCCATCCAAGGCAATTGAAGTTTCAACTTGGGATTGCACTAACAAAACAGATGTTGACACTCCCTTTGAGCATGGGCGCGCGGATGCAAGGCGCTGGCTAGAAGGTCTTTGCACAAGTGATAACCATCAAGCATTTACCAACTTGCCTAGTGACTGAAATGTGGACCAGCTTTCGGTCAGTCAGCGTCATCTAGCGTGATCAGCTTAAGGCTTCAGCACCAACTCACCCCCCACCATCGTCCCCTGCAGCTGCAAAGGCCTGTAGCCATTGGCAGCCCATTGGGCGCTCATGTCTCGGTAACGGCTGGAGAAGACCAGGCCGCTTTGGCCGGTTTGGTAGACGAACTGGGAGTTTTCGGGGTTGGCCAGGTCAAACACGGTGCGCAGGCTTGCCGCGTGGCGGTTATGGAAGGGCTGGGCTTCGTTGAGCCAGTATTGGCCTACATTGACAGTCCATGGGTCGCCGCCCGTGGGCACAGCCACGTCAAACACTTTGGCCAGAGCAGCCACATTGCCCAGTGGCTTGTGGATTGAGCGGGCCATGTGGGCTGTGCCCCAGCGCCAGGCGGCCACGTCGCTACCGTATAGCTTGGCCAGGCGGTCCAGTGCGCGGCCCAGGGCGTCGGCTGACTGCTCTGGGCAGGTTTTGGGGGCGCACCAGAAGGCGTCGTTCTTGGCCATCACCTCTTCCACCGTACCGCGAAAATGCCGCTTGCCGTACATCGCCTTGAACTTGGCCTCGCCCAGCTTGGGTGTGATCAGCCCGCGCGCCAGCTCGTCGGCCCAGGTGGCGAAGATCAAGGCTGCCGCACTACCTGCCTTCATGTCACCATCAAAATCCTTGAACTGGGCCTGGGCTGCAGCGGCCAGCGCGTGGCTGCTGGTGGTGGCACGCAGCGTGGGCAACAGGGTTTGCGTAGCCAGGGACGTGGTATCAGCCTGGATGCGCTGCATCGATGCCATGTCGTGCTTGGGCTGCGCCTTGAGCAGGGTTTCGATGCGGTCAAAGCGCTGGGGTGTGCTCCAGTCTTGGGTGATGAAGTGGGGATAATCTGCGGCGTGGATGCGCTGGTTGGCCGTGGCTACCCAGCCTTTGAGGCCATCGTCCTGAGGCGTTTGGTCATACGGTAGCCAGCCGGTCCAGTCGTACTTGGCGTCCCAGCCCGGGGCGGGTGCGATGCCCTTGATGTCGTTGGCCGGGCTGCGCACTGGCACTTTGCCCACGGCCTTGAAAGCGATCTTCCCGTTCACGTCGGCGGCCACCACGTTTTGCATCGGCGAGTGGTAGTCGGCATAGGCAGCAAACAGCTCGTCCACGCTCTGGGCTTTGGCCGCCTTGATGCCCGCCAGCACGGTGCGGTTGTCTTCGTCCAACGCGCTCCAGCGCAGGGCGAGCACGTATTTTTTCAGGTCCAGCACTTCTGCGTGCACGGCCTGGGCGTCGCTGATGACCGGGCCGTGGCGCGTGGCGCGGTAGGTGTAGGCCACATCGGCCTGGCCTTTGACCGCGATGGTTTCGCTGCGCGATTCAAAATCGGCCCAACCCGTGGGCGTTTTGTACTGCGCTGGGTTGGCCGGGTTGATCTGCTCCAGATACAGGTCCTGTACATCGGGGCCGGTATTGGTAAAGCCCCAGGCTACCTTGGCCGTGCGGCCCAGGATCACATTGGGCAGGCCAGGCAGGGTGGCGCCGATGACATCCACCGTAGGCTGCGCTGCGCCCTGCGGCAGCACCTTGATCCGCGCAAAATACCAGATCGCCGGGGCGCTCAGGCCCAGGTGCGGGTCGTTGGCCAGCAAGGGCTTGCCGCTGCTGCTGTGGCTGCCGGCCACGACCCAGTTGTTGCTGCCCTTGCCTTCGATATTGCCCACCTCACCACCTGCAACTTCACCACCGCGTGCTAGGGGCGCAAGCTGCTCCAACAGGGCTTTTTGCAACGTATTTTTTATATCAAATAGGCCTCCAGCCCAATAGAATGTCGCGGGAGCAGCTACTGTTTTAGTAGCGCCTGGAGGATTGGTATTGAACACCCCCAGTTGGTTATAGAGCTGGCTGAAGTCCGCACCAGAGGCTTTTTGCTCGCCCGGGTAGGCTGGAAACAGCTGCCATAGTTTGTCAGTGGGCAGCTTTTGCGCTGCAGACAGGCGCGCAAGCTCAACGCCCCAGTTGCCGCCCAGGTCCAGCGCCATCATCAGGCCCCAGCCTACGCTGTCAGCTGCTGTCCATGTGCCAGGCCGGGTGCGCAGAATATGAAACTCAGGCGGCAAAGCCTGGGAGGAAGTGGCGTGAAAGGCATTGATACCTGCGGCATAGGCCTCCAGCGACTGCCGCGCATCAGCAGGCATTGCCGCCAGCTGGCGCTGGGCCGCGCGCAGGATGCCCAGGCTGCGCATGAGCTTGTCGGTCTCCAGCGTGGCCTGGCCCAGAATGGCGCTGAGCTCGCCATGCATCAGGCGGCGGTTGAATTCAAGCTGCCAGCTGCGCTCCTGGGCATGGGTGTAGCCCACTGCAAAGGCCGCATCGCGCTCGCTTTGGGCATTGACATGGGTCACATCAGAGGCATCGCGGCTGATGCGCACGCTGGCCTGCAGGCCTGGTGCACTGATTTCGCCCGACAACGCAGGAAAGCTGCGCCACACATATATCGCCAGCCCACAGGCCAGCAGCACTGCAGCTGCCAGTGCTGCGATCCCCAGTTTTTTCAACCATTGCATAAGTGCCTCCTGATGATTTCTCTAGTTATTGGCCGCACAAGCAGCCTGAATGTATCCAACGATTATCCGAACTCCGGGCAGTCCAAGCCTCATGACAGCACTGCACTGGGAGGTTTAGACCTCATCTTTTTGATGTAAGCATTAAAAATTAATCAAAAAACAGTACACGTAAACCCTATGTTACGGAATGTATCTAATAATTTACCTCACAACTACTTACTAAGCCTTTGATTTAATTGTTGTTTTTTACAAACCAAAATAAACAATTTTTGCCTTTCTGCTTGCACTGAGGGCTTGGGCGTTTTATCGTAGAGGCATGGTTACATCAGTATTACAGGGGTAAGACATGCGTTGGGTGAAAACTACTCTCTCCAGTGTGTGGGGCATGATGGGATTACATCCCATTCCTACCGAAGACGAGCTGCATGACCGCACTGAGCAAATCCGTGAAAGCATGCTCGAAATTTTAGGTGATGAAGGCGCGGATCTGCGTCCTGTGGTGCGCAGGCGCATCCAGTATGCCCCTGACATCGAGGCGCTGTGGTATCTGCGTAGCGATTGGATGTCCGCCATCTCGGCCACCCAAGGTGAAGCGGCAGCAGTAGCCCATGTACGACGTTTGAACATCAGCTTCTCTGGCCTGCTACCCGAAGGCCTGCAATCACGCCCCAGCACCCTGTCCCACTGAGCCGGGCGCAGCAGAGTGCACTTGCCGTGCGTTGAGCGCACATTTTCAGCCACTTATTCCAGCCAGCTTGTAAAATCCTGCGCGTCCACCCGTGTGGTAGCAAAGGTATTGACCAAGGCGCCCTCGTCGGCGTAGCCCATCGACATGCCGCAGACCAGCATTTCCTCGTCACCCGCGCCAATATGCGGCAAGATGATCTTGGCAAACCCGTTCCACGCGGCTTGGGGGCAAGTGTGCAGCCCGCGCGCGCGGGCTGCGAGCATGATGTTCTGCAAGAACATGCCGTAGTCCAGCAGGCTGCCGCGGCCCATGACCTTGTCCATGGTGAACATCAGGCCCACCGGCGCGTCAAAAAACCGGTAGTTGCGCTGATGCTGAGCATGCATACCCGCCTTGTCGCCTTTGCCCAGGCCCAACACGCCATACAGCCCGAAGCCGCATTCACGACGCCGGTCGATATAGGGCGAGACCCATTTTTCGGGGTAGTAGTCGTACTCTTCCCGGTACTGCGCAGCCAGGCTGGGGTCAGCCGCCAGGGCATCGTGTGCAGCCACCACTTTGTCCACCAGTGCATCACGGCTTGCGCCCTGCAGCACATAGACCTTCCAGGGCTGGGTGTTGGTGCCGCTGGGCGCACGGGCGGCCACTTGTAGCAGCGATTGCAGCAAGGCCCTGTCTACTGGCTTGGGTAAAAACGCCCGGTTGCTGTAACGGCTGAGCATGGCTGCGTCAACGCTGGCAGCATCGTGCACAGCGGTGCTGACCTGAGGAGTAGGCAAAAGATCGGTGATTTTCATAAGAGTTGTTCTACAACAGTTTTCAACTGGGTTGGCAAGGGCACCGGACGGCGCGTGGTTTTGTCGACGTAGACATGCACAAAATGTCCGCAGGCGCTGGCCAGGGGCTGGTCGTCGGCAAACACGCCCAGCTCGTAGCGCACGCTGCTGCTGCCCAGTCGCCCCACGCGGATGCCCACGCTGACGTTTTGGGGAAAGCTTACCGCTGCAAAATAGTCGCACTGCGTCTGCACCACCAGGCCAATGGTGTCCCCTTGGGCCATGTCGAGCGCGCCCTGGCTGATCAGATAGCTGTTGACCGCCGTGTCAAACCAGCTGTAATACACGACGTTGTTCACATGCCCGTACACATCGTTGTCAGCCCAGCGCGTGGTGATGGGCACAAAGGCTTTGTAGCTGCTGCGCGCCTGGGGTGTGGCCCGGCTGGCTTGTGAGCGTGCTTGGGTAGGCGTGTCGGTCGTATCAGTCATAGGCCCCTGTTTATAGCATTGCATTTGCCAGGCTTTGCCAGCGCATCCAGTACTCCAGCCCCACGCGGTAGGTGCCCTGCTGCACCCGCAGCGTGGTGCCTATCTCGCTGCCATAGCCTCCTCCCATGGCAAAAGCCAGCGGGATGCGCCGCTGCCAGCACCAGTCCATCACGCGCCGGTCGCGTGCCTCCAGGCCGTCGTAGCTCAGCTTGAGCCGCCCCAGGCGGTCGCCTTCGTGCGGATCGGCACCGGCCAGATACAGCACCAGGCCCGGGGCAAAGCGCTGCTCCATCTCTTGCAGAGCATGCTCCAGGGCCTGCAGGTATTCTTCGTCCTGGCAGCCATCGGGCAGGTCGACATCCAGATCGCTGGCTTCCTTGCGAAACGGAAAATTCTTGGCGCCATGCATTGACAGGGTGAACACGCTCGGGTCGTTTTTGAAAATGCTGGCAGTGCCATTGCCTTGGTGCACGTCCAGGTCAATGATGGCCACCTGCAAGGGGGCAGTGTGCCGCCGCGCCCACTCGGCCTGCATCAACCGCGCGGCTACCGCAAAGTCGTTGAAGACACAAAAGCCACCGCCCTTGTCGGCATAGCTGTGGTGCGTGCCGCCCGCGAGATTGGCCGCCACGCCCTCGGGCCGGCCTGTGGCGGCGCCCAAACTGGCACGCGCGGCCTCCAGGCTGGCGCCCACCGATCTGCGCGCCCGCTCGGCCATGGCCTCGCTCCACGGAAAGCCAATCTCGCGCAATATCGCGGGCGCAACGCTGCCCGTAGCAATGCCGTGGATATAGGCCGGGCTGTGGCACAAGGCCAGCTCGCCATCCGTGGCGGCAGGCGCTACACCCAGGCGCACTTGCGGCAGGCTCTGGGCCAGCCAGTCGCGCAGCAGGCGGTATTTGCCCATCGGAAAGCGGTGCCCCTCGGGCAATGGCAGCACAAACTGGTCAGCGTAGAAGGCTTGCATGGTGATCGTGGTGTGCTGAGTGTGCTGCTATGACTATGGCTTACTGGGCTATCTGCGCCCACACTTTGTCCAAGCGCTTGACGCTCACAGGCTGGGGCGTGCGCAGCTCCTGCGCAAAAAAGCTCACGCGCAGTTCCTCCAGCAGCCAGCGCAGCTCGGCCAGGCGCGCATCGAGCACACCTTTGCGCTCGGCCAGCAGACGGTAAAAGCGCTGCTCCTGCGGGCGGATCTCGGCGGCGCGGGCGGTGTCGCGCCCTGGGTCGGCGCGGTATTTGTCCAGGCGCAGGGTAATGGCTTTGAGATAGCGCGGAAAGTGCTGCAGCTGGGCGTAGGCTGTGGTGGACAGAAAGCGCTTGGTCATCAGGCGCTGCAGCTGCTGGGCTGCGTCTGCAGTAGCCTCGGGCGCGGATTTGGTGTCCTTGATCTTGCGCGCCGCGGCGGCGTATTCGGTCAGGATGCTCTGGCACAGGCGGGCTACCTCGTTGGCGATCAAAGTCAGGCGGCCACGGCCTTCGTCAATGCGGCGTTTGAAATCTTCTGCATTGCCAGGCAGCGGGTCCAGCAAAAAGGCCTTGTCCAGCGCGACGTCAATAATCTGCGATTTGAGCTCATCCGCCGTGCCCAGGGGCATGTAGGCTACGCCCATTTTCTGCAGGTCGGGAATGTTTTTCTCCAGGTATTTGAGCGCGTCTTTGATGTGCAGCGCGCACAGCCGGCGCAGACCTGCGCGGTGCTTGGCCGCGGCCACATCGGGCTCGTCAAACACTTCAATGCCTACGGCATCCCCATGGTCTATCAGCGCTGGAAAACCAATCAGGGTCTGCACGTCCTTGCCCGCCTTGCGCTGGATTTCCATCAACTCAGGCAGCTCGCCAAACGTCCAGGCGGTATAACGCTGATCGGCAGGAAGGCTATGGGAGGGTGTATTTGCTATATTTTTAGTAGCTGCTCCCGCGATATTCTGTTGGGCTGGAGCCGCATTTACTTCATTATTTTCACTGTGCATGGGCAGCTTGCCCGCAGCACTGGACAACGCAGCCAGTGAGGCGAAGGCTCCCCGGGCCTGTGCGCCGAGCTCAGCTTTGAGTGCTGCTAAGTTGCGCCCTGCCCCGAGCTGGCGACCATGCTCGTCAATGACGCGAAAATTCATGAACAAATGGGCGCTAAGCATATCCAGCTTGATGTCGGTACGCTTGATCTCCACACTGGTGGCGTCGCGGCTGAGCTTAAGCACCGCATCGGTCAGGCTGCCAGCGCCAAACTTTGCATCATCACTGAGCGCCGAAAAAAACCGCGCAGCAGACTCTGGCAGCGGCACCAGGCGCGAGCGCGGACGCTGGGGCAGGCTTTTGAGCATGGCCTGTATTTTGGCTTGCAGCATGCCAGGCACCAGCCATTCGCAGCGCTCGTCATTGACCTGGTTGAGCGCAAACAGCGGCACCTCCACCGTGATGCCGTCGCGCGCATCGCCCGGCTCGTGCAGATAGGTGGCCCGGCAGTCCACACCACCCAGTCGTACAGTTTTGGGAAACGCCTGCGTGGTGATACCCGCTGCCTCGTGGCGCATCAGCTCTTCGCGGCTCAGGTGCAGCAACTTGGGCTGCTTTTTGACCTCTTCGCGGTACCACTGCTCCAGCAGAAAGCCGCTGCACACCGTGGCTGGGATTTGCTGGTCGTAATAGGCATAGATCAACTCGTCATCAACCAGCACATCCTGCCTGCGTGACTTGTGCTCAATGTCTTCCACCTGTTTGAGCAGCTTTTCGTTGTGCGCCAGAAAAGGCAGCTTGGTCTCCCACTCGCCGCCCACCAGGGCTTCGCGGATAAACACCTCGCGCGCTGCCACAGGGTCTACCTTGCTGTAGTTGACCCGGCGACCACTGTAGATAACGATGCCATACAGCGTGGCGCGCTCCAGCGCAATGACCTCGGCGCTTTTCTTTTCCCAATGCGGGTCCAGCAGTTGCTTCTTGAGCAGGTGCCCTGCCACCTGCTCGATCCACTGCGGCTCTATCGCGGCAATGCCCCGGCCAAAAAGACGCGAGGTATCTACCAGCTCTGACACCACAATCCAGCGTCCGGGCTTCTTGCTCAGATTGGCACCCGGGTGCCGGTAAAACTTGATGCCGCGCGCACCCAGGTAAACGTCTTCGTCTTCCAGCTTCCAGCCGATATTGCCCATCAAGCCCGAGAGCATGGACAAATGCAGTTGCTCATAGCTGGCGGGCTGCTGGTTGATCTGCCATTTGTGCTCGGTCACGACCGTGTGCAGCTGGGAATATATGTCGCGCCACTCGCGCACGCGGCGGATGTTGACGAAGTTTTGGCGCAGCAGTTGTTCGTATTGCCGGTTGCTGAGCTTGTGCTCCTTGCCGTCTCCTCCTCGCGCTGCGTTGATCCACTTCCACAGCTTCAGGTACCCGGTAAATTCGCTCTTCTCGTCATCAAACTTCTTATGCGCTTCATCGGCCTGCTGCTGCGCCTCCATCGGGCGGTCGCGCACGTCTTGCACGCTCAGCGCGCTGGCGATGATCAACACTTCGTCCAATGCACCGCGAGTCTTAGCCTCCAAAATCATGCGCCCTACACGCGGGTCCAGCGGCAGGCGCGAGAGCTCTGCACCCAGAGCGGTCAATTCGTTGTATTCATCCACCGCGCCCAGCTCTTGCAGCAGGTCGTAGCCGTCGGCAATGGCACGGCGCTGCGGTGGCTCGATAAACGGAAAGTCTTCCACATGCCCCAGGCGCAGCGCCTTCATGCGCAGAATAACCCCTGCTAACGATGAACGCAAAATCTCCGGGTCGGTAAACTTGGGCCGCGCGTCAAAGTCTTTTTGCTCGTACAGGCGAATGCAAATACCATCGGCCACCCGGCCGCAGCGGCCCGAGCGTTGGTTGGCTGCGGCCTGCGCAATCGGCTCCACCAGCAGCTGCTCCACCTTGTTTCTGAAGCTGTAGCGCTTCACGCGCGCCGTGCCTGCATCAATCACGTAGCGGATGCCAGGCACCGTGAGCGAGGTTTCTGCCACATTGGTGGCCAATACGATGCGCTTGCCCTGCCCCACTTCAAACACGCGGTCTTGTTCCTGCTGGCTCAAACGTGCAAACAGCGGGATCACATCGGCGTTGCGGTGCAGCGGCTGGTGCGCCAGGTGCTTGCGCAAATGGTCGGCCGCCTCGCGTATCTCGCGCTCGCCCGGCAAAAACACCAGGATGTCACCGCCTCCGCCGCCCTGCCACAGCTCGTCAGTCGCATCGCATATCGCGTTATTTAGGTCGTAATCGCGGCTTTCCTCAAAAGGCCGGTAGCGCTGCTCCACCGGAAACATGCGGCCACTGACCATGATGACCGGGGCTGGTCCATTCTTCGACTCAAAATGCCGAGCAAACCGCTCTGCATCAATCGTGGCCGACGTGACAATGATTTTGAGATCAGGCCTGCGCGGCAACAACTGCTTGAGATAGCCCAGCAAGAAGTCAATATTGAGTGATCGCTCATGCGCCTCGTCAATGATTAGCGTGTCATAAGCTTTCAGGTCCGGGTCGCCCTGCGTCTCGGCCAGCAAAATACCGTCCGTCATCAGCTTGACCGAGGCATCGCGTGCAAGCCGGTCTTGAAAACGCACCTTATAGCCCACCACCTCGCCCAACGGGGTTTTCAGCTCCTCGGCAATCCGCTTGGCCACTGAAGTAGCAGCAATGCGGCGCGGCTGCGTATGGCCGATCAAGCGGCCCTTGCCCGGCGGATAGTTCAGCTTGCCACGCCCCAGCGCCAGTGCAATCTTGGGCAACTGCGTCGTCTTGCCCGACCCCGTCTCACCACACACAATGACCACCTGATGGTCGCGGATAGCCGTGGCGATCTCATCGCGGCGGCTCGATACGGGCAGGGATTCTGGAAAAGTGATGTCTAGCATGGCGGGGGCAACCTGCGATTATCGCAAATTGCGACACCAATACCTTGCTCAGGTCATTGCTGTTTGTTGACACGCAACCTACACTGGACTGGGTTGCAGCTATTTTGCAGCAGCCTCATTCAACTACAACTGGAGATACCCCATGAAGTACTTTTGCAAACTCAGCGCCATCGCCCTGTGTCTGTCAGCGTTTTTGCCCTGCACAGCTTTTGCTGCCGACGAGATCACCCTCAGTGAGGCACAGGCGATGATTGCCGCAGCGGAGAAGAAGGCAGCCGAGATCAAATTGCCGATGAATATCGCGGTGGTGGACTCTGGGGGCAATCTGGTGGCGTTTGGCCGCATGAACAATTCCATATTGGTGAGCATCGGCATTTCCATCGACAAGGCCTGGACGGCTGCGTCGGTGAAGCTGCCCACCAATGTGCTGGCTACCGTGACTCAGCCAGGTCAATCACTGTACGGCATCAACACCACCAACAACGGACGTGTGGTGGTGTTTGGCGGTGGCTTTCCGATCAAGGCCAAGGACCAGGTGATTGGTGGCATTGGCGTGAGCGGCGGCAGCGTGGAGCAGGACATGGAAGTGGCCCAGGCCGGCCTGGCCGCGCTCAAGCGCTGAGAGCGCCTACTTGCTGGCAGGCAGCAAGGTGGCAGGTTTGGCCGCCAGGGGTGAAAACTTGCCCTGGGCGAAATCTGCCTTGCTCAAGCCGCGGTTCAGGTCAATGCCCGAGAGCGAGAAATCGTGTGCGGGCAGACCGGCAAAGGGGCGCACCACGGTTTCATAAAAATGCGTGGGCCAGGTGACACCGCCTACCTGGACAAACTTGTCATGGTCCACTCCCACCACCGCGCCCTTGCTGGGTTCTGAGCCTTCCAGCGTCAGCCATACACGCCGTACCAGCTTGTCCTGGCGGTCCACGCAGACCAGCACGCGGTCTTCCACCGAACTGCCAATGCCTGGGCGCAGTACTGCCAGCACGTTGTCGCAGTCGCGCCCGCCCACCACGCTGGAGCCAGCCAGCTCCAGCTGGCTGGCGCGCTGCACATAGAAGGCAGGGTATAAAAACAGCTGGTAGGCGTGCAACACCAGATGGGATGCGGCCATTTGCGCTGGGCTGGAATGGGGCTGGCCGTTGTACCAGATGGCCACTTTGCGCTGGTCTTCGATCACGGTCTTGTCGCCGCTGGGGCCGCTATGGATCTGGGCGATCAGGCCATCCTGCATCAGCATGCGCTCTTCTGAGGTCTGGCGGTAGGCTGGGTCAGTGATGGCGGGCTGGATGCGGGTGATCAAGTTAAACCATTTGCCGGTGTAGCTGACATTGATATCCTTGATGGCATTGAACGCTGCCTTGCCGTGGGCCTGCTGGGCTTGCTCCAGCAGCGCCACTGCCGCAGGGTCGCTGGTGCCAGCAGCCAGCTTGGGCACCGGCATGGAGCTGCAGCCCGAGAAAAGTACTGTCAGGCCCAACAGACAGATCAGGAAGCCTTTGTGTTGAGAAGCCGTGGTGGACCAGGTTTTGTAGAGGTTCATGGATATCTTGTTGGAATATAAAGTCAGCACATTATGGAGACCTGTCGCAAGAGCTGCCCAAGCTCTGGTATTTAGTCGGGTGCCGCGCTGGGTTATCGTCCTGATGCATTGGGGCGTAAAAAGCGCTCAAAACCCGGTACAGTAAAGTGACGTCAGTTCAACCTCTGTTTGCCCCACCCCGCCCTACCCCCCAGCCATGTCCACCGTCTTTAACTTCACCTTTGTTCCCTGGTTTCGCTCCGTGGCGCCCTACATCCACATGCACCGTGGCAAAACCTTTGTGGTGGCGGTGTGTGGTGAGGCGATTGCGGCGGGCAAGCTGACCACGATTGCCCAAGACTTGGCTTTGATCCAAAGTATGGGCGTCAAGATTGTGCTGGTGCATGGCTTTCGCCCGCAGGTGAACGAGCAGTTGGCCGCCAAAGGCCATGCGCCCAAATATTCCCACGGCATCCGCATTACCGACGGCGTGGCGCTGGACTGCGCGCAGGAGGCAGCGGGCCAGCTGCGCTACGAGATTGAGGCGGCTTTTAGCCAGGGCCTGCCCAACACACCCATGGCGGGCGCTACGGTGCGGGTGATCAGCGGCAACTTCATTACTGCCCGGCCCGTGGGCATAGTGGACGGGGTGGATTTTCAGCACAGCGGCCTGGTACGCAAGGTGGATACGGCGGGCATCCAGAAAGCGCTGCACATGGGCGCGATGGTGCTGCTGTCGCCCTTTGGCTTTTCGCCTACTGGCGAGGCCTTTAACCTGACCATGGAAGAAGTGGCCACCTCGGTAGCAACCGATCTGCAGGCCGACAAGCTGATCTTCCTTACCGAAATCCCCGGCATCATGCTCGATCCGGCCCAGCCCCTGAGCGAGGACAACCCTATCGACACCGAGCTGCCCCTGGCCGCAGCCGAGAAAATGCTCGCTGCCCTGCCCAGCGCACAGCTGCCTACCGACACCGCGTTTTATCTGCAGCACTGCGTGCGTGCCTGCAAAGGCGGTGTGGAACGCAGCCATATTCTGCCTTTTGCCACCGATGGCGCCCTGCTGCTGGAGGTGTATGTGCACGACGGTATTGGCACGATGGTGGTGGATGAAAAACTCGAAAGCCTGCGCGAGGCCACATCCGATGACGTGGGCGGCATTTTGCAGCTGATCGAGCCCTTTGAGCGCGATGGCACCTTGGTCAAACGCGACCGCACTGAGATCGAGCGCGATGTGGCCAACTACAGCATCATCGAACACGACGGCGTGATCTTTGGCTGCGCGGCGCTGTACCCCTATGCAGAAGCCAAAACCGCCGAGATGGCAGCGCTGACCATCAGCCCGCAGGTGCAGGGCCAGGGCGATGGGGAGAAGATTTTGAAGCGCATTGAGCAGCGTGCCAAGACCGCAGGGCTGGAGAGCATCTTCGTGCTTACTACCCGCACCATGCACTGGTTTATCAAACGTGGCTTTGTGCAGGTAGACCCTGATTGGCTGCCGGATGCGCGCAAACGCAAATACAACTGGGACCGAAAAAGTCAGGTATTAGTGAAGAAAATATAGCTTTGCCTGGGGACAGTGTGGTTTTGTAGCGATGTAACAACGCAGCTATCAATCACTTGAAAATCAATACGAATGGGCTTTTACAGCTCCTAAATAAATAGCTGAATGCGATTTTTTTCCATTTTCAGCGCTTTTTTGCGAGGCCTGCGTACCCCGCTTACAAATCGTTAATTCTTTTGTTTTCCTTTGAAAGCACAATACCAACACAAAAATTCATTGCAGTACCTGCAGACAATGCACGTATTTTCTAATAATGTTTCATCACCGCCGTTGGCTCTCTTGCCATGTCATTGCTTTACTCTTGGCAAGTGTTGTGTCGGCTTGCGGTGGCTCTGGTGGCGGGGCCAGCACAGATACGCAAGGACAGTCAAACCCTTCCGCGCCTGGCGCAAACACCACATCAGGCGGTAGCACTGCCCTTACGCTCAATCTGGCGCCTCAGCTCACGGCGGGGCCTTTGGTTTTTGCAGCGGGAGCCGCCAAAAGTATCAAAGACTACGGCGCGAAAGGTGATGGCATCAGTGATGACACCAGCGCCATTCAAGCAGCACTGAAAGACGGGCGCACCAATCCCGACGGCAGCTGGATTGACGACTATCTGGGCTCTTATTTCAACGGAAGGCCCAAGACACTTTTCTTTCCTGCAGGCACTTATCTGGTCAGTGACACTCTGCAATGGGCAGGCTGCTGCATGACGCTGCAGGGCCAGGGTCCCGGGGTCACTGTCATCAAACTCAAAGATGCAGCCACCGGCTTTAACCAGGCAGCCCAACCCAAACCCGTTGTAGAAGTTATTCTGAATGCCGACAACCAGGGCACCAGCAATTACTCATTTCGCCAGAATATTTGGGATTTGGCAGTGCACACAGGCTCTGGCAACCCGGCAGCCATCGGCATTAACTATATGACCCACAACGTCGGCGCCATGCGCAATGTTCTCGTACGCTCAGGCGATGGACAGGGTGTTACCGGTGTGGACATGACCCGCCCTTGGCCCGGCCCCGGCATGCTCAAGAATATCCAGGTAGATGGCTTTGATACGGGTATTGCCGTGGAGCACTTTGAGTATGCGCCTACGTTTGAAAACATCGTTCTCAATCAGCAAAAAGTAGTGGGGTTCAAAAATGGGGCCAACACTGTCTCCATCCGGGGCTTGGTCACCACAGGAAACGCCACCGCCGTGATCAACGGTTCCTTCAGCGACCAAGCTTCCATGGTGCTGCTCGACTCGCGGCTGGAAAACGGCCTCGGCAGTGGTCAGGCTATCGACAATCGTGGCTTTTTGCATGCCCGCAACGTCAGCACCAGCGGTTGGGGAGCGGCGCTGAAAAACAAAGGCACGGTGATCAGTGGCGCTAGCATCACCGAGTTCAATTCGGGCGTAGCGCAAAGCCTTTTTTCAGCGGCGCCACAAGCCCGCTCACTGGGCTTGCCCGTCAAGGAAACCCCGGTATTCAGCGACGCGGACATCAACCAGTGGGTCCCTGTCAACTGTTTTGGTTATGGGGGCTGCCAGGTGGCCAATGTGTTGCAAACAGCGCTGAATTCCGGCAAAAGTACGGTGTATTTTTCGGCGGGGGCACGCCTGGTCTTCAACGAGCTGGCTGTCACAGTGCCTGCCAGCGTGAAACGCATCGTCGGTATGGGTGGTGTGATCAACGGCGATGCCAATGGCGTCAACGGTGGAGGCATAAGGTTTATTGTGTCTGACAACTCGGCAGAGCCTTTGATTATTGAAGGCTTGGGTTATGGCACGAAGGTAGACCACCGTGGCAAACGGCCCGTGGCCATCAAGCACGGTTTTTATGGCTACAGAGCCCAAGCAGGTGCTGGCGACTTGTATCTGGAGGATGTGGGCATAGAGCCCTTGAGCATTGTGGCAGGCCAGAGCGTGTGGGCAAGGCAATTCAATAACGAGTACGACGGCACCAAGATCATCAACAACGGGGCCAATTTGTGGATTTTGGGTTTAAAGACAGAGCGCGGTAACACCGTGATAGATACCCGCGCTGGCGGTCGCACCGAGCTGTTGGGTTGTCTGCTCTACCCTTCGCGCCCTATCAACCAAAGCCTGCCTGCCTTTCTGAGCACCGATGCGCAGACCTCCTATATTTTCTCCACCAGTGTCTACTGCGCGCAATGCGGCTATGCCCAGTGGATCGAAGAAACCCGCGCAAGCGATACCCGCCGCCTGGCGGCGCCTGGTGTGTCGCGCATGCCTTTGTATCTAGGTTATTGATGTTCCTTGCAGTTTGAGTCACATTTATGAAAACACCTATCAAGCAATCTTCTTCCTGGGGCCTGACGATAGTCAAGCTCGCTTTGCTGGCCATACTTGCTTCCTGCGGAGGGGGCGGCGGTGGCAGCGGGGGCGGCGGCACCCAGCCGACCGGCAGTCAACTGGGCAGCACCACAGACCCGGGCTCGCCTGATATGCCCATCACGCCCACGCCTGACCCTACCAGCCAGGCCAAAGATGGTGACTGGAACAGCCCCTCCACCTGGGCCAATGGCAAACTGCCAGCCGATGGCGATGTGGTCGATATTCCGGCTGGCAAAACAGTGACATTGCGCGGCAATACTGCCAAGCTGGCAGGTTTGATGGTCAACGGCAATCTCGTATTGGCCGACAACGACATCCAGCTGACCAGCCGCTGGATCATGGTGCACGGCAGTTTCAGTGCGGGCACGGAGGCAACGCCCTACACACGCAAAGCCACCATCACCCTGACTGGCACCGACAAAAGCCAGAACATCATGAACATGGGGACCAAACTCATTGGCGTGATGGGTGGCGGCAGCCTGCAGCTATTTGGCGAGAACCGCATGGGCTGGACGCAGCTGGCCGCAACTGCCAATCCCGGGGCCACCTCCATCACGCTGCAAGACGACGCCAGCGCCTGGAGAGCAGGCGACAAGCTGGTGATCGCACCAAGCAGTTTTGAAGCTGAAGAATATGAGGTGGTCACCATTACCTCTGTGGCTGGCAAACAGGTCAACTTTTCCCCTGCGCTTGCCCATACCCACTGGGGTACACTACAAACTTATGAAGGCAAAACGCTGGACCAGCGCGCCGCCGTGGGTCTGCTGTCACGCAATATTGTGATCCGTGGCGATGACAATTCCGATGCGCTCAGTTTTGGTGGCCACGTGATGGTGATGGCCGGAGCAAAGACCAAGATCAGCGGCGTAGAGCTCTTCAAGATGGGACAGCGTGGCACCAAGGGCCGCTACCCTTTCCACTGGCATCTGGCAGGTGATCTGGCCCATGGCGATTACGTCAAAAACAATGCTATCCACGACAGTTTCCAGCGCGCTGTCGTTGTGCACGGCACTAACAACGCGCTAGTGGAAGGCAATGTGGCTTTCAACATCACTAACCACGCTTTTGTGTGGGCCGAAGATGGCAATGAAGTGCGCAATAGCTTTATCAAGAACCTGGCCGTTTTCAACAAAAATCCCCAAGAATCAGAGTTTGCCTTTCCTGTCAGCAACCCTTTGTTTGGCAATTCCGGGCAATCAGAGTTTCGCTCGGCCAGCTTCTGGGGCCGTGGGTTTAACCACACCATCAAAGGCAATATTGCCGCAGGCAGTATCAATGGTTTTGGCTTTTTCTTTGATCGTTTCTCGCCCAACACATTGGGAGATTCTGAAGGCAAAGGTCTGATTTTTGAAGACAATATTGCCCATTCCAACTATCGCCCTGGCGCAGCAGGTGTGGCCTCTGAAATCTACCCTGAAGCCACATTCGGGCATGGCCTGATGGTGACCAGTGGCCTGGGCGAAATCACCACGCATCTGTTCAACCGCTTTACATCCTATAAAAACTACGGCGGGGCCTGGCTGGAAGACCGCAGCACCCAGCTGCAGGACTCCGTGGTCGCTGACAATGGCACAGGAATTTATATCCACCGCGGTGTCGTCAATGGTGTGGTGATTGTGAGTAAAACCGCCAATACCTTGGGCAATGCCGAAACCCCGCCCAAGGGCGGCTTTGGTAGTGGTGCCAGAGGTGCGATCGTGGTGCCTTCTTCCCATGGCGGTGCACGTGCACCTGTCATTCTGGATGCCACTGTGGTGAACCATGATGATGCAGCTTATGTGGTGGACGTGGACGACTTGGGCTACACGGCCCGCGTGGAAAAACTCAAACTGGTCAACACCAAAAAAGCGGTTTATTTTCACGAGGTCAACCCTTTTGAATATGGCTTTGCAGAGCATGGCATCGATGACAGCCAGGGTGCACTCAACGGTGGCCAGCCCACGGTGTGGGTCAAGCGCCGCTCGCCTGTCGTCACTGCGGCCTGCACCTCCAGCCTGGCTTCAAACTCCTACGCCTGCCCTGCAAGCAGCAGCTTGCTGCTGCGCTATAAAAACTCGCCCAGCCGCACAACCTATCTTGTCCAACCCAATGGAACCACACTGGGCTTGGCCCAGCCCTGGTATTTCGACGGCAGCATGTGGGACTATCAAAGCGTCAATAGCGGATGGGTCGTCAATGGCGCGCAGTATGAAGTACTTACTGGTGCGCAAGACAACAAGCCAAGCGACATTGAGCTGTATCTGGAGCAATCGGCTAGCAAGAGCCTGGAGCTGAGCTGGGCTACCAGCGGCCCCGCCAGCAAAGTTGCCCAAAACGGCTCCAGTGTGCCTTTAGCCGCCAGCCTGGCAGCCCTGCGCAGTGCCAGTACTTCAGCACAGTTCTACGACGCCAGCGTGCAAAAACTGTTCGTCAAAATGGTAGGTGCTGCCGGGGTACAGACCGTGCAGATCATTGCGCCGTTTGCTGTCACCAACGTCGCATTGTTGGGGCGTGCGCCAGACTCTGCCAGCGGCTTGGTGACTGGTGTGCGGCAGTCCAACCTCAGCACCAGCAGCCCCAGCAGCCAACTGAGGCAGACCTTGCCCAGCGTGACAGCAGGCAATGCCCTGGACCTGAGCGTGCTGAGCTTCGCGTCTACGCAGGCCCTGCTTAGCGCTGGCAACAGCACAAGCAGTGTATTCAAAGGCTATATCAATGCGCCAGCTGATGGCATCTACACTCTGTCAGTGCCTGGCATAGGGGGCAACGTAGATGTCTGGCTGGGCAGCGTATGGATCAGCGGCACCGTAGGCAATCTGTCGACAGTCATCTACGAACCCAGCCCGGGCACCCGTGACGAGGCTGGGTTTGTGGCTCTGCGCAAGGGCATTCATCCCATCACTGTCGTCTTTGGACGGAATGATCTGCAAAACGGCTACACCATGAACCCCCGCTTTGGTTTGCGTTGGGCTGTGCCCGGAAGCGATCAACACGTAGCTATCCCATTGCTGCGCGCACCATGATGCCCGGTAGTTTCAGGCTGGCGCTGTGTTGCCTGGTGTGGGCTTGCGCAATAAATGCTCTCGCGCAGCACACGCATCAGCACAGTGCTGGCGCACCCAGCGCCTCAGCCGCCTCGGCCTCCCCCAACTCGGGCAAGGCGGCTAGCCCGACAGCTCCCGCCAAGGCTTGCCGCAAAGGCTCTTTCACGGATGCCATGGCTTTGATCAACGCCAGCGTACGCGCCAGCCGCAACCTGGCACAAACCGGCAACGGTAAATCCACCGTCGCCATGGCTGAGCTGGATGCGATTGCCGGTATTGCCATAGAGCAGGCCAGCGCAGAGTTTGACTGCGTCCAGGGCACTCTGGTGCTGGGCTACGACCAGAATTTCGCAGATACCGCGCGCCTGGCCTGGAACCATGCCAAGGCACGCAAAATGTCGCCCATCCATATTCAGCAAGCCCAACAATTGATCAGCACGATTGAGCAGACTGGGGCTCCTGCAACTACTCGCGCCAAAAAATAATCAGTGCCTGGATCGGACTGAGCGCAGCATCAACGCACAAAGCAGCAAAGCCATCCTAGGCAATGCCATAAAGCCGTTGGCGATTAAATCGACAAGCTGCTTGCATGTCCCCAGAGAATTGGAGTGTTGGCATTTTTTATTGACTTGCTTGTCTGAGTCTGCCTGTTTGCAGTAGCCAATTTCCCCACCATTTTTGAATCACCTGCTGATGGACTGTTAAGAGCGCCCGCATCCCAAAATTAGCCTTTTCGTGTATGTATTTCGTGTTCAACTTCATGAAAAAGCGAAATATTGCGCACTAAATACCAATTAGATTAAAACATATTGAAACATTTAGAGAATAATAATTACTCTCACTCTAACTCGCCAAATAGGATTCTGTATGTCGGATTACAAAGCCATTTCCATGTCGGTTGCTATCGCCACGTTGTGTATTTCTGCCACCGCAAATGCAGAAGAATTGCGCATAGGTATCGAGAAAAACTCCAAAACCAATCTTCCAGTAGTCATGGGCGCATTTGAGCCTATGGTTAACGCCATCCGCAGCAGCGGGGCCATGAAAAATCTGAGTCTGGGTATTGATGCTGTTGACGGTTTGGTGTCTTCTTATGCCGCGCAGCCACCCGCGCTTATCCTGGCGCACAACTATGCTGCCAACGCTATCCTGGCCAGCGGTGAATACACCAAAGTGGCATCCTTTGAGATGACTACCAACGAGCGACTGACCCTGCTCTCCAGCAAGGCTGCCAGTATCGATACGCCGCAGGAACTCAAGGGCAAGAGGGTGATCGTTGGCAAGCAAGGGGGTTATGTGAGCGCTGCGACCAAGATGTGGCTGAGCAAAGAAGGGGTGGATGCCAGCAGCGTGCAGTTCAAATATGTGCGCTATGCGGATTTGAAGCTGAGCATGATGCAGGGCGGTCAAGCCGAAGCAACCATTACCGTCGATAAAGACACCATCAATGCCTGGAAAGCCACTGGAGGTCTTGCCACGCCGATTGGCGCTTACCCGTCTAAACAATTGCTGGCCCACAGCACCGTCAACGCAGAAACCAAAGCCAAGCTGAGTAAAGTCTTTGATACCAGCAGCATGAGCGCCAGCACCAAATCTGCACTGACTACCGCAGGTTTACGGCTCGCTGGCACTACCAGCCCTCAATAAAACGTCGCTCTGAGGTCAGGCTGTTTACGAGGCTTGCGCCTTGCCTCGTAACAGCAGCGCAGCCAGACACAGCGCCATGGCGACAAACGCCACAAACGACCAGTTGGCAATCGAGCCGCCCAGAAATGTCCAGTCGATTTTCGTGCAGTCACCACTGCCCTTGAAAATCATCGGGATGGCGCGCTGGAGGGGAAATGTCTCTACCATGCCGTAAAAATCGCGCCCGCAGCTTTGGATGTCGGGCGGAAACCACTGCAAAAAGCTCTGCCGCGCGGCGACAAAGGCGCCAAACCCGGCAAAGAAGATGGCCACGCCAGCAAAGGCGTTTTGAAAGCCTTTTCGGCCGCTAAGCCAACAAATAGTCGCGGTGGCAGCTACTAAAATAAGAGCATAACGCTGCACGATACACATCGGACAGGGCACCAGACCGACGATATGCTGCAGGTACATGCCAAAAGCCAGCATCAGCGCGCACAGCAGTGCCACTGCGCCTGCAGCGCGCGGCAATGTCAAATTTTTCCATAAAGTCAGCATGCGCTTTTCCAGTAAGAGACAATAGCGTTATTGGACACGCAAAACGCCCCAAGGTTCGCGCCGGGCGGGCACTTTTTGGGTGATCAACTCCACAGCAATTCGCAAGGACATATTTATGGCACGCATGGTTCAATGTATCAAACTGGGCAAAGAGGCTGAAGGCCTGGACTTTCCCCCTTATCCTGGCGAGCTGGGCAAAAAGCTCTGGCAGCAGGTGAGCAAGGAGGCCTGGGCCGCTTGGATGAAGCAGCAGACCATGCTGGTGAATGAAAACCGCCTGAATCTGGCTGACCAGCGCGCCCGCCAGTATCTGGCGCGCCAGATGGAAGCGCACTTTTTTGGCGCGGGTGCGGATGCCGTGCAGGGCTATGTGCCGCCGACTGAATAAAGCGTCTGCTGCAGGTGCTGCGCAGCGTGTTTTATCCATGTTTTAGGCCTGCAGGCCAATAGAATATCGCGGGAGCAGCTATTAAAATTATAGTAGTTGGTGGGGGCTTGGCTGGCAGTGCCACTGCGCACGCCCTGGCTGAGCGCGGCTGCGAGGTGATGGTGTTGGTGCTGGAGGCTGCTGATTCAGCTACGAGTTCAGCCACGCCCTCCCATAGCCTCCCCGTGGGCTTGCTAGCCCCCCACCACGGTGCTGATGACAACCCGCTCAGCCAGCTCAGCCGCCTGGGCGTGGCGGCCACTACCCGCGCTGCCCAGGCCCTGCTGCAGCAAGGCATCGACTGGCAGCCCTGCGGCGCATTGCAGCGCGCAGGCAAGCTGGGTCCGCAGGCCCGTTGGCACCCCGATGCCGCCTGGGTCAAGCCCGCAGCGCTGGTTGCAGCATGGCTGGCACATCCACGCATCACACTGCGCACGGGCGCGCAGGTGCGGCAGCTGCGGCCCCTGCAGGGCGCAGGCACAGCGTGGCAGGCCCTGGATGCGCAAGGCGGCGTGTTGGCCATAGCTGATGCCGTGGTGCTGGCCAATGCCTACCAAGCCCAGGCCCTGCTATTAGGGCTACCGGATGGCATGCTGCCTCTTGCAAACACGCCAGCAATAGGCAAAGCAACCGCCCTGCCGCTGCACCAGGTGGCAGGTCAAGTAGCCTACGGCCCCTGGGACAGCGCCTGGCAAGCCCTGTGGCCCCGCCTGCTGCCCGAGCTGGCAAACTACAGCCCCACCAGCAGCTCAGCCCACAGCCCCTGCGCCATCAACGGCAATGGCCATTTCATCCCCGCCATTGCCTGGCAGGGCAGCAGCATCTGGCTGAGCGGCTCCACCTACGAGCACGAGGTGCCCGTGCCCCAGGTGACAGCACAGGGCCTGGCCAGCAACATCCAGCGCCTGCAGCAGCTTATCCCCGCTGCGGCTGATCTACTGGCAGCGCAGGTCAGCGCGGGGCAAGTGCAAGCCTGGGCCGGCGCGCGCTGCACCACGCGCGATCGCCTGCCCGCAGTCGGCGCCGTACCATTGGCTGACGCAACAGGCTTGTATTTGTGCACCGGCATGGGCTCACGCGGTTTGAGTTTTGCGGCACTGTGCGGCCAGCATGTGGCGGCCTGCATCACCGGCGCCGCCGATTCGCCACTGCCTGCGCACTTGCAGCAGGCTATTGACGCAGCGCGATTGTGGTGAGCCAGCTTTGGCTGCCTCAGGACGGCAGGCTGTATTCCATATCGTAGAAATGCTTGCCATCGGCCATGCGAATGGTCACATGCCCGCTGATCCCCGCCAGCGCCTCAGTGCCCGAATCAGGCACTATGCTCACCAATAATTGCGGTACACCCCGGTTCATGGTGCCAGAGTGCTGCAGGACAAAGCTGCCCGTGCGGCCGTGCAGCGAGCCTGTCACCCGCTCAATCGCCACATAGCCTGCCGAGCCCTTGGTCTGCGTCATGGCCGTCAGCATCGTCCCTTTGCCTGTCGCCACTAAATCACCAGCATATTGCTTGTCCAGCGTCATCCGCCCGAGCGCAGCATCTATCGGATCTTCGGTAGATAGGGGTTTCATGGCAACTTCAAAGCTGCCAGTGGCTTGCTGGGTCATGGGTGGACTCCTTGCTGCTAGTTGAATGTCTGGTGACGTAGATTAAACACCCAGTTCAATCTGAAAAAACGTTCTTGAAGGCCTTGCGTTTGTTAGTGCGATACACCGCAAAGTCCGCACGATCCACGGTAATGATGTCCGTGACCCCTGAGCTGTTGGCCAGCCACACCAGTGAAGCGTCCGCCAAGTCCATGGGACGGTCAGCGTATTTGCGCATCATGGCAGACAGGCCCAGCAGATCGTCTGTTTGTAGCGAAGCAATGCGAACTCTGTCGCGCGCAGCACCCTCATGCAGCCATAGCAACAAGTCAGCTTGAGCATGGGCACTGAAGTCCAGAAAATACATCACCTCCGACATGACTTCCCATGTAGTAAGCAGCCGCACGTGACTGCCGTGGCGCTTGAAGTAGGCCAGCGCCTGCGCGTGGTAGCTATCGCTGCGGTTAAACAGCGCTGCCAGTGGGCCGCTGTCGCACAGCACGTCGCGCAAACCGATGCTTTTCACGCGCAGAACTTACAGTGTATTGACGAGTCGCTTGGCTGCCAGCCGCTCGCGCACCACAGATTTGATATCTGCCGACTGGCGCGATGCATCGCCGTGCTTGCCAAAAACAGGTTTGCCCAAATCGTACAAACTGACATCTGCCTGCGCTTCGGTGCTGCTGGCCAGCTGGCGCAAGGCGTGTTTCACAATATCCGTCTTGCTCAAACCCATGCGCTCGTGCAACTGCTGCATGAGCGCAGAGTCGCTTGCACCCAGGCGCAAGCTAAGGAACTGGTCGTTAGGAGCTGCAATTGCATTCATAGCTCAGAAGTGTACTACAAAAATTTATTTTTGTGAAACAACGCCATCACTTTAACAATTTACCAACTACGCACTCTATCGGCGAAATGTCTAATCAGCCATACTTTAAGTACTCTTGGTTCTAGCTGGAAACTGAGTATTAATCTCGAAGATTTCTTTAATTTCTCTATTGACAGAAATAAAAGACAGGTTTATATTAATCCCAAGAAAGCCAAAAACCATGCATCTCAGCCAAACCAGCCAAAAATTCATCCTGCATTGGGGCGAGATGGGTACGCGCTGGGGTGTGAACCGCACGGTGGCGCAGATCCATGCGCTCTTGTACCTCACAGGCAAGCCGCTACCAGCAGACGAGATCGCCGACACGCTGGGCGTGGCACGCAGCAATGTGAGCAATTCCATCAGCGAGCTCAAGGCCTGGAACCTGGTGAAACTGGTGCATGTGATGGGTGACCGGCGTGACCATTTTGAGGCCAGCACCGATATCTGGGAGCTGTCACGCACGGTGATCCGCGAGCGCAAAGAGCGCGAAATCATGCCCACGATAGACATGCTGCGCGAGCTGCTGAACCACCCCGAGATCATGCTGGACGGCGTGGAGCGCGCCAACCGTGTGCGCGAGATGCTTACCATGCTGGAGACCATGACGGTGTGGAGCGACGAAATGCTGCGCCTGGACACCGAAACACTCACCAAAGTACTGAAACTGGGCGCCAAAATCCAAAAACTGATCCGTGGTGAGGCCACTGCTGCTCCCGCCAGCCCTAAAGAGAAGGCTGCTGGCGACATGCAGGCCATGGGGTCGGTGATTGGGCCTTAAACGCCCAGTTGATTTGATTGCTTTTTTTTGATTACCAATTTCTGTTTAGACTGAAATAACTGTAAATAACTACCTAAGAGAGTGCCATGAACCTGCTCTTGCTCACTGCCCCTTTAGCAAATCCTGCCATCAGCCTGCCTTTGGCGGACCTGCTGCGCCACAAAAAGCTGTGGCTGCGCGTGAACCGGGCGCTGGCCTGGACACTGGTGATCTCGCCTGTGCTGCAGATTCTGCTGGACAGCCGTCTGCTGCCCGGGCTGTTGCTGGACTTGGCCATTTTGCTGGTACATGGCGCTCTGTCGCTGTGGCTGTTTGGCCTGCCCAAAGCCAAGCCCGGCAGCACTGCCAGCGAAGCGGCCTGGATGCGCTGGGCGGGCATGTCAGAGCACGGCATGTCGTCACGCAACCGGTTTTTGCTCAGTGGCTGGCGCATCGTGCTCAGCAGTGCATACCTCACTGCCCTGCCCTTCGTGGCAGCGCTGGGCTTTGCACTCAGCTTCTATCCTCTGGCCGCAGTGGCGTTGGTGATCGCTGGAATTTTCGTTGTGATCACGTTCAACTTCTACAGCCTGATGTGGCCTTACGCCGTGCTCACGCATACCTATGGCGCCAGCCGCTACGCGCTGCACCGCTGGGGCATGACAGGCATCGCTGCCAACACGCTGGCCTGCGCCGTAGCCCTGCTGGTGATGCTGGGCAATGCAATCAACCTTCTCAGGCCTTTATGGAGCGCAACATGAACGATGACTTTCCCCTGACCCTGCTCTACGACGGCGCCTGCCCGGTGTGCAATCTGGAGATGGACAATCTCAAAGCTCGCAATACCCAGGGCCTGCTGCGCTTTGTGGACATCTCCGCGCCTTTGTTTGACCCTGTGCCCTTTGGTGCCACGCTGGCCGAGATGAATGGCCTGATCCACGCGCAGCGGCCCGATGGCTCGCTGGTCGTTGGCGTAGAGGTGTTTCGCCTGGCCTACCGGGCCGTGGGCCTCGGCCACCTGGCGGCGCCTACAGGCTGGCCACTACTCAAGCCTGCAACAGACGCAGCCTACGCCCTGCTGGCGCGCCATCGCTACAGCGTGTCGGCCACGCTGGGTCCGCTGATTGAGCGCCTGCGCAGCGCGCGCGCAGCCAGACGCAAAGGCAATACAGCCAGTATGGAGGCCGCAGCACAGCAAGCCGCGAAAGCCACCAGCGCCTGCCATGAAGGGCTGTGCGACACCCCATCACCCACCCACAGGAGCACATCATGAAAATCATTGTTTTTGGCGGCGCAGGCTTGCTGGGCCGCGCGATCAGCGCCGAGCTGCGCGCCCATGGCCACGAGGTGCTGACCGCAGGGCGCAGCCGCTGTGACATCACCGTGGATTTTTGCGATGCGCAGCCCGCGCTGCTGGCCAGCGTGGTGCGCGGGGCCGACATTGTTGTCAATGCAGCAGGCATTTTGATCGAGCGCGGCCACAACACCTTTGCTGCGGTGCACGCAGCCGCACCCACAGCGCTGTTCAAGGCCTGCGCCGCAGAGCGCGTCGCCCGCATCGTGCATATCTCCAGCCTGGGCGTGGGCACTGGCATCTCAGGCGGCTACATGGCCAGCAAGCTGGCCGCTGAGCAGGCACTGCAAGCGGGCAGCGTGGACTACGCCATTGTGCGCCCCGCCTTGCTGGTGGATGCTGTCTGCCCCAGCACACGGCTGTTCCAGTGGCTGACCAAGCTGCCCATCATCGCCCTGCCCGGCCTGCTGCACCCAGGCGCGTCACAGCTGGCGCCCATCCAGGTGCAAGACGTGGCGGAGGCCATCACACGCATCTGCGAGCATCCCAAGGCCCTGCGCCGCACCATCGAGCTGGCAGGCCCAGAGACCATGAGCTACAAAACCATGCTGCAGCGCCTGCGCGCAGCAGCAGGCCACGGCACTGCGCTGTGGCTGCCCCTGCCCTGGTGGCTGATGAAGCTCAGCGCCCTGCTGGCCAAGCGGCTGCCCCAATCCGTCTTCAGCATCGACACCCTGCGCATGCTGCAAGCAGGCAGCGTCAGCGCCCATAACGAGGCCTTCTACTGGCTGCGCCATATGCCTAAACAGGCTGTAGCCCAGCAGAATATCGCGAGAGCAGCTATAAAAAATGTAGTAACTGTGCAATCCAGGCGTTCCTGAGAACCTGCAACCATGCTTGACTTTCACTACAACATCGCGCTTGTCGTGGGCGCATTGCTCAGTGCCCTGGCCGCGTTGCTGCATCTGTGCATCATTGTGGGCGGCCCGCGTTGGTACCGATTTTTTGGTGCAGGTGAACGCTTGGCCAGCGAGGCAGCGGCAGGGCGCTGGTGGCCGCATATCGTCACTTTCGGTATTGCCTGTGTTCTGACCGTGTGGGCCGCTTATGCGCTGTCAGGTGCGGGCGTCATTGCACCCCTGCCCTGGCTCAAAGCGGCGCTGTGCGCCATCACTGCGGTGTATCTGCTGCGCGGCGCAGCAGGGTTTGCGCTGCTGCTGTGGCCCCAGCAGCAATACAGCACCGCATTCGTCATCAACAGCTCACTGATCTGCCTGGGCTATGGCATGGTCCATCTTTGGGGCCTATGGCAGGTATGGTCAGTGTTGTAGCTCTGTTTTATAAAGAAAATAGCCTCCAAACCCAATAGAATATCGCGGGAGCAGCTATAAAATAAAGAGCAATGGAACAGACTATCACTGCAGCATCTCGCGCACTTCCATCGCAGCGCGTGGCCATCGTGGGCGCGGGTTTTGCGGGTTTGGCCTCGGCCACACTGCTGGCGCGGGCTGGCCACCAGGTCACGGTATTCGAAAAATTTGCCCAGCCGCAGTCCATCGGTGCAGGCATCCTGGTGCAGCCCACGGGCCTGGCGGCCATGCGCGCCCTGGGCATTGCAGACGAGGTGCTGGCGCATGGCGCCAAGGTGGACTGGCTCTATGGCGTCAACCCGCGCGGACGGCGTGTGATCGATATCCGTTATGCGCACTGGCAGGCTGGCAGCTATGGGCTGGGGCTGCACCGCGGCGTGCTGTTTAATGCTCTATGGAATGCGGCCACCCTGGCGGGGGTACAGATCAGCACGGGCCATGAAGTGACCCAGCTCAGCGCGCTGCAGGACTATGACCTGCGCGTGATCGCCGACGGGTCAAACTCCAGGCTGCGCAGCCAGACCACCCTGGCCTGCAAAGACAATCTGTACCCCTGGGGCGCCGTGTGGGCCGTGCTGCCCGATGCGCAGCGCAGCTACGGCAGCACCTTGTGGCAGTGGTACCGCCAGGCCCACCAGATGCTGGGCATCATGCCTACCGGCTTGGCCCCTGGCAGCAACACCCCCGTGGTCAGCCTGTTCTGGAGCCTGCGCGCTGATCGCTATGCCGCCCTGCAGGATGCCGGCCTGCAAGCCTGGAAAGACAGCGTGCTGGCGCTCAATCCCCAGTGCGAAGCCCTGCTGGCACACATCACCCACATGGAGCAACTGACCTGGGCACGCTACCACGATATCGTCATGCCACGCTACCACGCTGGCAATACCGTAGTCATCGGCGATGCAGCGCACGCCACCAGCCCGCAACTGGGCCAGGGCACCAATCTGGCACTGCTGGATGCCCTGGCCTTGGCACACAGCATGGCCACACACAGCGATGTGCCCAGCGCGCTGGCAGCCTATACCCGCGCACGCAAAAGCCATCTGCATTTCTACAGCCAGGCCAGCCGTCTGCTCACGCCGCTGTTTCAAAGCGATTTGACCCTACTGCCGTGGCTGCGGGATGTGTTTTTGGCGTACAGCAGCAGTTGGCCACTGCTCAAAGGCGTGAATCTGCAAACCCTGGTGGGCGTGCGCAAAAGCTGGCTGGGGGGCCAGCTGGCGCTTTAATTTTTGATTAAAAGAGGCTCCCAGGCCAATAGAATATCGCGGGAGCAGCTACTTTATTTATAGCAAACGTGCTTTCGCCTCAGCATATTCACGCTTAAAGCGCGCCACCAGGTCAGCGGTGGACACCACTTCGTTGATCGCGCCAATACCCTGGCCGCAGCCCCAGATGTCTTTCCAGGCCTTGGCTTCACCGCCGCCGCCAAAGTTCATCTTGCTGGGGTCGCTCTCGGGCAGATTGTCGGGGTCCATGCCAGAGTTTTTGATACTGCCCTTGAGGTAGTTGCCGTGGATGCCAGTGTAGAAGTTGCTGTAGACGATGTCGTCCGAATTGGACTCGGTGATCATCTGCTTGTAGCCATCCACTGCGCGTGCTTCGTGCGTGGCGATAAATGCGCTGCCGATATAGGCCAGGTCTGCGCCCATGGCCTGGGCGGCCAGGATCGCGCCGCCAGAGGCGATGGAGCCCGACAGCACCAGCGGGCCATCGAACCACGCACGGATCTCCTGCACCATGGCAAACGGCGATTTCACACTCGCGTGCCCGCCAGCTCCTGCCGCCACCGGGATCAGCCCGGTAGCGCCTTTTTCGATAGCCTTGTGGGCAAACACATTGCTGATCACATCGTGCAGCGTGATGCCGCCCCAGGCTTTGACAGCAGTGTTGACATCTTCGCGCGCGCCCAGCGAGGTGATGATGATGGGCACCTTGTATTTTTCGCACAGCGCCATATCGTGCTCCAGACGGTCATTGCTTTTGTGCACGATCTGGTTGATGGCAAACGGCGCGGCAGGCTTGCCAGGGTTCGCCTGGTTGTATGCTGCCAGCGTCTCGGTAATCTCTGCCAGCCAGTCTTCCAGCTGCGCCGCCGGGCGCGCGTTGAGCGCAGGCATCGAGCCCACTACACCCGCCTTGCACTGCTCAATCACCAGCTTGGGATTGCTGATGATGAACAGCGGACTGCCGATGACGGGGAATGGCAGGTTTTGCAGAATCGGGGGGAGTTTTGACATGATTGCCTTTTGTGTTGAATCGAATATCTGTCGAGAGAGAACTGCCGGACGCGAAGGTCGCTAAGGTTGCGCGAAGGTCGCGAAAAAAGACAAAGAAAAAAACAGCCCAATTTTTATTTAAATACAAAAATATGAATCGATTAATTTTTGTATTTTTTTGGTATTTTCTTTTTCGCGTTCTTCGCGTAATCTTAGCGCCCTTCGCGTCCGGCAGTCCGTATTTTGCTGCCCGGTGTTAATAAGCTTCCAGTGCCAAAGCCGTCACGCAGTCTGCGCCTTCGACAATGCTGTCGCGCATGCCGGTGGCCTTGCTGAGCATGTGGTCTGCGTAAAAGCGCGCCGTGGTGATTTTGGCTTGCATGAAGGGGGCGTCGTTGCCTGCGGCCAGTTCGGCTTCGGCGGCCAGCAGGCTGCGGGCCATTTGCCAGCCGGCAAACACATTGCCTGCGAGCATGAGGTAGGGCACGCTGCCTGCGAAGACGGCGTTGGGCTGCGCCTTGGTGTTGCCTGCTACAAAGTCGATCACGTCAATCAGGGCTTTGCGCGCACTGCTCAGGCGCTTGAGCATGGCCTGTGCATGGGCGCTGGTGCTCTTGGCCAGCTCTTTTTCTGTCGTCTCAATCTGCACCACGATGGCTTTGGCGCTCGTGCCGCCATCGCGTGCGGTTTTGCGGCCAACGAGGTCATTGGCCTGGATGGCCGTGGTGCCTTCGTAGATGGTAAGGATCTTGGCATCGCGGTAGTACTGGGCCGCGCCGGTTTCTTCGATGAAACCCATGCCGCCGTGCACCTGAACACCCAGGCTGGTGACCTCCAGGCTCATCTCGGTGCTGTAGCCTTTGACCAGCGGCACCATGAATTCATAGAACGCGGCGTTTTGCTTGCGCGTATCGGCGTCTGGGTGGTGGTGCGCAGCGTCATAAGCTGCAGCAGCGCCTGCGGCCAGCGCGCGGCAGCCTTCAGTGTAGGCGCGCATGGTCATCAACATGCGCTTGACATCTGGGTGGTGGATGATCGGCGCGCTGGCGGCCATCGAGCCATCTACCGGGCGGCTTTGCACGCGGTCTTTGGCGTATTGCACGGCCTTTTGGTACGCGCGCTCGGCAATCGCAATGCCCTGCACACCCACCGCATAGCGCGCGGCGTTCATCATGATGAACATGTATTCCAAGCCACGGTTTTCCTGGCCCACCAGATAGCCCACCGCGCCGCCATGGTCGCCATACTGCAGCACAGCAGTCGGTGACGCCTTGATGCCCATCTTGTGCTCAATGCTCACGCAATGTACGTCGTTGCGTGCGCCCAGGCTGCCGTCCTTGCCCACCATGAACTTGGGCACCACAAACAGCGAAATGCCCTTCACGCCCTCGGGCGCGCCCTGCACGCGGGCGAGCACCAGATGCACGATGTTTTCCGCCATGTCGTGCTCACCATAAGTGATGTAGATTTTGGTGCCAAACACCTTGTAGCTGCCGTCGGGCTGAGGCTCGGCGCGGGTGCGCACCAGGGCCAGGTCCGAACCCGCCTGGGGTTCGGTCAGGTTCATCGTGCCAGTCCATTTGCCGGTGACCAGATTTTCCAGATAGGTCGCTTTGAGCTCATCGCTGCCAGCCGTCAGCAGCGCCTCAATCGCGCCGTCCGACAGCAGCGGGCACAGCGCAAAGCTCATGTTCGCGCTGTTCATCATCTCGCCGCAGGCTGCGCCAATCGTCTTGGGCAAGCCCTGCCCGCCAAACTCCAGCGGATGCTGCAAGCCCTGCCAGCCGCCTTCGGCATACTGCCTGAACGCCTCTTTGAACCCAGCAGTCGTCGTGACCTTGCCGTCCTTGAAAGACGACGGGTTTTTATCACCTTCCCAGTTCAGCGGCGAAAGCACATCTTCGTTGAACTTGGCGCACTCTTCCAGCACCGCCTGCGCAGTGTCATAACCCGCCTCTTCAAAACCAGGGATTTGCGCAACTGCGTCAATATTGGCGATGTGCTTCATCGCAAACAGCATGTCTTTGAGGGGGGCTTTGTAGGTCATGTCTATGTCTCTCAATTTGCAAAGTCAGATGAATACCGAATACCGGACGCGAAGGGCGCTAAGGTTACGCGAAGGACGCGAAAGAAGATGAAGAAAAAACAGCCAAATTTTTATGGGAATACAAAATCAAAAAATTATTTTGTATTCATTTGGTATTTTCTTTTTCGCGTCCTTCGCGTAACCTTAGCGCCCTTCGCGTCCTGAACCCGAATTTAAAAAACTTAAAGCGCCGCAACCAACTCAGGCACCGCAGTAAATAAATCCGCTTCCAGTCCAAAATCAGCCACGCTGAAAATTGGCGCTTCGGGGTCTTTGTTGATGGCTACGATGACCTTGCTGTCTTTCATGCCGGCCAGGTGCTGGATGGCACCGCTGATGCCGCAGGCGACATACAGCTGGGGGGCGACGATTTTGCCGGTTTGGCCTACTTGCCAGTCGTTGGGTGCGTAGCCTGCGTCCACTGCAGCGCGTGATGCGCCCATGGCCGCGCCTAGCTTGTCAGCCAGCGGGGTCATAACTTCGGCAAACTTTTCGCTGCTGCCCAAAGCCCGGCCGCCCGAGACAATCACCTTGGCTGCGGTCAGCTCAGGGCGGTCCAGTTTGGCGATCTCGCTGCCCACAAAGCTGCTCTTGCCGCTGTCTGCCGCAGAGGCGACGGTCTCCACAGCCGCTGAGCCGCCCGTGGCTGCCGCAGGGTCAAAGCCTGTGGTGCGCACGGTGATGACCTTGGTGGCATCCGCGCTTTGCACAGTGGCAATGGCATTGCCCGCATAGATGGGGCGCTCGAAAGTATCGGGAGCATCGACCTTGGTGATGTCGCTGATCTGGCCGACATCCAGCTTGGCCGCTACGCGCGGTGCAATGTTTTTGCCCGATGCGGTGGCAGGAAACAGGATGTGCGAATAGCTGGACGCAATCGCCAGCACCTGGGCGGCCATGTTTTCAGCCAGGCCATGCGCAAACTGCGCGCCATCCGCGTGGATGACTTTGGCCACGCCAGCAATCTGCGCCGCTGCAGCAGCCGCAGCGCCGGCATTGCTGCCAGCGATCAGCACATGCACATCACCACCACAGGCAATTGCTGCGGTCACGGTGTTGAAGGTTGCGCCCTTGATGGAAGCGTTGTCGTGTTCTGCAATCACTAAACTTGTCATGTTGAATCCTTAACGAGATACAGGGAGGTAACGCAAAAATCGTAGCGTGCTTAGATCACTTTAGCTGTGTTCTTCAGCTTGTCCACCAAGGTAGCCACATCCGGCACTTTGATGCCTGCGCTGCGCTTGGCGGGCTCGACCACCTTGAGTGTCTTGATGCGTGGGGCCACGTTGACACCGAGGTCTTCGGGTTTGAATACATCGAGCTGCTTTTTCTTGGCCTTCATGATGTTGGGCAAGGTGACGTAGCGTGGCTCGTTCAGGCGCAGATCGGTGGTGATGATGGCAGGCAGGCTGATCGACAGGGTCTCCAGACCGCCGTCCACCTCGCGGGTGACCTGGGCTGTGCCGTCAGCCACTTCCACCTTGGAGGCAAAGGTGGCTTGCGGCATGTCAGCCAGCGCGGCCAGCATCTGGCCGGTCTGGTTGCAGTCGTCATCAATGGCCTGTTTTCCCAGAATCACCAAGCCTGGCTGTTCTTTGTCTACCAAGGCCTTGAGTAGCTTGGCTACAGCCAGAGGCTGCAATTCTTCAGAGGTTTCCACCAAAATGCCGCGGTCAGCGCCGATAGCCATGGCGGTGCGCAGGGTTTCCTGGCATTGGGTGGGGCCGCAGGAGACCGCAATGATCTCTGTGACTACGCCCTTTTCTTTCAGGCGTGTGGCCTCTTCCACAGCAATCTCGTCAAACGGATTCATGCTCATTTTGACGTTGGCGATATCCACGCCAGTGTGGTCCGATTTGACCCGAACTTTCACGTTGTAATCCACCACACGCTTGACAGCGACTAATACCTTCATACACTGGCTCCAACTAGTTAATCCAATTGACGTAAACGTAAACTGCAGTCATTGTATGCGTCTTGACTTTGGCCATGACGCACCGCAGCATATAGACTTGCTTTGTTATGCGGTCTGTTGACCCTACACAAAAAAGCACGATCGTTCTTTTTCTGCATTATAGTCATTTCAAAGCATGCGGTTAGGCGTTGCTCACCAATGGTTTGACAACAGCGTCAACGTGGCGACAATTAACCAACCGTTGGGTCGGTTAATTCGGGTAAACCTGTAGCTGTCGCTTTGGAGGCAGCCGTTAAAGTCTCGATAGTTCGTTATTTTGCAGCGCAACATTTTTAGCCAAGGAATCGCCATGAAAGCCACCCGTATTGCATTGTCTATTTTGGCCCTCGCAGGCGCCAGCGCGGCCAGCGCACAGACCGTTTTGACGGCATCCAGCTGGGTCGGCCCCACCCACACGCTGAGCATGGCGCAAAAAGAATGGTGCGACCTGATCGAGAAAAACTCTGCCGGCAAGCTCAAGTGCAATATCCTGCCACGCTCGGTTGCCAGCCCCCCTGGCACTTTTGATGCTGTCAAAAATGGCCTGGTAGATGTGTCTTACTCGGTGCAAGGCTACACACCTGGCCGCTTTGTGCACACCCAGATGGCCGAGCTGCCGTTTCTGGGCAACTTCTCCGAGCCTATTTCGGTGGCCTACAACAAGGTCGCCATGAAGCACCCGCAGTTTGCTGCCGAGCATGCGGGCATGAAAGTGCTGGCGTTTTTCACGCACGGCCCCGGCATTGTGTTCAACACCAAGCGCCCGATCAGCAAGGTTGACGACCTCAATGGCCTGAAATTTCGCGTAGGTGGCGGCATGGTCAACGAGATCAGCAAGACGCTGAACATGAACGTCACCCTCAAGCCCGCGCCAGATTCGTATGAACTGCTCTCTGGCGGCGTGATGGATGGCACCCTGTTTCCTGCCGAATCCACCGAGTCTTTCCGTATCGACAAAATCATCCGCCACGCCACCACCTTCCCTGGTGGCCTGTACAACACCAGCTTTGCGTTTGTGATGAACCAGGCACGGTATGAGAAGCTGTCTGCAGACGAGAAAAAGGTGGTGGACGCTGCCAGCGGCGAAGTCGCTGCGCGCATTTTTGGCCGCGGCTGGGACAAGGCTGACCGCCGCGCGATTGGCTTGATGCAGGCCAACGGCGTGCAAATCACCAAGGCAGAAGCCGCATTTGTGGCAGACATCAAATCCAAAACCTCTTCGCTGGAGACTAAGTGGGCTGCTGATGCAGAAGCCAAGGGCCTCAAGGGCGCAGCCCAGGTGCTGGCCGAGTTCCGCTCTGAAATCGCCAAGGCAGAAAAGTAAGCTTCCTGCTTTTGCACTACCCTCGCGGCCTCATGCCTCATGAGTGCCGCGTTTTTTTTGACCCGCTGCAGCCATCCAGGTTGCATGCTTTTTGCTAGACTCGTTCCCCATGCGTAAGCTTTTAGAACATTTGTGTGGCCTGCTGTGCGCTACAGCGCTGTTTGCCATCATGGTGCTGACCTTCTTTGACGTGGGTGGGCGCAAGCTGCTGTCGCAGTCCATTCCCGGCTCGCTGGAGCTGACCGAGCTGATGATGGTGGTGGTGATTTTTGCTGGCTTGCCCTTGGTGTCCAGCCGCGGGGAACATGTGGTGTTTGACTCGCTGGACTCGGTATGGCCCAGCGCGCTGGGCAAGCTGCTGCGCTCTGGCGTGCAGCTGCTGTGCGCGGCCTTGATGCTGGGCCTGGCCTATCTGATGTGGCAAAAGGGCGGCCAGTTTGCGCAAAACGGCGACACCACCGCACAGCTGCAGATCGCCAAGGCCCCGTTCATCTATGGCATGGCGCTGCTGTGTGGCATCACAGGGCTGCTGCATCTGGTGTTGGCTTTCAAGCCGCAGGCAGATCTGGCCGAAGGCGAAGGGGCGGCGCTGTGATTGAATCCCTCATCGGTTTTGTCGCTATTTTTGCGCTTGCCCTGCTGCGTGTGCCGCTGGCTTTTGCCATGGGCATTGTGGGCATCGCGGGCATTGGCCTGACACGCGGCTGGATGCCCGCCTTGGCCAGCACGGCCCAGGTGGTGCAGGAGACCGGGTTTGCCTACACGCTGTCGGTCATTCCGCTGTTCATCCTGATGGGCAATTTTGTCGCCCGCGCGGGCCTGGCGCACGAGCTGTTTGCGGCAGCCTACGCGTTCATCGGCCATTTTCGCGGCGGCCTGGCGCATGCCACCGTCGCAGCGTGCGCGGGTTTTGGTGCCATCTGCGGCTCGTCCATTGCCACCGCAGCCACCATGAGCAAGGTGGCCTATCCCAGCATGAAAAAGCTCGGCTACAGCGACAGCCTGTCCACTGGGGTGATGGCTGCTGGCGGCACCTTGGGCATCATGATTCCGCCATCCACCATCATGGTGATCTACGGCATCATCACCGAGACCAATATCGGCAAGCTCTTTGCTGCCGGGGTCATTCCGGGCATTTTGACCGCCCTGCTGATGATGGCGGGCATCATGGTGATGACTGCACGTGACCCCTCACATGCCCCCGCAGGCGAGCGCAGCACTTGGCCCCAGCGCTGGAAGGCACTGCGCGGCATTTGGGGCGTGCTGGTGTTGGTGATTGTGGTCTTGGGCGGTATCTATGGCGGTGTCTTTACCGCCACCGAAGGCGCAGGCATCGGTGCCAGTGGCGCATTTCTGTTTGCACTGGCACGCCGGCGCCTTAGCTGGGCGGTGCTCTACCAAGTGCTGGTGGAGTCTGCGCGCACCACGGCCATGCTGTTCACCCTGCTGATCGCCGCCACGATTTTTGCCAATTTTGTGAACTTCACCACCATGCCTGGCGACCTGAAAGAGTGGATTACCCACCAAGGCTTCTCACCGACGATGATCATCGCCGCCATGATGCTGATCTACATCGTGCTGGGCACCGTGATGGAAGAGCTGACCATGGTGCTGCTGACCATTCCGCTGTTTTTTCCCATCGTGACATCGCTGGGCTTTGACCCGGTCTGGTTTGGCGTGCTGATTGTGATGATCGTGCAGATCGGCCTGATCTCGCCGCCCGTGGGCATGAACCTGTTTGTGCTCAACGCCCTGCTGCCCGGGGTGGGCCTGGGCACCATCTTTCGAGGCTGCTGGCCTTTCGTGGCAGTGATGGTTGGGGTGCTGATGCTGCTGGTGGCGTTTCCGCAGATCAGCCTGTGGTTGCCCAGTTTAATGAAGTAATCGGGCTTCAAGCCAATAGAATATCGCGGGGGCAGCTATACTTTAAATAGCAAATGACAGGTAATGGTCAGCACTTGACCGGATTGCGGCAGAACTTCTCCAGCTCACGCACGGCTGCGCGGGCCTGCACCATCTGCTTGGCCTTGCTGCCCACGTCAATGCTGAGCTTGGCTTCATACTTTTTGAAAAAATCATCAAACAGCTCGCCGCCCAGGGTGGCATAGGCGGTCAAGGTATCGTCTTTGGCGTTGTGCTCCAGCAGCACAGCACACAGGGGCTGGCTGGCGGGACCGGCCAGCACTTTGGCGCCTTGCGCGGGGTCGTACTGGCTGTGGTCAGCGCAGCAGTGGATCAGGTCGTTGCCCACGCTGGGGGTTTTGGCGTTGAGCGCAGCGCCTTTGCGAAAACTGATGAAGCTGACATCCTTGGTGGGGTAGACCAGGTGGTGGGCGCAAATCGCGCTGAAAGCCACAATGCTTTTGGCCGCGCCCACTCCACCCGGCCAGGCGTAGCTGTCCGAGGTTTTGGTGGCTAGCGACTGCCCTGCCACGGCCTTGCCCAGATTAAGCAAAAACACAGGCGTGGCTTCAAACGGGTAATGGAAGACGTAGTTGGTTTGCGCAGCGAGTCGGCTGGCCTTGAGCGGGTCACCACGCTCGTCGGTAAGCAGCACGCGCGCATAGGGCTTGGCTGCTGCGTTGGCGGCAAATACAGGGGTAGCCGCGCTGGCGCTGAGGCAGGCAGCACTGGCTGAGCACGATTGAATGAAGTGGCGGCGGTCCATACAGTCCTTGTGGTCGTGTCTGTCGTAGGTTCAGTACCATTCTTCAAGCGATTGACCTCCCTGTCAATCGGCATTTATATCGCCCGGCGCATAAGCATATTCGCATAAGCGAAGAACAAAAAAGTAGTTTGGAAACCGCCTGCCCTCGGGCACAGTACGCCCCATGGCTGATTTTGCATTCATCTTTGCGGGTTTCATTGTGGGCTTGATCGTGGGCCTCACGGGGGTGGGCGGCGGCTCGCTGATGACACCCATCCTGATCTTCGGCTTTGGCATCAAACCGTACCTGGCGATTGGCACCGACCTGCTGTTTGCCGCGTTCACCAAGCTGGGCGGCACGGTCAATCTGGCCCGCACCAAGACAGTGGACTGGAAAATCGTCGCGTCCCTGTGCGCAGGCTCCATCCCTGCTGCGTTGATCACCATCTACTTCCTGCACAGCGTTGGCACGACCGACCCTGCTGTGCAGAAAGTGATGACCACTACACTGGGCTTTGCGCTGCTGCTGACTGCCATGGCTACTCTGTACAAAGCCATCAAAGGCAAGGCCAGCCCACGCAATCTGTCGGCCCAGCAGCTGGCGCTGGCCACCCAGCCGCGCCACTGGGCGCTGCCTGTGCTGTTTGGCGCATTGATTGGCGCGCTGGTGTCTGTCACCTCGGTAGGTGCAGGGGCCATTGGCGTGACCGTGCTGATGCTGCTGTACCCGGCTTTGCCTTTGCCGCGCATCGTGGCGGCTGACCTGGCCTATGCGGTGCCACTGACTTTGGTAGCTGGCCTTGGCCATGCCTCCATTGGTTCGGTGGACTGGTCTTTGTTGGCCAAGCTGCTGGCAGGCTCGCTGCCCGGCATCTGGCTGGGCACCCAGTTCAGCGCCAAGGTGCCAGAGCGCGCCCTGCGTTCCCTGCTCTCGGCTTTGCTGGCCTACGCCGGCATCAAGCTGATCGTCATTTAACACGCTGCACCCGTGCAGCAGATTCCAGATTTCGTGACTGACCCTTATGTACCAATACACTGAATTCGACAAAGCCTTCGTCCGGCAGCGCGCCGCGCAATACCGCGACCAGCTCGAACGCAACCAGCAAGGCATACTCAGCGACGATGAGTTTCGCCCGCTGCGCCTGCAAAACGGCTGGTATGTGCAGCGCTATGCGCCCATGCTGCGGGTGGCCGTGCCCTATGGCGAGCTCTCCTCAGCCCAGCTGCGCGTGCTGGCCACAATCGCCTCCGACTACGACCAGCCCACACACAAGGTGTTCAGCGCCGCCGTGGACGGCCAGGCCAAGCTCAGCGGGCATGGCGTCAAGCTCACCACGGGCTATGGCCATTTCACCACCCGCCAGAACGTGCAGTACAACTGGATTCCCCTGGACAAAAGCGCCGATGTGATGGACCTGCTGGCCAGCGTCAACATGCATGGCATCCAGACCAGCGGCAACTGCATCCGCAATATCACCAGCGACGAGCTGGCTGGCATCGCGCCCGACGAGATTGCCGACCCACGTCCGTTCTGCGAGATTCTGCGCCAGTGGAGCACGCTGCACCCGGAGTTTGCCTTTTTGCCACGCAAGTTCAAGATTGCCGTCACTGGCGCCAAAGAAGACCGCGCCGCCACCGCTTGGCATGACGTGGGCCTGCACCTGGTGCGCAGCTCGGATGGCGAGCTGGGCTTTAAGGTATTGGTAGGCGGCGGCATGGGCCGCACGCCAGTCATCGCCACCACCGTGCGCGAGTTTTTGCCCTGGAGCCAGATCCTCAATTACCTAGAAGCAGTCGTGCGTGTTTATAACCTCTACGGCCGCCGGGACAACATCTACAAAGCCCGCATCAAGATTCTGGTCAAAGCCGAAGGCCAGAAATACATCGACGAGGTGGAAGCCGAATTCCAGCGCATCCTGCAGCAGGACGGCGCGCCCCACACCATCACGCAGGCGGAGCTGGACCGCGTCAGTGCATCGTTTGTGCCGCCTCTGGCAGCCCACTGCACTGTGCCCACAGGCGAGAGCGTTGCCACCAAAGTGAGCAATGTGCTCAAGGCTGCAGCCCAGGACGATGTGGAGTTCACCCGTTGGCTGCAGCGCAACGTGGCAGCGCATGCCAACCCCAACTTGCGTGCCGTCACGCTGTCCTTCAAGCGCCTGGGCCATGCGCCCGGTGACGCCACGGCTGCACAGTTGAACCTGGCAGCTGACTTGGCCGAGCGCTTTTCTGCCGGTGAAGCCCGTGTCACGCACGACCAGAACCTACTGCTGCCCTGGGTGCACTGCGACCAGTTGCCCGCCCTGTGGCAGGCTGCGCGCAAGGCAGGTTTTGCCAAGCCCAACATCCGCCTGCTCAGCGACATGATCGCCTGCCCCGGCGGCGACTTCTGCGCCTTGGCCAACGCGCGCAGCCTGCCGATTGCCGAGGCGATTACCGCACGCTACCAGGACCTGGACGAGCTCGATGACCTGGGCGAGATCGATCTGCACATGAGCGGCTGCATCAACTCCTGTGGCCACCACCACAGCGGCCATATCGGCATCCTCGGCGTGGATAAAGATGGCAAGGAGTGGTACCAGGTGACGCTGGGCGGCTCGGACGGCTCTGCCCTGTCGGGCGCGCCTGTGGCTGGCAAGGTGGTGGGGCCATCGTTCAGCGCGGCGGAGGTGGTGGAAGTGATTGACGCGGTACTCAACGAGTACCAAAAGCTGCGCATTCCAGCGGAGTCAGGCAAAGCCCATCATGTGCACGAAACCTTTATCGACACTTTGCGCCGCGTCGGCATCGAGCCCTTCAAAGTGGCTGCCAACAGCGCACGCTTTGTCGACACGCATGCAGCCTGAGGGAGTGACACCATGCAAAATACTATCAAATTAATAGCTGCTCCCGCTATTAAACAGGGCTCTGCAGGCCCAAATGTTCTGCAAATAGCCAATGATGTGGATGTTGACAGCCTGCGCGATCAATTGGCCACAGCATCTACTGTCGAGCTGCATTTCCCCAAGTTTACCGATGGCCGCGCCTACAGCCAGGCCGCCCAGCTGCGCCGCCGCCTCGGCTTTGCAGGTGATATCCGCGCGACTGGCGATGTGCTGATTGACCAGCTCGTGCAGATGCAACGCACCGGCTTTAGCAGCGCGGTACTGCGCGATGGTCAGGATGCTGAGCATGGCGAAAAACTGTTGGCCCATTACAGCGGTTTTTACCAGGGCGATGCAGCGCAGGCTGCGCCAAGGTTTGCACGATGAATGCCATCGCTTTGCGCGCCAGGCCATCGGGCGAATTTGCAGCCAGGCTCGCCGCCACGCAGGCGCTGCTGCAGGAGGCGTGCGCCCGCTTTGCGCCCATCACCCAAGCCAGCAGCCTGGGCGCTGAAGACATGGTGATCACCCATTTGCTGCATACGCTGCAGTTGCCCAGTGAAGTGTTCGTGCTGCAAACCGGCAAGCTGCACAGCCAGACGCTGGATCTGCTGCACACGGTGCAGACCACTTATGGCACTGACCGCGTGATCCGCATCTATGAGCCTGATGCTGCTGCAGCGCAGGCCTTTGTTGCAGCGCATGGCGAAGACGCGATGTACCGCAGCATCGAGCTGCGCAAAACCTGCTGCGACATCCGCAAGATGGTGCCACTGGCCCAAGCCCTCGAAGGCAAAAAAGCCTGGATCACCGGACTGCGCCGAGAGCAGTCCCACGCGCGCGCCCAGGTGCATGCCATCGAGCAACCCACCCAGGCCGATGGTGCACAGGCCGCAATAGCCAAAGTCAACCCCCTGGTCGACTGGAGCAACGGCGATGTATGGCACTACCTGGACATTAACCATGTGCCCTACAACACACTGCACGACCAGTTCTACCCCAGCATCGGCTGCGCCCCCTGCACACGCGCCGTCACCCTGGGCGAAGACTTCCGCTCAGGCCGCTGGTGGTGGGAGCAGGAAGCGGCCAAGGAATGCGGTTTGCATGTGGTCTCTTCCACTTCCACTTCTTCACTTCGGGATATACCTGTGGTGGCGACCGTTTAAAACCGAAATCGGACTACCGGACGCGAAGAACGCTAAGGTTGCGCGAAGGACGCGAAAGAAGACAAAAAGGAAAACCAAATTTAATTTTTAAAGACGAATTCAATTTATTGTGTTCAAAAAATTTGATCTGGTTTCTATTTTTATATTTTTGCATTTTGGTATTCCTTTCGCGTCCTTCGCGCAACCTTAGCGCCCTTCGCGTCCGGAAGTTTTGTATTTGTATTTGCATTTAAACGAACCACCTATGAACGCCAGAACCGAACCCCAATTGCTGCAAGCCTTGAATAACCACCATCTGGATGCGCTGGAAGAAGAAACCATCTTCATCCTGCGCGAAGTGGCTGCCGCTTTCGAGCGCCCCACCTTGCTGTTCTCGGGCGGCAAAGACTCGCTGGTCATGCTCAAGTGTGCCGAGAAAGCCTTTGGCGTGGGCCGCATCCCCTACCCGCTCTTGATGATCGACACTGGCCACAACTTTCAGGAAGTGACCGATTTTCGTGACCAGCGCGCGGCTGAGCTGCAAGCCAAGCTGATTGTGCGCAGCGTGGAAGACTCCATGGCACGCGGCACGGTGCGCCTGGCGCACGAGGGCGAGTCGCGCAATGTGCACCAGAGCGTGACCTTGCTGGAAGCCATCGACGAGTTCCAGTTTGATGCCCTCATCGGTGGCGCCCGCCGCGACGAAGAAAAAGCCCGTGCCAAAGAGCGCATCTTCAGCCACCGCGACAGCTTTGGCCAATGGCAGCCCAAAAGCCAACGCCCTGAGCTGTGGACCGCGTTTAACACCAAGCTGCAGCCCGGCGAGCATTTTCGCGTCTTCCCCATCAGCAACTGGACCGAGCTGGACGTGTGGCAGTACATCGAACGCGAACAGATCGCACTGCCCTCGATCTACTACACCCACCCGCGTCAAGTGGTCGAACGTAAAGGCCTCTTGGTGCCCGTCACAGCCCTCACGCCGCCGCGTGATGGCGAAGTAGTGGTCACCAAGGACGTGCGCTTTCGCACCGTAGGCGACATTACCTGCACCTGCCCTGTAGAAAGCCTGGCTGCAACCGCTGCTGATGTAGTGATGGAGACGCTAGTGGTTGACGTGAGCGAACGCGGTGCCACCCGCATGGACGACAAAACTTCTGAAGCTTCGATGGAGAAGCGCAAGAAGGAAGGTTACTTTTAATTTGGGATTTTAAATACCGAACTTCCGGACGCGAAGGACGCTAAGGTTGCGCGAAGGACGCAAAAAAGAAAAAACCAAATTTAAGTTTCAAAACCAGTTCAATTCATTGCATTCAAAAGTTTTTATCTGAATTCTATTTTTTTATTTTTGGTATTTCTTTCGCGTCCTTCGCGCAATCTTCGCGCCCTTCGCGTCCGGAAGTCCGATTTCAAACACCCAAGCCCATGAACCACCTATCCACCCTCAAATTCATCACCTGCGGCAGCGTAGACGATGGCAAGTCCACCTTGATTGGCCGCTTGCTGATCGACAGCAAGGCCGTGCTGCAAGACCAGCTCGCTGGCGTGTCCAAAAGCGGCACCGCTGACCTGGCGCTCTTTACCGATGGCCTAAGCGCTGAGCGTGAGCAGGGCATTACCATTGATGTGGCTTACCGCTATTTTTCCACCGCGAGCCGCAAGTTCATAATTGGCGATGCACCAGGCCACGAGCAGTACACCCGCAACATGGTGACCGCCGCCAGCAGCGCCGATGCCGCCGTGGTGCTGGTGGACGCCATCAAGCTGGACTGGAAAAACCCCGCCCTGCAGTTGCTGCCCCAGACCCGCCGCCACAGCCTGCTGGTGCATCTGCTGCGCGTGCCCAGCGTGGTGTTTGCCATCAACAAGCTCGATGCCGTCACCGACAGTGCATTGGCCTTCCAGAATATCAGTGCGGCGCTGGCAGCGTTTACAAAGGAAGCGGGCATCAGTGTGGCCGCCACGGTGCCCATCTCTGCCCTGGACGGCAGCAATGTGGTGGAAAAAAGCGCCGCCTTTGCTGGCTACAGCGGCGACAGTTTGCTTTCCATTTTGGAGCGCCTGCCCAACGCACGCAGCGAGGCCCTGCTGCCCCTGAGCTTTCCGGTGCAGTGGGTGGAGAAGTTCTCCAGTTCGTCGGACACCTCCCAGGGTCGCCGCGTGTTCTGGGGCCGTGTGGCCACAGGCGGCGTGCAGGCCGGACAGGACATTACCGTGCTGCCCAGTGGCCAAACCGCCAAAATTGCCCAAGTGCTGGACCATGCCCGCCATCCCCAAAGCGTGTTGGCCGGCCTGTCGGCGGGCATTGTGCTGGACCGCGAGGTCGATGTGTCGCGCGGCGACTGGCTGCTGGCCCCGGGCGCGTTCGAGCCCAGCCGCAGCATCCGCGCCACCGTAGCCTGGATGGACGACGCCCCCCTGGTGGCAGGCCGCACCTATTGGGCGCTGCATGGCCACCGCTGGGTCAAGGCCAAAGTAGCGCGCATCACGCACCGCCTCAACGTCAATACCCTGGCCCAGGAGCAGGCTACAGAGCTGGCCCCCAACGAGATAGGCGGCATTGAACTGGCCCTGCAGGAGCCCCTGGCCACCCTGCCCTATGCCCAGTCCAAGACCCTGGGTGCGTTGATCCTGGTGGACACCGCCAGCCATAAAACATCAGGCGCAGTGTTGATTAGTTGAAGCCCCCCGGAAAAGAAAGCCAAAACCCAATAAAATCAAGGGTTTACACCAGTTTCAGTTGAAAAGTACAAAATGACCCATATCGTCACCGAAGCCTGTATCAAATGCAAATATACCGACTGTGTCGATGTCTGTCCCGTCGATTGCTTCCGCGAAGGCCCCAACATGCTCGTCATCGACCCCGATGAATGCATTGATTGCGCCGTCTGCATTCCCGAGTGCCCCGTCAACGCCATCTACGCCGAAGAAGACGCCCCGGCTGACCAGCAGCACTTTATCAAGCTCAATGTCGAGCTGTCGCAAAAAGCTGGCTGGAAAAGCATCACCAAACGCAAACCCGCGCCTGCAGACGCGGACGAGTGGAAAGACAAGACTGGCAAGCTCGCTTTGCTGGAGCGCTAGGGTTGGGATCGAACATCCAGACGCGAAAGGCGCGAAAGTTACGCGAAGGACGCTAAAGGAAAACCAAAATTTAAAAAAACTCATTTTCGAAGTTGAGTTTTCTAAATTGTTTTTCAGTTTATTTTGAATTTTATTTTGTCTTCTTTTGCGTCCTTCGCGTAACTTTCGCGTCCTTCGCGTCCGGATGTCCTGTATTTAGGTATTGAATGATGGAACCACAATTGAACCAAGAAGTGATCGACACAGCCGCAGCACATGATGGCCCCATTGAGACGGATGCCGTCATCGTTGGCGCAGGCCCTGTCGGTTTGTTCCAGGTGTTTGAACTGGGCCTGCTGGAAGTCAAAGCCCATGTCATCGACAGCCTGGCCTATCCTGGCGGTCAGTGTATTGAGCTATACCCTGACAAGCCGATCTATGACATTCCTGCCGTGCCGGTGTGCACTGGCAAAGAGCTGACCGACAGCCTGCTCAAGCAGATTGAGCCTTTTGGCGCTACCTTCCATTTCGGGCAGGAAGTCACCACGGTGCAAAAGCAGGACGATGGCCGCTTCTTTGTGGAAACCAGCAAGGGCACCAAGTTCATCACCAAGACCATTTTCATTGCTGCCGGTGTGGGCGCTTTCCAGCCGCGCACGCTCAAAGTAGATGGCATTGAGGCCTACGATGGCACGCAGTTGCACTACCGCGTGCGCAGCCCCGAGCAGTTTAAGGACAAGAACCTCGTTATCGTCGGTGGCGGCGACTCTGCCCTGGACTGGGCACTCAACTTCGCACAAGACGGCCCCAACAAAGCCGAAAGCGTTATCTTGATCCACCGCCGTGATGGCTTCAAGGCCGCGCCTGCCTCAGTAGCCAAGATGAAGCAACTATGCGATGACTACGCGATGCAGTTCATCGTGGGCCAGATCACTGGCATCGAAGAAAAAGACGGCAAGCTCACGGGTGCCAAAGTCACCGGTGGCGATGGCGTCACGCGCGTGGTGCCGCTGGACATGCTGCTGGTCTTTTTTGGTCTGTCGCCCAAGCTCGGGCCAATTGCCCACTGGAGCCTGGAGATCGAGCGCAAGCAGGTCAAGGTGGACACTGAAAAGTTTTCCACCAATGTGCCCGGCATCTTTGCAGTGGGCGACATCAACACCTACCCAGGCAAAAAGAAGCTGATCCTCAGCGGTTTCCACGAATGCGCCCTGGCCGCTTTCGGCGCAGTCAGCATCATCTTCCCCGACAAGAAAGTGCATTTGCAGTACACCACCACCTCTCCCAAGCTGCACAAGGTGCTGGGCGTGGAGTCACCCGTATTTGACTAAGACCCCGAGTACTCACTCTTTTACATCTTGCTCTTGAAAAAGAGCCCTTAGCCATTCGTCCTCAAAGTTACAACCTAACTCTGGGGAACAGAAAAATGGCGGGAGCATTATTTAGCGGCACGAACGTTAACCCTTCTACAGGCGGGGTTCGCACACGCTACACCAAAGCCGGGGCACGGGCAGACAGACGCATTGTGTTTGTCAACGGCATTATGAACAATGCTTCGGAGCATGCCACCTCAGCCCATCAGATCATCAACGCCATAGGCTGCGAGGTGCTGGGCGTCTACAACCAGAAGGGTACTGAGAATGTCTGGGTCTCCAGCGCATTGCGTGGTGCATTCGTATTTGAGAACCTGGCATTTGACCTGGGCCAATGCGTCAGTGACCAGGTAGGCTTGCTGGCACGTGGCGCGGTGGGCTACACCGGCAAATCACCCAACGGCTGCACCAACAGCCTGCTCAACCTGTTTATCGAGCATGGCCACAATTGGCCTACCCGGCCGCTGTGCATCATGGCGCACAGCCAGGGCAACCTGATTACCTCCAACGCCTTGATGCAGTATTCAGCGTTGATGTCTGGCAAGATACCAGCCAACACCATCACTGATCCAGTCTTGAAAGCCGCCATTGCCCGCGGGCCCATCCGCATCCATGTGTTTGCAGTGGCTTCGCCAGCGATGACCTGGCCCACCAACAGTTTCATCAGCATGCACGCCTACTGGCACCGATTTGACCCTGTCACCGGCCTCAGCGGCAACCGCAACCTGCGCGCCACCCTGGCGGGCCATGGCACCATCACCTCCTGGGGCTTTGGCCACAGCCTGGACACCTATTTGGACGATGAAAAACTGATCGATTCCGTCTGCAGGTACATGGGCACCAAGCCGCTGATGCCCAATCTCTAGGGTGCAGCGAAGCGTAAACTGCAGCGAAGCGTAAACTGCAGCTATGCAGATGGCCTGCGCCCTCAGTCCTTAGCTGCCAGTTTGCCAATACCGCGCCTTCATGCGCTCGCAATAGGCCACCATATTGGGTCGGCTTTGCATATACGCTTTGAGCGGGCTGTTGATCGGCGCATCCCATATGCCAATCAAAAATGCGTAGGCCGTAGCATCCAAAGTGCGCGGCTGCTCGCCAAGCATATACGGCTTGTCGCCCAGCCAGTCACCCAACGCAGTCAATAGCTTGACGCCGATGGCGTTGATCTGCGCTTCGCTGTGGCGGCCCATGCCCTGATTGCGGATGGACTTGATTACATCGCGGCGGATCAGGCCTGTGACCAGTCCAGCAGCAAAAGCAGGAATACCCATCTGCTTGACGTACTGCAGCAAAGGCTCCTGGTACACGGCCCAGCCCGCATCATTGCCCCAGCGGTTCCAGGCGGTGATGAAATAAAAGTGCTCTTCCAGCATGGACTGCAGTGCCCGGCCTGCGGCTTTGTCGGCCAGTGACAATCCAGCGTCCAGAGGCCCACCCTGCGGATGGTCTGCGCGCGCCTCCAGAGCGTCAATGATGTCGCTGGAATCACAGATCGTCTGGCCATCCATCTCGATGAACGGCAGCTTGCCTTTGGGTGCTTTACGCGAATCGCCGGTCTTGGTGGTGTAGGCCCAGCCTGCCATGCGCAGGTAGATTTCTGTCTTGCTGCAAAACGGGCTGATGTCAGGCAGCCCCCAGGCGGCAATGTATTTGTGCAACACGATCATGGGTAGCCCTCCTAGTGAGTCACCAAGTGTAGCAAGCCGTTTGAGCACAGCGCAAATACCGCTAAAATCCAGCCTGCCTTGGCAACAAGGCAATCCGCTAGGGGTGTTGCGCGCCGCAAGGTGCGCGACTGAGAAAGTCCCTTTGAACCTGATTGAGGTAATCCTCGCGCAGGGAAGCTTGTACCGGAGTTGGGTGGTTTCTCAACCGCCACTGCCACGCACATGCGTAGGCTGCAGTCGCTCCACATGCCGACCTGTTATGACGTCTGAGACACCGTTATGACATTATTTTTCAAGAATAAACCGCCTGCAAGCCACTGTTTAATCGCGGGAGCTGCTACATTTTTAGTAGCGCACAGTGCCCTGGCTCAAGTCACGCTCAAGCCTGTGACGATCCAGACAGACACTGCCAGCAACTCTGCAGAGATCACCGGCTTTGGCGACACGCCTTTGCAGCGCACGCCGATGAGCGCCAGCGTGATTGACGCGCAGCAGATGCAAGCAGCGGGTGCCCGGCGATTGGCCGATGTCATCAAGCTGGACGCATCGATCAGCGACGCCTACAACACCACAGGCTACTGGGACTACGCCACCGTGCGCGGCTTCGTGCTGGACAACAAATTCAACTACCGCCGCGACGGCCTGCCAATCAGTGCAGAAACCTTTATTCCACTGGACAACAAGGAGCGCATCAGCATCCTCAAAGGCACCAGCGGCATCCAGGCAGGCACCAGCGCACCCGGCGGCTTGATCAACTACAGCGTCAAGCGGCCCACGGCGCAGCCGCTGCGCACGGTGACGTTGCAAGCAGGCAGCGCAGGTGCGAGCGGGGCTGCTGCTGACCTGGGCGGCAGGTTTGGCAGCAGCGACGCGTTTGGCTATCGCCTCAATCTTGCTAGCGACAAACTGAACACGCCCACTCCCAATACCCGTGGCCACCGCGAGCTGGCCGCCCTGGCCATGGACTGGCGCATTGGCAAAGACAGCCTGCTCGAAGCCGAGGTGGAATACTCCAAACGCAGCCAGCCCAGCGTGCCCGGCCTGAGCCTGCTGGGCAACCAGCTGCCTGCCGCCAACCCGCGCATCAATATCAACACCCAGCCCTGGAGCCTGCCGGTCGAGCTGCAGGGCACCACGGCCAGCCTGCGTTTTGAGCAGGCGATCAGCAGTGACTGGCGCTGGAGCGCGCACTACGGCACGCAGCGCCTGAAGTCACAGGACCGGGTGGCGTTTCCGTTTGGTTGTACCGATGCCAACGGCGTGGACTATTACGCCGACCGCTATTGTCCCAATGGCGATATCGATCTGTACGACTTTCGCAGCGAAAACGAGCGCCGCACCACCCAGGCAGGGCAACTGCTGCTCAAAGGCAAATTCGATACCGCAGGCGTGCAGCATGAGCTGAGTGTGGGCATGCTGCGCAGCACCTACAAAGAGCGCGGTCAATCGAACGCGTTCAACCCCGTGGGGTCAGTCAACCTGTTCACCCCCAGCGCCTTAGCGGCCGACTCCCGCCCTCTGTCAGATTACACCGACCGCGACAACCGCTCCACCGAGCTGTCCATTGCTGACGCCATTCAGTGGAACACCCAATTCAGCACCTGGCTGGGCTTGCGCCACACCGCGCTGGACCGCGCCAGCAGCAACCCCACCGCCAGTACCCAGTACAGCCAGCGCATCAACACGCCATGGGCCGCTGTGGGCTACCAGGCCACGCCAGACACCCTGCTCTACGCCAGCCACGGCCAAGGCATCGAGTCACGCGTGGTGCCCAATCTTTCCGTCTACGGCGCGCAAAAAGGCCAGCCGCTACCCGCCTTGCGCAGCCGCCAGACCGAGCTGGGCATCAAGTCCCGCATGGCCGATGTGCAATGGAGCCTGGCCTGGTTCACCATCACCCGCCCCTTGGCGGTAGACACAGGCACCACGGTAGAGTTTGACGGCCAGCAGCGCCACAGCGGCCTGGAAGCCAGCGCACAGTACAGCGTAGGCCCCTGGCAGCTCAGCGGCTCAGCCTCGTTGATCCGTGCCCGTCAGCAGGACGCCGTCATCAACGCCAACCTCAACGGCCAGCGCCCCACCAATGTCCCCAGTGTCATCGCCCGGCTCAACGCCCAGTACCGCTTCACCAGCCTGCCAGGCCTGGCCACCAGCGCCCACCTCTCGCACGAAGGCCAGCGCAGCGTGCTGCCCGACGGCAGCATCACCCTGCCCGCCTGGACCCGCATCGACGCGGCCCTAAGCTACGGCCACAAGATAGCTGGCGCGCAGGCCACCTGGACACTTGGCGTGGATAATCTGTTCAACAAAGCCTACTTCAGGGAATCGCCCACCCAGTTTGGCCATGTCTACCTGTTCCCCCAGCAGGGACGCAGCGTGCGCGCGGGCCTGAGTCTGAACCTGTGACGCCCACAGCCCGCCCACCTGGAAAAACCGCCCAATTTCGGGCTATAATCTAAGGCTACCGTTCCTCGATAGCTCAGTCGGTAGAGCGCCGGACTGTTAATCCGTAGGTCCCTGGTTCGAGCCCAGGTCGAGGAGCCAGAAATTTGCAATAAATCAGCCACTTGGTGCGCAAGCACTGGGTGGTTTTTTTGTGCGCGAATGAAAAAGCTTCATACGGTTGAAACGGTTGTTTACCGCCCGCGCAGCAACATGGCGTGGATTATCGAGTCATATGTCCTGCTGAACTGTTGCACATCGTCCATAACTGCCAGGTAAGCTTGTGTCGATAATGTGAACGCAAGTAGGCAACGGTAGTTACTGCAAACCATCACGCATCACGTTCGCGCCTTGCGAGCATTGGCTTTGACGCTCTTATGCAGTCAACGGCTGCAGCACCGCCTGCACCAATTTGACACATGCCGTGCACCAAATTCACCCGTGGTCACAAAACCCGGGTTGCCGCTCGAAAGCTCAGGATTGAACATAGCGCTTCATCCACTTTTTCAGGAGCAATCGACATGTCTTATCTTCCACCTTCTTTATGCCGGTCGGGCTTGCACCGATGGGCACAGCGTTTGGGCCTGGCGGTACTTGCAGCCAGCGTCTTCGGACTGACCGCCTGTGGCGGCGGCGGTGGCAGCAGCGGGGATAGCGCTGCGCCCGCTGGCAGCAGCGCAGCCGACACCAGCAAAGGCCCACCCAGCCTGCAGACCGTGTCTACCGATGAGGCCACCTCGGTAAGCATCAGCGGCACAACCACCACCAGCACAACCAGCACGGGCACCTCCACCTCGACGATGCAGGTCATGCGCAGCGCAGTGCTCGATTTTGATGCCAAGGTCAGCGAAGGCCCCAGCAAAGACACGGCCCTCAAAGGCAAACTGACTCTGAACGCCAAGAGCAGCGACGGTGGAAAAACCTTTGACGTCACCGGCACGCTCGCGCAGCGCAGCGCCATGCAGGAAGACGACAGCAACCTGAGCGCTGAAGACAAGGCCAAGCTCAAAGCTGCACTGAAAAAATTCAGCGACAGCGCCAAGGTGGAATATGAAAAATTCCGCCTCGGTGTGTCCACGTTGGCGCAGGCCACTGATGCACTGCTGAAGATTCAGCGTGAGGCCTGGCGTGCGGTGCCAGCCAACGCGCCAGATGCCAACGCGCAGTACCAGGCGATTGAAGCCAAGGTCAAGACCATTCTCGATGAGTTTGGCAAACAGCTTGGCGCATTGCAAGACACCCTGGCCAAAGACATCAAGGTCTTGAGCCAGACGCTGCAGACCGAGCTGCAGGCCATCAAGCCAGCAGGCAATCCGGCCACTGCCGACATCCCCGTGACAGGCACACTGACCGCGGATGGCAAGATATCGCTGACTTTTGACCTGGGCAATGGCGCCAAGATCCTGGGCACTGGCCAAAGCGATGCCAAGGGCAAATACACCGGCACCTTCACCGGCCCTGCCAGTGGCGACAAGGGCACCTGGTCGGCCAACCCGATCCTGTGTGATGACCAGCCACGTCCGCCTACCGGCACCACCACCGTGCCCACCATGACGGGCACCGTCACTGTGCCGCCCGGCACAGGCAGCACCACGGTAACTGGCACGGTTACCGTACCGCCAGGCACCGTCACCATGCCGCCGGGCACTGGCACCACTACAGTGACAGGCACCATCACTTTGCCTAACCCCGGAGCCGACAACTGCTCAGGACGCGTGGCTGTGGGTGGGGCCATCAGCGAGGTGATTTCTGCCAATGTCTTCAAGGTAGGCAAGGGGATTTCGATTGGCCAGTACATCGACGGCATACCGTTTGATGCCAGCGGGGCCAAGTTTGTTGGCGGCACGGCCAGCGACATTGCCGTGGGCAAACGGGTGCAGGTATGCAGCGATGACACCATCAGCGCAGTCACCGCCTCGTCGCCACCACCGCTGAAGGCCAGTACGGTGATCTTCAAGTAAGTCACGGGGTGCCAGGGCACCCTACACCATTGAAAAAGCCGCGCAGCCCGTCAAGGCTGCGCGGCTTTGCTGCGTTTGCGTGGGGCTTATTTCATCTGCACCGAGCCATTGACCATCACCACCACCGTGCTGCGGCCCGCCTCAACTGGCACAGGGGCATCAGAAGACATGGACTTGGCCTGCATCATCTCCATGCGCCCGCGCGGCGGCGCAAAGCCCTGGTCGTTGGCGTTGACCGACACCTCGCGGATGCTGTAGCTGCTGAAGCCAAAATTTTTGCTGATCTCGCTTGCCTTGGCTTTGAAGCGCTCAATGGCCTGCGCCTGCGCCTCGCCCTCCACCTTGGCGCGCGCCTCGCGCGACAGGCCAAAGCTCACCTGCCCCAGAGTCAGTGTGCTGATCTTGCCCGCCGTGGTGCTGATGCGGGCAAAGTCCCGCCCCTCCAGCACCAGCTCGGTACTGCCCTGCCAGCCGTTGATCTTGCCGTCGCGCGCATAGCGGGGGTACATGCTGAAGCTGCCGGTGCGCACATCCAGCTGGCCGGGCTGGGCCACTTTTTTGGCTTCGGCCAGTGCGGCATCCAGCGCAGTTTTGAGCTGGGTCTGCACGGCAGCGGCATCCGCGCCGTCTTTGGTGGTGTTCATGGTGATCATCAGCAGGTCCTGCTGAACTTCCACCGAGCCGCTGGACTGCAGGGAGATGACGTTTTGTGGTGTTTCCATACGGATATTCTGGCTGAAACTGGTATTGGCCCAGGCAAATATCGCGCAGGCAGCTATGATTTTGGGAGTGAGTGGCATGTATACCTCCAAGGCTTTGCAAAGCGCAAGATTACCATGCACGGCCCCTGCGGGCCACTGCGCGCGCGCACTTAGCGTTGCACGTCGTGTGACAACGGCGATCAGGGCCGCACCGTCTCGGCTGGGGCGTTTTGCGCACGCAGATCGCGTGTGAGCTGGCGGCGCAGCTCGGTGCGCTGCTGCTCGTTCAGATGGCGCTGCGATGGGGTGGCCCCCACAGCAGACTGAGGCCCCTGGCGCACGATGCTGCGCAGGTCGGGTGCTTTGGCAGGTGCGGCCTGCGGCACGGGTACTGCAGCAGGCAGCGCCTGTGGCACAGGCACAGACACTGGGCCTGACGCAGGCTGCGCCATGGCTGCACTGCATAGCAGGATGCTGCAAGCCAAGCCAGTGCCCGCGGTGTGGCAAACACTGCGCCAGCTACCTTGTGCGAACCTCAATGCATTGACTTTCATGTATACCATCCTAGCTATTGTCAAGAACTTTGCATACGGCTAAAACTGCCACTTGTGTGAGCAAATGCTGCACACTGATAGCCATAACGTGCTTGGGGTGGTTTTGGAACACCGACTGGCCGCACCACAGCGGTTCATGCCATGCTTGGGGGTGCAAAAAGTGTAACAGAGTGTCGTAAGTCGATGATTTTTATAGGTTTTCTTGAAAAAATGGGGTACAAAGGAGGCTCTGTTACAAATTCACAGTGAGGTGTTTTATGACCCAAGTCCCTAAACAAGCTGACCGTATCCTCGTCGTCGACGATGATGCCCGCATCCGCGACCTGCTGCGCCGCTATCTGGCGCAGGAGGGTTTCGAGGTGATCGTGGCCGAAGATGGCAAGGCGTTGACCCGCATCATGATGCGCGACCCGATCGACCTGATCGTGCTCGACTTGATGATGCCCGGCGAAGACGGCCTGTCGATCTGCCGGCGCCTGCGCGCTGCCGGCGACCGCACCCCCATCATCATGCTGACCGCCAAAGGCGAAGACGTAGACCGCATCGTGGGCCTGGAAGTGGGCGCTGATGACTACCTGGGCAAGCCGTTCAACCCGCGCGAGCTGCTGGCCCGTGTGCACGCCGTGCTACGCCGCCGCCCAGCGCACGAGTCGCCTGGCGCGCCATCCACCGAGAACGAAACCGTCACCTTCGGGCCGTTTGACTTTGACCTGGGCCAAAGGACTCTGAAGAAAAACGGCGAAGAAATGCCGCTCACCACAGGCGAGTTCGCCATGCTCAAGGCCTTGGTGCGCCACCCACGCCAGCCTCTGTCGCGCGAAAAGCTGGCCCAGCTGGCCCGTGGCCGCGAGTTCGAACCGTTTGACCGCAGCCTGGACGTGCAGGTCTCGCGTCTACGCAAAATGGTGGAGTCAGATGTAGCCGCGCCGCGCTATATCCAGACTGTATGGGGTGTTGGCTATGTGTTCGTGCCGGACGGCAAGAGCTAAATAACCCACCCTCCTGCCAACCCTGGAAAAGTAGCAGGCCGCGGCCTGCTACTTTGCTTTGAGTTGCATAATAGTTGCACAAGTTTCCATCCCACACACAGCGATTGCACTCCATGGTCAGCGTCCAGGTTACCAGCCCTGCCCCTCTTGAAACCGCTCCTGCGCCACTGGAGATGCGCCAGGCCGTGGCCAGCCGCGTGCGGCTGAGCCTGTTCTGGCGCACGTTCTTTCTGCTGGCCCTGCTGCTGGTGGGCAGCGCGGTGGCCTGGGTGCAGACCTTCCGGGTGATTGAAACCGCGCCGCAAGGCACGCAGAGTGCACAGCAGATCGCCTCGCTGGTCAACCTCAGCCGGGCAGCGCTGGTGCATGCCGATGCGATTGCCCGCGTATCGCTAATCAAGCAGCTCGCCGAGCTGGAAGGCGTGCGCGTGCTGCCGCGCGAAGTCACTGACAAGGTGGTGAGTTTCGACAACAACCTGCAGACCACCCACGTCACCAACGAGCTGCGCACCCGTCTGGGCAAAGACACCCTGATGGCGCGCGAGGTCAATGGCGAGCCGGGGCTGTGGGTGGGCTTTGTGATTGAGGGCGACGCCTACTGGCTGCTGACCGATCTGTCGCGCATCATTCCGGTAGCCGGCAAGACCTGGCTGATCTGGTTGCTCATTGCTGCTGCGTTGTCTCTGGCAGGCGCTGCGCTGATCGCTCGGCTGATCAACCGGCCGCTGAAGGCTTTGAGCTTTGCGGCCAGCCGCGTGAAAGACGGCAATTTTGAGGCTAGCCATCTCGATGAAACGGCAGTGACCAGCGAGATCCGCGAGGTGAACGTGGGCTTTAACCGCATGGCGGCGCAGCTGGCCAAAATCGAACAAGACCGCGCCGTGATGCTGGCCGGCATCTCGCACGATCTGCGCACTCCGCTGGCGCGGCTGCGCCTGGAGACCGAGATGAGCGTGGCCGACCTGTCAGCGCGTGCCCATATGGCTGCGGATATCGAGCAGCTGGACAGCATCATCGACAAATTTCTGGACTACGCGCGGCCTGACCAGACCCGTCTGCTGCCCGTGTGCCTTAACGATGTGCTCGAAGCGAGCATGTTTGCAGTGCATGACACGGGCGATATGCGCATCACTATGGATGTGCCGCCGGATGTGTATGTGATGGCCGAGGAGATCGAGCTGTCCCGCGTGTTGGCCAACCTGATTGAAAACGCCCGCAAGTACGGCAAATCGGCTCACATCAACGTGACCCAGCTGGACATTGTGGTGCGCACCAAGGACGACTGGGTGCTGCTCAAGGTGCGCGACCATGGCCCCGGTGTGAACGCTGAAACCCTCAAGCACCTCACACAGCCCTTCTTCCGCGGCGACGCGGCGCGCACTGCAGCCACCGGCGCAGGCCTGGGCCTGGCGATTGTGGAGAAAACCGTGCAACGCATGGGCGGCATGTTTGCACTGGCCAACACCTCCACCGGCGGCTTGGCAGCCCACATCAAACTGCGCAAAGCCAAAAACCCCAGGGCTCCTAACTCACGCTAGTTGTAGGGCGATTTTTAGAGCCTTTTAGTGCTTCAAGCCAATAGAATATCGCGGGAGCAGCTATTAAATAGATAGCATAGTTGCATTATCTCCGCGTTAGCTAAACCCAGATGACCCGCCTTCACTCAGGCGAACTAGCTTCGCCCTAAGTAAATAACTAATCCTGTTCCCCGTCGCTCAACGGTAACGACTCGATTAAGCAGGGCAGCCCGATTCAATACAGGCCAGAGTGACACAGTTCTAAAGCCTAGCCTGCCAAACCGCGCGAGCTGAAGCAGGCCACGATGCCCGCTTTGCCGAGCGGCAAGATATTCATCGTAAGCAATGACCGCCTTTTCGACTAGTTCCGCGCGTTCACTGGACACTTTGATGCAAATTCCTTCACGTTCAGTCAATGCTTGCAGGGCCTTAGAGGTGAAGTCTGGTTGTCCGAACTCAAACTCTCTTGGGGAGTTAATGCTAAATGATTTCATTTAACAGGTACTTCCTAGCTCGGCTGAACCGCCGCCTGCCTGCCGCGTGCCATATTGACCTTCAGCAAAATGACCAGCCCCGCCACGAACAGCACGGTGGTGGATGCGATGGCGATGCGCTGGTTGCCGCCGGTGGCCCAGGTGATGGCGCCGTAGGTGAGCGGGCCAAATATGCTGGCCAGCCGGGTGGCAAAAGTCCACAGCCCAAAGAATTCTCCGCTTTGCGCAGGCGGCGAGAGCATGCCTGCCATGGCCCGGCCGGCTGACTGGCTGGAGCCCATGCACACGCCCGCGATGGCGGCGGCATACCAGAACGCACCTTTGGTTTCTGTCAGCGCTGCGATGATGCAGGTGGCACTCCAGCCCAGCAGGGTCAGGGCCAAGGCCAGCTTGTGGCCCACGCGGTCCTGCAGGTAGCCGCAGCCAAACGCGCCCGCCGCAGCGGCCAGGTTGAGCACAAAAATCAGCACCATGGTCTCCTGCTGCTTGAAGCCAATCACCTGCTCTGCATAGATCGCTGCCAGCGTGATGGCCACGGCCACGCCGCCTTGGTAGAACACAGCGCACAGCAGCAGCCACATGAAATCCTGGTAGCGCTGGGCCTGCTGGTAGGTGGCGTGCAGCTGCACCAAAGACGCCTTGAAGCCGCTTTGCTGCAGGGCAGCAGGGTTGGGCACGGCGCGCTCCTTGAGCAGCTTGAAGGTGACGCAGGCCGCTGCGCCATAGATCACCGCTGTGATCAGCATGGTCACGGGTACAAAGCTGTCTGCCTTGATGCCCTGGCCGCCCGCCCAGATGACGTAGCCCAGGCAAATGCCCAGCGCCAGCATGCCGCCAAAATAGCCAAAGCTCCAGCCCCAGCCGCTGACCTTGCCCATGCCATCAGGCTTGGCCAGCTCGGGCAGGAATGATGCGGTAAGCGACTCGCCATAGCTGTAGAAAGTGTTGGACACCACAATCAGCACAAAGGCCAGGGCTACACTGCCCGGCCCGGCAAATGCCAGCGCTGCAGTGGACAGCACGCAGCCAGCGGTAAACAGCATGAGCAGTTTCTTTTTGGAGGCCCGCAGGTCGGCCATGGCGCCCAGGCTGGGCATGGTCAGCATCACAATCGCGTAGGAAACGCTCAGCGCCAGTGTCCATACGAAGGTGGCCCACTCGGCCCCTTTGGCGATGCCGCCCACAAAGTACGCGGCAAACACTGCCGTGATCACCACGGTGGTGTAGCCCGAGTTGGCAAAGTCATACATCGCCCAGCCAAATACTTCGCGTTTTTTCACGCCGGGGTTGAGCGCGTCTTGACTGAAAATCGCCATGGGGAAGCTCCTGAAGGTGGTATGCCATTATGTGCGGTAAGCTTCTCAGTTCAAAGACAATCGCTATGGCCAAACTGTATTTTCGCTACGCCGCCATGAACGCCGGCAAATCCACCGCTTTATTGCAAGCTGCCTACAACTACGAGGAGCGCGGCATGGCCGTGGTGCTGCTCACAGCCGAGCTGGACCACCGCGATGGGGTGGGCCAAATCGCCTCGCGCCTGGGCCTCTCGCGCGAGGCGGTGACCTTCAACGCCAGCCACAGCCTGGCCGAGCGCATTGCCTTTGCGCAGCAGGAGCGCTGGATTGCCAAGCTGGCCTGTGTGCTGATTGACGAGGCGCAGTTTTTGACCAGCGCGCAGGTGCAGGAGCTGCACCGCTGGGCCCATGCCTACGACACCCCCGTCATGTGCTACGGCCTGCGCAGCGACTTTCAGGGCAACGCCTTTGCAGGCGCGGCCACACTGCTGGTGCTGGCTGACGATATTGAAGAGATGAAAACGATCTGCGAATGCGGCAAAAAAGCCAGCATGAACGCGCGCTTTAGCGACGACGGCGAACGCATCCGCGAAGGCCAGCAGATCCTGATTGGTGGCAACACCCGCTACCGGGGCCTGTGCCCGGACTGTTTTTACTAGCGCCTGCGTGGGCAGGCATTGACGCCATAAAAAAACGCAGCCTCAGCTGCGTTTTTTAAATTGCCTGTTGGCTTGCCAGATTATGCGGCGGTAGGCGCCGGGTTGGTCACCGGTGCGCCGCCAGAGCCGCCACCGTCACCGCCCGTAGGCGGTGTGCGCGGCGACCAGTCTTTAGGGGCTGTGGGCGGCTTGCCCGCCATGATCTCGTCGAGCTGGGCCATGTCGATGGTTTCCCATTCAAGCAGGGCCTTGGCCATGGCGTGCATCTTGTCGCTGTTGTCTTCAATCAGCTTGCGCGCCAAGGCGTATTGCGCGTCGATGATGCTGCGCACCTCGGTGTCCACCTTCTGCATGGTGGACTCGCTCATATTGGTGGTTTTGGTCACGCTGCGGCCCAGGAAGACCTCGCCTTCGTTTTCGGCATAGACCATCGGGCCCAGGGCTTCGGTCATGCCATAGCGCATCACCATGTCGCGGGCAATGGAGGTGGCGCGCTCAAAGTCGTTGCTGGCGCCGGTGGTCATCTGGTGCATGAACACTTCTTCAGCGATACGGCCGCCAAACAGCATGGCGATCTGGTTGAGCATGAACTCTTTGTCGTAGCTGTAGCGGTCTTGCGCGGGCAAGCTCATGGTCACGCCCAGGGCGCGGCCACGCGGAATGATGGTGACTTTGTGCACCGGGTCGCACTTGGGCAGCAGGCGGCCGATCAGCGCATGCCCAGCCTCGTGGTAAGCGGTGTTGCGCCGCTCTTCCTCGGGCATGATCATGCTCTTGCGCTCGGGGCCCATGAGGATCTTGTCCTTGGCCTTTTCAAAGTCCTGCATCTCCACCACGCGGGCGTTGCGGCGCGCTGCCATCAGCGCGGCTTCGTTGCACAGGTTGGCCAGGTCAGCGCCGCTCATGCCGGGTGTGCCGCGCGCAATGATGCTGGCGCTGACGTCCTGGCCCAAAGGCACTTTGCGCATGTGCACATTCAAAATCTGCTCACGGCCGCGGATGTCTGGCAGCGTGACATACACCTGGCGGTCAAAACGGCCCGGGCGTAGCAGCGCGGCGTCCAGAATGTCGGGGCGGTTGGTGGCGGCCACCACGATCACGCCGAGGTTGGTCTCAAAGCCGTCCATCTCCACCAGCATCTGGTTCAGGGTCTGCTCGCGCTCGTCGTTGCCGCCGCCCAGGCCTGCGCCACGCTGGCGGCCGACAGCGTCGATCTCGTCAATGAAGATGATGCAAGGTGCGTTTTTCTTGGCGTTTTCAAACATGTCGCGCACGCGCGATGCGCCCACACCGACAAACATTTCCACAAAGTCGGAGCCAGAAATCGAGAAGAAAGGCACTTTGGCTTCGCCCGCAATCGATTTGGCCAGCAGGGTCTTGCCGGTGCCAGGAGGGCCGACCAGCAGCAGACCGCGTGGAATGCGCCCGCCCAGCTTCTGGAAGCGCGCGGGGTCTTTCAAAAAGTCCACCACTTCCTTGACTTCTTCCTTGGCCTCGTCGCAGCCTGCCACGTCGGCAAAGGTCACGGTATTGGTGTTTTCGTCCAGCAGGCGCGCCTTGGACTTGCCAAAGCTGAACGCGCCGCCCTTGCCGCCGCCCTGCATCTGGCGCATGAAATACACCCACACGCCAATCAGCAGCAGCATGGGGCCCCAGCTGATCAAAATGGTGGTCAAGAGCGAGGCTTCTTCGCGCGCCTTGACGTCGAATTTCACGCCATTGGCGATCAGGTCGCCCACCAAGCCGCGGTCGAGGTAGGTGGCATTGGTGCGCACCTTGCTGTCGTCCTGGCGGATGGCGATGATCTCGGTGCCGCCCTGACCTTCAGCGATGGTGACCTGCTTGATCTGCTTGGCACGCACCTGGTCCAGAAACTCGGAATAACCTACCGTGCTCGCCCCAGCCGCACCACCCTTGGTCTCGAACTGTTTGAAGACGGTGAACAGCACGAGTGCGATCACCAGCCAGACGGCGACTTTAGAAAACCATTGGTTATTGTTCAAAGCAAACGCTCCAGAGGCCGGAATTGGCCTATTGCGACAAAGATGTATCCTATTTTAGGCTTTTCAAGCCCAGTTTCCAGGGTTTCTGGGGGTAACAGCGTGCATTAAAGGGCTATTGATCACGGTTTTGCGCGATTTACCGCTGCGCCTTGGCCCCATGGTTTCAGCCGGGTGTTTTGCCATCCAGATGCTTCAAGCCCATGCCCACCAAAAATGTCTCGGACGATTTGTCGCGGCTGGCCTTGGGTTTGCAGGGTTTGACGGTTTTGAAAGTCTGGCGAAACAGCTTGACCAGCGGCTCATAGGCCCCGCCGTGAAAGAGCTTGACTACCAGCGCGCCCTCGGGCTTGAGCTGGTTTTGCGCAAAGTCCACCGCCAGCTCGATCAGCAGTTCGATACGCGCAGCGTCGGTATCGGCAATGCCAGACAGGTTGGGCGCTATGTCGCTGACCACCACGTCCACCACGCGGCCGTGCGCGGCGTCAAGCGGCCCAGGGCTGGTCTGCTGCGCGTTTTTAAGAGGTAAATCAGCCTCCAGCCCAATAGAATATCGCGGGAGCAGCTTCACTTTTGATAGCAAAATATCCAGAGTAACCTGTTCAGTAAAGTCGCCCTGGATGAAGTCCACGCCTTCAATCGGCTCCATCGGCAGAATGTCCAGGCCAATGATGCTGCCGTTGAGTGTGCCCACGGCAGCGCCTGTGGGCGAGAGGCGGCGGCGCACATACTGGCTCCAGGCCCCGGGCGCACAGCCCAGGTCCACCACCACCATGCCAGGCTTGATCAACTTGAAGGTTTCGTCAATTTCCTTGAGCTTGTAGGCAGCGCGGGCACGATAGCCCTCCTTCTGCGCGAGCTTGACGTAGGGGTCGTTCACATGGTCGTTCAACCATGATTTATTGACCTTTTTGGATTGGGTTTTGACTTTCACGCAGCGCTTACAAATGGGTTGGGTAGGGATTTACAGACGATAATTGTCCCATGACCAGAATAGTACTCTCCATCCAAGACCGAAAAGCCCACCGCGCCGATGCGCACCACCTTGACCCGGTGGTGATGATTGGCGGCGATGGCCTCACCCCTGCCGTCGTCAAGGAGGTAGACCACGCACTCAAGGCACACGGCCTGATCAAGGTGCGGGTGCTGGGCGATGACCGCGAGGCACGCCTGGGCTTCTACGACGCCCTGGCCGACCAGCTGGGCGCAGCGCAAATCCAGAACATCGGCAAGCTGCTGGTGCTGTGGCGCCCGAAGGTGGAAAAAGTCAAAGCCATCGACGAAGACCGCATGCCCGGCCCCAAGGACGTCAAAATCCTCAAATACGCCAGCCGTGGCGGCCAGCGGCCCGAGGTGAAAATTCTGCGCGTCCTAGGCAACCAGCGCCTCACGCGGGGTGGCACGGTTAAGCGGGCTAAAGTCAAACAGAAGTCGATTAAGAAGTCTTCGCAGGGTTGATGTCGAAAGCGGACTTCCGGACTTCCGGGTGCGGACTTCCGGACTTCCGGATGTTCGGTATTGGGTATTCGGTTTTAAGCATTCGCGCTATTCAAAATCTTGAATTCACTACAAAAGACAGCAACTAAGCACCATGAACAATCCGCTTTTAGACTTTACCGACCTTCCCCAGTTTGCCGCCATCACCCCCGCGCATGTAGCGCCTGCGATTGATATCCTTTTGAAAGACGCTGAGACGGCGCTGGAAAAGGTCACGGCAGCAGACTTTCCTGCGGACTGGAAAACCATGTCCGCAGCCTTGGATGTGCCTACCGAGCGCCTGGGCCGTGCTTGGGGCGCTGTGAGCCATTTGAATTCTGTGGCCGACACGCCCGAGCTGCGCGCAGCCTACAACGCAGCCCTGCCCAAGGTGACTGAGTTCTGGACGCGCCTGGGCTCTGACGAGCGGCTGTATGCCAAATACAAGGCGATGGATGTGGCGCAGCTCAACAAAGAGCAGGCCAAGGCGCACAGCAACGCCATGCGCGGCTTCAAGCTTGGTGGTGCGGATTTGCAGGGCGCAGCCAAAGAGCGCTTTGCCGCCATCCAGGAGCGCCAGGCCGAGATCAGCCAGAAGTTCAGCGAAAACGCCCTCGACAGCACCGAGGCATTTGCCTACTACGCCAGCGAAGGCGAGACTGCCGGCATTCCTGCTGACGTGCTGCACACCGCGCAGGCGCTTGCGCAGGCCGATAGCAAACCCGGCTACAAGCTCACGCTCAAAATGCCGTGCTATCTGCCGGTGATGCAGTTTGCGCGCAGCAGCGCCCTGCGCGAAAAGCTCTACCGCGCCAACACCACACGCGCCTCGGAGCTGTTTGAGATCGATGGCAAGCCCCGCCCCGAGTTTGACAACAGCGCCATCCTGCGCGAGACCCTGGCGCTGCGCCAGGAAGAGTCGCGGCTTTTGGGCTACGAGAATTTTGCGCAAGTCTCCATCGTGCCCAAAATGGCCGACTCACCCGCCCAGGTCATCACCTTCCTGCGCGATCTGGCGCGGCGTGCCCGCCCCTACGCACTCAAGGACGTGGCCGATCTGCGCGAGTTTGCTGCCAAGGAGCTGGGCATCGCTGATCCGCAGCCCTGGGACTGGTCCTACATCGGCGAGAAACTCAAGGAAGCGCGCTACAGCTTCAGCGAGCAGGAAGTCAAACAGTACTTCACCGCCCCCAAAGTGTTGGCAGGTCTGTTCAAGATCGTCGAGACCCTGTTTGAAGTAGCGATTGTCAAGGACAGCGCCCCGGTGTGGAACGATAAGGTAGAGTTTTACGCACTGCAGCGCACAGGCAAGACCATTGCCCAGTTCTACTTGGACCAGCCCGCGCGCGTTGGCAAGCGCGGGGGTGCCTGGATGGACGATGTGCGCGCCCGCTGGCTGCGCCCCGACAGCGGCACGCTGCAGACCCCTGTGGCGCATCTGGTGTGCAACTTTGCCGATGGTGTGGACGGCAAGCCAGCCCTGCTCACGCATGACGACGTCACCACCTTGTTTCACGAGTTTGGCCACGGCCTGCACCACATGCTCACGCAGGTGAACGAGCGTGATGTCTCTGGCATCAGCGGTGTGGAATGGGACGCGGTGGAGCTGCCCAGCCAGTTCATGGAAAACTTCTGCTGGGAATGGGATGTGCTCAAGCACATGACCGCCCATGTAGACACCGGCGCGCCACTGCCACGCGCGCTGTTTGACAAAATGCTGGCTGCCAAAAACTACCAAAGCGGCCTGCAGACCCTGCGCCAGGTCGAGTTTGCGCTGTTTGACATGCTGCTGCACCAGGACGCGCCCGCCGACGGCGGCGATGCGCTGGCAGTGCTGAAAACCGTGCGCGACGAAGTAGCCGTGCTGCCCGCGCCCGCCTACAGCCGCACACCCCACACCTTCAGCCACATCTTCTCGGGTGGCTATGCTGCGGGCTACTACAGCTACAAATGGGCCGAGCTGCTGTCAGCCGACGCCTACGCAGCGTTTGAAGAAAGCGACCCCAACGCATCGCCATCGGCTAATATGGCGGCAGGCCAACGCTACCGGCGCGAGATTCTGGAAGTCGGCGGCAGCCGCACGGCGATGGAGAGCTTCAAGGCTTTCCGTGGGCGCGAGCCCAGCATTGACGCACTGCTGCGCCACCAGGGCATGGCCTAGGCTTTGACCAGAACGACAAGGAGTTCCCGATGAAAGCTACCTCTGCTGCAATGATTTTTGCCATCGCCTGGGGCACACTGGCTGCCAGCGCGCAAGCCCAGACGCTGTACCGCATCGTCGGGCCGGACGGCAAAGTCACGTTTTCTGACCAGCCGCCCCAGCCGTCTGCCAATGCCAAAGTCACGCCCGCCCGAGGCACCAAGTTTGTCGGCAACAGCGGCCCTGGCGATGTGTCGTCGTTGCCTGCCGACTTGCGCGCCGTGGTATCGCGCTACCCCGTCACGCTGTACACCGGCAAAAACTGCGAACCCTGCGGCACTGCACGCACCCTGCTGACCCGCCGTGGTGTGCCCTTTACCGAAAAAACCATCGAAACCAACGAAGACATCGAAGCCTTCCAGCGCCTGACCAATGGCAGCACCCTGCCCGTCGTGACGGTGGGTGGCAAACAGCTCAAAGGCTATTCCGAGCAGGACTGGACGCAGTACCTGGACGCAGCCGAATACCCCCAGGCCTCTGCCCTGCCCGCCAGCTACCGCAACCCCGCACCGACCAGCCTGGTCCAGCGTGCGGCTCCTGCAGCTAATGGCACCGCAGCAGCCAAAGCCCCTGCAGAAGACGGTGCTATTGACTATTCACCCCAAGCTTCGCCCGCCCCGGCGCCCAGCCCAGCGCCTGCCCCCAGCAATCCTTCAGGCATCCGATTTTTCAACTAAGCCTGCCTGGCGCATGGCCGCAGATGTGGGCCATGCACAACGCACTTACGGCTTGAAACGTCGCCCACGGCGTTGCACATTAGCATCACAGCATGAATACACCATTCCCCAAGCAGCCTGCACCTGTCTGTTTTCCATTTGTCACACGTCTGGCCTCTCGCGCAGCAGTGCCGCTGGCCTGCCTGGCCCTGCTGTCAGCCTGCGGCGGTGGAGGCGGCGGCTCTGACCCACCCGCCAGTGCAACGCCTGTGGGCCAGACATCCGGCACTGTCAGCCAGGCCCCCACACCTGTGGCCAGCGCGCCTGCCAACGCAGCGTCCAGCCCCGCTGCAGCACCCCCAGTCACCAGCGCTTCCGGCGGCACCTGCTCTTTGCCCGGGTTTGAACAGGCTTTGCTCGCGCGTATCAACGCTGCGCGTGCCAGCGGCGCCACCTGTGGCACCCAAAGCCTGCCGCCCACTGGCGCAGTGCAGTGGAACACCACACTGTTCAAAGCCGCCCTAGGGCACTCACAAGACATGGCGGACCGCAGCTTTTTCGACCACCGCAACCCGGACGGCAATGGCGTGGGCTTTCGTGTCACGGCGCAGGGCTACCGCTGGGCCTTTGTGGGCGAAAACATTGCTGCTGGCTACCCCAGCGTGGACGCGGTGATGAACGGTTGGCTCGCCAGCCCCGGGCATTGCGAAAACATCATGAACCGCAACGCCGCTGATGTGGCGGTGGCCTGCGTAGTCAAGCCTAACGACCCTCAGCGCTATGGCAACTACTGGACCATGGTGCTGGCCAAGCCTCAGCCCTAGCGGTGGTTTGCTGACTGCGCATTTCTAGCTGCGGTATCCTGACAGTGCTTTTTCAGGGGGTTGCAAGCTAACTCGTCAGAGCATTCAATTGCTATTTAAATAATAGCTGCTCCCGCGATATTCTATTGGCTTGCAGGGTTTTTTTACTTAAAATTCAAGTGTTTTCACACCGCTTGGGGTGCCCAGCAGGCACACCTGGGCTTTTTGCAGCGCAAACACCCCCACCGTCACCACGCCCGGCCACTGGCTGACGCGGGTTTCAAACGCCACCGGGTCCTTGATCTGCAAGCCAGTGACGTCGATGATGTGCTGGCCGTTGTCGGTGACCAGGGACTCGCCGTCTTTGCGCCGCACCATGGCGTTGCCGCCCAGGGCCGCAAACTCGCGCATCAGCTGGGCGCTGGCCATGGGAATCACCTCCACAGGCAATGGGAAAGCGCCCAACACGTTGACGAGCTTGGATTCATCGGCAATGCAGACAAAACGCTTGGCTATCGCGGCCACAATCTTCTCGCGCGTAAGCGCCGCGCCGCCGCCCTTGACCATATGGCCCGCGTGGTCGATCTCATCGGCACCGTCGATATAGACGCCCAGCTCACTGACGCTGTTGCTGTCAAACACCGGGATACCCAGCGCCTTGAGCCGCTGTGTGGAGGCCTCGGAGCTGCTGACCGCGCCCTTGATGTCGTTTTTGATGATAGCCAGCGCGTCGATGAATTTATTGACCGTAGAGCCCGTGCCTACGCCTACAATTTCACCTTTGACCACATACTGCAATGCGGCCAGGCCCACTTGGGTTTTGAGTTCGTCTTGTGTCATACATTTTCCTTCCCGGCAATTATCCAATGTCTCTTGTCCCTTACCCGCTGGCCCGTCCCTTTTTGTTTGGCCTGGACCCCGAAACCGCCCACGATCTGACCATGGGCAGCCTGGCGCGCACCCAGGGCACCCCACTGGCCTGGGCCTACACACAATCTCGCGTAAGCGACCCGGTGACGCTGGCGGGCCTGCAGTTTCCCAACCGGGTGGGCCTGGCCGCCGGGTTGGACAAAAACGCCCGCTGCATCGACGGCCTGGGCGCCATGGGCTTTGGCTTTGTCGAGGTGGGCACCGTCACCCCGCTGGCGCAGCCGGGCAACCCCAAGCCGCGCATGTTTCGCCTGCCCGAGCACAACGCCCTGATCAACCGCCTGGGTTTCAACAACGGGGGCCTGGACGCTTTTGTAGCCAATGTGCAGCGCTCGGCACTGTACCGGCAGATGCAAAAAGGCAGCAAGCAGCGCATGCTGCTGGGCCTGAATATCGGCAAAAACGCAGCCACAGCGATGGAGAACGCCACCAGCGATTACCTCACCTGCCTGAGCGGCGTGTATCCGTATGCCGACTACATCACGGTCAACATCAGCTCGCCCAACACCAAAAACCTGCGCGCGCTGCAAAGCGACGAGGCACTCGATGGCCTGCTGGGCGCACTGGCTGCGCGCCGCGCTGAGCTAGCCGAGCAACACGGTGCGCACAAGCCCCTGTTCCTGAAAATCGCGCCCGATCTGGACAGCGAGCAGATCAAGGTGATTGCCGCTACCTTGAAGCACCACCAAATCGACGGCGTGATCGCCACCAACACCACCATCAGCCGCGAGGCAGTCAAGGGCCTGGCCCATGCGCAGGAGACGGGTGGCCTCAGCGGTGGCCCGGTGCTGGAGGCGAGCAACGCTGTGATCCGCCAGCTGCGCAAGGCCCTGGGCAAGCATTACCCCATCGTGGGTGTGGGCGGCGTGATCAGCGCGCAAGATGCGGTAAGCAAGATCGAGGCGGGGGCTGATCTGGTGCAGATCTACACTGGGCTGATCTACAGTGGCCCCGCCCTGGTCAAGGACGCTGCGCTGGCACTCAAAGCCCACGCTGCGCAGCGCTAGGCCGCTTACTGGTCTTTGGTCCCCTTGCGCTGCGCTTTAAGCGCACGCGCGCGTAACTCGCGTATTTTTTGGCGCAGCGCCTCTTCGTCTGCAGCAGAGGGGCCGGGCTGCTGCCGGGGCGGCTGCGGTTGCGGCCTGGCCTGCTCTGTCGCAGGCCCGCTCTGGCGCTGCCTGGGCTGAGGCAGATCTGCCAGATCAAAATTCAAAGGTGCCAGAGGCTCAGGCCTGCCCACCGGCGCCTGAGGCACAGGCTGCGCTGAGCCCGGCAGGTACAGCCCAGGCTGCAGGCCTTCGTGCTCGGGCAGGTCTTTGATACCGTGCTGCTGGCGATACGCCGCCTGGATTTGCGCAATCTCTTCCACGCGCATCTGCTCATCGCGCCCGCGCTCGGGGTGCTCTTCGACCAGCAGCAGGGTTTTCACCGCCAGCAAGCCGCAGGCCATCAGCGCAGCAAAGATCGGCAGCCCCATAATCACGCTGACCAGGCTGTCGGAGACAGACTTCTGCACCAAGCCATAGACGACAAATATCGCCAGTGCCACCCAGACACACTGGCTGCGCCCCAGCGCCACGCTTTCGCGGTTGCTAAGCACCCCCGCCCGCAGGCACAGCCCCCTGTAGCACCGAACGGCCACACCCGCAGCCACCAGCAAGGGGAAAATCCAGGCAAAACCGCCCATGCTCTGCTGGCGCCACACCCAGATGCTCATGGCGTAGGCCAAAAATGTTGCTGCCGTCAAAGCCAATGCAGGCAGCCACGCTGACTTGGCGCGCAGCCCCGTATCGATCGGCTCCGTGGAAATCACGCCCGGCGTGATGCGCTCGGTACGGGCCGAGGCGGTGCGAAATGCGGGGGATGGTGCTGGCATGGTGGTGAATGCGATTTTCCGCCTATGCTAACTCGAATTGGGCGCAGAGCCTCAGGCAGCAGGCAACCATTGCGGCGCATGGCTGCCCGGTGGCATGGCAGGCAGCGCCCAGGTCAGCGTGCGGCCCGACAGCTGCGCGCTGTGCGTAAGGCCTGTGAGTGGCCCAAAACCACTGGGCTCGGTGTACAGGTATGGCTCCAGACTCGGCTTGGCCACACTGAACCCCTGGTCCACACGCCCCAGTGTGCGCAGCCACTGCCCTGTGCGCGCCAGGCTCAGCCGTACATGGCGTGCAACGCCCTGCTTGCGCTGCATCAGCGCAGCCAGGGCCGCAAAAGCCATCAGATAGCCGGTCGCATGGTCGAGTATCTGCATCGGCAAGGCGCGGGGCGCATCCACCGCCAGGTCCAAGCCCGCAGCGGCAGATTCATCGGCATTGAGGCCCGTGGCGGTTTGCACCAGCGAGTCAAACCCCCTGCGCTGCGCCCAGGGGCCTTGCTCGCCATAGGCGCTGAGCGACACATACACGATCTGCGGATTGATCGCTGCACACTCCTCAGGGCCAAAACCCAAAGCCTGCAAAGCGCCCGGGCGGTAGCCTTGCACAAAAATGTCTGCATCGGCAATCAGCTGGCGCAGCGCCTCTTTGCCCTGCGCGGTGCGCAGGTCCAGCTGGGCACTGCGCTTGCCGCGCGAAGTGTCGGCAATGGCCTCGATGTTGGGCAAATGCGGCGCATTGATCAGCAGCACGTCTGCGCCATAGGCCGCCAGCGCGCGTCCGCAAATGGGGCCAGCCAGGATGCGCGTCAGGTCCAGCACCCGCAGGCCCTGCAGTGGCAAGGCGAGTGCTCCAGCAGCTGGTCGGGGTGCACTCCAGCGTGCATTTTGTGATGCTAATAGGCCCCCAGCCCTCTGGAATATCGCGGGAGCAGCTATATTTTCAATAGCAAATAGAGGTTGATCAGCGAGCGCAGCAGACTGCGCATGCGCCTGCCACTGCGCGTGGGTGCGCAGCGCTGCCACCACCAAGCCGCGCTCTGCGGCGGCTTGCTCAAAGTCCTGCGCACGCCAGGCCTGCAAGGCGCGCTCTACATCGGCTTTGGTGGTGCCATCACCGGCCTTCAAGCCCAGCAGCGCCAGCGCGCCATCGCGGTGGTGCGCAAAGTTGGCGTGAATGCGCACCCAGCCGTCCTGCGCACGGTAGGCCCCTGAATACTTGTCCCAGATATCGGGTGTTCGCCCGTCAATGGCGTAGTGGGTCAGGCACTCCAGCGCAGCATGCTGCATATCCACCGCCACGGTATGCATTGGCAGGCCACGCAGCAGCCCCACTTGCGTAGCCGCCAGAGCCGCCGCCGCAATGCTGGCCTGCGCAGCAGCGCCTACCGCAAAAGACGAAGGCAGCACCGGGTCTTGCCCGGTGAGCATAGCGCGCTGCAGCGCATCGCCAGGCAGCTGCGCATACTGCCAAAGTGTTGCAAGAGCCTGCTGTGCAACGCGCATGGCATCAGGCTCTAATGCAGTTTCACGCCCGTCTTGGCTTGCAATGCCTCCATCGTCACGCCAGGCGCCAGCTCCACCACTTTCAAACCCTGCTCTGTCACGTCCATCACGGCCAGGTCGGTAATGATGCGATCGACCACGCCCACACCTGTGAGCGGCAGCGTGCACGAGGGCAGAATTTTCAGGTCTTCGCTGCCGTCTTTCTTTTTGGCGACGTGTTCCATCAGCACGATCACCCGCTTGACGCCAGCCACCAAATCCATCGCACCGCCCATGCCTTTGACCATTTTGCCGGGGATCATCCAGTTGGCCAGGTCGCCTTTTTCGCTGACCTGCATCGCGCCCAGGATCGACAGATTGATCTTGCCACCACGGATCATGGCAAAGCTGTCGTGGCTGCCGAAGATGCTTGAGCCTTTGATGGTGGTCACTGTTTGTTTGCCGGCGTTGATGAGGTCTGCATCCACTTCGTCCTCCGTGGGAAAAGGGCCGATGCCGAGCATGCCGTTTTCGCTTTGCAGCCACACTTCCTTGTCGGCGGGCACATGGTTGGCCACGAGGGTGGGAATGCCGATACCCAGGTTGACGTAGAAACCGTCTTCGAGTTCACGGGCGGCGCGGGCGGCCATTTGGTCTTGGGTCCAACTCATTTTGAATCTCCTGTTTTCTCAGTCACGGCGGGCTTTAAACGCCCGCCTTTTCAGTAATCGTGCGTTTTTCGATGCGCTTTTCAGGCGATGCATTCAGCACAATGCGGTGCACATAGATGCCGGGCAAATGAATGTCGTCGGGTGCGAGCTCGCCGGTCTCGACAATTTTTTCTACTTCGACGATGCAGACTTTGCCGGCCATCGCAGCAGCGGGGTTGAAATTGCGTGCGGTTAAGTTAAACCGCAGGTTGCCTGATTTGTCGGCCACATCGGCTTTGACCAACGCCACCTCGGGCACCAAGGCGCGCTCCATCACATAGGTTTCGCCGTCAAAGTCGCGCAGCTCCTTGCCCTCGGCCACCAGGGTGCCGACGCCCGTCTTGGTGAAGAAGGCGGGAATGCCTGCGCCGCCTGCGCGCAGCTTCTCGGCCAGCGTGCCTTGGGGCGTGAACTCCAGCTCCAGCTCACCCGCAAGATACTGGCGCTCAAACTCCTTGTTCTCACCCACATAGGAAGAGATCATTTTTTTGATCTGACGGGTCTGCAGCAGCTTGCCCAGACCAAAGTCGTCCACACCCGCGTTGTTGGAGATGGCGGTGAGGTTTTTGGCACCGCTGTCGCGCAGCGCATCGATCAGGGCTTCAGGAATGCCGCACAGGCCAAAACCGCCAACCGCGATCAATTGGCCATCGCGCACCACGCCCTGTAGCGCAGCTGCCGCTGTGGGGTAAATTTTGTTCACAGAAATCTCCGAGGAAGGTTGAGCAAGGGCATAACGATACTACGTATTTGGCGGTGCAGTTCTGCAGCAGGACTGCCCATCCCGTAACCATGTTAGTTCACATGCTTATAGCAGATAACGTTTATCCACTGCCGGGATCGCCGCCAATTCCAAGACAATAACGTAATTATTATGTTGTCGTTGCGTAGCGCTGGCCGTTTGTTGGCATTTTTGTTGGTCCCCCTGTTTTTCATCGTGCTGTGGGACATCACTCCGGGTGACTTGATCGTTGCACACTGGTATGGTGCAGCGCATGGCTTTGATCTCAAACAAAGCGGTTGGCTGGTGGATGCCCTGCACACCTGGCCCAGGCGCGCTGGCATGTTGCTGCTGCTACTGTGTCTGCTGGCTGTATGGCACCCACCCAAGTTCTGGAAGCGCAGCACGCAAGCTGAACGCATCTGGCTGGTCTGCACCATTCTGTGCTGTGCAATCCTGGTACCTGGGCTGCGGGCCTTGAGTCACACCAGCTGTCCTTGGGATCTCAAGGAGTTTGGTGGCGCTGCGCACTATGTCTGGCATTTCACCTTTGGTGGCACCGATGGCGGCGCGGGGCGCTGTTTTCCCTCGGGCCATGCCTCTGCATTTTTCAGTTTCCTGCCCGCTTTCTGGGTCATGCGCCGGCACAACGCGCGCTTTGCCTGGACAGCCTTGGCTTGCTTCGTCGTTTTTGGCCTAGGCATGTCGTGGGTGCAGGTGGTGCGGGGCGCGCATTTTCCCAGCCATCTGCTGTGGACGGGCTGGCTGTGCTGGGCGGTGAGCTGCCTGGCCTCCCCCCTGCTGGACCGATATGCCAAGCCAGCGTCTGAAGCAGCGCCCGAGTCTGAGCCAGCGCCAGCAACGATGGCATATTAGTTCGCAGAATCCACCACTTCAGCAGCTGTCCTGAAAGCATCCACCGCCGCCGGAAAGCCGCAGTACACGCTGGCGTGCATGAAAATTTCCTGCAACTCCTCTTTGGTGACACCATTGTTCAGGGCGCCGCGTACATGAATTTTCAGTTCATGCATCTTGCCGAGCGCCACCAGCATGGACACGGTCACGATGCTGCGGGTTTTCAGGTCGATGCCGTCCCTTTGCCAGGTGTTGCCCCAAGCGTGGCGAATCACCAGGTCCTGCAGCGGACGGGTAAAGTCTGTGGCGCGGTTCATGGCGCCTTGCACATAGTCTGCGCCCAGCACCGCGGTGCGGGTGGCCAAGCCCTTGTCATAGATGGGATCGTTCATGGGGGTCCTTATAAAAATGGTGTTTTCAGCCCATAATCATCGCACCAAAACCGTCACTTCTTGAGTGGAACACCATGACCGCACCCCGTTATCCCCTGCCCGACCTGAACACACTGCCCGAGGACATCAAGGCGCGCATCGCCGAGGTGCAGGATAAAGCGGGCTTCGTTCCCAATGTATTTTTGGCCTTTGCCCGCCGCCCGGCCGAGTGGCGCGCTTTCTTTGCCTACCATGATGCCCTGATGCTCAAGGAAGAAGGCAACCTGAGCAAAGGCGACCGCGAGATGATCGTCACCGCTACCAGCGCAGCCAACCACTGCCTGTACTGCGTGGTGGCGCATGGCGCGATTTTGCGGATTTATGAGAAAAAGCCCCTGGTGGCCGACCAGGTAGCGGTCAACTACCTCAAGGCCGACATCAGCCCGCGCCAGAAGGCCATGCTCGATTTCGCGATGAAAGTCTGCCTGCATTCCGAGCAGATCAATGATGCAGATTTTGCCGCCCTGCATGCCCACGGGCTGGATGACGAAGACGCATGGGACATTGCGGCCATCACCGCCTTCTTTGGGCTGTCCAACCGCATGGCAAGCTTCAGCGGCATGGTGCCTAACCCAGAGTTTTATGTGATGGGCAGGCTGCCCAGACAAAAGTAAATGCTACTATTTTTGTAGCTGCTCCCGCGGCTTTTTATTGGGCTGCAGGCCTATTTTTCCATTATTTTGAGCATGTTTTGATCAAGCACGCTACTGTGGGGCGCATTCCGTATCCACTTCAGACTGTGACTGCGCATCGTAGCGCGGGCCTTTGACGCTAAAGGGGTTGATCAGCGCATCCAGCTGCTGCACCGTATCCGGCCCTAGCCGTATCTGCAGTGCCGCCAGATTCTCCTGCATGTGCGTGGCGCTGGTGGTGCCGGGGATGGGGATGATGTGCGGCGCGCGCTGCAGCAGCCAGGCCAGTGCCAGCTGGGCTTGCGTGCAGCCCACCTGCTGGGCGATGCGTGCGTAGCCGTCCTGCAGGGCCAGGTTGGCGCTGTAGTTGTCGCCCTGAAAGCGCCCCATGCCGCGGCGAATGTCCTTGGCGTCCAGGCCGCTGAGGTCACGCAGACCGCACAGAAATCCGCGCGCCACCGGGCTGAAAGCCACAAAGGCAATGCCCAGCTCCTGCGTGGCCTTGAGCACGGCAATCTCTGCATCGCGCGTCCACAGCGAATACTCGGTCTGCAGCGCGGCAATCGGGTGCACTGCATGGGCTTTGCGCAGCGTGGCCTCGCCCACCTCACTCAGGCCAATAGTTTGAATCTTGCCCTGGCGCACCAGGTCGCTCATGGCCCCCACGGTCTCTTCGATCGGCACGCTTTTGTCCCAGCGGTGCAGGTAGTACAGGTCAATCACCTCGGTGTTCAGGCGGCGCAGGCTGTCCTCGCACTGTTTTTTCACCGTCTGGGGTCTGCCATCGATCACGCGCTTGAGGCTGCCGTCGTTTTGCGCCACCATCGCCATGCCACACTTGCTGGCCAGCACATAGCGACTGCGGTGTTTGGCCAGCACCTGGCCCAAGCGGGTTTCGTTTTTGCCGCCACCATACAGCGTGGCGGTGTCCAGAAAGTTGTAGCCCGCGTCCAGCGCGCCCAGCAGCACACGCTCGCCCTGCTCTGCACTGACCGAGGGGCCATAGGCATGGTCCAGGTTCATGCAGCCCAGGCCAATGGCGGTGACTTCAAAGGAGGCGACTTTGCGTTGCATAGCAGTGAAATTCATGGTGTGTGAGAAATAAGAGGCCCAAGTTTACTGTGGCGTAAAGGGCTTGGCGGGCTTGGGAATCTGCTTGAAGCGGATTTTGCGGTCCAGCTCAATCGCATCTTTTTTCACCTGGCGTTTGGCGTCCAGCACCTGGCCTGCGGCCAGCCAGAGGGCAAACTCCTGCGGGGTTTCCAGCGTGATGCGGCCCATCGACGCTGCGCGGAAATCATAGATCAGGGCTTCAGACGCTTTCTGCATGTCCAGCCGGTTGCCCGCCATGGCGCCGCGCTTGCGGCCCACCTCAGTGAGCAGCACCTCATCCGTCATGCTGGCCACGTCCTTGAGCTTGTAGCGCTCTTGTAGCTGCGCACTGTAGTGCTGCAGCAGATAGGCTGCCAGCTCGATGGCCACCTCCTGCTCGTCAAAGGCGTTGCGGCCCACCGCGCCGCTGGCGGCCAGGTTGTAGCCGCTTTGGGGCACGATGATGCGCGGCCACAGCACACCGGGCGTGTCGTAGAGGTAGAAGTCATCAGCCAGGGTGATGCGCTGCTCGATCTTGGTGATGCCCGCCTCATCGCCGGTTTTGGCGTGTTTTTTACCCGTCAGGGTGTTGATCAGGGTGGATTTGCCCACGTTGGGGATGCCGCAGATCAGCACCCGCATGGGCTTGACCATGCCGCCGCGTGCGGGGGCCAGCGCATGGCAGGCCTTGATCAGCTCCTTGGCGGGCGCTTTGACGCTGGCGTCCAGGCCGATGGCCCGCGTGCCAGGCAGCGCGTTGTAATGCGCCAGCCACAGCGCCGTGCGCTCAGGGTCAGCCAGGTCCTGTTTGTTGAGCACTTTGAGCGCGGGCTTGCCCGCAGTCAGCTCGGCAATCATCGGGCTGGCGCTGGAGCCCGGCAGACGCGCGTCGAGCAGTTCAATCACCACGTCAATGCCGCTCTTGATGCGCTCGGCTATCGCCTTCTTGGTGGCGTGCATATGCCCTGGAAACCACTGAATCGCCATACTGAATTTATTCCTGTGCTGTGAAGCTGTATTGTCGCTCGTGTGCCAGAGCGCGCACGCCCTGCTCGCCTACACTGTGCATTGTTTTCAAAAGGACCACCATGATCACACTGTGCGGATTCCCCGTCTCCAATTACTACAACAAAGTCAAACTGGCTTTGCTGGAAAAAAACGCGCCCTTCACCGAAGAGCTGGTAATGACCAAAAGCACCGACCCCGCCGTGCTGGCCGCCTCGCCGCTGGCCAAAATCCCGTTTATCCGCACTGCCCAAGGCGGGCTGTGCGAAAGCCAGGCCATTATGGAATACCTCGAAGCGGCTTTTCCCAGCCCTGCGCTTTTGCCCTCAGACCCCTACGCCGCGGCCAAGGTACGCGAGCTGATCACCTATGTAGAGCTGCATCTGGAGCTGGTGGCGCGCGATCTGTACGGACAGGCGTTTTTTGGCGGCACTGTCAGCGACAGCGCCAAGGAGCGGGTGCGCAAACAGCTGGACAAAAACATCCCAGCGTTCAAACAGCTGGCCAAATTCTCCCCGTTTATCGCGGGCGACACCTTCACCCAAGCCGACTGCGCAGCCTATGTGAGCCTGCCGGTGGTGGGCATGGCCACACGGGCCATCTATGGCGAGGACCTGCTGGTCGCAGGCGGTGTGGACTACAAGCCCTATCTCAAAATGATTGGCGAGCGGCCCAGTGCGCTGAAAGTGGACGCAGACCGCAAGGCGGCCAGCCGCAAGCCCTGAACGCAGGGCGCGGGCCGCTTATCTATCGCTTACCTGCAGCTTATCTGCCGCTTACCTGCGGGTAGGCGGTGGGCCCGAGCGACCGGCAATGTGGCGGAACATGATGCGGCCCTTGGACAGGTCGTAGGGCGACAGCTCCAGCGACACACTGTCGCCCGCGATGATGCGGATATGGTTTTTGCGCATTTTGCCGCCGGTGTAGGCCACCAGCTCGTGGCCGTTCTCCAGAATCACACGAAAGCGTGAATCGGGCAGCACCTCGGCGACTTTGCCTTGCATTTCAATCAGATCTTCTTTGGCCATATTGCGTAGACTCTTGGAGCGCTGACACATCCACTGCATGCAGCGCGCCAGCATTTTTTGAAAAACCAGTAAGCCCACAAGCCCAAGCACTGGCACATGCAGACCCGTCGGCATGGTCCCTCTTGCGAAGGGGATGGGTCTGCGTGGTATGAAGAGGGTCCTGCTGTGCAACTATGCAGCGACAAGCCCGTATCAGTTAACCACTGATTGTAAGGCTTTGGCGCATGTTTGGCCGAAATGCCCTGGCCCAAGCCCCATGCCAGCCTGCAGCAGCTCACAAATACCTCCTGTATTGTTAAATATTGTTACAATTTTGCTTTCATTACCTATGAAAGACGCAGCGTATGGTTTTATGGATCAGTGTGGGTTTGATGGTGGTCTGCGTACCACTGGCATGGCTGGTCATGAAGCTGCTGGTCAACAACACCAGCGAGCGCAAGGGCATCGCCAGCGTGGTGTTCATTCTGGCCTATGGCGCATTCAACGGGTTTTGCCTCAATGTCGTTATGCCCAAGGTGGTGGCCAGCCAGAACGCCAAACAGCTGGAAAGCAGCCTGCTGGCCAACCCTCTTTTTGCGGCCCTGAAAGAGCACGACCCCACCGCCTTTGCCAGCCTGCTCTATCCGCTGCAGCAGGCCACGCGCGAGGGCGCATCGCTGGCTGAGGTGTCCACCCTGGCCAGCAACGCAACGCGCAAACTGGTGAAAGTGCGGGTAGCCCAGTCTTCCAACGAATCCGCGGTGAAGTACATGACAGCGTATTCCCAGATACTGACTGCCATCCAAAACAAAGACCTTGAGGCCTGTCACCAGTTCATCCATGGCGGCAAGGGTTTTGATATCAACAAGTACATCAGCCCCGAGCAAATCCGGCTACAGAACCTGGCCATGGCGGAAGTGATCAAATCCTCGGTGCGCGAGCGCCAGGCAGTGGTGCAGGATGCCGATGTCAAGCATCTGATGCCACCCCTGTTTGAAGAGCTCGCGCGCTTGTATGGCAAAGACGTGGCGATGTTTTTTGAGTCGCGCACTGGCAAGACCGATGATCGTCGTCTGTGCCAGATGGAGGCCGCCTGGCTGCGCATGACGCTGCGCCTGCCGCCCGACGACGCGGGCCTGATGCTGCGCTTTATGGTGTCGAAAAGCTGAAGTGACAGCCGCTGGTGTCAAGCCGGTGCCAGCACCCGGTTCAGCCAGGCGTTCAAATCAGCAATTTCCTCCATGCACACCGAGTGCTGCATGGGGTATTCGTGCCAATCCACGGTGTAACCTAGGGCGCGCAGCGTGTCATGTGAGGCGCTGGCTCTGGACAGGGGCACGACGGCGTCCTGCTGGCCGTGGCCCATGAAGATGGGCGTGTGCGCATTGGCGCTGTGGCGCTCGGCTGCGGTAGTGTCTGCCAATGGCAGATAGCCCGAGAGACCGACGATGCCAGCCAGCGGCTGCGCATGGCGCAGGCCCGTCATCAGGGCCATGGCGCAGCCTTGTGAAAACCCGGCAATCACGATGCGACTGGCCGGGATGCCGCGGGCTTTTTCGCGCTCCAGCAACACTTCCAGCGCGGCCTGAGATGCGCGCAGCCCGGCTTCGTCTTCGCGGCGGGTCAGGTCTGCATTGGAGATGTCATACCAAGCAGGCATTTGGTAGCCACCGTTGATGGTGACGGGGATGACGGGCGCATTGGGAAAGACAAAGCGCACCGGGCCTACGCTGCTCAGGTCCAGCTCGCCGGCGATGGGCACAAAGTCGTTGCCATCTGCGCCCAGGCCGTGCATCAGCAGGATGGTGGCGCGGGGCTGGGGGGCGGTTTCGATTTCGATGGTTTTTAAAGTCATAACCCAGATTGTCCTGCAAAGTCAGCGCTGCGCGCACCTGGCACTTGAACAGGAATCAAACCCGACTTCGAATTGCTATTTATTTAATAGCTGCTCCCGCGATATTCTATTGGGCTGGAGGCCTAAAATATCTGTAAACGGTGCCACCTACAGGCATTCTCTGTTGCTGCAAGGGGCAAAACTTGATAGGCTTGGGTTTTATATAATTTTTCTCTCACATTACAAGGACACACACCATGGCTATCAGCGTCGATATTGATCTGGCATACGAATTTGAGGTCAAGGCCAAGGCGGCTGATGTGTTTGCGGTGCTCTCTGACGTACCCGTGTCGGTGAGCCATTTTCCCAAGGTGGAGAAGCTCACCGATATGGGCGACGGCGTCTACAAATGGGAAATGGAAAAAGTGGGCACCGCGCAGGTGAACATCCAGACCGTCTATGCCAGCAAATATGTCAGCAACAAAACCAAAGGCACTGTGGTGTGGACCCCCGTCAAAGGCGTGGGCAACGCCCTGGTAGGCGGCAACTGGAAGATCACCGACAACAAAAAATCCACCGGCGTGGCCCTGGCCATCAAGGGCACGGTCGATGTGCCACTGCCAGGCCTGATGAAAATGATTGTCGGCCCGGTGGTACAGGGTGAGTTTGAAAAACTCGTGGACAAATACATTGCCAATCTGATCAAGAAGTTTGGCGGCGAGGTGTAAATTGAGCAGCACAGGCACTGACACCAGCGGGCGCAAAGCCAGCTTTGCCGAGTTCTACCCCTTCTACCTCAGCGAGCACAGCAACCGCACCTGCCGCCGCCTGCACTTTGTGGGCAGCACCTTGGCCCTGGTCTGCGTGGGCATGCTGATTGCCACTGGCAAACCCCAATACCTGCTGTACGGCCTGCTCTGCGGCTACGGCTGCGCCTGGATCGGGCACTTCGGCTTTGAAAAGAACAAGCCCGCCTCGTTCAAACAGCCGCTGTACAGCTTCATGGGTGACTGGGTAATGTACAAGGACATCTGGACGGGCAAGATCAGTTTTTAGCACCTGCCAGAGCAGCAGCCTCAGCTGCCTTAACGCGCTCTTGCGATGGTGGGTGGTTATCGGAATAGCTTGCTTTGTCCCTTGGGTTTCTATTCTTCGACTCGCTGAGTTTGTTCATTGCTTTGGCAAAGAGTAGCGGTGACTGACCGTTTTTCTTCAAAAGCTCAAACGCAAATTCATCGGCTTGCGCTTCATTTTCACGGCTGAAATAGGGAAACATGGTGAAGGCTGCCAATATGTTGCCAGTACTTGCTGCAGTGCCGTCTTGCCCGTTCATGCGAAGAACCAGCGTCGTAAATACATTCGCGCTCACCATCCGCCGCAACGAATGACGGTGCTGCAGGTGGCCCAACTCATGAGCGACCACGGCATCAATCACTTCCGGATCTCCCATGAGACCGATCAAGTCATCTGTCATCACAATAATATTGCCAGGCAAAGCAAAGGCATTGGCTGGCGCGGATCGGAAATAAACCTCTACGGGTGACACCGACGCCAGTTCGGCCAGTTTTTTTACACGTTCTATGTAAAAAGTCTGCTCTTTTTGACTGAGTTTTGTGGGCTTGACCTGTAGGTCCACCACCTCCAATACATAGCGGCCCAGTTTTTGCTCCGAGCTCACAGGTATATTGCTGGCAACCAGAGTCCCGAGAGCAGGCATACCCCAAAACACTATCGCAATGGGTGCGAAAAACACCAGCAGCATACACACCCAAGGAACCCATCGCGATGTAATAGCCTGGTCTATGACTGCAGTGACGCGGCTCATATTCCTACCTCAATATCCAACGAGTTGCCCAGCTCATCCAGCGCGCTTGACGGTTTTTTCAGATTCTTCAGGTTTGAAAATTGAGCCCAATCGCCTTTCAGATGAATTTGAATATGCTTTGATCGCCAGCGGTTGAAGTGCACCGTACTCCAGGGCATAGAAAGTCCCAAGGTAAACACTGCTAAAAACGCATAGGCTGCAGTCAACAAACCTGCCTTGGTTGGACTGATGGTGCTACTGAATGTCATGCCGCCCAATGACAGCCGATGAAGAACAAAATTGATTCTTCGACCTCTGGCAAAAGTGGTTGCATACACCACCAACACCAGATAATAGATAACCCAGGCTGCTGCCGTAGCATCGCGGTTGCCAAAGCTTGATACTGCGACAAACACCATGAGCAGGCAGATAAAGAAAATAATCATTGGTAGCGAGAACAGGATTTTCGCTGTGTGTCGAAGAAGCTGTTTAGGGCTGATACCCAAGGTAAAACCTGTGTCACCCCATCGAGCCTGTGAGAATCTGTAGTGCGTCAGAGCCGAAGTAGCGCCCGACCAGACGTAGATGGATGCAAAAATGGCTGCAAACATCCACAATACGCCTGTCAACAGACTTTGCTTCAGTGTCTGTATCAAAGTCACCGAGTATGCTGGTATTTGATTGAGCGCAAGCCACAGGCCCAGCGTTATCAAAGGTATTACTAGTGGTGAGAAACGATTGTCAGCATCAAACCGCATTCCCCGATGGCTTAAGGTTCTCCAGCGGAACGCGAAACTGTTTGCGAGCAACCACGGTGCCACCATGAACGTGGCTACTGTCAATGCCGGCGCCAGCCAAGGATTCCAAACGGTGGCAGCAAATGCGGCAGAAAATAGAATAACTATCAGAATGCGGCCGCGCAGCAAAGCGATGGGAACGAACCGCACTTGAAATGATTGCCCGTCCAATAACCAATGCCGACCCAAAAATTCTGCCTTGCGCGTGCGCGCCCAAGGCCCGTAAATTCCCAGTGTCAGCAGCGTCAAAGCATGGCAAACCACCCAGATTCGAAAATATTCACCCACTTTTGCGGTGAATTCCAAAGTCAGCTTGTTACCAAGAGGTTCGGCGTCTGTCAGCGCGTCAAAGCTGTTTTTCTCCGCCCAAACATTGGTGGAGTGTTCTGCATCATAAATCTTGGCATCATCGGCCGACAGAAAATACCGTTCAAGCCTTTCAGAATAAAAAATACTCTTGTTTTTTGCCAAAAATATTCCCCTGAGATGACTTTTATTTATAGCACGTCACGCCCGTTCTGTGTAGCAATCTGACTGTTTTTCATAAAACTATGCAGCGAAGGCGCCTGTTGGAGCAGGAGTTTCTCGACTAAGGGCGCCATAGCAATCTGCTCTGGCTCACACAGCATCACATATCTGCCACTGCCATCGGCAATTTCACTGGCGTAGTCCTGCGCGGCCAGCACGGCCATCACGGGTTCGATCTGCAATGCGTCTACCTGCATGGCGGCGCCCAGCTGTGCAATGGTGAGCCCCTTGGCGGGTGTGATGCGGGCGCGGTGCAGGTGCTGGATGATCTCTACGCATAGCTGAAAGCGCCAGCCCGGCGTGCCGCCACGGCGCTGCACGCCTTGCAGCAGGCTGGGCAGATAGGCGGCAATCACCGCGCCCAGCAGCACGATGACCCAGGCAATATAAATCCACAGCAGCAAGATGGGCACGGTGGCAAATGCGCCGTAAATGGCCGAGTAGGTGGGCACCGAGGCCAGATACACCGCCAGCAGCTTTTTGGCGGCCATGAAGCCCAGCGCGACAAACACACCGCCGGTCCAGGCGTGTGCCCTTTTGACCTGGGTGTTGGGCACATAGCGGTACAGCGCAGCCATGCCGGCGGCCAGCAGCACAAACTCCAGAATATCCAACATCAAGCGTAGACCACCGGGCACAAAACCCACCACGCCCTTGGACAGGGACAGGGCATAGGAGGTGATGGTCAAGCTCGCTGCCAGCAGCACCGGGCCCAGCGTGATGGCGGCCCAATACACCAGCAGGCGCTGGGCAAACGGGCGGCTGCGGCGCACGCGCCAGATGCCGTTCAACGTGCGGTCGATGGTGAAAATCAGCGCCAGTGCGGTGGCCAGCAGCAGCGCCAGACCCAGCGCCCCCAGACGCGAGGCCTTGCTGGCAAACTGGGTGAGGTAGCCCAGCACACTGCGGGCAATATTGTCCGGCACCAGGCTCTCAATCAGCCACTGCTGCAGCACACCCTGCATCTTGGCAAAGATCGGAAAAGCGGTGAAGATCGCCAGCGCTACTGTGAACAGGGGCACCAATGCAATCGTGGTGGTGAATGTCAGGCTGCTGGCGGTCAGGCCCAGGCGGTCGTCGCGAAAACGCTCGCGCAGCACCACGGCTGTGCTGCGCCAAGGGAACACCTTGAGTGTGGCCCACAGTACCTTCAGTTCTTCCAACCGCCGTGTTGCAAATAGGCTTAATTTTTGCTGCATGCTTTCCATCCCGGTATCATGCCATCCAAATAGGACATTTTTGCGCATGAAAAACTCTGTGGATATGACGCGCTGGCTGGCGGTGGGTAGCCTGCTGGGCCTGATCGTGCTGGGCCTGGCCTGGGAGCTGGTTTTGGCCCCCCTGCGCCCTGGTGGCTCTTGGCTGGCGCTCAAAGTGCTGCCGCTGTGCTTTCCGCTGGCGGGTTTGCTGAAAAACAAGATGTACACCTACCGCTGGGTCAGCCTGATGGTGTGGCTGTATTTCACCGAAGGTGCTGTGCGTGCCTACAGCGACCGCGCGCCCAGCAGCTATTACGCGCTGGCGCAGACGCTGCTGTGCTGCGCCCTGTTTGCGGCCTGCGCGCTGCATGTGCGGCTGCGCCTCAAAGCAGGGGCGCAGTTACAGACATAAGCATTTGCGCACCCGCACCTGGCCTTAGACCTGGCAGCGTATTTGCTTTACGATGATGACTGACTTTGGAGAAACCGCATGCAACCTACCCATGCCACCCAACGCATTGCCTTGCTGCTGGCCAGCCTGCTGACGCTGGCGCACGCCCAGGCCGCTGAGATCCAGCTGCGCATCATGGAGACCACCGATGTGCACATGAACCTGCTGAACTACGACTACTACCAGGACAAGCCCACCGACGCCTTTGGCCTGGCCAAGTCCATCACCCTGATCAAGGCGGCGCGTGCTGAGGCGCCCAACAGCATGCTGTTTGACAACGGCGATTTGATCCAGGGCAACCCGCTGGGCGACTTGGTGGCCCGAGTCAAGCCTTTCAAGGCGGGCGATACGCACCCGGCCTACAAGGTGATGAACCAGCTGGGCTATGACGCGGCCAACCTGGGCAACCACGAGTTCAACTTCGGCCTGGACTTTCTGCGCCGCACGATTGCCACGGCCAAATTTCCCTATGTCAGTGCCAACGTCTACATCGACGACAAAGACAAGGATGGCCCCAACGCCAAGCACGCCTTCACGCCCTACATCATTCTGGATCGCAGCTTTACCGATACCGAAGGCAAAAAACACGCCATGAAAATTGGCGTGATCGGTTTTGTGCCGCCGCAGATCATGCAGTGGGACCGCCAGCACCTGAACGGCAAGGTCATCACCCGCGATATGGTGCAGGTGGCGCAAAAGTATGTGCCTGAGATGCGCGCCAAAGGGGCGCAACTGGTGGTGGCCATTCCGCACTCAGGCTTTGAAAAAGGCGAAGTGGCGGCCTTTGCCGAAAACGCCGTGTCCAAGCTGGCCGAAGTGCCGGGGATTGACGCGATTTTGTTTGGCCACGCGCATGCCGAGTTTCCCAGCCCGGCGTTTGCCAGCTACCCGAAGGTGGACGCTGCGCGCGGCACCATCAACGGCGTGGCCGCAGTCATGCCCGGGCGCTGGGGCGACCACCTGGGCGTGATCGACCTGACGCTGGACAACAGCAGCGGGGCCTGGAAGGTCAAGACCAGCCAGTCCAGCATCCGTCCCATCTTTGACAAAGCGGCCAAAAAGCCTACCGTGGATGCCGACCCGATGGTCGCCACCGCCATTGCCAGCGAGCATGCCGACACCCTGGCCTATGTGCGCGGCAAGGTGGCCGAGACCCGCGCGCCGATCTACAGCTATTTTGCCCAGGTGGCCGACGACCCGAGCGTGCAGGTGGTGTCCAACGCGCAGATTGCCTATGTGAAAAAAGCCATCCAGGGCACCGACTACGCCAAGTACCCGGTGCTGTCTGCCGCAGCACCGTTCAAATCCGGTGGCCGCCAGGGCGCAAGCTACTACACCGACATCCCTGCAGGCCCGGTCGCCATCAAGAACGTGGCTGACCTGTACATCTACCCCAACACCCTCAAAGCCATGTTGCTCACGGGCGCTGAAGTGCGCGAATGGCTGGAGATGTCTGCAGGCCAGTTCAACCAGATTGACCCTAAGGGCGCAGCGCAGCAGCAGGTAATTAACAACAGCTTTCCGTCGTTTAACTTTGACACCATTGACGGCGTCACCTATGAGCTGGACTTGACGCAACCCGCCAAATACGACGGCAAAGGCGCAGTCGCCAGCGCCAGCGCCCGCCGCGTGACCAACCTGCGCTTTGAGGGCCAGCCCATCAAGGACGATGCCAAATTCATCGTTGCCACCAATAACTACCGCGCCTATGGCGGCGGCAACTTCCCCGGCCTGACTGCTGCCAAAGTGATCATCGACGCACCCGAGGAAAACCGCGAAGCCCTGGTCGAATACCTGGCCGCCAACCCCCAGTTCAACCCCAGCGCCGACAGCAACTGGCGCATCGCGCCCGTGCCGGGCATATCGCTGACCTTCGTATCCTCCAGCGCAGCGGTCAAATACCTGGGCAACCATCCCAAGATCAAGCTGGTGAAAGACGCAGGGGATGGCTTCTCGCTGTTTGAACTGGTGCCCTGAGCTGAACTGATACCTTGAATTTATATAAAAACAGACTGCAGGCCAATAGAATATCGCGGGAGCAGCTATTAAAAACATAGTAAATATGGACTGTATTGACAGCTTGCGCGCCATCGTAGGCGCGCAACATGTGCTCACCGAAGGCGACCTCAGCGCATATGAACAGGACTGGCGCAAACGCGCGCGCGGCAAAGCGCTGGCGGTGGTGCGGCCTGCCAACACAGCCCAGGTAGCCCAGGTGGTGCAGGTCTGCGCGCAGGCGGGCGTCAGCATCGTGGCGCAGGGCGGCAATACGGGCCTGGTGATGGGCTCTATCCCCGATGACAGTGGCAGCCAGGTGGTGTTGAGCCTGCAGCGCATGAACGCAGTGCGCAGTATTGATAGCGCCAACATGACCATTACGGTGGACGCAGGCTGCATATTGCAGAACCTGCAAGCCGCGGCTGAGCAGGCGGGGTTTCTGTTCCCGCTGAGTCTGGCCGCCGAGGGCAGTTGCACCATTGGCGGCAACCTGGCCACCAACGCGGGCGGCACGCAGGTGCTGCGCTACGGCAATGCGCGCGACCTGTGCCTGGGCCTGGAGGTGGTGACCGCGCAAGGCCAGGTGTGGGACGGCCTGAGCGGTCTGCGCAAGGACAACACCGGCTACGACCTGCGCAATCTGATGGTCGGCAGCGAGGGCACACTGGGCATCATCACCGCCGCCACGATGAAGCTCTACCCGCAGCCCGCAGCCCGCCTGACCGCCTGGGCCGCTGTGCCCTCTCTGGCACATGCCGTGCAGCTGCTGGGCTTGGCGCAGCAGCACCTGGCCAGCGGGTTGACGGGCTTTGAGGTGATGGGGCAGTTTGCGTTGAGCTTGGTGGCCAAGCACTTTACCCAGCAACGCGTGCCGCTGTGGTCGAGCGACGCGGCGAGCGCGCCCTATTGCGTGTTGCTGGAAAACAGCGATTTTGAGAGCGAAGCACATGCGCGTGAGCGCTTTGAGCAGCTGATGGAGCAAGCCATGGAAGCGGACATCATCAGCGATGCTGTGATCGCCGAAAACATTGCGCAAGCCAAGGCGCTGTGGCATGTGCGCGAGAGCATTCCGCTAGCACAAGCCGAAGAAGGGCTGAACATCAAGCACGACATTTCCATCGCAGTCTCGCGCATTCCTGAGTTTGTGCAGACCACCGACGCGCTGCTGCGCCAGCAGATTCCCGGTGTGCGTCTGGTTAACTTTGGCCATTTGGGCGATGGCAATCTGCACTACAACGTGCAGTGCCCTGAGGGTGCAGACGGTGCGCAGTTTTTGCAACACCATGAATCGCAGGTGAACAAGCTGGTCTATGACAGCGTGCTGGCGCATGGCGGCAGCATCAGCGCTGAGCATGGCATTGGTAGCCTGAAACGCGATGAGTTGCCGCACTATAAATCTGCTGTTGCACTTGACATGATGCGAGCAGTGAAGGCCGCGCTTGATCCGCTGGGGATTTTGAATCCGGCGCGGGTAATTTAGTCGCGAGATCTGGTCGGCGGCGCGCTCAGCTCCGCGGCTGTCCCCCGCCCTTCGGGCTCCTCCTTTATGCCGCTGCGCTGAGCGCACCACCGACCAGATCTTGGGAGCGTGGTGGGTATTCAAACGATGTGTGCCTGCCATGTCAGTGCAGGTAAGACGGTGACTATTCAAGCACTGCGCTCCAACCACGCGTGACTTCGGCAAGGTTATGCGATTCAACCGCTGCTATCCACCATGGTCGCTGCCCCGGCGCTTGGGGTGAGTGGCGCAGCGGCATCAAGGAGGAGCCCGAAGGGCGGGGGACAGCCGCGGAGCCAATCACCCCAAGTGTCGGGGCATACAAGCCCCCAACCATGTGTGTAAAATATGCGCATGAATTATGCACTCTAGGAGATTCCAAGATGCTATCCAAGACCGACAGTGTAGCCCCTGCCAAACGACCCATTAACCTGTCCCTCAGCTCCAAAACCATCGACATGGCCAAAGAGCTGGGCATCAACCTGTCGCAAACCGTCGATGCCTGGCTGGGCGAGGAGGTCAAGCGCCGGTATTGGGAAAAGTGGCGCGACGATAACCGCGAGGCCATGTTGGCCTATAACGAGCGCATTGCACGTGAAGGCTTACCCCTTGCCAAGTACCGCAGCTTTGGCAAGAGTCTGGGCGATGGGCGCAGCGCGGTCCAGAAAAAGAAATAGACAGGCTACATCCATCCATGGCCCGCTTTGACGTTTACACCAACCCCGATAGCTCGGAGCGCGACATCGTGCCCTACTATCTGGATGTACAAAATAATTTTCTCGATACGATCCAGACCAAGGTGGTCATCCCGCTGCATTTTGCCCAACAGTTTGATGTGCGCGTTCGCAACCTGAACCCCGTGTTTGAAATCAAAGGAAAATCCGTCGTGATGAACACGGCGGCTATTGGCGCAGTGCCTTCAGCCGAACTGCGCCGCCCCGTGGACAATCTCGCTGCGCAACAGCTTGAAATTACCGACGCCCTCGACACCCTGCTAGGTGGCTACTGAACATGACTACGCAATCCACACCTCTACCGTCCAACCAATACGAAACCTTCATGCGCCATGTGTATGAACACGGTGCTGCCAAATCTGACCGCACTGGCACAGGCACCAAGAGCGTGTTTGGTTACCAGATGCGCTTCGACCTCAAGCAAGGCTTTCCTTTGGTGACGACGAAGAAAGTACACCTCAAATCCATCATTCAAGAGCTGCTATGGTTCCTCACCGGCTCGTCCAACAACAACTGGCTCAAAGAGCGCGGCGTCAGCATCTGGGACGAATGGGCCAAGCCCGATGGCGACCTGGGGCCTGTGTATGGCGTACAGTGGCGCAGCTGGCCTACACCCGATGGCGGGCATATCGACCAGATCAGCGAAGTCATCAAAACTTTGAAGACCAACCCCGACTCGCGCCGCATCATTGTCAGCGCCTGGAACGTGGCCGAGCTGTCCAAGATGGCCCTCATGCCATGCCACGCTTTCTTCCAGTTCTATGTGGCTCCTGCTACCGAGCCGGGCGGCAAAGGACAGTTAAGCTGCCAGCTCTACCAGCGCAGCGCCGACATCTTTTTGGGCGTGCCTTTCAACATCGCCAGCTACGCCCTGCTCACCCACATGGTGGCCCAGCAGTGCGATCTGGATGTGGGCGATTTTGTCTGGACCGGTGGCGACTGCCACATCTACAGCAACCACCATGAGCAAGTTGAGCTGCAACTGAGCCGCGCCCCCTACCCCTATCCCAAGCTGCACATCAAACGCAAACCTGCGTCTATTTTTGACTACGCATACGAAGACTTTGAGGTGCAAGACTACCAATGCCATGCAGCCATCAAAGCGCCTGTAGCCGTTTAACCATCGTCCACTGACCGTATGCAAATCAACCTCATATGGGCGCAATCACACCACCGCGTGATTGGCCTGAACGGCACCATGCCTTGGCGCCTTCCTGAAGACCTGGCACATCTCAAGCGCACGACATTAGGCAGCCCTGTCATCATGGGCCGCAAGACCTGGGATTCCATACCGCCTAAATTCAGGCCCCTCCCCGGCCGCACCAACATCGTCTTAACTCGGCAAGCCGATTGGCAAGAAGATGGCGCACAGCGCGTGACCGATCTGCAAGATGGGCTGCAGTTTTGCCAGCAGATAGCCCCCGCACCAGAGGCCGTGTGGGTCATTGGCGGCGCGCAGATTTACGCGCAGGCCCTGCCTTTGGCACACAGACTGGTCATCACCGAAATCGACGCCAGTTTCGAGGGCGATGCTTTTGCACCCGTGCTGGACACAAGCTGGCGCGAAACTGCGCGGGAATCACACACTTCGGCTACTGGGCTGGCCTACAGTTTTGTGACGTACCTGAAGCATCCTTAGCAGTGAGACTACACTATGTCCGCTGGCAACACTATGATTTTCATAGCTGCTCCCGCGATATTTTAAAAGGCTGGAGGCCAATATGACTCTCAAAATAGCCACCTGGAACGTCAATTCACTGACCATCCGCCTGCCACAGGTTATTGACTGGCTGGCAGCCAATCCTGTGGACGCCCTGTGCCTGCAGGAGCTCAAACTCAGCGACGACAAGTTTCCGGTGTCTGAGCTGCAGGCTGCGGGCTACCGCAGCGATTTCTTTGGCCAGAAGACATACAACGGCGTGGCTTTGCTGACCCGGCTGGAGACGGTTGCTGGTGTCGATGCGGTGGTCAAAAACATTCCGGGTTTTGCGGATGAGCAGTCGCGCATCATTGCGGGCACCTTGCAGACCGCGCTGGGTGCTGTGCGCTTGGTTAATGGCTATTTTGTCAATGGGCAGGCACCGGGTACCGACAAATTTGCCTACAAAATGCAGTGGATGGACGCGCTGCGCGCCTGGCTGCAAGCCGAGCTGGCAGCCCATCCGCAGCTGGTCCTGGTGGGCGACTTCAACATCACCACCGACGACCGGGACACCTACGACCCCGAGGGCCTGCGCGAGACCATCCACCACACCAGCGAGGAGCGCAGCCAACTGCAGGCCCTGCTGCAGCTGGGCCTGGTCGATGCTTTCCGCCTGTTTGAACAGCCCGAGAAGAGCTACAGCTGGTGGGACTACCGCGACATGGCTTTTCGCCGCAACAAGGGCATGCGCATCGACTACACCCTGGTCAGCCAGGCGCTCAAAGCCCAGGTCAGCGCCTGCGTGATCGACAAGCTACCGCGTAAAAACGAACGCCCCAGCGACCACACGCCTGTCATGCTCAGCCTGGCCTGAGCTGCAAAATCTGTGCGCCAGTCTGCCTGGCCGTGCACAGCAATGGCTGCGCACTCAGGCTTGGCTACAGCTTGTATACGCCGTCAACCAGGCTGATGGCCACGCCTGTGCGCGCAGATTCTTCGGCCGCCAGGCCAATCAGCACCGCCTTCAAACCATCGCTCAGACTAACCTCCACCTGTGCAGCAGTGCCCTGCTTTGAAGCGCCGAGTTTGTACGCACGTGCGACGTCGGCAAATTTTTGATGCTGGTAGAAGGTAGAGCCGTTATGGTCCCCTGCGGCCAGCAGCTGGGGGTCTACCGGAATATCGATGGACTGCGGGGCCACCGCTTCAATGCGGGGATGGTTGGTCCAGCCTTCGGGGCCGGTCTTGTGGCGCTGGTTGGCTGTGAGCACAGCAATCGGCGCATCACCCAGTTCCTTGGGCCAAAAGCGCCCCGGGCCAGGCACTTTGCATTCGAGCTTGCCCAGCGGGCCCACCACGGCCAGCTCCTCCTGGTAGCGCGCGCCTTCGGCAAACATGCACAGGTCGAGCATGGCGCGCCGCCCGCGCGGGAAATCCAGCACCACATAGGCGTTGTCCAGAATGTCAGGGGCTTGCCCAGCATACGATTCGTTCAGATGGTTGTGGTTTTGCCCACCAGAGCCATAGACACGCACAGGATCATCGCGCATCACCAGGCGCATCAAATCAAAAAAGTGGCAGCACTTTTCCACCAAGGTGCCACCGGTGTTGCGCGCAAAGCGGTTCCAGTCGCCCACTTTGGTCAGAAAAGGGTAGCGGTGCTCGCGCACGCTGAACATCACCGCCTCGCCAGTGATTTCTCCCCTATGGGCCACTTCGATCATTTTGGTAATCGGTGGCATGTAGCGGTATTCCATTGCCGTCCAGATAGGCGCGGCATAGCTGGCTGCCAGAGCGCGCAGCTTGGCAACGTCCTGCACATGGGTGCAGGCCGGCTTTTCCAGCAGAATGGGGCGGGGGTGGCCAGCCGCCTTGATCTGCAGCAGCTGCTCGGCATGCACATGGTTCGGGCTGGTAATCACCCAGGCATCCACATCCTTGCGCGCCAGCAGCGCAGCCAGGCTGTCTGCAAACTCTGCCTGGGGCGCAAATTGCCGGGCCACATCGCGCATGGCGGCATTGGGCTCCCAGATGGCCACCACCTGCGTGTCGGGCACCATAGCCAAGTTGCGTAAATGCTCCTGCCCCATCATGCCGCAGCCCAGGAAGCCATAGCGCAGTGTCTGCTCAGTCATACATAAGTCCTTTAAATTTAAGTGCCGCTGCTATTTCAGCCGATTCACGTAGCGGCAGCGCTCTGGATCGAACCAGGTGATGGAATATTCCTGCAACTGCTCTGTCATGGACCAGGCGCAGCGCTCTATGCAGGGAGAATAACTCCCGTGCTTGGGCCCAAACAGGCTGGGCGCCCAGGTGGGCACTGTGTCTATGCCGATTTTGTCTTCGGCACGCGATATCCAAAAGCCCAGATGCTGGCGGTAAAAAAGATACAGCGCCTCGCCCAGGTCATTGAGCTTCACCTCGGCATGTGTGCTGGCATCAAAATAGATTTCCTCTACAGCCACTGGCAGCGCATTGAGTGAGCGCAAGCGGCGCAGCCGGTAGCACCGGGCGCCCCCCTGCGCGCCCAGCTCAGGCACAGACGCGGGTCGCTTGATTTTCTGAAAATCAATCACGGTCGCCGTAGGCAAACCTGCGCCACGGACCAACTCCAGACGGAAAAAATCATAGATGCTGTTGCCAATGACTGCGCTGTGCTGCTGCGCATTGGCCTGCACATAGGTGCCCGAGCCCTGGCGGCGCTCCAGCAGGCCCCGCTGCTCCAACTCTGCCAGCGCCTTGCGCAGGGTGCCTACCGCCACACCCAGCGACTGCGCCAGCTGGGCCTCGGGGGGCAGGCGGTCGCCAGCAGACCAGTGCCCGGCCGCCATTTCACGCGTCAGCGCTTCACTGATCTGCATATACAGAGGCAGGGAGGCTTGGGTCAAATCTGTGACAATTTCAGGCATATCAGGATTTTTTTGAACTGATCTATTGTAAAGCACTGGGCAAAGTCATTTACTATTGATATAGTACAGGGTATGCACTCATCCCCCGCCCCCATCACCGATACCGTGGTTCCCGTCAAAAGCCGGGAACTGGACGCCAGTGAAGTCTCCTGGTTTGCTCCCCTGTGCTCTGACGACTACCGCTATCTGGGCGTGCCCGACGGCAGTCTGCGCAGCAGCTGGGAAAACACCAGCCGCATCGCCAAGCGCGCCGATGAACTGGGTTTTCGCAACATCCTGTGCCCCTCGTCTTACCAGGTGGGCCAGGACACCCTGAGCTTTGTCGCGGCCATGGCCCCGCTGACCTCGCGCATCAACATGCTGGGCGCCATCCGCTGCGGTGAGATGCAGCCCATCATGCTGGCGCGCACTGTCGCTACGCTGGACCATATGCTGCAAGGCCGCCTGACGCTCAACGTCATCTCGTCGGATTTTCCGGGCGAAGTGGCCAGCAACGAACACCGCTACCAGCGCTCCAAAGAAGTGGTGGAAATCCTCAAGCAGGCCTGGACGCAGGACGAAATCAACTACGCAGGCCAGATCTACAACTTCAAGGGCCTGTCCACAGCCGCCACCCGGCCCTATCAGCAAAATGGCGGGCCGCTGCTGTATTTCGGCGGCTACTCGCCCGATGCCGTCAACCTGTGCGCAGAACACTGCGATGTCTACCTGATGTGGCCCGAGGCCGAAGACCAGCTGGCAGAACGCATGCGCGTAGTCCACGCCCGCGCGCAACACTATGGCCGTGTGATCGACTATGGCCTGCGCATCCACATGATTGTGCGCGACACCGAAGCCGAGGCGCGCGAATACGCCGACGAGCTGGTCAGCCAGCTCGATGATGAGATCGGGCGGCAAATCCGCGAGCGGGCGCTCGACGCCAAAAACTTTGGTGTGTCCATCCAGGCCAAAAACCGCGAACTGGCCGACGAGTCGGGCTATATCGAACCCCATGTGTGGACAGGCATCGGGCGCGCGCGCTCGGGCTGTGGCGCAGCGCTGGTCGGCAGTGTGGACCAGGTCATGGGCAAGATCGAGCGCTATCAAAAAATGGGCATCCGGGCCTTTATCTTTTCAGGGTATCCTCATTTGAACGAGTGTGAAATGTTCGGCACCAAAGTGTTGCCCCATCTGAAAACCTGTTCGCTGCCTGCGGTCTATGGCCGCGTCCCCGCTTCAACCCCAGCCACGCCTTTGGGCAACGGAATCCGTAAATAATGCAAACCATCAACATCCACCCCAGCCTGCCTGCTTTCAGCCGTATCGTCTATGGCGTATGGCGACTCAACGATGGCGGCAACCAGAGCGCGCAGGACACGCTGGCTAAGATCCATGCCTGCCTGGATATCGGCATCACCACTTTTGATCATGCCGATATTTATGGCAACTACTCTTGTGAGGCATCGTTTGGCGCGGCACTGGCGCAGGCGGGCGCGCTGAAGCAAAAAATGCAGATCGTCACAAAATGCGACATCATGCTCAAGACTGACAAATACCCCGCGCGGCGCGTCAAGCATTACGACACCTCGCCAAGTCATATCCGTGCCTCGGTGGAGGCTTCTTTGCGCAATCTGGGCGTGGACAGCATCGACCTGCTGCTGCTGCACCGCCCTGACCCGTTCATGGACGCCGCTTCCACGGGCGAATGCCTGGACCAGCTGGTGACCAGCGGAAAAATCAAGGCGGTGGGCGTGTCCAACTTCATGCCCTGGGATTGGACCTTGCTGCAAACCCATATGCGCAATCCTCTGGTGACCAACCAGGTCGAGATCAGTCTGCTGGCGCGTGCGCCACTGACGGACGGCACACTGGCGCAAGCGCAGCAGCTCAAGGCCCCGCCCATGGCCTGGTCGCCACTGGCTGGCGGGGATCTGTTTGGCGACAGCGCAGCAGCCCTGCGCCTGCGCCCGGCCCTCAAGCGCCTGGGAGACCAGCATGGCGTGGCGATTGATGCGGTGGCGGTGGCTTGGCTGCTGGCCCATCCCGCACGAATCATTCCCGTGATGGGCACCCAAAATTTGAGCCGCATTCGCAGCTTTGCCGATGCATTCAAGGTTCCGATGGACCGCGAAACCTGGTTTGAACTGCTAGAGCTGGCCGCTGGCCGCGAGGTGGCCTGATGAGCACGACAACACTGTCCTCACAGGATCACATCAAAAAGGCGATGGCCTGCTTTGGCACGGGCGTGACGGTGATCACTACCCACCACGACGGGCAGGACTGGGGCATGACCTGCAATTCGTTCAACACCGTGTCGCTGGACCCGGCCATGGTGCTCTGGTCCATCAAAAACTCTTCGTCCAGCCATGCGGCATTCAGCCAGTCCACAGGCTACACCGTCAATATCCTGAGCCTGGAGCAGCACGCATTGGCCATGCGTTTTGCCCAAGGCTCACACGCAGAGCGCTTCAGCGGCCTCAAGCTGATTCGCATGACGGACAACCGCCCGCGCCTGGATGGCGCCTTGGCCTGGTTTGACTGCAGCCTGCACAGCAAAGTGACTGCGGGTGACCATGACATCATGCTGGGCAACATCATTGATTGCAGCAGCCAGACGGACACCGCGCCACTGCTGTATGCACAAAGACAGTTTGGCACGCTGAAACCCTGGCAGGCCTGATCAGCCAAGGTCAGGGCTGTAGCGCTATGAGGCCAGCTGCAGCTCCAGATCGTGCAGCACTTTGTAGCACGGCAGTACCTTGGCCACACTGCTGTTGGGCTCGCGGCCTTCACGGATGGCTGCAAAAAACTCGCGGTCTTGCAGCTCAATACCGTTCATGCTGACATCGACCTGGCTCACGTCAATCTTTTCGTCCTTACCATTGAACAGGTCGTCATAGCGTGCAAGGTAGGTGGCCGTGTCGCCGATGTAGCGAAAGTAGGTGCCCAGTGGGCCGTCGTTGTTGAAGCTCAAGCTTAATGTGCAGATCGCGCCGTTGGCCGCCTTGAGCTGGATGCTCATGTCCATGGCAATGCCCAGCGTGGGATGGATCGGGCCTTGCACGGCATTGGCTTTCACAATCTGGCTGCCGCACTGGTAGGCAAACAAATCCACCGTGTGCGCTGCGTGGTGCCACAGCAGATGGTCGGTCCAGCTGCGCGCCTGGCCCAGTGCATTCATGTTGGTGCGGCGAAAGAAGTAGGTTTGCACATCCATCTGCTGGATGTTGAATTTGCCCGCTGCAATTTGCTTGTGCACATACTGGTGGCTGGGATTAAAGCGGCGGGTGTGGCCGCACATGGCCACCAACCCTGTTCGCTGTTGCATGTCCACCACGGCCAGTGCATCTTTGTAGCTGTCTGCCAGCGGGATTTCCACCTGCACATGCTTGCCAGCTTTCATGCAGGCAATGGCCTGAGCGGCATGCATTTGCGTGGGGGTGCAGAGGATAACGGCGTCCACTTCTTTCAGCGCCAGGCTGTCGGCCAAGTCAGTCGTCACATGCCCGATACCGTATTTGGCCGCAATCTCCTGCGTCTTGGGCAGCTCGCGGCCAATCAGAGACACGACTTCTACACCATCGATATTTTTAATGCCTTCGATATGCTTGATGCCAAAGGCTCCTGCGCCCGCCAAAGCGACTTTGATGGTTTTGCTCATTTACTGGTTCTCCAAAATCAGATGACCCACTGCCGTATTGGACGCGGGTACATGGTAGAAGCGGTGCTTCACCTGGGGTTTGTTGCCACCATTTATATCGGCCATGGCGCCACGGGCCACCAGCCACATCACCAATTCAATGCCTTCGCTGCCCGCCTCGCGGATGTAGTCGATATGCGGTTTTTTGGCCAGGCCTTCGGGGTCGGCAATCAACTGGTCGAGGAAGGCGTTGTCAAACTCTTTGTTGATCAGGCCCGCACGCGGGCCTTGCAACTGATGGCTCATGCCGCCAGTGCCCCAGATTTGCACCTTCAACGGCTGGTCATAAGACTCAATCGCCTTGCGAATTGCCTGCCCCAGCTTGAAGCAGCGCATACCCGAGGGTATGGGGTATTGCACCACGTTCACAGCAAACGGAATCACCGGGCAAGGCCAGGCCTGGGGTTGACCGCACATCAGCGACAGCGGCACGGTCAGGCCGTGGTCCACGTCCATCTTGTTGACGATGGTGAGGTCAAAATCATCCTGGATGACGGACTGTGCGATATGCGCGGCCAAATCGGGATGGCCCATCACTTTGGGCACAGGGCGTGGGCCCCAGCCCTCATCAGCGGGTTGGTACTCAGCGGCCGTGCCAATGGCAAAGGTGGGAATCATCTCCAGGCTGAAGGCCGTGGCGTGGTCGTTGAAGACCAGAAAAATCACGTCGGGTTGGTTGTCCTGCATCCACTGTTGGGATGGCTCATAGCCTTTGAACAGCGGCTGCCAATAGGGCTCGGCGGTCTTGCCCAAGTCCAGTGCTGCGCCAATGGCGGGCACATGGGATGTAAATACGCTGGCGGTAATTTTGGCCATATCAGTTCTTTGCTTTCTGTGATGCTGCACCTTGGGGCTGGCGGTGGGCCTGCGCGTCGCCGTCCTCGCCTACGACGCGGTTGCCTTCTACACTGCGGCCACCGCCGATCATCATGTTGCGGTATTCGTCCTCGCTCATGCCAGTCATGCTGCCCGCCATTTGCTGAAAGCTCCTGCCGTGGGTGGCACCGAGTTTGGCTAAAAAGTAAATGTTGCCGCCCAGCGATATGGCTTTGTTCAAGTCCACATCCAGCACAGCCTGTTTTTGCGCCTCGGTCATCGGCCATTCGTCCAGGTATTTGCGCTGGTCGGCCTTGAAGCGCTCGCGGTTGTCATGCTTCATCAACGACATGCAAAACTGGTTGAGCCAGTAGCCTTTGCGCGACTCGTCCATGTCAAACAGCGTGGTGCCGGGAACGTTGAGATAGGGTTTTTCCAGCGACATATCAGCTCCAGTACAGCTTGGTAGGATTGTCCACCAACAGTTTGTGTTGCAACTCTTTCGTGGTGGCAATGTGGGGAATAAAGTTCACCAGCAAGCCATCGTCGGGCATATGGTTTTTCAGGTTGGGGTGCGGCCAGTCGGTGCCCCACAGGACGCGGTCGGGGAAGGTATCCACCAGTTTTTTGGCAAAGGGAACCACGTCCTGGTAGGCGTTTTGCTCGCCATTCAGTGCAGCAGGGCCGCCCACGCTCAAGCGCTCAGGGCAGCTGACTTTGCTCCAGATGTTGGTGTGCTCGCGCATCATCTTCACGAACAGCGCAAACTCTGGCCCATCCACAGGCTTGGTCACATCGGGCCGGCCCATGTGATCGACTACCACGGTGGTGGGCAAGGCGGTAAAAAAGTCGTACAGCTCGGGCAAGTCCACCGCTTCAAAATACACCACTACATGCCAGCCCAGCGGGGCGATGCGATGGGCGATTTCCAGCAGCACTTCACGCGGAGTGAAGTCGGCCAGGCGCTTGACGAAGTTAAAGCGGGTGCCGCGCACACCTGCCGTATGCATGTCACGCAGCTCGGCGTCGGTCACATTACGGCTCACCGTAGCAACACCGCGCGCCTTGTTGTTGGAGGCTTTCAATGCATCAACCAGGGCGCGGTTGTCGCTGCCGTGGCAGGTGGCCTGCACGATGACGTTTTTATCAAAGCCCAGGTGGTCACGCAGCGCAAACAGCTGCTCTTTGCTGGCATCGCAGGGTGTGTATTTGCGCTCGGGCGCGTAGGGGAATGTGTCGCCAGGGCCAAACACATGGCAATGCGCGTCTACTGCGCCAGCGGGCAGCTGAAAGCGCGGTGTGCTGGGGCCTGCGTACCAGTCTAGCCAGCCGGGGGTCTTGGTGAATTGCATGGGTTTAGTGGGTCTTTGAAAATTTGGTCTGCTGGAGCTTAAGGCACTTACGTACTGTAATGGAGCTGGCTTTGTGTCTGTGCTCGCCATGGCACTTGGCGTGCGCAGCTCCGCGGCTGTCCCCCGCCCTTCGGGCTCCTCCTTGATGCCGCTGCGCTGCGCACACCAAGCGCCAGGGCTGCGTAGTGAGAGGGTTGGGGATGGAACAGTTGTTTACTTAGCATGGTCGCAAGAGCTGGTCGGCGGTGTGCTCAGCGCAGCGGCATCAAGGAGGAGCTGTCGGCCCTAGGCCGACGCGGGGGACAGCCGCGGAGCTGAGTACGCCGTCGGCCTGCTCTCGTACAAGACGCATGCACGTGCTGTTAGCAATTGACGAGGTACATTGAATCATCATGTGGAAAACATCCATAAGTCACAAGCATATTTTTCACTGAATTAGTCAATGTACTTCAGCCCCGCCTTGGCAAGCGGTTCGCGCATGTTGTACATGTCCAGGCCCAGAATACCTGAGGCCAGCTTGAGGCGTTTCTCGCCTTCATTGGCTTCGCGTGCTGTGGCCGCTTCGAGTGTCTTGATGGCGGCCTGGGCGGGCACTACGACTACGCCATCGTCATCTGCCACCACCACATCACCCGGGTTGACCAGCATGCCTGCGCACACCACGGGAATGTTGACCGAACCGAGTGTGGCCTTGATCGTGCCTTTGGAGCTGATTCCTTTGCTCCATACCGGAAAGCCCATGTCAGTGAGTGTTTTGACATCACGTACACCCGCGTCGATCACCAGTGCGCGTGCGCCACGCGCCATGAAGGACGTGGCCAGCAGGTCACCGAAAAAGCCGTCGCAATTGTCTGCACTGATGGCGGCAACCACGATATCGCCAGGCTGGATCTGTTCTGCCACCACATGCATCATCCAGTTGTCTCCCGGATGCAGCAGCACCGTCACTGCGGTGCCACTGACCTGTGCGCCTGCATAGATTGGACGCATATAAGGTTTCATCAGACCCACACGGCCCATGGCTTCGTGCACGGTGGCCGAGCCCAGGGCCGCCAGCTTGTCGGCAGCGTTTTTGTCTGCGCGGGTAATGTTGCGGTATACAACGCCGAGTTCGTGCATGTTATTGGCCTTTCTTGGCAAGTGCGGCATCCAGACGCGGGAACACCCGGCGTGCATTGCCTTCGTAGATCTGGTAGCGCTGCTGCGCATTGAGCTGTGTGGACGCCTGAATGTAGCGCTTGGTGTCGTCGTAGTAGTTACCGGTCTCGGGATCAATACCGCGCACGGCGCCAATCATCTCGCTGGCAAACAAAATGTTATCGACGGGAATCACTTTGGTCAGCAGGTCAATGCCCGGCTGGTGGTACACACAGGTGTCAAAGAAAATATTGTTCAGCAAATGGTCTTTGAGCAAAGGCTTTTTCAGCTCTTGCGCCAGACCGCGAAAGCGCCCCCAGTGGTAAGGCACCGCGCCGCCGCCATGCGGAATCAAAAACTTCAGCGTCGGGAAATCCTTGAACAGGTCGCTGGTCAGGCATTGCATGAAGGCTGTGGTGTCGGCATTCAGATAGTGTGCGCCAGTGGTGTGAAAGCAGGCGTTGCAACTCGTTGACACATGGATCATGGCGGGAATGTCGTACTCCACCATCTTCTCGTAGATCGGATACCAGTACCTGTCTGACAGTGGAGGTGAGGTCCAGTGGCCGCCCGAGGGGTCAGGGTTCAGGTTGATACCGACGTTGCCGTACTGCTCCACACATTTCACCAATTCAGGGATGCAGGTCTTGGGGTCAACCCCAGGCGACTGGGGCAGCATAGCGGCGGGAATGAAATTGTCAGGGAAAAGCTGGCTCACGCGGTAGCACAGCTCGTTGCAGATCGCAGCCCAGGTGCTGGAGACATTGAAATCGCCAATATGGTGCGCCATGAAGCTGGCGCGCGGGCTGAAAATCGTCAGGTCGCTGCCGCGCTCTTTCATCAGGCGCAACTGGTTCTGTTCAATCGTTTCGCGCAGCTCGTCATCGCTGATTTTCAGATCAGCGACTTTGGGCATCATGGCCAGGTCTTTGATGCCGGCGATTTGCTGGTTGCGCCAGTTTTCCAGCGCTTTGGGGGCCGTGGTGTAGTGGCCGTGGCAGTCGATGATTAAGGGTTTTTCTTGGCTCATGGTGGGTTAGCTATTCAGGATATTTTTCGGTTGAGTACAGGCAGACAAGGCAACAATCCTTATGCGTGATATTTTCGTCTGGCTATCGGTTTGCGATCATGGGATATTCAAGCGGCGTGGCCTGTCCACACACTGGCTGGCACCATCACTTCGCCGCGCATGATCAGGCGTGCCGTGCGCAGCAGCGCGGCCCGGGTCACGCTCTGGGGGTTGGCGGGGTCGGTCTCCAGCTCCACGCTGAATTCGCCTGTGGGGTGCTCCACCGAGACCTTCTTTGACGCGCCGGCAGGCATGACAGCCACGCCTTGGCACACCGAGCCTTCCAGCACGCAGGCCGTGCCTACCGTGACCGCTGCGAGCACACCAATGGCGTCGTGGCACACGTGCGGGATAAAGCTGCGCGTGCTGATACTGCCGCCATCCTGCGGGGCGGCAATCAGCGTCATCTTGGGGTAGTTTTTGCGGCTGACATCGCCCAGCCCCATCTGCAACGACACCTTCAGGCGCAGGGCTTCGAGCTTGGCTTTGAGTTCGGTATCAGCGTTCAAATCTGCCACGCTTTCATAGCCTGTGCGGCCCACATCGGCAGCACGCATCAGCACCAGGGGCATGCCGTTGTCGATGCAGGTCACGTCGATATCGAAAGCCACAAAGCCCTCGCCCTCCACGCGCACGGTATCCTTGACCTTGCCTGTAGGCAACAAAGACGAACACACAGAGCCTGCGGTGTCCAGAAAGTTGATGGTGATGGGGGCGCTGGAGCCAGGCGCGCCGTCGATGCGGGCATCGCCTGCATATTCCACACAGCCACCGGGGGTTTGCAGTGTGACGTCGCATTGCATCTGCGTGTTGAGCGTGAGGATGCGGGCGGTGGTGACAGCGCCTTGTGCGGGGAGCAAACCACGCTCGATGGCAAATGGCAGCACCGCGGCGAGCATGTTGCCGCAGTTGGGCGTGGTGTCCACCGTGTCCTTGTCGGGCTGCAGCTGCGCAAACAGAAAATCCAGTGCCACGCCCGGCGTGGTGCTGCGGCGCACGATACCTACCTTGGAGGTCAGCGGGTGGGCCCCGCCCAGACCATCGATTTGCCGCTTGTCGGGCGAGCCCATGACCGCTAGCAATACGCGGTCACGTGTGGCAATATCTGCTGGTAAATCACTCTCCAGAAAGAACGGGCCTTTGGATGTGCCTCCACGCATGAAGTAACAGGGGATGGCAGTTTGCATGGGTGGTGGGGAGGACTCAAAATGGAAGCTGTATTGTTAGCCAGCCCTGCGTTCTACGCTACGGAACCGCCCCCCTATCTGTTAGAGCAAACACTTATATCCTCATATGAGTTATGCCAATAAACTGCTGCAATGGACCTCAAACAGATTGAATACTTTGTGCGTGTCGCTGAATTGGGCAGCTTCACGCGCGCGTCGGTGGCGCTCAATATTGCGCAGCCAGCACTGAGCCGTCAGGTGCGCCTGCTGGAGGTGGAGCTGCGGCAAAACCTCTTGGTGCGCAATGGCCGCGGCGCCACACCTACCGAAGCGGGCAAGATGTTGCTAGAGCACGGTAGAGGTATTTTGCACCAGGTGCAACGGGCGCGGGAAGACCTGGGCCGTGTGCGTGGGGGCCTCGCGGGGCGTGTGGCCGTGGGCATGCCCACCAGCGTGGCCAAAGTGCTGACCGTACCGCTGATCCGCGCTTTCAAAGAGCGCATGCCCGAAGCCACACTGTCCATCAGCGAGGGGCTGTCAGTGGCCATGCAGGAGTCGCTAACCATTGGCCGCCTGGATATCGCCCTGCTCTATAACCCCCTGCCCTCAGCCGATGTTGAACTGACCGAGCTGGTCGAAGAGGACCTGATGCTGGTGCAGCACGACACGCACCGCAGCAAGGCCGGGCAGAGCATCAGCCTGCGCGAGCTGGCCTCGGTGCCGCTGATCATTGCCACGCGGCCCAACGCCCTGCGTGCGCTGGTGGAAGCCGAGCTCAACGCGGTGGGCAAACGGCCCAATGTGGTGCTGGAAATCGATGGTGTGGCCGCCATTTTGGATCTGGTGGCAGACAATGCAGGCTCCGCCGTGCTGTCTGCCAACGCCGTGCGCACTGCAGCGCACCCCGAGCATTACGCCATGCGCCCCATCAGCAGCCTGCGCAGCCGCATCGCCATGGCCACCAGCGCGCAGCGGCCCGGCACGCTCACGCAACGGGCCATGCAAGAGCTGATCAGCGAGATGGTGAACAAGTATTTCGCCTCCCATCGCAAACACTGATTGCTCTGTTTTTAATAGCTGCTCCCGCGATATTCTATTGGCCTGCAGCGGTATTTATATCTCTACCACAATAGGAAATTGTGCTTTCAGGCCATCGGCGCTGGCTGTGAACGCTGCGGTAAGGGCGGCGCGATCAGCTTCATCGCGCAGATTGCGCCACAGAAAATCCCGCGCGTTGTGCGGATCGCCCTGCACATACAGCTGCGTGGTCAAAAGCTCGCGTGAGCCCAGCCTGACTTTGACGTGGATGTGGGGTGTTCGGCCACTGTAGGCCACAGGGCGTATGGTGCGAAAACGGTAGCGCCCATCGGCTGAAACCACCACCTTGCCAAAGCCCTGAAAAGCCTTGTCTGCACGGCTGCCGTCGCCAGGATGATGGTAGTGGCCCGCTTCATCGCATTGCCAGATTTCCACCTGCGCACCTGCCACAGGCTTGCCCTGCAGATCGGTCACCGCGCCTTCGACCCAGCAGGCCTGGCCTTTGCTGTAGGACAGGCTGCCGTTGCGCAGCAAATCAAAATCACTGTCTGCCGGCAGCGCCACAGGATAGAAAGGCCCTTCGGTCTGGCTGGGGGTAGCACGCCGGGGCTGGGCGGGCTGGGCGCGCGGGCCTAGCCATAGCGTAGGCCAGGCGACCAAGGCGGCAGTCACTGCCCGGCGTGGATAGCGCGCTGTCTGCAAGGGGTTGGGCATGGCAGTCTCCTGGTGGAATGCGTTGGAAAGCGGGTAACGCATAAAGTTCCTGCGCAGGCTCTGGTCGCCAGAGGGCTGCAGGCAGCTTCAGCGCTTGCCGGACGCTGGGTATGACGGGATGCTGTCGCCGTCCATGACTTTCATCGGCTGGTCAGCCTGTGCGAGCAACTGCTCGGAGTCCTGGCCCAGCATGTCGCGTTCAATATGGTTGATCAAGCCCGGCAGGCTGGGCAAAGCCGCAGTAAAGATGGGTTCGGCAGCGGGCGTGTTGTGCTGGCTATGGCCTTGGGAAAAGTCTGAATGGGCCTGCATACCGCCCACCCAGGCGATACGTTTGCCAGAACCCAGCTGGGCCAGCTCCCTGATGCAGCGGCGCTCTATGTCAGGCAGCGTAGTGCCCACCATTGGCAGCCAGGCCATGGCAATGCGCGCATTTTGCGCCATGGGCGCAGTGTGGCTGGCAATGGCCATATTGCGGGTGATGATTTTCTGCGCCAGCGCGTTGGCGAGTTTGCTATCCCGCGGCATGGGCACCATCACGGCAAAAGCGTTGGAGGCTATGCGCGCCACTGTGTCTACCGAGGTTACGCTGGACGAGATGGCAGCTGCCATCTGCACCATGCCCGCCTCAAAGCCTTCGCCACCATAGCGCTCCTGCAGGTCACGGGTATCGCTCATGCCGATATACAGAAAAGCGGCAGACCACTGCTCTGTCTGCATGCGTTTGATTTTCTTGTTCAGGATCACCTCAAAGCCCTGGCGGTTGAACAGGCCCGTCAGCACGTCTCGGGTATGGGTATTCTTGGCACGCGTCATCACCATGCGTCCATGGCGGTACTGCAGCGTCAGGGTATAGACCAGCAGCAGCGATGACATCAGAAAGCCCATGCTGGAGATGGTGAAGCTTTGGGGGCCATCCGCATAGCCCCAGTAAGCGGCCAGAGGGGCCAGGATACCCAGGCTGTAGAACAGCACCGCCAGCAAGGCCCAGTGGGCATGGGGCTGCCTGCGCAGCACGCTGGCTGCAGCAATCAAGCCCGCTATCAGCAGACTCATGATCAAAAACAGTGGCAATACCTGTACCTGGCCAGTGCGCGAACCGGTGAGCAACATAGCCAGTGCAGTGAGCAGTCCCCCACCCAGCCACAACATCGTGGCATACCAGGCCCAGCGGGCGTGCAGCTTTTGTGACACAACGACAGCCACCGTCCAGGGAATCATGGAGCCAAACAGCATGCCGCTGGCAAACTTGCTGGCATCGTTGAACCAGGTGCCCTGCGTGCCGATATACAGGCCCGCCACCCCGCCCTGGCAGAACACCGCCAAGCCTACACTTACGGTCATCATGGCTACAGCAAAGAATGTGAAGCGCTGAAATATAGCCGCTGCTCCAAAGGCTACCAGCGACAGTACCAGGGCCAGGCCCAGCAGCGCGCCTGTTCGCAGAGCGCCGTCGAAGCGGTCTCTTCGGAAATCTGCATCACCGCGCAGGTAGACCGGGCTGGTAAACAGGCCCTGGTGCGCAATCTCCCACACCAGCTGCAGTTCGCCCTGTTTTGCAGGGATCACGAACACCGGGTGCCGATTGGCAAAGGGCCACTGCACCATGGGGACGGCATCGCCCGCTTTATGCTGCGTCCACGGCCCGTCGTTGTAGCGGTAGCTCAGATGTGCAGCGTCCAGACGCGGCATGGGCAGCTCAACGAGCATGCTGGTGGGGTGCTCCTGCATCGCCACACGCAAGCGGCCCACCAGGCGCTCCTCGCGCTGCAGGCTCATGGGTCGCTTGGGATAGACCGCAGTGAAAGTTTCATCAGACCAGGCCCATACCGTCTGCGGATCAAAAGCCGCTGTATCGCTTGCCACTTGGGTGGGCACCCGGGCCGTTTGCCAGTCGGGCCGCAGGTCGCGGCTGAGATAGTTGTAATTCGCAGCCCCCAGGTCAACCAGTGGAGCGCTGGCCGCAGTCTGCATGGACATGAGGCTCCATGCCAGCACCATGCTGATCCACGCCCACCAGAGCGCTGTGTGCTGGTGGAGACGGCTTGCAAGGGCACGGCTGCGGGGTGGATAGGCCATAAATAGTTGGTAAGGCACAAGGTGGTGTTATTGAAATTGTAATAAGACCTCTCTTTTTGCAGGGAAAAATTTACAGAAACCTTCTTATTAGCAACACTGATCAAAAACCAAACAGTTGCGTAACTGCGGCGCAGCGACCTGCCTGTTGCGCTGCCCGGGACGCATCACCATGCATTTCTACATACCAAAACAGCCTGCAAGCCAATAAAATATCGCAGGGGCAGCTATTAAATAAATAGCATTTTGGATGAATACCGGTTACCATGACCGTGGCCTTTCACCTTACACCAAAGCTCTCAACCGCTTTGCCCCACTCTATGCTGCCCGGTTATCTGACGAAACGCGAGGACATCGCCGTGGCAGGGGTGGCCGATCTGCATATCCGCTCCCTGCTGGACCGCAACCAGTTCTTTGATCCGCTGGGTGAAGCCCAGGACCTGGGCATTTCATCGGCCGCCTGGCCGCTGTTTGGGCTGCTGTGGCCCTCGAGCAGCAAGCTGGCGGTGCGGCTGGCGCAGCGCCCGGTAGACAGCCATGAGCACATTCTGGAGATCGGCTGCGGCCTGGCGCTGGCCAGCATCGTGGCGCACCGGCGCGGTGCGCAGGTAACCGCCAGCGACTGCCATCCACTGGCCGCAGGTTTTTTGCAGCGCAATCTGCGTCTGAATGATCTGCCCCCGATGCCTTATGTGCATGGCCAGTGGGGCAGTGACGCAGCACCTGGCGCGCAAGCGGTGCAACGCTTTGAGCTGATTGTGGGCAGTGATGTGCTGTACGAGCGCGATGCCCGGGGCGATCTGGCCCGCTTTATCGCCGAACACGCCGCTCCCTCGGTGGAGGTGTGGATTGTGGACCCTGACCGCAGCAATCGCAGCGCCTTCAGCCAGCGCATGCTGGCGCAGGGCTTTCGCATGCACGAAGAGCGCTTGGACAGCCCGGCTACGCCCTTGGCAGCAGCCTACAAGGGCAGACTGCTGGTTTACCAGCGCGAGGCCTAGCAGGCCACCCCGCAGCGCCTAGTCAAATATCTCGCTCAGCCAGGATTTTTTGCGCTTGCCGTAGTGGCCCTGCCCCATGCGGTAGTCAGAATCTTCAAAGTCGCGGCGGTAGCCTGGGCTGTGCTGCGAAGGTGCTGCCGGGCGCGGCGCGGGCTGCGCATTGGCCTCCTGCACCGCGCGCTCCATCAGCTTGTCCAGCTCGCCTCGGTCAAGCCACACGCCGCGGCATTGCGGGCAGTAGTCGATCTCAACCCCCTTGCGGTCAGACATTACCAAAGCAGTGGTAGGACAGGTGGGACAGTTCATGTGGGATCCTTTTCTCAGGCCAGGGTGGGATGGCGCTGGGTGGGGCCGCTGCGCCCACGGGCACGAGCATGTTTGCCGCTGCGCTGCCAGCTGCGCAGCAAAGCGCGCCCTGCCCGGCTCAAAGCCCCTTCTAGTGCGCCGCGCCAGTCATGCGCCATGGCAGTCACCACCACGGTGCCAGCCGTATCCGTTTTCAATTCCAGCTGGCAGCGTTTGTCGATACCACCGCGCGGCCCGTTCACATCCGACAGGTGCAGCGTGGCGCGTGGCACCAGCCAGGTCAGGCGGCGCATCACAAAGCGCAGCCGACGAACGGCCATATCGCGCAGCAGCGCGCCTTCGGGATCACGGGATTCAAAAACGACTTGCATGACTTGAACTCCTAGAAATTTCCATTCACAGCAAATGGAGACTCAAGCGTACCGCCTGCACCACCACGGATAAAGCAGACAATGACAGAGGATGGGTTCGTAAATAACTGACTATGCAGTGCGCAGGCCTGCATGCAGCCTTCGCGGGGGAACACTGGTGTCATGAGCGTGGATTTCAATTACAAGCATTTGTATTACTTCTGGGTGGTGGCCAAGGAGGGCGGCATGGCGCGCGCCGCTGATCGGCTGGGCATGGCAGTGCAGACCGTCAGCGCCCAGGTGCGCGAGCTTGAGCGCACCTTGGGCCATGCCTTGCTCAAGCCTGCAGGGCGCAGTCTGGCGCTGACAGACGCAGGCCACGCCACACTGCGCCAGGCCGAGCAGATTTTCCAGCTCGGCGAGCAGCTACCGCATGTCATCCGCGACGCTATCGGCACACCCCGTGTCCGGCTGGCCGTAGGCATTTCTGAAGGCCTGCCCAAGCTGGCTGTGCGCAAACTGATGGAGCCTATCCTGCACACTCCGCAATTGCATCTGCTGTGCCGGGAAAACGATTTTGAAGACATGCTGGGTGACCTGGCCCTGCACCGCCTGGACGTGGTGCTGGCAGACCGCGCAGCCCCGCCGCACCCCAATCTGAAGGTCTATAGCCACGCGCTGGGTCACTCGCAGATCGCCTGGTATGCACCTGCTGCACTAAAAGAGCAGGCGCAAAAGGGGTTTCCGCGCTCATTGGCCAGCATGCCCGTGCTGCTGCCGTCCACCCACGCAGCAGTGCGGGTGCGCATTGACCAGTGGTTTGAACGCCTGGGCATCAAACCGCATGTGGTGGGTGAGTTTGAAGACAGCGCCCTGCTCAAAACCTTTGGCGCTGCGGGCATGGGTATCTTCCCCGGGGCAGACATGGTGCAGGCCGATCTGAGCGCGCGCTACAACGTGCAGCGGGTGGGCGACTGTGAAGGCGTGCAGGAGCATTACTTCGCCATCGGAGCACATAAAAAGATACTGCACCCGCTGGTGCAGCAGCTACTGCCCATGAAAACCTGACAATAGCGCTGTGCGATGTTCAGTTGAGGGTGCTTTAGCCCTCCAGGCCAATAGAATATCGCGGGAGCAGCTATTTAATGTATAGCAAATACATCTACTGCCCCTGCCCCAGCGCAAAGCCTGGCTCGCCGTCGAACGTGCACAGATTTTCAATCTTGATGAAATCCACCCCGTCGTCGTGCAGGTTTTCCAGCAGGCCGATGATGCCCGAATGCGAGGCCTGGGGTGGCTGGCCCGGGCCTGAGGGGCCGGGTGTCTGGCTCATGAAGCGGCAGCGCCAGTGGTCAGTGCAGAAGGTTTCAGGGAATCCTCCGGGCCAGACTTTCACTCCCCGGTTGGTAATCATCTGCAGCTTCAGCCCGGTATCGCGCGGCTGTCCAGCCAGGGTCTGCAGGCGGCCCGCCAGGTACTCGGCACTCTCACCATGGGTGTGCACAAACACGTCCACACCGACCAGGGCTTTCTGTGCGGGTGGGCGCGGCGTGTAGAGCGGCTTGGGTGTCTGCGTCGTCTGCTGTGCACTGGCGGTGTACTGCACTGCCAGCAGCTTGGTGGGCGATTGACCCAGCCGCGCAATCACCGCCTGGGCAAAGGCCTGCGTGCCCACCGCCTGCCCGGCAGCGGCCAGGTCTGATGTCAACACGCCTGCCTCGATGGTAGCCAGCCAGGCGTTGTGCACACGCTGCGCCACGGCATGCTGGCCAATATGCACCAGCATCATCACTGCGCCCAGCAGCAGACCCGAAGGATTGGCAATACCCTGGCCCGCAATATCGGGCGCGCTGCCGTGGATGGCCTCAAACATGGCCACATGCTCGCCAATATTGGCGCTGCCACCCAGGCCCACACTGCCGGTCAGCTCGGCCGCGATGTCCGAAATAATGTCACCATACAGGTTGGGCGTGACGATCACATCAAAAGCCTCGGGGCGTGAGGCCAGACGCGCAGCACCAATGTCAATGATCATGTGATCCGCTTTGATGTTGGGATACTGTGCGCTGATCTCGTCAAACACCTTGTGGAACAGACCATCCGTCATCTTCATGATGTTGTCCTTGGTCATGCAGGTGACCTTGGAGCGCCCGTGCTGCACGGCATAGTCAAACGCATAGCGGACAATTTTTTCGCAGCCCGGGCGGGTGATCAGCTTCAGGCACTGAAACACTTCATCGGTCTGCCGGTGCTCTATGCCCGCGTACAGGTCTTCCTCGTTTTCGCGCACGATCACCACATCCATCTTCGGGTGCAGCGTGGGCACAAACGGATGGTAGGCCGCGCAGGGCCTGACGTTGGCATACAGGCCCAGGGTTTTGCGCACCGTCACATTCAGGCTTTTGTAGCCACTGCCCGAGGGCGTGGTGATGGGCGCCTTGAGAAACACCTTGGTGCGCCGCAGGCTGGCCCAGGCCGTGGGCGCAATGCCTGCTGTATTGCCAGCCAGATAGATCTTCTCGCCAATCTCGATCACTTCGGGCGCTATCTGGGCGCCTGCCGCCTCCAGAATCTGCAAGGTAGCCTGCATGATTTCAGGGCCAATACCGTCGCCATAGGCTACGGTAATCGGGGTTTTCTGCTGCATATTGTCTCTTTCAGTCAGGGTTGAACATGGCGCCAGTGTGCAGGGTTTATAAATTGATGTCTAATAATGCTTTATGATGAATTAAATAGATAAATTCAAATGTATTTATCCAAACTTCCCCGTGCCAGTTTTGCGCAGCTGCGCAGCTTTGAGGCGGTTGCCCGGCTGGGCGGCATCACCAAAGCCGCCAAGGCGCTGCACCTGACACAACCCACTGTGTCCACCCAATTGCGCGAGCTGTCTGAAGCTGTTGGCGTTGCACTGCTGACCCCGGCAGGACGTGGTGTGCAACTGACCGACGCAGGGCGCGATTTGCTGCACACCGTCTCGCGCATGTTCGGGCAATGGCAGGAGTTTGAGGACGGCGTGGCCGACGCGCAGGGTATGCTGCGTGGCTCGCTGCGGATTGCGGGGGTCACTACCACCGAGTATTTTCTGGCCCAATGGCTCAAGCCTTTTGTGCAGACCTATCCAGGCATTGAGGTGGATCTCACCATCGACAACCGCGACGCCGTGGTCACCCGCCTGGAGCGGGCGCAGGACGACCTGTGCGTGATGATGATGCCGCCGCAGCACATCGCGCTGCACCACACGGCTGTGATGCACAACCCGCTGGTGCTGATCGGCCCGGCAGACCACCCCTGGGCCAGCGCCAGGCCGCGCAAAAAGCCACTGCGATCATTGGCTGACATTGGTTTGCTCATGCGCGAGAAAGGCTCAGGAACCCGCCAGGCCACGCTGGATTTTCTGGCCCAACACGGTATGGCTCCCAGCATCCGCATGACGCTGGGCAGCAATGAGGCCATTAAACACGCCGTGGCAGCAGACCTGGGGCTGGCCATTGTGTCGCAGCATACGCTGGCCAGCGACCCTGCCCGCGAAGGCCTGGCTGTGCTGCCCGTGGCAGGGCTGCCGATTGCGCGCAGCTGGCAGTTGGTATGGCGACGCGACAGGCGCCTGTCGCGGATTGCCAGTGTGTTTATGGATTTTGTGCAGCGCGAGCTTGCCGTGCCTGGGCAGCTGCAAGCCAAGGCTCAGAATGCAGCTGCTTTGGCTATCAAACGGTCTGCGTAATCCTGCCAGCGGGCATCCTTGGCCAGCCCTTCAAATACGCCTTGCGCCGCCTGATCAGCCACCCATTGGTGTTTGGCAGCAATCGCCGTAGCCATCAGCGGTTCAAAGCCCGCTTCACGCACGGTGTGTGCAGATTCGCGCATTTCTTCAGCGCGGCGCTTGCCATGCTGCACCACACGGCTGAAGAAATAAGCCCCCTGCTTTTGCCAGTCAATACTGGGGAAAGTTTCCTGCAAAGTGGGCAGCACATGGTTCTCTACGCCATAGGCGCGCGCGGTGGCGTAGCTCTCAATCACCAGCGCCTCCAGGCCTTTGATCATCACGCTGCGGCTCATCTTGATGGCGCTGGCGATGCCGAGGGTGTCGCTGACATGTTTTGCGTCCAGCCCCCAGGCGCCAAGGGCAGAGGCCAACTCAGCAGCCTTGGCACCACCCAGCAGCATGGGCACTTTGATGCCGTAGGGCGGCACCGATGTCATCACGCCCGCTTCCACATAGTGCGCGCCAGCTGCTTCAATGGCCACCGCACACTGCTGCTTGGTGCCAGGAGAGGCAGAGTTGAGGTCTAAAAACACACTGCCCGGGCGAATGTGCAGTGCTGCTTCCTGCGCCACGCTCAGGGTGTTGGAGGCGGTGACAGCGCAGAGGATCAAGGTGGATGCCTCGCACAGCGCCTGCATGGATGCGCAGGCCTGCACACCTGCGGCGCTGGCGTGGTAGCGCTCGGCATCGCGGGTGCTGGCGCTGGCAAACTTCAGGTCCCATGCCGCAACAGCGTTCACGCCAGGTTGGATTTTCAGCCCTGCGCAAAAGATTTTGCCCACTTCGCCATAGCCGATCAGGCCGATTTGATTCAATGTCATCGCGCAGTCCCTTTCACTGTGTCGAATTGCTAGGCTCACTCCGTTCCCCTGAGCTTGTCGAAGGGCTCGCAGGGGCTTCGACCAGTTCAGCCCAACAGAGAGGAACCTACTGCCTCTCTATTTTCGCCCGCGCAATCACCTCTGCCCAGCGTTTGATCTCACTGGCCAGCAAATCGCCCACCTGCTCGGGCGTGCTGCCTTGGGCGTTCAGGCTCAGATCACTCAGGCGTTTTTTGACTTCGGGGTTGGCCAGCACAGTCTGGATTTCACGGTTGAGTTTGGCCACCACGTCTTTAGGGGTTTTGGCTGGCACAGCCAGGCCGTTCCAGGAGGTGACGTTGAAGTTACTTAAAGCGCCGCCGCTTTCACGCACAGTGGGTACATCAGGCAGCGCGGCATAACGCTTCTCGCCCAGCAGTGCCACAGGGCGCAGCGCTTTGCTGTTGATCTGAGGCATCAGCGGGCCCAGGATGTCCACGATGGCATCGATCTCGCCGCCGCGCAGTGCGGTAATAGCGGGTGGCGTGCCGTTGAAGGGCACCACTTGAAACTCAATACCTGCGCTGGCTTTGAACAGCTCGGCGGCCAGGTTTTGTGTGGTGCCTATTTGCGGTGTTCCGATATTGAGCTTGCCAGGGTTGGCCCGTGCAAAAGCCAACAGCTCGGCCAGCGACTTGAATTTGCCGGTTTCACTGACTGCAATGGCCAGGTCAAAACTGGCCAGCTTGGACACAGGTGCAAAGTCACGCAGGGTATCAAAGGGCAGTTGCTTGAACAGCGCGGCACTAACTGCCGTGCCACTGGAGATGAGCAGCAGAGTGTGGCCATCAGCCTCGGCCTTGGAGACGTTGTCCCCGGCCACCACGCCGCCCGCGCTGGGCTTGTTTTCAATCACCACGCTCTGGCCTAGCGCCTCACCGAGCTTTTGCCCTACGGTGCGGGCGGTAATGTCAGCCGCGCCGCCAGCGGCATTGGGCACCACGATTTTGAGCGGTTTGGTGGGGAAGGCTTGCGCCCAGGCCAGGTTGGCGCTCAGACCCATTGCCACAGCGCATGTGGCCACGGTTTTAACAAATTGCATCCGCTTCATATTTACATTCCAAAAAATCAATGGCCCGGCAAGCCACTAGCGCGCAACACCCAGCAGTTTTTCCAGCAGCGCAGGCTGTGCCAACAGCTCGTCTGCCGTGCCGCTATGCACCACCTTGCCATGGTCCAGCACCACGGTGGTGTGCGAGATGGCCAAAATCGCCTGTGGATGCTGCTCCACGATGATGGCACTCAGGCCCTCATCGCGCGTGATGCGTGAAATGGCTTTCAGCAGCTCTTCCACAATGATGGGGGCCAGGCCTTCCAGCGGCTCGTCCAGCAGCAGCAGGCGCGGGTTGAGCACCAAGGCGCGTCCTACCGCCAGCATCTGCTGCTCGCCACCCGACAGCTCAGTGCCCAGATTGGTCTTGCGCTCGGCCAGGCGCGGAAACATCTCGTACACACGCTCGGGTGTGAAGGGATTGTTGCCGCTACCTTTGCGGCCTGGCCTGGCAACTGCAGTGAGGTTTTCATGCACCGTGAGGGACTTGAAAATATTGCGCTCTTGCGGCACCCAGCCGATGCCCGCACCTGCGCGCTCGTGCGCGCTGAGCTTGTGCAAGGCCACCCCACCCAGAGTGATGCTGCCACCATGCTGGCGCGTGGCACCTGCCAGCGTGTTCATGAGGGTAGTTTTACCCGTTCCGTTACGGCCCAACAACGCCAGGGTTTTGCCTTCGTCAAGCGACAGGGACACGCCATTGATGACAACGGCCTCGCCATAACCGGCACTGAGGTTGTCGATGGTCAGAAGATCAGCCATGCTGGGTTGCTCCTGCATTGGTCGCCTCATAGGCGTCCATCGAATGCCCCAGATACACGGCCTTCACCTGCGGGTCCTGGGCTATTTGATCTGGCGTGCCTTCCGTGAGTACCGCTCCGTTAACCAGCACGGTAATGCGTTTGGCAAATTCAAACACCAAGTCCATATCATGTTCAATCAAGAGTACCGACACATCCGCTGGCAGCGCAGCCACAGTTTGCAGCAGCTCTTCGCGCTCGCCTGCGGGCACACCCGCCACAGGCTCGTCCAGCAGCAGCACGCGCGGTTTGCAAGCCAGCGCAATGGCAATCTCCAGCAGGCGGCGCTTGCCATAAGCCAGATGCTCGGTGCGCTGGTGCATCACGTCCTGCAAGTGGAATTGTTCCAAAAGCTGCAAGGCCTCAGATGCCACGGATTTTGAAGCGCCCAGCGCCTTCCACCATTGGCCGCCCAGCCCTTGATGCTGCGATATCACGGTGGACAGCGTCTCCAGCGGGGTCATGGAATGAAACAGCTGGTTGATCTGGAAAGTGCGCACCATGCCGCGGCGCACCCGCTGGTGTGGTGCCAGCGTTGAAATGTCTTCGCCCAACAAATTGATGCTGCCCGCAGTCGGCTCCAGTACGCCGGTCAGCAGATTGATCAAGGTGGTTTTGCCTGCGCCATTGGGGCCAATCAAGGCATGGCGCGCACCTTTCACAACGTTCAGTGTCACATTGTCGGTGGCCGTAATGCCGCCGAAACGTTTGACCAGGCCTTGGCAGCTTAAAACAATATCACTCATGGCTTGCCACCTGCCTTGCCAAACCAGGTCCACGGGCGCATTAGCTTTTCGCGCCCCACCAGTACCAGCACCAACAGAAATAAACCGATCCAGAAGGTCCAGTACTGCGGCGTGATGGCCGACACCACATCGTGCAGCAGCTTGAACACCACCGCACCGAACACACCACCATACAGCCAGCCCACACCGCCAATCACCAGCATCAGCATGACATCCGCTGAGCGCTCCAGCGCAAACACCTCCAGCGAGGCAAAGCCTGTGGTTTGCGCCATCAGCGCGCCTGCAGCACCTGCCACCCCTGCGGCAATGGTGTAGGCCACTGCCAGACGTGATGCCACCGGAATGCCTATGGCCATGGCACGCAAGCGGTTGTCGCGCACTGCCTTGAGCGTGGCACCAAAAGGCGAGTGAATCAGCCGCCGCGCCAGCATAAACAACACCAAGAGCACCGACAGTGAATACCATGCCGCTGTCTGCCCCATCAAATCAAACTCAAACTTGCCCAGCAGTGGGCCCATCAGCACGCCTTGCAAGCCGTCTGAGCCACCTGTGAGCCAGTCCAGCTTGTTGGCCAGCTCGGTCAGAATGGCTGCTACACCCAAGGTCACCATCAGGCGCGTGAGGTCGCTGCCGCGCATGATGGTGAGCGAGCAGATCGCCCCTAGGGCAGTAGCCGCAACCACGCCCGTGGCCAGGCCCAGCAACGGATCAGGCGAGATATGTTTGGCAAACAGCGCTGCGGTATAGGCGCCGAAACCTAAAAATGCCGCATGCCCGAGCGACACAATGCCGGTGTAGCCCAGGATCAAATCCAGCGAAATAGCAAACAGCGCCACGATGGCGATTTCGTTGATGATGAGCGCATGTTTGCCCAGCAGCCATGGCGAGGCAAAGGCCAGCAGCCACAGCGCGGCTTCCCAGGGTTTGAAGCGCGAGTCGGCAAGCAAGAGGGTCGGTGTGGTCATTTGCCGCCCTTACGCACAAACAGGCCTTGTGGTCGCCACACCAAAATGGCAATCATCAGCACATACACAATGAAAGCGCCCAGTTTGGGAATGTAGTATTTGCCCGCCACATCGGCTATGCCCAGCAGCAGCGCAGCCAGCAATGGGCCGGTGATGGACGTGGTGCCGCCCACGGCCACCACAATCAAAAAATACACCATGAATTTCAGCGGAAAGGTCGGGTCCAGCCCCAGCACCTCAGCGCCCAGCGCGCCGCCCAGGCCCGCCAGCCCCGAGCCGACCGCAAAGGTGGCAGCAAACACCACATTGACATTGATGCCCAGGCCAGCGGCCACGCGCGGGTCGTCCACACTGGCACGCAGGCGGCTGCCAAAACGGGTTTTGGCCAACACAGCCTGCAGACCGATGGTGAGCGCCGCACACACTGCAATGATGAACAGACGGTAATGCCCCATGCCCAGCGACCATTGCTCGCTGCCAAACAGCTCGGTACGACCCTTGAGCCATTCGGGCAATTGCATGATCTGCTGGGTAGAACCCATAAAGTAATCGGTAGCTGCCACCGCCATGAAAGTCAGGCCGATGGAAAACAGCACCTGATCCAAATGCGGCTTGTTGTACATCCGCCGGTACAGCGTGCGCTCAAGCAGCGCACCCAACAAAGCAGCGCCCAGAAAAGCCAGTGGCAGGCACAGCAAGAACGGCACGCCAAAGCGCTGCATCAACACCACGGTAAGGTAGCCCCCCACCATGGCAAAAGCCCCATGCGCAAGGTTGATGAAATTCATCAACCCCATGGTGATGCACAAACCCACCGCCAGAATGAAAAGCAGCATGCCATAGGCAATGCCGTCAAAGAGAATGGTGAGCATTGGTTTCTATAGAGGGGTGTGCTGTCAAAGGCTTTAATACCGGAACTGCCGGGCGCGAAGGGCGCGAAGGTTACGCGAAGGACGCGAAAGAGGACAGAAAAAATTAAGACCAAATTCTAAAAACATAGCTTCCAAATTGCAGAAACTAATTTTGTTTTATCTTTTTGGTTTTCCTTTTGCGTCCTTTGCGTAACCTTCGCGTATTTCGCGTCCGGAAGTTCGGCTGTTCGGTTTTTTTAAATACTCAGTTTATTTCGTCTTGCCCGGATCTTTCACATCGGTGATCGTGGCGAACTCTACGTTGTGCAGCTCGCCACCAACGCGCTCTACCTTGCGGATATACACGTTGTGCACGACATCGCGGGTTTGCGCGTCGATGAACATCGGGCCGCGCGGGCTTTCAAAGATCTGGCCTTTCATTGCTGCCAGCAGAGCATCGCCGTTGCCGCCCTTGGAGGCCTTGATAGCCTCATAGATGACGCGCATGCCGTCATAGCCACCGACGGCCATGAAGTTGGGGCGCAGGCCGTTGTTGGCTTTGCCGAAGGCTTCGACAAATTTCTTGTTCAGTGCCGACTTGTGGTTGGCAGAGTAATGGTGCGAAGACACCACGCCCACAGCCACTTCACCCATGCTGTTGAGAATGTCATCATCGGTCACGCTGCCTTCAGCGATCAGGCGGATACCTGCCTTGTCCAGACCGCGCTCGGCAAACTGCTTCATCAGTGCAGAGCCTGCGCCCGATGGCACAAAGGCAAACAGCGCATCAGGCTTGGCATCGCGCACTTTTTGCAGGAAAGGTGCGAAATCGGGGTTGCGCAGAGGCACACGCAGTTTTTCGATCATCACACCGCCGTTGAAGAGAAAGCGCTCAGAGAAGAACTTTTCCGAGTCGGCACCGGGGCCAAAGTCTGTGACCAGGCTCACGACGCGCTTGATGTTGTTCTTCACGGCCCAATCAGCCAGCACCGTAACCACCTGAGGTGCGGTAAAGCTGGTGCGGATGATGTAGGGGGAAGCCTCGGTAATGATCGAGGTGGCCGCTGCCATCACCACCATGGGCGTTTTGGCTTGGGTAGCTACAGGTGCTGTAGCCAGTGCCAGCGGAGTCAGGCCAAAGCCGGCTAGCACGTTGACTTTGTCGTTCACCACCAGTTCCTGTGCAATGCGCTTGGTCACATCGGGCGCGCTGGTGTCGTCTTTCAAAATGATCTCCACTTTTTTGCCAGCTACTGTGCTGCCGTTTTGCGCCATGTACAGGCGCACTGCGGCATCAATCTGCTTGCCTGTGGAGGCAAAGGGGCCGGTCATGGGCAAAATCAGGCCGATTTTGAAGGTGTTGTCTTGTGCCATGGCACCACATGCGGTGAATGCAGCGACGGCAAGGGCAGTGGCCTGGATGAAAGAACGTTTTTGCATGAAATGTCTCCGAGAAAAGAAAAGTAGTGGATTGAAATAGTTATGCTGCAACAGCATGGAGAGGCTTGTATTTATGCTTCATTTTAAGGTGTGAGGGCATACGGTTTGGCTATGGTTTTCATGGGGTGGTTATTACCTACACGCTAGCGGCTGCGCAGTGTCAGGCCGCCACGCAGAGTCCAGGGTGAGCGCGCCCACCACGCGCGAGACGCACACGCACATGCGGGTGTTTTGCTGCTTTTCGTGGGTGCTTAAAAACACGTCGCGATGGTCCATGTCGCCGCTCACCGCCAGCACGTCCATGGTGCACAGGCCGCATTCGCCACGCCTGCAATCGGAAATGGTGTCAATACCCGCCTGCTCCAGTGCGTCCAGTAAGGTAGTGTCCGCAGGCACCATGATGTCGAGCTGATGGCGCGGTATCTGCACCCGGAATGCTTGCGCGGCAAAGCTACCGCTGGAGCCAAAAGTTTCAAAGCGCAGTTCGGCCAAGCGCCTGCCTGCGGCCAGCCAGGCTTGGCGAATGGCCTCCAGCATGGGCACGGGGCCACAAGTGTAGAGCTGGGCTTTGGGTGGCAGAGCGGCTATCTCGGCAGCAAAGTCCATGTTTTTGCCCTGCGCTGCCACAAAGGTCTGCAGGCGCTCGCCCAGCGCACCGCGCAATGTGTCCGCATAGGCCAGCTCGTCCTGCGTGCGTGCGCCATACAGCATGCGCACTGGCGTGCCCTTGGCTGCTGACAACGCCGCCAGGCGCTGCGCCATGGCCACCAGGGGCGTGATGCCAATGCCGCCGGCAATAAGCAGATAGGCGGGTGCCGACATATCCAGAGCAAAGTGGTTGTGCGGGCCGCTGACTGGCAGCGCGTCGCCCACTTGCAGCGCCCACATGGCTGCTGACCCACCCCGGCCACCGTCCATGCGCTTGACGGCAATGCGCCAGTGCTGGCCGTCGCTGGTGCCCACCAGAGAGTAATGGCGCATTTGCAATGGGCCGTTGACATGGACCTGCACTTGCAGGTGCGCCCCAGCCTCCCAGTGCGGAGTCTCCCCACTGGCAGGGCGCAGCAAAAACTGGCGCACTGTGGGCGTGATATCTTCAGTAGCTACCACCGTCGCTTGCTGCCACACTTGAACGCTCTTCATCGCGCGGCTCCCCGGCGGCGAATCAGTCTGATGGCGCGCAGAGAGTCGGCCCCTTCGCTGCCCACTTGCCCTGCCAAGTCGCCCGTGAGTGAACTGCGCAGATTGCGCTGCGCCAAGCGTGAATGCTCGCGCATGATGGCCTCGGCCCGGCTGCCCTCGCCGCGCTCGATCGCGTCCAGCACCTGGCGGTGCTGGTCTTGCGCCACCACCAGCATGTCGCGCGACTGGGGCGAATTGGCCTGCGCCACCACAAAGGCAGAAGGCGATGCAAACGGCAAAATCACCACGCGTTCCAGCTGGCGCGCAATCACAGGGCTGTCAGCCATCTCGCACAGCAGGGCGTGAAACTGCTGGTTCAGATCGACATAGCTGGAAAACGCCTCGTCATTGAGCATGCTGGGGGCCAGCGCGTCATCAATCTGCTTTAAACACTGCCGCGCCTCCAGCAGCACGGCAGCTGCAGCGCCCCGCTCTGCTGCGCGCCGGGCCAGCAAACCTTCCAGCGTGCCGCGCAGCTCGATGGCGTCGGCTATATCGCTTTCGCTGAAGGTCTTGACAGCATAGCCACCATTGGCCAGCGCCTGCAGCAAGCCCTCCTGCTCCAGGCGCATCAGCGCCGCGCGAATGGGGGTGCGTGACATGCCCAGCTTTTCCACAATCGCCAGCTCGGCTATGCGCGCGCCGCCTTGCAGCTCGCCCGACAGGATCAGCTCGCGCAGTTGCAGCTGCGCGCGCACGGCAGCGCTGGCCTGCGCTGTATCGCTCGTGCTGTGCTCAGGCAGTTTTGTGGAGCGCGGGTTGTCAGCTATCGTATTCATTGTCTGCGCCAACTGATTTAAGCTGCCTGACGGATGGGAATAATTTTGGCCGCGGGCTGCTCAGCCGCCACCAGCTTGTCAATCAGCTTGCGCGCCCACATCGAGCCTGCATCGATATTGAGGTTGTAAAACTGGTGCTCGGGATGTTCTTCCATGGCGATCTGCTGGGCCTCCAGCACATGCTCGTCTTCGCGGAAGATACTGGCCACGCCTTCGCGCAGCTGGTGCGTCAGGCGCTGCTCGCCTAAGGAATAGTTGCGTGCAAAAGCCCAGAAGTAATGGCAGGTGTTGTCCGTTGCAGGGGTGATGGTGTTGAGCACCTGGCCGTTGACACCATGGCTGCGCTCGCTCAAGCGGGCGTCGCCCTGGTTGCCACCGGGTGGCACCGCGCCCGTGCCTGCCTGCGCCACGCCCACGTCAATCACCACCGTGCACGGCGCTTCAAACTGGATGATCTGCCAGCGGTCCACCTTGCCTTCGTAGCCACGCGCCTGCTTGATCTGCCCGGCCCAAAACGGCGGTGCGTCGATGTTTTCCATCCAGCGGGTGACTGTGGCTTTGCGGTTGCCATGCGTGGCCACAAACGGGGCCTCGGCTACCGCGCGCTGGCCAATACTGGAGCCGTGTACAAAGGTCTCGTGCGTCAGGTCCATCAGGTTGTCCACCACCAGGCGGTAGTCACACTTGACGGTGATCATCTTGCCGTCGCCGGCCCAGGCCGGGTCGTCATTCCAGTGCATGTCGGGCACCAGGGCGGGGTCGGCCTTGGCCGGGTCGCCGGGCCAGACCCACACAAAGCGGTGTTTCTCAACAACCGGGTAGCTGCGCACGCAGGCTGAGGGGTTGAGCGTTTCCTGGCTGGGCATGTGGGTGCAGCGGCCCTGGGCGTTGTAAACCAAGCCGTGGTAGCCACAGACCACCTCGTCCCCCTCCAGCCGCCCCATCGACAGCGGCAGCAGGCGGTGCCAGCAGGCGTCTTCCAGCATGGCCACGGTGCCGTCGCTCTGGCGAAACATCACCATTTTCTGCTTGCAGATGGTGCGCGCCAACAGCTCGTGTTTGACTTCCACGTCGTAGGCAGCGGCATACCACGCGTTCAGCGGAAATGAGGTTTTAAGCGCAGTCATGGATACGCATTGTATACACAAAATAAGAAAATGCCTTATTTTTAGGCTATTTAAGCAATTTAATCCTGTTTTTGTATTTATTAATGCGATGATGCGGTGCTTTAAAATCCATCCATCATTCACCAGGAGACAGCATGTCCAACACTGACAACCACCCCAAGCTCCCCGCCCGCTTTGACCACGTAGGCAGCTTTTTGCGCCCCCAGTACCTGCTGGAAGCCCGCGAGCAAAAGGCCAAGGGCAGCATCACCCCCGAGCAACTGCGCGTGGTGGAAGACAAGGCGATTACCGAGATTGTGAAATTTCAGGAATCTGTGGGTCTGAAAAGCATTACCGACGGCGAGTTTCGCCGTACCTTCTTCCATCTGGATTTCCTGGAGCAGCTTGGCGGTGTCAAGGTGGGCGAGGCCGTGTTGGCCCGCGGCCCTGATGGCGTAGACCATCTGGTGCCGCCCGCCATCCACGTGGTGGACAAGGTCACCCATACCAAGCAAATCCAGCTGGCCGACTTCAACTACCTCAAGTCGCAGGTCAGCGCAGGCCACACCCCGAAAGTGACCATTCCTTCGCCCACGATGCTGCATTTCCGCGGCGGGCGCGCTGGCATCAGCCGCACAGCCTACCCCGAGCTGGAGCCCACGTTTTATCACGATGTCGCCCAAGCTTATGGCGACGAGCTGCGCTCGCTCAGCGCTGCAGGCTGTAACTACGTGCAGATGGACGACACCAACCTGGCCTATCTGTGCGACGACAAAATGCGCGAAGCCGCTCGCTCGCGCGGCGACGACCCCAACGAGCTGGCCCACCGCTATGCCAAATTCATCAACCTGGTGGTAGCGCAAAAGCCCGCTGGCATGACCCTGGCCATGCACCTGTGCCGCGGCAACTTCAAGAGCACCCACGCCGCCGCAGGCAACTACGAGCCGGTGGCCGAAGCCCTGCTGTCCGAGATGGATATTGACGCGTACTTCCTGGAGTATGACGACGACCGCAGCGGCGACTTCCGCCCCCTGCGCTTTTTGCCCAAAGGCAAAACCATGGTGCTGGGCCTGGTCACCACCAAGTTCGGCCAGATGGAGAGCAAAGACACGCTCAAGCGCCGCATCGACGAAGCCGCCAAATACGTGCCCATGGAGCAGCTGGCCCTGTCGCCCCAGTGCGGCTTCAGCAGCACCGTGCATGGAAACAACATTGCCGTGGAAGATCAGCGTAACAAACTGCGCCTGGTGATCGAAACAGCCAATGAAGTGTGGGGCGGCAAGTAAACCCTGCTGCAATTTGTAAGGAAAATAGCTGCCAGCCCAATGGAATATCGCGGGAGCAGCTACTTTTATGATAGCTTTGGTAGAATAAGACCATGAATGTGTATTCACCCCAAAAGGCCTCTGCCATGCGCCACGCTCTTGTATTGTCAGCTGTGTTAGCCCTGTGCACCTTGCAGGGCTGCACGGTGCTGGCCATCGCTGATGTCGTTGGCACTGCAGCCGTGAAAACCGCAGGCGCTGCTGCCAGCGTGGCCACCGATGTGGCCGTGGGTACCATCAAACTCACCGGCAAGGCAGTAGGCGCAGTGGCTGACGCCGTAACACCAGACGCCGAACCCAAAAAATAGGCGCCCCGCCCCTCTGCACACCTCTTGAAGTGCAGATTTATATACTAAACAGGCCGCCAGGCCAATAGAATATCGCGGGAGCAGCTATTGTATTAATAGCACTCAACGTTCCGTTTCGATATCGGGTATGCGGTTAAACGCGATGCGCATGGGCGCATTGTTCAGCGCGTGATGCGCGGTGGCAAAGTACAGCGCGTTTTTCCCCTGTGTCTTGTTGATGGCGTCCATAGCGGCCAGCAGGCGGCGCGGATCGCGCACCGTGGAGGCGTTTTGCACCTGCGCAGAGCTGGGTGCAACACTGCCCACAGCCAGCTCGGGCACTTCATCAAACAAGGACAGGGTGTGCATCGCCGCAGGCACCAGCCCGTGCAGCACCATGCCCACGCCCTTGGGGTGCGCCAGCTGGCACAGGCCACTGCGCCATAGCGCATCCAGCGTATGCAGAAAAAACTGGGTGTCCTGGGTTTCGCCAAAGCGCGTATCGCGGTGGCCGCCCGGCTCGGTGCGGTAGCGGTGGTCGCAGCGCACGCTCACGCTCATGGCCGTGGCGTAAAAGCCCTGTTTGCGCAAGCGCATGGCCGCTTTTTGCGTCAGGCGGTTGAGCACGCCAAAGGCGCCCTGCGGGTTGCGCAGATCGGGCGGCAGTATGTGGGAATGCCCCAGGCTGCGCGAGACCGTCTCGCGCGGGGCATACCACTGGCCGCGCAGCTTGTCATACATCTCATCGCCCGCCACCCCGCCCCACACCGTGTGCAGCACATCGCGCGGCGCGGCATATAGCTGGGCTATGCTGCGGATACCGCCGCGCTCCAGGCGCCCGAGCATGCTGTGGCCGATGCCAGTGATGTCCTGCAGCTTCAGATGCAGCAGCGCCTGGGGCAGGTCCTTAAGCTCCAATATCACCAGGCCATTGGGCTTTTGCATGTCTGAGGCCAGCTTGCCCAACAGCGTGTTGGGGCCAATGCCAATGCTGGTGTGCAACTGGTCGCCTACGGTGCTGAGAATTTCCTTTTTCACGGCCGCTGCGATCTCGCAGGCCTTCTCGCGGTTGCGCCAGCGCGTGGGCAGCTCACACTCCATCTCGTCAATGCTCATCACCTGGCGCACCGGCACAATCCGGTCCACCGCAGCGACTGCCAGGTGGTGGTAATGCACATACACCTCGTGCTTGGCCTCCACCAGAATGATGCCCGGGCACAGCTTGCGCGCCTCGCGCACGCCCGTGCCCGTCTTGACACCCCAGCGCTTGGCCTCCACGCTGGCCGCAATGCAGCAGCTCGTCTCAGCCATTACCGGGACAATACCCACCGGCTTGCCCCGCAGCGCAGGCTCGATCTGCTGCTGCACCGAAGCGAAGTAGGAGTTGAAATCAACAAAGAAGGTGCGAAAGTCGTAATACATGGCTTAAATACTGATTAAATATACAGTATTTAGACCATTTCAACCAAGTTATTTACTTGATTGCCAACAAGCAGTTGATCCTTTTAGGGTTTCTACAAAATGGGTATTTATCCCATTTATAACCAACTTACGATGTTTTTGCGCGCAGTCGGTTCACCAGCAAATCGTTCTGCAGAATCTCGTCCTTCATCGACAGCAGTTCCTCGACATTCCAGTTAGCGCTGAGATAGCGTCCCTTGGCCCAGTCTGCCTTGCCGGAGCAGAGCCAGACGGCGAAGCTGGCGGGCAAATCTGGGTTGTCGACGAGGTAGGCGTGCATGGCCTGTGGCATGTTCAAGCCGAGTTCGGTGGAAACGCCACCAGGATGCAGGGCAAAGCACTTGATGCCGTCGTCTCCATGATCAACCTGGACAAACTCACAAAGGCGGTTGAGAGCATGTTTCGAGGTTTGATAATCCGAGGCGCCTGGCATCAGCAGCTGCGCGCCAATCGATGACAGCAAGATCAGATGGCCGCCGCTCCTGCCTTCGCCTTCGCGTTTCTTGGCCGATTGGATCAAATGGGGTAGCGTAAAGCGAGCCACGTGATAAGCACCCCGCACATTCACTTCCCAGTTGTGCCACCAGCTCTGCGGATCGGATTCGCCGATCTTTGTCCATGGACCGAGAAAACCGGCGTTGGCATCTGCCACGTCGATGCCACCAAATTGCGACACGCATTGCGCCACCGCCGTCTCGACCTGCTGCGCATTCGTCACATCGCAGGTCGACATGCTACACATCGTCTTCGGATTGGCTTTGTTGACCAAAGCTCGCGTCTCTTGGAGAGCAGCTTCTGACCTCGCCGTTAAATAGACCGCTTTGGCACCCGCTTGTGCAAAAGCCACTGCTGTGGCTTGACCGATGCCACGTGATGCTCCAGAGATGAAGATGACCTTATCTTTCGCGCTGTCTTTCAGCTCTGATGTCGGGTCAATGGCCCCGTATTTAGCGTGGTGGACGGCCAGGTCAAGGAACTGTGACTGGATAGAGGACATGGCAGGCTCGCTGTTTTAAATGGTGAAGAATGAACAGCATAGTAGCTAAGCGAGCCCATTCACACGCGCCACATTCTCCGCAGCTTATGCCAATTCCTCTGATTTTTGGCATTTTTAGATGCACGGATTTGCATACCCTGCTAGCATTAAATTACAAGGAGAAACGCATGGACCTTTCGCACATGACACAGCTGGCGATCCGATACCTCGCTGATGAGAGTCGCAGCAACCAACGGATTGATCGGCTATCTGCTTACCGTGAATACGCTCCGGGCGACATAGAGGCTTCGGTCTACGAACCTGCTTTGTGCTTGATTCTTCAAGGCAGCAAAACGGCGACTGCAGGCGATCAAAGTGTCAGGCTTGACCCCGCAAAGGCTCTAGTCGTCAGCCAAGCTCTCCCTGTGGTCTCGCGCATCACGCAGGCCAGCGCGAATGAACCCTATCTCTCCTTCGTTTTATTTTTGGATGTGCAACTGATTCGCAGCCTCTACGAGCAAGTGTCCGATTTACCGCCACCCGATGCGCAGGTTCGCTCCCTGTCTGTGGCACCTGCGGAAGCAACTTGGCTTGCACCGTTTCTGCGATACATCGAATTGATGGACAACCCGCTCGACGCAAAGGTGCTCGGGCCCTCGATCTTGCGAGAAATCCACTACCGTCTTTTGCTCTCATCCATTGGGCAAAACCTGCGAAACCTTCTTATCGCAGACAGCTACGCCAGTCGGATCGCGAAGGCTGTTGGGCAATTGAGATCCGAGTATCGCTCCGCGCTCAGGGTACCAGAGCTGGCGAAAATCGCAGCCATGAGCGAATCATCTTTTCATAAACACTTTAAGGACGTGACGGGCACCACGCCACTTCAGTTTCAAAAAGATCTTCGTCTCATTCAGGCCAAAGTCTTGTTGACGCACATGGGCAATACGGTATCTGATACAGCATTCACAGTTGGTTACGAAAGCCCTGCCCATTTCAGCCGTGACTACAGCCGCAGATACGGTCTTGCGCCCAGCTCAGATGCTGCAAGATACTGACGCACGTTGATTCGCAGCAGGTCTACCGTGGAGAATCGCGCCAACATAGTGCGCTGAGAAACAAGCGTCGCACTGCTGCTGCAATAGACAGAATTGAGCACGTCATCTAGAGGAATTGGCAAGACATACTGCTCCACGCTAAAGCATGATGACCCATTGCTGCATTTCCAAATAAAAAAATAGCAAGTCAAAACCTGTCCTAGCAATTGATGCGGTTGAATAAATTTCAACCTGCATTTACCTCATGAATGGAGAATGATCTTGATCAATCTGACTGTGAACGGCAAACCCGTTTCTCTCAACGCCGAACCCGATATGCCCCTTCTTTGGGCATTGCGCGATGAGCTCAACATGATGGGCACTAAATTTGGCTGCGGCCTGGCGCAGTGCGGCGCGTGCACGGTGCATGTGGATGGCGAGCCTGTGCGCTCTTGCGTTACGCCGGTCTCATCCGTCGCCGGCAAAAAAGTTACAACGATTGAAGGACTGTCAGCCAAGGGCGACCACCCTCTGCAGAAAGCCTGGATCATTGAGCAAGCGCCGCAGTGTGGCTATTGCCAAAGCGGGCAGATCATGCAAGCAGCTGCGCTCTTGGCGAAGAACAAGTCGCCTTCGCGTGCGCAAATCGTGGAGCACATGGCAGGCAATATTTGCCGCTGTGGAACGTATAACCAGATCATTGCCGCCGTTGAGCGTGCAGCAAAAACCGCATGAGGCCCAAGATGAACATGAATCAACTTCCCCAGAGTGAATCTCGCCGCAGTTTCTTAGTGGGTGCTGGCGCGTTTTCTGTTTCAATCACCTTTGCTGGCTCCGCGGCTAGTCAGGCCAAGCCTAATCAGCCGGCGGCGAACTTTTCACCAAGCTTATGGATGAGCATTGGCTCAGATGGCATCGTCACCCTGACCTCTCCCGTGTCTGAGTATGGCCAAGGTGTCATGACATCTGTGCCGCTCATCATTGCAGAAGAGATGGATTTAGATTGGGCGAAGTGCAAGGTAGTGTCTGCGGTGGTGCAAGCGGCAGGCAACGCCAAAGATTTAGGCAACCCCATGTTTGGCGGAGCCATGATCACCGGCGCATCGCGTACCACGCAAGGCTATTGGGAGCCAATGCGAATGGCGGGGGCACAAGCGCGCGCGGTGTTGATCGCCAATGCCGCCTCAAAATGGGGTGTGCCTGCGGCTCAGGTGAGCACTGTTCCTCATGCCTGTGTCCACGCAGCGAGCGGCAGGCGGCTCTCCTACGGCGAGATTGCAGCGTTTGCCACAGCGCCAGCGACGATGCCCGTGATTGATAAATCGCAGCTTAAAAAACCTGCCAACTTCCGCTTGATTGGCAAAGATCTGCCGCGCGTCGATGGTTTCGACAAGGTGACAGGGCAAGCCAAATATGGCATTGATCAGCGCCTGCCTGGTATGCTTTACGCATCTGTTTTGCGTGCGCCTGTGCAAGGTGAAACACCCGTGTCAGTTGATGACACAGCGGCCAAAGCCATGAAGGGCGTGCGAAATGTCGTACGCTTACCTTATGGCGTTGCCGTTGTGGCGGACAATACTTGGACTGTCATTCAGGCCAAACGCGCGCTGAAAGTAACGTGGACAAACACTTCGAAAGCGCGCAGCTACTCTTCGGATAAAGCGATGGTTGAGTTCGTCGCGCGGGCGAAAAATGCAGCGGATACTGGCGTTGCGATGGGATCGAGTGGTGACACTGAAAACACTCTGAAATCTGCTGCCAAGCGCATCGAAGCCACATTTACCACCGAGCATGTGGCGCATATGTGTTTGGAACCTATGAACGCAACGGCATGGGTGCAGAACGGCAAACTTGAAGTGTGGGCGCCATCTCAGGCGGCCACCACCGTTATTGGTGCATCCAGCTCGCCGCTTGCTGGTTTCAAACCTGAGGACATCACTGTCAACATACCACTGATGGGTGGCGCTTTCGGTCGGCGCATCGAGGTTGATTTTGTTCTCGACGCAGTACTGATTGCCAAAGCCATGCCTGGCACACCCGTGCAGGCCGTGTGGAGCCGTGAAGACGACGTGGCGGGAGACAAGGTGCGTCCAATGATCGCGCAGCAAATTTCTGCGGGGGTTGACAGCCAAGGCAATCTCATTGCTTTGAAACACAAAATGGTGGGCGAATCTATCTTTGCCCGCTTCCTGCCTCCTGCGTTTGAGGGTGGCGGCGGCAAAGATGAGCCAGTGTGTGAAGGCTTTGAAACCAAGTATGGCGTTAACAATCACCTCGCGCAATACCTGCGCGAGCAGCGCGGCGTGGATGTTGGCTTCTGGCGCGGTGTAGGTGCCGGCTATACCAAATTCGCCATTGAATCCGTGATCGATGAACTGGCACGCAACGCCAACAAAGATCCGCTTCAGTATCGCCTCGACCTGCTGGCCAAGCAGCCACGCGCGCAAGCCGTGCTCCGCGAAGTAGCCAAGATGGCCAAGTGGGATGGCGGCAAAGCCAAGGGCAACCGCGCGCTCGGATTGGCCTACTCTGACGTTTGGAATTCACACTGCGCCATGATCGTTGATGTTTCCGTCAATGCAGGCAGCATCACCGTGCATGAAATTTGGAGCGCCGTGGATTGCGGCGTCGCACTGCAGCCTGGCAACATTGCCCGCCAGATTGAAGGCAGCGCTGTGTGGGGCGTGTCTGCTGCACTCAAAGAGAAGCTCACCGTGGTGAATGGTGAATTTCAGCAAAGCAATTTCCATGACTACCAGGTGATACGAGCTAACGAAACGCCTCGGGTCAACGTGAAAGTCTTGCCCACAGACAACGCGCCCGGAGGAATTGGAGAAGTTGGCATACCAGCGGTTGCACCAGCCATGTCTAACGCCATCGCGTCGATCAGCGGCAAGCGCTTGCGCGAGCTGCCTTTCAAAATGGCCTAGCATCCCAGCGCTATGGCTTCCATCAACCGCCGTACCCTTCTCCTGTCCACAAGCGCTTGCGCCGTTACTCCCATCTGGGTTAGCGCACAACCAGCGCCCGCGCTTGTCACGATTACCAAAGGCCTAGATCATCCCTGGGGGCTTGCTTTTCCGCCTGACGGCAGCGCTCTGGTCACCGAACGTTCTGGCCGCTTGCGCAGAGTGATCATCAACGACAAGAGACTGTTGCCACCCATTTCAGGCACGCCCGAATCAGTCAACAATGGTGAAGGCGGATTGCTAGGCATCGCTATCGATCCTGAATTTCGCACGAACCGCCTTGTCTTCATGGCGTTTACCGAAACACGCGGGGGCGGTACGGTGACATCTGTATTCCGCGCTCGACTGAATGAGGCACAAACGGCCTTGGAAAATGGAAGGATCATTTTTCGGCAGAACGTGGTTGGCCAGGAAAACAGCCACTACGGCTCACGTATCGTGTTTGATCGCAGCAACCATCTGTTTGTCACCACAGGCGATAGGCAAAGTTGGCAGGATCGCGGCCTGAAGGGCGAGGTTCAAAAACCCGAAACTTACATCGGCAAGATCATCCGCATCACCCGTGAAGGCACTGCCGCGCCCGGTAATCCAAAATTGCCAGGCTGGGCACCCGAGGTCTGGTCTCTTGGGCACCGCAATGTGCAAGGTGCAGCGCTGCATCCAGAAACCGGCCAGCTCTGGGTCGCAGACCATGGCCCACGCGGCGGCGATGAAATCAACATGCCAGAAGCCGGAAAGAACTATGGCTGGCCTGTCATTAGCTATGGCACGGAGTATTCTGGTGGAAAGGTCGGTGAGGGTACGTCAAAAGCAGGCATGGAACAGCCGGTTTACTACTGGCAAGAGACCGTCGCTCCATCTGGCATGGCGTTCTATACCGGACCCAAGTATCCGAATTGGAAAGGAAGCCTGTTTGTCGGCTCTCTCAGAGGAACCCTGGCCCGCTTGACATTCGCCAACAGCAAAGTCGCGCTTGAGGAAAAACTCTTTAGTGGCTTCTCACGCTTCCGTGATGTGGTGCAAGGTCCGGATGGGCGGCTTTATGTGCTGACAGATGAGCCTAACCCAGGCGGTGGCCTCTATGTGATTGGTGCACCTGGAGACGCAACTTAGCGCTTACATAGGGTAACTGCGATTTAGCTAGAAAAAAGCTGTCATAACGATATTTACAGCAGCGCATAAGCGCCCGTTCTCGCCCCTACACCCACCGGTTTTCCAACAAACAGTGGGTTGGGATACTATAGAACGGTGGTGAACCAGATTGAAAAATGACGATGTATCCTGAAGAATCGCTATATCGTCACCTTCAAGACAAGACATGTACAGCCCCATTCAGGATGGCATAGAGAAAACGGCACGATCTGTCCGGTATACGGAAGCGAAGCCCCCGGGCCATTTGTCCGGCTGGGTGGATTGCTTTTGGGAGCTCAAAACCGAACGCGTGCTGACAGACGATTTTTTGCTCCATGCCCTGCCCGATGCCTGCGTGAACATCCTGTTCAACCAGGTAGATACGAATATTGCAGGGGTTACGGCGCTGCGCACCACGTTCGAAGTGCTCAATCTTGGCAAAACTTTTCACTACGTCGGCATACAGTTATTGCCCGGCGTCTGGCAAGGCAACCGTGAGGAGATCGTGGATCACTTTGTAGGCACAGCTTATGCCGGACGACTACCATTGGTCAAAAAAAGCAATGAGCTCAGCGGCTTGGACTTTGCCGCCAAACAGCCCGTCTTGGCAAAACTGGTGCAGTGGTTTATTGACGAAGAGCTGGTAGTAAGCAATCTTGTCACGGAAAAAATACTGGCGAATCTGGACAGCATTCGCACCGTAAGCGATATGGCTGCAGTAGCAGGCCTGTCGCCTCGTCAATTGCAACGCACACTTCAACAGACCACCGGATTTACACCGCACGATCTGCTCAAAGTCTTGCGTTTGCAGCAGTCATTCAAGCAGCATTTTCTGGACTTGTACGCCGACCAATCACACTTCATCCACTCGTTCCGCAAAATCGCTGGCTACACGCCCGCAAAATACGCCGACAAGTTTGATGTCTGATTTATACAATACACCCACTCCACCCCTGCCTACACTGCAAGCTCCCATTGAAACAAGGAGCATGACATGGCAAAACCCAATGCGATTGGATGGTTTGATATCTATGTGACCGACATGGCCCGCGCCGTCGCGTTCTACGAAGGCGTACTCAAGCACAAGCTTGGAAAAATTGGCGACCCAACGGGGGAAACGCAAATGATGAGTTTTCCAGGCGACATGAACGCCTACGGCGCATCAGGTGCCTTGGTCAAGTCAGAACACGCCCGCCCCGGAATGGGCGGCACTATGGTGTACTTCAGCGTAGAAAACTGCTCGGTGGAAGAATCTCGGGTGGTGGGCGCCGGAGGCAAAATCATCAGGCCCAAGTTCCCTATCGGCGACTTCGGCTGGGTAACGCTGTGTCAAGACACGGAGGGCAATATGTTTGGTCTGAACTCGATGAAATAACTCTTTGCTTTGACAAGTTCTGAGTTGATCCGGTGTTCACAGTTTTTTGTGCTGCGGTGAAATTGAGTCAGGACTTCTGCGAATCAGTTAACCCTGTGTTTGCATTAATAGCGTAATGGTCGACGGTTGACTCAAGAGTTTTTTCCTCGCAAGACAGTAATGGTAATTCTATTCATAACTTTTTTGTAAAAATGGAAGACTCCCATTGGACGCGTTTTGATGATCGTCTCGGCGACGGCCAGATTGATCAACCACGCCAAGGTCATCAATACGTCCCGTTGCCATGCGCTGGGTGCGCCCACCATCATCATCCATGGCAAAAGCACGACCACCTGCATGCCAGCGCCCTGCCCCAGGGCATAGGCCCTGATCATCCAGGCGCGATGCGTGGCAATATCGCGATTCATTGCAGCAGCAACTGCCATTGCAATTGCCAGCAGCATGGCGGTTCCGACCAACAGACGCACGGCAAACAGTAAGTCGCCCTGCAATGCAGCAGGGATGGGAAACATCAAAGTCATCCAGATTCCAGTAAGAGCCGCCACCACACCGCTTGCGGCCGCTACCCGGCCCGATACTCTGTGCCACTGAGGACTACGCTCACGCAAGGCAGTGGAAAACTGAAATGCCCCCAACAGAGAGAACAAGCTAGCACCAATGATATGCAGCACCACGGGGATGGGTGCCGAGGAAATTCGGACATCTTCTGCAGTAACTTCTGTGCCAGCCGCAAGCTGACTCACCCGCAAGGCCCCCGCAACTATAGGTATGAAACTGATTACCAACAGCCCTACTGGAATAAGCCAATCGGGTTTTCCCAAGTGTTTATATGGAAGTATTTGCATTTTCGTTATCTCGGTTTTGGTAGGTTGCGCTTTGTACAAGCGCCTGGCTTGCAGCGGCTATGGAGAGTGCGACAAAAATCAGGCTTGCCGCGACAGCAAAAGTGATCCGCATGCCGACCACCACCGACGCCGGATGCGCAGTCAGAATATTGGCTGAGTCTGCTCCGAAGGCAAACACCGCGCCCATCAACGACGCGCCTGTTATAAGACCAAGGTTGCGCGACAGGTTGAGTACTCCTGATATGACGCCTCGATCAACTGTTGTGCTCCCGGTCATAACGGCGGTGTTATTTGCCGCCTGGAACAGCGCATATCCAGCGGTCACAAACACCAGCGGAGCGATGTATCCCGGTATGCCAAACCCAGTAGGAAGTAACGGCATAGTCGTCGCGCCGATCAGCATCCCAAAAAGCCCTGTGATACTCACGCGAAATGCGCCAAACTTATCCACCAGACGCCCTGCGGGCGCGCCTGCCAACGCAGCGACAATGGGCCCAGACGACATGACAAGTCCGACACGGGCAGCGTCCAGTGAAAGTGCGCCCGCAAGATAAAAGGGCCCGACCACCAGCGTCGCCATCACCACAGTTGTGACAAGAATACTCATTGCGAAACCAGCACTCAATGCAGGGTTTTGGAAGATAGTCAATCGGATCAAGGGTGATGCAGCTCTCGACTCGACGAGCAGAAAAAGACCAGCGCCAACGATAGCCGTCAACAACAAAATCAGGTTGATCAAACTGAAGCTATCGCGCCCCATAGTCATGGCAAGTGCATACGCGGCCAGAGTCAAAATGAGCATGAGGGTGCCCATCGCATCGAAGCTGACCTGCCCTGACTTGGGCTCGCTGCGAGCATGGGGCAGATACTTGTACGCAAGAAGAAACGTCAGAATACCCAGCGGTACATTGATAAAAAAGATCACTGGCCAACCAAATCCAGCGATCAAGACACCACCGAGCGTTGGCCCAAGCGCTGTACCAATCGCTGACATCGTCCCAAGCAGACCCATGGCACTGCCGACCTTTGCCTTTGGAACAGCGTCACCGACCATCGCCATGGTGAGAACCATCATGATGGCTGCACCCAAGCCCTGGAGCGCGCGTGCAGCAATCAGGTGCCAGAGCTTTGGGGCAAAACCGCACAGCAGAGACGCGATGCTGAAAAGAACTATTCCTGCTAACATCAGCTTGCGTCGGCCGATGACGTCGCCCAGTCGGCCAACACTGACAATCAGGGTCGTGATTGCGAGCAAATACGCAAGAACAACCCACTGGACTTCCTGGAAAGTTGCGTGAAACGCCTGAGCCAGCGTAGGCAAGCCCACGTTGGCGATGCTGGTACCCAGCGAGGACAACAGCATGGACAGAGAAAGACTGACGAGCACCCACCGACCCGACGGCGGTAACTGCGCAGGATTGAGTTGTGTGGTCATTACGCCTCCCCAATCGCAGGATTGATGAAGCTGCGGAAATATTTCTGCACGACGGGAATAACACCCCAAATCATGATCGCAACCATCAACGGTGCGATGAGCAAGGTGCGCTGCCAGATGGTCCACCCGCCAGTGAGTGGTAAGATCACATTGAGGATGGCGGTGATGACTGGATAGACGCCTATAAGGACAAGAATTGCGAAGCGGGGTCTTGAAAAACGAGTAGCGGCATTGGTAGTGCTCATGATGGTGAAAGTCCTTTGAAATGTTGACGACTCCCAAAATGGAATCGATAGGCAAGCGTATTTCTTTTGGACGGCGTGCGGAAGCCGCACCGCTTGCAACTAATATGTGCGTTTAACGCTATATCACGGTCAAACTACGCCGCCGTTGACATATGTCATCGCCCGATCTAAACCTGCTAATCACCCTGGACGTGTTGCTCACGCAAGGCAACGTCACGCGCGCAGCGCTCCGGTTGGGCCTTAGCCCGTCAGCAATGAGTCGGTCGCTGGCCAGACTGCGCGAAACAATGGGTGATCCGTTGTTGGTGCGCGCAGGACGCGGCCTTGTGCCTACCCCCAGGGCGCTTGAACTGCGCGAAAAAGTCAGCCAACTCGTGGTGGATGCGCAAGCCGTCCTGCGGCCTGAAAGTGCACCTGACCTAAAACAGTTGGTCCGAACATTTACACTCAGGACGAGCGAGGGATTTGCCGAAAATTTTGGATCTGCCCTTGTTGAGCGTGTCAGTGCACTCGCGCCCGGCGTGCGCCTTAGCTTCGTACAAAAATTGGACAAAGACAGCGCACAGCTTCGAGAGGGAAGCATTGACCTGGAAACTGGGGTTGTTGCAGCAATGATAGGGCCGGAAGTTCGTGCTCAGGCTTTGTTCCGAGACCGGTTTGTAGGCGTCGTGCGCTTGGGCCACTCCCTGAGTAAGGCAACGATCACACCCAGGCGATACTCAAATGGTCGACACATCGGCATCTCGCGTCGAGGTCTTGAAATGCGGCCAATTGATGAAGCTTTGAGTCTCCTTGGTTTGGAGCGGAACATCGCCGTTGTCGTCGGTGGATTTTCAACAGCAGTGGCAATGTCCAGAGCATCCGACCTTATCGCAAGCGTACCCGAGCGGCACACCGGAAACCTTCGCGCTGGGATGCATACCTTCACACTGCCGTTCACAACGCCGGGGTTCACCGTTTCGTTGCTGTGGCACCCGAGGTCACACGCAGACCCTGCGCATCGATGGCTTCGTGGCCTCATTGTGGAAACCTGCGCCGCGATCAAGTGAGTGACTAACCCCCTCGTATCGGGAATCTGGCAATGACCCAGAAGCATCATTACATTTGGCACGTCGGCCTTGATTCGGCTGCCACAGTGGCGTACTTGCTGCTAGCGCAAATTTTTGTCGAAAAACGCGACCGACTCTTGTGCAAGGCGGTCCAAGAACACAGCCCGGTCGAAGCCTTCCGGGTCAGCGGCCACGCTGCCGTCCGTTGAGGGCAGATCCATCGTCGGTGTGTTCATGAACGCGTAATGTCCCGCATTGGGCACGACCTGCAGCATCGTGTTGGTGCCGCGCATGTTCTGCATGACCCATAGCGCGTGGAAGCGCGGCACGAGGAAGCTGTCTTTTTCGCCCGCGTAAATGGCCACTGGCACTGTGATCGACGCCAGCGAGGATGCGCTGAACGCCACGCCCATCGGCGCCAATGCCATTACGGCGCGCACACGGGTATCGGCCTGCACCGGCTCTTCCTGTCCGTCAGCGGCGACACCAGCTTGCACAGAGGCGTCGCCAATGGCACTCGACAATTTGCAGAGGATTGGATCCAGCTGTGCCTCAGTCTGGCAATGCGTGCGCAAGCGTGAGAGCACTGGCTTGCCGCCTGCCAGCGCGAGTACCGTGTAGCCGCCCGCCGAATGACCCAGCGCACCGATCAGCGGCCGTCCTTCAGCAGAATTGGCAATGCGTGCACGCCATTGCGGGTCAGCGAGCAAGGTGTCGATCACGCGCGAGACTTGGCGTGGTCGCTCGGTAAAATAACGCCCCGGCGTGGCACGCATTGACTGGTCCTGCCAGGTATCGCCAACATGCTCGACACTGGCAACCAGGTAGCCGTTGTGCGCCAGCGCTTGCGCCAGCGTGGCAAAGCCCAGCTCGGTGGAAGCCGTGCCGTGACTGATCACGATGAGACCCTTGACTGTGGATGTCGGTGCGCCGTTGATAGCCACGGTCTGCGGGAACGGCCCCATGGGAATCACCCGGGCAGCATCAGGCGTCGGGTAATACAGTACAAAGTGGGCCGGCTTGTCACCCGGGTTGTTGGTTGCCACCGTCATTTGGCGAAAGCCCGCCTCGGCGGCGTTGGCGGCAGGCTGCAGCAACGCGACACAGCCCATTGATATTACTAGCGGGAGGGCACGAAGGCCACAGATTGAACGGGTAAGCATGGGTAGGCGCCTTTCGGGCTGTGCTGCAAGGATGAGCAAGTGCAGTATGCGCCCGCGATGGCACAGCGTCCAGGACTATGCGATGAAATGCGAATCTGGTAGCACCAGATTTAACAAGCGAGTGTGAACGAGCCGAGTACTGCCGCGGCAGCCATCCGCTGGTCATTGAAATACAAGCCTAGGCTGAGCACGATAGCGGTCGTGCAGCAAATACTGTCCCTTGAGATTGCAGCGTTTGTGTGAGACGTAGCTATGACAGGAATTACGTGCGAGCTTCCCTCACTTCCACTTAATCGTCGCTGGCAGCTCAAATCTCATATCGCAGTTCGCGCTGTCAATAACACGCGCTTTGTCGATGATCTTTGCAGACCCATGAAAACAGGGTTTGTCACCCTGCGTGCGCATCAGCCTTGCGAAGGCTTGCCAGCAGCGCTCACAGGGTTGACACCCATCACGCGGTTGGCTTCCATCCATTTGCGTACGCGCTCTGCGTCGCCCAGGCGGCTGAGCTTGCCTGCGGAGTCGAGGAAGACCATGATCAGCTTGCGTCCGGCGATCTTGGCCTGCATTACCAGGCACTGGCCGGCTTCGGAGATGTAGCCTGTTTTTTGCAGGCCGATTTCCCACTCGGGGTTGCGTGTCAGGCGGTTGGTGTTGACGTAGTTCAGCGTGCACTCGCTGGTGGCAAACTGGTATTCGTTAAAAGTTAGATTTCTTCGTACTGCACAGTGCTCAATTGGAAGATCGTACTTATCGTTAAAGGCTATTCATACCTTCAGCTTTACCGTCAATCATTTTTTGCACGTGCAATTGATTTTCGAGAAATATCCATATCAGTCGTTACCTACAGCAAATATGAAGATCAAGTCATGATACAACTTTCGATTGCACGATCTCAGAAATCAGCGCCCTGAACCACATCGATAGCTGATCACTGCGCGTGCGCGCATGGCTGCACACCCCGAGATCAAAGGTTGGTGATTCGAAAGGCAGGCGTGACGTCTGTAAGCCGTAGGCCTTCACGTAGGTTGCCACGCTGTTAAGTGGTACGTTTGCTACAGCGGGCATCTGACATAGCAGCAAAGGAAGCGTGGTAAATCTCGCAGCGGCAATCACTACATGGCGCTTATGTCCTAGCTTAGTCAGGGCTTCATCCACCGCACCATGGAACTCTCCGTTTTGCGATACAAGTATGTGTGGCCACTTGAGGTATTGAACGAGACTCAGGCGCCCTGAGCGACCTGCTTTCATGCCTAACTGCTTGGCGTCATACAAAGCTACGAAGCTTTCCTGCTTTAGCGACTTCCAATCGTGCCAGCTCTCTAGAGCGATAGGCTTGGCTGTAAGAGCCAGATCAATCTCGCCCGTATCAAGCAGTGCGGGTGTCGTGCGAAAGTCTGCGGGACGGATTACCAAGCGCATTAGCGGTGCGCGCTCGGCCATGAGTTTGACCAGAACTGGCAGGCAAACCTCCATGTCATCGGGTAAACCAAAACGCACCACCGCCTCACTTGTGGACGCATCAAAGAGCTTAGGCGGTTCGATGGCGCGGGCCATCAGCATTAAGCTTTCTGAGACTAACGCGTGAATCTCCAGCGCACGAGGCGTGGGCATCATGCCCTCGCGCGTGCGTACGAAGAGCGGATCACCCAGCCTGTCGCGCAACCTATTGAGCGCATGGCTTACCGCAGGTTGGCCAAGAAATAACTTGTTCGCAGCTCGCGTGACGCTGCGCTCTTGCATCAAGGTGTTAAACACCACAGAAGCGTTGAGATCGAAGCCATAAAAATTATTTGAATTCATGGTGATAATTATTTTATTCAATTTGATTAATTTTATCCAGACTCTCATCATTCACTAACCGCTGAAACCAATTGAGTTTTCATCCGGCCGTCTGATTTGTATTTGGTCTCTTCTCTTTGCACTCAGGAGTTCATCATGTTTCAAATTTCTGTTGTTTCCCGTCGCTTTGCGTTCAAGATATTTGCAAGCAGTGCGCTAATCGCTTTATTAGGTCTGCAAGCGGTTAGCCCGTCGCCCGCCTTTGCGCGAGATGCACAGGACGCGAAAACCGCGTCAAGTCGAATCGCTATCAACAAGGTCGAGCGCTTCTCTATCCCAGGCGAAGGCTCGGTCAATACGTATTGGTTGCATACCAAAAACGGCTTGATCGTGGTGGACTTTCAGCGTGATACCGAGTCAGCAGCTAAAGCCATCTCAGCGATTCAGGCTGTGAGCAAACCCGTACTCGCCATGTTGCTCACGCATCCACACCCCGACCATATTGGCGGCATGGATCAATTTCGGAAAGCTTTTCCTCAAACACCCATGTTTGCCTCGCAAGCTTCAGTGGATGAGATCAAAAATGACACCACTGGTTACCTCAAAATGGGAGAGGCTTTCCTGAAAGAAAAAGCACCCAAAGCCTATCCTTTGCCTGACCGCATTCTCAAAGACCGTGATCGTTTTGTGGTCGATGGCTTGGTAATTGAGTCACGCGAGCTTGGTGCAGGTGAAGCCGTTAATGCCACCGTGTTTCACGTACCCAGTCGCTCAATTGTGTTTACTGGCGATATCGTCGCGAATGAGATGGAAGACTTCATGCTCGAGGGACGCACCAGCCTTTGGCTCAAACAGCTTGATAAGCTCTCGCAGCAGTTTAGTAAAGCTAATTTGCTCTACCCTGGCCACGGCGCACCTGCGAAACCTTCTGTGTTGATCAGCAAGCAACGCAATGCACTAAACTTTGTTCGCAGAGAAGTTAACAAACAAATCAAAGCAGGCCAATGGAACGGCAAAGAACTCACCACACTGGGCGCTAATGCTGTTGCCAAGGCCGTACAAGCACGCTACCCCGGGCATCTGCCTGTTGCGCCGATTGGCGAACTCAGCCAACGTAATGCACAAGGCGTTGCAAGAGAAATGATGTCAGACCAAGCTGGCTCGACTCGTTGAAGCGATTGCAGCAGTCAAAGATCATGATTTCATCTTCTCTTCAAAACCAAACGGTGGTCATTGTGGGCGCTAGTTCAGGCATTGGCCTTGCGAGTGCGCGACTTTCTGCGCAAGCGGGCGCGCGCGTAGTCATGATCAGTCGCTCAATGGACAAGCTTGAAACAGTGACACATGATTTTCCTGGCTCACCCAGTCTCATAGCAGCTGATATGCTGGACGAATCTGCTATGCAAGTGGCCATGCGTACTGTGCAGTCAATCGATCACTTGCTCGTCACAGCAGTAGCCGACGAAAATCAGCGGCGTAATCCTTTGAGCACGCTAAGTGCGGAGCAAATGGAGCGCTCGCTGGACAAGCTGCGCGGTTTCTTCTTTGTCACGCGTGCAGCTTTGCCTTACATGAACGCCCGCGGCTCCATCACGCTCACTTCGGGCGCATCTGCCCTGCGCCCACCCAAACAAGGCATGTCTGTACTTGCTGCAGTGAACGCGAGCATTGTTGCTTTTAGCCATGCACTGGCTTTGGAGCTCGCGCCGATCCGCGTGAACACCATTACTCCAGGCGTGGTGGACACACCTGTATGGAAGTACGATGACCGCGAGCGTATCAAGGCTTGGGCAGAATCACCCGACCTGCCTGCACAGCGATTCGGTCAGCCTCGAGACATTGCAGATGCCGCACTTTTTTTGATGGGCAATCCATATATGACAGGACACAACCTCGTGATAGATGGCGGCTTAGTGGCTAAGTAAGACAGAGCTCTCGCCCTGTGTGCTCCCTAGCCTTGCGAAGGCTTGCCAGCAGCGCTCACAGGGTTGACACCCATCACGCGGTTGGCTTCCATCCATTTGCGCACGCGCTCGGCGTCGCCCAGGCGGCTGAGCTTGCCTGCGGAGTCTAGGAAGACCATGATCAGCTTGCGGCCGGCGATCTTGGCCTGCATTACCAGGCACTGGCCGGCTTCAGAGATATAGCCGGTTTTCTGCAGGCCGATTTCCCACTCGGGGTTGCGTGTCAGGCGGTTGGTGTTGACATAGTTCAGCGTGCGCTCGCCCACGGCAAACTGGTGCTCGGGGGCGGTGGAGAGCTCGCGCAGTTGCGGGTTGTTGACCGAGTAGGACACCAGGGTGGCCAGGTCTTGTGCACTGCTCTGGTTGCGGCTGGATAGGCCGGTAGGCTCAACATAGCGGGTATCGCGCATGTTGAGCTGCGCGGCCTTGACATTCATGTGCTGCACAAAGCGGTCCAGGCCGCCAGGGTAAGTGCGGCCCAGTGCGTGGGCGGCGCGGTTTTCGCTGCTCATCAGCGCCAACAGCATCAGGTCTGCACGGGTGAGCTGTGTGCCCACTTTCAGGCGCGAGCGGCTGCCTTTTTCGGTGTCCACATCATCTTGTGTGATGGTGATCAGCTCGTTCATATCCAGGCGCGCTTCGCTCACGATCACGCCCGTCATCAACTTGGTGAGCGAGGCGATGGGCAGTATGGCTGAATCGTTTTTGCTGAACAGCACCTCACGGGTGTCCTGGTCGATCACCAGTGCCACGCTGGACTTCAGATCCAGCGCATCCTGCATGCCATGCAGGCCGGCAAGTTGGCCATAGGACAGCTTGGGTGGCGCAGGTGGCACATAGGCCACGGTGCGCACCGGCATCATGCGCACGATACGTTTGCCGTTTTTGCCTTTGACAACTACGCGCTGCATTTTGGCTGCGGGCGCCGCGCGGCTGCCTTTGGCAGACACGCGCACCACGCTGCCGCGCTTGGCAGCTACCGCATGCTTGCCTGCGCGCGCTGGCTTGGCAGCGATGAGAGATTTTTTGCCTGCCTTGGCAGACACCTTGTTGGAGGATTTGGTGGAAGCTTTGGCAGATGATTTGGACGCCGCTACTTTGACTGCGGCAGATTTTTTTGCGGGGCTTTTGGCTTGTGCGGCAGACACGGCTGCCGTGCTCAGCGCAATGCCAAGACCCAGCACACCTACACATCTAGCGACAGTTTTTAACAACCGATTCAAAATCGTTCCTTTTGATACAAGCATCATGCATGCTCCCAAGCTTCAATAGCTCTTGGGAACATAGTGTATACAGGCTAGAAAAATTATGCAATATCAATCACTTGCGTTACACATCTAAAATCTGCATGACGAGTAAGTATTAACCCTAGTAATTTGTAAGCGACCGAATAGGTAACAGCGGCAAGTGTTTGATTTAGATAGAGATTTCACAATATCCTGTCGCCTGAACAAACACCGCTACCGCCAAAGAACCGCATCAGATTTATTTCGTGGGAAAATGAGACATCCAGCCCGCGATCGTGCGGGCCGCCAACGCTCTTCCCTTCACAATTTATGTCCAGCAATCTGCACCCCATGCTTAACGTGGCCATTAGCGCCGCACGCGCCGCAGGCGCCCTCATCAACCGCGCTGCGCTGGACATTGAATCGGTTCGCGTGGCCCAAAAGCAGATCAACGACTTCGTCACCGAAGTGGACCAGGCCGCAGAAGCCGCCATCATCGAAACCCTGCTCACCGCTTACCCTGGCCACGCCATCTGGGCTGAAGAGTCGGGCCGTGAATTTGGCGCGCAGGACTCTGAGTTTGTCTGGATCATTGATCCGCTGGACGGCACCACCAATTTCATCCACGGCTTTCCCCTCTATTGCGTAAGCATTGCACTTGCAGTGAAGGGCAAGGTAGAGCAGGCCGTGGTGTACGACCCCACGCGCAACGACATGTTCACCGCCACCAAGGGACGCGGCGCCTACCTCAACGAGCGGCGCATCCGCGTGTCCAAGCGCACGCAGCTCAAGGACTGCCTGGTCTCCACCGGCTTTCCCTACCGCCCTGGCGACGATCTGCCCAAGTACCTGGCCATGTTTGCCGATGTGATGAAGCTCACGGCGGCTGTGCGCCGCCCAGGCGCTGCAGCGCTGGACCTGGCGTATGTCGCAGCCGGTTTTAGTGATGCGTTTTTTGAAACTGGCTTGCAGCCCTGGGACGTGGCAGCTGGTTCGCTACTGGTGCAGGAGGCTGGCGGCTTGGTGGGCAACTTCACCGGCGAGGCAGACTTTCTGGAGCAAAAAGAATGCATGGCCGGCACGCCGCGCATCTATGGCCAGCTGGTCACCGTGCTGGGCAAGTACAGCAAGTTTGCCAGCGCAGGCGAAAAGGCCAACGTGCGCGGCAGTGTGACGGTGCGCAAGGATGACGATCCAGGCTTTAGCGACACAGTGCAGCAAGTCGTTTTGTGATGCAGACGCTGAGCATGCACTTTAGCGTTCACACCCTTTAGTTAATAATAAAGCTGCACCGTCGGTCTATGGCACAAGGAGCTGAACACACGCCCATGATGGCCCAGTACTGGGCTCTCAAAAAAGATTTTCCCAGCACCTTGCTGTTCTACCGCATGGGCGACTTCTACGAAGTCTTCTATGCCGACGCCGAAAAAGCCGCACGCCTGCTGAGCATCACCCTCACCCAGCGCGGCCAGTCTGGTGGCCAGCCGGTGGTAATGGCAGGTGTGCCGTTCCATTCGCTGGAGACCTATCTGGCGCGCCTGATCAAGCTGGGCGAGTCGGTGGCCATTTGCGAGCAGGTGGGCGAGGTCGGCGTGGGCAAAGGGCCGGTAGAGCGCAAAGTGGTGCGCGTGGTCACGCCCGGCACCTTGACCGATACCGAGCTGCTCAGCGACAAAACCGAGTCGGTGCTGCTGGCAGTGCACCAGGCGGCGCGCAACCAGCTCGGCCTGGCCTGGCTGGCAGTGACGCAAAGCGAAATCCAGCTGGCCCAGTGCACACATGACGAGCTTGCAGCTTGGGTAGCCCGCATCGCGCCCAGCGAGCTGATCTACAGCGGCGACGTGACACCTGCTTTTGAGCAGCAGATCAAGGCGCTGAAATTCGCTGCCGCCATCCCGCTGACCGTGCGCCCTGCCTTCCAGTTTGACAGTGGCCTGGGCCATGCCAAGCTGTGCGCGCAGCTGCAAGTGGCCAGCCTGCAGGCTTTCAGCGCGGAGGTGGCCACGCAGGCCCACGCCGCGGCCTCTGCGCTGCTGGCGTATGCAGAGCACACCCAGGGCAAGGCACTGCCCCATGTGCGCAGCCTGCGCGTGCAGCGCGATGGCGAGCTGATCGATCTGCCGCTGACCACCCGCCGCAACCTGGAGCTGACCCAGACCTTGCGCGGCGAAGACGCGCCCACCCTCTTCTCGTTGCTTGATACCTGCCAGACCGGCATGGGCAGCCGCGCGCTCAAAAGCTGGCTGTTGTCGCCCCAGCGCGACCGCAGCACAGCCCAGCAGCGCCTGCAGGCCATTGGCCGCCTGCGCGAGGGCCATGCCCACAAGCTGCGCGAACAGCTCAGGGGCGTGAGCGATGTGGAGCGCATCACGGCGCGCATTGCGCTGCGCCAGGTGCGCCCGCGTGAACTGGTTGCCCTACAGCAGACGCTACAAAAATGTGAGCTGCTCTCGCGATATTCTATTGGCCTGGAGGCCGATTTGTCTTCTATTTCTGCTGCCCTGGCGCCTCCTGTAGGCTGTTTTGAGCTGCTGCACAGCGCGCTGCTGCCCGAGCCTGCTGCCCTGGTACGCGACGGTGGCGTGATCGCCAACGGCTATGACAACGACCTGGACGAACTGCGCAATATCGGTGATACCTGCGATGCATTTTTGCTCGATCTGGAAACCCGTGAAAAGGCGCGCACCGGCATCGCCAATCTGCGGGTGCAGTTCAACAAAGTGCACGGCTTTTATATCGAGATCACGCAAGGCCAGCTGGACAAGGTGCCCGAAGACTACCGCCGCCGCCAGACCCTGAAAAACGCCGAGCGCTTCATCACTCCAGAACTCAAGGCCTTTGAAGACAAGGCCTTGAGCGCGCAGGACCGTGCGCTGGCGCGCGAGAAGTTTCTCTACGAGCAGTTGCAGGACCAGTTGCAAAGCTTTATCCCCGCGCTGTCTGGCTGCGCCCAGGCCCTGGCCTCGCTGGACGCGCTGTGCGCCCTGGCCGAGCGCTCGCTCACGCTGCAATGGTGCGCGCCTGTGTTTGCCAAAGAACCCTGCATCGACATCAGTGCAGGTCGCCATCCGGTGGTGGAGGCGCGGCTGGCAGAGCTGTCCAGCGGCAACTTCATCGCCAACGACACCGCGCTCCATGCCAAAACCCGCATGCAGGTCATCACCGGCCCCAACATGGGCGGCAAGTCCACCTACATGCGCCAGGTCGCCATCATCGTGCTGCTGGCTTCAGTAGGCTCCTATGTGCCCGCCAGCGCCTGCCGCCTGGGGCCGATCGACGCCATCCACACCCGCATTGGCGCGGCAGACGACCTGGCCAACGCCCAATCCACCTTCATGCTGGAGATGACCGAGGCCGCGCAGATCCTGCATAGCGCCACGCCCCACTCTCTCGTGTTGATGGACGAGATTGGCCGCGGCACCAGCACCTTTGACGGCCTGGCGCTGGCCAGCGGTATTGCTGCACACCTGCACAAATCGCAGGCTTTCACGCTGTTTGCCACCCATTATTTTGAGCTCACCGGTTTCCCCGAAAAACACCATAGCGCCGTTAACGTCCACGTCAGCGCGGTAGAGCGCGGCCACGATATTGCCTTCCTGCACAGCATCGAGCCCGGCCCCGCCAGCCGCAGCTACGGTATCCAGGTGGCCAAGCTCGCAGGCGTGCCAGCCGCCGTGGTCAACCATGCACGCCAGGCGCTGGAGGCACTGGAGACGCAGCAAACCGCGGCCAAAGCCCAGGTAGATCTGTTTACTGCCCCCGCCGAATATGATAAAAGTTCGCTGCAACCGAGCGAGCTATCCGCCGCGCTGTCTGCCATCCATCCAGACAATTTGAGCCCCAGGGAGGCGTTGGATGCGCTGTACCAGCTGAAAAAGCTGGAAAATCGGTAGAAAATCCCTTGTGCAACAGCTCGGGTCAGTCCGGCTGCCAGCAGTGACGACTGCCTTTCATTTTCTATAACTCAACACACCATGACATATTGTGTAGGTATCAAACTCAAAGCCGGACTGGTCTTTTTATCCGACTCACGCACCAACTCGGGCCTGGACCAGATCAGCACGTTCCGCAAGATGATCGTCTACGAAAAACCCGGCGATCGCTTTATGACCCTGCTGTCTGCGGGCAATCTGAGCATCAGCCAATCGGTGCGCGAGATATTGCAGGTGGAACAGCTCAAGGACGAGGCTGGCGATCCGCTGACGATATGGAACGCCAAAAGCATGTTCGACGCCACGCGGGTGCTTGGCTCGGCTGTGCGCCACGTGTACCAGCGCGATGCCGAGTCGCTGAAAAAAGCGGGCGTGGAGTTCAACGTGTCGCTGATCTTCGGCGGCCAGATCGGCACCGAGGCCATGCGCCTGTTTCAGGTCTATTCGGCGGGCAACTTCATCGAAGCCACACCTGAGACGCCTTACTTCCAGATTGGCGAGTCCAAGTACGGCAAGCCGGTGCTGGACCGTGTCATCACCACCGATACCCCGCTGGCTGAAGCCGCCAAATGCGCGCTGGTGTCAATGGATTCCACACTCAAGTCCAACCTGTCAGTGGGCCTGCCGCTGGATCTGGTGGTGTATGAAGCCAACCAGCTCAAGACCGACAAGATCGTCTGCATTGAGGAAAACAATCCGTACCTGAAAATGCTGCGCGGTGCCTGGGGTAACAAGCTGCGCGAAGTGTTTGACAGCATTGATGACCCGATGTGGAACGGCGGCCAGACCGATACCCCGCTTAAAGCCCCTAATGTGCGCAGCAGTGCACTGCGCAAAATCGCCACGCCCCACGAGAAACTGATATAAAAGTCGGCATGGGTTTATTGGTTTTTTCACACGGCAACAGCTTCCCCGCCAGCACCTACGGCGTGATGACAGCCTCCCTCAAAAAGCGGGGTTTCAGCGTCAAATCCATCGAGAAGCTCGGCCATGACCCGCAATACCCAGTCACAGACAACTGGCCCCATCTGGTGCAGCAACTGGCCGACTTTACTGAACGCGAAATGGACAAGGCGGGCGAGCCTGCCTATCTGGTGGGCCATTCGCTCGGTGGTATTTTGAGCCTGATGTGCGCGGCCAAACACCCCGCGCTGGTGCGCGGCGTGGTGCTGTTGGACTCGCCGGTGATTGGCGGCTGGCGTGCCACTACGCTGGGCGCCATCAAGACGACCAAGCTGGTCGGGCGCCTGTCACCCGGCGCGGTCAGCCAGCACCGCACCCAGTCCTGGGCCAGTGCCGAGGCGGTCTACAAACACTTCAAGTCCAAACGCGCATTTGCGCTATGGCACGATGATGCCCTGCGTGACTATGTCAACCATGGCACACACGATGTGCCTAGCGAAGGCAAAACCAAGCGCCAGCTCAGCTTTGACCGCCATATTGAAACGCAGATCTACAACACCCTGCCCGACAGCATCGAGCGCCTGCTCAAGCGCCATCCGCTGCAATGCCCCGCAGCATTCATTGGTGGCCTGCAGTCACAAGAGATGAAAACTGTCGGCACCGCGTTGACCGACAAAGTCACCCAAGGCCGCATGGCCTGGCTGGACGGCACCCATCTGTTCCCGATGGAAAAACCTCTGGCCACAGCGGCAGCGGTGGAGGCGGCCATTCACGCGTTCCCTGCTGAATAGCCGCTCCATAGCCTGCTTAGCAAGCGGTGGACTAAGCCCTCAAGCGGCCCACTTCACCCAGCCTGTCCAGGCTGTAATCAGCACCACCACACCAAACACTATGCGGTAGTACGCGAACGGAACAAAGCTGTGGGACGAGATATAGCGCAGCAGCCAGCGCACGCAGATCCAGGCGCTGATGAATGAAAACAGCAAGCCCACGCTGAACATCGGAATATCCGCCATGCTCAGCACCGCGCGTTCTTTATAAAGGCTGTAGGCGCCCGCACCGATCAGGGTGGGCATGGCCAGAAAAAACGAAAAATCGGTAGCCGCCTTGCGCGACAGGCCCAGCAGCATGCCGCCGATGATGGTGGCCCCGCTGCGGCTGGTGCCCGGAATCATGGCCAGGCACTGCACCAGCCCCACTTTGAGGGCGTCCATCGCCGTCATCTGGTCGACATCATCCACACGCACACTGCCGCGCCCGTGGGTCTGCAGCTTTTCTGCCCACAGGATGATGAAGCCGCCCACGATGAACGTGGTGGCCACCACTACCGGCGTGAAAAGATGCGCCTTGATAGCCTTGCCAAACAGCAAGCCCAGCACCACCGCCGGGATAAAGGCAATCAGCACATTCAAGGCAAACTGCTGGGCCTGCCTCTCGGTAGGCAGCGCCACCAGGGTGCTGCGGATTTTCTGCCAGTAGACGATGATGACTGCCAGGATCGCACCGGTCTGGATGGCTATGTCAAACACCTTGGCTTTTTCATCATCAAAACCGAGCAGCGCTCCGGCCAGAATCAGATGGCCCGTAGATGAGATGGGTAAAAACTCGGTCAGTCCCTCAACGATGCCCATGATGGCAGCTTTGATCAGCAGCGTAATGTCCAAAAAAACTCCTCGGTATGGAAGCGCATATTGTGCCGTGCAATTCAGAGCAATCTGCCGGGCTGCGCTCAACTTTGTGCCCGCCCCCAGAGCTTGGGCAAAGAGATGGATTGGCCATCGCATTCGCCAGGTAGTTTTGTAACGCCGAGTTACAGGCCATAGACAGCAGGCTGGCTGCCCTGTCTCACACATGACTGAAGCAAGGGGAAACCCACTCCACCAGATGTTGGTGGAGTCCTATGCTGGCATGCAATCAGTCTGTCGGATTGATTGATTTTTGTCTATTCAACACGAGGAGACTTCGCTATGCGCCCTATTGTTTTATTGCATCTTGCAGTGCTGGCAGGCAGCATTTTGATGACTGGCTGTGGAGGCAGTGACTCTCCGCCACCACCCGCTGACTCTGCTCCCGTTTCCTCTCCACCCGTTTCCTCTCCACCCGCCGCATCTCCCACGGTCACCGTAGTGCCAGAAGAATCGCGTCCGCACGACACGCGCACCTTCACCGCCACAGCCACCACCACATTCGCAGCCCTGGCAACCGCCACGGGCGATGTCACTGACGTCACCAACACCAGCCGCTGGGCTGGGGTGCTTGGCGGTGCCAGCTATCGCATCGAAGTGCCCGCCACATGGAATGGCAAGCTGGTGATGTATACCCACGGCTTCAGGGGCACAGGTGCCGCACTGACGGTGGACAATCCGCCACTGCGCCGCTATTTCATCGAAAACGGCTATGCCTGGGCTGCGTCGAGTTATAGCAAAAACTACTACGATGTGCGCGCCGGTATCGAGGACACCAACGCCCTTGCGCTGGAGTTCAACAAGATCGCCACCAGCAATTCGCGCACGCTGCCCGCCCCCAGCAAGATCTACATTACGGGCTTCTCGATGGGTGGCCACATTGCAGGCGCAGCCATTGAAGATGAAACCGCAGCCACGGCCAAGAACAAGGTGAAATATGCAGGCGCCGTGCCGATGTGCGGCGTGATGGGCGACACCGAGCTGTTCAATACCTTTGCAGCCATGCAAGTCACAGCCCAGGCTGTTGCAGGCGTGCCCAGCTACCCCACCACCAAGTGGTCTGAAATCGCAGGCTTGGTCACCACCACATTGTTCTCCAGTTTCCCCTCGGCAGCCAGCCCCAACGCGCAGATCACCCCCACCGCAACCGGGACCAAGTATGTCTCGGTGCTGAAGAATCTGACCGGTGGCAACCGCCCCATCTTTGATCTGGGTCTGACCTTTGGCGGCAGCTTTCCTGCACCTTATGGCACATTCGGCAGCGATGGCACAGTGGATGGCATATTGACCAAGAATATTCTGGACACCAATGGCTTCACCTATGTGATCGATGGTGACGCAGCAGGCTCTGCCGCGCTCAACAGCTCAGCGCAGAAACTGACCGCAGCAGCAGACGCCAACCGCCTGCGCACAGATGGCTTGCGCTGGATTCCCAAAATCAATGGCGAGTTCAAGATTCCTGTGGTGTCCATCCACACCTTGGGCGATCTTTTTGTGCCGTTCAACATGCAGCAGATTTACCAGAAAAGGACCGCCGCCAAAGGCAACAGCACCTGGCTGGTACAGCGCGCCATCCGGGGCGCAAGCCACTGTGACTTCACGGTGGCAGAGCAGGTAGACGCCTTTGACGCCATGATCAAGTGGGAGCGCGATGGCATCAAGCCCGCTGGCGATGACGTGGTCACTCCCGCTACGGTCGCGGCACCCAGCTATGGCTGCACCTTCACCAAAAACACTCTGGGCCCTGACGAGTCTGGCGCGACGCTGGCACTGCGGCCCAACATAGTGGCTCTGGCAGCCTGCCCGTCCTGACGGTCAACACACAAGCAGCGCTGCCAAAGCGCTGTCCCACCCCAAGCGGACAGGGCAACCTGCCCGCTTTTTTTATGTCAGCGCATGACGCTGAGCATGGCCAGCGCGTTGGCACGCAGTTGGGCGGCCTCGTAGGCGCTCTGGCCACGGGCCTGGGTGGCGCGCTCCAGCAGGCTGCGGGCGGTGTGCACCGAGGCGTTGCGCTCGTTGCCAACCAGCAGAGACAAAAGGATGTGGGCAATACGGTTCATGATGCAGTTCTTTCTGAAAAGTGGGCACCCTCAGGTGCAATAACCGTAGATTAAGGGTAAACCCTAAAATTACAAAGCACTCCTCATGCAAAACCTGCATAAGCACTGGGGCGGGCTGCATAGAGTGGCGTTTTAAAGTTCACTGCCTAAAACCCTGTGATTTAAGCCCGTTTTTTAGATGGTTTAGGCCTCCAGCCCAATAGAATATCGCGGGGGCAGCTATTAAATTTATAGTGAATAGAGGGGCTTTAGGTACCGCTCCAGCAGCGGAAATCATGCCCCAGGCCCACCTGCAGCAGTGCCAGCAAACAATTACATCGGCGCTTAAGCATTCCAGCAGGCAAATACGGAGGGAGCTAAGTTATGCTGTGCGCATGAAGCTTCTCACCCTGGTATACGGCTTTTTTCACAGCCCATGGATGCCAAGCCTGACCCTCAAGCGCTGCCTGCCTGCAGCCATCGCCCTGTCTGCGCTGTGGCTGGCGGCTTGCCAGCAGGCCACCAGCACGTCCAGCGACACGGCCACCAAGCTACCCAGCGCCACGCCGGGGCGCAGCATCACCCTCACCGACTGCAGGATCAAGAATTTCGATGGCCTGGCGCGCTGCGCCAAAGTGGCCGTGCCAGAAAACCCCGCACAGGCCGACGGAAAAAAGATAGAAATTTTTGTCGCGCTGCTGCCCTCGCTCAACCCACAGCCCGAGCCTGACCCGCTGTTTCTGTTTGCCGGTGGCCCGGGGCAGGCGGCCAGCGATATGGGCCAGTTGGCATCCACCATGCACTCCATCCGCAAATCGCGCGACATCGTGCTGGTGGACCAGCGCGGCACCGGCAAAAGCAATACCCTGAGCTGCGATCCGTTTGCTGACGCCAAAAACAAAGACCCGCTGTTTGAAACGCTCAACACCGACCTGCGCGCCATCGACAAAGACTGGGCCCAATGCATGGCCAGCCTGAAGGGCAACCCTGCTTTGCACCGCACCGATGACTACATCGCCGATCTGGAGCACGTGCGCAAGGCGATGAACTACCGACAGATCAATATCTGGGGCGGCAGCTACGGCTCGCGCGTGGCGCTGCGCTACATGAAGCTGCACCCACAGCATATTCGCGCTGCCGTGCTTGACGGCGTAGCGCCCACCGCACTGCGCCTGCCCGATGACGCCATGTACAACAGCGAAGCCGAGCTGAAAAACGCCCTAGCCGCCTGCGCCGCCTCGCCCGCCTGCGGCAAGGCCTACCCTGACCTCGCCGCCTCGCTGGACCGCCTGCTGGCCCAGCTGCGCGCCACACCCCAGAGTGTCACTCTGCAACACCCCGCCACAGGCCAGACCGTCAGCGGGCTGGTCACCGACCGCGCGGTCATCGGGTTTTTATGGCCCCTGCTCTACCAGCCCGAGGCTGCGCGCATGATTCCGGCCCTGATCGCCGCCGCCGTGCAGGGCAACTACGCCCCCATGGCGGCCACCATCTCGGGCCAGAACATCGAGGCAACCGACATCTCGCTGACCCAGCGGTTTGCCGTCATGTGCGCAGAAGACATGCTGGGCCGCACACCGCCCAGCATGGTGCGCTTTCAGTCCCTGTCCGATCTGTTCTATGGTTTTTGCAAAACCTTTCCCCATGGCAAGGTAGAGCCCGAGTTTTTTGAGCCGACCCAAAGCGCCATTCCCACGCTGCTGCTGTCAGGCTCGCTCGACCCGGTCACGCCCACTGCCATGGCCACCACAGCAGCCCAGACCCTGTCGCAAAGCAAACATATCGTGGTCAATGGCATGGGCCACATCGTCTCGCCCCACAGCTGCATTCGCCGGGTGATGGCCCGCTTGATCGACAGCGGCAAGATAGCAGACGCCAAAGACACCTGCGAGTCCGAGCTGAGCCTGCCGCGCCCGCATTTTTACGTCACAGCCCTGGAGGCGCGGCCATGATTGAGGTCAAGGGACTGAGCAAACACTTTCTTGTCAAGCAGAAAAAATCCCTGCTCAGCTGGCGCTCCAGCAGCCACCAACTCACTGCGGTAGACCAGGTGAGCTTTGATGCGCGCGATGGCGAGATCACTGCTTTGCTCGGCCCCAACGGCGCAGGCAAAACCACCACGCTGCGCATGCTGTCCACCCTGCTTACGCCCGATGCAGGCCAGGCGCTGATTGACGGCGCCGATCTGGCAACCCAGGCGCACGCGATCCGCCGCACTCTGGGCGTGCTGGGCGATGCCAAAGGCCTGTACTGGCGGCTGTCGGCACGCGAGAACCTGCTGTATTTCTCCAAGCTGCAGGGCATGCAGCCTGAGGCTGCCCACGCACGCGCCGAGCAGCTGATCCACGAGCTGGGCCTGGCCGAGCTGGCCGACCGCCCCACCCAGGGCTACTCACAGGGCGAGCGCATGAAAGTCGCCATTGCCCGGGCACTGATCCACAACCCGCAGACCATCATGCTCGACGAGCCCACCAACGGCCTGGATGTCATGTCCACGCGCGGCATGCGCGAGCTGATCCGCGGGCTCAAGGCGCAAGGCAAGTGCGTGCTGTTTTCGTCCCACATCATGCAGGAGGTGGCCGCGCTGTGCGACCGCGTCATCATCATCGCCAAGGGGCGTGTCGCCTTTGCGGGAACCCCGCGCGAGATCCTCAGCAGCACCGGGCTGGACAGCCTGGAAGACGCTTTTGTGCGCATCATCGGCAGCGACGAAGGGCTGCTGGCATGAGTGGGGCCTCCTTTTTCAGCGCCATGCGCTCATTTTCTCTGCAGCGCTTTGCCATCGTCACGCGCAAGGAGCTAACTGATTTGCTGCGTGACCGCAAGAGCATTTTCTGGGCCTTCTTTTCGGTCGCCATTTCCGGGCCTATCGTGGTCGGCCTGCTCTATGTCATCACCCAGTCGATCGATGAGCGCATGGAAAAGACCACGGCATCCATCGTCAATGCCGCCGCCGCCCCAGACCTGGTGCGCTACCTGGAGCGGCGCGGCATCAAGATTGACGCCAATCCCGCCAACCATGAAGCGCGCGTCAAAAACGGTGATCTGGATACCGCCCTGGTGATCGAGAGCGATTTTGCGCAGGCCCTGGCACAAGGCCGCCCCGCCCGCATCACCCTGGTTACCGAGTCCAGCCGCGAGCGCTCACGCCCGATTGTGATGCGTCTGCAAAAAGAGCTGCAGACCTACGCCAGCATGGTCGGCAGCGAGCGCCTGATCCTGCGCGGCATAGCGCCCAGTGTGGCGCACCCGATCAAGCTGGACGAGCTCGATATCGCCACCGCCGAGCAGCGCAGCTCGGGCCTGCTGAAGATGATGAGTTTCTATGCGCTGTTTGCCGGCCTGATGGGGGCCATTGCCGCCGCGCTGGACGTGACAGCTGGCGAGCGCGAGCGCCAGACGCTGGAGCCGCTGCTGACCACACCCGTCACCACCGGCGAGCTGGCGCTGGGCAAATGGCTGGCGGTCAGTGGCATCAACCTGCTGGCAGTCACCACCTCGCTGATCGGTTTTGGCTTGGCGCTGTACGCCATTCCGCTGGGCAAACTGGGCCTGCCTGTGAGCTTTGGTGCGCGCGAGTTTGCCGGCTTCATGGCCGTTCTGGTGCCGTTTTCGCTGATGGTGCCTGCCGTGCTGCTGGTGTTTGGCGCCACCGGAAAAACCGCTAAAGAGGCGCAAAGCTCGCTGTCGATGGGTGTATCCCTGGTGGGCGTATTGCCTCTTATCAGCCTGCTGCGCCAGGCCCAGCCCCCCTGGTGGGATGTGTGGGTGCCTGTCAACGGTCAGTATGCTGTCTTGTCCAAGGTGCTGCGCGCAGAGCCGGTGCTGGCTGCAGAGTGGATGGCCATGGTGGCCGTGCCACTGGTGGTGTCGGTCATTGCACTGGTAGTGTTTGCACGCAGGCTGGGCGATCAAAAGCTGCTGGCTGGGCGCTGACGGCTCTAATTCCTGTATGTGTCAAGAATCAGGTGCAGCTGGCTTCGCACTTTGCTGCTTGTCTGGCTTGTCCGGCAATGAGTCATCGAATGCAAAAGACATGTGCATCAATTCCTTCATTTGCGTCATCTGTTGCTCCACATTCCTGCAGTTGCCACAGATGGAAAGATGGAATTTAAGCTTAGCTTGATCGAGCATGCCCAGCGGTTCGTCTTGAGCCTGAGATAAAAGCACCGCTACCTGCTTGCATGAATAAGTGATACTCATGATGCCGCCTTTTGCCCCATCCAATTGAGCTGCATGCACTCGCGCATGCCCATGCGAGCGCGATGCAGGATCATGCGACAGTTATCAGCGCTGATACTGAGCCGGCTGCAAATTTCTGCAGTCTCAAACCCCAGCCATTCACGCATCATGAATACACGGCTGGTCTGTTTGGGCAGTCTTTCAGCACATTGCTCGATAATTGCAAACATCTGTTTTTGCTCCATGTGATTTTGCGGTTGCTGCCAGCTGGGCACTTGCTGTACATAATGCCCGCTCGCATCAAAGAGTGCCTCAACACCCTCGCCCAATTCTTCATCGCCCTGCTCTTCAGCTTGCTGCACAAATCTCTTTCTGTTGGGAGACCGATACCAATCGGCAACCTTGTTTTTGAGAATGGCTATAGCCCAGGTACTGAGACTGGCTTGCCCCTTGCGATCTGACGCCTGTTCAAATACGGCCAGCAAGGTTTCCTGCACCAAATCTTCAGCAAGTGCCGAGTCATAGACCACAGCGCGCGCTTGTCGCATCAATCTTTGGCGCAATAAGGGCAATTGGTCGTCCAAAGTGGGTGTTGCGTATAAGTCTTCGTCTTGTAGAGTTGAATTTTTCATTCCAGCATCTTAAGTGCCAACATTGCACATTACAAGCTTTTTGTAGTTAAGATTTTTCGCGCAGCATCCATGAATTGTCCTTGCCTATCGAGTCGTCTGGAAACTCGATAGGGCAAGGCAAAAGCTGCAATCGCAAGTAGCGCATTGGGCACAACACGGCGGATTAGTTGGCGCGACCAAGATCCGTCACAAAAGACTTGGCCATCATGAGCTCGCTGATCACTTCCGTGCGGGTTTTACCAACCTGCGAATGATCGGCCACATGCGATGCGTAGTTGCGGTCATTGCTGGCAGCCAGCGTGCCGTTTTGCTTTGCAGCGAGGTACTCAGCACGGACCGCGTCGCGGGTTAGCGTGCTGGAGCTGATGACCTGAGGGTTGGCGGTGAAGTCGCTGTCGCCGGCTTGTGCGATGGTGGAAAAGGCGCTCAGAGCTGCGGTGATGACCAGAACAGTTGCAAAAGAAGATTTCATGATGATTCCTTAAAAATGGGTAGAAGAGTTAAGAACACCACACTATGTGCTGCTCTCACAGGCTTAGTCGTTTGCCGAAAGCCAAACGTGACGGGGTTGAATAAAGACCGCTTCACTCTTATGGTTATTTTTGAATTTCGACCAAAAACCTGAATTCAAGCGGAGCACAGGAGCTGCTCGTATTGAACAGTGCAAAACGATCAAATGACAAATTCCTGTGCAGAGGATTCGATTCATCAGCGCAGTTTTTTGAAAGATAGGCGCGAAACTTTCAAGCCTAATTCATCAGTCATGCAGGAAATACAGAGTTTTAGTGATCTGCAATTCTTTATGTGACAGCAATCGATGAATCTCACTTATGCTTAAAAGGACACCAAATTGAACTATTCCAAATTAACCCCCTGCGCCTTGGCCTTGCTTGTTGTTGCAGCCCTAAGTGTCGGTTGCGCTCAAACCAATGGAAACCAAGCAGCTTCATCTGGAAATACCGTTGCGAAAGTGCAGATGGACCGGGATGAATATCTCAAAACCCACCGTTACGACGAAAACGAGCGAGCATGGCTTCCGATGAGTGGGTCCAAGATGGATACCGGTTCAAAGACTTTTGCCGAAGTGATGGCGATGCGTGACGTTTTCTTGCGTTACAACGTATGGGATGAGCGCAGCAGCCAGTGGAGATCACTGAACGGCGTACCGCGCGACATGAGCACACTCACACGTGAACAGGTGCGCGAGGAGACGATGCAATTCGCACGCACCCACAGATTTGATACGCGGATGAATGCCTGGATGCTCAACAATCAGATGCGTGGCGGATGAGCATGGGCCATGCCCTCTGAAAATGGACCTGGCAGCTCAAATCTGGACAGGTTTCATTGTGTGCAGCTGCAAGCACTGGAGGTGCAGCCAGCACGGTGCCCTCCACTACCTCTTTGCTCTATAGCGATTAGGTGTAGTTCCTGTATGGAGGCGCATGGTCTGCGTCAAGTGCTGTTGACTGGAAAACCCGCACACCAAAGCGATATCAATCAGGCTTGACGTCGATTGCTGCAGCATGTGCATTGCCTTTTGCAGACGCAATTTCAATACGAATTGGTGGGGTGGTTGACCCATATGTTCGCTGAAAACGTGGGCAAAATGGTTGGGCGTCATGCCCGCTACCTTTGCCAGATCGGCCACCAAAATGCGTTTATCCAAATTTCCGACGACATAGTCGCGTAGACGGTTGAGCTTTTCTTGTGAAAATGATGGCCTTGATCTGACTGATCCGTGCCGTCGTCTCGCAATTTTCATGAGAAGCAGCCTCGCCAGACTGTCGGTCGCTTCAACCGACAAGGCATCGGGACGCTCCAACTCTGCTACCAGCAGATCAGCAATGTACCGTGTGCCTTGCACCTGCAGGTTAAACACGGGGGTATCACAATCCAGAGTCAGAGTATTTTCATCTTCACCCGCAAAAATTGACGGGGCAAAGTAGATATTCAAGTGTCGGCTCCAAGCCTCTTTGCGCCAGTGTGCTTCTGCTCCAGCAGGCGTAAGAAAAAGCGAATACCGTTTTGTGTCAAAACGCTTGGGTGTGTCTCCCCTGAATCCTCCACAAACCTGCGCTGCCGTGAGGTTCAGGCAAAGTCGTGGTATCTGCAGACCAGGCACGTTCAAATTGTAGGGTGGGGATGCATACGTAGCCAGACTGATCGAATCAGTATTTCGATTGCGCACCAGTCTATCGACTTCGCTTCCGCCGGCTTTGGCGAAAGACCTGCCATAAGACTCCAGTCCTTCTACAGTTGATTTTGGCGAGTAAATCATGGCTGCACGACGACGTGGTGTGAGATGGTTTACGCGCTGATGAAAGGTGTTGGAAGAGGTATGTGCTGCGGGATCCTGCGCAAACGACGCGTGCAAATTGATCACTGCGTTTGTCAAACCGCTTCAGGCGGTCTGACAAAGCACAGAAAATGAACTGTCGCAGCGGATTGCGCATGACGCTCTGCATCAAGTCTTACAGCGCGCGGTCAGCGTGTGTAGGAGACATGTGTGCCATGGTCAGCTCACCAATCACTTCAGCACGTGACTTGCTGGCTTGCGAAAAATCTGCTGCCAGTACACTGGATGGAGCGTAGTTGCGGTCGTTTTGTGCAGCGAGCGTGCCGTTCTGTTTTGCAGTGAGGTACTCAGCGCGGACAGCGTCGCGGGTCAGCGTGCTGGAGCTGATGACCTGAGGGTTGGCAGTGAAGTCACTGTCACCGGCTTGTGCGATGGTGGAAAAGGCGCTCAGAGCTGCGGTGATGACCAAAACGGTTGCAAAAGAAGATTTCATGATGGGTCCTTAAAAAGAAATGTCAGTTGTGGAGCACCACACTGTGTGCTGCTCTCACAGGCTTAGTCGTTTGCCGATTGGCGAACGTGACGAGATCAAATAAAGACCCTACAATAATTGTGGCATTGCAGCCTCATTGGCAGCAGAATTCAAGGGCTTTCAGGCCATCCGCCCAATAGAATATCGCGGGAGCAGCTATGCTATTCGTAGCGCAGCGCCTGGATCGGCAGCAGCTTGGACGCCCTGCGCGCGGGGTAGAACCCGAAAAATACGCCCACCACGGCTGAAAAGATCGTGGCCAGAAAGATGGAAGCCGCCGTCATGCTGACCTGCCAGCCCGCAAACTGGCCCACCGCCCAGGTGGCTACTGCGCCGATCAGCACGCCAATGGCCCCGCCGATCAAACTGAGCGTAACAGCTTCAATCAAAAACTGCGCGAGGATGTCTTTGCCGCGCGCGCCCACGGCCATGCGCAGGCCAATCTCGCGGGTGCGCTCGGTCACGCTCACCAGCATGATGTTCATGATGCCGATGCCGCCAATGATCAGGCTGATGCCTGCCACGGCGGCCAGCAGCAAGGTCATGATGCGGCTGGAGGCCTCCTGCGCCTGCAAAATCTCGGTCAGGTTGCGGATGTTGAACGGGTCTTCCGCGCCGTTCTGCACCTTCAGGCGCTGGCGCAGCAGGTCTTTGATGTTGTCTTCGGCGGCCTTCATGCTCTGGCCTTCTTTGACCTTCACATTGATCACGCCAACACGCTTGAGCTTGCCACCTGTGCCGCCCTGGATGCGGTTGCGGTAGGTGCTGATGGGCACGATCAGGGTGTCGTCCTGGTCCTGGCCCAGGGAGTTTTGCCCTTTTTTCTCCAACATGCCAATGATGGTGACCGGGATTTTTTTGACCCGGATCACCTGGTCCAGCGGGTCGGCGTCGCCAAACAATTGCTGCGCTACGGTCTGACCGATGATGGCCACTTTGGCCGAGCCCTGCATTTCGGCAGCTTCAAAATTGCGCCCACTCACCAGCAGCCACTCGCGACCTTCCAGGTAGTCGTTGGTGGTGCCCAGCACCGAGGTGTTCCAGTTGGTGTTGCCCGCCACCACCTGTGCGCCAGTGCGCATACTGGGCGCGGCAATCTGCACTTCGGGCACGTCTTTGGCAATGGCCAGCGCGTCTTCTTCGGTCAGCGCCTGGCCAGTCTGTGCGCCCAGGCGCACGCCGCCGGTGGTCACACCCCCGGGCAACACCAGCATGATGTTGCTGCCCAGGCCCTTCATCTGCTCCTGCACGCGGTTGGTTGCGCCCTGGCCCACGGCAATCATGGTGATGACTGCGGCCACGCCGATGATGATGCCCAGCATGGTGAGGATGCTGCGCAGGGTGTTGGCGGCCAAGGCTCTGAGCGCTGAGCGCAGTGCGGCGAAGAAGTTCATGTATTGACCTCTACCGCCGCAAAAGAAATGGGGTCAGAGCCCAATGTCGTATTGGCGTTACGCGCTTCGGACAGGTTGTCGTCCTGAATTGGGATCTGACCCCATTTCTTTTGCTCATGGGCATTCAACGTGTCTTCAATGATGTGCCCATCCTTGAAAACAATCTTGCGCCGCGCCCAGGCTGCAATGTCGGCCTCGTGCGTCACCAGCACCACGGTCATGCCCTGCTGGTTCAGGTCGGTCAGCAATCGCATGATGTCTTCGGAGGTTTGGCTGTCCAGCGCGCCGGTGGGCTCGTCGGCCAAGATGAGCTGGGGGCTGTTGACCAGCGCGCGGGCAATGGCCACGCGCTGCTGCTGGCCACCCGAGAGCTCGGCCGGAGTGTGGTCCATGCGCTGGCCCAAGCCTACTTTCGTCAGCGCGGCGGCGGCTTTGTCGCGCCGTTCGGCAGACTTGATGCCGCTGTAGACCATGGGCAGTTCTACGTTCTCCAGCGCGCTGGTGCGCGGCAGCAGGTTGAACTGCTGGAACACAAAGCCAATGCGCCGGTTGCGGATGGAGGCCAGCTGGTCGCTGTGCATGCCCTGCACGGCCTCGCCTGCCAGGCGGTATTCGCCCTGTGTGGGCAGGTCAAGGCAGCCAATGATGTTCATCAAGGTGGACTTGCCCGAGCCGGACGCGCCCATGATGGCGACAAAATCGCCCTCGTCAATATCCAGCGACACGCCGCGCAGCGCGTGCACCGTCTGGTCGCCCATGGTGTAGACCTTGGTCAGAGCGCGCGCTTCAATGAGGGCCATGTGCCTGCTGTCCTGTGGGTGCTAAAACGGCATGCGCGGGCCGCTGGAGCGCTGCGCCCCCGCGCCACCTGCGCCGCCTGCACCCGCCGCCGACACGCCGATGATGACGGTAGCGCCTTCCTTGAGCGCATCTGCAGAAGGCGAATTGGGTGCAATGATCAGCTCGGTGCTGGTGCCATCGGTGATGCCCAGCCGCACGTTGTAGGCCACAGGCTTGTTGTCCGCGCCCAGCAGGTAGATGCGCCCGCGCGTGCTGGCACCGCCGCGCGACGAGCCCACCTCGGCCAGCAAGGCGGCATATTTGGGCTTTTGCTCTGGCGTGAGCAGGTCGCCGATCTTGGCACGCGTGTCAGCCGTGATGCGGTCGCGCGCCTTGCCGCGCTCCTCTTGCGGCAGGTCGCGCAGCGCCATAAAGCGGGGCCGGGCTTCGGCATAAATGGCGTCCACCTTGGCAGCCTGGTCTGCGCCCATCTGCAGCTCACTGACCAGACGATTGCGAAACTCGGCCAGCGGCCCGCCGCCCGTGCTGGGCGCTGCGGGGGCTGTTGATGGAGCGGCGGCGGAGGTCGTGGCTGGAGTCGTCGATGGTACTGCTGTAGAGTTGGTTGCAGCGGCTGCAGCAGCCACGGCAGGCGCAGCGTTGGCTGCTGAGGTGCCCTGAGAAGGCGTATTTTTAATGGCTTTTTGGCCTGCAGCGTCCTGTTTATTCGCGGGAGCAGCTACAGAATTAGGAGCATCTGAAGTATTGGAAGGAGCTGCATTGGGCGCGGGCGCAGGTGTGGATGGGGGTGCGGGTCGTGCCCCAGAGCCCGATTGACTGGCCACCATCTCCTGGTATTTGCTGCGCTGCGCTGGCGTCAGCATCGCGCTGATTTTCTGGCGCAGTTCGGCAGTGATTTTCTCGCGCGCCGCAGCACGCTCGTCATCAGCCATGTCACGCAGCGCCATGAATTTAGGACGCAGGTCGGCCTGAATCGCATCCAGCTTGGTTTTTTGCTCATCGCTCAGCTGCAGCTCGTTGACCAAGCGCTCGCGCTGGGCCGCAAAACCCCCGCCGCCGCCGCCACCACCGCCCGCGGGCTGCGCCATGGCAGTGCCGATCCAGCCAAAGCGCGACTGCCCCGTGGCGGTGCCCGACGCGCCATTGCTGGGTGCCGAGGCCCCTGGCACAGCGGCAGACGCGCCCGTATTCGCTGGCTCCACGCCCGCAATGCGCACGCGCAGCGCCGCGTTGGGCACTTTCAGTACGTCCTGACGCTGGTCGGTCACCAGGCGCACATTGGCCGTCATGCCAGGCAGCAGGCGGTTGCCCACGTTGGTAAAGCCCACCACGGCGATATAGGTCACCACGTTGGCCACGTTCTGCGCGGCCTTGCGCACCTGGCGCACCTCGCCTTCAAAGGTCTGACCCGGAAAGGCGTCCACGGTAAAGCTGGCCTTTTGCCCCGTGCGGATGCGCCCCACATCGCTCTCGTCAATGCTGGCGTCCACTTGCATGTCCGAGAGGTTTTGCGCAATCACAAACAGCTCGGGCGCCTGCAGGCTGGCCGCCACGGTCTGGCCTTTTTCAATAGCGCGTTTGATCACAATGCCATTGACCGGCGAGGTGATCTTGGTGCGCGACAGGTCGATGCGCGCCTGTGCCAGGGCTGACTCGCGTTGCGCCACATTGGCCTGCGCACTCTTGATCTGCGCCTGCGTCACACCCAGCTGCGCCTCGGCCGCTTTGACCGACTCGTTGCTGGACGACACCAGCGCCCGCGCCTTGTCGGCCACGCTTTGCGCCACAAACTGCTTTTCCACCAGCGACTGCTGGCGCTCCAGGTCGCGCTGCGCTTCGCCCAGGTCCATCTTGGCGCGCGACACTGCCGCGTTGCTGGCCGCAATATTGGCCTGCGCTGTCAGCACGGCGGCGCGCGCCGAGTCCACATCGGCCTGGGCCGAGCGCACGCGGTATTCAAAGCTTTCCGGGTCGATCAGCGCAATCAGCTGCCCCGCCTTGACCTCGGAGTTGAAGTCTACATACAGCTCCTTGATCTGGCCGCTCACCTGCGTGCCCACCGACACCTGGGTGACGGGGTTGACCGCGCCGCTGGCCGACACGGTGGCCTGCAGGCTGCCGCGTTCGATTTTGGCGGTGCGGTAGCTCACCTCATCGGCTTTGGCGCGCTGCGTCCACCACCAGGCCCCGCCGCCAGCCAGCGCCAGCACCACCGCGCCCGTTATCCAAGTCACTTTTTTCATAAGCCCCATTGTATGAATCTGTGAGACGGCTTGAGTGTCTGGTGTGTAAATAGGCCTGAAATCTGCATTTCACTCCGCTAAACGGGAGTTTTGTCGCAAAGCGCTAGCGGCTCATTGCGCTTTACCGGACATTACGAACATCTTATTTTTAGGAGTTTTTCATGTTTATCACCTCTGGAACACTTTGCTACGCCAAAGCACTCTTCGTATTCACATGCACAGCCTTCTGTGCGTTGATGTACAGCGCCGCGCATGCCGCCGACTTGACTGTTCTGGTCAATAACGTACAGCAAGATACAGGGCAGGTCATGCTGGGTGTATTCAACAAAGCCGAAGGCTTCCCCAATGCTGTCAGCCAAGGCAGCATGGTTGCGGCCAAAGAGCGCAATGCCAACGGGCAAGTACGCATAGTCTTCAAAGGACTGGCAGCTGGCCAATATGCAGCCACCGCTTACCACGACCTGGACAGCAACAACAAACTCAACACCAACATCGTGGGAATCCCCACCGAACCCTACGGTTTCTCCAACAACGCGCGAGGCAGCTTTGGCCCTCCCTCTTTCAAAGAAGCTGCAATTACCGTTGGCGATCAAGACCTGACGGTTGAAGTGACCTTGAAGTAAGGAGCCCACCATGCAGCTCACCCCCGTCATCGCCATCCATATCGCCGTCGCGCTGACCGCCACCGCCATCGGCCCGCTAGCCATCTGGGCGCGCAAGTCTGCCCAGCCCCGCACCAGGCTGCACCGCGCCTTTGGCTACGCCTGGGTCACCTGCATGCTGATCACCGCCGTGTCAGCGCTGTGGATCCGCGACTACCGGCTGCCTAATATCGCGGGTTACACGCCTATCCACCTGCTGATCCCCGTCGTGCCGGTCATGTTTGTGATTGCTTTTCGTGCCTTGGCCCATGGCGACATTCGCAGCCACCGGCACACGATGATCGGCACCTACATTGGCGGCTGCCTCCTGACCGGGGCGTTCACCTTTCTGCCTGGCCGCTATATGCACCAGTGGCTGATGTCTGTCCTGTAATTGACCCCAAGGAGAACCCCATGCCCACCACCCTGAGCATCGACGCCATCGACAACCTGGCCCGCAAGCGCGCAGCTGCCAAGCTGGGCTGGCTGATCCACGCCAGCGTGTACACCATCGTCAACAGTTTCCTGATCTTGGTCGCGCTGTACCACGGCAAAGCCTGGGCCGTCTTCCCGCTGCTGGGCTGGGGCCTGGGCCTGGCCATCCATGGCGCAGCCGTGTGGTTTGCCAGCGTGGGCAGCGCGCTGCACGAGTGGCTGTTGGAGCACGAGCGCTCGCGCCTGTTGGCACAACGCGACCCGTGGTAATTTATGCTGGCCGTAAAACGCAAACACCGCGCTTTGCTGCATACTTTAGTTATGCAGAGTACCCAGACCATTGCCCCGCCCGCCAGCAGACAGCTGCCCCTGCGCAAGCTGGGCACGCACGCTGCCATATCAGCCGTGTTCAATGTTGCACTGGCCATCACGCTGACCGTGTTTGGCAATGAGAGCTTGACCACCAATCTGCTCTACAGCCAGCTCATTGGCCTGAGCATTTGGGCATTGATAGACGTGGGGCGTTTTATGCTCTACCCCAGTGGCTGGGGCGAGATCGGGCCCATGAGCCTGCTGGTGGTCACTAGCGTCATCGTCGGCTATTTTGGCGGCGTTGCTGTAGGCGACATGCTGCTGGGCCACTCACCCCTGCACGCCATGCAGCTGAAGTCTAAATCCATGGCGGGTTTTTTGCTCATGTCGTTGGCAGCAGGCACGGCGGGCACGTTTTACTTCATGAGCCGCGAAAAGCTGCATAGCGCCAGGCTTGAGCGCGAAGAGGCCCAGCGCCAGGCTACCGAAGCTCAGCTGCAGCTTTTGCAAAGCCAGCTAGAGCCGCACATGCTGTTCAACACCCTGGCCAACCTGCGTGCGCTGATCGCTACCGACACCGCCCGTGCCACGCAGATGCTGGACCACATGAACGACTACTTGCGCAGCACGCTCAGTGCCTCGCGCGCTACCGAACACCCCCTGAGCGCCGAGTTTGACCGCCTGCGCGACTACCTGGCCCTGATGTCCATCCGCATGGGCAGCCGCCTGCGCACCACGCTGGATTTGCCGGCAGAGCTGGCGCAGCACAAGGTGCCGCCGCTGATTCTGCAAAGCCTGGTGGAAAACGCCATCGTCCACGGCCTGGAGCCGCAGGTGGCGGGCGGCGAGATCAGCGTGAGCGCGCGGCTGGAGGGCGGGCAGCTGTTGCTGCAGGTGCGCGACACGGGCGTGGGATTTGACCCTGCCCACACCCCCGAAGGCTTTGGCATCACCCAGGTGCGCGAGCGCCTGGCCACCCGCTATGGAGACCAGGCCACTATCAATATCATAGCTGCCCCCGCGATATTTCAGGGGCCTGGCGGCCTGAAACACCCTCAAAACAGCCCTCCCCAGGGCTGCAGCGTACTGCTGCGCCTGCCCCTCGCGTCCACCCTGCCGTTGGCGCCCACCCAGCCCTAGCTGCCACCACAGCCCCACCTGCCATGACCGCACTGCGCAGCCCCACCGCCCTGATCGCCGAAGACGAGCCGCTGCTGGCCCAGGCCCTGGCGCGCGAGCTGGCCCAGGCCTGGCCCGAGCTGCAGATAGTGGCCACCGTGGGCGACGGCCACAGCGCCGTGCGCGAGGCCTTGGCCCTGCAGCCCGACCTGCTGTTTTTTGACGTGCGCATGCCCGGCCTGAGCGGGCTGGACGCCGCCGCCGACATTGCCGACCAGTGGCCCGCAGACCAGGCGCTGCCGCTGTTGGTGTTTATCACCGCTTATGACGAATATGCCGTGCAGGCCTTTGAACGCGCCGCGGTGGACTACCTGCTCAAGCCCCTGCAAAGCGCCCGCCTGCAGCAGTCTTTACAGCGCATTAAGCCGTTAACCCAACAGAATATCGCGGGAGCAGCTATTCAAAATATAGCAAATTCTTCCTCCACAGACAGCGCAGCCGATGCCGCACTGAGCCAGCTGCGCGCCTTGCTGGCCCACGGCAGCGCCCCTGCCCCGCTGCTGCAGCGCCTGCAGGTGAGCAATGGCAACACCATCACCCTGGTGCCGATTGAGGAGGTGCTGTTTTTTGAAGCGGCTGATAAATATGTGCGTGTGCTGACCGCCAGCAAGGAGCACCTGATCCGCACCCCCATCAAAGACCTGCTGCCCCAGCTGGATGCCCAGGTGTTTTGGCAGATCCACCGCAGCACCGTGGTGCGCGCCAGTGCCATCCGCGAGGTGCGCCGCGACGAGGCCGGGCGGCTGCGCTTGGTGTTGGCAGGCCACAACGCCCAGCTCAGCGTCAGCCGCCTGTTTGCGCACTTGTTCAAGGCGATGTAGGCCTTGCGCGAGAAACTTGGTGCCAAACCTTACTTTTTACACAATCCTTACGGTATATTGACGTTCCGATACTTTTACCCAAAGTGTCCACTGTTCAACATACTGGAGATCCCATGGTTCAATTGTCCCGCCGCAGCGCCATCAGCGCTGCTGTTATCACGCTTGCGCTGGGCCTCAGCGCCTGCAGCCCCATGCCCGACACCATCAAAATCGGCGTAGCCCAGCCCCTGTCGGGCGGCCTGGCTACTTTGGGCAAAGACATGGTCAACGGCGTGCAGCTGGCCGTGGACGAGCTCAACAAAAGCGGCTTTGCCGTCAATGGCAAAAAAGTCACCCTCGAAGTGGTGGCCATGGACGACAAGGCCAACCCCGAAGAAGGCAAAAAAGTCGCCCAGGCCCTGGTGGACGCCGGCGTGATTGCCGTGGTGGGCCACCTTAACTCTGGCGTCAGCATCCCGGCCGCGCCCATCTATGCGGGCAAAGGCATCGCCCAGCTGGCCATCTCCAGCAACCCCAAATTCAACCAGCTGGGCCACGCCACCGCGCTGCGCCTGATTGCCAACGACGACCTGCAGGCCCGCGCGCTGGGCTCTTTTGCGGCCAGCCAGATTACTGAGACCAAATTTGCCGTGGTGGACGACGGCACCCTGTATGGCAAGGGCCTGGCCGATGCCGCCGCCAAGCAGCTGGAAGGCAAAAAAACCATCTCCCTGCGCCAGAGCTTTGACGACAAGACCAAAGACTTTGCCGTCCTGGCCGACAAGCTCAAAGCTGGCGGCATTGAGGTGGTGGTCAGCACGCTGAACGACTTTCAGGTGGTGGCGCTGATTGAGGCGCTGACCAAGGTGGGCTACAACAAAAACATTACTGTGGTGGGCACCGACACCCTCAAAACCGGCGAAATGGCCAAGCAGGCCGACAATGTGGGCAAGCTGCTGGCCACCTCGTCCGTGCTGGAGGCCAGCGAGTTTCCCGGTGGCCGCGCCTTTCTGGACGCCTACCAGGCCGCCTTCAAGGTAGCGCCTGCCTACGGCGGCCACTACACCTACGACGCCACCTACATCCTGGCCGCCGCCATCAAAAAAGCCGCCAGCGCCGACCCCGCCAAAGTCACTGAGGTGCTGCGCAAAATGGACGGCTACGCCCCCGTGACCGGCTCCATGAAGTGGACTGACACTGGCGAGCAGCGCTATGGCGTGGTGAGCGTGTATACCGTGCGCCAGGGCAAGTGGGAAAGCATCATGCGCTCGGACAGCTGGTAAACACCGCTGCTAAAAACTGCTGATAACAGCTGTTTCGCCCACAAAAAAGCCTGCACATGTGCAGGCTTTTTTTTCAGCTCAAAGAGCGCAGCTTAGTAGCCGTACCGGCCGTGGCCGTGGCCATGACCATGCCCACGGTGGCCGTAGCCATGGCCGGGGTTGACATACACCACCTGGTGGGGCGGGTAGACCACGCGTGGCTGGGGATAGATCACGCGGGGCTGTGTGTAGACCACCCGCGGCTGGGTATACACCACCTGAGGCTGAGTGTAGACCGGCTGTTGGTAGATCACCTGGGGCTGCTGATAGATCACCTGCGGGGGCTGCTGCACCACGACAGGCTGCTGATAGACCACCTGGGGCGGGTAATACACCGGCGCGGGGGCCACCACCACGCCTGGCAGGCCAATGGTCACGTTCCAGCGCACGTCGCTGGCATGGGCGCTGGCGCTAAAGCCAGCTGCGGCCACCAAGGCGCCCAGAGCGGCAAATTTCACGGTGCTAGAGGTAGTAGTCATACACAAACTCCTTCGTTATGTGCCATTACAACGCGCCAGCCCCGCTATCCGTCTATGTCCGGACCGTGAAGTTTGCAACCAAGCGTATCTGGGCACGGTTCACCCCTAAAATCACTGAAGTTATGAACCACCCCGCCTCCCCCTCTCCAGCCGCCCCGTCAGCCGCGCCCTCTGCCTCCCCAGAGGCCGCCAAGCCCAGCAACTTTTTGCGCCAGATCATCGAACATGACCTGGCCGCAGGCACCTACGCCCAGCGCCGCTGGGCAGGCAGCCCCGGCGACGCAGCCCACCACGCCGCAGGCGCGCCCGACGTAGCCAAAATCCGCACCCGCTTTCCGCCCGAGCCCAATGGCTACCTGCACATTGGCCACGCCAAAAGCATCTGCCTGAACTTTGGCCTGGCACTAGACTACGGCGGCGTGTGCCACCTGCGCTTTGACGATACCAACCCCGAAAAAGAAGACACCGAATACGTCAACGCCATCATCGACACCGTCAAATGGCTCGGCTTTGACTGGAACGGCTCCAAAGACGCTGCGCCCTACCAGGCCAGCGACTATTTTGGCTTCATGTACCGCGCGGCTGAGTTTTTGATTGAAGCGGGCCTGGCGTATGTGGACGAGCAGTCTGCCGACGACATGCGCGCCAACCGAGGCGACTTTGGCAAGCCTGGCGTAGACAGCCCCTTTCGCAGCCGCACGCCCGCCGAGAACCTGGCCCGCTTTCGCGAGATGAAAGACGGCAAGCACCCCGATGGCAGCATGGTGCTGCGGGCCAAAATCGACATGGCCAGCCCCAACATTAACCTGCGCGACCCCGCCATCTACCGCATCCGCCGCGCCACCCACCACCACACGGGCGACACCTGGTGCATCTACCCGATGTATGCCTACGCCCACCCCATCGAAGACGCGCTGGAAAACATCACCCACAGCATCTGCACGCTGGAGTTTGAAGACCAGCGCCCATGGTATGACTGGCTGCTGGACAAGCTAAGCCACCCCCAGCCCAACCTCAACGCGCCCGCTGGCGGCAGCACGCTGCCCGCCCTGCTGGCATCGCCCCCACCCCACCAATACGAGTTTGCCCGGCTCAACCTTACCTACGTCGTCACCAGCAAACGCAAGCTGGCCCAGCTGGTCAACGAAGGTAAAGTAGCAGGCTGGGACGACCCCCGCATGCCAACAATAGTCGGCCTGCGCAGGCGCGGCTACACGCCCGAGGCCATCCACCTGTTCACCGACCGCATAGGCGTAAGCAAGGCCGACAGCTGGATCGACTACAGCACCCTAGAAGGCGCGCTGCGCGACACGCTAGACCCGACAGCCAAACGCGCCATGGCCGTGCTAGACCCGCTCAAACTCGTCATCACCAACTGGGAAGAAGCCTTCGGCAGCGCCACCCACCTAGAGCCCTGCACCGCCCCCGTCCACCCCCATTTGCCCGAGCTGGGCAAACGCACATTTAACCTAGGCAAAGAAGTGTGGATCGAGCGCAGCGACTACGAAGAAGTGCCCAGCAAAGGCTTCTTCAGATTGTTCCCAGGCAATAAAGTGCGCCTCAAATACGGCTACGTCATCGAGGTAGAAGGCGCAGACTACGCCCCTGATGCCACCCCAGACGCTATCAAATCAGGAGCTTCCCCCGCGACATTTATAAGGGCCAAAGTCCTTAAAGACACCAAAAGCGGCACCCCCGGCAGCGACGCAGTCAAAGTCAAAGGCGTTATCACCTGGGTGGCCGCAGCCGACGCAGTGCAAGCCGAAGTGCGCCTGTACGACCGCCTGTTCAAAGACGAACACCCCGACGCAGGCAGCAAAGACTATTTGGCAGCGCTGAACCCGGATAGCCTGAAAATCATCACCGCATATGTAGAGCCTTCACTGGCAAATGCAAAGGCTGATGAGAAGTTTCAGTTTGAACGGCATGGATACTTTGTGGCGGATCGCAAAGACCATGAGGTGGGGAAAGCGGTGTTTAACAGAGCGGTGGGCTTGAAAGATAACTGGAGTAGGTAAGACATTACTCACTAAGCGACCACTTCCAATCAATTTACCAAGGAAGAATTTTGGCGATTTTCTCAATTCACTATGATGGTTCAATAACAACTGAACATAAGGTTTCAGTTCGAGTAATGGCGCGAACCTACGAGCATATGCAAAGGGCTATTGATAGGGCATACTTAATCAACAAATATGGCAATGTGTGGAAGCACGCACGACTAAAGGCAGAAGACTATGAGTTTGTAAACTTCACAGCTGAATATCCAAAAGAGGGCGGGATTATTCTAGATGCAATTCAGGCAGGGCATCAAGCAGCATCCGAACTAATAGATCGAATTGGCAACGCAATTCTTAGTCCATTTGAGCAAGCTCTCAACGGCGAAGTAGAGGAAGCTACACAGATAGCAAATGAAATAGCAGAGCGCCGACAGTACGTAGCAGGTATGCAGAATAACACCATGCCATTTAGTCAAATGCTTGCTGAACCGCCAGCTAATTGGGCTGATAGATATTCCAATCGGTCTATTCTTAAAGAGATTGATCAGCTCACCTACCCCCTGGCCTCTAAACGGCTGGAGGGAAGTACTGTCGAAATAGCACTACAAGGCCAACGAACACATCCTGTTTTCCTGTTTGATGCCCAACAAGCGAGGAATTTTCACGGTCTGGTATCTAGACGTGAACTTGGCCCTGCGTTAATCGTAAATGCGCGAATTCGTGACCTAGATAGGGGCAATGACTTTGCATTCCCGAAAGCTAAAATTGAGAATCTTGATTCTGGTCGCGAAGTGACGTTGCATCTCAGTGGTCAAGCAGATGTTGAAGAACTGCATCCTCATCATATGCTGCAACACGTCAGAATATATGCATGTCCATTCATTGAAGGCGGTGGTTTTGATCTGCGTGGCGGAGATCTATATTTCGTTGGTGTAGCAACTTAAAATCAGGCTCGACTATGCTGGAAGATTTGCAAGAGAAATACTTTGATGAAATTCGAACGCTATTCCCGCTACATCGAATTTTTCTTTGCCTACTGGGGTTTAGTTTTAGCCTGTTATTTGAAAATCAAACGCATAAAAGTATCGGCGAAAGTCTCATTCAAGTAAACATTTCCAGCATATCATTTCAAGCAGGAAAGCTACTAGAAAACGCAAAAATTCAACATGTCTTAATAGGTATTTTTCTTAGTTTGGCCAGTTGGTTTGTTTATCTTAAGGTAACGAAAATTTGCTTCAACTATCTGATGAAAAAGCTGAATGCAATTGAAAAAATAAAAAAGAAAACTATTGAAATAGGAAAAATTCTGCTGTCAACCAGCAATAGAGAAACGGCACAACTCTCATATTTTGACAAGCAATCATTGAATGCCGCTAAAAAAATAAATCGGTTATCAAATGCTGGTGAGCTATGCTTAGGAATAAGTGCCTGCTTTGCAATAGCAAGTTTTACAGGCAATGCAATTGACATTTCATTAAGTGCTGTTTTCTTTTTACTTTCGATGATAGTGATCTACGTCGCAATTTTGTCATTTTTCACTAAGTTTCTAAAATACGATATTTTGAGAAAAGCCCTTTCAAACGAGTCATCTGCAATAGAGTTGCCAATAGGGTAGGCATTTATCTGCTCGATTTGGAATTCATGCCCCGTCCCCAAACCATACAAATCTACCTTCCCGCAGGCGGCGGGTGAGAAGGAACTGTTTTATTGCAAAGGCACTGGCGCAGAAGGGATAGGCGAATACCCCACCGAGGGGTTTTTGGTGCACCAAGGCTCGCGCGCGCGGACAGAGCTGGTGGCATCCATTCAAGGCACATCGCACTCTCGCGTGCGAGAGCAATTGATTAGCGAAGGCATCTTGGCCATGTAGAGTGGCGTCTATGTCCTTACCCGTGACCATCTGTTTTCCAGCCCCAGCACTGCCGCCACAGCAATCTTGGGCCGCTCAGCCAACGGCTGGGTAGAGTGGAAGACCCCGCAAGGCCAGACGCTGGATGAGGTGAAACGGCAGGCGGTGGAGATTGCGGATTGAAAGCACTACGCTTTTAATAGCTTCTCCCGCAATATTCTATTGGGTTGGGGGCCCATTTAGCCTTTAAAAACGGCAATTACGTACGCTGAAAACCTGCATGGCGCATGCTTGTGCGGCCAATTGTTCATACACAGCAGGCCTGGACTAAAATCGCTTGATTACTGTTTAAATATACAGTATATTTGGGTGCTTATCGAAAACATATTGGCAATCGCCAAGCGTTTGAAGGATTGTCTAAATTATCAGAATTGATATAAAATGAAACGTATTGAATGGCTCGGAACGTCTCTAAACGCTGTGCGTGATTTTCCCGACCAGGCTCGATCTTTGGTGGGATACGACTTGTGGCTTGTACAACGCGGAGAAACGCCGCTTGACTTCAAGCCAATGCCGACAGTGGGTGCGGGGGCCTATGAAATTCGCGTACAGGCGGGTAATCAATATCGGGTGATTTACGTAGCAAAGTTTGAACAAGCTGTTTATGTGTTGCATGCCTTTGTGAAGAAAACGCAGAAAACGGCAACAACCGATTTGGCAATGGCCCAAGCCCGCTATGCAATACTGATGAAGGAAAAAGCAAAATGACTGAGAAACTCAAAAGCATCGTCGGCAGCGATAACGTCTTTCGTGACCTCGGATTCCCCGAAGCTGAAGCGCAAAACTTGCTCTTGCGTGCCGAGCTATCGCTGCACATTCGCAAAGCAATTGAGAAAATGGGCATCACACAAGCAGAGGCCGCCAAACTCGCAGGCATCACGCAGCCACGCATGAACGATCTCGTCAAAGGCCGCACCGAAAAATTCACACTCGATGCGCTGGTCAATGTGGCGGCCAACCTGGGCTATTCGGTGCAAGTGAAGTTTAAGAAAACGGCTTGAAAGGAACCCAATAACCATGGTGATGCCCAGAAAACAACTTTTAGCACGCGATGCCAAGCGGGACATCGGCGCAGAGATGTTGCTTTCGGTTCGTCAATTGAATGCCGGACTGGGCAAAGTTGCCTACCGAATCAAAGTGCCCAATGCTTCAACACCTGCCGCTCCGTGCCCCTTATGTGGCCAAGGCCAGGTGAGCGCGCACATTGACCAAGCAGAGAGCGAGTACAAAGGCGCGAAGGCAATGGTGCCCTTGCGCTACACCGTGTGCAGCGCCTGCAAGTCTGACTTTGCAGACGCTGAGCAAGGCCGTTTGAACAAGCTCGCAGTGCTAGCGTTTCGCAAGTCGGTAGATGACAAGTATTCCGTCAATCCGGGCTAGTGGTCTCTGCCACCCAGGCCCGTCGCACGGCCGAGGCATTTGGGTTGAAAGTTCCTGGAGTTGAAGGCAAGCACGTCAAGATGCCCAATGGTGAGCCTGCACCGCGTCGAAAGACGTGCGCTTAAAGCCTATGATGTACTACGTTTTTGATAGCTGCTCCCGCGATATTCTATTGGGCTGGCAGCTTAAATAACTCCTAATTGCTAAGGCAAATCGATAGCGCTCACTCAGCGCATCGCGTTTCGTCCGCGCAGCCCTCTGGTTGAAAAATATTAGCAAATATGCTAACATCAACGCAAAATGAATTGGTCAATTAGTTACTACAACGAGAAGGTTCGTAAAGAAGTTTTTGCCATGCCAGCGGGCATCGTTGCGTAAACGATTAGAGGATGTGCAACATGGCTGAAGCTGGCTACAAACCCGTACCGCATAACGCGGCTTTCCGCAAAACACTGTTGGCCAAACCCGGCGTGAAGAAAGCGTTTGACGCACTGGAGGAGGAATACACCGCCCTGCACGCGATGCTGGACGCGCGCCAGGCGGCGGGCCTCACCCAGGCGGATGTGGCTGAGCGCATGGGCACTACCGTGTCAGCCGTGTCGCGGCTAGAAGCGTCGCTGCGCAGTGAAAAGCATTCGCCGTCTTTTGCCACGCTGCGTAAATACGCGCAGGCTTGCGGCAAGAAGCTGATGATTCAGATGGTGTGATGCGTTCAGGAGCTAGATATTTGCTACATATTTTATAGCTTCTCCTGCGATATTCCATTGGGCTAGCGGCCTATTCAGCCCGGCACCCTCTGCAAAATATAGATATAGTTTTTCAGCAGATTGTCTCGGCTTGATCCGTAGGTGATCCGGAGGTCGGCGTCGGTGTATACCTCGCGCAGGGAGCCTTTGCCAAACAACAGGCGAACCAGAAACGCTGGTAGGGCGCTGCGCTCGCCGGGCAGCTGGCGCGCCTCGGATTTGGCGGGCAGGTCTTGCAGGCGCAGCCCATCGGGCCCCAGGCCGTCGAGCTTGTTCAGTTTGGTGAACTGCACGTTGAGGATGTTGGGCCTGCTCGGGTCTAGCGTGTATTCACCACGCAGCAGGGTGGTCACTGGTGGCTTGCCAGTGCGCGCCAGGGTGGGGTTGACGTTGTAGTAATAGCCGCCTTCCAGCACCACCTGGATGATGTTGCCAGGGTCAATGTCTGCGTCCACACCCCGGGAGTCGTCGGTGTAGATGTAAGGGCCCCACACCTGCTTCCAGGCGCCATAGAGCAGTGGCAGCCTGTCCTTTAGCGGTGGCTGTGGCTGCTGGGTCAGCAGACGCTCGACCAGTGCTTCCAGGCTGCGTTGCTTGGCGCCGTCTGGGTCGCCTTGGCCTTGGTAGGTAGTGGCCAGCGCGATGATCTCGCGCTTGGTGGCGTCAGCATCAGCCCATGCGCTTGTGCATGCCAGCATGCTGAGGCAGGCGGCCAGAATCAGGCGTGGATGGAAAGAGGATGTGAGAAACGGCATGTTTAACCTAAATAGTATAAATAATTACTGCTTGGTATTTAAATATACTATTCAGTCTATACCCTTGACTTTAGGCAGGACTCTCTCGGTGGCTGTGGTGTAGGGCAAGGACTAGTGTTTCTGGCCTGCGCGATGCCGCTACTGGCGCAAGGCGTCTGGGCTTGCAACAATACCAAGGCATATTACACTCAGGCCATGCGTCCCTCCGAAGCCCTGTCCCTGCACCGCACCCGCATCCGCGAAATTGCGCTAAGCCACCGCGTGAGCGGGGTGCGAGTGTTTGGCTCGGCTCTGCGCGGCGACGATATTGCTGGCAGTGACCTTGATCTATTAGTAGAACCCACTGCACAGACCACGCTGATGGATATTGGCGCGATTCGCTTTGAGCTCAAAAACCTGCTGGGCCTGGATGTGGATGTTCTAACACCTAACAGTTTGCCCGCCAGCTTTCGTGCACAGGTGCTGCGCGAGGCTGTTTCAGTATGAGCCGGGCGCACCTGCTAGCAAATTGCAGACTACCAACTTAACGATAATTCACTACGCTTTTGATAGCTGCTCCCGTGATATTCTATTGGTCTGGCGACCGATTAGCATCATAAATCTCATTCACACAGGAGCAGCTGCGCCTTGCAGCTACACCCCAGGCGGGTCCTGGCCGCGCCGCCGCCGGGATTGTAAGAATCTTGTGACAGGTAATACTAAGCTACATCCAGCCTGCAGGCGCATGCGTACTGCACTGTGCAAGCTGCCCCACAACATTACAGAGACCTCGCCCATGAGTCTGACCAGCGCCCCTACTGCACTGCTGTGCATGCCGCCTGGCGACGCGCGCGATACGCTGCGTGCGGCGTTGATGGCTATGAACGTGCTGCCGCAGGACATCTTGCCCAGCCGCAGCGAGCTGGGCAAGCTGGCGCAGGCTTTGCATGCCGGGTCGCGCACAGTGGCCTTTATCGACCTGGCGGGCATGCGGCATGCCCTGCCCCACCATCTGGCGCTGGCCGCGCTGCTGCCCCAGCCCGAGGCGCGCAAGCGCATTACGCTGACCCGCACGCAGCAGGGGCTGTGGCCCTCAGACCGGGCCTGGGCCAAAGAGCTGGACTTTGCTGATCTGGTGGCGCAGCTGGACGCGGCCAGCCTGGAGTCTCAGTCGCAGGGGGTGCTGGCATGGGTAGCCGAGCACACGGGCTTGCCTGCCCTGCCGCGCGACAGCCTGGCGCGCTATTTCAGCGCCATGCAGATCAAGGGCGACACCAGCTCGCCGCGCGGCCTGATCCGCAAGGCCACGGGCCTCACCGCCGAGGCGCTGTGCACCGAGCTGGCCAGCAATGTCAAATCGCTCAGCAGGGTGTACCGCCTGAAGTCGTACCCAAGCTGCTTTGTGGGCAGCGAGGCGGTGGCTTGGCTGGGCAAGCAATACAGCGTGTCTGCCGCAGTTGCCATAGAGCTGGGTGGCGCGCTGCAAGCGCTGGGCCTGCTGCACCATGTGGTGCACGAGCATGCCTTTGCTGACGCGGCCCTGTTCTATCGCACCGCCGTCTCCAGCGATGTCGATCGCATCAACCTGGCCGCCACGCACCGCCTGCTAGCCTCCAGCCAGGGCGTGCAGGTGCGCGATCGCCTGTACCACGGCAAAACCTACCCGGCCTGCTTTGTCGGCACAGACGCGGTGGATTGGGTTTGTAAACAATTCAAGCTGCGCCGCCACAACGCAGAAACGCTGCTTAACCGCTTGCATGCGTTTAACCTGATTGAGCATGTGAAGCAGGAGCATGTGGTGAAGGATGGTTTGTTTTTTTACCGCTTTGTGGCAAAGTAGCGCACATCAGCCGCAGCGCATCTGCCAGCGGCTGCCCGCCCCGGCTGATTCATTGGCATGCAACCCGACACCATCCTCCACTTCTGGTTTAACGAGCTCACCGAAAAGCAGCAGTTTGCCAAAGACGCGGCGCTGGATGCGCTGATGGCGCAGCGCTTTGGCGCGCTGCTGGAGCGTGCTGCGCGCAGCGAGCTGTTTGGCTGGCGGGCCACGCCTACGGGGCGGCTGGCAGAGATCATTGTGTTGGACCAGTTTTCGCGCAATGTGTGGCGTGACACACCTCGCGCTTTTGCGCAAGACGCGCTGGCGCTGGCCCTGGCGCAAGAGCTGGTGCTGCGTGGTGACGATGCGCAGCTGCCGATTGCGCAGCGCCGCTTTGCGTATATGCCTTATATGCACAGCGAGTCGCTGGCGGTGCACCAAGAGGCGCTGCGCCTGTTTGCCCAAGCAGGCCTGGAGGACGCCCTGGGCTTTGAGCAGCGGCACCTGGCCATATTGCAGCGCTTTGGCCGCTATCCGCACCGCAACGCCATTCTGGGCCGTGCGTCCACAGTGCAGGAGCTGGCGTTTTTGCAGGAGCCTGGCTCGGGGTTTTGAAGCTGCCGCTTTGTTATAAAACGCTCCTGTTTTTATAGCTGCTTCCGCGATATTCTATTGGGCTAGAGGGTTAAAATGCTTATAAAAGTAGCCTGTAGCCACTTGCAGACACCCCACGGAGCCACATCGCCATGCACATCACCACCATTGAGTCCCTGCGAACGCTGTACGACCCTGCGCGTGAGCGTTCGGTGCTGAAAGAGCTGCCGCAGCTGGACGCACACGCCACGCGCTTTATCAGCCTGTCGCCGTTTGTGGTGCTGTCCAGCGGCAGCGCGGGTGGGGCGATGGACGCGTCGCCGCGCGGCGGGGCGCCAGGGTTTGTCAAGGTGCTGGATTCCCACACGCTGCTGATTGCAGATTCGCCAGGCAACAACCGACTGGACACGCTGCACAACATTATCGAGACCGGGCAGCTGGGCCTGCTGTTTTTGCTGCCGGGTGTGGACGAGACGCTGCGGGTCAACGGCACCGCGGTGTTGACTACATCTGAGGCAGAGCGCAAGCTGTGCGAGGACGAGCGCCGCGTGCCCAAGCTGGTGATCCGCGTCACAGTGCAGGCGGCTTATCTGCACTGCGCCAAGGCGCTGATGCGCTCAGACCTGTGGAACAGCACACGCCACGTAGACCGCGCGGTGATGCCCAGCATGGGCGAGATGATGCGCGACCAGATGGCCCACCGCATGAAGCCGGACACCGTGTTTGAAACGCAAGAGCAGATGCTAGAGCGCTATAAGAAGACTTTATAGCCACTCAATCACTACGCTTTTTATAGCTGCTCCCGCGATATTTTATTGGCCTGGCGGCCTGTTGGTATACAAACCGTTGCACTTCGCGCCACATACGGCACGGTGGCCCGGCTGGCGTAGCAAATGAATTACTTAATTACATGATCAAGGCCTGAAGACAAAAATTATCACTTTAGAATTTTCGCTACCCAACAAACTGGCGTGCAACCCATCAAGTCTGCACTGCCCAATTTAAAAAAGCGAGCACACATGCATTCATTGAAGTCGAAGTTTTTTTCATTGAACCGCTTGAACCACGCCTTGATGGCGCTGGCCACCGTAGCCCTGGTGGGATGTGGCGGCGGTGGCGGTGGTAGCAGCAGCACTAACAGCGGCAACGCCATGATCGATGCGGCAGCGCCCTCGCAAAACGCTACGTCGGTGGACAGCCCTGCAGGCAACACCAGCCCCGCCAGCAGCAGCACCGCACCTGCCCTGTCTGCGGCGACTACAGCCCCCGCTCCCATTGCCACCACCTACCAGCCAGATGGCTCTACCTTTCTGAACCCCGAGCGCGGCTTTCATGAGTGGGTCATTTTGGCCAACAGCAGCCTGGGCGCCATGAGCGCGGAGAGCCTGTACAACGTGCGCGCCAAGGGCATGACGCTGGTGCTGGGCGTGCTGCAAATGCCCGAGTTTCGCGACAAGCCTTTGTCTGACACCTTCCTCAACGAGCTGCGCCAGAGCTTTGCCTATGCGCGCAAAGCCGGTGTCAAGGTGATCGTGCTGGCTATGTACAACTTTCCCACCCAGTCCATCGGTGGCGAGGCTAACTCAGACAACATCGACGCGCCACTGAATATCGCCTTGGGCCACCTGGACCAGCTGAAAACCATTTTTGCTGAAAACAACGACGTGATTGCCGGCCTTCGCCAGGGCTTTATTGGCGCCTGGGGCGAATGGCACAGCTCCAGCACCGGGCTGGACAAAGAGCCTGCGCGCACCCAGATGTACCAAAAGATCCACGAAATTCTGCCGTCCAACCGCATGATGAGCGTGCGCTATGTGCAGCAGCTCAAAGAGGTGACCAATTACACGCAGGTTGACCTTGGCTCGGCCTACTCTGGCAGCTACGCCTCGCGCACCGGCCTGTCCAACACCTGCTTTCTGGCCAGCCCCACGGACGTAGGCATGTACCAGAGCGGCACCATCACCGAAGAAAAAGACTATCTGCAAAAAACCTCGCGCTACGTGATGATGTATGCCGAAACCTGCGAGATGCCCGCAGGCTACGGCCAGCGCGACGACTGCGCCACCGCGCGCGCCGAGCTGCGCCGTTTTAACTACAGCATTGTCAACGGCGTGTACTACACCGGCACACTCAACCGCTGGAAAAACGAAGGCTGCTACAACGAGATCAACAACAGCCTGGGCTACCGCTTTGAGCTGCAAACCTCCACGATAGACAGCCAGGTGCAGGCGGGCAATGCGCTGAATGTGAGCTTTGTGGTGAAAAACCTGGGCTACGCCGCCCCTTACAACCCGCGTGGCCTGGCCCTGGTGCTGCGCAACCAGCAGACCGGGCAAGTGGCCTGGCTGCCTGTGCGCAAAGACCGCGACCCCAGCCTGGACCCACGCATGTGGTTTGCCGATGTGGGCAACATCACCGTCAACGCCCAGCCCGTCATCCCCGCCACCCTGCCTGCAGGCACCTACGATGTGCTGCTGTCTTTGCATGATCCTATCGAGAGCCTGGCCGGGCGGCCAGAGTACAGCATTCGCCTGGCTAACAAAGACCTGTGGGAGGCAGAATCGGGATGGAATTTTCTGGCCCGCGGCGTGACGGTCACCAAATAGCCTGCCCTGGCATCGACATAAAACGAAACAAACCGATACCGCCCAGAGATGACCGGGCCACAGCTGCCCGGCACACTGACAGCCTTGTTCAACCATTTGTTGAGAAAAGGAAACACTGTCATGAAACTCTGGATCAAACGTACATTGATTGGCGTCTTTGGCGCATCCATCCTGATTGGCGGCCTGACGGCCTGCGGCTCGCGCGGGCACCATCAGGGCGAAAACTGGAGCGCCGAGCGCGTGACCGAAGTGCGCGGCAAGATGGTCAACCGGATCAGCAGCTACCTGGAGCTGAACGAGGCGCAAAAGCAAAAGCTGGGCGTGCTGGCCGATGAGCTGATTGCCTCGCGCACCGCCCTGCGCGGCAAGGACGCCGACCCGCGCACCGAGTTCAAGGCCATGGTGGCGGGCGAAAAATTTGACCGCGCCCGCGCCCAAAGCCTGCTGGAGCAGAAAACCCAGGTAGTGCAGGGCAATGGCCCCAAGGTGATTGCCGCGATGGCTGATTTTTACGACAGCCTGAACCCTGCGCAGCAAAAGCAGGTGCGTGATCGCATGGAGCAGCGCCGTGGCGGCTGGGGCCGCGGTTAATAGCAGGCAGACGGCTATGGAACCGCATCTGACGCCTGTGCACCACCTTACCGAGCAGCTGCGCGCCTATGGCTCCAGCCTGCTGGCCACGGCCAGCGACCCGCACGCCGAGCTGATGGCCATGGTCTGGGGGCCGCGCTTTGACCGCGAGCACGCCCTGGGCCTGTGGGCTGGCCTGCCCCGGCAGCAGGCGGGCGCGGCGCTGCCTGTGCTGCGCGCTCTGCTGTCGGCCGCTGACCGCTTTGACACCCTGGCCACGCCCGAGCAGCAGCGCCTGCGCCTGCTGATCCAGCGGCACCGGGCCAACAGCCAGCCGCCCCGGTAAGATGGCTGCATGCACCGCATTTTGCTGATTGACGACGATACGCAGCTGGGCGCGCCGCTGGCTGTGTATTTTCAGCGCTTTGAGCTGACGCTGACCCACGCCCTGCGCCCCAGCGACGGGCTGCAGCGTCTGCGCACAGGCCAGTTTGACGCGGCCATTCTGGACGTGATGCTGCCTGAGATGGACGGCTTTGAGCTGTGCCGCACCATCCGCAAAGACAGCGACATCCCCATCATCATGCTGACCGCACGCGGCGATGTGATGGACCGCGTGGTGGGCCTGGAGATTGGCGCGGACGACTATCTGCCCAAGCCTTTTGAGCCGCGCGAGCTGGTGGCGAGGCTGCAAACCGTGCTGCGCCGCCGCGTGCAGACACCGCAGGCTCAAGGCGCAGAGGCACAAGAGCTGCGCTTTGAAGGCCTCACGCTAGACCCCGCCCGCCGCAGCGTGACGCGCCAGGGCCAGCCGGTAGAGCTGACCAGCACCGAGTTTGACCTGCTGCACCTGCTGGCGCGCGAGAGCGGCAAGGTGCACAGCCGCGACGACATATTGAACCAGCTGCGCGGCCACGAGGCCGAGTTGTACACCCGCGCGGTGGACATTGTGGTCAGCCGCCTGCGCAAAAAGCTCGAACCGCTGGACTGCATCAAAACCCTGCGCAACGCTGGCTACTCGCTGGCGCTGCGCAAGCTGCCGTCATGACAGCCAGCCGCTGGAGCCGCGCGCGCCACGCGCTGGGGCATTCGCTCAAGCTGCGGCTGGTGGTGGTGTTTTTGCTGCTGGCCGGGGCCATGGGCCTGGTTTTTATCAGCAGTGTGCAGAAGGCTTTTTCGCTCAGCTGGCGCGACGCAGCCCGCCCGATGCTGATGGACTATGTGGACCACCTGAGCGCTGACATTACGCAAGACAAAGGCAGCCCGCCCAGCGTGCAGCGTGCGCAGGCCATCACCCAGCGCCTGCCTGTCACCGTGCGCATCGCCGGCCCGCAGGTTAACTGGCAGTCACACCCTGCGCAGGCCTGGTCTGGCTGGCAGTACAACCGGGCCGGCCGTGACGAAGAGCGGCACCGCGAGCGCTGGGGTGGCGACAAGGACTGGCGCAGCCTGGTGACGCGCAGCACAGCAGATGGCCACACCATCGAGTTTGGCCTGAACAGTGATGCCTTTGAGCGCCGCCCACGCCTGGTGGCCTACGCTCTGGCGGCGCTTCTGATCATCACGCTGCTGGCTTTTCTGTATGTGCGCCGCCTGCTGCGCCCGCTGGACGACATCAGCGCGGGTGCGCTGCGCTTTGGCAGTGGCGACTTTGCTCAGGCCATCCCGGTGCGCCGCGCCGCCAGGCCTGATGAGCTGGGCCAACTGGCCACCACCATCAACACCATGGGCGCAGACATCCAGCAGATGTTGGACGCCAAGCGCGCCCTGCTGCTGGCCATCAGCCACGAGCTGCGCAGCCCGCTGACCCGCGCGCGGCTCAACACCGAGCTGCTGCCCGACACCACAGAGCTGCAAGCCCAGCGCGAGGCCCTGCTGCGCGACCTGGCCCTGATGCGCGACCTGGTGACCGACCTGCTGGAGAGCGAGCGCCTGGCCAGCCGCCATGCCGCGCTGCAGCGCGAGCCCACTGCGCTGGGGGAACTAGCCACCGAAGTACTGGCCAGCCTGCCGGGCGGCGCAAGCGTGGCGCTGGAAGCAGCAGCCGACCTGCCCACGCTGGCACTGGACCGCACACGCATGCGCCTGCTGCTGCGCAACCTGCTGGACAACGCGCTGCGCCACAATACCGCGCCCGATGGCACGCCAGCCCCCGCCGTGCTGCTGAGCCTGCAGCGTACAGCTGACGGCGGCGTGCACATCACCGTGCGTGACCATGGCCCCGGCGTAGACCCCGTCGCCCTGCCCCATCTGGCCGAGCCGTTTTATCGGCCCGATGCTGCGCGCGAACGCGCCACCGGCGGTGTGGGCCTGGGCCTGTACCTGTGCAAGCTGGTAGCCCAGGCGCATGGCGGCACACTCAGCCTGCGCAACGCGCAGCCGGGCCTGGAGGTGAGCGTGGTGCTGCCGGGCTCTCATTAAAGTAGATGAAGGCAGACCCTTTACTACGTTTTTAATAGCTGCCCCCGCGACATTCTATTGGTCAAAACAGGTATTAGATTGTTAAATACTTGAACACCCGGGCACTTGGCTCGTCTTGTTAAGGCACGAAAACCCTGAACGAACGACAGCCTGGAGGTCGCCATGCCAGAACACTTGCCACCGGGCGTTTACCTGGACGAGACCGCGCCTCGCAGAGCACCGATTCAGGGCGTTTCCACCAGCCTGTGCGCTTTTGTCGGCCCCACGCTGTCTGGCCCCGTGGGCGAGGTGTCACACGTGCTCAGCAGCTTTGCGCACTACAGCCGAATTTACGGCGGCCTGGACAACCTGGCCGTGGCCGCGAGTGCTAACCTGCACTACTGCCGCAACTACATGGCCCACGCCGCCAAGGCGTATTTTGACAATGGCGGCAGCCAGCTGTGCGTGGTCCGCGTGGCCTCTGATTTCCTCGCATACGCCAGCGTGTCGGCCCAAGATGCCGATGGATACACCGCAGCCTTGCTGGCCTTGGATCAAGTCAAAGACATCACGACCGTGGCCGCGCCAGGCTATTCAGTGTTTGCCAGCTTGGGCGACGGCGCGTTCTACCGCGCTGTCCAGTCGGCGCTGCTGGCCCATGTGTCCGAGCCTCAGCGTTTTCGCCTGGCCGTGCTCGACTCGCCACCCCAGGCCAGCGTGGAGCAGATCAAGGCGGTGCGCTCCGGCATAGACGCGTCCCGCGCAGCCCTGTACTACCCGTGGGTGATCACGGCCAATCCACTGGCGGGCAGCTCGGGCGCTGAGCCTGCCACTATTGCGCTTCCCCCTTCAGGCTTTGTCTGCGGCATCTATGCGCGAGTCGATATTCAACGCGGTGTCTTCAAGGCACCTGCCAATGAGGTCATCACGGGTGCCACGGGTTTTGATGTGGTGCTGAACAGCACTGCGGTAGAAATGCTCAACCCACTGGGCATCAACTGCCTGCGCTTTTTTGAAGGCAGGGGGTATCGCCTGTGGGGTGCGCGCACCACGTCGAGCGACCCAGAATACAAATACGTCAATGTTCGCCGCTACCTCAACTACCTGGAGGCCTCCATAGACCGGGGCCTGCAGTGGGCCGTGTTTGAACTTCATGCAGATGCGCTATGGCGTCATGCGCGGCAGACTGTAGAAGATTTTTTGTTCAACGAACGGCGCAGCGGCGGGCTGTTGGGCAACAAGCATGAGGAGGCATTTTTCGTGCGATGCGATCGCTCTACGATGACGCAAAACGACTTGGACCATGGCAAGCTGGTCATGCTGATTGGCGTGGCGCTGGTCAGGCCTACAGAGTTCATTATTTTGCGCATCACCGCATCAACTGCCGATGCCACACCCGCAGTCAATCCCTAAGCGCCTCTAAAATGCTACGCTTTTAATAGCTGCTCCCGCGATATTCTATTGGCCTGGAGACCTTTTTCTCTTAAATAACTGGCTGTACGCCCATCAACGCCTGCCACACACGCAGTGCGGCATAGGCATCATTGGCCGCGTACACCAACTGCGCCTCGGTCAGGCGCGGGCTGGCCCAGTTGCTGGTGGCGGCTTTTTTGGACTTGATGAAGCGCTGGTTAAACAGCACCGCCACTGCACCCTTCACGCCCATGTCTTTGCGGTAGCCGCGCTCGCGAAAGATGGTGTTGAGCTCCAGCACGCCCGCGGGCTCCACGCCCAGTTTGCTGATAATGCGCTTGCGGTCATCACCCAGGCCAAAGCCCGCCTTGGTGAAGCCTGGCTGCTCCAGCAGCCGGGCCACTACATCGCGGCAGTGCGGGTCGTGCAGCTGGAACACCCAGGCACAGTCGTTCGTTGCCAACTGCACGACGTGGGGGCCGCTCGATTTCTCGCCGGGTTTAAAGGTGGGTTTGGATTCCGTGTCAAAGCCCCAGGCGGGAACGTCTTGCAACTGAGCAAAGGCCTCACGCGCCTGCATGCCCGTGGTGACCAGTGCAATACGATCAAGCCCCAGCCGTGTAAAGGCAGGCAGTAAGGCGATGGCGTCTTTGTCGGGGGTGGAGAGTGGGGCTGGCATTGTGCTAGGGCGCGCTAAAGCGCACGATGGCGCTGCGCGTTAGCACGAGGATAGCACCGTCGCTGGCGCTCATCAAATCCACCGGGTTGCCGCTGACGCTGCCAAAGGCGTAGGCGGCGTTGCCGTTAGCCAGGTCGATGGCACCGATGAATTTGCTGACGTAGTCGGCAAAAAAGTAGCTGCCTTTCCACGGCGCGGGCAAAGGGCCATTGGCCGGATAGAAGCTGCCGCCTGCAATCGCAAAGCCAGTGAAGAAGCCGCCCGGGCCTGAGCCTGCGGGGGTGGCGGCGCTGTGCTTATAGGCAAACAGTGGGGCAGTGCGGCCTGCGGTCACATTGTCAGGCCCTTCTGAGGCGGGCCAGCCGTAGTCAGCCCCGGCCGCGCCGAGGTTGATTTCTTCCCAGGTGTTTTGGCCGACGTCGTTGATATGGATGCGGCCTGTGCCGGGCTGCACTGCAAAGGTAAACGGGTTGCGCAGTCCGCGCGCCCAGATGGCACGGGCCAGGTCGGTCTGGGTGTTGACGTAGGGGTTTTCGGTGGGGATGGTGCCGTCGTCGTTAAAGCGCAGCATTTTGCCAAAGGGGTTGCTCAGGTCTTGGGGGGTGGCGGAGTTGGCGTTGTCGCCCACGCCGACATACAGCTTGCCGTCCGTGCCAAAGTGCAGCGCGCCGCCGTTGTGGTTGGTGGCGCCAGACAGCGCGGGCAGATCGACCATTTTGAACTCGCTGCCTGGCTGGGCTACATCGGGGGTGGTGCTGCTGGCGGTGAAGCGGCTGATGCGGTTGTGGGTGCCGCCCTCAGGCGTGGTGTAGTAGACATACACAAAGCCGTTGCTGGCAAAGTTGGGGTGGAAGGCCACGCCCAGCAGGCCGCGCTCGCCGTTGGGGTCTACAGTCAGCGTGACGAAGGGGGTGGTTTGCAGCACGCCGTTTTTCACCACGCGCAGCGCGCCGGTTTGCTGGGCGACAAAGATGCGGCCATCAGGCGTCTGCGCAAAGGCGGTGGCTGAGCTTAAGCCCGTGACCCAGCTTTCGTTGCGCGTGATGCCGGCGGGTTGGGTGTTGCTGCCCCCAAACTGCACTGTTACCTCGGCCCAACTTGAGCGGTTGCCTGCCGCGTCGCTGGCGCGGGCGCGCAGCACATGCTGGCCAGGCGCATGCCGCGTGGTGTCCACGCTCACGCTGTAGGGCGCTGCGCTGGCGCTGCCCAGGCTCACGCCGTCGAGTTGAAACTCCACGCTGGTCACGCCCACGTTGTCGCTGGCGTTGGCCGTGAGGGCCACGTTGCCTGCGAGCGCGGTGGCAAAGTTGGCAGGCGTGGCGATGTTGACCTGCGGCGCCTGCGTGTCAACCGTCGTGGCAGCCGCGACCGCTACCACTGCCACGGTGCTGGTGGTGCTGGCACCGCTGTCGTCTGTGGCGCGGGCGCTCAGGCTGCGGTTGCCCGTGGTGCTGGGCGTCCAGGCCCAGGTGTAGGGAGCGCTGGTGTCTTCGCCCAGCAAGGTGCTGCCTTCATAAAACGCCACGCGCGCCACGCTGCCGTCGCTGTCGGCTGCTGTGGCACTGAGTGTGACCACCACACCACTGGTGGCGTTGGCAGGCGCAGACAGGCTCACGCTGGGGGCCTGGTTGTTGACCGGGCCTACGTCCTGGAAGCTGGCGGTGAGTGTGGTGTCTGCTGCAGGCGTGGTCAGCACATAGGTGGCCGATTTGCCGTCGCTCCAGCCCGCAAAGCGGTAGCGGCGGCCGTTGAAGCTTTGGTCTGCTGCGCTCAGGTCGCGCTCCATGCCAGTGACGCCGACAAAGCTCAGCCCACCGTTCACAGGCTGACCGTCCAGGCTGAGCGCCAGGCCTGCGGGCTGGGTGAGCAAGGCCACGCGCACTTTGCGTGGCTGTACATCGCGCGTGACGGTGGTGCTCGCGCCAGCGCTGTCGGTGGCGCGCAGGGTGAAGCGGTAGAAAATGTTGTCCGAGGTTTCGCCGCGCGCGGGGATGGTTACCGCGCCGCCCGTGCTGCTGGTTTCGGGCTGGAAGGGATGGGTGTGGGTGTCGTGGTGCAGCTCGGCCCACCAGGTGAGCTTGGCTGCAGGCAGGCTGCCGTCTTCTGCGTCGGTGGCGCTGACGGCCACATCGAGCGTTTGGCCGCCGCTGAACTGCGCTGGCAGGCTGATGGTGGCTGCGGGGGGCTGGTTGATGGTAGCTGTGGGTGTGTTGGAAGTAGGAGTAGTGGTGGGTGTGCTGGCAGGAGGGCTGCTTGTGAGCGGCTCGCTGGCCACAGGCGCGCTGTCACCTCCTCCGCCTCCTCCACATGCTGTCAACACCACTGCACCTGTACATACTGCAACTGCCAGCCATCGGTTCATGTTGATTTCTCCTGGCTGCATTCTAGAAGTGCACGCTGCCAAAGCGTGTCACAAAATGTAGCGGCCAGGGGCCGCGCTTATTTGCGCAGATAGATCAGGTTGTAGCCAATGTCGTAGGGCGCACCGTCATGCTCAAAACCCAAAGTGAACTCCATCGCCTGGCGCGCCAGGGTGTGGAGTATGAAATGCGTGGTGGTGAATTTCTGGCCGGGGCGCAGTGCGTTGCCCGTCACAATCGGGTTTTTCTCGATGTCGATTTTCATCTCCGAGCCCCAAGTGTCCTTGCCTCCTGTGGCATTCTGGCTCATCACCGTGCCGGTGCCATAGCGCATCTTGGACGTGTTGGACGTAAAGCGCAGCTCCTGGCCGGACAGATTGGTCAGGGTGCGGCGGTAAAAGTCGTGCTGCACTACCTCGGGGTCAGCGCGCATGCCGCGGTAGCCCTCGGGGGGCTTGTGGCCTATGAACTCCAGCTGCACACGCAGCAGGGGCGCGCCCGCTTTGTCGTTGACCACTACTTCATGGTCGCGGGCCCAGGGGTCTTGGGGGCGGTTGCTTTGGGCTTGCAGCGGCAGGCTGACCTTCATCAGTGCCAGGCCGCTGGCAGCCAGGATGATGGCGCGTTTGGTGTGGTTCATGCTTTGCTCCATGCAGAGTTGGTATGTGGGCAAAACGAACGGGCTACAGCAAATTTTCAAACCCTAAAGTGTGTTCAGAGCACCTGCAGGCTCCACCAAAAGGATGATTTTTATGTAAAAAAGGCCTGCAGCCCAATAGAATATCGCGGGAGCAGCTATTAAATTAATAGTAATTTTGATAACCTGACCGCAGCATGAGGATGTCTGCCGGGCCTGCAGGCGGCAGCGCGCGTATTGGACTTACACTGCATATCCATGAGCACTTGGTTTGTTCCCTACCGCTTGTTGCGTTGGCCCGTTGCAGGGCTTATCGCACTGGGGCTGCTGGCACCTTCACTGGCACGCGCTGCCACCGTGGAGGTGAAGACCTCGCATGTAGGCGACGTGGTGAGCGTGCGGGCGCAGGCCACGCTGGTGGCGCCTCTGGAGGTGGTGTGGGGCACGCTGACTGACTATGAGCGCCTGCCCGAGTTTGTGCCTGGTCTGAAGAAGAGCAAGGTGATCGCGCGCAACGGCCCTGTGGTGACGGTGCAGCAGTCTGGCGAGGCGCGGTTTTTCTTTACCAGCATGCCGATTGAAGTGACGCTGGAGTCCACCGAGGCCCCGCCCAATATTGAGGTGCGCCGCCTGTCGGGCAATATCAAACGGCTGGATGGCCGCTATGAAACCCAGGTGATCGAAGGCAGCCCTGTGCAGGTAGTGCTGCGCTGGATTGGCAGTGTAGAGCCCGAGAACGGGCTGCCCGCGCTGATTGGCGAGGCCATGGTGCGCCGCCAGATCCGCCAGCAGTTTGCCGGCATGGTGCGCGAGATAGAGCGGCGCGAGACGGTGCGGCTCAAGACCGCTGGGACCGCTGGTAGTAGCGCTGCAACACCTGCTACAAGCCTCGCGCCCGCCGCTACCCCTTCACCTGCTGCGCCAGCTGCGGCCTCGGCAGCCTCATCTGCTGCAGCTTCGTCCGCCCCCTCCCCTGCAGCCCCTGCTCCAGCCGCGCCAGCCGCTTCGGCGGCGGCTCAATAGCCAAGCCCAGCGCATATGCCAGCACAGTGGATAGCGCGCTCTGGCCGCCTGCTGCGCACAAGCGCGCTGGCGCTGGGCGCAGCGCTGCTCACGGGCTGCGCCTCTATAGGCGGCTTGCTCGCCCCGCCGCCGGGCCTGGACAATGCACCAGCGCAGGTGCAGGCCTGCGCCGACTGGTTTGCCGCGTTGGACACCGCCACCGACAGCGCGGGCGTGCGCGACGCCTCTGCAGCGCGGGTAGCGGGCTTTGCGCACTACCGGGTTGACCGGTTTACTGCTGCATTGCGTGAGGTGGCAGGCAGCAGTGGCACAGCTGCGCAGCAGGCCGCTCTGGTGCAGCGGCTGCGCCAGACTGACCTGCAGGCCCGCACCATCGAGCTGGCCAATATAGGCGGCAGCGCGCGCACGCAGTTGCGGCCCGACGCCTTGCAGCATACCCAAGCCTGCTCGCAAACACTGGCCGCTTACGACAGCGCCACCCCTGCGCGCCTGGCCAGCCTGTGGCCACGCCTGCAGGTGCCAGACGACTATGTGACGGCATACCGCGTGATGGGCGTGTATGCGCTGAGCCGGGTGGCCTTTGGCGCGGGCGTGCGCAAGCTCGAAGCCGAGCGCAGCGCCGTGATGGCCCAGGACAGCGCCCCTGCGCCCGGCGCACAGCGGCTGCGCTATGCGTTGCCCGAGAGCAGCGCACCCGCACTCAGCGCCGAGGCACTGCGCCGCGCCCTCACCCCTGCGCCAGACGACCCGCTGCAACTGCCCGCGCCCAGCCCTGCGGCGCTGGCATCGCTGATAGCACAGTTTGCCCCGCGCCTGGAGATCGACACACTGACCGACGACGACAAGCCCGGCACACTGGCTTGGCGCACAGAGGCAGGCAACGCACCACCCACGCTGGCGCTAGACACCCGCGCCCCTGCGCTGTACCAGCAGGTGGCCTACACGCGCTACCAGGGGCGCAACCTGCTGCAGCTGGTGTACACCGTGTGGTTTGCCGCGCGCCCCAAAGAGCCGGGCAGCACGGTCGATTTACTGGCCGGTGCGCTGGACGGCCTGGTCTGGCGCGTGACGCTGGCGCCCGACGGCACTCCCCTGGTGTTTGACACCATTCACCCCTGCGGCTGCTACCACCAGTTTTTCCCCACGCCCGCCGCGCAGCCCAGGCCTGCGCCTGAACCGGGCATTGAATGGGCTTTTGTACCGCACAGCCTGCCCGCCCTCACAGCGCAACAGCGGGTGGTGCTGCGCATGGCGCCGCGCACCCACTACCTTGACCGCGTCAGCGTGGAAAGCGCAACCACCACGGGTGGGACGGCCCTGAGCCTGTTGCCCTATGACAGCCTGCGCGCCCTGCCCCTGGGCAGCAGCGCGGGCAGCAGCACACGCAGCGTCTTCAGCCCTGCTGGTTTTATCGACGGCACTGACCGCGCCGAGCGCTACCTGTTCTGGCCCATGGGCATTGCCCGCGCAGGCAGCATGCGCCAATGGGGCAAACAGGCCACGGCATTTGTCGGCCGGCGGCATTTTGATGATGCGCTGCTGCTGGAGCAGCGCTTTGACTTCAGCCCACAGCACTTCACGCCCAAGCCAGCCGACCTGTAACGCTGGCCTAGCCTGCGCTCTCCAGCATGGTAATGACTGGCAGCACAAAGCTTCGGTCTATCGTGCCGTCTTTGCCTTCGTCCACTGTGATGGAGGCCTGGGTACTGTTGACCGAGGTAGTAATCAGGGTGTTAGGCAAGGCCAGCGACCAGGCGCCCGAGGTGGGCACGCCTGTTGCAGAGTAGTTCACATTACCCTGGGTGCTCACGGTGTAGCTGAAAGCACCATTGGGCAGTGTGGCTGACAAGGTATGGGTGCCGCTGTAGGAGGTGGACTGCAGCACGTTGTTTTGCAAGGTGGCTTGTCTGGTGATGTTGACATTGCTCAGCGTGAAGACACTGTTGCGGGCATTGAACTGCGTGGCTACAGAAAGGCTGGGCGTGCTGATCTGCCCTGCAAGCTGGGTGGTGCTGCCCGTCGTGGTGTTGCTCAGCTGCCGGTTGACGCTGCCGGTGAGCTTGACCGTGCCGCGCGGCAGGGCCACGGCCAGATCGGTAGTGCCCAGCGACAGAGACAGGGCTGTGGCACTGGCGCTTTGCACTGTCATGGCCAATGTGCCATTGACTGCAGCGGCACCGGCTGCACCGCGACAATTGGTGTACACCAGTTGATAAATCTCGCCAGTTTCCAGCACACCGTTCAGCACGCTGGTGGGCGTGCCGCCTGTGACGGTCAGCAGCGCAGTGCCGCCGCCCGGGCAAGCTACCGGCACACTGGCCACGCTGGGGGGCTGGGTGGCCACCACGGCCTGGGCCGTCTGCACACTGGTGTCTACGGCAGTGGTGGCATCGTTGGCCACGACAGAAGAGTTGGCAGAATATTCAGTGGCAGCCTTTTCGCTGGTAGCCAGCGTAGCAGGCGTCTCGCCACCACCACCGCCACCGCACGCGGTCAACGCGGCGGCACACAGCAAGGTGAAAGCATGTGAGGGCAAGTGACACAGAGAATATGAATGCATGGCAAGCTCCTGAAAAGGTGGATGGGAACCCAAATTACAGCCCCGATCCTTGCCCGCCTGCGTCACATTGCACGACGATTTATGACAGCTTTGACTTATGCCCGTTTGACACAGGTGGCGCAGCCTTTGCCCATAGCGTGATGTGCACTGTCTGAGTGCCTTGTGCGCGCTCAAACGACAGCTCTCCCCCTAGCCGCGTGACTACTTGGCGCACAATCGCCAGACCCAGGCCCGAGCCGCTTTGGGTGCGGCTGCGGCTGCCGCGCGTGAAGGCCTCCTGTAGCTGGACTACCATCTCTGGCGCCATGCCTTCGCCGCAGTCCTGCACCTCAATCCATGCATGGCTTGGCTCTGCGCCCAAGGCCAGATGTACCGGTGGCCGTCCGTGCTTCAAGGCGTTGTCTATCAGGTTGGCCATCAGCCGCTCCAGCAGCAATGTATTGGCATCGGGCCAGGGCAGCGCGGCGGGTGCGGTGATGCGCAGTTCGCTCTCTGGGCGCTCAAAGCCAGCGACCACGGCGCGGCCCACGGCGGCCAGGTCTACCACCTGGTCCATAGGCAGCTCTCCTGCGCGAACGTAGTCGAGAAAGCTCTCTACCAGACGGTCGGCCTGGGCCACATAACGCGCGATGGCTGCCTTGCGGGGCACGACATCGGCATGGTCAGGCAGCAGGTCGGCGGCCAGCCGGATGCGCCCCAAGGGGCTGCGCAGATCATGCGACACGCCCGCCAGCAGCACAGCGCGCTCGCGCTCGTGGCGCTCAAAGCGCCCCAGCAGGTCGGTATAGGCGGCATCGATGGCCTGAATTTCGGGTGTTCCCTGAGGACGCGGCTGTGCTGCCAGCATGTGGGCCTGACCGGGGGTGTGGGTTTGCATGCGGGTGTACAGCCGCTCCAGCGGCAGCGTCAGCCTGCGCGTGAAGGCCCAGCTCACTGCAATCAACAAAGCCGCCAGTATGCTCAGTGCCAGCAGCAATCGGCTGGGCCATTCGGGCTCCACCAGCTGCGCGGCGATGCCAAACCATACAGGTGCACGCCCCGGCAGTGGCACATGCAGCCACACGGTGGGCTCGGTCTTGGACAGACTGACCATCACTTCATCCACTGGCACACCGCGAGCCACCAGCGTTTTGCGCAGCACGGCAAACCTGGGCAGCGACTGCACCACCGTGCGGGCCTTGGTGGGCCGCAGCAGGCTGCGCTGCAGATAGGGCGGCAGCGCTTCGGTCTCGGGCGCATCCATGGCCTTGAGCAGATGGGGTGCCCACAGGTCAGCGTACAGCACTGCCACTGTAGTGTTGCGCTCTACATAAAACAGGCCGCCAAACACCACGCCGAGCAACAGCACCAGTACCAGCTGTGCCAGCAGCAGTCTGGTAAACAGGCTGTTGAGCCGGTATCCTATTGCCATTGATGCACCAGTCACCGCGGCTTATGCACCACGCGGCACAAACACATAGCCCTCGCCACGCACCGTGTCGATCCACTCGGCTCCCGGCGCAGCCTCGGCCAGCTTGCGGCGCAGCCGCGCCACCTGCACATCCACCGTGCGATCCAGCGGTTTGTAGCCGCCGCTTTGCACAGCCTGGCTGAGCATCTCGCGCGACTGCGCCTTGCCAGGCCTGCGCGCCATCGTCACCAGCAGCTTGTACTCCACGCTGGTAAGAGACACCACATTGGTACCAGCCAGCACCTCGCGCTTGAGCAGGTCAATCACCAGGCCATCAAAGCGCAATTGCGAGCTGTCTGCGCGGCCCGGGGCCTGACGGCGCAGCAGGGCGCGCACGCGGGCCACCAGCTCACGCGGCTCAAAGGGCTTGGGCAAGTAGTCGTCGGCGCCGATTTCCAGGCCCAGCACGCGGTCCATCGGGTCGCCGCGCGCTGTCAGCATGACAATGCCCAGCCCAGGGTAGCTGGCACGCCAGCGCCTGCAGACGTCAAACCCATTGGCATCGGGCAGCATGACATCCAACAGCACAGCGTCAGGCTGCCACTGGGTCAGTGCACGGTCTGCATCCCCAGCAGTGAGCACGGCAAACACCGCCCAGCCCTCGCGCTCCAGCAGCTCGACCAGCATGGCGGACAGCTCCGCATCGTCATCGACAACCAGCACCAGGGGTTTACTCATGGCTATGCAGTCTAGGGCAAGAAATAGCCTGCGACAACCATATTTCAAAACTGTCGCAAATCGTCGCGTGGTGTGGCGCACCAAGGCAGTCGTTCGCCGTTCAATAGAGGTAACGCTGATACGAGGACTGGTCAGCGTTGCACCATTGCCTGTCAATCCGTTGCACTTCATTGGAAAGGACTTCATCATGAACACTCACTTCAGCACCCACCCCGTGGCCCACCGTGGCTCCACCGCTGCCCTGATCGCCTGCGCCAGCATATCTGCCCTGCTGGCACTCGCCTTACCTGCCCAGGCCCGTGACCGCCAGGGCACGGCCACCGGCCCCCAAGGCAACACCGCTACGCGCGATGTCAGCCGCCAGCAGGGCGATGTCAGCTCATCCACCACCGGCCCGCGTGGCAACACCGCCAGCCGCAGCGTTGACCGCACAGCCGGCGCCACCACAGCCACTGCGACAGGCTCCAGGGGCAAAACGGTCAGTCGCAACACCACTCGAACCAGCGAAGGCTCGCAGACCACAGTGACTGGTCTCAATGGCCAAAGCGGCTCGGCCACCATCACGCGTTAAGACGGAGAGCACTCATGTCGCTTTTTGCCACCCACACTCACCGATTGGCCCTGACCCTGGCTGCACTGAGCCTGAGCACCGCTGCCTTGGCGCAATTTAGCAATGCCATGGTCAAAGCCTGCCGCAGCGACGCACAAAACCACTGCTCCAAGGTGACGCCAGGCGGCGGGCGGGTGGCACTATGCCTCAAGCAGAACGAGGCTGTGCTCTCGCCTGAATGCAAGGCACAGCTTGGTACCATCAGCGAATGCAGCCAGCAAGTCAAAGACATCTGCGGTGCACAGGCCTCCACGCCAAGCGCCTTGCGCAGCTGCTTTGCCACCCACGCCAATGCATTCAGTGCCACCTGCCGCAGCGCCATGCTGTCTAATTGAGTCGCACATCACTATCTGCATCCACCCACTGCCCTTGCCTATGAATACCCCACTGACCACCCAACTCGCTCCCGAAGTGACACCCTGGCTACTGGCCTTGCTGATTCTTGTGGTCGTTGCGGCAACCCTGGAAGGGCTGGTACAGACCTTTGTGCGCCGCCAGTCTTACGACTGGCGGGCTTACGCAGCCTCTGTGGTTGATGCGATAGGTCGCCGGGCCATTGATGGACTGGGCCTGTCGATCGCGGCGCCTGTATTTGCCTGGGCCTATGCGCACCGTTTGATGGATATCCCGTTGTCCACTGTGCAGGCCTTCGTGCTGCTTTTCTTTGGGCAGGAGTTTTTTTACTACTGGTACCACCGTGCGGCCCACCGCGTGCGCTGGTTTTGGGCCACCCACAGCGTGCACCATTCGCCCAATGAGCTGACTCTGGCGTCGGCCGTGCGCCTGGGCTGGACTGGCAAGCTCACGGGAACGGTAGTGTTTTTCGCGCCACTGGTATGGCTTGGCTTTCCACCCATGGCAGTAGTGGCGGCTCTGGCCATCAATCTGCTCTACCAGTTCTGGATTCATGCCACCTGGATTCCCAAGCTCGGCCCGCTGGAGTGGATTTTCAACACCCCCTCACACCACAGGGTGCACCATGGCAGCAACGCAGAATACCTGGACTGCAACTACGGCGGGGTACTGATCATTTTTGACCGGCTGTTTGGCACCTTTGTAGAGGAGCGCAGTGATATTGTCATCCGCTACGGACTGACCGAGCCTGTGCACAGCTACAACCCGTTGTACATTGCGCTGCATGGATGGATACGGTTGGGTCGCGATGTGTACGCTTCTGCCAGCTGGAAAGAGCGCCTGTTGATTGTGCTTGGCCCACCCGGCAGACCATCCACCCAAGCCCCCCAGCCTGCGCAACCTACCCAACCTTATCTTTCCAACAATCCCTAGCGCCTGTCTGCTTTAGACCAGTGATTTGACAAAGGGCGCAACCAAAGCCTGGTGGGGCATATGCAGGTCTTCCTCGCCAGCCAGGCTATTGAGCACAAAGTCGATAAAACTGCGGGTGCGCACCGGAAGATTTTTGCGGTGAGGGTAGTACAGATACACCTTGAGTTTGGCTTCCATGTAATCGGTCAATACCGGGCGCAGCTGCCCAGCCCTGAACAAGGGCATGGCCATTTGCAGCGGAATGCAGATCAGGCCATGGCCCAGCACAGCAGCTGCTGCGAGCGCAGAAAAGTCATTCACGATCAGGTTGCAGTTCATGGTTTTTTCTTCCTGCATGTCCCAACCGCGCAAAAACCATGGCACCGGGTCGCGGCTGCCAGGCCAGCACAGGCGCAGGCAGTTATGCTGGGCCAGCTGCTCAAGCGTGGTGGGCTGGCCGTGCTGCTTGAGGTAGTCGTTACTGGCGCACACTACGAAAGGCAGTGGTGCGATAGGGCGTGCCACCAGGCTGCTGTCCTTGAGCAGCCCGACGCGAATGCCCACGTCATAGCCCTGCTCCACCATATCGCTGACGGTATCGTCCAGATGCAACTCGATCTGCACCTTGGGGTTGATGGCATGAAAGCGCGGTATCAAAGGCACGATATAGCCCATGGCAAACGGTGCCACGCAGGTCACGCGCACCTGGCCTGACAGCGCCTTGCTGCTGTGCTCTACCACTGCCTGGGCAGCCTCGAGCTCACGCAAGGGGCCTTGGCATTGGCGGTAAAAGGTCTGGCCTTCACTGGTCAGGCTGAGCTTGCGGGTGGTGCGCTGAAACAGCCGCACACCCAGCTGCCGCTCCAGAGTGGCTACATTTTTGCTCACTGCCACGGCACTCACGCCTTGCAGCTTGGCCGCCGCAGCAAAGCTGCCGCTGCTGGCGACTGCGACAAAACTGGCAATGCCCTTGAGGCTTTTCATGGATAGTGATTGTTAACTAAAGGTTAGTAGTCATCTTACCCATTGCTGCCTAGGCACACAAGGACGCAGGGCATAGCATCTGTCCTATCGACAACCCACACCACGGAGAAACACAATGCACCTGACTGTCAGCCTGTACGCCGCCTTGCTTGGACTGCTATACGCCGCACTGACGGCACGCGTTTTGTACCTGCGGGGCGCCCTGGATATCAACCTGGGCGACGCGGGCCACCCCACCATGCTGCGTGCAGTGCGCATCCACGGCAATTTTGCTGAATACGTGCCCTTTTGCCTGCTGCTGATGTATCTGTCTGAGGTACAGGCAGCGCCGCAGTGGCTGCTGCACGCCTTGGGCGTGCTTCTGGTGGCTGGAAGGCTCATGCATGCCTACGCGCTCGCTGCAGCCAAGCTGGCGCCCAGAGTCATCGGCATGATCAGCACGCTGACAGTTCTGCTCGTGAGCTGCGGTTATCTGGGTTTTGTGCAGCTGCGCTAGCTTGGCGCACTCAGGTCTTGACGGCTATTTTGCCAACGGCTATTTGATTTTCAACCACGTAAGGTAAAACACCATGAATACCCTGCTGATCAATATCTTTGGCAATTTGCTGATCTTTAGCGCCGCTTACCACTGGCTTCTCAAGCCTGTGCTGCCGCAACTCAGACCCAGCACAGTACTGATTGCCGTCCTGCTGTTGCACAGCATGCGCCATTTAGGGCTGATGTTTCTCACCACTGGCGTCACGTCTGCCGCGATGCCGCAGCAGTTTGCCGTTCCTGCCGCCGCTGGCGATTTTCTCTCAGGTACTTTGGCCTTGCTAGCCGCTTTTCTGATCCATCGCAAAAGCTCCTGGGCTATCCCGATGACCTGGTTGTTCAGCGTCGTGGGTATCGCAGACTTTGCCATGGCGATAGTGCTATCGCGGGTCTATAACGCAGCAGACTTCATGGGCGGTGCCTATTGGATACCTTCTTTTTGGGTGCCTATGCTGATGGTGGGGCACTTCATCATTGTTACGATTTTGCTCAGGATGAAACGCGAAAGTCTGAGCTTCAGTGCTTGAGCCAACCAGCAGGTCAGAGCATTTCATTGATTTTTGGTGATTTTCAAAGGAGTTTGTCATGTTGCGATTTATCGTTGTACAAAGCCTGCTGTTTATGAGCATGCCTGGCCTGGCGCAAACCAGCCCCGTCGGTCTGTGGCAATCCATCGACGATACTACCGGCAAGCCCCGCGCTGAAATCCGCATCAGCGAAGCAGCAGGGGTGCTGACAGGCCGCATTGAGCGCAGCTTGCTTCCCACGCCTGCAGATGCGGTGCTGCTATGCACCCTCTGCCCCGATGATCGCAAGGATAAACCTTTGATCGGCATGGACATCATTCGCCAGATGAAGGCAGGCAGTGATGCGCAGACCTGGGAAGGTGGCGAGATCCTTGACCCTGAAAAAGGCAAGATTTTCAAACTGCGGCTGCAGCTGCAGGACGGTGGAAAAAAACTGCAGGTACGTGGCTACATTGGCCCCTTCTTTCGCAATCAAACCTGGATACGCATCTCATGAAAAACCTTCTTGTTCACCTCGGCCTGCTCGCCGCACTGGCAGGCTGCGCCAGCCCACCCAACACCCAACCAATCTACGACAGCTATGTCGCGCAGTTCAAGGCTGCCCAACCCCATGAGGTGCGCACTCTCTCTCGCCCGGATGGCCACCGCATCCATGCACGCGAATTTGGCCTGGCACACAAAGGCAAAGGACCAAGCATCGTCATGATGCATGGCTTTCCCGACAACGAGCATCTGTATGACGCGCTGGTGCCCCAGCTCTCCAGCCAATACCATGTGGTGACTTTTGATTTTCTGGGATGGGGAAGGTCTGACAAACCCGCCGCCCATGTGTACGATGTGGCCAGCCAGCGCACTGATCTGGACACTGTAGTGCAGCAGTTGGGCCTGGGCAAGATCGTGCCTGTGCTGCATGATTTGTCAGGCCAGGCAGGCATAGACTGGGCGCTGGACAACGAAGCCAACACCACGGCGCTGGTTTTGCTCAACACCTACTACTCCCCCATGTCCACCTTGATTGCGCCCGAGGCGATCCAGTTTTACTCTACACCAGGTGTGTTTCGCAGCATTATGGTCTGGGGCTCGATGAAGTCGGGGGTGAATTTTCAAAATGGTGTGGCCAGCCAGGTGACCAAGTTTTTCAGTAACGCCGACGCGCGCGAGAAATATCTGCCCATCGTGACCCATGACGCCAGCAATATTCGCCCCGCGTTTTTCAGCTCGACTTCTGTGCTCTGGCCCGAACTGGAGGCGCGGCGCGCCAAACTGCCGCGCATGCAACAGTTCAAAAAGCCTGTGCACATCATCTTTGGTGCGGATGATCCCTATCTCAATACCGGCGTAGCGCAGGAATTCAAGCAGATATTCAGCAACAGCAGCCTGGCCTTGGTTAGCCAGGCTGGGCACTACGTGCAGCTTGATCGTGCAGAGGAAGTAGGCCGCATTCTGCGCGCCAGGCTGTCACAGTAGCTCCGCAAAGCCCCGCTTACTTTGCCTGCAACAGCTGCGGCACGCGCAGCAGCACAAACTCGTTGTCGTCGGCCTGGTTAGGCTCGCGGCTGGATGAAAACGGCAGGTTGTTATCGTTGCCCACAATGATGTGCTCCGCATCGACGATGTCTACATTTTCAATCGTGAAAAACGGAAAGCTGAGCTTGCCGTCGATTTTGGGTTTACGCGAGAGATTATTGGGGTCGTTGATCGCCAGCAGGTCAATGTAGCCAATTTTGCGCACCGGGCCGTTCACGTTGGCTTGTGACATGTCGATTTTGTAGACACGTTTGATCTTGGGCAGGTCGTGAAAACAGTTGGTCGCGCGCTGGATTGTACCGTTGACGGTGGGGCAGACTTTATCAGGGGTGCCTTCACCGTTGTCGCGCTCAATCACAAGCGCGGTAGTCTCGTCAATCATGTTGAAATCACCAATGGCCAGACCGTTGGCTTCGAGCACGTATTTCCAGTGGCGGCCTGTCCATTTTTCTGTAGCTACGTCGAATTCGAGCACGCGCAGGTATTCGCGGCCCTCCAGCTTTTCCCAGTCTTTGGTGGCAACATCCCACACTGGGCCTTCGAGCATGGCATAAAGCTTTTTGCCATCAGGCGAAGAGGCCATGCCTTCATAGCCACGAGAGCGGCGCACCGTGAAATCCAGCGCAGCGTTGGGTGTAGCGGGTGTAATAACAGCGGGATGATCGGGCGAGCGGGCAGGTTTGCCATCCACCAGGGTTTCAAACACTGCCAGCACTTTGCCGGTCATGTCCGTCTTGATCAACCACGGACCGAGCTCATCGCCAATCCAGAGCGCGCCGCCTGCAAACTGAAAGCTCTCGGTATCAAAATCTGCGCCAGTAAGGTAGCGCTTGGGGGTGCCTTCGTGCACGATCCGAAAAGGCACTTTTTTATCAGGGTCGTGCAGAAAGATGGTTTGTTCCCGCTTGAGGGCACCGCTCTTCCACTCGATGGTGTAGCGGTTCAGGTAGAGCATCGCATCGGGTGAGTTGGCCTTGGAGCCAAACCCGTTGTCTGTGAGCACCCAATAGCTGCCGTCTGGCATGCGCTTGACACCCGAATGCCCCTGCACGGGCTGGCCGCGAAAGGGCACTGACACGCCAGTGGGGCGGTTGGCCGAGCGGCCTTCGACTGAACCTACTGCCTCCACGCGCGCGCCGGTGGTGAATTTGCCGCTGAGCTGAAGGTCAGCAGGAGCATCTTTGGGTGCGGGCAAATAGCTTTGCGCGGGGATGAACGCATGACCAGCCAGAGTCGCTGGGAATTCGGTTTGCGCGTGGGCGGCCTGCAAGCAGCACAGGGCCGACAACACAAGAGCTGTGGAAGTTATTTTCATTTTGGAGTGTCACTTGACAGGTTTTTAAAGTTCGTTGAGTTTGTTGCGGGCAATGAGCTTCCAGATGGCTGCTGTGCCGTTCTTGGGTAGCTCAATGCGGTAAATTTCATCATTGCCCTGGTTGATGGCACTGGCCCCCTCCTGGGGCGGTACACCGAGCAGATGCGACACCAGCAGCGGGTTGATGCCGCCATGCCCCACGATCACCACGGTGCCACCGTCTTTGTGTTTTTCGCGGATCTGGCGCAGCGCAGCTTCGGCACGGCGCGACTGGCTCTCCAGAGTTTCGCCGCCTTCCATGTCGTCGGTCCAGGTGAAGCGGCGTTTGTTCCAATCGGTCATGATGGCGGCGTCTTTGTCATTGGCGCCTTCAAATTTGCCAAAAAAGCGCTCCCGCAGCTCGTCCATCGCCACGATGGGAGCGCGCCCTTCAAACACGGCCGCCGTCTGCCTGGCGCGCTGGTGTGAGCTGACATACACCGTATCTACCTTTACCTCGGCCATCAGGCGGCCCATGGCAGCAGCCTGCTCGCGGCCTGTAGTGTTCAGCGGATTGTCAGTGCCGCCCTGAATGCGGCCATCCTTGTTCCAGTCGGTCTGCCCATGGCGCACCACATAGACGGTGAGCTGCGCCAAAGCACTGGCGCTGAAAAGGCTGCCCGCCAGCAGCAGACAAGCGATGAGGTAATGGCGCAGATGGCGTGGGCTGTTCATGATGGACTGGGCTCTGCGGACAGCAGGCCAAAGAGTTGCATTGCAACCGAGTCTCGGTCCAGCCTATGACAATAGCGTGATGGTTTTTTGACAGTTTTGTGAACCGAATAAGCTGCTGGTACACGCTCACAGACTCAGAGTGCAGACTGCTTGGGCTGACTGGCAACTGCAGTACCCATGCTACGATGCCCCACGACTCCGAGCTAAAGGCATATATATGGCAAACATCGAGACAGATTATTTGATCGTTGGCAGCGGTGCCTCTGGACTGGCCTTTGCTGACACCCTGCTGCAGGAGACCGACGCGCATATCACCATCGTAGACCGGCACGCCAAGCCCGGCGGCCACTGGAACGATGCCTACCCCTTTGTCGCCTTGCACCAGCCCTCGGCCTTTTATGGCGTGAACTCGCTGGACCTGGGCAGCAACCGCAAAGACACCATCGGTGTTAACCAAGGTTTGTACGAGCTGGCATCAGGAGCGGAGGTAACCGGCTACTACGACAAGGTGATGCAGCAAAAGCTGCTGCCCAGCGGCCGCGTGAGCTACCACCCCATGTGCAATTACCTGGGGTTTGCCGAAGGTGTGGGCCGCTTTGAATCCATCTTGTCTGGCGCGCAAACCCAAGTCACCGTGCGCAAACGGCTGGTCGATGCCGTTTACTTTGGCCCCAAAATACCGTCTACCCATACCCCGAAATTCAGTGTTGCGCAGGGCGTCAAGCTCGTCACGCCCAATACACTTGCCCAACTGTGGCAGAGCAAAGATCTCCGCCCCAAGCGCTACTGCATCCTCGGCGCAGGCAAAACCGCAATGGACGTAGGCATTTGGCTGCTCAACTGCGGCGCGCCGCCCGAGTCCATCACCTGGGTGATGCCGCGCGACTCCTGGCTGGTCAACCGCCTGTGCACCCAGCCGGGCAATGAATTTTTCAACGAATCTATCGGTGGCCAAGCTGCTCAAATGCACTGCCTTGCCACGGCCACCAGCGCCAACGACTTGTTCTTGCGCCTGGAAGCTGCAGACCAGATGCTACGCATCTACCCCGAGCACACGCCCAGTATGTTCCACTTTGCAACCATGTCCAAAGGCGAAGTAGCTGTGCTGCGACGAATTACCAATGTGGTGCGCCAGGGCCGCGTGCAAAGCATTGCGCCAGACGCTATGGTGATGGACGGCGGGCGTGTGCCCATGGAGCCAGGCATCTTGTACATCGACTGCACGGCATCGGGGGTAGAACCCCGGCCGATGCAGCCGATTTTTCAGCCTGGCAAAATAGTGCTGCAGCTGGTGCGCGCGCCCTTGCCCAGCTTTAGCTGCGCCATGATCGCCTATGTAGAGGCGCACTACGGTGACGACACCCAAAAGAACACACTGTGCGGCAACGTGCCTTTCCCCGAAAACATCACCGGCTATGTGCACACCATGGCGGCCAATATGATGAACCAGATGCAATGGAGCCAAGACAAAACCTTGCGCGACTGGATGCGCGCCAGCCGCCTGGACGGCTTTGGCAAGGTGATGGCATCCGCCGACCGCAACGACACAGAAAAAATGGCCATTCTGGACAAGCTTCGTAGCCAGTCCATAGCGGCCATGGCAAATGTGCCCAAGCTGCTGGCAAAGCTAGCTTAGTTGCTGCCCCCGTACATGCTGAAGCCAGAATCAGTCGGGTTGCCCGGGCGGCCTGCGCTGCCGCGGATCTCACGCACTGCACGGTAAGGAGATGAGTTGGGGCTGCAGGCCTCTGTAGCAAAAGCAGCACGGAACTGTGGATCAGCCACCGCCGCCTCGTACTGCTCAAAATTGGCCCATGCCGCCACAGTCACCAGGTTGCTGCGTGCATCGCTTGCGTTAGCGCGGTGCAGACGCGCAGATTTAAAGCCCGGCTTCTCGCGCAGCACCATCGCTGCCTTGTCCCAGCTAGCAATACATTCTGCTTCTTTGCCAGGCTTGACATCGATGGGGCTGATGATCACGAGATCTCGGCTCGATTGCGCCCAGGCGCCAGCGCTCATGACAGTGGCACCCAGCACAGCTAGAATTAATTTGGAAAGTTTCATCACATCACTCCGGTTGATCCCTTGAAAATATAGGGCAGCTGAACTGCACCAATCAAATCACCAAGGGGCAGGTGATTTAACTGCAAGCTTGTGAAACAAGCTGCAAACCAAGTGTAGAAATCTACCGACCAGCGTTCTAGTACAAACTTGCTACCAGTCTGGAAAAAACATCCTCATAGTTCTGCTGCTACGGCAGATGCTGCTGGCGATACTCTCGCGGCAGCATGCCCACATGGGCTTTGAAAACGCGTGCCAGATGGCTCTGGTCAACAAAGCCTGCCATCAGCGCAATTTCGGCTTTGGACAACGATGTGTTCTGCAAAAGCAGCTTGGCGCGCTTGACTCTTTCGTTCATCACAAAGCGATGGGGCGCCATGCCCATGGCCTGCTTGAACAGCCTTGCAAAATGCCAGGCGCTGTAGCCCGCCTCTTTGGCAAGGTGCTGCAGCGACAGATTGGCCTCCAGGTTGGACTGGATGTAGTCCAGGCAGCGTGCGAGCAGGTGTTTGGGCAGGCTGCCCCGGCAGTCCAGCAGGCTCTGGGACAGGCTGCTGTATTTCACTGCCAGCCGCACAGCCAGTGCGCAGCCAAGGGATTCAGCATAAAAACGGCCATTGCCAGGGCTGTTGCCCAGCTCCTGCAGCAGCATATAAGCCAGGTTGCCAATCTCGGCGTCCCGCGCATACAGAACGCTTTGCATCAGTATCTGCGCGGGCTGGATATCGAAGGTCTCCAGCACCACACGCTGCATCAGCTCGCAGTCAATGTCCACATGGATCAAATCCGGCGCGCCCTTGATTTGCCAGGCGCTCGGCTCGCCTGCGGGCACCAAGGCCATGTCATTGCGGCGCCAGCAGGCGCTGTGCACTCTGGCATCCCGCCGCTGCGCGATATGTGCCACGCCCTGGCGCTGAACCACTACATGGTGCGCAGCCATGGGCGGCAGCACCGCTTCTTGGGCAAGGATGCAGGTTTGCTGCCACACCTGCAGCCCACGCCAGCCGCGCCCTGCGCTGCACAACCCCACCACCTGTGGCAATGCCGCGCTGGAAAGCAGCGGGGGCTGGGGTTTTAAAGCATCGGCTTCATAGTTATCCATGGCCTCACTGTGCGTGGATTGGGTCGATGGTGAAACGGTCTGAATACTGGTGAAGTAAGCCAACTTAGTACTTGGCTGCGTACACAACTCAGGCTAGTTTTAACCGCTATGTAAGTGAATGTACACCAGTAGAATGGTTTGACAGCGCGAATATTTATGGACCATCAAGCTATCAAGTTGATAGTTGACAGGCATCACAATGACACAGTTGCAAGACTCTCCCGCCCCCGCTCACAGCCCAGGCCCCGCCTCACTTGAATCGTCCAGCGGTGGCTTGCTGGAGCGCGGCCTGCTGCAAGCCGTGGTCAACACTTCCATGCTGCTGCTGGAGGCGCAGAGCTTGGAGGCGGTGGCGGGTCAAGTGGTAGAACAGATTGCCCAAGAGCTCAAGGCTGACCGTGGCGTCATCGTACGCGTTTTGCCGCCCGATCCCCAAGACGCGCTAGGCTACTTCAGCCTTGATTACGAATGGGTGGCAAAAGGTATCGTCCGCCAGTCGGATCAGCCAGGTCTCAAAGTTGTAGGCTTGACGCCGTATGGCGAGTTTGCGCATATTATGCTGCGCGGTGAGACTTTTCAAATCATTACTGATAATCTGGCCCATGACAAGGCCCGCGCTGAGCAGGAGCAGGTAGGCGCTCAATCCCAGTTTGGTTATCCCATCATGGTAGATGGCAAGGTATGGGGATTTTTAGGGGCAGATGATTGCCAAAAGCCCCGTGTGTGGTCAACGACTGAGATTGAGTCGATGCGTTTAGTCGCCTCGGCGCTCGCCAGCGTTGTCAAACGCGAGCAACTCATCCAAGCCCGTATCGCCGCCGAGCTACAGCGCGAGACTGCCGTGCTCGAAGAGCGCAACCGCATCGCCCGTGACATCCACGATACCTTGGCCCAAGGCTTCACAGGAGTATCCGTGCAGTTGCAAGCCCTACGCAGCGCCTTGCAGCGTGGCGAGCATGATCGCATGATGGATCACGTAGACACCGCCAGCCAGCTTACCCGCAGCAGCCTGGCCGAAGCCCGTGAATCCGTCTATATGCTGCGCACTGAGCCAATAGGCTCCAGCCAATTGATCGAAAGCCTGGAAGCTCTTGCAGATCAAGGCTTAGGAACAGACGCAGCAGAAATCAGCTTCACGCTACGCGGCGAACCTTACAACCTAGACCCCGACAGCGAAAACGCCCTGCTACGCATCGCCCAAGAGTCTTTAGCCAACGTCCGCAAACACGCTAAAGCCACCAAGTGTGAGATCAAACTGATCTACGGCACCGACGCTGTCACTCTGACCGTGCGCGACAACGGCGCAGGCTTTGACCCCAGCGGCATCACGGCAGGCCTGGGCCTGGCCGGTATGCGCACCCGCGCCCAACGCCTGGGCGCAACCCTGCTGTTAGGCTCAGCGCCTGGGCGGGGAACAGAAGTAGTGTTCACTTTGGTCAGTAAAAGCAATGAGCAAAATACAGTACCACCGCGATTATCTATTGAATAGTTTGCTATTGAATGCATAGTAAATAAAGTATGACAACATCCCATAACCCTCTTGGAAACGCTCTGCCCAGCGAGCAGCAGCGTGATCTGCTGCAAGCCGTGGTCAACACTTCCATGCTGCTGCTGGATACGCAGAGCTTGGACGCTGTGGCTGATCAGGTGGTCGCGCAGATTGGCCAAGCGCTTAAAGCGGATCGTTGCGGGCTAGCTCGCCAGTTGCCGCCAGATGCGCAAGATCCGCATGGCTATCTTAGTTTTGACTATGAATGGGTGGCGCAAGGTATTGCGCGCCAGATTGATCAGCCTGAGCTCAAGATATTGGGTTGGTCGCCCTATTTTGAATTTGCGCATCCCTTATTCGCAGGTGAGCCGATTCAAATCCTCACTGAGCAAATAACCCATGATAAGGGTCGCGGCGAGCAAGAGCTCGCAGGCGCTGTATCTCAGTTTCAATACCCCATCATGGTTGATGGCAAGCTGTGGGGCACATTTGGCGTGGATGATTGCCGCCAGCGGCGCATCTGGTCGCCTACCGAGATTGAGTCTCTGCGCTTAGTTGCCTCTGCGCTGGCCAGTGTCGTCAAACGTGAACAATTGATTGAGGCTCGTATCCTTGCCGAAACGCAGCGCGAGACCGCCGTGCTCGAAGAGCGTAACCGCATCGCCCGGGACATCCACGATACCTTGGCCCAAGGCTTCACCGGCGTCTCTGTGCAACTCCAAGCTATGCGCAGTGCCTTGCAGCGCGGCGAGCATGACCGCGTGATAAGCCACATGGACACCGCCAGCCAGCTCACCCGCAGCAGCTTGGCTGAAGCGCGCGAATCGGTCTACATGCTGCGCTCTGAGCCGCTGGGCTCCACCGGGCTAATCGACAGCCTGGAAGCTCTAGCCGAGCAAGGCCTAGGAACGGACAGCGCAGAACTGAGCTTCACGCTACGCGGCGAACCTTACAACCTAGACCCCGACAGCGAAAACGCCCTGCTACGCATCGCCCAAGAGTCTTTAGCCAACGTCCGCAAACACGCTAAAGCCACCAAGTGTGAGATTAAGCTGATCTACGGCACCGATGCAGTAACGCTGACCGTGCGCGACAACGGCGCAGGCTTTGACCCCAGTGGCATCACGGCAGGCCTGGGACTGGCCGGTATGCGCACCCGCGCCCAACGCCTGGGCGCAACCCTGCTGTTAGGCTCAGCACCTGGGCGCGGGACGGAGGTGGTGTTTACCTTGGTACGCTCAAACGGGCTATCGATTTGATGAACCGATGAGTTTCTGAACACGTGGGCGACTTGGCTATGTCGGTACTAAACCTATCCAAATGGTTAGGTTGTTCACTGAGCAAATTGACTGCAAACTCGCTCGCAAGAAACAGATTTTTAGATTAATCTTATGCCATGGGCTTATCCACTATGACAAGCATTCGAATATTGATCGCTGATGACCACTCCGTGGTACGCGAAGGTGTGGCTGCAATTGTGAGCGGCCAAGATGATTTCGAGGTGGTGGGCAAGGCAGCTGACGGTCAAGAAGCTGTGTCGATGTGGCAGGCATACAAGCCCGACCTCGGCTTGTTTGACCTGCGCATGCCCCATATGGACGCAGTGGCCGCCATCACCGCCATACGTAGCGCACAGCCTGAAGCCAAGATAGTCATTTTGACCACCTACGACGGTGACGAAGACATTTTTCGTGCGCTGCGCGCAGGCGCGAAGGGCTATATGCTCAAAGACTCCACCATGGAAGAGATTGTCGAATGCGTGCGCGCCGTACATGCAGGCCGGGCCTTCATTCCGCCCAAGATTGCAGAGAGCCTGGCGCTGCGCATCCACCAGCAAGAGCTGTCGGTGCGCGAGACCGAGCTGTTGGTGCTGCTGGCCCAAGGCATGGCCAACAAGGAGATTGCACGTTGCAAGAATATTTCACTGGCTACTGTGAAATTCCACCTTAATAATATCTTCTCCAAGTTGGGGGTCAACACCCGCAGCGAAGCTGTGGCTGTAGCACGGCGCAGAGGGCTGGTGCAGTCTTAAAGTCAGAGGCGCGTAGTGTCTGCGCCTGTGTCGTCACCTAGCCATCAGGTTGGTGGCAAAACAAGGCATCGTGGGGTGGTCAAGGAGGCCTGGTAAAAACACACTTCAAACTTCTATTTAGGAGTTTGAACCATGAAAACTTTTATCACCGCCTCTATAGTAGCCTTAGGTCTCAGCATTTCTTCGGTTCCCCCGGCACTGGCTCAAAATGTGCCCTACTACGCGGCCAAATACCAAGTCAAAGTAGAAGATGACCTCGCCGCTCGCCAGGTGATCGCCAGGCTGAACCATGCGCTTGACGCGGCCGACTATAAAGCCTATGGCGAGCTGTTTGCGTCTGACGGCGTCTTCGTATCAGGCTTTGGAAACGCTGTAGGTCCTAAACAGGTAGAAGAAGCCCTGGGTAAGGTATCCCCTTTCATCACCAACAAACGCCACGTCGCTGAGAATTTTGTGATCAGCCGTGATGGCAAACAGCTCGTCGTCACCACTTATCTCATTGTGTTTGAGCGCCAGACAGAAATGAAGTACGTCGGTTCGGCCATTAACGTAGACACGCTCAAAAAAGTCAATGGCCGCTGGCTGGTCGCTCGCCATGAATCTACCCTGGACCCTGCAACGGCAGCCTATATCCAGTCATTGATGAACACCAAGAAATAGGTTGCAACCATGAAGGTGCTCATCATTGGAGCCACGGGGCAGATTGGTCGTCTCGCGATCCGTGAAGCGCTTGATCTGGGGCACGAAGTCACTGCAGTGGGCCGCAATGTGGACCGCATCAAGCCCGAAATAGGTCTGCGCGTGGTCAAGGCAGATGTTCAGGACGCTGAAAGCATCAAAAGTGTGATGCCAGGGCACGATGTGGTGGTGTTGACGTTTGGCGCCATTGCAGATTTCAAAACCCTTCTTTTTGGCAGCCGCGTTTGCGAGATCGGCACAAAAAACGTTATCGCAGCAATGAAACTCTTCGGTACGCCCCGTTTGGTGGCTATGACATCCATTGGTGCAGGCGATTCTGCTGGCCATGGGAGCTGGGCATTTAGAAACGTCATCAAACCAGTTCTTCTGGGCCGCATCATGAAAGATCGGTCGGTGCAGGAAGAGCTGGTGCGCTCGTCAGGGCTTGCTCAATGGGTCATTGTCAGGCCTGCAGTATTGAACGACAACGAGAAATCAACCCAACTTCGTTTCTTCACATCCTTTGATGGCTCGTCTGAGCCCAGCGACATAGCCCGCTCAAGTGTGGCTGCATTTCTGGCCAAAACGATTGCCGACCGAACCTTTGACAGCAGTAGTGTGCTGATTTCAAACTGATCAGAACCCAGGAAGATCACCATGGACACACAAGCCAAGCCTACTGTTCTGGTGCTGGGAAAAACGCCAGACATCATGCCCCACGCTATCAAGGCCCTGCACGATGCCGGAATTGATGCCATAGGTGTTTTTCACGAGTTTGAAGCCCATGCCCATATCCTGAATGGCGCTGTAAAGGTCATAGCTATTGGCGGTGGTGTTAGCAGCGAGGAGCGACAGGCGCTGAAAAACTGGCTCGCGATGAAGGCACCACAAGTCAAAGCTCTGGATATTGTGAATTTTTCGCTTCTTGCTGAAACAGTCAAGAGAAACCTCACTTAACAGTCACTCAAGGAGAATGCACATGTACGCATCCAACAGTCCTTTTGCAGAAAAGTTAACCGCAGACAATGCTGCACTCGTGATGGTGGACCATCAAACGGGTTTGTTCCAATTTTTGCCGTCGGTTGAACCGATGAAACTGAGAAACAATGTGATTGCGTTAGCCGAAATTGGCAAACGCTTTGCACTGCCCACCGTGCTTACCACCAGCTGGGCGCAAGGCCCTAACGGCCCCACGATGCCTGAGCTGGTTGCCATGTATCCCAACCATGTTGTGACTGAGCGCGACACCGTGGATGTATGGGACCATGCCGATACCGTCAAGGCAATACGAGCGACAGGGCGAAAAAAACTGATTATTGCTGCGCTCGACACTACCACCTGCCTATCGTTTGCAGCCATTGGTGCAGTGCGGGCGGGTTTCGACGCCTATGCGGTGGTGGATGCTTCCTCAACCTTTGATGATCTTAACCAGCAAGCAGCCATGCATCGCCTGGCGTCAGCCGGCGTGGTGGTGACCACATGGGTTCCAATCTTGGCTGAGCTTGCCGCCAACACCATAAAAAACGGTGTACACATCGCCGATCTGTTAACCGCACATACTGGGAGCTACGCCGGTGCATTCGCCAACTTTGCAGCAACAGCGCGTAACGCAGACGTTGTTCAAGACCAGCTCAAAGCCGCTCGTAAAGCGATTCGGGCATAAACACTGGTGTGATGAGGCTCAATGATGATTCTTAAGAAACCTATCGACATAGGCATCCACGAGAATGACCGTGCCCTTTTGGCTGAAGGGCTCAGTGGTCTTCTGGCAGACACCTACACGCTGTATCTGACCACGCACAACTTCCACTGGAACGTGACTGGGCCCATGTTCAATACGCTACATCAAATGTTCATGGTGCAGTACACCGAGCTGTGGAATGCAGTGGATTTGGTGGCTGAGCGCATTCGCTCTTTAGACCACCCGGCACCAGGTTCCTATGCCCAATTCAGCAAGCTGGCTACTGTGCCCGACGCACCACAACAGCCCTGCAAAGCACTGGAGATGGTGCACATACTCGTGCAAGGACATGAGACTGTAGCGCGCACGGCCAGAAAACTGCTTCCAATAGCCAGTCAGGCCAATGATGAGCCTACCGCAGATCTGCTGACCCAGCGCCTCACAGTGCATGAAAAGACAGCCTGGATGCTGCGATCACTATTAGAAGAATGAGGCGGTATTCCATTCAAAGTCGAAAAGGTTATAACAATGATTGATTTGTACACCGCAAACACGCCTAACGGGCAAAAAGCTTCGATCATGCTCGAAGAGGTCAGCCTGCCCTACAAAATATTCAATGTCAATATTTCTCAAGGTGAACAGCACACAAAGGCTTTTAAGGCGATCAATCCCAACGGCAAGATACCTGCCATCGTAGATCATGATGTGCAAGAGGGCCTGCGTGTTTTTGAATCAGGCGCAATACTGGTTTATCTGGCTGAAAAGACTTGCAAGCTGCTGCCAGCTCAAGGGCGCAACCGGGCCGAGGCTTTGGCTTGGACATTTTGGCAGGTTGGCGGACTTGGTCCCATGATTGGACAGTGGGGGCACTTCGTGCGCGCAGCACCAGAGCCTATACCTTACGCCATCAAGCGCTATCTGGATGAAAGTATTCGTTTGCTCGAGGTACTGAACGATCACTTGGCTGATCGTGAATTCATCACAGATGATTATTCGATTGCTGACATCGCTAATTTCACTTGGGCATCCGGCGGGCTCAGCTTCATTCGGTCAGCAAACCCTGAGCGTGTGGGGCACTTATCAGCCATTGAACGCTGGGCAAAGCTGGTAGGCGATCGGCCAGCGGTCAAAAAAGGCTTAGAGATTTTGAGGTGATCCATCATGACGCGCGCTACATCTAAACCCTTTGTGTGCGTAATCGCCGGTGCCACTGGCGCGATAGGCGAAGGCATTGCCTTGGTCTTGCTTGCTGACGGTTGGCAGGTGCATGCGCTGGGGCGGGATGCGGGCAAGTTGCAAGCCCTGCATAGCCAAACGCCCGATGGCCTGCGCACGCATTTGCATGTGCATGTACAAGACTTTGAAGACGAAGCCTCCATGGACAGAGCCTGCCAGGCTGTATTGGCTACTTCAGGCCGGGTTGACTTGGTGATTGCCTCTATCGGCGGTTGGTGGCAGGGGCCCAGCCTGGCACAAACTACGCTGGCAGACTGGCGCAAGGTAATGCAAAGCAATCTGGATGCACATTTTCTATGTGCAAGGCAATGGTGGCCTGTGCTGCTGGCCAACAAGCAGTCCGCTTATGTGATGATCAACGGTGGTGCTGCGTTATCCCCTGTCCCACATGCAGGACCAGTGTCTATAGCAGCAGGCGCGCAGTTGATACTGAAAAATGTGTTGGCTGCCGAATCGCTGAATAACTCCCCACGTGTTTACAGTGTGCTGGCCAATACACCAGTCATTACACGTAAGCGTCCACATGGCCCCGTGCAATGGCTTGACACGCAAGACCTGGCCAAGGCGTGTGTGCAGTGTTTTGAAGACACTGAGCGCATGCACAACGGTGCCAGCCTGGTGTTGCATCATAAGGAAACCGCACACGCCGAAGCATCCAATCTTCGCTCTTCTTTGGAATGGATTAACTATTCTCATTGACATGAAGGTGCAAGCCGTGACTATACGATCTGATATCAAAACCCTTTTGGAAGTGATGCAGCTGCGCCACGAACGGGTCGGCGCGGGGTTTTCTGCGACAGGAATGCGCCATCGACTGTTGGATCCTTTCATGGATGTGACTTTTTTTTCCATGAGCCAGCCCACGTTTCAGCCGCATCCTCACGCAGGTTTTTCAGCAGTGACCTATATGCTGCCTGAGAGCGATGGTGGTTTTACCAACCGTGACAGTCTGGGCGACACCAGCCGTATCGGGCCAGGGGCTATCCATTGGACCCAAGCCGCCGCCGGCATGGTGCACGAGGAGATTCCCGAGCAGTCTGGCATAAGCTGTCAGGGTTTTCAGATGTTTGTGAAGCTGCCTGCTGAAAAAGAGCTGTCTGCACCAGCAGCTTTTCATGCCAATCCTGAGGTCATCAAAACAGTCACCGCCAATGGCTGGAGCGCGCGCGTGCTGGCAGGCTCGCTTCAGGGAGTTGCATCGCCCCTCAGTCAAGTGGCACAAGATATCTGCCTGTACGACCTGACCGTAGAGCCCAAGGCACAGGTCAACATCAGCGTAGACGATGGTCTGGCGCTATGGGCCATGCTGATAAGCGGTGATATCACCCTGGAAATGAAAAACTATAGCGCACCAACGGGCATCTTTTGGAGTGCCAACGGGACAACTGCAGCATTCCATGGAGGCTCTCGAAGTGCTCGCCTCTTGATGGGCGCAGGGATGCCTTTAAAGCAAAAATTTCAATTCAGCGGGCCTTTTGCCATGTCAACCGAAGAGCGCCTAAGCGATGCGCGCAGACGCTACAGCCAGGGAGCTATGGGTTTCCTGAAGCCCTCCTTTTAAGGAACTGAAATGATTACTTCACCAATTGGCATCAGTAGCAGCTTAGGCACTGGCGATATACAGGCACGCACCGCCATTTTTGAACTAGTGGCGCGCTTTGATGATGCTGTCAATCGACGCAATGTGGCAGAGTTTGAGCAGTTGTGGGCAACAGACGCCACATGGCAGATTGGCAACCCCATGCCTATGCATGTGCAAGGTGCCTCCGGCATTGTGACAACGTGGCAAACCATGCTCGGTGCCACGCAATGGCTTTTTCGCGGCAGTTTCACTGGCGTTATCCATATCGAAGATAACAGGGCTAAAGGCCGCTGGCCTTGCATCGAAACGGGTACGTTTGCAGACGGCAAGGGCTATGACAACCGGGCAATTTACGAAGACGACTATGTGTGCCGCAAGGGGCGCTGGCTGTTTCAGCGAAGGCATTACCACTATCTCTGGCTGTCGCAAGCTACTTTGCCTGGTGGGCCAGTGGCCCTGAGCACTGAATTTTCACGTTAACGCATTTTTACAGCCAAAAGGCGCTTTTGGCATGAATCCCGCTAACACTGTATTGAACAGCACAAGCTGTCTAACCATGATGAACTTTTGTTCTTGTAGATCATTGGCTGCCATGCTGCTGACACAGTTGTGTCTGTTGGGTTGCGCCACGTCTATCGATACAAGAGTAGTCAATGTGCCTAAATCCACTTTAACCAGTTCTACGCCACCGCCCACCGTCTTGGGTGAAAAAGTGATCGGATTATCACTGTCTGGGGGCGGAATGCGTGCAGCAGCATTCTCTTTTGGTGTTTTGCAGGCGCTGGCAGGCAATAGCCAAGGCCAGTCCGACGTGATTGACGATCTTGGATTTATCAGCAGTGTTTCTGGCGGCTCGCTGTTGGCTGCCTACTATGGATTGAATGGCCGTCAGACGCTGGGCAGTTTTCGCTCCAATGTGCTGCTCAAAGATATGGAAAGAGGCATGCGGCTCTCTCCATTTTCCATTGTGGCTCTGCAAAGACTTTTTGAGGGTGGCTTGAACGACCGCAGCAATTTGGCTAACTGGTTGCACAGCGATTTATTCAACGGGGCTACCTTTGCGCAGTTAAAACGTCGCCCGCGCCCCGTCGTGTGGATCAATGCAACCGACGTATACAACCGCACCCCTTTCGTCTTTACAGAGCAGGTATTTGATGCGCTCTGCAGTGACCTGGCTTCTTTCTCAGTAGCCGAGGCAGTCCATGCGTCGATGGCCGTTCCTCTGGTGTTTACGCCTGTGGTTCTGGAGACTTTTGCACAAGGGTGTTCAACACCTTCCCCGGCTTGGGTTGACAGATTTTCCAATGGCGACAATGGCAGCATTCCAAGAGTTACCCATGCCGTGGCACTGGCTGTTCGCAATTACCGCAACCCTTTGGTGCAGCGTTATGTCAAGCTGGTGGACGGTGGGGTGACGGACAACTATGGCTTATCCAGCATAGCCATTGCGCGGGCAGCCGCTGGCACACCATTTGCACCCATGCGAGCTGAAGATGTCATCAATCTGAAACACATGCTTTTCATAGTGGTGGATTCCGGGCGCAGCCCCAGCGGAGACTGGGCATTGAAAACAGCAGGCCCCTCTGGTTTGGACTTGGCAGTTGCGGCCACAGATTCTGCCATCGATAGCGCAACCCGCATCAGCTTTGATGCTTTCAAGGACATGCTGGCGGCCTGGGAAGCAGATGTACGGCGCTATCGGTGCAACCTCAAGCCTGAGGAGCTAGCCGCATTGCGAGACCCAAAGAATATGAGCACGTCATGGAAATGTGATGACGTGCGGTTTGAAGTGACTTTAATCAGCTTTAGTGACTTAGGCACAGACAGAGCCGCTTTACTCAACCAGATACCCACGCGTCTGACGCTGCCGGTGTCGGATATTGACGCCGCAATATCTGCAGGGCGTGATGCAGCAATTGCCAACCCTGCCCTAAGACGCTATCGTATGACACATAAGAACACATCCAGAGATATTGATCCCTGAGCATTCTGATTAAGTGTTTCATGTTGCGCCCTGTTGGCTGTCTGTTTCAAATTTGGGAGTTTTCCATGCCTGCTTTGTGTATTTCATCCTCCGTCGACCGTTCCCCAGCGCAAAAAGGCCTTTGCCTTCAAGGCGTTATGTCATTTGCAGTAGCGGCTTTGCTAGCGCTCTTACTGGCTGCCTGCAACCGACCTGATGCCCAAGGTCCGGGCTCTGGCGGCGCAGGCGGACCACCACCTGAGGTCACTGTCATTACGGTGAAGGCATCCAGCCAGCCCATTGAGCTTGAGTATGCAGGACAAACTGCAGGCTCTCGTGAGACAGAAGTGCGCGCTCGGGTAGCGGGTATTGTGCAAAAGCGCTTGTATGTGGAAGGTGCGATGGTGAAAGCCGGCGCACCGCTGTTTCAATTAGATGCTGCGGGCTTTCAGAATCAGCTTGCCTCGGCTGAAGCTGCTGTAGCCATTGCAGAGGCCCGCGCCAGCCAGGCACGACGTGACCAGGCACGTCTGGTGCCCCTGATCGCAGAGAGGGCCATCAGCCAGAAAGAGTTTGATGACAGCAAGTCTGCACTGGAGCTGGCTGAGGCGACACTCAAGCAATCCAAAGCTCAGGCCAGCGAGGCACGGCTCAATGTGAGCTACACACGTGTAAATGCCCCCATCAGTGGCGTGACGGGGGTGGCTGCTAAATCTGATGGCAACTTGCTGACTGCCGCAGACAGCCTGCTTACAACGATTGTTCAGACCGATCCCATGTTTGTGAATTTCAGCGTATCAGAAGCAGACTATCTGCGCTTGAACAAGCAGGTTAACAATGGACAGCTGAGCATTGACGGCAAGCGTGCAGCCAACGGCAGCTTGGCCTTAACAGCGCAGGTAAGGCTGGCAGATGGCAGCCTGCATCCACGCGCGGGCAGGCTGAACTTTGCAAGTGAAAAAGTCAATTCCCAGAACGGCAGCATTGATGTGCGCGCCGAAGTGCCTAACCCCGATGGCAGTTTACGGCCGGGGCAATTTGTGCGCGTGGTGCTCACAGGGGTTAACCGTCCCAACACACTCAGTATCCCTCAACGCGCAGTCATCGACAGCCCTATGGGGAAGATAGTTTTTAAAGTCACACCCGACAACAAGCTGGCCCCGCAGCCAGTAGAGCTGGATGGATGGACGCAGGGTAACTGGATAGTCACCAAGGGCATTCAAGACGGAGACAGGGTATTGGTTGAGGGCTTCATCAAGGCCAATCAACCCGGCATGACGGTCAAGCCAGTGGCCTATGCGGCCAGCGCACCAAAGTAAGGACCACCGCCATGTTTTCCAAATTTTTTATTGACCGGCCCATCTTTGCCACGGTGCTGTCCTTGTTTTTGGTACTCGCAGGGTTGGCCGCCATGCGCATTCTTCCTATATCGCGTTATCCGGAAATTTCCCCACCTGTCGTTAACGTGCGTGCGATCTACCCTGGCGCTTCTGCTGAGGTGCTGGAGACAACTATCGCAGCACCTATTGAGCAATCCATCAACGGTGTGGAAAAAATGCTGTACATGGACAGTACTTCGTCAGGAGACGGCGCTGTCACCATCAACGTCACGTTTGATGTGGGCACCAACCTGGATATTGCTGCAGTTAACGTGACTAACCGTGTGAACCAGGTGCTTTCCAAGCTGCCACAGGAGGTGCAGCGCCAGGGAGTCACTGTTGCCAAAAGCTCAGCTAACTTCATGGTGGTGGCTGCCGTCTATTCGCCAGACGACAGATATGACGCCTTGTTCATCTCCAATTACGTGTTGCAGAACATGCTGGACGCTGTCAAGCGTGTTCCCGGCACCACCAATGTGCAAATTTTCGGTGCCAAGGATTATGCGATGCGCATCTGGTTGCGCCCTGACAGAATGGCACAGCTTGGCATCACCGTGGCGGATATCAGCTCTGCAGTGTCGGAGCAAAACGCGCAGTACGCTGCAGGAAAAATTGGCTCACCCCCGGGCAATACCGAAGAGCTGACACTGACCGTGACGGCCAAAGGCCGTTTGCTGGAGGCAGACCAATTCGCCAATATTGTTGTGCGCAGCGGAGACAAAGGCGCTGTCGTGCGGCTCAAGGATGTTGCGCGTGTGGAGCTGGGCTCGAAGGATTACAACTTTTATGGACGCATCAATGGACATCCGTCTGTACCGATTGGCGTTTTTCTTCAGACAGGCGCCAATGCGCTGGAGACACGCGCTGCAGTAGAGAAAACCTTGGTCGAGCTCAAGGCAAAATTCCCTGAAGGCTTGACCTATGCTACCCCCTACGACACGACTCCCTTCGTGTCGGAGTCCATCAATGCGGTGTTGGTCACATTGATGGAAGCCATGATCTTGGTATTTTTGGTCGTTTATCTATTCCTGCAAAGCTGGCGGGCCACTATCATTCCCGTGCTCGCAGTGCCCGTATCGCTGATTGGCACCATGGCGGGCCTGCACATGTTGGGCTACAGCATCAACACACTCACGCTGTTTGGCATGGTGCTGGCCATTGGTATTGTGGTGGACGATGCCATCGTGGTGCTGGAAAACGTGGAGCGGCTGATGCACGAAGAAGGGCTCAGCCCGCGTGATGCCTCGGTCAAAGCCATGCAGGAAGTCACTGGACCAGTGATTGCCATTGTTCTGGTGCTGTGCGCTGCGTTCATTCCTGTGGCATTTTTGGGCGGCCTGGCGGGGGAGTTGTATCGACAATTCTCGGTCACGATCTCCATCGCTGTGGTGCTGTCCGGCATAGTAGCCCTGACTTTGACCCCTGCGCTGTGCGCTGTGCTGTTAAAACCTGGCGCAGAAAAGAAAAATGCCTTTTTCAGGCTATTTAACCGCTTCTTTGACGGCTTGACAAAGCGCTACACCCGCGGTGTCGCATTTTTTCTCAAGCGTGGGGTATTGGGATTGATACTATTTGCCGGCATGGGCGTATTGACTGGCCTGCTCTATACCAAAGTACCCGGTGGGCTTGTTCCCGATGAAGACCAAGGCTACTACCTGGGTGCAGTCATTTTGCCCGAAGGCTCTTCTCTGGAGCGCACGAACGCTGTGGTCAAAAAAGTGGAAGCGGCCATGTCGCCCAACAAGAATATTGAATCTGTCTTCAGCTTGGTTGGATTGAATTTTCTGGGCGGAGGTGGCCTTAAATCATCTGCAGCTACGATGTTTTTTCCGCTTAAACCCTGGGCTGAGCGCACCCAAACTGCCAAAGAGCTGGTGGGCGAAACTTATTTCAAAACCAGCGGCATCAAAGAAGGGCTGCCACTGGCTTTTTCACCACCTGCCATTCAAGGCCTGGGACAAACCGGAGGTTTTGAGTTTTACCTGCAGAACAAAGGTGACGGTGGCGTGAGGCGGCTGGCGCAAATGCTGCCAACCTTGCTGGAAGCAGCCAACAAACAGCCCGAGCTTCAAGGGGTTAAGACCTTGTGGCAAGCCAACTCGCCACAGCTATTCGTCAGTGTAGATACCGAAAAAGCGCGCGCCATGGGCATCGCCATACCTGACATCTACAACACCTTGGCGGCTACGCTGGGCACCTACTACGTCAACGACTTCAACAAGAGTGGGCGTATCTACCAGGTGTTGATGCAGGCTGAAGGGCAGTATCGTGCCAAGCCTGACGATATTGGCGCTTTGTATGTGCGTGCCAGATCCGGGCAGATGGTGCAAATCCGGTCAGTGGCTGATGTGAAGTTTTCTTCGGGGCCAGATTCGGTGCAACACTTCAATGCACTGCCCTCCATTCAGATTTTGGGCGAACCCAAGCCAGGATTCAGCTCTGGCCAGGCAATTGAAGCCATGGAGCGTGCAGCCAATTCTGTCTTGCCTGCAGATATGGGCTACGACTGGGGTGGCACGGCGTTTCAGCAAAAGCGCAGCAGTGGCGCAGCAGGCTTGGCGCTGGGTGCGGGCTTTTTGATGATCTTCTTTATCTTGGCAGCGCAATATGAGAAATGGACCCTGCCGCTGTCCGTTCTGTTGGCTTTGCCTTTTGGAATTTTTGGTGCCTTGCTGGCAGTCTATCTGCGCAACTTCACCAATGATGTGTACTTTCAGATTGGTTTGGTGACTTTGCTGGGGTTGTCTGCCAAAAATGCTATCTTGATCGTGGAGTTTGCCATGGTCAAAGTGCATGAAGGCATGTCGCCTGTCGCAGCGGCACTGGAAGCTGCGCGTTTAAGGTTCAGGCCTATTTTGATGACCTCGCTGGCTTTCATATTAGGCGTTGTACCGCTGGCGTTCTCCAGCGGCGCAGGTGCTGCAGCACGCCAGTCTATTGGCACAGGGGTCCTCGGGGGCATGCTGGCAGCTACCTTCCTGGCCGTGTTTTTAGTCCCCCTGTTTTTCAAACTGGTCAATGATTGGCATTTTCGCAGTAAGCCTGCTGACTTTGATCGGCTTGCAGATAGCAAAGCCCAGGCTACAGGAGGCACCCAACATGGCTAAGTTCAACCAGATGGCTGCGTGCCTGGCCAGTGTTTTTCTTTTATCTGCCTGCAGCGGACTGTCCGGCTCAAGCTACCAACGCCCTGACCTGGGACTGCCAGCGGATGCTGCAGACACACAAGATACTCACACTGAGTGGTTGACCTGGTGGAAAATATTCAAGGACCCTGCTCTGGATGCGCTCATGCTGGAAGCAAGCCAGAAAAATCAGGATCTTGCGATAGCCAGCGCACGCATTGAAGAAGCCCGCGCTGCGCTGACCCAGAATCAATCCAATTTTTACCCCAGCCTTGACCTGAGCGCGAGCGCCAACAGGCGTAGGTCCAGTGAAAATGCCGGTGCTGCTGGCCCGAACGCCAACAGGTACTCCACTGACCTGCAGCTGGGCTTGAATGCGAGCTACGAAATTGATTTTTGGGGTAAATACAGACGCGCCGATGAAGCAGCACGCGCCAGGCTTTTGGGACAAATGGCTAATCGTGGCACCGTGCTTACCACGCTGTACGCTGGCGTTGCTCAGAGCTACTTCACCTTGCGCGCCCTCGACGCACAGGTTCTGCTGGCTGAACAGACCCTTGCAACGCGCCAGGAAAACATGCGACTGCAGCAGCGCCGCTTTGAAGGGGGCGTAGTGGGTGAAATTGACTTGCGGCAAGCCCAAGGGGAGACAGCCAATGCAGAGGCAGCAGTACAGCTCGTGAAGCAAAACCGCGCTAACGCCGAGTCTGCTTTGGCTTTGCTGGTAGGACGAAAGCCCTCTGATATTGCGAAACCCGCCATTGATCGCGGGGTGAATATATCGCAGCTGTATGCAGTGCAGGCGATACCCAGCAACCTGCCGTCCAACGTGTTGTCGAGACGACCGGATCTGGCAAGCAGCGAACAGAATCTGATTGCCTCGAATGCAGATATTGAGCAGGCCAGAACCGCGTACTTCCCCAGGTTTGCGCTGACAGCCACCCTGGGGCAGCAGTCCAGAGAATTGTCAAACCTGTTTGACCCGGCCTCCATGTTCATGAGCTTGCTGGGCAACCTGACGCAGCCCATTTTTCGTGCCGGGGCTATTGATGCAGCGGTTGCAGCCACCAATGCTCGCCAGCAACAGGCCTTGGCGCAGTACACGCAAGCTGTTCAAAACGCATTTCGCGATGTTCACGACGCATTGAATAATGTGCAGTCAGGCGCAGAGATCACGACAGCTACCAACAAGCGCATTGAAGCCTTGCGCATTACGCTGCGGCTTGCTGATTTGCGCTACAAAAATGGCTACTCCAGCTATCTGGAGGTGCTCAGTGCGCAGCGCGATTTGTCACAGGCAGAGTCTGCGTTGATTGACACACAACGGACCCACCTCAATGCTGTGGTGAGCCTGTACAAAGCGTTGGGGGGTGGATGGTCAAGCTCTGCACTCGCAGCAAAACCATAAACTGCGATTCAATCCCGGCAGATTTACTAGTCTTTTAGGCCACCAGCCCTTTAGAATATCGCGGGAGCAGCTATTATTTTAGTAGCGTAGCGCTTACAGCTTTTCTGCCAGTTGCTCCAGAATGGCCGGGTTCTCCAGGGTGGAAACGTCCTGGGTAATCGCCTCACCTTTGGCAATCGAACGCAGCAGACGGCGCATGATTTTGCCGCTGCGGGTTTTGGGCAGGTTGTCGCCAAAGCGGATGTCTTTGGGTTTGGCAATCGGGCCGATTTCCTTGGCCACCCAGTTGCGCAGTTCGTTGGCGATTTGCTTGGCTTCGTCGCCTGTCGGGCGGCTGCGCTTGAGCACCACAAAGGCGCTGATGGCTTCGCCGGTTAAATCGTCGGGGCGGCCAACTACAGCAGCCTCGGCTACCAGGTGGCTGCAGGACACCAAAGCCGATTCAATCTCCATCGTGCCCAGGCGGTGGCCCGAGACGTTGAGTACGTCGTCAATGCGGCCTGTGATGCGGAAGTAGCCACGGTCTGCCGAGCGCACGGCGCCGTCGCCTGCGAGGTAGTATTTGCCGCCCATCTCGGGGGGGAAGTAACTCTTCACAAAGCGGTCAGGGTCGCCCCAGATGGTGCGGATCATCGACGGCCAGGGGCGCTTGACGACCAGCATGCCGCCAGAGCCGTTGGGCACATCGCTACCCACTTCATCAACAATGGCTGCCATGATGCCGGGCAGTGGCAAGGTGCATGAACCGGGCACCAAGGGCGTGGCACCGGGCAAAGGCGTGATCATGTGGCCACCGGTCTCGGTTTGCCAGAAGGTGTCCACAATCGGGCAGCGCTCGCCACCCACATGCTTGTGGTACCACATCCAGGCTTCGGGGT
>JAAFIP010000005.1 GCA_013297865.1 Polaromonas sp. | reverse complement strand
AAAGCGTGTGCCGAACGACCGATTTCTGGTACTCCAGTATGAGGGCGTTTGGCATACGCTTTGTCGCCCGTAGCGACACCAGCTAAGTCATCAACGCCCAATCAACCAACCCTTCAAGCAAAGCAGGCAAAAGGCAAAGAACAACACGGTTTCAGAAGCAAAATGCGCCCCAGCCCAATAAAAACCCGCGGGAGCAGCTATTTATTAATGAGCAGCAACAAGCTAGTTCAGCGCTAGTTGAAACACCGAACCGTACTCTTCATTCTGAACGACGCAGTAGCGCGAACACGATTACAGCAAGTGCAAGCGTACACACAGAAACCGCTGCAAAGGCTCTCGTATAAGCTAGCGGATCGTTCGACTGCAGCAAAGCGCCAATCAGCGCGATCCCGAACGCGAATCCGATTTGTCGCATAGTCACGCAGATGGCCGCTGCAGTCGCCGAACGGTCCGGCGGAACAGCTGAGACCGCCGCAGCTGTGATTTGGACGTTGAACATTGCACAACCTGCACCGCCTATCAGCAGTGCCCCGACAACGGCCCACTTTGACATTGGTGCACTGAGGTCTCGCGCTGCAAGTGCTAAAAAAAAGTCTGCTCCACCCACGACTGCAAGCCCACCAGCGAAATACCAACGAGCCGGCAGTTTCGCTGCAACCACCGCCCCAATCGAAGGAAAAAGGAACATGGGAATCGTAAGGGCGGTTAGCAGAAGCCCAGTCGCAGCGGGACTAAGTGCCATAGGTCCCCTTGCCATTTGCGGCAAGTGGACAAGTAGGGCCCAATATCCAATCGAGCCAGCAATGGGAACAAGACACATCGCGACAAATCGTGATGAGCCGAACAGCGAAAAATCGAACGCGGGGGCAATGTGTCGCCGTTCTATGAGTATGAAGAGCGTAAAAGCAACTATGCTTACGCCAACCACCGCCCATATTGCGGCACCGTTCGATTCCCCTAACTCATGACCTGCCAGCATCAGCAGTGCGAGCGATCCGACACCTGCCGCGAGAGCGGCGGGCCCGGCCCAGTCCAGCGAAGCATAGGCAGTCGAAGGGGTTTGGTCACTTGCAGTACGACGAGTCAGTAAAACCAACCCCACACAAATCGGTACATTGATCCAAAACACCCACGGCCATCCGATCGCCGCCGCGATGAGCGCGCCAAGGGGCGGTCCAGCAACCATAGAACCGCCGACCACAGTCCCACAGATGCCGAAAGCCCAAGCCCGGCGAGAACCAGGATAAGCGGCTGCAAGCAGAGCTGCCGAAGAAGCAGTCAACCCAGCGCCGGCAACTCCTTGAAATACGCGCCAAGCCAGTAGACTGCCGAGAGTCGTTGCTGTCGCACACATCACTGATGCTAGCGCGAAGCTGACGGTAGCGGCCATAAACAGTCGCCGCCGCCCAAAGCGATCAGCTACAGGCCCTGCCAATGGAAGCGCGAAAATCAACGCCAAGCTATAGACGTGAATAATCCATGCCTGGTCAGCGACTCGCGCAGAAAGGCTGGACGCAATATCTGGCAGTGCTGCGGATAAAGCCGTAAGGTCGAATTGGAACAAGAAGCCGCTCACACATGCTGCGACCAGGATTGATCGAGAGCCGGCCACGGGTTCGCCCTCTTTGTCGATGGGATTTGGCATGTCACTATCATGCGGCATGTCTACACGCCGCGGCAAATGATCACTGCTCAAAATGGCATGAATCCATATAATGCGGTGAGAGGGCCTTTCCGATGATCCGACGTTTGCCGCCTTTCGGCCCGTTAGTTGCATTCGATGCTGTTGTTCGCAACCGCTCTTTCACGCGCGCAGCCGACGAACTGGGTGTCACGCAGAGCGCCATCAGCCATCAGATTCGTCGCCTTGAGGAATTTTTCGGACTGCAGCTTTTAAAACGGCTTAATCCTGGCGTCGCACTGAGCGATGACGGTGCGAGACTATATGCAGAACTGTCTCCCCTGCTCGATGGGATGGCGGGCCTGGAGCCGAGTATTCGAGGTCGGTCAGGCCAAAACTCGTTGCGATTGGGTGCAGGATCATCGTTAGCTGCGTGGTGGTTGGTTCGCCGACTGAGGACTTTTCGCGCGCTTCACCCAGAAATTGAGATCGACTTCACACCCGTTGAGTCTGAGGCGGCTATTGCGCCGCCTTTAGATGTACGGATATTCTGGACCACACAAGCTCAGTCCCGAGCAACACCTCTGCAGGCCCCACTCTTTCGCGAGAATATATTTCCAGTCTGCGCTCCGTCGTTTCTTCCTGGTGGAAAGCCTTTGTTGGATCCTGCTGCGCTGCTTGAGCTGCCGCTGATCCAGAAGGGACATAGCCCAATGGGAGAATGGAGTTGGGCTTACTGGTTCGGAAAACTTGGGCTTAATCGCGCCGTGCCGCGCGGCCTTGTCTTGGGCGATATGGGGCTTTGTCTCAATGCTGCCGTCGAAGGTGGCGGTGTCGCGATCGGGCGCTCCCTCTTGATCGCTGATGCGATCGATGATGGGCGTCTGGTGCCGTTACTTGCGACCACCCCAGATGTGTTATCGACGAAGGTCCACGTGGCCCGTTGGAGCGAGGAACTGATTGGGGATCGTAGTACCCAGGTTCTTGTCAGCTGGTTGACTCAGGCTGCGCAGGAGACCAGTAGCGATATGTTGGGTTTTATACAGGTTGAGCCGCCAACGGTTCTAAACCAGGCACCATAGAACGCTTGTGAGAACGATCATCAATACAGATAAAAATTTCAAACACTTTTGCGCTTAACAAATGTGTTGCATTTGCAAATTAGAGCCAGGCGTGATGAGCATTGAGGGTACGAAATGCGCAGCGTGTATTAGCTTAACTTGCGTGCCGCTTAAAACGTCCCCGGATAACTCCCGCCATCCATCAACAGATTCTGTCCATTGATGTACGCGCCGTGCACACTGCACACAAACGCGCAGTAGGCACCAAACTCCTCAGGCGTGCCCAGACGCTTGTTGGGCAAGGCCGCTATACGGTTGGCGCGTACTTCTTCAGGGCTCTTGCCGGTGTTTTTGGCTACTGCGGCAAAATTGCCCGCCAGACGGTCGGTGTCAAAAATGCCTGGCAGTAAGTTGTTCATCGTCACGCCCTTGGCCGCCAGACTGCTGCGCGCTGCGCCTGCGACAAAGCCCGTCAAGCCGCTGCGCGCGCCGTTGGACAGGCCCAGAATGTCGATCGGCGACTTCACTGCGCTGCTGGTGATGTTGATGATGCGGCCAAAGCCGCGCGCGGCCATGCCGTCTACCGTGGCCTTGATCAGCTCGATCGGTGTGAGCATGTTGGCGTCCAGTGCGGCCAGCCAGGTGTCGCGCTCCCAGGTGCGGAAGTCGCCGGTGGGTGGGCCGCCAGCGTTGGTGACCACAATGTCGTAGTCCTGGCGTAGCGCGAAAATCTGTGCGCGCCCCGCTGCGGTGGTGATGTCACAGGCCACGGTGAGAATCTCTGCGCTCTTGTGGGCCGCGCTGCCAGCGCACTCGGCTCGCAGCTTTGCCGCCGAAGCCTCCAGCGCCTGCGCGCCTCGCGAGACCATTACTACATTCACGCCTTCCAGCGCCAGCGCACGTGCGCAGCCCCAGCCCAGGCCCTTGCTTGCACCACCCACCAAGGCCCAGCGGCCTGCGATTCCCAAATCCATGCATTGCTCCAAAAAAATACGGTGTTCGAAGCAGGCAAGCTTACCATTGGCGAGTGTGGTGCATGGTTTTAGGCGGCGCGGCTTGTCAAGGTTGGGCAAAGCACCAATAATGCAGCGACACAATGAACCTCGTAGAACATGTTCAAGCCATGCCTGTGCGGCATGAGCTGCTGAACCTCGACTTAACTGCCAACGACAAGCACGCTGTGCTGCGCTACCGCGAAGCAGGCTCCGGCGCGGGCAACACCGAGCCGCCGCTGGTGCTGCTGCACGGCATCGGCTCCGGCTCGGCCAGCTGGGTCTACCAGCTGGATGTGGCGGACGCCTCTCATAGCGCCCATGTGCTGGCCTGGGACGCGCCCGGCTATGCCGACAGCTCGGCGCTGCCCATGGCCATGCCGCTGGCGCAGGACTACGCGCAGCGCATGTGGGATTGGCTGGACGCCTTGGGGCATATGCAGGTGCGCATCGCTGGTCACTCGCTGGGCGCGATTGTGGCGGCCAGCGCAGCCCGCCTGCAGCCCATGCGCGTGAGCGCGCTGACCTTGCTCGCGCCTGCGCAGGGCTATGCCAAAGCCCCAGACCATGTGCGCATGCAGAAAACCAATGAACGCATCGCCACGATGATGGAGCTGGGGCCGGTCAAGATGGCCGAGCAGCGCACCAAGACGCTGCTGGCGCCATCGGCCCACCCCGACCACTACGCACTGACCCAGTACATGGGCTCGCGACTGCATCTGGCAGGCTATTCGCAGGCCACCCAGATGCTGGCGCATGCCGACATCAGCGCCGATCTCAAGACCTTCCGGGCGCGCAGTGTAGCCCCCGTGACGGTGGCCTGTGGCGAGCTGGATGCTGTCACCCCGGCCAAAAGCTGCCGCGCGCTGGCCCAGTCGCTGCATGTGCACTACGTGTCATTGGGCGATGTCGGGCACCTGTGCACGCTGGAAGCGAGCACCGCCGTCAACGCCCTGCTGGGCATCCACCCGGACGACGCCTGATCGGCTGGCCCGCGGGCCCCGCGCAAGCAGACAGCGCCGCACAGCAGGCCAAACCAACCACTGGTCGCCTCCCCCAGATTTTTTGGTTACCGGGCGGTTACAAAGCCCAGGTTACGCTTGCGTCCTGGGCATTTATCCTGTAGCCTTTTAGCACTATGATTAAAAGTGATGGACCAGGGTCGAGCGGGTGGAGCCCACTCAACGAAAATGACCGCGTGATTGTCAAGCGTAATCCCGGCACGCCCACGCCAAGCAGCACCTTTGGCAACAGCAATTTCGGCAACAGCGGCTTTGCGCCCAGCAGTATGGGCAACAGCACCTTTGGCAACAGCGGCGGCTTCAGCAACAGCGGTTTCGGGCCCAGCGGCATCGTGCCGTCCAGCGCGCCGGGCATGCCGCAGTCGATTGTGGGCCTGTTGCAGGCGATCCACACCGCCAGCAGCGCCGACACCATCAAGCTCACCCTCGGTGTGGCCCAGTGGCAGGTGCTGGCCAGCTATTTGCAGCCCTTCACCATGGAGCAAGGCCAGGCCCTGATCGAGCAAGGCTCCAAGGACACCACCGTTTACCTTGTCGAAGCAGGCACGCTGAGCGTGCATATCTCCGACGACACAGGCCATGTGAACCTGGCCATGGTCGGCCCCGGCTCCTGTGTGGGCGAAGGCGCGTTTTTCTCACGCATGCCGCGCAACGCCACCGTGCAGGCCACCAGCCGCTGCAAGCTCTGGTCAATCAACCCGATGCGCTTTACCGAGCTGTCCAATCGCCATCCTGCGGTGGCGCTGGCGCTGGTGATGGCTCTGGGTTCGGTCGTGGCACGCCGCGTCAACATCAAACCCAAACGTGGCGCGGTGACCTGAACGCTCTGCGCTCTCGCACCACTGCAGCACCGCCACACTGTACCGACTTGTCGCTGGTTTAAACCGGCGTTGCTTTGCCCTCTTGACGCCGCTCAGCGCACATCGGCATAGCTGCGCGAATACGCCTCCAGACCAAAGCCCACCACCTGGGCCACCTCATCGCCCACCTCCTGGCGAAACTCCGCCTCCGCCTGCGCCACCGCGTCTTCAAACGCTTTCAGCCACTCCAGCCCGGCGGCGGTAAAGCACACCCGCCGCGCCCGCGCATCGCGGTGGTCGCTCTGGCGCTGCACAATGCCCCAGGCCTCGCACTGCGTGACCAGATCGCCCATGGCCTGCTTGCTCATGCCCGCCGCTTCGGCCAGATCGGTCAGCCGCGAGCCCTCCAGCGCGACATGCCGCGTGATGTGGATATGCGCCGCGCTCACCTGGCCACGCGCCGCCAGGTTCGACAGTGCCAAAGGCACCGTAATGTTGTGCGCCATCAGGGTCAGCACGCGTGCATCGAAGCGGCGCAAGGACTCGCCCAGCAAGCGGCCTAGGTGCGACTGGCGCCAGGTGTCCGTTGCAGGGGAAGGTATCAAGTTCATCCCTTGATTTTAATCAGGCAAACTGACTAAAATATCTATTGTGGAGTTGATCAACTGTGTTTACAGTACTGGTTATGCACACAGGCTGTAATCAATAGCAGGTGCAAGAATCCTCCCTAACCCATTGATTTTACGGAAAGAACCACAGCATGGACGCACAAGTCAAAGGCAGCAAAATCGAATCCGCAACACCTGCCAAAACCAGCAAGATCGATATTGCCAGCGCCGCCAACACTGAAAAATCCAAGGCCCTGCAAGCTGCTTTGGCCCAGATCGAGAAGCAGTTTGGCAAGGGCACCATCATGCGCCTGGGCGAAGGCGAGGTGATTGAAGAGATCCAGGTGGTCTCTACCGGCTCGCTGGGCCTGGACGTGGCCCTGGGCGTAGGCGGCCTGCCGCGCGGCCGGGTGATCGAGATCTATGGCCCGGAGTCGTCAGGTAAAACCACGCTGACCCTGCAGGTGATTGCCGAGATGCAAAAGCTGTCCGGCACCTGCGCCTTTGTCGATGCCGAGCACGCGCTGGACATCCAGTACGCGCAAAACCTGGGCGTCAACCTGCAAGACCTGCTGATCAGCCAGCCCGACACCGGCGAGCAGGCGCTCGAAATTGTCGACAGTCTGGTGCGCTCCGGCGCGGTAGATTTGATTGTGGTGGACTCGGTAGCGGCGCTCACGCCCAAGGCCGAGCTGGAAGGCGAGATGGGCGACAGCCTGCCCGGCCTGCAGGCGCGTTTGATGAGCCAGGCCCTGCGCAAGCTCACCGCCCACATCAAAAAGTCCAACTGCATGGTGATTTTCATCAACCAGATCCGCATGAAGATCGGCGTGATGTTCGGCAGCCCCGAGACGACGACGGGCGGCAACGCGCTGAAGTTCTACGCCTCGGTGCGCCTGGACATCCGCCGCACGGGCACCATCAAAAAAGGCGAGGAGGCCATTGGCAACGAGACCAAGGTCAAGATCGTCAAGAACAAAGTGGCGCCGCCGTTCAAGACCGCAGAGTTTGACATTTTGTTTGGCGAGGGCATCAGCCGCCATGGCGAGATCATCGACATGGGCGTGAACCAGAAAGTGCTGGAAAAATCTGGCGCCTGGTATGCCTACAACGGCGAAAAAATCGGCCAGGGCCGCGACAATTCGCGTGAGTTTCTGCGCGAGAACCCGGCGCTGGCCATCGAGATCGAAAACAAGGTGCGCGAGTCGCTCAATATTCCGCTGATTGCAGTAGACGGCACGGAATAAGCACGTATTTATAAGTCAAACAGGCCGCAAGCCCAATAGAATATCGCGGGAGCAGCTATGAAAAACATAGTAATATGCTTTCTTGATGCTGTCCCACTATCGTAGGGATAAGCGCTCCAGCCATGCTCGCCACTGCCACACTCAGCCTCAAGGGCCGCGCTTTGCGCGCGCTGGCTGGGCGCGAGCATTCGCGCGTGGAGCTGGAGCGCAAGCTGGCGGGCCAGGAAGAAACCCCGGGTGAGCTGGCGCGCATTCTGGACGAGCTGGCGGCCAAGGGCTTTATCAACGAGCAGCGCGTGGCCGACTCGCTGGCCTACCGGCGCGGTGCCAAGCTGGGCACCGCCCGCGTGGTGCAGGAGCTCAAGGCCAAGGGCGTAGACCCGGCAGCCGTGCAGGAGGCGGCGGCGGCCCTCAAAGCCACCGAGCTGGAGCGCGCGCGTGAGGTGTGGCGCAAAAAATTTGGCACGGCAGCGGCAGACGCTGCAGAGCGCGCCAAGCACATGCGTTTTCTGGCCAGCCGGGGCTTTGCGCCCGAGGTGATTCGCAAGGCCGTGGGCGGCGACGATATCAGCTAGTGCAGGCGCGCAGCGTGGCGCTGCCCAGGGCCGTTTTGAGCGGCTCGATCTGTGGGCGCAGGGTGTCGTCCACCGCCGGCAGGCGCAGCATCTGGCCTTTGACCACAGCTTTTTCCTGCACGACCTTGGCCGTGCGCACGCCGCGCTTGCTCAGCTCGGTCAGCTCGGCGTTGGCCTCGGCCTGGCTGTTGTAGCCGCCCAGGGAGATGCCCGGCTCCAGGCTGGTGTTTTGCAGCTCTTCGTAGCGCACGCCAAACTGGCGCAGCTCGGCTTTCTTTTTGGCCAGGGTGTCGGGGTTGGTGTATTTGCCCATATAGACAATCCAGCGCGCAGGCAACTGGTCAGCGATGAGCGACCAGCTGCCCTCGGGCAACGCCGCGCCCGCCTGGCGCACTGCCTCGGCCGTGCGATTGTCCAGCAGGCTGCTTTGCAGACACTCTGCGCTGCGCGACGCGGGCGGGCTGGCCGGCGCGGTGGACACCACGTCCATGCGGCGCGCCTCGGTAGACCCCAGCACCCGCATGGCCTCGGGTTTGATCTGGGTTTGCATGCGCACAGGCTCGCTCTGGTGCAGGGGCGTTAGCCCGAACAGGGCCAGATGGCCTTGCGACCAGGCAAAGTAAGCGCCATTGGCCAGCAGCAGTAAAAAGACGATAAAACGCAGCATGGGGTTCTACAGCGGAGACAGACCGTATGTTACAGGCCTGACGCTGACCTCGGAACTACCCACCCGCTGCAGGCCGCCTGCCGTCTGCACCAACAGCGCGCCCTGCGCGTCCACACCGCTGCCCACACCCTGCAGGCCGTCGCTTAGCTGCAAGGCGCGGCCTTGCAGCACGTCGCGCGCGGCAAAGCGGCTGGCAAAGGGCGCAAAGCCCTCGCGCTCAAACTGCAGCACGTCGCGCAGCAGGGGCAGCGCCACGCGCTCCAGGGCCTGCGCGGCGCCGCACTGGGGCAGCAGGGCCTGCAGGCAGGTAGGCGGCGTGGCAAAGCCCTGCGCGTCCTGCGGCGCGATATTGATGCCAATGCCGATTACCGCATAGCGCTGCGTGCCCACGCTGGTGGTTTCAATCAGGATACCGGCCAGTTTGTGTTCATTCACCCACAGGTCATTGGGCCATTTCAGCCCAATGTCGGCATGCAGGCTGCCCGCCACGCTGGTGCCCACTGCCAGCGACAGCCCGTCCCAGCTACCCGGCTGCAGCAGCAGGCCCAGCGAAAACGTCAGCGAATCGCCCGGTGCGCTGGCCCAGGCCCGGCCCAGGCGGCCCTTGCCGGCCGTCTGCTGCTGGGCCACCAGCAGGGTGGGCTCGGTGCGCGCCGCGCGGGCGCGGCGCATGAGTTCGCTGTTGGTGGAGTCGATTTCGGGCAGGATCTCGACGCTGAAACCTGCCAGGCTGGGCTGCTGCAGCGCCATCACGGCCTGCCAGATGGTCTCAGCGCAGCCCGCAAAGCTCATTTTTTAGGGGCCAGCATGGTGCCCCGGCACTTGGGGGCGCCACACCAGCAGGCGTATTCGGCCTTGAGCTTCTTGGTGTACTTGTCGTCAATGATCAGGCCGTAGTTGTAGAACAGCTCTTCGCCCTTGGTGATATTGCGCAGCGCCTTGATGAAGACGCGGCCATGCTGCTCGTCGGCTTCGCAGTTGGGCGCGCAGCTGTGGTTGATCCAGCGCGCGTCATTGCCGCCCACGTTGGCATCAATGCAGTCGCCATTGTCCAGCGAGAAGTAAAAGGTGTGGTTGGGCTGCGCCGGGTCGTGCGGGTGGCGGCGCAGAGCCTCTTTCCAGCTGATGCGCTCACCGATATATTCAATCAGATGCTGGCCCTCAGCGATCGGCGCGACGGCAAACACGCCCAGGCCGTGGACCTTGGATTTGCGCGCCTTGATGAACTTGCCCGGCACGACCAGGGCGTCCAGCTTGGCCTGGCGTTTGGCGTGTTTTTCGGCCTTGCGCAGGGCTTTGGCCTCGGCTTCGGCGCGTTTCAGGGCTTTTTTGTCCCCCTTTTTGTCGGCAGATTTCCCGGGCTTTTTGGGGGCTTTGACAGGCGTATTTTTTTTGTCGGATGGGACAGCGTCGCGGAGGGTTTTTGGCATAGCCCGAAAAATTTGGTATGGTGAATCATGGGCGTGCGCGCGTGTGCGCGTACGTGCGCACATGCGTGCGCGAGATGTGCATTGTAGTGTGCGCCGTGACCCATGCGTAATTAGTGTGTAAAGTAGCCCCCTATGAAAACCTTAGTCATCGCTGAAAAGCCATCCGTTGCGCAAGACATCGTGCGTGCGCTCACGCCCACGGCCGGCAAGTTTGACAAGCACGACGAATACTTCGAGAGCGAGACCTATGTGGTCAGCTCCGCGGTGGGCCATCTGGTCGAAATCCAGGCGCCTGAGGAATTTGACGTCAAGCGGGGCAAGTGGAGCTTTGCCAACCTGCCGGTGATCCCGCCGTACTTTGACCTCAAGCCGGTGGACAAGACCAAGTCGCGCCTGAACGCCGTGGTCAAGCTGGCCAAACGCAAGGACATCACCGCCCTGGTCAACGCCTGCGACGCGGGCCGCGAGGGCGAGCTGATTTTCCGCCTGATCGAGCAGTATGCTGGCGGCGCCAAGCCGCTGGGCAAGCCCGTGACCCGCCTGTGGCTGCAAAGCATGACGCCCCAAGCGATTCGCGACGGCTTTGACAACCTGCGCAGCGACAAGCAGATGATGCCGCTGGCGCATGCCGCGCGCAGCCGCTCGGAGGCCGACTGGCTGGTGGGCATCAACGGCACCCGCGCCATGACGGCGTTCAATTCGCGCGACGGGGGCTTCTTCCTGACCACTGTGGGCCGGGTGCAGACCCCCACGCTGGCCATCATGGTCGAGCGCGAGGAGCAGATCCGCAAGCACGTGTTTCGCGACTACTGGGAAATTCACGCCACCTTCCTGAGCGAAGCCGGCGAGTATCCGGCCAAATGGTTTGACCCCAAGTGGAAAAAAGGCGAAGATGCTGAAGGCCGTGCCGACCGCATCTGGAACGAGCGCGATGCGCAGGCGATAGCCGCCGCCGTCAAAAGCAAATCCGCCAGTGTCAGCGAAGAAAGCAAGCCCACCACCCAGGCCTCGCCACTGCTGTTTGATTTGACCAGTCTGCAGCGCGAAGCCAACGGCAAGTTTGGTTTTTCGGCCAAGACCACGCTGCAGCTGGCGCAAAGCCTGTACGAGCGCCACAAGGCGCTGACCTACCCGCGTACCGACTCGCGCGCGCTGCCCGAGGACTATCTGCCGGTGGTCAAAAAGACGTTCGAGATGCTGTCCGAAGGCGGGCACAAGCATCTGGAGCCGCATGCCCTGATGGCGCTGAACAACAACTACATCAAGCCCAGCAAGCGTATTTTTGACAACAGCAAGGTGTCCGACCACTTTGCCATCATCCCCACGCTGCAGTCGCCGACCGGCCTGAGCGAAGCCGAATTCAAGCTCTACACCTTGGTGGTGCGCCGCTTCATGGCGGTTTTCTTTCCGAGTGCCGAATACCAGGTCACCACCCGCATCACCACTGTCGCCGCAGCGCAGGGCAGCCCCAAGCAAGGCACGGCCCCCTCGGGGGGCAGCGGCGACGCGTCAGCGCAGAGCGTGGGGGCATACAGCAGCCACAGCTTCAAAACCGAAGGCAAGGTGCTGGTCAAGCCAGGCTGGCTGGCCATCTACGGCAAGGAAGCCGCTGATGAGGTGGCTGACGCCAAAGAAGGCGAAAAAGGCCAGCAGCTGGTCGCGGTCAAGCCCGGCGAGCTGGTGCGCAACGAAGTGGTGGAAACCAAGGCCCTTAAAACCCGCCCGCCCGCCCGCTACTCCGAGGCTACGCTGCTGGGTGCCATGGAAGGCGCAGGCAAGCTGGTGGACGACGAGGAAATGCGCGAGGCCATGCAGGAAAAAGGCCTGGGCACGCCCGCCACCCGCGCGGCCACCATTGAGGGCCTGCTCAACGAAAAATACATCCTGCGCGAGGGCCGCGAGCTGATCCCCACGGCCAAGGCCTTCCAGCTGATGACGCTGCTGCGCGGCCTGGGCGTGGAAGAGCTGTCCAAGCCCGCGCTGACCGGCGAGTGGGAACACAAGCTGGCGCTGATGGAGCAGGGCAAGATGAGCCGCGAAACCTTCATGGCCGAGATCAATGCCATGACGGAAAAAATCGTCAAGAAAGCCAAGGAATACGACCGCGACACGGTGCCCGGCGACTACGCCACCCTCACCACCCCCTGCCCCAACTGCGGCGGCGTCGTAAAAGAAAACTACCGCCGCTATACCTGCACAGGCAAGAGCGGCAAAGACAACGAGAGTGGCTGCGGCTTCAGCTTTGGCAAGTCGCCCGCGGGCCGCACCTTCGAGCCCCAGGAAGTGGAAGACTTCATCCGCAACAAGAAAATCGGCCCGCTCGAGGGCTTCCGCTCCAAGGCGGGCTGGCCTTTTGTGGCCGAGATCGCGCTGAAGTACAACGAAGAAGAGAAAAACTGGAAACTCGAATTTGACTTTGGCGAAGACGCGAAGGCAGCCGAGACCGGCGAGATCGTCGATCTGTCGGGCAAGGAATCGCTGGGCGCCTGCCCGATCTGCGCCAGCGCGGTCAAGGAGTTTGGCAAAAGCTATGTCTGCGAAAAATCAGTGCCCACCGAGGCCCAGCCGACCCCCAGCTGCACCTTCAAGAGTGGCCAGGTGATCCTGCAGCAGCCGATTGAGCGCGAGCAGATGAGCAAGCTGCTGGCCACCGGCAAAACCGATTTGCTGGACAAATTTGTCTCCATGCGCACGCGCCGCAGCTTCAAGGCGTTTTTGGCGTGGAACAAGGACGAGGGCAAAGTGGGCTTCGAGTTCGAGGCCAGCAAATACCCGCCGCGCAAAACAGCAGCTGGGGCAGCGGCCAGACCGGCTGGCAAGACCAGCGCAGGCAAAAAGACAGCTGCAGGCAAAACTCCGGCGGCCAAAACCCCTTCAGCGAAAAAAGCCGCAGCCAAAAAAACCACAGGCAAGGCGGCAGCGCCCAAAGCCCCGCGCGCTGGCACGCTCAAGCCCAGCGCAGCGTTGGCCGCAGTGATTGGCGAAGGCGTGTATGGCCGCGGCGAAGTGACCAAAAAGCTGTGGGACTACATCAAGGCAAAAAATCTGCAGGATGCCAAGGACAAGCGCACCATCAATGCCGACGCGCCGCTGGCGGCAGTGTTTGGCAAGCCGCAGGTCACCATGTTTGAAATTGCCGGCCTGATTGGCAAGCATCTGAGCTAGAAGTCTGGCCGCCGCACCGCCGTGCGGCAGGCGCGCCCAGAGCGCCTAAAATAGACCCTCATACAACGAGGAGTTCACCGACATGCGGATCTTGATTGCGGAAGACGACCAGGTGCTGGCCGACGGCCTGCTGCGTACCTTGCGCAGCTCGGGCGCAGCGGTAGACCACGTCACCGACGGCGCACAGGCTGAGGCCGCGCTGCTGACCAACGGCGAGCTGGATTTGCTGATTCTGGACCTGGGCCTGCCCAAAATGCACGGCCTGGAAGTGCTCAAGCGCCTGCGCAGCCGCGGCTCCACCCTGCCGGTGCTGATCCTGACGGCGGCTGATGGCGTGGAAGAGCGCGTCAAGGGCCTGGACCTGGGCGCCGACGACTACATGGCCAAGCCCTTCAGCCTGCAGGAGCTGGAGGCCCGTGTACGCGCCCTCACGCGCCGCAGCGTGGGCAGCGCCAGCACCATGATCAAGCATGGCCCGCTGCAATACGACCAGACCGGCCGTGTGGCCACCATCGACGGCAAGATGGTCGATCTGTCAGCCCGCGAGCTGGGCCTGCTGGAAGTGCTGCTGGTGCGCTCGGGCCGTCTGGTCAGCAAGGACCAGCTGGTCGAGCGCTTGTGCGAATGGGGCGAAGAGGTCAGCAACAACGCCATCGAGGTGTATATCCACCGCCTGCGCAAGAAAATCGAAAAAGGCCCGATCCGCATTGCCACCGTCCGCGGCCTGGGCTACTGCCTGGAAAAAATCCCCGGCTGAGGGCTTGTTTGGGGAGCCGCTGTCTGCAGCATGACTTCCCCCGCCCCCACCCACCGCCCCGTATGAAAATTTTCCAGCGTGAGCAGCGCAGTTTGTTTGGGGAGATCCTGGACTGGATGCTCACGCCACTGCTGCTGCTGTGGCCTGTGAGCCTGGTGCTGACCTGGCTGGTGGCGCAGGGCATTGCCACCAAACCGTTTGACCGCGCCCTGGTCTACAACGCGCAGGCGCTGGCCCAGCTGGTGAGTGTGCAAAACGGGCGGGCGCAGTTCAACCTGCCGCTGCCCGCGCGGGAAATTCTGCGTGCCGATGATTCTGACCTGGTGTACTACCAGGTGCTGGGCCTGCAGGGCGAATACCTCAGCGGCGAAAAAGACATGCCCCTGCCGGTGGATGCCGACCGCAGCGAGCCTGGCAAGGTCAGGCTGCGCGACGACAGCATGCGCTCGCTGGATGTGCGCATTGCCTATGTGTATGTGGACAGCGCGCCTGATGCAGCGCAGTCCAAGATGGTGTTGGTGCAGGTGGCCGAGACGCTGGAAAAACGCTCCACCCTGGCCACCGAGATTGTCAAAGGCGTGATGCTGCCGCAGTTTGTGATCTTTCCGCTCACGGTGTTTCTGGTGTGGCTGGCCTTGGTGCGCGGCATCAAGCCGCTCAGCGAGCTGGAAGACCGCATCCGCGCGCGCAAGAGCGATGACCTCAGCCCGATTGACGAGAAAACTGTACCGTTTGAGGTGGTGCCCCTGGTGTCATCGGTCAACGACCTGCTGGCGCGGCAAAAACAGTCGATTGCCGCGCAAAAACGTTTTCTGGCCGACGCGGCGCACCAGCTGAAGACGCCGCTGGCGGGGCTGCGCATGCAAGCAGACCTGGCGCTGCGCGAGGGCACGCAGGAGGCAGACCTCAAGCAGTCGCTCAAGCAGGTCAGCCGCTCGAGCATTCGCGCCACCCACACGGTGAACCAGCTGCTGGCACTGGCGCGCGCCGAGGCCAGCGGCCAGACGGTGCCGCGCCAGGCCTGCGATCTGGCGCGGCTGACGGTGGAGGTGGTGCAGGAATGTCTGCCACGTGCGATGGAAAAGCGCATCGATCTGGGCTACGAAGGTCTGCAAAGCGAGGCGGCTGTGCGCAGCGAGGCGATGGTCAGCGGCAATCCGACGCTGATTAAGGAGATGGTGCGCAATCTGATTGACAATGCGATCAATTACATTCCTTCGAGCGCGGAGCATCCGGGCGTGGTGACGGCGCGGGTGCTGGCCGATCCGTTTGGCAGTGTGGTTGTGTTGCAGGTGGAAGACAATGGCCCGGGCATTGCCGAGACGGAGCGCGATCTGGTGTTGCAGCCGTTTTACCGCACGCTGGGCCAGGAGGCCGACGGCTCGGGTCTGGGCCTGGCGATCGTGGCAGAGATTGCGCAGCAGCATGAAGCGAGTTTGGCGATCGAAGACACCATGACGCGCACGACTTTTCCGGGGGCCAAGTTTACTTTGCGGTTTCCTAAGTTGCTATCGGAATCGTAGCTGGCCCCGCTGGTTTTTATTGGCTTTTAGGGCTATTTTGCTTCTGAAACCGTGTTGTTCTTTATCTTTCCCGGCTTTGCTTGAAGGGTTGGTTGATTGGGCGTTGATTGCTTAGCTAGTGTCACTTCGGGCGACAAAGCGTATGCCAAACGCCCTCATACTGGAGTACCAGAAATCGGTCGTTCGGCACACGCTTTATCGCCTTCACGCTAGGTAGCGCACTACCCGTAGTCTCCGGCGAGTCTATGTGTTCAATACCGGTAGCGCGCCAAGGTGGTTGCTGCACAGTGAGGTGTATGTCAGCCGACCGATTTCTGGTACCCCAGTATGAGGGCGGATGACATACACCTCACTGTGCGTACAGTACAAGACCCAAAACCGGCAAATAGACTAAAGGAGCACGCTACAGATACCATAGCTGCCCCCGCGACATTCCATTGACCTACAAGCCAATTTACCTAGAAACCAACCCATCAAAACAGGTGCTGGTGACCAGTTCAAGCATCTGCTCGTTGTTGTACTGGCCGCTGACCTTGAGAAACTCCAGCACCGGGTCGCAGGCGCGGGCGTACAGGGTGTAGAGCACCACCACCGCTGGCAGCTTGTTGCTGATATGGCCCGCTTTCTGCGCAGCCTCAATCCAGCCACCCAGCGTATCGCTGATCTCCATCAGGCCGTCCACATAGTCCTTGTGCGAGGTCAGCGTGGCCCGCAGACTGGAGTTTTGGCTCGGCAGGTTGGGCATTTGCCCGGCCAGTTTGAGTTGCATCATCCAGCGCGCAGCGACCTTGAGCTTGTCCACTGCCTTGAGCTTGCTGTCCACCGTGGACAAAAACGCGCGGGCGCGCTCCATCATGCGCACCATCGCTGCGGCAGCCAGGTCTTCCTTGCTGGGGAAGTGCTTGTACAGCGAGGCCTTGGCTACGCCGACCTCGTTGGCCACTTCATCCACCGTCATCGCGTCAAAACCTTTGTCGGCCAGCATGCGGTTGACCACGTCAATGATGGCCTCCTCGCGTGCCAGCAGCATCTGCTGCTTGAAACTGGGCTTGGCGGCCGTCATCGCTTTGGGCTTGGTCGCAGTTCGCAGCTTGGGGCTTTGGGTGCCGTCTGCCCGGGGGCGTGCGCTGTATTGAACATTGGAGAGGGTGTAGGTAGGGGCCATGGTGTTACTGCTGCCGTGGAGTTATTTAGCCATTCTACGGAAAAGTCACAAACTGTTCAAATGAATCATTGTGTAACTTGTTGGTTTTATTAATTACCAATTAGTATTTATTTAGAATGTATAGTATATTTCTTTACGTGAAAGTATTCAAACACCGTGTTGAATGTCACGCCAAACCCTTCCTCAGCGACCTTTTTAACAGGAGTATTCCAATGAAGAGACAATTTCTACAAGCTTTGCTAGCTGCTTTTGCGGCATTTGCACTGGCCGCCTGCGGCGGCAGCGACGATCCGGCACCGGCGCCAGCTGCACCAGCACCGACGAAAAATGTGGTTCAAATCGCACAGGGCGACTCAAAGTTCAGCATTTTGGTGGAGGCCGTGGTGGCCGCCGACCTGGCTACCACCCTCAGCGGTACGGGCACTTTCACGGTGTTTGCGCCTACCGATACGGCCTTTGCCGCCCTGCTGACCGAGCTCAACATCACCAAAGCCGCGCTGCTGGCCAACAAGCCGCTGCTTACCCAAGTGCTGACCTACCATGTGCTGGGCAGCAAGGTGCTCAAGGCTGACGTGCCAGTGGGCAAACCCATCACCACATTGCAGGGCGAACCCTTTACGGTGGACGCCACGCTGACCATCACCGACCAGCGTGCACGCAAGGCCAAGATCACCGACACAGACATTCTGGCCACTAATGGCGTGGTGCATGTGATCGACAAGGTCATTTTGCCGACCGACAAAAACGTCGTGCAAGTTGCGCAGAGCAATCCTCAGTTCAGTGTCCTGGTGGAAGCTGTGGTTGCTGCAGGCTTAACAACGACCCTCAGCGGGCCTGGGCCTTTCACGGTGTTTGCGCCGACCAACGATGCATTTGTAGCCCTGCTTGGCGAGTTGAAACTCACCAAAGACCAGCTGCTGGCTGACAAGGCATTGCTGACCAAAGTGTTGACCTACCACGTCGTATCCGGCCGCGTGCTGAAGGCGCAGGTGCCTGTAGGCACCCCCATCACGACGCTACAAGGCGGCAAATTCACGGTGGACGCCACGTTGGCAATCACCGACGAAAGCACGCCACCACGCAAATCCAACATTACCGCCACCGATATTTTTGCCACCAATGGCGTTGTGCATGTGATCGACAAGGTCATCTTGCCCAAGTAAAGCATTGCGCGGTCTGCCTACCCGGCAGGCTGCGTAATTTAGTGCCTATCTCTTCGTTAGGCGTTTTATCAAATCCCTGTACGCAGGGCACTTAAGGATCTCATCATGAAAAAATCTCTCATTGCCATCACTCTGGGCCTAGGCATGTCCGTGAGCGCGTTTGCGCAAGACATCGTAGACGTAGCCGTCAAAGCCGGCAGCTTCAAAACCCTGGTCGCAGCCGTGCAAGCCGCTGGCCTGGTAGACACGCTGAAGGGCCCAGGCCCATTCACGGTGTTCGCCCCCACAGACGAAGCGTTTGCCAAAATCCCGAAAGCAACTCTGGACGGTTTGCTCAAGGACAAAGCAGCGTTGACCAAGGTGTTGACCTATCACGTGGTGCCAGGCAAGGTGATGGCAGCTGACGTGAAGGCAGGCAAGGTCAAAACTGTCAACGGCCAGGAACTGACGGTGAAAACCGAAGGCGGCGTGATGGTTGACGGCGCCAAAGTGGTAGCTACCGATGTAGCAGCCAGCAACGGCGTGATCCACGTGATTGACACGGTGGTATTGCCGAAGTAAGCGGCTTTTGCTGTTTCGCTTTAGTTGACAAGTGGCTATGCCCACTGCGTAAGCGGTGGGCATAGTTGTTTGTAGCCGCTATGTATTTAATAGCTGCTCCCGCGGATTTTTATTGACCTTGAGGGCTGATTAGCTTCTAAAACCGCGCTTAGGTAGCCTTTGTCATTGCTTGCTTGGGGTGTGGGTTGATTTGGCGTTGATTGCTTAGCTAGTGTCGCTGCGGGCGACAAAGCGTATGCCAAACGCCCTCATACTGGAGTACCAGAAATCGGTCGTTCGGCACACGCTTTATCGCCTCCACACACGGTAGCGCACTACCCGTAGTCTCCGGCGAGACTATGTGTTCAATACCGGTAGCGCGCCAAGGTGGTTACTGCACAGTGAGGTGTATGTCAGCCGACCGATTTCTGGTACCCCAGTATGAGGGCGGATGACATACACCTCACTGTGCGTACAACTACAAGACCAAAAACCGCCGGCAAGAGAACGCAAGCGCTACAAATACCATAGCTGTCTCCGCGACATTCCATTGACCCCAAGCACGATTCGGTCAAAAGAACGAACCCAAAAAACGAAGAAAGACAGCAAATCACCGATGCAGCTTCAACCCCGCCGCCTGCGTCAGCGCCGCACTCAAACTGTCCAGCACATCCGACTCCAGATTCCAGCAATGCCAATACAGCTGCACATGCAAATGGTGCCACGGCGCAATGTTGACCAGCTTGCCTGCATCGACCAGCGGCTGCACCATCAGGGCTGGCACCACACTCACGCCCCAACCCGCCAACACTGCCCGTACCTGCGCCTCCGAGCTGGGCACAAACAGCTGGCTCAAAGTCACTCGCTTCAGACCAAAAGCCTTGGCCACAAACTCTGTTTGCATATCGTCTTTGCGGTTGAAAGCAATGAACGGCATGCCGCGGAAATTGTGCGTGCTCAGGCCCGAGGCCAGGCCGAATTTTTCCACCACTGCACTGTCACTCGCGCACACCGCCATGTATTCCATCGCCCCCAACGGCACCACCTTGCAGCCGCGCAGCGCCTGCTTGAGTGTGGTTACGCAGCCCAGCACCTGGCCCTCGCGCAGCCACTCATGGGTGAAATCCTGATCGTCGGTGATGATCTCCAGCGGCAGACCGTCGCGCACCAGGTCGCCCACAGCGTCCAGCGCCCAGGTGGCGATGCTGTCGGAGTTGATTGCGATCGACACCCGCTCTTCCTCGCGCGCCCCGCCAATCGAGCTGGGTGCCAGCTCGCGCAGGTCGCGCTCCAGGTCGGCGCGCAGCAGACGCATTTGCTTGGTGTGCTTGAGCAGCAGCTGGCCTGCTGAGGTGGCTTTGAGCGGGCGGCTGCGCACAATCAGCACGGTGCCCACCTGCGCCTCCAGCGCCCTCAGCCGCTGCGAGACTGCCGACTGCGTGATCGACAAGCGCTGCGCTGCCCGCTCAAAACCGCCTTCTTCGACAATGGCCGCCAGACATTCCAGCGCATCAGGGTCAAAAGTACTCATGGCAAACCGTCTCCGTGCGTGTTGTATTAGCTTAACTGATGATTTTACTGACAGTTTAATTTAACTATTCATTTAACGCCAGATGCCGCACACTCAGCGGTTATGAAAGTCATTGTTTTAGGCGCAGGCATCATCGGCATCAGCACAGCATGGCATTTGCTGGAGCGCGGCCACGAGGTGGTGGTGGTGGACCGGCAGGCTGGCGCCGCGCAGGAGGCCAGCTTTGCCAATGGCGCGCAGATCTCGGTGAGCTATTGCGAGCCCTGGGCCAGCAAGGGCACGCCGATCAAGGCACTTAAGTGGATGCTCTCTAGCGAGGCGCCCCTGCTATTTCGCCCGCGGTGGCCGCTGGGCAAGGGCTTTGCGCAGTACCGCTGGGGTTTGCAGTTTCTGGCGCAGTGCAACGATGCGGCCTTTGTGCGCAACGTGCAGCAGCTGGTGGCCCTGGGCCGCTACAGCCATGCCGCGCTCAAGGACATGGTGCAGGCTACGGGCATTGAATACCAGCGCCTGGAGAAGGGCATTGCCCATTTTTTCACCGACGAGAAATCGTTTGACGAGGCCGCAGGCGAAGCGGCGCTGATGCAAAAGTATGGCGTGGACCGCAAGGTGGTCAGCCGCGAGGAATTGCTTGCCATCGAGCCGGCGTACCGCAATTTTGCCCAGCACATCACCGGCGGTACCTACACCGCCAGTGACGAGTCGGGTGATGCACGCGTCTTTACCGAAAAGCTCGCTGCCCTGTGTGCCCAGCGTGGCGCGCAGATGCTGTTCAACCACGATATCGAACGCCTGGGCACCATTGCCAACACGCTGGACAGCGTCACGGTGCGCGCGCAGCACACCGGCCAGCACAGCCTGCTGCGCGCTGACGCGGTAGTGGTGGCCTGCGGCAGCTACTCTGCGCCTTTGCTGCGCACGGTGGGAGTGAGTGTGCCGGTGTATCCGGGCAAGGGCTACAGCGCTACACTGCGCCTGCTCAAGCCAGAAGCCGCGCCCCTGGTGTCGTGCATCGATGACGACAAAAAAGTGGCGATCTCGCGCCTGGGCGACCAGCTGCGGGTGGCGGGCACCATCGAGGTAGGGGGCTACGACCTGTCGCTGACCTCACGCCTGGCGCAAACGCGCTGCCAGATGCTGATTGACCGCATAGAAAAAGTGCTGCCTGGCGTGGCCGACACGCGCAACGCGCGCCAGGGTGGCCAGCCCAACTTCTGGTGCGGCCTGCGCCCGGCCACGCCCACCAACATACCCCTGATCGGGCGCACGAAAATTGCCAAGCTGTGGGTCAACACCGGCCACGGCACGCTGGGCTGGACGCATGGCGCTGGCTCAGGCAAGGCCATGGCCGAGCTGATCAGCGGCGAGCAGCCCGCCATGGCATTCAACTGCTATGGCTTTGCGCCCAGCCGCACCGCGCCGTTCATGCGCGCACCGCAGGGCCAAAGCGCCTGAGGTTTTTGGGCACGCAAGGCTCTGCGCGCATACAGCGGCAGTGGCCTGGTGCGCCTGGCAGGCAGCTACTGCTTGCGCTGCACAAACAGGTTGCGCTTGGCGTCCTCCGGGTAGGCGAAGGTAACCGCACCGTTTTTCACCATGCCCATGACCAGCATATTGGGGGTGATGGCGTCTTTGTCATTCAGGGTGAATGGCTTTTCGTAGGTGGCCACTACGCCGTAGTAGGTGCGGGCCATGTTTTCCAGCGCGTTTTTCAATGCAGGGCCATTGGCATTGCCGTCGCGGATGCCAAACAGCGAGTACATCAGGATATAGGTGGCGTCATAGGCCTGGGCGGCAGCCATCGGCACGGCAATGCGCTTGGTTTTGAACTTGCGCGCATAGGCCGTCAGAAACGCGGCCCGCCGCTCGTTGCTGGGCTCGGCGATAAAGGTCTGCGCCATCAGTGCGCCATCGGCGGCCTCCTTGGCGCCATCAATAAAAAACGGGAACGACAGCGGCCATGCGCCCACTTGCGGCACCTTCCAGCCCATCTGTTTGCGCCCATTGGCGATGACGGCGTTTTCAGGCCCCACGGTGTAGCTGAACACCACATTCGCGCCTGCATCCCGGGCGGCGCGCAGCTCGGCGCTGAGGTCTTTCACGCCCACGGCAAAGCGCGCCACATGCACAGCAGTGAGGTTTTTGGCGGCGAGGGCTTTCTCGACATCTTTAAGTCCTGCCTCGCCGTAGCCAGAGGTATCGGCAAACACCGCCACCTTGGTCCAGCCGCGCTTGACGATATCGTCCACCACAAACGGCGCCTGGATCGCATCGCGCGCCGAGTTGCGGAAAATATAGCTCTCAGGTGCCGGGAACTTGGAGGTGAGCGGCGAGCCCGTGGAGCAGGGAATGATCAGCGGAATCTTGGCGCTCTGGAACACATCCAGCGATTTGGCAGCAACGCCGGTGTTGCAAAAGCCAATCACGGCGGCCACTTTACTGGCTATCACGGCCTGGCTCTGCGCCAGCCCTTCGTCGGGGTTGGCCTTGTCGTCTCTGATGATCAGCTCCAGCGGCCGGCCCAGAAAGCCACCTACTGCGTTGATCTCGTCCACGGCCAGCTGGATGCCGTGCAGCATGGGCGTGCCAAAGTCGGCTGACGGGCCTGTGAAAGGCCCGATCACACCGATGCGAAAGGTGTTGGTCTGCGCTCCAAGACCCATGCTGCCCAGGCCGAGCACCAAGGCCGCCAAAATGCGTAAATTGCGCAACATCCTGCACTCCCGTCATTAATGTGACAAATTTAACGCTTTTTAAAAACGTATAGCAGAGGGTTGTTACTAGGCCTAGGGTAAAGCGGGTGCTTATTTGACGCTGCTATGCACTGCCTGTCAGCGCTGTGCAGGAAATTTCGCCGGTTTGACAGGGTTTTTGGGCAGCGTGGTGGGCTGCAGCAGGCGCTCGCTTTGCCAGCGCAGCAGGTCCAGCCACATCTGCCGCATCTCGCCCACCAGTGGCGTGCGAAAGGCGCTGGGCAGCTCGATGGTGACGACCGGCATGCGCTTGTGCACACCACCGTAGTTGCCCAAGCTGCCTGGAAAGATGCCCACCTGGTCCAAATACAGCCGCCCCAGCTTGGCCGGCGGCGTGGTGGGGCCGTCAAAATCGAGCACGCCATAGGGCGCATGGATGCTGACAATCATGTCGGGCTTGAAGCGCTCCATCTCGTCGTGCAGATATTTCGACTCGGGTTCGCTCAAGGGCTTGTTGCCAGGCCAGCGGCGCGGATCGCGGCTGACCTTGTGCTCCCAGTACAGCGGGGCCTCCTTGTCCCAGTTGGGAGTGGGGAAGTTGCGGTTCAGATCCACGCCATTGGCATTGGTGCGCCGAGCGGGGCTGGTCAGCAGGCCATCAGGATTGAGCAGGGGAACAAAGCGCCAATGGGTCTGCGCCGGGATCTCCTGCGCCAGTGGAATCCAGTGCAGGGCCAGCGAGGCGGATGACAGCTCATCGCCGTGGATGCCGCCCACCACCAGCACGCGCAGTTTGGCGTCCACCACAGGTATGTCGCGCACCCACAGGGGCTGGCCCTTGACCGAGCGCGCTTTGGAGTCCTGCAGCTGCGCGCTCTGGCACAGGGACAGGCTCACATTGGGCAGCTTGCGCGCAAATTCGGCGCAGCCAGACGCATGGGCGTTGTGCAGCAGGGTTGCGCTCAAGGACAGCGCAGCGAGACAGGAGAACAGGATATGGCGGTGCATGGCGTAATTATCCACGCCATGCGCTTGGGGGCTTCAGTCGTCGCGCTCACCCGACTCGTACAGGGTCTCGCGCCCCATGCGGTCCAGGATCAACTCGGCGGTCCAGGGCAGCATCAGCGCGCCGCAGCGGCTGTCGCGGTACAGGCGTTCCAGCGGCAGATGTTTCATCATGCTCTGGCCGCCGCAGGTGCGAATGGCCAGGCGCGCAATGTCGTTGGCGCCTTCCATCACGCTGTAGTGCGCTGCATACAGACGCAGCCGCTCGTCCTTGCTGGGGTTGGGCCTGGCCTCGGCAATGGCGCGGCTGAAAATGCTCTTCATGTTCTCCAGCTGGATGCGCATCTGCGCCACCGCGATCTGCTTGGTGGGGTACATGCGCCGCTTCACAGGCGGCTCACCCGCCACCTCGCCGCGCAGGTATTGCACCGTGAAGTCATAGGCTGCGTTGGCTATGCCCAGATAGGTAGGGGCCAGGGTGAAAAACATGGCGGGCCAGGTCTGCGCAGCGCGGTAGTACACGCCGCGCGGCATGAGCTGTTCGTCATCGGGTACGAACACGTCTTTGAAAGTCAGGTTGCGGCTCACGGTGCCGCGCATGCCCATCGGGTTCCAGTCGCCGCTGATCGCCAGGCCCGGCGAGGTGGCGGGCACAGCGATGTACAGCGTGTCTTTGGGATTGGGCGCCTGGCCTGCGATGTCTTCGGTGCACAGGATGCCGTAGTAGTCGGCCGCGCCTGAGAGCGATGCCCAGATTTTTTTGCCATTGATGACCCAGCCACTGACGCCGCCCTGCACGCTCTTTTGGGCGCTGGTGCCAAATGGCGCGCGTCCGGCAGCGGCAGCGGTGCCCTCGCTGAAGGGCTGCGCATACAGCGCGCCCTGGTTGACGATGCGCGCAAAGTGCAGCTCGCGCCGGGCGTGGTGCTCGCCGCGCTGCGCGTCGTTCATGTCGATGCCGTCGCTCAGCACGCCGGTCCACATGGTCGAGCAGATGTGCATGTTCAGGGTCAGCGCAGTCGCGCCGCAGTAGCGCCCGATCTCGGCGCTGGTCATCATGTAGCTGGCATAGTCTGCGCCCAGGCCGCCGTAGCGCACGGGCACACACATTTTCAAGATGCCAGCCTCGCGCAGGTCGCTGTAGTTGGCCAGCGGGAAGCTGGCGCTCTCGTCCCACTGCGGTGCGCGCGGTGCAAACTTGTCCCTGCCCAGCTGGCGCGCGGTGTGCAGCAGGCTGCGCTGCAGATCGGTCAGCGGCAGATCACCCACTGCCGGGGTAAAGTCCAAAGACGCTATAGTATTCATAGCTGCTCCCGCGATATTCTGTTGGGCTGCAGGCCGATGAGGCGTATCAATCAACATACTTTTCCTTCCTGCACCACGGTGGTGCTGTCCAGTGCGATGGTGCAAGACTTGAGTGGCAGATCAAAATGGCCCAGGGTATAGCGCCCGGCGGTTTCGTTGGCGCCTGTGCTGTAGAGAAAATTGCCTGCTACCGCGCGCAGCTCGGTGCCATTGAAGTCGCTTTTGTCGAACATGGCCATGCTGTCCCAGCGCGCCTGCGGGTTCAGCCCGTAGCCCACATGGCTGACGGCATAGGCCTCGCGGTCGCCCCAGGCGGCCAGATACTCGCGCATGAGCTGGGCGTCTACGCCAGTGCCTTCGATATGGGTTACGTAGTCGTTTTCAATCGTCAGGCTCACGGGCTGCTCGATGTAGCGCTTGAAGCTCAGGTTCACATCACCCGTGTGCAGCACCAGCCGCCCGTTCACGCTGCCTGCCTTGGGAAAAGCCAGCACCAGGCCACCAGGCCAGTGGGTCATGGTGCCCGGCCGGGTGGTGGTGCCCCAGTTGCCGCCCGTGACAGCGCCTTCCAGCGCAATGCGCAGATCGGTGCCTGCCGCAGACTGCACTGTCATCTGCTTGGCCGCGCGCAGGCGCTTGGTGTGCTCCTTGACCAGAGGTTCCAGGCTGTCATCGGGCACCAGGCGGCACAGGGCCTCGGGGTGTTCGTTGCTGACATAGACCACGCGGGCTCCGGCTTTCAGTATGGCGGGCAGCTCGGGGGCGTGCATCAAACCCTCCACCGTGCAGTCCAGCACCAGCGTGCTGGCGCCCAGGGCCTGCACCACCGGCGCGATATGGTTGATTGCGGTGCTGGCACCTGTGGAGCGGATCAGCGCCGCGCCCTGGGATGCAAGGGTGGGCAAGGTGATGGTGAAAGACTGCACGCCCATGCGCGCCACTGCCAGGCGCGCCAGCTCGGCCAGCGCCAGGCGCGACTGGGTTTCACACAGAATGGCCACGGTGTCGCCCTGGCGCACAGCGCAGCGGCGCACCACTGCCTCGAAGGCATCTACCCAATGGGGCTCTAGTACAGTAGGATGGACAGACATTGCGTAAAACACTCCATGGCTGCATAATACATGAAATTTCATATAAAATCATCCCCATGACTTCAAGCCCCCAAGTTCCGGCTGCGTCGTCTCAGGCTGCAGCGCCCAGCTTCAATACCAGCGACTTCCGCGCGGCATTGGGCATGTTCGCCACCGGGGTGACGATTGTCACGGCGCGCACCGCTGCCGGTGACCTGGTGGGCCTGACCGCCAGCTCGTTCAACTCCGTCTCTTTGGCCCCACCCCTGGTGCTGTGGAGCCTGAGCCGCGCTGCAGCCAGCCTGGAAGTGTTCAGTGCAGGCTCGCACTACGCCATCCATGTGCTGGATGTGTCGCAAAAAGAACTGGCCCTGCAGTTCGCCTCCAAAAACATTGACCGCTGGCAGGGCGTGGACTACAGCCTGTCATCCAACGGCGTCCCCCTGCTGGCGCACTGCGCAGCCAGCTTTGAGTGCTTCAACCGCAGCCGCTATGAAGAGGGCGACCATGTGATCTTTGTGGGCGAGGTCGAGCATTGCATGACGCACGCGGGCAGCTCACCGCTGCTCTACCACGGCGGCAAGTTCTATACCGAGCACCCCCTGTGAAAAACGATTTTGTCCAAGACTACCTGGGGTACTTGCTGGGCCAGGCCAACCACGCCCTGTACAAGGGCTTTGACGCCCAGGTGCGCGCAGCCGGTCTGAGCAGCATCGAATGGCGTGTGCTGGCCACCCTCTACAGCGGCCAGGCCCTCACGGTCAATGCCCTCACTGCGCAGGTGCTCTCCAAGCAACCCACCGTCACCAAGCTGGTGCAGCGCATGGCCCAGTGCGGCGATGTGCAGCTGCTGGCCGACGCGCAGGACCAGCGCCGTACTTTGGTGGCCATTACCGCTGAAGGCAAAAAGCGTGTGCGACCTTTGGTGACAGCGGCCCAAAAACACGAAGCCCAAGTACTGCGCGCCTTGGGCACGCGGGATGTGGATGCGCTGAAACAGTTATTGGCCAGGCTGGCTACGCTTGCGCCGCCAACCTGATGCCGCGCTCACGCAGGTAGCGTGCAGCACCTGGGTGAAAAGGCACAACAGTGTTGTTGACCGCAAACTCTGCGCGGGTAGACGCCAACAGCCTGTCAGCACCCTGCGCCGCACTGCGCTCGAGCGCCGCCCGCGTGATCCAGTATGCATCGGCATCGCCAAGCGCTGCATGGCAGACGACAAAATTCCAGCCCGCCACGCTTTGCAGCGCCTGTGACTGGCCTTGGTAGCTGTTGGCCGGCACGCTGGCGCGCGACAGGAAGGGGTAGCTTTGCAGCATGGTGGCAAGCTCGGCATCGCTCAAGCCGAACACCACGGTGTCCACCGCATCAGCCACCTGCTTGAGCGCTGGGATGGGCACCGAGGCACCTTGCCACAGCGCATCAATGCGGCCGGCCAGCAAATCGCTAGACATCTGTGCAGGACTGCCGTTGACGAGGCTGGGCTGCAGGTTGCGCGCCTGAACCAGACCTTTGAAAAAGCTCTCGGCCGGGCCGCCTGCTGGGCCTACGCCCACGCGTTTGCCCTGCAGCTGTGACAGGCTCACAATGCCCGCACTGCGCAAAGCGGCGATCTGGAAAGAGGTTTCGTACATGGGAAACAAAGCGCGCACATTGCGCAGCTTTTGCGATTGTGTCCAGGGCGCGTTGCCTGTGAGGCCTTCATACGCCGTGCCCAGGAACACGGTAGCCAGGTTCTGCGGCTCAGCATCGACTTTGCGCATGTTCTCGATGGAGCCTGTAGAAACCAACGCGCTGGTGGGCACTCCTGCAGCACTCAGCTCTTTGGCCAGAGCCTGGGCGTAAGGCAAAAAGGCACTGCCCTGGCCTGCGCTGTAAATGCCCAGCTCACGCAAGCTGGGCGGTGCGCCAGGACTGCCAGCGCAGCCCAGCAGGCCCAGAGCTGCGCCGGTTGCAAAACTGCGTCGTGTGAGCGTGCAGTGGTTCACCATGTTCTCCCATAAACAAGAGGTCGTTGCATGATTGCGTGCAGGGTACCAGCAGTATAAACAGGCAGCACCCCTAACTGAACTCTACGCTGGCCTTCCAGACCGCCTGGGCCAGGGTGTTGCGCGACTGGCGCGGGTGATAGAGCTGCACATCAAAGCGTGCGGGTGCACCGCCCGGGTCGGCCAGCACCAAGCGGCCTGATTGCAGGTCAGCCCCGACCAGGGCGCGCGGCAGCCAGGCGACGCCTTGACCGTTGAGGGCCTGCTCATGCAGCGACTCGGCAAAGTCGGATTCCATCACATCATGCAGATACAGCGTGCGCTGCTCGCGCGCCAGCGCGTCTTGCAAGATCAGGTGCAGGGCCAGGCTGGGCGCGTAGCGCAGCACGGGCACGCTGTGGATGGCGGTGCCAGGCAAAGTGTGCAGTGCCACGCCAGGGGCGCGCGGCGCGGACACAGCCACCAACTCTTCATGCGCCACCGTCACGCTGTCATACAGCTGGGGGTCAATGCTCAGCTGCAGGCGCGGGTGGCTGTAGCTGAGCATGAAGTCGGCATGGCCCTGCTCCAGGGCGGTGAGTGCTTCGTTGATGGAGCCAGTGATCAGGCGCAGCTTGATCTGCGCGCCCATGACGCGGCGCAGGCGCTGCACCCATACAGGCACCCAGGTGCGCGAGAGCGTGCGGCCCGTGGCCAGCACCACCCAGTCGCTGCCGCGCTGGGTGCTCTGGATGCGGCCTTGCACATCGGCCAGCGCGGCCACGGTGTTGCGTGCCACGGGGAGCAGCTGCTCACCCGCATCGGTCAAGCCCAGTGGTACGGTAGCGCGGTTAACCACATCTGCGCCCAGCCACAACTCCAGCGCACGGATGCGGCGGCTGAACTGCGGCTGCGTGACATGGCGCGACTGGGCCGCCTTGCTGAAGCTGCGTTCGCGCGCCAGGGCGATAAAGTCCTCAAGCCATTTATGATCCACACCAGACATAGACCCTATCGTAGCCTGCCCGCACACCCTCGCCATCCCCAACACTACCTATGACCCCACGCAAAACCCATTTGGATACTCTGGCCTACAGCCTGTTGCTGGCCTGCTGCGTGTTCTGGGGCTTTCAGCAAGTGCTGATCAAGGCCACGGTGGCCGAGGTGCCGCCGGTGTTTCAGGCGGCGCTGCGCTTTGGCGGAGCCAGCGTATTGCTGTGGCTGTGGTGCCGCGTGCGTGGTGTGGCGCTGTTTGCCCGCGATGGCAGCCTGCGCGCGGGGCTGTTGGCGGGCGCGCTGTTTGCAGCCGAGTTTGCCTGCATCTACATCGGCCTGCAGTACACCGGCGCGTCGCGCCTGACGGTGTTTCTGTACACCTCGCCGTTTTGGGTGGCGGCCCTGCTGCCCCTGCTGGTGCGTAGCGAGCAGTTGCGTCCCCTGCAGTGGCTGGGCCTGGCCTGCGCGTTTGGTGCTGTGGTGTTTGCCTTTGGCGATGGACTGCGCAGTACCCAACCCACCTGGTGGGGCGACACACTGGCCTTGGCCGCGGGCATGTTCTGGGGCCTGACCACGGTGGTGATCCGCGCCAGCACGCTGGCCAAAGTGTCTGCGGAGAAACTGCTGTTCTACCAGGTGGCGCTTAGCGCCCTCACGCTGCCCCTGCTGTCGCTGTACCTGGGTGAGCGCTGGAGCCTGCAGCTGAGCTCTTTTGCGGCCAGCTCGCTGCTGCTGCAGACAGTGGTGGGCGCATTTGCCAGCTACCTCACCTGGATGTGGCTGCTGGGCCGCTATCCGGCAGCCAAGCTCAGTGCATTTGTGTTCCTCACGCCGGTGCTGGCACTGCTTTTTGGCACGCTATGGCTCAAAGAGCCGGTGAGCGCGGGCTTGCTGCTGGCCGTGGCGCTGGTGTGCGTGGGGATTGTGCTGGTGAACAAAAAGTAAAGTCACCAGCCCAGCGGTGCGTCAGGCGTGCGCCGCGCGGATCATGTCTACCGCTTTCTCGGCAATCATGATGGTGGGTGCGTTGGTGTTGCCGCTGACCACGCGCGGCATGATGGAGGCATCCACCACGCGCAGGCCCTGCACGCCTTTGACGCGCAGCTGTGCGTCCACCGGGTCGCGGTCTGTGTTGCCCATGCGGCAGGAGCCGACAGGGTGGTAGATGGTGTCGGCTTTCTCGCGGATGACGGTTTCGATCTCGGCGTCGCTGACGGCACGCGCCGTGGTGTCCAGTTCGCGCCCGCCCAGGCTGGCCAAGGCCGGAGATTTCAAAATCGCCCGCATCTGCTTGAAGCCGCGCACCATGCGGGCCATGTCGTCACTGTGTGCCAAAAAGTTGGGGTCGATCAAGGGCGTAGCCATAGGGTCGCTGCTGGCCAGCTGCACACTGCCGCGGCTCTTGGGCTGCAGCAGGCAGACATGGCAGGAGTAGCCGTGGCCGAAGGTGGGCTTGCGGCCATGGTCCACCAATTTGCCAATCACAAAGTGCAGCTGCAGGTCAGGCACGGCCTCACTGGGCTGGCTTTTGATAAAACCGCCAGCCTCAGCAAAGTTCGTGGTCAGCATGCCGGTGCGCGACTTGCGCCACTCGAAGATACCGCGCACGCCACGGATCATGCCTGTGAGCGAGACACCAAACAGGTCGGTGATCTTGGGTGCATTGACCACTTGCACGATGTCCAGGTGGTCGTGCAGGTTCTGGCCCACGCCCTGGCTGTCATGCAGCACGTTGATGCCATGCTGCTGCAGGTGCGCAGCCGGGCCAATGCCTGATTGCATCAGCAGCTGGGGCGACTGCAAAGCGCCTGCGCACAGCAGCACTTCCCTGCTGGCACGCAGCTCCAGCGTCTGCCCGCCACGGCGGTAGGCCACGCCCACTGCGCGCTTGCCTTCAAACAGGATTTTGGTGGTGTGGGCACCTGTAATGACCTGCAGATTGCTGCGCGAGAGATGGGGCGTGAGATAGCCTTTGGCTGCGCTCCAGCGCTCACCGTTTTTATGGGTGACTTGGTACATGCCCACACCGTCCTGGACGGCGCCATTGAAGTCATCGTTGCGTGCATAGCCGGCTTGTGTGGCCGCTTCGATGAACAAGGGGCCAAAGCGACTGGGGCTGCGCAGGTCCATCACGTGCAGCGGACCGCTGCTGCCGTGGTAGGTGGCGAAGTCGCCACCAGCAGCGCGCTCGTTGGTCTCGGAGCGTTTGAAATAGGGCAGCACATCGTCAAAGCCCCAGCCTGCATTGCCCTCGGCGGCCCAGTGGTCATAGTCTGCGCGGTGGCCGCGGATGTAGCACATGGCATTGATTGAGCTGCTGCCGCCCAGCACCTTGCCGCGCGGCTGGTAGCCGCGGCGGCTGTTCAGCCCTGCTTGTGGAACGGTTTCAAAAGCCCAGTTGGCGTGGGTGGTCTGCGCCATCACTGCCAGGCCTGCGGGGCAATGGATCAGCACCGATGAGTCAACGGGGCCAGCTTCCAGCAGACAGACCTTGACGGCGGGGTCCTCGCTCAGGCGTCCGGCCAGTACGCTGCCGGCCGAGCCGCCGCCGATGATGATGTAGTCAAACATTGATGTCTCCAAGGAGTCTGCAAGCAAACATAAAAGACAAGTATGGCATCGGGTTTGTGTTTTACCATCAGGGCAGTCCTGATGCAAAGTAGAGGCGGCTCTCTACAGCGTGTCTGTCCAAACCCCACCAAGGAGAGTCCCATGAGCACCCAGATTCTGGTTCGCAAAGACGCACTGCACACCATGCAGACCATTGATGTTACTGACGAGCCGCTGCAGGACGGCCAGGTGCGGGTGCGGGTCGATACATTTTCCTTCACGTCCAACAACATCACCTATGCGGCTTTTGGGGATGCCATGCATTACTGGGACTTCTTTCCTACCGCTCAGGCGCAGTGGGGCTGCATTCCGGTGTGGGGCTTTGGCTCGGTCGTGCAAAGCACCCACGCGGGCGTGGCTGTAGGCGAGCGCCTGTACGGCTACTGGCCAGTGGCCTCGCATGCGGTGCTGTCCCCCGGCAAGCTCAGCAGTGCAAGTTTCAGCGACATGGCGCCGCACCGCGCCGCGCTGCATGCGGTCTATAACAGCTACCAGCGCTGCAGTGCTGACCCGATGTATACGGCTGACACCGAAGACATCCAGGCGCTGCTGCGGCCGCTGTTCATCACCGCGTTTTTGATCGACGACTTTCTGGCCGACAACCAGTTTTTCGGTGCCCGCACCCTGCTGCTGTCCAGCGCGTCAAGCAAAACCGCCTACAGCACAGCATTTTTTCTGCGCCAGCGCGCTGGCGTGGAGGTGATTGGCCTGACGTCTGAGCGCAACCGGGCTTTTTGCGAGAGCCTGGGCTGCTACAGCCGGGTGCTCAGCTATGAAGAGCTGGACCAGATTGCTGCGGACAGCGCCTGTGTGTATGTGGATTTTGCAGGCAATGCCGACCTGCGCCGCCAGATTCACAGCCGCTTTGCGAAGCTTGCCTACAGCTGCGCGATCGGCGGCACGCATGTGGACCAGCTGGGCGGCGGCAAAGACCTGGCAGGCCCCAAACCGATTTTGTTTTTTGCGCCTGCGCAAGTGAAAAAGCGCTACGCCGACTGGGGCCCCGAGGTGTTTGGACGCAACGTGGTGACAGGCTGGCGCGCGCTGTGCCAGAGCGTTACTACCGCGCCGACGCCATGGCTGCAGGTGGTGCACCACCAGGGGGCACAGGCGTCGCTGCAGGCCATGGCAGATGTCCTCGCAGGCCAGGGTGATGCACGCGCAGGGCATATTCTGTCATTGCAGTAATACTATAAAATTTATAGCTGCTCCCGCGATATTCTAAAGGGCTAGAGCCCTAAAACTTATATAAACCGCCATGCCCCACGCTTTTGAAATGCTTGCGCCCGAAGTCGTGCTGGATGCGCTGGAGGCTGCAGGTGTACGCTGCGATGGGCGCTTGATGACCCTGTCGAGTTACGAAAACAGGGTCTATCTGGCACATGTGGAAAGCGATGATGCGGGCCATGTGCCGGACGCCGTGGTGGTCAAGTTTTACCGGCCCGAGCGCTGGAGCGATGCGCAGATTCTGGAAGAGCATGCGTTTGCAGCGCAGCTGCTGGCAGCCGAAGTGCCGTTGGCCGCGCCGATTGCCTTCAATGGTCGCACGCTGCACCAGGCCCATGGCTTTCGCTACAGCATCAGCCCGCGCAAGGGCGGGCGCAGACCGGAGCTGGAAGACCTGGACACCCTGGAGTGGATTGGCCGCTTTCTGGCGCGCATCCACCTGGTGGGCGAGACAGCAGCCTTTGCCAGCCGTCCCGCGCTCAACGTGGCCAGCTTTGCCACCGAACCGCACGACTGGCTGCTGCAACACGAGCAGGTGCCGCCCGAGGTCAAGGGCGCATGGCAAGAGGCCTACCGCAGCGTCGTGGCACTGGTCAACGAGAGTGCTCAGGGCAGTCTGGCCGGTGCACCGCAGGGGCACAGCGGCGCAATCGCCCACATCCGTTTGCATGGCGACTGCCACCCCGGCAATATTCTGTGGACCCCCGAGGGCAGCACCCTGCAGGCCGCAGGCCCGCACTTTGTAGACCTGGACGATGCGCGCACCGGCCCCGCCGTGCAGGACCTGTGGATGCTGCTCTCCGGCGACCGGCGCCAGCGCACCTTGCAGCTGTCAGCCCTGCTGGACGGCTACGAACAGCTGCGCCCTTTTGACCGCCGCGAGCTGGCCCTGATCGAGCCACTGCGTACCTTGCGCCTGATCCACTACAGCGCCTGGCTGGCCCGCCGCTGGGACGACCCGGCTTTTCCCATCGCTTTCCCCCACTTCGGCACCAGCGCCTACTGGCATGAGCAGGTACAGTTGTTGCAGGAGCAGATCACGCTGATGCAGCAAGAGCCTTTGCAGGTGTAGTGGGGCCATGGTAGATAATCAGGGCTATGATCAGCGCCATCTTTGAGGCCACCCTATGACCACCGCTTCCGCCCTGACCGCACCAGTTGACCTAAGCCACATCACGCCGCGCGACAAGGCTGAGATCCTGGCGCAGGCCTTGCCCTACATCCGCAAGTTCCACGGCAAGACCCTGGTCATCAAATACGGCGGCAACGCCATGACCGACCCGGCGCTGCAGGCCGATTTTGCCGAGGACGTGGTGTTGCTCAAGCTGGTGGGTATGAACCCGGTGGTGGTGCACGGCGGCGGCCCGCAGATCGAGACGGCGCTCAAGCGCTTGGGCAAGGAAGGCCGGTTTATTCAGGGCATGCGCGTGACGGATGCCGAGACCATGGAAGTGGTGGAATGGGTGCTGGCCGGTGAAGTACAACAAGACATCGTGGGCCTGATCAATGCCGCGGGCGGCAAGGCCGTGGGCCTTACAGGTCGTGACGGCGGCTTGATCCGCGCCAAAAAACTCAAGATGCTTGACCATAAAGACCCCAGCGTCGAGCACGATGTAGGCCAGGTGGGCGATATCGAAAGCATTGACCCCAGCGTGGTCAAGGCGCTGCAGGACGATGCCTTTATTCCCGTCATCAGCCCCATCGGCTTTGGCGAAAACAACGAGAGCTACAACATCAATGCCGATGTGGTCGCTGCCAAGCTGGCGACCGTGCTGCGCGCCGAAAAACTCATGATGCTCACCAACATCAGCGGCGTGCTGGACAAGCAGGGCAAACTGCTGACTGACCTGACAGCCAGGCAGATTGACGAACTGATTGCCGATGGCACCATCTCTGGCGGCATGCTGCCCAAAATCGCGGGCGCGCTGGACGCTGCCAAAAGCGGCGTGAATGCAGTGCACATAGTCGATGGCCGTGTGCCGCACGCCATGCTGCTGGAAATCCTGACAGACCAAGCCTACGGCACCATGATCCGGTCGCATTAACCGCATCCATACGCCACTCAAGCACCACATACCATGCGCCTGCTGCTTGTCGAAGACGATGTCATGGTAGCCAGCGGCATCAAGCTGGGCCTGTCGGGCGCGGGCTATGCGGTGGACTGGGTGGGCAGTGCCGAGCGCGCACTGCAGGCCGTAGCGGCAGATACCTTTGATGCGGCCATCATCGACATTGGTCTGCCAAACACCGATGGCCTAGAGCTGACGCGCCAGCTGCGTCAGGGTGGCCACACCCTGCCAGTGATGATTCTCACAGCCCGCGATGCATTGCAGGACCGCGTGCAGGGCCTGGACATGGGCGCGGACGACTACATGGTCAAGCCCTTTGAGCTGCCCGAGCTGCTGGCGCGCCTGCGTGCGCTGCTGCGCCGTTCGCAGGCAGCAACCTCCTCCACACTGCACTTTGGCCCGTTGACGCTGGACATGGCACTGCGCCAGGCCCAGGCCAACGGTCAGTTGATCGAACTGGGCCCACGCGAGTGGACGGTGATGGAATACCTGATGCTGCAAACCCCCAAGCCTGCAGCCAAGGACAAGATCCTCGCAGCTCTGACAGGCTGGGACAAGGAGATCACCGCCAACGCGGTGGAGGTGTATATCTCGCGCCTGCGCGGCAAGCTGGAGCCTCACGGCATCGCATTGCGCTCGATCCGCGGCTTTGGCTACCGGCTGGAAATGGTGCCATCCAGCGCATCGGCCCGCGCAGATGCACAGGCCTGAGGGCCAGGCCATGGCTGGGTCTGCCCATACCCCGCCACCGGGCCGGCCTGCCACCCAAGGTGTGATGGCCGGGCTGCGTCAGCGGCTTTTGGTGTTGCTGCTGCTGCCGCTGGCCTTGCTGGCCTGCGTGAGCGCCTGGTTTGACTACCGCGCCGCAGGCAGCGCAGCGCTGCAGCAAGACCAGCAGTTGCAGCGCCTGGTGCCTTTGATGGCGGGTTCGGTGGTGGAACAGGGGCAGCAGCCTCTGGAGGCGCCCGTCGTGCTTTTGGCCCCGGCCATTGAAGACTTCATCAAGGAGCGCAACGAACTGGCCAGCTGGGGCGTGAGCACCATCGACGGGCGCGTGCTGATCGGCGAGGCCTGGCTGGCCACGCCCACCCCGTCCACCAACGAGCCCGAATTTCACAGCGAGCTGGTAGCGGGCGTGACCTACCGCATCGTGGCCCAGCGCGCGCAGACGGCGGCAGGCGAGCTGGTGGTGATACTGGCAGACGGCTCCGACCCACGGCAGAACTGGCTGCGCGCACTCCTGCTCAAGGTGCTGCTGCCCAACCTGCTGCTTATCATCGCTGCTGGCCTAGCGGTGAATTGGGCTGTGCAGCGCGCCTTGCAGCCCTTGCTGGACATCAAGGACGCCGTGGAACACCGCTCGGTGCGCGATCTGAGCGCACTGGACACCAGCAGTTCGCCCGATGAAGTGCGCCCGCTGGTGGAGTCTCTCAACCGCCTGTTTGCCCTGGTCAATGCACAGTCGCAGTCGCAGCGGCGTTTTATTGCCGACGCCGCGCACCAGCTGCGCACACCACTGGCGGGTTTGCAGGCCCAGGTGGAGGCCTGGGCCCAGGCGGTCAATGCGCCGCGTACCGACATCTACACCGAACAACCCGTCGCTCCGACCGAAGCCCAGCAGGCTTCCATCACGCTGGGCCCCGCAGAGATCAACCGTCTGCGCAACGCCACCCGCCGCACTTCCCAGCTGGCCAACCAGTTGCTGGCACTGTCGCGCGCCGATGAGCATGCGGCGTCGAGCCAGCCCATGCACAGCGTGGATATCAAGGCCTTGTGCACCAGCGTGCTGGAGCAGCAACTGGATGTCGCCACGGCCAAGGGGATCGATCTGGGCCTGGACATGCCCGAGGGCGACAGCCCGCTGCTGATGCAGGGCCATGAGTGGCTGCTGCGCGAGCTGCTGACCAATCTGTGTGACAACGCCGTCAAATATACCCCGCGCGGCGGCAGTGTGACCCTGCGCTGTCAGGACACCATACGCGGCGCGCTGCTGGAGGTGTGTGATGACGGGCCCGGCATTGCGCAGGAAGAGCGCAGCCATGTGCTGGAGCGCTTCTACCGAGTTCGCGGCACCACAGGCGAGGGCAACGGTTTGGGCTTGGCCATTGCCGATGAGATCGCCCGTCTGCATGGCACACAGCTTGAATTGGGCGATGGCATGGAGTCTGTCCCGCCTGTGCCCGGCACACCGACCCAGCGCAAAGGCCTGCGCGTGCGCGTGCTGTTTGCCCCGTCTGTCCATGGGGACGCAGCGATACCTTCGGCAGATACGCCCAAGCCTGGTGCACCCGCGTTTACCCGGGGTATCCGGGCGCAATAGCCTGCACAAACCGGCCCGTGGCTGTGAGAGAATCATTGCAAATCTTTGTCATACCATGCCTGAAGTAACCACCAACTCTGCCGAGACCGACGCTACTGCCAGTGAGGCCACCCGCAAACGCCCCAAACCCGGCGAGCGCCGTGTACAGATCCTGCAAGCCTTGGCCACCATGCTGGAGCAGCCCGGCGCAGAGCGTGTGACCACGGCCGCTCTGGCTGCCAAGCTGGAGGTGTCAGAGGCCGCGCTGTACCGCCACTTTGCCAGCAAGGCGCAGATGTTCGAAGGCCTGATCGAGTTTGTGGAGCAAACGGTGTTCGGCTTGGTCAATCAAATCACCGAACGCGAGACCCAGCCCGGCGCGCGCATCAGCAAAATCATCACCATGCTGCTGCAGTTTGGCGAAAAGAACCCGGGCATGGCGCGCGTCATGGTGGGCGACGCCCTGGTGTTTGAAAACGAGCGCCTGCAGCAGCGCATGAACCAGCTGTTTGACAAGCTCGAGACCCATTTCAAGCAGGCCCTGCGCGAAGCGGCTGACACCGCTGGCTCGGCCACGCCCAGTGCGGACGCACAGGCGCGTGCCTCCACCCTCACTGCTTTTTGCATGGGCCGTCTGCAGCGCTTTGCCCGCTCCGGCTTCAAGCGCATGCCTACCGAGCATCTGGAAGCCAGCCTGGCCGTGCTGCTGTAAGCGCACTCTGCACGCATCAAACTATTTGGTGTAGTTCGCGTGCAGGCTGATTTTCACCAGTTCCACAAAGTCCCATCGTGGACCAGCCGGTTGACTGGCAAGTAGGCGCGCTGATAGGGGTATTTCGCAGCCAGCGTCTCGTCAATGTCCACGCCGTGTCCGGGAGCTTCCCCCGGGAACATGAAGCCTTGCTTGAAACTGTAGGCGTGCGGAAACACCGCGTCGGTCGCCTCAGTATGCGGCATGAGTTCCTGCATACCAAAGTTGGGAACCCAGGTGTCAAAGTGCAGCGCTGCGCCCATACACACTGGGGACAGGTCGGTGGCACCATGGCAGCCTGTGCGCACCTGGTACATGGCAGCAAAGTCTGCAATGCGCCGCAAATGCGTGATGCCGCCCGCATGGACCACCGTGGTACGGATATAGTCAATCAGCTGGTTCTGGATCAGATCCTTGCAGTCCCAGATGCTGTTGAAAATCTCGCCCACCGCCAGCGGCGTGGTCGTGTGCTGGCGAATGAGTTGGAATGCTTCCTGGTTTTCAGCTGGCGTGGCGTCTTCCATCCAGAACATGTGGAAGGGCTCCAGCGATTTGCCCAGCCGCGCGGCTTCAATAGGCGTGAGGCGGTGGTGCACATCGTGCAGCAAATGGATGTCGGGCCCCACTGCATTGCGCACAGCCTCGAACAGCTGGGGTGTATGGCGCAGGTATTTTTCGCTGGACCAGTCATGCTCGCTGGGCAAGTCGGCATCGGCAGGCTCATAGAAGGTCGTGCCTTTGCCCACACCGTAGACTTTGTCCAGCCCCGGCACGCCGCTTTGCGCCCGGATCGCCTGGAAGCCCATTTCCTTGTGGCGGAGCACCTCGTCCACGGTGTGTGCAATGTCTTTGCCATTGGCATGGCCATAGACCATCACTGCGGTGCGGCTGCGCCCGCCCAGCAGCTGGTACAGCGGCATGTTGGCCGCTTTGGCCTTGATGTCCCACAGCGCAGTGTCCACCGCCGCCACAGCGCTCATGGTGACCGGGCCACGCCGCCAGTAGGCCCCTTTGTACAGGTACTGCCAGATGTCTTCAATCTGGTGTGCATCCCGCCCGATTAGGCAGGGAATCACATGGTCGGCAAGGTAGCTGGCCACCGACAGCTCACGGCCATTGAGGGTGGCATCGCCAATGCCTGTCAGGCCCTGATCGGTTTCGATTTTGAGGGTGACAAAGTTGCGGCCAGGGCTACAGACGATGACACGGGCGCTGGTGATTTTCATGGTGCTGCCGAAGTGGAGGTGGTGGATGACAGGCGTGCAGCAGCGGCCAGCACGCCGTGGGTTTGAATGGCGCTCAAGTGGTGTGTTACCTGGGCCAGCCAGGTTGGGTTGCGCGGCAGCGCATCGCCCCAGATGGTGGCAAGGCCACTCAGAGCTGCCACCGTCGCAGCAGCATCGCCAGCATACTGGCGTGCCAGTGCCTGGGTTTGCTGTGCCAGTGGGTCGGATATCGTATAAGCCTGACCGTGTTCGTCCTCACCCAGGCTGTAGCGCATCCAGGCGGCGCTGGCAAATGCCAGTCGCTCCACTGTTCGCCCTGCACGCATGGCGTCCAGCGCAGAAGGCACCCAGCGCTGCGGTATCTTTTGCGAGCTATCGGTGGCAATCTGGTGCACACTGTGTTGCAGTGCCGGATTGGCAAAGCGCGCCAACAGGGCATTTCGGTAGGCAGGCCAGTCTTTGCGCTTGAGTTGCGGCCCGACTTCATGCGTCATGAGATCGTGAATGAACGCATGCACAGTGGGTTGGGCAATGCAATCGCTGATCACGGGCAATCCGGCCACTGCGCCGATGCAGGCCATGGCCGAGTGGCTGCCATTAAGCATGCGCAGTTTGGCTTCTTCAAATGGACCAACATCGTCCACCACGGTAACGCCCACGGCGGCCAACACGTCGCCGTCGCTGGCATCGACGAAACGGCTCTCTATCACCCACTCCCAAAACGCTTCGGTGCCCAGCGCAGCCTGGTCAGCCACGCCCAGTGCCAGCTTTGCTGCAGCCAGGCGCTGTGCGGTCGCTGCGGGCACGATGCGGTCGACCATGCTGTTGGGAAAACGGCAGGCGCTGGTAATCCACGGCATAAGCTCGGGGTGTGATGCCTGCGCGGCCTCGACACACAGTGCTTGTAATCGGTGGCCGTTGTGCGAGAGGTTGTCGCACGAAGCGATGGTGAGCCCGCCCAAGCCTGCGCCGTGGCGTGCAGCCAGGCCCTGCAGCAGCAAGGCCGCCAGCCCGGGGGTGTAGCCCTTTTCTGTGACCGTTAACGTGACCCAGCGGGTGGTGGGCGCAGCGAGGGCCTGCACCACATGCGCTGGCTCGCGTGCAGCCACACAGGTCTGCCAGAGGGCACCACTGACTTGCCACTGCACGCCGGCATGGCTGGCCACCTGCACGGCATACAGGCCATGCTGGCTGGCCAATGCATCGGCCAATGCCGTGTTGCGCATGGCGACTCCCAGCACACCCCAGCGCGCATCGCCGCGCTGCAACAGGGCGTCGAACACCAGAGCCTGGTGGGCGCGGTGAAACGCTCCCAGGCCCAGATGTACCACACCGATGGCGCCCTTGCGTGCATAGCGAGGTGTGGCAATGCCTGACGCGGAGAGGGCGGCCAGAGAGCTTGTGTTCAGCATGATGGCGAGCGCGCAGTATGAAGGAGCATAGTCAGTCGAACTGCAAACCACCGTTCAGGTCCAGCACCTCCCCGGTAATGAAGCCACTCATCGGGTGGGCCAGAAACAGCACGCAGTGGGCCAACTCATCCAGCTCACAAAAACGGCCGACAGGGATCTTCTTGCGCAGCTCCTCCTGCCGTTCGGGGCTGACCTGTTCGGTCAACATCTGGGTTTTCACAAACGTAGGAGCCAAGGCATTGCAGGTCACGCCAAAGGCGGCGTACTCGCGGGCAAAACTGAAGGTGAGCGAAGTGACACCACCCTTGCTGGCTGCATAGGCGGGCAGGGGCGACAAGCCGCCGGTTTTGGCACCGAACGATGAAATGTTGACTATGCGGCCGAACCCGCGCGCCTTCATGCCAGGAGCCACACGCTGGCTCACGTAAAACACACCGTCCAGATTCACCCGCAAGGTCTTGTGCCACAGCTCGGGTGTTGTTTCCTCGCAGTTTGCATACTGTAAAAAACCGGCATTGTTGACACACACGTCGATACGGCCAAAGTGCGCTTCGATGGCATCACAGGCGCTGTGCACCTGGGCTAGGTTGCTCACGTCCATGGTGTAGCAGGCCAGTCGCTCGCCAAACGAGGCTAGGGTAGCGGCAACCTGGTTGGTGTGCAGGTCGGTGGCGGCCACACGGTAGCCTGCTTGCAGCAGTGCGTGTGCGGTGGCCAGGCCCATGCCTGCGTTAGCACCAGTCACCAGGGCCACTTGGTCTTGAATGAGGGGGGTCTTGGGGTTGGGTGTCATGGTCAATGGGGCACGCTCACGCCAACTTTGTGGCCTGCATTCACAATCTCCTGCCAGGTCTGGTCATCCACGCTGATGCCTTCGGTCTCGCGCCGGATGCGGGTGGCGCGCTCGGGCTCACCGGCAATCTGCACGGCCTCAAAACCGGGGGCGACGGGCCCGGCTTGCAGCCAGTGCACAAACTCCAGCGCCTCCTGTTCGAACACGCCTTGGGTGCCCAATCGCGCAGGGTCAATCAGGATCGTCAGCATGCCGTTGAGTACTGCGCGTACGGTTGGGTCAGCGGGTTTGTGCCAGGTGCCACCACCGCTCAAGGCCCCGCCCAGCAGTTCGCAGGCCACGGCCATGCCGTAGCCTTTGTATTCGCCAAAGGTCATCAGCGCGCCAAGCAGGCCATTGCTCTGCGGCACCACCACGACACCCGGTTCGGTGGTGGGGTGACCATGCTCGTCAATCAGGGTGCCTGGCTCGACCTGAATGCCCTGGTTGTAGGCCACGCGCATCTTGCCTTGTGCCACGCGGCTGGTTGCGAAATCCAAAATGAAATGCTCCGCGCCTTTCAGGGGCACACCAATGCAGCAAGGGTTGGTGCCAAAGCGCCCGTCTCCACCACCCCACGGCGCAACGACAGGGCGCGACAGCACATTGACAAAATGCAGCGACACCAGGCCTTGCGCTACCGCCATCTCTGCGAAATGGCCGATGCGACCCAGGTGATGGGCATGGCCCAAGATCATGATGCAGCTGCCGTGCTGCTTGGCGCGGGCTATACCCAGCTGCATGGCCTGTTCGCCGACGATCTGGCCGTAGCCACGCTGGCCATCCAGCGAGAGCATGGTGCCGATATCCAGGTTGACCTTGACGCTGGCGTTAGGCGTGAGCCCGCCTTCTAGCACCGCATCGACATAGCGCGGCAGCATACCCACGCCGTGCGAATCGTGGCCGCAGAGGTTGGCCATGACAAGATTACTGGCCACACGGTGTGCCTCTTGCTCAGTACTGCCAGATGCTACTAAAACAATAGCTATTTGTGCTGTCAATTTCTCTGCCTGAAGTGTTCTGGGCATATTTTTATTTCACTAGGGAGAGGGACCTGAAAAGCACAGCGCTCGCGTTCACATCACGGCACCGACTTGCCAGGGCACAAACTCACTCTGTCCATAACCATGGGCTTCACTCTTGCTCATGGCACCCGAGGCAGTAGCCAGCACCAGTTCGAAGATGCGCTGGCCCATCTCGGCCACGCTGCTGGTGCCATCAATGATCTCGCCGCAGTTGATGTCCATATCGTCTTCTTGCTTGCGCCACAGGGCCGAGTTGGTGGCCAGCTTGAGAGACGGCGAGGGCGCGCAGCCGTAGGCCGAGCCGCGCCCGGTGGTAAAGCAGATCATGTTAGCCCCACCCGCCACTTGGCCAGTAGCGCTTACCGGGTCGTAGCCGGGGGTGTCCATGTAGACAAAGCCCTGCGCATCCACTTTCTCCGCATATTCATACACGCCTTGCAAATTGGTGGTGCCGCCTTTGGCCACTGCGCCCAGGGATTTTTCCAGGATGGTGGTGAGCCCGCCCGCCTTGTTGCCGGGTGATGGGTTGTTGTTCATCTCACCCTCATTGATCTGGGTGTAGTGCTCCCACCATTTGATGCGGGCAATGAGTTTTTCAGCAATCTCGGGGCGCACCGCGCGACGGGTCAGCAAGTGCTCGGCCCCGTAAATTTCGGGAGTCTCCGACAAAATGGCCGTGCCGCCGTGCGCTACCAGCAGGTCTACCGCGGCACCCAAGGCCGGGTTGGCGCTGATGCCGCTGTAGCCGTCGGATCCGCCACACTGCAGGCCAATGCGGATGTGCTCTGCGCTGCACGGTTCGCGCCGTACGGTATTGGCTTGCGGCAGCATGGCTTTGACCAGCTCTATGCCTTTGGCTACCGTTTTGGTGGTGCCGCCTGTGTCCTGAATGTTGAACACCCGCAGGTTGTCACCCTCGCGCAGGCTGCCATGGCTGAGCCAGGCATTGATCTGGTTGGCCTCGCAGCCCAGGCCCACCACTAACACGCCCCAGAAGTTGGCGTGGGTCGCATAACCGGTGAGCGTGCGCTGCAATATCTGCATGCCCATGCCCTCGGTATCCATACCGCATCCTGTGCCATGGGTGAGTGCCACCACGCCATCGACATGCGGAAAATCGGCCAGCGCCTGCGGGTTGGTGTGTCTGGAAAAGTGGTCGGCTATCGCGCGCGCCGCCGTGGCCGAGCAGTTCACGCTGGTCAGCACACCAATGTAGTTGCGGGTGGCTACGCGCCCGTCGGGCCGTTGAATGCCCATGAAGGTGGCCGACAGGCGCTCAGGTGCGGGTTTGACATCTGCTCCAAATGCATAGTCGCGCGCAAAGTTGCCTTTGTTGGAGCCCATGTCCAGGTTGTGCGTGTGCACGTGCTCGCCCGGGGCAATCGGTTTGCTGGCAAAACCGATGATCTGGTTGTAACGGCGAACCGGCTCGCCCACTGCGATAGCGCGCGTAGCGATTTTGTGGCCTGCTGGAATCAGGCCTTTGACGGTGACGGACTCTACTGTGGTGCCACCTACGAGCTGGGCGCGCGCAATCAGCACATCATCGGCAGCGTGAAGTCGGATGAAAGGATGCATGGCAAAAATCTAGTAAACAAGTTTGGGAAGCCACAGCACCAGCTTGGGAAAGTAGGTGATGATGGCCAGGCTACCCAGCAGGGGAAGCAACCAGGGCAAAATGGCCATGGTGGTGCGCTCGACCGACAGCTTGGCCACCCGTGCAAGCACAAACAATACCATTCCCATGGGCGGGTGCAGCAGGCCAATCATCAGGTTGAGCACCATCACAATGCCAAAGTGCACCAGGTCAATACCGAGTTTCTGGCAGATGGGAACCAGGATGGGCACCAGAATAGTGATGGCAGCGGTGGGCTCCAGAAAGCAGCCGACAAACAGCATCAGCAAATTGGCAATCAGCAAGAAAACCCAGGGCTCCTTGGTGAAGGCAAGCACCCAGGCGGCAATCGTGGTGGTCACGCCAGTGGCTGTCAGCATCCAGCCAAAAATGCTGGCTGCCGCAACGATAAACAATACCGTGCTGGTGGTCTCCACGGTATCCAGGCACACCTTGACAAACATCTTCCAGCTCAGTGTTTTGTACCAGGCCAGGCCCAGTACCATGGCCCATACACAGGCGGCAATAGCCCCTTCAGTCGGGGTGAAAATCCCGGTGGTCATGCCGCCGATCAGCAGTACCGGGGTCATGATGGGCAGCACGGCCTGAAAGTTGAAAAACTTGTCAGCCGCAAACAAAGCGATCAAGCCGATGAATACCGTAATCTGGGGTGGAGCACCCAGCTTGGTGATCAAGGCCCACAAGAGCACGGGCCAGCAAATCACCACGGCGGTCTCCGTCAGCGCCTTGATGACGCGCGGCCATTCAAACTTGATGTCTGCGCCCCAGCCATTCTTGTGCGCAAAGTAGGCCACCGTAAGCATCATCAAAAAGGCCATCATCATGCCGGGCAAAATGCCCGCCAAAAACAGGGAGCCCACGCTGACATTGGCCATCATGCCGTAAATCACAAAGGGCAGACTCGGCGGAATGATAGGCCCCAAAGTGGCCGATGCTGCCGTGACGCCCACTGCAAATTCGGTGTCGTAGCCATGGTCTTTCATGGCCTTGATTTCAATGGTGCCCAAGCCTGCCGCGTCGGCAATGGCCGTGCCGCTCATTCCCGCAAAAATCACTGAACCAATCACATTGACATGCCCCAGACCGCCCTTGAGCCAGCCCACTAGGGCCAGCGCGTAGTTGTAGATGCGGTTGGTAATGCCCGCGTTGTTCATCAGATTGCCGGCCAGGATGAAGAAGGGCACAGCCAGCAGCGGAAAGCTGTCGATGCCGCTGACCATCCGGTGGATCACCACAAAGGGCGGGTTGTTGCCGGAAATCAGGATGTACAGCAGAGAGGAACCCGCCATGGCGATGGCCACCGGGATGCCACCCGACATCAGGAGGAGGAAGATAATTTTGAGCATGAAGAAGTGCTTGGTTGAGTGGAGTCGGTCTACTTGTCTTCCATCGTCGATTCAGGCCGCTCCAGCACGCTGTAGCCCCGCCTCATATGCACCCGCATGACCCAGAAAGAGCGCACGAACATCGCCGCAAAACCCAGCATGCAGACACCGTAGACGATGTTCATGGGCAAGTCGACGATGGTCATTTTGTAATTGCCCAGCTTTTGCATCATCTGCCAGGTCATCACCACCGCCATGCCGAAAAAAGCAATGCGCAGCACGTCTACCAGCAAGGCCATGGCCCGACACAGTGCCGCTGGCATATAGCGGTAGAAAAAATCCACCTGGATATGGTTGTTTTTCGCCACGCCAATGGCTGCGCCAATAAACACGGTGCCTATCAGCAGATAGCGCGCAATTTCTTCGGTCCATGCGGCCGAATCGTTGAGCACGTAGCGGGTGAAGAACTGGTAGAAGACAGTGATGCCCAGCAGCCAGAAAAAGCCCAGCGCAGCCCATGCTTCGATGGGCGTACCCGACAGATCTACAGTTTCATCGGTGACGTGGAATTCACCGTCGTCCCCCATGACCTTGGGAAGGGCATCAATGTCCATAGCCAAGGCTCCTTATTTGATGGCCTGGATCTTGTCGTAGTCGGCCCGGGTATAGCCCAGCGACTCCAGGGTAGTGGACTTGAGTACCGCGTCCTGAAAACTCTTGCGGTCGACGTTGACAATCTGCAAGCCCTTTTGCTTGAACTCGTCGGCCAACTCGCCTTCCCGCTTCTTGATCTGGGCCGATGCTCGGGCAGCTGCTTCACGGGTGACTTCGGTGAACATGGCTTTCTCTGCGTCGGTGAGCTTGTTCCACAGATGCGGTGCCACCTGGGTGGTCAGACCGTCCACGATGTGGCCGGTCAGCATGATGGCCTTTTGCACTTCGTAGAATTTTTTCGCTTCAATGGTGGTCAGCGGGTTTTCCTGCGCATCCACAGTACCGTTTTGCAGCGCCAGATACACCTCGGCAAAGGCGATGGGGGTGGGGTTGGCGCCGCAGGCTTTTGGGGTAGCGGTGTAGGCCGGCACGTCAGGCACGCGGATCTTCAGGCCCTTCATGCCTTCGCAGTTGGTAAAGGCCTTTTGTGCGGTGGTGTGGCGAGCGCCATAGTAGGTGTAGGCGGTGATCTGGATGCCGGTTTTCTCGCGGTAGGCCTCCGACATTTCCTTGAACACCGCGCTCTTGCTGTAGGCCAGCAGATGTTCGCCATCACGGAAGATGAAAGGGTAGTAGGCAATGCCCAGGCGTGGGTAGCTGCGTGCGGCAAACGATGTGCCGCTGATGATCATGTCCACGGTGCCCAGGGTCAGGCCCTGGTTGATGTCGGTTTCTTTGCCCAGTGTGGAGGCGGGGAACACCTGGATGTCGAATTTTCCATTGCTGCGCTTTTTGATTTCTTCGGCCGCCCACACCGATTGCGTGTGGTAAGGCTCGGAGGTTTCATAGACATGCGCCCACTTGAGCTTGGTTTGCGCCTGGGCCAGACTGGGCAGACCCGACGCGGCAGCCAGCACAGTGCAGGCAGCAATGGTTTTGAGGGCGAAGCGCTTGGACGTGAAAGATTGCATGGTTGTCTCCTGGGTTAGGTTGAAAGAGTCGGGTTGCTGGAGCGGGTGCAGTGTCTGCCGGGGCTTAACTGCGTTTCGTGCGGCGCCAGCTCGCACTGAATCGGGCATGTGATTTGTCCATGTGTTCATGCATGGCACGGCGCGCAGCAGGCGCGTCATGCAGGCGCACAGCCTCAAGGATCGCGTGGTGCTCATCGATGGCGGCGCGCCAGGATTTGAAGGTTTCAAAATGCCCGCCCAGCGTCATGAACAGGGGGCCACGGCGGGAATCCCAAAAGGTTTGCACGGTTTCCACCAGCACGACGTTGCCACTGGCCTGCGCAATGGCGGAGTGGAATGCGCGGTCGCCCTCCAGCGGCATCACGCCCTGGTCTGCATCCAGTGTCATGGACGCTATCGCCTTGGCCATGGTGTCGATATCTTTGCGCTTGGCCTGCGCTGCGGCCAGGGCCGCAGTTTCGCCCTCTACTACGCGGCGTGCGCGGATCAGTTCCAGCGGGCCCCACTCAGAGGGGGCGAGGGATTCAGTGGCCGTATGGCGATGGCTGCCAGAGCGGTCCAGCACATACACGCCCGAGCCTGTGCGCACCTCTACCCATCCCTCCACCTCCAGTGCGATCAGCGCTTCGCGCACCGACGGACGGCTCACACCCAATTGGCGCGCCAGGTCGCGTTCGGCGGGCAACCTGGCGCCCACTGCGAACTCGCCCTGGCCGATCAGCGAACGCAATTGTTCGGCGATCTGGCGGTACAGGCGCTGGGGTTCGACGGTTTGCAGCGGCATGGAAGTGGGCGCGCGGGCGGTGGTGATCTGTAGTAAGGGTAATCGACAATTGGACAAGTGGTAAGACCAATTAATAATCACATAAATCATCCACCCCAACATCAGGCAAAACCCTGTGTCAACGTGAACCCTCGCGTGGCGCGTTGTTTCATCACTCAAGGAAGCACCATGCGGCTGCAAGGAAAAACTGCGCTGGTTACGGCTGCCGGGCAAGGCATTGGCCAAGCCAGCGCGCTGGCGCTGGCGCGCGAGGGCGCGCAGGTGCTGGCCACCGACGTGAACCCGGCGCTGCTGCGCGGCTATGAAGGCGTGGCCAATATCCGCACTCAGGTGCTGGATGTGCTGGACAAGGCCGCCATTGAGGCGGTGGTGCAGTCGCTGCCTGCCATCAACGTGCTGTTCAACTGCGCGGGCTTTGTGCATGCAGGCCATGTGCTGCAGGTCAAAGACAGTGAGCTGGAGTTTGCCTTTGCGCTCAATGTGCGCGCCCAGTTTTGGGCAATCCAGGCGGCATTGCCCTTGATGCTGGCGAATGGCGGCGGCAGCATCATCAATATGGCCAGTGTGTGCAGCAGCATCAAGGGCCTGCCCAATCGCTTTGTCTACGGCACCACCAAGGCGGCAGTCATTGGCTTGACCAAATCGGTCGCCGCAGATTTTGTGGCCCAGGGCATTCGCTGTAATGCCCTGTGCCCCGGCACGGTGGATACCCCCTCTCTGGGTGAGCGCATCAACGCATTTGACGACCCGGTGGCCGCGCGGGCGCAGTTTATCGCCCGCCAGCCGATGGGTAGACTGGCGCAGGCCCATGAAATAGCGCCTTTGGTGGTATTTTTAGCCAGCGACGAATCGGCTTTTGTCACAGGCCAGGCCTATCATATTGACGGCGGCATCACGATCTGACCATTGATTTTTAGAACGCAAAAAAGGAAACCCATGAAACTCGTTCGCTACGGCAACCCTGGCAAAGAAAAACCTGGCCTCATTGATGCACAAGGCGTACTGCGTGACCTGAGCAGCGTGGTGCCTGATATTGGCGCAGCGCAATTAAGCGAAGCCGCGCTGAAGAAGCTGGCCAAAATCAAAACCGACAAGCTGCCCGCAGTCAAAGGCAAGCCCCGCATGGGCTGCCCAGTAGCCCAGGTAGGTAAATTCATCGCCATCGGCCTGAACTACTCTGACCATGCCGCCGAGGCAGGCATGCCGATTCCCAAAGAACCCATCGTGTTCATGAAAGCCACCACCTGCATCCAGGGCCCCAACGATGAGGTGATGCTGCCCAAAAACTCGGTCAAAAGCGACTGGGAAGTGGAGCTGGGCATCGTGATCGGCACCAAGGCCCAGTATGTCAGCCAAAAAGACGCCTTGAATTTCGTAGCAGGCTACGCGCTGGTCAATGATGTGAGCGAGCGTGAATACCAGCTCGAGCGCGGCCCGCAGTGGGACAAAGGCAAGGGCTGCGACACCTTCGGCCCCATCGGCCCCTGGCTAGTCACCAAGGAAGATGTGCCGAACGTGCAGAAGCTGGGCATGTGGCTGGACCTCAATGGCCAGCGTGTGCAGACCGGCAATACCAAAACCATGATCTTCGGTGTTGCCAAAATCGTCAGCTATGTCAGCCAGTTCATGACCCTGATGCCCGGCGATGTGATTACCACCGGCACACCGCCCGGCGTCGGCATGGGCATGAAGCCCCCGCGCTTCTTGAAAAAAGGCGATGTGATGACCCTGGGCATCGAAGGCCTGGGCGAGCAGCGCCAGGTGGTGCGCACGTACAAAAAGGCCTGAGCGCAAAATGTGCCATGGCGCAGCAAGCCACGGCTTGCGCTGTGCCACCATTGGGGTGTACATTGGGCCTGCTGCGCTGTGTCAGCGAACCTGTGGAGTCCAAGTGCATGCCCGCAAAAAGCAATCCCCGCAACGCCCTGCTCTCGGCCTGGCAGCCGCCTGCTAATGGCAAGGCCAAGGCTTTTTCCCTGGAAAAGTGCGATCCATCGGCCAAGCCCTACTCCAGCGGCGACAAGGCCAAAGACAAGGCAACCGTAGATGCTTTGGCTATTGAACTGGATGGCCTGCAGGACATGCTGTATGCCGACCGCCGCTTCAAGCTGCTGGTGATACTGCAAGGCACCGACACCTCGGGCAAAGACGGCACCATCCGCGGCGTGTTCGGCCGCACCAGCGCGCTAGGTGTGCACGCCTTGGGCTGGAAAGCGCCCACCGAGACCGAGCGCGCCCACGACTACCTTTGGCGCATCCACCAGCAGGCCCCGGCCGCGGGCGAAGTGATGATCTTTAACCGCAGCCACTACGAAGATGTGCTGGTGCCGGTGGTCAACGGCTGGATCAGCCCCGAACAGACCCGCCAGCGCTTTGCCCACATCAACGACCTCGAACGCATGCTCACAGAGACCGGCACCGTGGTGATGAAGTTCATGCTGCACATCAGCTTCAAAGAGCAGGGCCAGCGTCTGCAGGAGCGCATTGACGATCCCACCAAACGCTGGAAGTTCAGCCTGGGCGACATTGAGGTGCGCAAGCAGTGGGCCGCCTACCAGAAAGCCTACGAAGCCCTGCTGGGCGCCACCAGCACAGCCCATGCCCCCTGGACCATCGTGCCCGCAGATTCCAAGACCCATCGCAACCTGATGATTGCCACCCTGGTGCGCGACAAACTCAAATCGCTGGGTTTGAAGTATCCGCCTGATGATCCAAAATTGATCGGATTGAAAATCAAATAGCTATGAATTTAATAGCTGCTCCCGCGACATTCTATTGACTTGCAGGCCGATTGATTGGTTTAAATGCGGATAACCTTGCACGGTATCACAGCACCCGCACCTTCACACCCTTGCCCTTGATCTGCGTGGCGTTCAGCCGATTCGCCACTTCCTGCCCAATGCTGCGCGCTACGGCGACGTAGGTGGAAAACTCGTTGACCGTGATCTTGCCGACTTGCTCGCGGCTGTAGCCCAAGTTGGCAGTTAGAGCGCCCAGCACATCGCCTGGCCGGATTTTTTCTTTGCGGCCGCCCTGGATGTGCAGGGTGGCCATGGGAGGCACCAGGGGGGCTTTGCTGGCAGGGCTGAGATCGGCCAGCTTGTGCCATACGGATTCGGTGTTTTGCATCTGCTCGATCTTGCCGACATAGCCCATCTCGTTCATGCTGGCCAGGCTGAGGGCCAGACCCTCCTCGCCTGCGCGGCCAGTGCGGCCGATGCGGTGGATGTGGACTTCGGCATCGGGGGTGACGTCGACATTGATCACGGCGTTGAGGTTGGCAATGTCCAGGCCGCGCGCGGCCACGTCGGTGGCTACCAGCACGCTGATGCTGCGGTTGGCAAACTGCACCAGCACCTGGTCGCGCTCGCGCTGCTCAAGCTCGCCATACAGCGCCAGGGCCTGGTAGCCCTGGGCCTGCAGCACGGCCAGCAGGTCGCGGCATTGCTGTTTGGTGTTGCAAAAGGCCAGCGTGCTCTCGGGGCGAAAGTGCGCCAGCAGCTGGCCCACTGCATGCAGGCGCTCGCTGTCCTTGACCTCATACCAGCGCTGCGCAATCTGGCTGCCCGCGTGCTGCAGCTCCACCTTGACCGTCAGCGGCTCGCGCATGAACTGCTGGCTGAGCTTGGCGATGCCCTCGGGATAGGTGGCGCTGAACAGCAGGGTCTGGCGCTCTTTGGGGCATTTTTTGGCCACCACCACGATGTCGTCAAAAAAGCCCATGTCCAGCATGCGGTCTGCCTCGTCCAGCACCAGGGTGTTGAGCGCGCTGATATCCAAGCTGCCGCGCTCCAGGTGGTCCATCACGCGGCCCGGCGTGCCCACCACGATGTGCGCGCCCTGCTCTAGGCTAGCGGTCTGCCCGCGCAGGGGCACACCGCCGCACAGGGTGACCACCTTGGTGTTGGCGGTGGCGCGCGCCAGGCGGCGCACCTCGGTGGCCACCTGGTCGGCCAGCTCGCGCGTGGGGCACAGCACCAGCGCCTGCACCGCAAAGCGCCGGGCGTTCAGGTTGGCCAGCAGGGCCAGTGCAAACGCAGCGGTTTTGCCGCTGCCGGTTTTGGCCTGGGCAATGATGTCCTTGCCAGCCAGCGCGGGCGGCAGACTGGCCGCCTGGATCGGCGTCATGGCGGTGTAGCCCAGCTGCGTGAGGTTGGCTACCGTCTCAGGTGGCAGGGGCAGCTGGTCGAAGCGGGTGTTGGAGTTCATGGGGCCATTATCGGTGCTGCCATCGCTGTGACAGTGGGTTGACAAGCCAAGCACCCTCATTCGTTTTGTGGATAGAGCGATAAGCTGCGGCATGGTGCTGCCTGTGACTTGGATGTATGCCCCACCCTTTAGAAACCCTTGAACCCAACGAAGCCGCGCTGATTTCTGAAATGAGCCGCATTCTGCGTCTGAAAATGGAGCGCGACTATGCCAAAGGCGCGACCCTGCGTGACGCGCACCCCAAAGCCTTGGGCGTGCTGCGCGGTACTTTCAGTGTCGAGCCAGGCTTGCCCGAGGCGTTGCGGGTGGGCATTTTCAAACAGCCGGTCAGCTACCCCTGCTGGGCGCGCGTGTCCAACGCCAGCGGCACGCCACAGCCCGACGGCGTGCCAGACTTTCGCGGTTTTGCCCTCAAGCTGATGGGCACGGGCAGCGACGGCAAGGACGGTGAAGTGCCGATCAGCCAGGATTTTGTGTTGATGAGCCACCCCACCATGCCGCTGGGCACCATCAAGCTGTTTCGTGATGCGGTCTACTACACCATCGAGCGCTCGCCGTGGATGCTGGTTGCCAAAATGCTGTTCACAGGCCACGCGGGCGCACTCAAGGCGCTTAAGCAGGGCCGCAGCACCCCAAACTCGCCGCTGGACATCTGCTACTGGAGCACCACGCCCTACCTCTGGGGCACGGACGCGGTGGTGAAATATGCGCTGCGGCCCACCTCGGCCTACCAGAGCCCCGCGCCCACGGAGCGGGGCGAGAACTACCTGAGCATCGCCATGCAAGAGCACCTGGCGCAGCACCCCGCCAGTTTTGACTTCTGCGTGCAACTGCGCCAGGGCGATATGCCGATTGAAAATGCGGCAGTGCGCTGGAATGAAGAGAGCTCGCCGTTTGTCAAAGTGGCCAGCCTGCGTTTTGACAAACAGCAGTTTCTCGGTGATGCGCAGCGCGAGGCCCTCAGTGAAGTGCTGTCGTTTTCTCCGGGCCATGCCTGGCCGCAGCACGCGCCACTGGGCGGTATCAACCGCGCGCGCGTGGCAATCTACAAGGCGCTGTCCAAGTTTCGCCATGCGCGGGATAAGCGCAAGGACATTGCCTAGGACGCTAGCTTTTAAAGTAGCGCTCAATCACCTCAATAGCCCGGTCTACCGCAGCCGCGTCTACATCCAGATGCGTGACAAAGCGCATGCGGTACAGGCCCGTGGCCAAAATGCCGTGTTGCTTAAGGTGTGCCAGCAAGCCAGCGGCTTTAGCCTTGGCGGGGCCGTTCAAATCGACAAACACGATATTGCTGTGCACCGGGTCTACGCTAGCGCCGTCGATTTTTTCAAACGCTGCAGCCAATCGCTTAGCAAGCGCATGGTCGTCGGCCAGGCGTGCTACATGGTGGTCCAGCGCATACAGCGCTGCGGCCGCCAGAAAGCCCGCCTGGCGCATGCCACCGCCTGTCATTTTGCGCAGGCGATGGGCTTTGGCAAGGAGGTCTTTGCTGCCGCACAGGGCCGAGCCCACGGGAGCCCCCAGGCCTTTGCTGAAGCACACGCTCACAGAGTCGAAGCACTGGGCTATGCGATGCGCCTCGCGCAACGCACCGTCAGCTGGCGCTGCTTGCGCCTTATCTTGCCCGGCCTGTGCCACGGCCGCGTTGAACAAGCGCGCGCCGTCCAAATGCGTAGCCAGGCCTTTGCTCTTGGCAAGCTTCGTCGCAGCTTGCACATAGTCAAAAGGCAGCAGCTTGCCACCAATGGTGTTTTCCAGCGCCAGCAAACGGGTTTTGGCAAAGTGCGCGTCATCGGGTTTGATCGCTGCCTCAATGTCGGCCAGCGGCAGCGAGCCATCTGCTGCATGCGCCAATGGCTGAGGCTGCACGCTGCCCAGCACGGCCGCGCCACCACCTTCCCAGCGGTAGGTGTGCGCCATCTGACCGACGATGTATTCGTCGCCGCGCTGGCAGTGCGCCAGGATGCCGCACAGATTGCTTTGCGTGCCCGTGGGCACAAACAGCGCCGCTTCAAAGCCCAGCATGGATGCAATCTTGTCCTGCAGCGCGTTGACCGTAGGGTCGTCGCCAAACACATCATCGCCCACGGGCGCCGTCATCATCGCCTCGCGCATGCCGGGCGTAGGGCGGGTGACAGTGTCGCTGCGCAGATCAATGGTTTGCATAGACTTCCTTGAAAGTAAGTGGGTTTAACGTGCCGTCTCGCTGAGCGCCAGCTTGATGCCAAAACCGATAAACAGCGCGCCCGCGGCCCGCTCCAGCCAGTGCATGCCGCGCTGGACTATGGCGGTGCGCTGGCTCAGCCATGCCGCCAGTGTGACATAGCCCAGGTTAATGGGAATCGCATTGACATTGAACAGCACACCGAGAAACAGAAACGCCCAGCTCGGATGGGCAGAGTGGGGGCTGATGAACTGCGGCAAAAAGGCCAGAAAGAACAGCGCCACCTTCGGGTTCAGCACATTCGTCCAAAAACCCCGCAGAAACACTTTTTTATAGGAAAACTCGGCTGCAGAGCCCTGGAATGTCGCGGGAGCAGCTATAAATTGTGTAGCAGAAGGGTCGGCTTTGGAAGTCAGCATATGCCAGCCCACATACACCAGATACGCCGCGCCCACCCACTTGAGCACGCTGAATGCCGTGGCCGAAGCACTGACCAGCGCGCTCAGGCCTACTGTGGCAGCAGCCACATGCACAAAGCAGCCCGCGGTGATACCCGCAGCCGCCACCGCGCCTGCGCGCCAGCCACTTTTAAGCGAATGCGTCACCATGTACAGCACATCCGGGCCAGGCGTGAGATTGAGCGCCCAGCCTGCGAGCACAAAGAGCCAAAGGTTTTGAATGCCTAAATCCATGGTGTGTATTACTCGTCAGGTGATTGAATATCCAAAACCTCAATGCAGAAAATTCTTCAGCATCGCATGGCCATGCTCGGTCAGGATGCTCTCGGGGTGAAACTGCACGCCCTCGATGCGCACCGCATGCGCGTAGCCGCTGTGGCGCACACCCATGATCTCGCCATCATCGGTATGCGCGGTGACCACCAGCTCCTTGGGGCAGCTGGCACGCTCAATCGCCAGGGAATGGTAGCGGTTCACGGTAAATTGGGCTGGCAGGTCCTTGAACACACCTTCCTGCGTGGTGGTAATCACGCTGGTCTTGCCGTGCATCAGCTCCTGCGCTCTGATAATCTTGCCCCCAAACGCCGTGCCAATGGCCTGGTGGCCCAGGCACACGCCAAGAATTGGCAGCTTGCCCGCAAAGTGCCGAATCGCCGCCACACTGATGCCCGCCTCGTTGGGCGAACAGGGGCCGGGGGAAACGCACAGCCTGTCAAATTTGCCTGCTTTGAACTGTTGATCCAGTTGCTCAACGGTCACCTCGTCATTACGCAAGGTGGTGACATGTGCACCCAGCTCGCCGAAGTATTGGACGATGTTGTAGGTGAAGCTGTCGTAGTTGTCGATCATCAAGAGTTTCATATCTGGCTCCTTGATTGGGCTGAAGTCGAAAGCGGACTTCCGGACGCGAAGGGCGCGAAGGATTCGCGAAGGACGCAAAAGGAAGATAAAGAACAGCCAAAGTTATGAAGTGTAGTTTTCATAGTTTGTTGACCATTCTGTGAATGCCTTTGACTACGGGGAAAGCATGAAAGTTAACCAGCAAACCCAGCTTTAAACCGGACAAACGAAGGTAGGACAACAACTGCGCGCGATGAACATCAGCTACGACATCAATCGCTTTGAGTTCAACTATCACGGATCGCTCAACAATAAAATCGGCTTTGTAGACGGCACCCAGGCTGTAGCCTTTGTAGCTCGCTTGAATAGCCACCTCGCGTTCAAAGTACAGTTCTCGCTCTTTCAGCTCTATGGCCAATGCTGCGGCATAGGCACTCTCAAGCAGCCCCACGCCCAAAACGCGCTGTACCTCCACCAATGCGCCAATAATTTCATGTGAAAAGTCATCATCAAAACTTTGGCTGTTCTTTTGCGTCCTTCGCGAATCCTTCGCGTCCTTCGCGTCCGGAAGTTCGGTATTCATATTCATTCCAACCCCTCCTCCACCAGCTCAGCCGCGCGCAGCAGGGCGCGGGCTTTGGCTTCGGTTTCCTGCCATTCCATTTCGGGCACCGAGTCGGCCACGATGCCGGCTGCGGCCTGTACATACAGGGTGCCGTCCTTGATGATGCCTGTGCGGATGGCGATCGCTACGTCCATGTCGCCTGCAAAGCTCAGATAGCCGCAGGCGCCGCCATAGATGCCGCGCTTGGTGGGCTCGAGCTGGTCGATGATTTCCATGGCGTGCACTTTGGGTGCGCCGGTCAGGGTGCCTGCGGGGAAGGTGGCTTTGAGCACGTCCATGCTGGTCATGCCGTCCAGCAGCAGGCCTTCGACGTTGCTCACGATATGCATCACATGGCTGTAGCGCTCCACCACAAACGCCTCGGTCACCTTGACGCTGCCGATCTGGGCGATGCGGCCAATGTCGTTGCGCGCCAGGTCGATCAGCATGACGTGTTCGGCGCGCTCTTTAGGATCGGCCAGCAGCTCGCGCTCCACCGCTTTGTCGGCCTCGGGAGATGCCGCGCGCGGGCGCGTGCCGGCCAGGGGTCGGATGGTGATTTTTTGCTGGGCTTCGCTGCTGCCCAGTGACGCGCCTTGCGCAGCAGGAGCGAGAGCAGGCACAGTCTCCTGTCGCACCAAAATTTCTGGTGACGCACCGACGATATGAAAGTCACCCATATGGTAGTAATACATATAGGGCGATGGGTTCAGCGAGCGCAGCGCGCGGTACAGCGACAGCGGCGACTCGGTGTAGCGCTTTTTCAGGCGCTGGCCTACCTGCACCTGCATGAAGTCGCCGCCCGCAATCAGCTCCTTGGCGTGCTCGGCGGCCTTGAGGTAATCGGCTTTGGCAAACTCCCGCTCCACTGGATAGTCCTGCGACTGCTTGACCACGGGCGCAGTCACGCTGTAGCGCAGCTGGTCCTTGAGCTCGCGCAGACGCTTCTTGGCCTGCGAATAGGCTTCGGGCCGGGCTGGGTCGGCATAGACGATGAGGTAGAGCTTGCCCGAGAGGTTGTCGATCACCGCCAGCTCTTCGCACAGCACCAGCATGATGTCCGGGCAGCCCAGGGTGTCGGGTGGGCAGGAGGCTTCGAGTTTTTTCTCGATGTAGCGCACCGTGTCGTAGCCAAAATAGCCCGCCAAGCCACCGCAAAACCTGGGCAGGCCAGGCCGCAGTGCTACTTTGAAGCGCGCCTGAAAAGCAGCAATCGCATCCAGCGGGTTGCCGCTGAGGGTTTCGACCAAGGTGCCATCGGTGTGGACTTCGGTTTTGGCCGCAGCGCCAAAGCCGCTGGCACGCAACACCGTGCGCGCGGGCAAGCCGATAAAGCTGTAGCGGCCAAAGCGCTCGCCGCCGACGACAGATTCGAGCAAAAAGGAGTATTGCCCCTGGTTTTTGCTGTGCGCCAGCTTGAGGTAAAGCGACAGGGGGGTTTCCAGGTCGGCGAAGGCTTCGGCGACCAAGGGTATGCGGTTAAAGCCCTGCGCTTGCAGGCTTTTGAATTCGAGTTCGGTGATCATGGCAGTGCCTCCCAGTGGGCGGCCCGTGGTGGGTGAGGAAAGACCAGGGCGGGGTTCTAAACAAAGTGCTGTGCAGCCAGTGCGCAGCGCGGGTGCGGCATGGCGCCGCAAGATAGCCAGCTAGATGCTTGGCGTACGCCAAAGCCATGCTCCCCGCGCGCGGGCGCTGTCGGTGGCGATGGATGTGTTTAGAGACATGGCATGAGTGTAGCAGAGCGCGCTGGGCGCTTTGTGATGTTGTTTTTCGGCGTCTTTGATCTGCCACAGCGAAGACGCAGCTCTCTAAATACGTTGGAAATCGTACAAACCCCAATCACGATCACTCGGTTTATACCGATACTTACGTTCTCAATTTGAACGGTCGTGCTTTTTCAGGAGTGTGCAATATGACGCGCCAAGCCAAATTCTTCGCCAGCTGCATGTTGGCCATCGCTGCGTTATGCAGCACCGCCGCCTGGGCAGACACCACCGTCTCCGGGGTGAAATACGATGCAGAGCAGACCATTGGCGGCCAGAAGCTGCAGCTCAACGGCGCGGGCACCCGCTACAAGGCGGTGTTCAAGGTCTATACCGCAGGCCTGTATATCGGCAAAAAGGCTGGCACCACCGAAGAAGTGCTGGCCGCACCGGGCAACAAGCGCATGCTGGTGACCATGCTGCGCGATATCGACGCCAGCGAGCTGGGCAAACTGTTCTCGCGCGGGGTGGAGGACAACATGGACAAAAAAGAGTTCTCCAAGATCGTTCCAGCCATCTTGCGTATGAGCCAGATGTTCAGCGACTACAAAAACCTCAAAACCGGCGATGTGTTCACCATCGACTGGCTGCCAGGCACCGGCACCGTGATCAGTATCAAAGGCAAGCCTTATGGCGAGCCCTTCAAGGAGCCCGAGTTTTTCAACGCGCTGGCGCGCATCTGGCTGGGGCAAAACCCCGCTGACTGGAAACTCAAAGACGCTCTGCTGGGCAAAGCGCCCTGAGCGGCTTGAACGTGCCCTAGCTTAGGGCCACACCAGCCTGAGCGCTGCGTGCGCGGCCTCTGTGCGGCGCACTGCTCGGTGGTGCCACCGCGAACACCACATCGATCAAACCAATTTGCTGACTATGTCGTAGCTTGTGCGGCGGTTTCGGCCGTACTCAGGCGGTATGGATGCGAGCCATCATTTGGGTAAGCAGGGCATGTGTGCGAAATCTCACGCACGCAATTGGTGCACAATTGAAATATAACAACTTCTACGAGACTCTTCATGTTTTATATTTCAAGCCGCCAGATTATGGCGATAGCTTTTGCCTTGTGCGCGGCAGCAGTTTTGCCAAGTGCCCATGCCCTTGAACTGAGTGGTGTGAAGTATGAGGAAGCCATAGACATTGCAGGCGAAAAGCTGCAGCTCAATGGTGCAGGCATCCGTTACAAAGCCATTTTCAAAGTCTACACCATGGGCTTGTACACCAGCAAAAAAGCGGGCACCCCAGAAGAAGTGTGGGCTCAACCCGGCAACAAACGCTTTACCCTGACCATGCTGCGCGAGATCGATGCGAGTGAGCTGGGCCGCCTGTTCACACGGGGCATTGAAGACAACAACACGCGCGCCGATACCACCCGCTCACTGAGCGACATCTTGCGCATGAGCCAGCTTTTCAGCGAACATAAAGTGCTCAAGCCAGGGGATGTCTTGGTGGTGGACTTTGTGAAAGCCTCGGGCATTCAGATCAGTATCAAAGGCAAGCCTGCTGGCGATATTTTCAAAGACCCGGCATTTTTCAAGCTGATGCTCAACATCTGGCTAGGCAAATCGCCTGCCGACTGGAAGCTCAAAGACTCGCTGCTGGGCATCAAGTAAGGCACCTGTCGTGCTTCAGGCTTGCAGCAGCAGGTCACTGAGCGAGTCTACATAGCCTAGCGCGGGGGTCTGACGAATGTCCTGCCCGTGGTTGTAGCCATAGGTCACCAGCACCACCGGGCAGAGGGCTGCATGCGCGGCCTGGGCGTCGTTGCTGCTGTCGCCAATCATCAAGGTGTGCTGCGGCAAGGTGCCTAGCGCCTCACAGGTTTTGAGTAAGGGCAGCGGGTCGGGCTTTTTGCGCTCGAACGCATCGCCACCAAAGACATGGCTGAAGTAGCCGTCCAGCCCCTTGGCCTGTAGCAAGGGCAGTGCAAAGGCGGTGGGTTTGTTGGTCAGGCAGGCCAGCTTCAGGCCCGCACGGCGCAGGGCCTGCAGGCCTTCGTGCACGCCTGCATAGACGGCGCTGGCCTGCCCGTTGATGGCAAGGTAATGCCGCTGGTAGCTGGCATACGCCACCTCCAGAGAGACGGTAGACGCTATGTTTTTAATAGCTGTTCCCGCGATATTCTGTTGGGCTGCAGCCTGATTTTGTATATAAACCAGAGTGCTGCGGATCAGATGTTCGCTGCCTTTGCCAATTGTGCGCTCAATGAAGCTGCGCTCCACCGCAGGCAGGCCAAAGTCAGCGAGCATGCGGCCCAGGGCCACTTCAAAGTCGCCCAGGGTGTCCACCATGGTGCCGTCCAAATCGACAATGGCCGCTTGCAGGCCTGCAGGTAGTTTCACAGCAGTTTCATGGCCACGTCAGGCCAGCGCAGCGCGCATCTGCTGAATCACAGCTTTGTAATCAGGCTTGCCAAAAATCGCGCTGCCCGCCACAAAGGCATCGGCCCCGGCGTCCGCCACGCGGCGGATGTTGTCGGGCTTGATGCCGCCGTCCACCTCCAGGCGGATGTCCTTGCCGCAGGCGGTGATGCGCTGGCGCACGGCCTCGATCTTGCGCAGCGCGCTGTCGATGAAGCTCTGGCCGCCAAAGCCGGGGTTCACACTCATGATGAGGATCAAATTGATATCATCGATCACCCAGTCCAGCACGTCCAGCGGTGCGGCGGGGTTGAACACTAGGCCGGGTTTGCAGCCCTTGCTGCGGATGGCCTGGATGCTTCGGTGCACATGGCCGCTGGCATCGGGGTGAAAGCTGATGTAGTCAGCGCCCGCCTCGGCAAACGCAGCGGCCACCGCATCCACTGGTTGCACCATCAGATGCACGTCCATCGGTACAGGCGTGCCATCGGGCTTTTTGGCATGCGGCTTGATGGCCTGGCAGATCATGGGGCCGAAGGTCAGGTTGGGCACGTAATGGTTGTCCATCACATCAAAGTGCACCCAGTCTGCGCCAGCGGCAATGACGTTTTTGACTTCATCGCCCAGGCGGGCAAAGTCAGCGGACAGGATGGAGGGGGCAATATGGTAGGTCGGTAAGCTCATGGCTGTATTTTCGCATCCCTTGGGCATGGCGCGATCAGAGCGCGCGCCGACTGCGCACCAACGCACAGCACAGGTCGGCGAATATCAGTTGGCAGCGCCTGCGGCCGCGCGGAATTTACTGATGCGCTCTTCGTCAGCCGGATGGGTGGAAATGATCGAAATGCCCAGCGGCGTAGATTTGCTCTTGGTTTTCTGCTCCGCCTGCATGGTCTGGAAAAACTTCACCATCACCAGCGGCGAGATGCTGCTGGCCTGCATGAAACGGATCGAGTGTTCGTCGGCCTCGCGCTCGGCCTCGCGGCTGTAGGCTGCAGCGCCCAGCAGCAGTGGCGCGGTGGTGATCAGGCTGCCATAGTCTCCAAAGGCAATCGACATCACCCCTTGCAGCACGCCCAGTTGCACCAGCTGGCGCATGCCGTGGCGCAAGGTGACGTGGCCTATCTCATGGCCCAGCACACCCATCACAACATCATCGTCGTTCACCAGCTTGACCAGCTCATCGGTCATCACCATCGTGCCGCCGGGCAGGGCAAAAGCGTTGGGGCCGATGGTGGACTGGCGAAACTCCAGCTTGTAGCTGGGCAGCCGCTGTGGGTAGGCCGCCTGCATGGCCTGGTCAAAGCGTGCGCGCAGCCGGGCCTGGGTGTCGGCGGGCAGCTTGCTCGGCTTCATCCAGCTGCCGTCAATCTGAGCCAGCGCATTGCGCCCCAAGGCCTCGTCTACCGACAGCGGCACCAGCGATGCCACCCCCCGCGCAACGATTGGCAGGCCCCATTGGTAAGCCACCGTCAGCACGCCCACCAGCAGCGCCAGCGCCACCAGCACGCCGCGCCAGCTTTGCTGCGCGCGCACCACCCAGCTCTCGCTGTGCGGCAGCCAGGCTGCAGCCCAGGCGTCATAGGCAGCAATATCGTCGGCATGCAGCTGGCCGCCATCGGGCAGCTCCACCATGCGCGCGCCGCGCGCGGTGCGCTCGGGCCAGCGCATGCCCTGCAGCGCGCATTCGCGTAGCACCGCACCATCGTGGGGCTGCGTCAGTCGCACAGTGCCCTGCGTGACGGACAGCAGCACATCGCGTGACTGGCTGCTGCGCCCGTCAAAGTAGCGCAGCGCAAGCATGGTGGGTGCAGCAGGTCCGGTCATGCCCCTACATTCCGATATCCAGGCCAAACAGGTCAGCGGCCATATCGCCCGCTGCGTCGGTTTCGCGCTTGCGGGCCGCGTCGGTCAGGCTCTGCAGGTCAACACGGGATTTGAGCGTCATGGCCTCGATCTGCATGCGGTGTGTGGCCACAACAGCAAACGGCCAGTACAGCCCCAGCGTGATCAGGATCAGTGCGTAGTTTTTAAACTGCAGCGCCATAAAGCTGCGCGCGCGCAGCCCGCTTTTAAAGCGAAAGTAGCGGTTGCCTGTGCGCGACCACAGCAGGTTTTGCATGCGCGCCATGAAAAAAGCCTTGGGCGCAATATTGATGGTGATGACAAATGCCACCAGCAGCGGTATCAAGCCCAGCAGCACGCCCATGCCCAGCCCCTTGAGGCCCCCGATAAACAGGGTGGGCAACAGCGCCGCCGCCGCCACGGCAAACACGACCATGATGCCCAGGGCCACCAGCACGGTGACGCCCACGACCTTGTAGGTGTCCAGCACGCCACTGCGGTATTCGGTCTGCAAAGGCCCCCAGGCATAGTGGTTGTGCTGGTAGCGCTTGATGCGCCAGAAAAAATACGGCAGCAACACTAGCCAAAGCAGCACGATCACACCGATCAGGCTGGTCACCGCGTCCGCCACCGCGGCGTTTTGGCTGCCCTCGTCGTCACCGCCAAAGCCCAGCAGGGCGCCCGGCAGCAGCAGCATCGCCAGCGCAGGCACCAGGCACAGATAGGGCTCACGCAGCCCCGTGTCCACAAAGCGAAAGCGCATGCCGCGCCAGCTGGTGTTGGCCAGGCGAAACTTCATCGCCGCGCGAAACAGCGGCGGCCAGACGGCCAGCAGCGCCACAAGAGCTACGATGCCTGCCAGCGGGGCGACATCGGCTGCAAAAGAATACATCAGCAAAAACACCCCGACGATGGCGGTGCCGCGCAGCATCTTGCGCGGCTCGGCATGAAAATCCAGCGCATCGCCGTCAATGCGGGTGTTGGTATAGAAATATTTGAGCTTGCGCACTTTGGCCCAGGGCAGGTAGATGCCCAAGGTCACCACAATCAACAGCAGATTGACGATCCATATTCTGAAATATTCAGAGCCGGTGGCGCTGAACTCCAGCGGATAGTCCTGCACACCGCCCAAAGGCTGAGGACTGCTCAGGGGGCTGTTGCCCTGCTGCAGGGGGGCCAAGACAGGGGGGCTGGGCAGGGAGGGCATGGGCTATTTTCCTGAAACAGGCGGCATTTTGGGCCTGCGGCTGGCCCGTAAAGCTGCTTTGTAATTAAATGTGCTGCATTATGTATCGTCTTCATAGGGTTAGGCAAAGCCTTCATCGCCTAAAATCCAGCCAAAGTACACACATTCATCTAAAGAAACCGACCCTATGAAACTCATCGGCGCAGTCACCAGCCCGTACGCACGCAAAGTGCGTATCGTGATGGCAGAGAAAAAACTCGATTTTCAGTTTGTCGCCGAAGACGTCTGGTCGGCCACCACCACCATCAGCCAGGCCAACCCGCTGGGCAAAGTGCCCTGTCTGGTGATGGAGGGCGGCGAAGCGCTGTTCGATTCGCGCGTGATCGTCGAATACATCGACACCCTGTCCCCGGTGGGCAAGCTGATTCCGTCCACCGGCCGCGAGCGCGCCGAGGTCAAAACCTGGGAGGCGCTGGCCGACGGCGTGCTGGACGCCGCCATCCTGGCGCGCCTGGAGGCCACCTGGCCCGGCCGCAGCACCGAGCAGCGCAGCCAGGCCTGGATCGAGCGCCAGATGGGCAAAATCCACACCAGTCTCAAAGCCATCAGCCAGGGCTTGGGCGAAAAAGCCTATTGCGCAGGCATCCATTTCAGCCTGGCCGACATTGCCGTGGGCTGCGTGCTGGGCTATCTGGACTTCCGCTTCCCGCAAATCAGCTGGCGCGCTGACTACCCCAACCTGGCCAAGCTGGACGACAAACTGGCCCTGCGCCAGAGCTTTATTGATACCAAACCGGCTTGATTTATAAGCCTTATTGGCCTACAGGCCAATAGAATATCGCGGGGGCAGCTATATTATTTATAGCGTTTGCGTACTCTCTTCATGCTGTGCTTCGTTGGCTTGGGGTCACGCTTCTGGCTTGGTCACGTTGCGGCGATGGAGGAAGTCGCGCTGTCAAAAACTTACGAAAACACGCACGAGCATCGTGAGTAGCGCTACCGATTTTTGTACCGCGCGCCTTTCTCCAGTTTTTGCATCACGACCACGCTCCATCACCGCTTGCTGGCAGGAGCTCGCTCCTTGTTGTGCGGGCAGAGTGCGGGATGGTAATGGGGTGACGATGTGTGACGCAATTGCGCCCGCGCTGAGGAAAGTTTGGTAGTGTATTGAGAGTGAAATGCTACTAAAAATATAGCTGCCCCCGCTAAATTCTATTGGTCTGGAGGGCTAAACAGCTGAAAATTGTGACCCCTTTGCGCACCACAGCGCGGCACAATACCCGTTCAGCGGTAGTTCGGCGTGCTTGGGATGAAAAATCTGGAGAAAGGCGCGGGGACCCACTCCAGATCGCTACCAAGGTGATCGCGTGTTTTCGTAAGATTTTTGCAGCCCAAGTTCCCGAGCTGCCGCCAGCCAACCCACGTCGAGCGACATCTTCAAAGACTCAAAGACTCAAAGACTCAAAGACTCAAAGACTCAAACACTCAGGGACTGCAGGCTTGCCGCACCGCATGCTCCCAGCGCTCCATCAGCTCTTTGGCCCGTGCCCTGTCTAGCGTGGGTACAAAGCGGCGCTCGGCGCGCCATAGATGGGACAATTCATCGGTGCTTTTATACACCCCGGTAGACAGGCCAGCCAGATATGCTGCGCCCAAAGCCGTGGTCTCGGTAATCGCCGGCCGGACCACCGGGATGCCCAGCAGGTCTGCCTGGAACTGCATCAGCAAGTCGTTCACGCAGGCTCCGCCGTCTACCCGTAGCTCAGCTACTGCTGCGCCACCAGCGGCTACGGCGTCGCGGCCCATGGCCAGCAGCAGGGCGGCGCTTTGGTAGGCGATGCTCTCCAGCGCGGCGCGGGCGATATGCGCCACGGTGCTGCCGCGCGTGAGGCCGGTGATCGTGCCGCGTGCCTCGGGCTTCCAATAGGGCGCGCCCAGGCCCGTGAAGGCGGGCACCATCATCACGCCGCCCGAGTCGGGCACGCTTTGCGCCAGCGCCTGCACCTCGCCACTGCCCTGGATCGCATGCAGGCCATCGCGCAGCCACTGCACCACCGCGCCACCCACAAACACACTGCCTTCCATCGCAAACTCCGGCTGTACGCTGGCCTGCGCGGCGCTGGTGGTGATCAGGCCGTTGGTGGAGGTCTGGAATTTACCGCCTGTGTGCATCAGCATGAAGCAGCCCGTGCCATAGGTGTTTTTTACCATACCGGCCTTGAAGCAGGCCTGGCCGAACAGGGCGCTTTGCTGGTCGCCCGCTACACCACCAATCGGGATGGCGTGCCCCAGCAGGTCTGGCAGCAGTTCGCCAAAGTGCGCGCTCGATGGCTTGACCGCAGGCAGCATATTGGCGGGGATGTCCAAGGCGCTCAGCAGCTCGGCATCCCACTGGTTGGTGTGCACGTTAAACAGCATGGTGCGCGACGCATTGCTCACATCGGTGGCATGCACGGCGCCGCCGGTCAGCTGCCACAGCAGCCAGCTGTCCACGGTGCCAAAGGCCAGCTCGCCGTTGGCGGCTTGCTGGCGCGCCAGCGGCACGTTGTCCAGCAGCCATTTGAGCTTGGTGCTCGAGAAATAAGCGTCCACCAGCAAGCCGGTTTTGCGCTGGATCACATCAGCCAGACCGCGCTCTCGCAGCTGTGCGCAGGTAGGCTCGGCCCGCCGGTCTTGCCAGACGATGGCGTGGTGGATGGGCAAGCCGGTCTTGCGGTTCCAGACCACGGTGGTTTCGCGCTGGTTGGTGATGCCGATGGCATTGACCTGGGCCGCCGTGATGCCGGCCTGGGCCAGCGCATCGCGCGCGGTGGCCAGCTGGGTGCGCCAGATCTCCAGGGGGTCATGCTCTACCCAGCCGGGCTGGGGGTAGATTTGCGTCAGCTCTTTCTGTGCCATCGCGATAACTTCGCCTGCGGCGTTGAAGACGATGCTGCGTGAGCTGGAGGTGCCTTGGTCAAGTGCAAGCAGGTAGGTCATGGGTAATTTTTATCAGTAAAACGCCGTCTCTTGCGGCAGTGACACATCGTAGCGCACCTGCGCCTGCTCCAGCAACGCAGGGAAGGGCTCGGGCGGCGCAGCGTCGGTGAACAGGCGATCGATCTGCGACAGATTGGCCACCTCCACCATTGCCGGGCGGTTGAACTTGCTGCTGTCGGCGGCCAGCCAGACCTCGCGCGCATGGGCGATGATGGTTTGCGACACCTTGACCTCGCGGTAGTCATAGTCGCGCAGGGTGCCATCGGCCTCAATGCCCGAGATGCCAATCACCGCAATGTCCACCTTGAACTGGCGGATGAAATCCACCGCCGCCTCGCCCACGATGCCCCTGTCACGCCCGCGCACTACGCCGCCCACCACAATCACTTCGCTTTTGTCATTGGCGCTCAGGATGCTGGCCACGTTCAGATTGTTGGTGATCACGCGCAGCCCCTCGTGGTGCAGCAGCGCTTTGGCAATGGCTTCGGTGGTGGTGCCGATATTGAGCACCAGCGAACAGCCGTGGGGCACGGCCTGCGCCACGCTGCGCGCAATGCGCGCCTTGCCCAGGGCGTTGAGGTTTTCACGCTGCTGGTGAGCGATGTTCTCTACCGTTGAGCCCGGCACGCGCACGCCGCCATGAAAGCGTGCGAGCAGGCCCTCATCGGCCAGACGCTGCACATCGCGGCGCACGGTTTGCAGGGTCACACCCAGTTTGTCGGCCAGGTGCTCCACCGTGGCCGAGCCTTCGGCTCGGACGACGCGCAGCAAGGTCAGTTGTCTTGGATTTGCGCTCATGTTCTTATTTTGAAGGTAAAAAACAGGAAATATGCATCAAAACGAAACAAAACGAACACTTAAGGGTAAATACCAAAGATTAAAAGAATCATAACGAAGAACAATGGTTTCAGGACGAGGTGGGGCATACACCCCAAGAACTACAGTCGTAAAGGCTTATGAATGCAGCTTAATCTGGATGCAGTGAGCAAAAAAGTGGGTCCGCAGACCTGGCTTTATGGCCTGGACTTGGCCCCGCGCAGTGGTGCGGTTACGGTCTTGCTGGGTGCCACCCAGGCGGGCAAGACCAGCTTGATGCGCATCATGGCGGGCCTGGACACACCCACTACTGGCCGCGTGATGGTGGACGGCCAGAACGTGGCGGGCAAGAGCGTGCGCCAGCGTGATGTGGCCATGGTCTACCAGCAGTTCATCAACTACCCCTCGCTCACTGTGCGCGACAACATCGCTTCACCCTTGAAGCTGCGCGGCGAAAAAAATATTCAACAGCGTGTGCAGGCCCTGGCCAAAAAACTGCATATCGAAATGTTTCTGGACCGCTACCCTGCCCAACTGTCGGGCGGGCAGCAGCAGCGTGTGGCGCTGGCCCGCGCCCTGGCCAAGGGCGCGCCCCTGATGCTGCTGGACGAACCGCTGGTCAATCTGGACTACAAGCTGCGCGAAGAGCTGCGCCAGGAGCTCAGCGAGCTGTTCGCCGCGGGCGACTCCACCGTCATCTATGCCACCACCGAGCCAGGCGAGGCCTTGCTGCTGGGCGGCTACACGGCAGTGATGGACGCTGGCGAGCTGCTGCAATATGGGCCCACGGCCGAAGTGTTCCACCGGCCCCAGTCGCTGCGTGTGGCGCGCGCTTTCAGTGACCCGCCGATGAACCTGATCGCCGCCAGCCTGGCCCCGGGCGGCGTGCAGCTGGAGCGTGGGCCACTGCTGTCGGTCGGCCTGCCCGCAGGCGCCACGCAGCAGCTGACCGTGGGCCTGCGCGCCAGTGCGCTGGGTGTGACGCCCAAGCCCGGTGATGTGCCCCTGGCCGGCACGGTGGAGCTGGCCGAGATTTCCGGCTCGGACACCTTCGTGCATGTGGAGACGGTGGTGGGCGAGCTGGTAGCCCAGCTGACCGGTGTGCATTATTTTGATCTGGGCGCGCAGATCACCCTGTACTTCACGGTTGAGCAGGCCTATCTGTTTGATGCCCAGGGCCAGCTCCTGCTGGCACCCCAGCGCGCGGGGGGCTACTAGATGGCACGCATCGAACTCGATCTGGCCCACGCCTATGGGCGCAACCCGCAGCAAGACAGCGACTATGCCCTGCTACCGTTGAAGATGACCTTCAACGATGGCGGCGCCTATGCGCTGCTGGGCCCCTCGGGCTGCGGCAAAACCACCCTGCTCAACATCATGTCAGGCCTGGTCACGCCCTCGCGCGGCACGGTGCGCTTTGATGGCAAGGACATGACGCAGGCCACACCGCAGCAGCGCAACATCGCCCAGGTGTTTCAGTTCCCGGTGATCTACGACACCATGACGGTGTTTGACAACCTGGCTTTTCCGCTGCGCAACCGCAACGTGCCCAAAGAACAGATCAACCAGCGTGTCGGCGAAATCGCCGAGATGCTGGAGCTCAGTGGCCAGCTCAACCAGCGCGCAGCAGGTTTGGCTGCTGATGCCAAACAGAAAATATCTCTGGGGCGTGGCCTGGTGCGCCCCGATGTTTCGGCAGTGCTGTTTGATGAGCCGCTCACGGTGATTGACCCGCACCTCAAATGGCAGCTGCGCCGCAAGCTCAAGCAGATCCACCATGAGCTCAAGCTGACACTGATTTATGTGACCCATGACCAGATCGAGGCGCTGACCTTTGCGCAGCAGGTGGTGGTGATGACGCGCGGGCGCGCCGTGCAGATGGGCAGTGCCGCTGACCTGTTTGAGCGGCCCAGCCATACCTTTGTGGGCCACTTCATCGGCTCACCGGGCATGAACTTTCTGCCCGGCGAGGTGGTGATGGACGTGCTGCATGTGGCCGGGCACAAGCTGGCCCTGCCCGCAGGCCGTTCGATGCCCGATGGCAACGTGAAGCTGGGCATCCGGCCAGAGTATGTACAGATCGCTGCAGCGCAGAGCCCCGGCGCGCTGCCCATGAAGGTGTCGCAGATCCAAGATGTTGGAACGCATGTCATTTTGACCGCCACCGCAGCAAGCCAGATGGTCAAGGCCCGCCTGCCTTCCAACGCGGCCCAGCATGCGGTGGGCAACACGGTGTGGCTGCAGGTGCTGGGCGCGCACTCGTGCATCTACCGCAACGAGGAGATCGTGCCATGAGCACCACCAAACCGATCAACCAGAAGGCCTGGTTTCTGATTTTGCCGGTGCTGCTGTGTGTGGCCTTCTCTGCGATTTTGCCGCTGATGACGGTGGTGAACTATTCAGTGCAGGACATCATTTCACCCGAGCGGCGCATTTTTGTGGGCACTGAATGGTTTGCCAAAGTGATGCGCGACGAAGAGCTGCATGGCGCCTTGCTGCGCCAGATGACGTTTTCGCTGGCGGTGCTGGCGGTGGAAATCCCCTTGGGGATTTTGCTGGCTCTGTCCATGCCTGCGCAGGGCTGGAAGGCCTCGGTGGTGCTGGTGATTGTGGCCCTGTCACTGCTGATTCCGTGGAACGTGGTGGGCACCATCTGGCAGATTTTTGGCCGGGCCGATATTGGCCTGATGGGTGCGGCCCTGCAGGGCCTGGGCATCAACTACAGCTACACCGGCAATGCGGCCCATGCCTGGGCCACGGTGCTGCTGATGGATGTGTGGCACTGGACGCCGCTGGTGGCCCTGCTGGGCTATGCGGGCCTGCGCTCGATCCCTGATGCGTACTACCAGGCCGCAAGCATTGACGGTGCCAGCAAGTGGGCGGTGTTTTGGTATGTGCAGCTGCCCAAGATGCGCGGCGTGCTGATGATCGCGGTGTTGCTGCGCTTTATGGACAGCTTCATGATCTATACCGAGCCATTCGTGCTCACCGGCGGAGGGCCGGGCAACTCCACCACCTTCCTGTCGCAGTTTTTGACGCAAAAGGCCGTCGGGCAGTTTGACCTAGGGCCTGCAGCGGCATTTTCACTGATCTACTTTTTGATCATCCTGCTGCTGTGCTTCATCCTCTACAACTGGATGCAGCGCGTGGGCACCGCAGAAAAGGAGGGCGGTCATGCATAAGCCCAAGTTCCAAAAACGCAGCCTGTTCCTGATCGCCTATCTGGTCTTTGCACTCTTGCCCATCTACTGGATGGTCAATATGTCGTTCAAGACCAATAGCGAGATTCTGGCCAGCTTCTCGTTGTTTCCGCAGCAGTTCACCTGGGCCAATTACCGAACCATTCTGACCGATCCCTCTTGGTACTCGGGCTATATCAACAGCCTGATCTATGTGGCCATCAACACGGTGATCTCTATTACCGTGGCATTGCCTGCAGCGTATGCCTTCTCGCGCTACAGCTTTCTGGGCGACAAGCATGTGTTCTTTTGGCTGTTGACCAACCGCATGACGCCACCGGCGGTCTTTTTGCTACCCTTCTTCCAGCTCTACACCACAGTGGGCTTGATGGACACGCACCTGGCCGTGGCCCTGGCGCACCTGCTGTTTAACGTGCCGCTGGCGGTATGGATTCTGGAAGGCTTCATGAGCGGCATTCCGCGCGAGATTGACGAGACCGCCTATATCGACGGCTATTCATTCCCCCGGTTTTTCATCACGATCTTTTTGCCCCTGATTAAGGCTGGTGTCGGCGTGGCTGCGTTTTTCTGCTTCATGTTCAGTTGGGTGGAGCTGCTGCTGGCGCGCACCCTCACCAGTGTCAACGCCAAGCCGATTGTGGCCACCATGACGCGCACGGTATCGGCCTCGGGCATGGACTGGGCCACGCTGGCGGCTGCCGGGGTGCTGACGATTGTGCCCGGCGCGATCGTGATCTGGTTTGTGCGCAACTACATCGCCAAGGGCTTTGCGATGGGCCGCGTATGAAGCACCCCACACATTAGGAGCACCGCATGTTTCGATGGATGGCCTGGACCACACCTGTTGCAGTTTTCTTCACCTGCATTGTGCTGATGCTGGTGGTCATGACCGTGTGGGAGCGCAAGTCGCCCACCACGCTGCGCAAGGGCTTTCTGCCGCTGGAGACCACGCGCGGTGACCGGCTGTTCATTGGTCTGCTGACGGCGGCCTATATCAACCTGGCCTTTATTGGCCTGAGCGGCAAGCTGATGGCCTGGCTGTCGCTGGGCAGCGAGCCGTCGATCTGGATCAGTTTTGTGCTGTCGATGTTGATGCTGGTGCTGATCATGCGACGAGGTTGACAAGTTTCCAAGGTAATCCGGCCCATTGCTTCCCCAGGGCCGAGGTCACCCACCTGCCATGGGGAGGCGATCTGAGGAGATGAACGATGAAGACTTTGCGCTATACCGCGCTGACTGCAGCCGTTGTGTTGGCCATTGCAGCGTGCGGAAAGAAAGAAGAACCAGCGGCTCCTGCTGCACCCGCACCCGCGGCTGCACCTGCTGCTGCACCCGCCGGTAGTGGTGGATCGGCCGCTGCCACCAAGTGGATCAACGATGAATTCCAACCGTCTACGCTGAGCAAGGAGCAGCAGACCGCTGAGCTCAAGTGGTTTGCCGACGCGGCCGCCAAGCTCAAGGCCAAAGGGGTCAACGAGATTGCCGTGGTCTCGGAAACCATCACCACCCACGAATACGAAAGCAAGGTCATGGCCAAGGCTTTCGAGGAGATCACCGGCATCAAGGTCAAGCATGATCTGATCCAGGAAGGTGATGTGGTGGAAAAACTGCAAACCTCGATGCAGTCGGGTCAGTCCATCTATGACGGCTGGATCAGCGACTCCGACCTGATTGGTACCCACTACCGTTATGGCAAGATTCTCAACCTCACCGACTACATGACCGGTGCTGGCAAGGAATGGACCAACCCGGGTCTGGACATCAAGGACTTTATTGGCACCAGCTTCACCACGGCGCCAGACGGCAAGATGTACCAGCTGCCCGACCAGCAGTTTGCCAACCTGTACTGGTTCCGTGCCGACCTGTTTGCCAAGCCAGAGCTTAAAGAGCAGTTCAAGAAAAAGTATGGCTACGACCTGGGTGTGCCGCTTAACTGGAGCGCCTATGAAGACATCGCGGCTTTCTTTACCAACGATGTCAAGCAGATCGACGGCAAGCCGATTTATGGCCACATGGACTACGGCAAGAAAGACCCGTCACTCGGCTGGCGCTTCACTGACGCCTGGTTGTCCATGGCAGGCACTGCAGACATCGGCATTCCCAACGGCAAGCCGGTGGACGAGTGGGGCATCCGCACCACGCCTGACGGCTGCAACCCGGTGGGCGCATCGGTCTCTCGCGGTGGCGCGACCAACTCGCCCGCTGCAGTCTATGCACTGACCAAGTACATCGACTGGATGAAGAAGTACTCGCCCAAAGAAGCCATCGGCATGACCTTTGGTGAAGCCGGGCCGGTGCCTGCACAGGGGCAGATTGCGCAGCAGATCTTCTGGTACACCGCCTTCACGGCCGACATGATCAAAAAAGGTCTGCCGGTCGTCAACGAAGACGGCACCCCCAAGTGGCGCATGGCCCCCGGCCCCAATGGCCCGTACTGGAAGCAAGGCATGCAAAACGGCTACCAGGACGTAGGCTCATGGACCTTCTTCAAAGACCACAACCCTGACAAAGTGGCTGCGGCCTGGCTGTATGCCCAGTTTGTGACGGCCAAAACCACGTCGCTGAAGAAAACCATCATGGGTCTGACGCCGATCCGCGAGTCGGACATCCAGTCCAAGGCCATGACCGACATGGCACCCAAGCTGGGCGGTCTGGTCGAGTTCTACCGCAGCCCAGCGCGTGTGGCATGGACGCCAACGGGCACCAACGTGCCTGACTATCCCAAGCTGGCGCAGCTGTGGTGGAAGAACGTGGCCGTGGCTGTGACGGGTGAGAAAACACCGCAGGCCGCCATGGACAACCTGGCCGAAGAGATGGACGAAGTGATGACGCGGCTGGAGCGTGCAGGCATGGCCAATTGCGCACCGAAGATGAACCCCAAGGGTGATCCCAATAAATTCCTGACCGATCAGGGCGCGCCATGGAAGAAGCTGGCCAACGAGAAACCCAAGGGCGAAACCATTGCCTACGACACGCTGCTTGATGCGTGGAAAAACGGTAAGGCACGTTAAAGCCAAGCCTGGGGCATTGGCGTTGTTAAGATCGGTCCGTCATACGCTGTGGGCGTTTGACGGGCCGATGTGCCCCCCTTATTTTCTGATGCACACACTTCCTGTGGCATCACGCTTGCTAGTCTGATCTATTTCATGTCCCCAGTATCTGCCCCTCACGCTACCGACCGCGCTGCTCTGATGCGGCAGTTGGCCCAGCCCTGCACCTATGATGTGGCCATCATTGGCGGCGGCGCTACCGGCCTGGGTGTGGCACTGGACGCTGCGGCCCGCGGCTTCAGTGTGGTGCTGTGCGAGAGCCATGACTTTGCCAAAGGCACTTCCTCGCGCGCCACCAAGCTGGTGCACGGCGGCGTGCGCTATCTGGCGCAGGGCAACATCAGCCTCGTGCGCGAGGCCTTGCATGAACGCACCACCTTGCTGGCCAATGCACCCCATCTGGCGCAGCCGCTGCCGTTTGTCATGCCCTCGTATGCCTGGTGGCAAGCGCCGTTTTATGGCATCGGCCTGAAAATGTACGACCTGCTGGCAGGCAAGGCCGGCCTGGGCGCTACTGAATTTTTAAGCCGAGCCAGCACGCTGAAGCTGCTGCCCACGGCCAAACCCGAAGGCCTGACCGGCGGCGTGAAATACTGGGACGGCCAGTTTGACGATGCGCGCCTGGCGCTGGCCTTGGCCAAAACCGCCGCCCACCGTGGCGCTTTGCTGCTGAATTATTGCGCCGCCACGCAGCTCACACACGAGGCAGGCAAGGTCACGGGCCTGTCGGTGCAGGACACCGAAACAGGCACGGTCTACCCCATCAAGGCGCGCTGCGTGATCAACGCAGCGGGTGTTTGGGTGGACGCGTTTCGCCAGCAGGACGGGCAGAGCATCCAGCGCCCCGTCAAAGCCATGGTCGCGCCCAGTCAGGGCGTGCATGTGGTGGTGGACCGCGAGTTTTTCCCCACCGACCATGCCCTGCTGGTGCCCAAGACGTCGGACGGCCGTGTGCTGTTTGCCGTGCCCTGGCTGGGCAAGGTCATCCTGGGCACCACTGATACGCCGCGCCACGACCTGGCCCGCGAGCCCACTCCTTTCAATGAAGAGATCCAGTTCATCCTGGGCGAAGCAGCCCAGTACCTCACCCGCGCGCCACAGCGCAGCGATGTCAAATCGGTCTGGGTGGGGCTGCGGCCCCTGGTTAAACCGCAAGACGATGATGGCGGCAACACCAAGGCACTGAGCCGCGAGCACACCATCATCGTGAGCAAGTCGGGCCTGGTCACCGTCACCGGCGGCAAGTGGACCACCTACCGTGCCATGGCCGAAGACGTGCTGACCCAGGCCATGGCCGCGCAGCTGCTAGACCAGCGCGCTGGCGGCGCCACGGTGCACCTGCCACTGGTGGGCGCGCAGCCCACCAGCACCCGCGTGAGCGCGCAACCGGGCCTGCACCTGTATGGCAGCGAGGCGCAAGCGGTGCTGGCGCTGCCTGGTGCGCGGCGCGAGCTGGGCGGTGCAGGGGCCAGCGGATTGACTGAGGCCATGGTGCGCTTTGCCGCGCGCTGCGAGTATGCCCGCACGGTGGAAGACGTGCTGGCACGCAGATCGCGGCTGCTGTTTCTGGACGCCGCGCTGGCAGCCAGCCTGGCCGCCGAAGTGGCCACGCTGCTGCACGAAGAAACCGGCATTGACCCCCAGCTGGAAGCGTTCACCGCACTGGCTGCGCACTATCTTGAGTTACCTTGATGCTACTGAATTAATAGCTGTTCCCGCGACATTCTATTGGCCAGGCGGCCTAAAACACCTATAAAACAGACAAAAAAATACCGCTGCAGTGCAGGCACCGCGGCGGTATAAACCTTGGAAACAATCAAACAAAAAGGATGGTGGTGGTTTACTCCTCTACAGCGGTTTTGACAGCGGAATGCGGCCTGACATCGACGCGTTCCATGCCGCTGCCTAGTTGCAAAAGTACAGGCAGGGTCTGTAGCGCCACGCTCTGGCGCTGCGACGGACTGCTTTGCCACAGCGCCTGCAGTTGAGGCCATAGCTGTGGTTGCACACCGCGGGCGTAGTCACCTACGCTTTGTCCGCGGTCGTAGGGCAGGCTGGCATTCAGATTGGCCCCCTGCTGGATCAGCAGCTGCGCACTGCGCAGCCGTGCGGCATCGTCGCTTGCAAAGCCTGGCGCCATGCTGCGCGCCAGCGGCAGCCAGGGCACATAGCCAGGCCCCTTGGGCGGCGCGCGGTGTACCAGCGATGGCACTTGCTGGGTCCACCAGGCTAAGGCGCGGGTATCGCCCAGTGCCAGCGCCTGCTCAAAGCCCAAGGCGCTGGTCTGCACGGCCCGCAGGGGCTGGTGGCCCGCGCGCAGCAGGTCTGCCACCCAAGGCTGCGACAGGCTTACCGGGTGGATATAGGACAGCACAGCAAAGCGGGCCTGCTGCGGCTGCAGATGGCCCTGGGCCACCCACTGCGCTGCGATTGAGGACAGGCCTGCGCTCACGGCTTCGGGGCAGGTCAGCATATTGAGTACCGGGCCATTGATGGAGGCCCCATCGGCCTGGGCCAGCCAGCGCACGGCGTCCAGCGTGCTGGCAGACATCTGGGTAAACGCGGGGCAGGCTGTGGTCTCTGCCATGGCCAGCAAAGGCGCAGCCTCGCAGCGCTCGGGGCTGGCGCCCTTGGCCAGGAGTTCGGGTAAACCATGCCAAAGGGCAGGGTTGCGAGCAAAATTTGTCAGGGGACAGTCTGACACAACGCGCGCATTGACATCTTTGGCAATTAATTCACCAGGTTTGTAACCACCGCAGCGTGCGGCCATCGCGCGCTCCACGCTGGACAAGTTGCGGCAGGCGGGCGGCAGGCTGTCGGCATACTGGGCAGCGATGAGCACAGCGGTAGTAATGCAGCCCGTCAGTTGGCTACACAGCAGCAGCGCGCCCAGGCTGACGGCAGCACAACGGGCATACCGCTGCAGAAAGAAAGCGCAAAATCTGAATATAAGCATAGTGACTCGCAGTGTTTGCCAAGAACACTACAAGTCGCGTGCCAGTTATCTATGACGGTTGGTAACTAGTGTAATTAAACGTACAAAGCAGTCTTGCGCACCACTACTGGCAGACAAAGACGGTCAGCACGCCGGTGTAGCCATAGACATGCTGGTGGGCGATTTCGCCGCCTGCAAAAAACCCCACCAACGGCACATCGCCCAGCGCATGGCGGATCAGCTGCAGCTCGGCACTGGGCGCGCCAAAATGCGGCCCGCCCCGGCCCGCGCAGCTGATATAGACAGCGCCTGCAATATTGCGTGAGGGGTGTGGCGCAGCGTCGGCGCTGTCTGCCATGGCATCGAGTGCCACGTCGATGGGCAGCTCCGCCGGCTCCAGCTCTTCGCGGATCTCGGCGCAGATGCGCACCAGGTCGCGCCGTGCGGCTTCGACATTGCGGGTGCAAAACACCAAGCTGGCGCCTTGCTGCACCACGTCAGCCACGGCAATGCCGCGACGCGCAGGGTCCAGGCCAATGATGTGGCGCACACGGGTGTCCGCGCCAAAGTGGCCCACGGGTGTTACGGCGCTAGCCCCTGCATCGGTCAGGCCCACCAGGGTGCTGCGAAGCTTGTCGAGTGCTGCACGCGGCTGCTCCAGGCTCACGCCCAGGTCGCCCAGCAGCAGGCCCAGGGCTGGCTCGCCATCCAGCGCGAGCACGACATTGCCATCACACGCGGTGATGGTGCGCACGGGCGAGCGGCTGTGCGTTGGTGTGGTCAAGGGCTCGCAGCCTTGCGTGACGCGCGACAGTAGGGCCACACCTTCGCCAAAGGCCACTCCGCTGAGGCCGCCCTGAAACACGCCACTGGCCTTGCCCTGGCCGTTGACATTGCCATTGCCACTGACAGCAAACTGCACCGCAGTGCGCCGGCTGGCAGCCAGCCCGCCAAACAGGTAGCCCGCATCGGTGCGCTCGGCCAGCTCGTGCAGCAGCTCTGCCAGATCGGGCGTGTTGCCATCGGCATGCACCAGGGCCGTATGCGCATCAAAAAAACCATGCTGCGAGCCCAGCGGCGCTACCCCGCTGAACACGCGGTACTGGTTGCCCGGCAGCTCGCACAGCATCAGGGCCAGAGCAGGCTCGTCGAAATATTCCACATTGTTGGACGCAATGCCCACGCCCACGGTACCCGTCCAGTCAGGCACGCTGGGCAGCTCGGCACTCAGATGGTCCAGGATGTCCTGCGCATGGTCGGCGTAGTGGTCGGTGATGTAGACAATGGCCAACGTTGGCTGCTGGGCGTAGTCGTGCAGGGCCATCTGCGCGCGCACTTGCGCCAGCACCAGGCCCGCGGCCATGCGCCACTGCGGATGGGTGGCGTGGCCAAAAGGGAAAAGTTTTTTCACGGGCAGGGGCTGGGGGCCAGCGGTCGATGAAGGGCCGTCAAAGCAAATTATTTGCGCGCCTTGACGGTGCTTTTGCGGGCAGTTTTACGTGCAGACTTGCGGGCCGCGCTTACTGCAGGCTTGGCCTGCGATGCGCCCATGCGCTGCATGGTCTGTGACGCGGCTGCGCCTGCGGTTTTGGCCATCTGGCCTGCTGTGCTTTTGGCAGTGTTGAGGGCGGTTTGTGTCATGGCCTTGGCCATGTTTTTGGTGGTGTCCAGCGCCGTCTGCTGCGCGGCGTCTTTCATGGCGCTGCTGGCGATCTGGCCAAACTGCTGTGTGAGCGAGCCCCACCACTGCATGGGGTCGATGATGCCTGCGGAAGCCGCGGGCGGTGATTTCTTTTTGCGTGCCGCAGATTTTTTGCCGGTCATGGTTTCGCTGACGCGGTCTTTGGCGCTGGACACCGCGCTGGCTACGGTGTCTGCGGCCTTGAGCTTGAACGCGTTGGCTACATCGCCCATATTGAAATTCATGCCCTTGAGCGTGGCCAGGGTCATTTTCTGCACTTCCAGCGCAGTGATGGTGGCCGACAGGGCCTTGGCGTTTTGGTCGAGCCAGAACTGCACGGCCTGCAGCTCGGTGATGCGTTTGTCCAGCTCTTCCACATTCAGGGTGGGCGCAACCCAGTTGGCCGGGTTGGGCAGCTGGGGGATATTGCCCGCAGCGCCTTTGGCCAGGTTTTGCAGAAAATCAAAGCCAGGAACAAATTTGCCAAAGGGGTTTGCGTCGCTCATAGTTGCTCCGTGGGCTGGGTTACTGTAGAGCACAGCTTACCGCACATCGCCATTAAAAACCATAGCGAAAGCACGCTTTGGCAGCGCTATTTCGTTGTAGGTACCATGTCAGCGCGCGCAATGGCCTCAGCCTTTGGTTTGGAGGTGAGCTTGAAGGCCCCGACCACAGCGTCGATATTGCCCTGCACACGTTTCATGTCAATCACGCCGAGGCCGCTGTCTTGCACGGTGGGTGTCGTCACGAAAGTGTCGAATGCCAGCCGCGCCCTGCGCCACTCAAACTGCTCGTCTGCAGTGGGGTCGGCTTCCTTCACGGTCTTGACGGCTTCGCGGGTGTCCTTGAGCGCTGACTTCAGCGCCGCATGGTAGGCGCGCACAAAGCCTGCCACGGCCTTGGGCTGTTCGTTGAGAAACTTGGCATTGACCAGGATGGCGTTGCCATACACACGCAGGCCTGCCTCGTGGAATGGGTACACCGTATAGGCGCTGCCCGACATGCCCTGGCGCTCCAGGTTGAGCATGGTGGTGAAATAAAAACCGGTAATGCCGTCGAGCTGGCCCTTGGCAAAAAACTCTTCGCGCTTGGCCGCGTCGACGTTCTCCCACTTGACCTCGCCGGTGTTGGCCATGGTCGAGTACAGGGGCCACAGCTTGCGTCCTCCGTCAAATACTGGCGCTCCCATCTTCTTGCCTGCCAGCTCGCTGGGCTTGTTGGCGCCAGAGCCTTTGCGGATGAACAAAGCCGAAGGCGTGCGCTCATAGAGCATGTACACCGCTACCGGGGATGCTGCTGTGGGGTTCTTGGAGGCGTATTCAATCAGCGCGCTGAAATCGCCTAAGCCCATGTCGAACTCGCCGCTGGCGACTTTGGCCACGGTCGCGCCTGAGCCAGTGCCGGGGGTGAGGGAGACGCTGAGGTTTTCCTTCTGGAAATAGCCTTTGTTGGCCAGCAGCAAAGGGGCTGCGGGGCCTTCCCAGCGCCAGTCATTGAGAAACTTGATGGGGGTGACTTGCGCCGTGGCCTGGCTGGCCAACAACAATATGCTGGACGCCCAGAACAATGCCGCGATGTGGTGTAGGAATGAACGGCGCATGGTGACTTCTCCAATCCCGAAGGGGATGTATGCCGGGATTGTGACAGTCTTTGTGGAAGTCCATGCAGATAGTTAAAAAGTTGGTGCTTACCCTCTAAAAACCCGTGAAGAACTGCCGCGGCCTTGCGGCCACGGCAGTCTCTGTTTATTGCTTGGGTGCGCTGGCGTTGCCCATCGGTGGTGGTGCACTGCCTGTGCTGGGGGCGGTCGCGCCGCCAGACATGCCGCCGCCAGATTTGGGCGCTTCGCCACAGGCAGAGACGAATGCGGCCAATAGCACAGTGGTTACGATAAGTGCCAGTGGTCGCGCAAAAGCAGATACTGAACGATGTTGTGGAGGTGTTGTCATTGAAAAATCCTTTCAGGGTCGCCACACGTGGTGGCTGTTGAAAATAAAACCGATAGTGAAGGCCGCTGGTGTGCGGCCTTCAAGGGGCTCGTTTAAGGCTTGGTGCCTGAGCCTGCGGGTGCGCTGGCGCCTGCTGCGGGCGGTGGCGTCATACCAGTGCCTGCCGCGGGAGCGTCAGAGGTGGCAGGAGGCGCTGAAGGGGGTGCTGACAGTGGCGGCGGACTCGATGATGCGCCTCCTGCCTTGCCTGCGTCCTTGCAGCCTGTCAGTGCCATCAGGGCCATCATCGCGACAGCCAGCAACAGCAGACTGAGCGCTTTCAAAAACCAGATGGGCAGTTCGGGCCAGTGGGATGCCTGCGCGCGCAGCACCTGCGAAAGATGCGTTGAATAGGAATGAGGTTTCATGGCGTGTAGGCCGCTTGAGAACGGCGATAAAGTTAAACACACTTGAACCTTAAAGGTCTGCGCTGCACAGCGCAAGCGCTTCTCACACAACGAGAGCAACACTACATATTGTTGCCTCGTTCGGGTACTAGCTTACTATTTTTTGCATAGCGTGGCATGGCGCAGCCATGGCCGCAAGCTGGCCCTGCCGATCAGTAGCGGGGCGCGCGGCGCTCACGCAGGCTGGCCACGCCTTCGTGCACATCGGGGCCACCAAAGCCCATGAATTCAAGCGCCAGCGAGGTATCAAATGTCGGGCCTGCCTGGCGCAGCCAGTTGTTGAGCGCGTATTTGGTCCAGCGGATCGCGCTTTGCGAGCCTGCGGCCAGCCTGTCGGCGACCTCATAGGCTTTATCGATGACCTGCGCATCGTCCACACACAGCGACACCAGGCCGATGCGCTCAGCTTCTTCACCGCTCAGGGGCTCGCACAGCAGCAGATAGTATTTGGCCTTGGCCATGCCACACAGCAAGGGCCACACGATGGCCGCATGGTCGCCCGCTGCCACGCCCAGGCGGGTGTGGCCATCAACGATGCGGGCGGTCTTGCCCGCAATCGACACATCGGCCAGCAGGCCCGCGACCAGGCCAGCGCCCACCGCCGGGCCATGCATGGCGCTGACAATCGGCTTGTCGCAGTTGATCACGTTGTAGACCAGATCGCGCGCTTCCTTCCACACCCGCGTGCGGGTAGCAAAGTCGTTGGCCATGTCTTTCACCAGGTTCAGGTCACCGCCGCCTGAGAAGCCCGCGCCCTCACCGCGTAGCACGGCCACCTTGACCGACTCGTCCGCGCCCACATCGCGCCAGATCTCTGCCAGCTCGCAGTGGCCGGTATGGTCAGCGGTGGGCAGCTTGCCGTTGAGCGCCCGCATCTGGATATCCAGCACGCCACCATCCACACCGCGGCGTGTGATGTGCAGGGTTTCGTAGTGTTGGTAGTTGATGGTCTTCATTTTTATGCCTTTTTAGCCTGCAGGCCAATAGAATATCGCGGGAGCAGCTATTAAAACTATAGTAAAACACTTTATGTAGAGAGTGCAGCGGGCACGCTGGCATCCATCAGCGGTGTGAAAAACCGCGGCCGCATCGCACTCAAGCCCAGTTGGCCCATCACCTCCTGCAAGCGTGCAGCGCTCTTGCGCGCATGCGCTGGCTGCGCGCTGCGGCTGGCGATGATCAGCTCGTTTTTCATCGAATGCTCCCAGCCCACCAGTTCGGTCACCGTGACCTGGTAGCCATGGGCTTCCAGCTGCAGGCAGCGCAGCACATTGGTCAGCTGGCTGCCAAACTCGCGTGTATGGATCGGGTGGCGCCACAGCTCGGCCAGCGGGTTGTGCACCACGCTTTTGCTTTTGCCCGCCTTGAGTACCGCAGCAAGCTCGGCCTGGCAGCAGGGTACCAGCACCATGTGCTGCACCTGGTGCTTCAGCGCAAAGGCAATGGCATCGTCAGTGGCCGTGTCGCAGGCATGCAGGGCCGTGACAATGTCAATGCGCCCAGGCAACTGCGCTGCACGCCCTGCCTCGGCCACCGACAGGTTTAAAAACTGCATGCCGTCAAAACCAAACTGCTGCGCCAGCTGCGCGCTGCGCTGCACCAGCTCGTCACGCACTTCCACCCCCACGATGCGGCCCTGCAGCGCATGCAGCTTGAAAAACAGGTCGTACAGAATAAAGCCCAGATAGGATTTGCCAGCGCCGTGGTCTACCAGGGTAATGTCTGCGTGCTGGGCCAGCGTGGTGCGCAGCAGCGGCTCAATAAAGTTGAAGAGGTGATAGACCTGCTTGAGCTTGCGCCGAGAGTCCTGGTTGAGCTTGCCTTCGCGTGTGAGGATGTGCAGCGCCTTGAGCAGCTCCAGCGATTGCTCGGGGCGGATATCGTATTTTTCGCCACTGGCGGCCTGCGCTGCGGGCGCTGCGCCCAGCGAGGGGACGGTGGGGGCGGCGCGTCGCGCGGAGGCAGGCAGTGGCTTGGCTTTCATGCCATCATTGTCTTCCATCCTGCCAGGCCCAGCTGGCGCAGGGTGGCGATATTGCGTTCGTAGATATCGGCGGCGTCTGGAAAACTCTCCACCGCCCGCGCCACGCTAGCCTCGCGCAGCAGATGCAGCGTGGGGTAGGGCGCGCGGTTGGTGTAGTTGTCGATGGCGTCTGGGGCGGTGCCCGCAAACTGGTAGTGCGGGTGAAAGCTGGCAATCTGCAGATGGCCTTCAGGGTCGGCGCGCTCCAGGCAGTCGTCCGCATCAGCCAGAAAGTCGTTGTAGTCCAGAAAATCGCCCAGCATATGCGGCACCATCAGCAAAGTCGTCTCTGTCTTTTGAGGCTCTGCCGCGATTAAATAGGCGATCTCCTGCTCTAAATCCTGTAGCAAGTCTTGTGAAGACTGTGCCTGGCTCACCACATAGCGGATGCGCCCATGCACATGCTCGGCCTTGGCAAAGGGGCACAGGTTCAGGCCGATGACGGCGCGCTCCAGCCATTGCTGGGTGCGGGCAATCACCTCATCGCTCATGCTCAGCGGCGCATGCGCGCTACCAGTGCCTGCTGGCCCAAGCGCATGCGCTCCAGCGCCTTGGCTAAGCCCTGGAACTCGGCAATGCCGCCCGAATCGACCCTGGTCTCCAGGTTGCCTTTGCTGATGTTGTCCACAGACGCCGTCAGTTGCTCCAGCGGTCCGGTCACGGCCTTGGGCAGGGTCCACATCAACACCAGCGCGATCACCACACCTACCAACACCGTGGACAGCACGGCGATAAGCAGCTGCTTGAAGCCGTCAGAGGCACGCTCTGCCAGGGCCAGGGTCTGCTTGGTTTTTTCACTGGACATTTCGGCTACGCCCTTGATCAGCACGCCCGAGAAGCGGTCTTTGCCTGCAGTGATCATGCCGTTGACTTCCACAGGAGAAAACATGGCCACTGCTTCTGCAGGAGCCAACGCAACAGGCACGGCTTTGGCAGCGCCTGCTGCTGGCACAGGGGCGGTGGGTGTAGCGGCTGTCGCTACACTGGCGATCTTGTTGGCCTGGGTTGTCACGGTGCCAAAAATCTTGCGCATCTCGGAAGCGTAGAACTCAGACGCGCTGGCCCAGTTGCCGATCTTGCTCACGTCGGTCTCGTTGAAGGCTTTGTCAGGGTTGCTGCGCATGGTCTCCAGCTGCTTGCCGATCTTGTCTGCCGTGCCGCTCCATTCCTTGGTGTAGGCTTCGCGGCGCTCGGGGTTGCCTACATACACAAAATATTCTTTTTCGTAGCGGCGAATCTGCTGCGCCAGCACGGCCAGGTCACCCAGTTGTGAGGAGGCAATGGTGTTTTTACGGGTGGCGTCCACCACGTCGCGTCGCGCAGTGTCTTCACCCCACCAGATCAGGGCAGCCTGTGCAAGGAAAAATACGATGATCAGGCCTAAGCCTGCGATCAGTCGGGAACGGATGGATTTCATAGAGGACTCCTCAATATCTTGGATGGTCAATGTGCGTTGTAATGCGATGAAATAAAGGTGTGCACTAGGCCTTTATTCCGGTGGCCTTCATGACCGCTTCTTTGATTTTGGCGTAGGGCACTTCGGGCGGAAGCAGTTTGCCCAGACATACAAAAAAGTACATCTCCTGGAGTTTGGGGTCCCGTGCGAATGCCGCGTTTTTTTCAACCTCTTCCATGGCGTCATCCACCACAAACTCTGCAGCGATGCCCATGTATTCAGCGATGGCCTTGACGGCCGCAGCTCTGAGTAGTTCGATCGCCATAGGTAGCGGTCTCCAAACCTTATCAAAAGTAGTAATATTTCAGTATAGTCGTGCTTCCTAGACGAAACAACCCAATATGGAGCAGCTGTTGCAACTGCGCCTTAATCCTGGCGATCTGTGTGAACTGCTGCGCAATGTGCGCTTGTTTTAACGCGCGGCGATCTTCTGATCAATCGCGCCAAACACGCTCAGCCCATCCTTGCCCTTCATCTCGATGCGGATGGTGTCACCAAACTTCATGTAGTCGGTGGACGGTTTGCCGTCCTGGATGGTTTCGATGGCGCGCTTTTCGGCGATGCAGCTGTAGCCCTTGGGCCAGTCCTTCTTGCCGTCTTTTTCCACGCCGCGATTGCTCACGGTGCCGCTGCCGACGATGGAGCCTGCGCGCACGTTGCGGGTTTTGCAGATGTGGGCGATCAGCTGGCCGAAATGGAAGGTCATTTCCTTGCCCGCATCACACATGCCCACGGTGCGGCCATTCCACTGGCTCTGGATGGTCAGGTGCAGGCGGCCGGCGTCCCACGCGCCGCCCAGCTCGTCCAGCGTGACGGCCACGGGGCTGAAGGCGGTGGCCGGCTTGCTCTGGAAAAAGCCAAAGCCTTTGGCCAGCTCGTCGGGGATCAGGTGGCGCAGGCTTACATCGTTGGCCAGCATCAGCAGGCGAATGCCGTCCAGCGCCTGCTCGGGCGTGCTGGTCATCGCCACGTCGCCGGTGATCACTGCGACCTCGGCTTCAAAGTCGATGCCATAGGCCTCGTCGGGCACCATCACGTCATCGCACGGGCCGATAAAGTCGTCGCTGCCGCCCTGGTACATCAGCGGCTCGGTGTAGTAGTTGTCGGGCACGGTAGAGTTGCGTGCCAGGCGCACCAGCTCCACATGGTTGATATAGGCCGAGCCGTCAGCCCACTGGTAGGCGCGTGGCAGTGGTGCCATGCACTGCTTGGGATCGAACGGGAACGCATGGCGGGCTTTGCCCAAGTTCAGGGTTTCGTACAGGTCCTGCAGCTGGGGCGAGAGAAAATTCCAGTCGTCCAGCACCTGCTGAAGTTTGCTGGCAATGCCGGTTGCATAATGCGCAGTGGACAGATCGCGCGAGACAACTACCAGCTGTCCATCGCGTGAGCCGTCTTTGAGGGTGGCAAGTTTCATACAATTCCTGTGAGTAGTGCGTTTTTCAGTTATGCCCGGGGGCCGTTCTCGGTGGCGCTGCCCTGGCGGAGGAGAGGTAAGAAGCCTCCATAGAGCAATCCCAAAATTACGTTTAGGTAAACTCGTTTACCATTGCGTAATTCTACGCCACCCCGATTGCCCTCCTCCATGCCCTCCAAACCCCAAGCCGGTATCCAGTCTGTCGAGGTCGGCTTCGCCTTGTTGAACGCACTGGCCGAAGCCCGCGCCCCGATGATGCTGCGCGACCTGGGCGCCGCGGCGGGCATGAGCGCGGCCAAAGCGCACCGTTATTTGGTGAGCTACCAGCGGCTGGGCCTGGTGGTGCAGGACGAGCACAACACCCGTTACGATCTGGGGCCTGCTGCGCTGAAGTTAGGGCTTGCTTCCTTGGAAAGAATGGACGCCGTCCAATTGGCCCGGGCGCGCATGGACGACCTGATGCAGCAGATAGGCCATACCCTGGCCATTGCGGTATGGGGCAACCACGGTCCCACCATCGTGCACTGGCAGGAGCCGCCCCAGGCCGTGACGGTCAATTTGCGGCTGGGCGATGTGATGCCCTTGCTCACCAGTGCCACGGGCCGCTGCTTTGCGGCGCATGTCAGCGCGCAGGCCATCGCCCCGATGCTCAAGTCCGAGCTGGCGGCCCTGGCCAGAGCCCCGCGCGGCGACGCACCCACCACAATGGCTGCAGCCCAGGCCCTGTTTGAAGAAACCCGCAAGCACGGCCTGGGCCGTGTGTGCGACACCTTACTGCCGGGCATTGCCGGGTTTTGCGCGCCCGTGTTTGACGCCAGTGGCCATATGGTGCTGGGCCTGGTCTCACTGGGCCCGGTGGCCAGCTTTGACAGCGCGTGGAACGGCGTGGTGGCCCGCGCACTGCAGCGCTGCAGCCAGCAGCTATCACTCGATCTGGGCGCGAAGCTGTCGGTGGGGCAGGCACTGTCTTAAGCTGGCAGCCTCTGCATGGCGCTGTGGCGCGGTATATTGCACCCCATGTCCCCAGAGATCACGACGACACCGCCCTGGCGCAAACTGCTCTTGCTGGCGCTGCTGGTGATGCTGGCCCACGGCTGGGTACTCTCGGGCGCTGACACAGCATGGAGCCTGTCTGGCAGTGCAGGCAGCAAGACGGCGTTCAGCACACGTACCGTCGAGCCTGCCGTGGACAGCACTGCGCCCAGCCCAGCAGCTGCAGCACCTGCACCTGCTGCGCGGCCCGCAGCCCCACGCGTTGCCAAACCGGCTCTCAAACCTGCCCCACGCCCCCAAGTTATAGAGCCTAACAAGCCTCCAGACCAATCAAATATCGCGGGAGCAGCTATAGAAAAAATAGCGCCGCCAGAGCCGCCAGTGCAGACAGCCTCAGCTGCAGATGCCAGTTCACAGACAGTGACCGCCACCGCAGCAGCCGCTACTGCTCCCGCAGCCAGTGCTACCTCCAGCGACCCATCTGCCAGCAGCACACAGGCCGAGGCGGCGGGCGCAGCAGTGGCAAACACTCCTTTGACTTTCCCGGCCTCGGGCAAGTTCAGCTACGACGCCATTGCGGTTAACAACGGGCAACCCCGCAATGGCTCAGGCAGCCTGCAGTGGACGACCGACGGCAAGGAGTACCAGCTGCGTCTGGAGTCCACGGCCATGTTTGTCCCCCTGCTGAGCCAAACCAGTGTGGGCAGCCTGGGCGGCGAGGGCCTGCAGCCGCTGCGCTATGCGGACAAGCGTTTCAACCGCAGCGAGCGGGCGGCGCATTTTCGGCGCGACGAAGGCGTCATCAGTTTCTCGGGCAACCAGAGCAGTGCGCCGCTGCAGCGCGGCGCGCAGGACCGCTTGAGTGTGCTGGTGCAGATGGCCGCCTTGGTGGCGGGCAACCCGGGCCTGCTCGAGCGGGCCAGCAATGTGTCGGTGCAGGTCGTCAGCACGCAGGAAGTGGAGACCTGGGTGTTCAGTGTGGAAGGCATGGAGGCCGTGCAATTGCCTGCAGGCCAGGCCAACGCGATTCGTGTCGTGCGCAATCCGCGCAAGGAGTTTGACCCACGCCTGGAACTGTGGCTTGCTCCCAGTCTGGGCTACCTGCCCGCCAGGGTGAAACAGACCGACGCCAACGGCAACACCTTTGAGCTGCAGCTGCGCAGTCCGGCTTTGCGTTAGCCTTTGCCAAGCTGTAACACGTTGCTATCAGGCCGATAGCAGTGTAACTGTGGTGTTTTTCGTGAAATACTGCGGAAAAACCCTGTCAGCCTTGAAATCTGCATAGTCGTTATTACCTGATGTGGTGTACGCTTGTATCAGCGCGAAAAGGAAAACCCTCTTATGCAAATGCTCTATGACTCCGACGCTTTTGTGGTGGTGCACCTGCAGGCCGAGGCACAGGAATCTGCCCAGGCACAGGATGCGGTTGCGGTAGCTCTCAATGGGCGCGGCGGCCACCTGCAAAGCGGCAGTGATGTCCAGATGACCAACGGCCAGCCCGTGGCTGCGGCCCGGGGTGCGGGCGAAAACAGCGGTTTGCGCCTGGCACGCCATGGCTTTGAAATTGTCGACAAGCGCTCGGGCAAAGAGGTGTATCTGGACGGCTCTTGGGCCGAGCTGTTTCAGCAGCAGATCAATGCCTGGCAGGAAAAAACGCCGACACAGGACGAAGTGGAAGACGCGCTGGAGTGCTATACCCAATTGGCACAAAATCCGGTGATCTTGCACTGAGCGAGCACTAGTCAACACTCACCTGCCAGCGCCTTGGATGCACAGCCCCTGTGACTGAGCACAAGGCTGCTGCCCAGACTTCAAGCCCTTCTGGCTTGCATACCCCACTGAGGCTGCAACAGACTCTCAGACGGTTGCTCGGTATTGCTCAGCACCATGCGCAGCACCGCAGCACCGCGCATCCAGCTGGCGTGTTTTTCCAAAGCCACCTGCTCCAAAGCCTTGTCAACCACTTCATCCAGCTCCTGCGCGCTCAGAGGGATATAGCCCATGCTCCAGTTGGGATACCAGCGCTCGGCAGTCTGGGCTTCACGCGTCAGCTCCACCACGCAGCGGTGGCGTGGGTCGCTCATGATGCGTTTGTAGAGGGCACGTACGGCAGATTCCGGGCCTTCCAGTACCTGTAAAAAACGGCTGTCGTCGGCCATCAGCATGCCGGTGATGCCGTCACGCCGGTTATTGAAGCGCGAACCCATCAGCACATTGCGCACCAAGCCGTGGGTGATCGGGCTTTGCGACACGCTGCAATAGGACATCCGGTATAACACTGCTGATCCTTGTATGCGCTTGCTGCGCGTCCCTGTGAAGATAGCCCGCTGCAGATCATGGGCAAGAGATTACTGCTGGCGAATTATAGGACCCAAAAAGTAGTGAAATATGCGTTTTAACCCGCACTGGCACTGTATGCAGGACGACACTTACACCAGTTTGAGCGCCCGTGTCAGCACCAAGGCAGCGACGTCACGGCACAGCAAAGGCGCTGCGATCTGAGTCGCCTCCAGCAGCTGGTCAAAGTTGAAATTGCCTGCCAGCAGATGGCGCAGCACCAGGGTATGGCGCCGCTTGAGCAAGGCTGGCGACACTGAAGGCAGGCGACGCAGCTGGTAAGTGCGCTGGGCGATGTCTGCAGGCAGTTCGTTAAGGGCTTCGGGGTCATGCTGGGCGTATTGCCAGATGATGTCCCACAGATAATGCTCCCGGCCATCAGGCAGTGCCGTGGGGCTGTCCACAATGGCCTGGCTGACCAGCTGCTTGAGGTCGTCGGCGCTGGCATCCTCGCGCACAGTCACCACCAGGCGGCGCGAGTCAAACACGGCGATCAGCTTTTTGCCTGCCGTGATGTACAGCAGGTCACCACGCGGCACACTGCGCGCGGCCCACAGCAGGGCGCCGATGCGCACCAACAGCTGCTGGGACAACGCCAAAGATTCCAGGCCAGCCTGTGCAAAGCAGGCGTCGACAGCCTCATTCCACGGGCTGGACTGTGACGCGGGCCCCGCAGGCCCCGCAGCTTCGAGGGGGCTCAAACCCGATTGCATCGAGGGCGCCCATATCAGCGAATTGCCCGACGTTCCACTGTCGCCGCGACTGCTGACCGCGGCATCTGCATCGGCAGGCCAGGGATTGCCAGGCACGCCCGCATCCAGCGGCTTGGAGTCGCCATGCAGCAGTGAGTCGGTGGCGCGTGCCACACGGGTGGCAAACTTGTCGAAGATGTGCTTCACCCCCGCCTCCGGGCAATAGCCTGGAGCTTGCGCGAGTCACAGCGATGGCATTTTTTGTATGTCACGGTATTGGGGCGGTAGAGAGAATAACCGCATGCGGTTAAAACCAAAACCGCAAGTGTCGCAGACACTACAAGACTAATAACAAATGTTACAAGATCGCCGATTTTGAATGTGAAAAAACGCACATTCAAGTGGAAAAATGCTGCACCGCAGTGCAAAAGCCATCCCGCGCTACATGGGGCCGCCGCGCCAGGCCAGCCCCGCACATTTGCCCTGGCGGCAGCTTAGGCGTGTTTCTTGATGCTGGCTGCCAGCGTGCCCACGAGCTGGTCAATCTGCGCCTTGTCCACAATGTAGGGCGGGCACAGCACGATGTTTTCTCCTGCTGGGCGCACCAGCACGCCCTGGTGGTAGCAGTCCAGAAAGATGCCGTAACCGCGCTTGCCTGGAGCGCCCGCGATCGGCGTCATCTCCACCGCGCCTGCCAGGCCCATGGTGCGGATGCTCACCACATTGGGCAGGCCCTTGAGGGCGCTGTGCATGGCGTCGCCCAGCACGCGGCCCATTTGGCCTGCGCGTTCAAACAGGTTGTCTTCTTTGAACAGGTTGAGCGTGGCAATCGCCGCTGCGCAGGCCACCGGGTGGCCGCTGTAGGTGTAGCCGTGGAAGAACTCGATGGCATGGTCAGGGGACTTGGCATTGCCGTCCAGGAAGGCCTGGTAAATGTGCTCGCGGCAGATCACACCACCCAGCGGGATCACGCCATTGGTGACGCACTTAGCAAAGTTCAGCATGTCGGGCACCACGCCGTAATAGTCGGCGGCAAAGTTGGTGCCCAGGCGGCCAAAGCCGGTGATGACCTCATCAAAAATCAGCAAAATGCCATGCTTGTCGCAGATCTCACGAAGGCGCTTGAGGTAGCCCTGGGGCGGCAGATACCAGCCCGCACTGCCGGCCACAGGCTCCACGATCACGGCGGCAATATTGCTGGGGTCATGCAAAGGCAAAATGCGGGTTTCCAGCTCGGCCAGGATATCGTCTTGCCACACCGGCTCCTGGTTGTGGATATAGGCATGGTTGACGGGGTCGTGGATAAAACGCAGATGGTCCACCCGCGGCAGCAGCGCCGTGCCATAGACCTTACGGTTGGCCGGAATGCCGCCCACGCTCATGCCGCCAAAGCCGACGCCGTGGTAGCCACGCTCGCGGCCAATAAACACATTGCGGTGGCCCTCGCCGCGCGCTCTGTGGTAAGCCAGAGCCACTTTCATGGAAGTGTCAGCCGCTTCAGACCCAGAGTTGCAGAACATCACCTTGTTCAGGTCGCCCGGGGCCATGTGCGCAATCATCTGTGCGGCCTTGAAGGCCTGGTCGTTGCTGGCGTTGAAAGCGGTGGCGTAGTCCAGCGTATCGAGCTGCTTTTTGATCGCCTCGTTGATCGGCTTGCGGTTATGCCCCGCGCCTACACACCACAGGCTGCTGATGCCGTCGAGCACCTTGCGGCCATCGTGGGTGGTGAAGTGCATGCCCTCGGCGGCCACGAAGACGCGCGGGTCCTGGCGGAAGTGGCGGTTGGGCGTGAAAGGCAGCCACTGGTTGTCCATTGAGAAGTCGTTGAAAGCCACAGCAGGTCTCCTTGAAAAATGCAAATACCGTCTACCCTGAAATACATTTAATTGCTATAAAAACAATAGCTGCCCCCGCGATGTTTTATTGGGCTGGAGCACTAAAACATGATTAAAACAGCATCAAAACTGCCCAAAATCAGCGAGAATACAGCGATGCAGGCAACCTACATCCTAACGCTAATCTGTCCTGACCGCACGGGGATTGTCCATGCGGTTTCAGGCTTTTTGCTCGAACGCGGGGGCAATATTGAAGAAGCCGCGCAGTACAACGACCACGATACCGGCCTGTTTTTCATGCGCGTGCGCTTTGCCTGCGACACCCTGACCGAAGCCCAACTGCGCAATGCACTGGCCCCCCTGGGCGACAAGTTTGCCATGCAGCTCAAACTGCATGCCGCTGCTGCCCCCATGCGCACCGTGCTGATGGTCAGCAAGGAAGGCCATTGCCTCAATGACCTGCTGTTTCGCTGGAAAAGCGGCATGCTGCATCTGGACATCCGCGCCATCATCAGCAACCACCGCGATTTCTACCAGCTGGCGGCCAGTTACAACGTGCCTTTTCACCACTTGCCGGTGACTGCCGCCACCAAAGCACAGGTGGAAGAAAAGCAAATCGAGATCATCAATGCCGAAGGCGCCGAGCTGGTGGTGTTGGCGCGCTACATGCAGATTCTGAGCGACAACATGTGCCGCAGCCTGGCGGGCCGCGCCATCAACATCCACCACAGCTTTTTGCCCAGCTTCAAAGGTGCCAAGCCCTACTACCAGGCGCACGACCGGGGCGTCAAGCTGATTGGCGCCACCGCCCATTACGTGACGGCCGACCTGGACGAAGGCCCCATCATTGAGCAGGATATTGCGCGCTGCGATCATAGCGACACGGTAGACGACCTGACTGCACGCGGCAAAGACACCGAAAGCCAGGTGCTGGCCCGCGCTGTCAAATGGCATAGTGAGCACCGGGTGCTATTGAACGGACATCGAACGGTAGTTTTCAGATAGGGGACCATCATGAAAAAATTCTGGGCTGTGTGGGCAATATTTTTGACAGCAAGCTTGATGGGCCCGGCCCATGCAGACCAGTTGGACGATGACCTGCAGACCGTGTGGGAGGTGCTGTGGGACCAGCGCGGCACGCCCCGGCGCCTGACCCGCTGGAAGCCAGGCAACGAGCCGATCCGCTACAGGGTGTTTGGCCTGGAGGCCGAAAGCCATAAAAAAGACATCCGCCGCGCGCTGGATGCCACCACCGTCGCCACCGGCCTGAGCTTTACTGATGTGTCCGGCAATGCCGATGCCGCGCAAAGCGCCCAGCTGGATTTTGAAATTTTCAAGGATATTCCCAACGAGCCATCGTTTGCATGCCTGGTCATGCCGGTGCGTTTTGATGGCTGGAATTTCACCAAGGTCTCAGTGCAGATGCGCGCGCGGGATGTGTGGGGCTGCTCACACCACGAGGCGATGCATGCCATGGGCATACCCGGGCACCCCTCGGGCAAGACGGTGCTGAGCTATTTCCGATACCGCCAGGACCAGCTGTCCGATCTGGACCGCGTGATGCTCAAGGCCTGGTATTCGCCCGAGATGGAGGAGGGCGCGTCGCCTTTCAAGGCCGTGTCGGTGCTGGCCAGCCATGTGGCCAAGGCCCACAGTGCAGGCCGTGATGCGGCAGAGCTGGACAACCGGGCCAAGCTGTTTTTGCAGAGCACCGTGCAGAGCATGGAAAACTTCGCCCAAGGCAAGGGCGAAGTGCCCACCATCGTGCGCCGCTCGGGGCTGGCCAGTGAAAGCCATATCCGCAATGCACGCAACGAGATTACCTTCATGCTGGGCACGGCCTATTCTTTAGGAGAAATAGTGACCCGGGACTACAGCGCCGCCACCCAATGGTATGTGCGCGCTGCCGAGGCCGGGCATGAGGGAGCCCAGTTTGCCGCTGGCATGGCCTACTTCTACGGCGCAGGCGTGCCAGTGGACAAAGCCCGGGGCTACCGCTGGCTGGTCAAGTCGGCGACGGGCCAGAAGCCCTTTATCAAGGACAAGCTGGCTGAAATTGAAAAAACACTTCCCGAGGCAGAACTGCAGCAACTGCGCCAGGACCTGAACAAGCCTTGAGCAGCATGTCGCGTATTCCTCCCATCCAATGCCTGCTGACTTTCGAAGCGCTGGCGCGGCTGCGCAGCGTGACGCAGGCGGGGGAAGAGCTGTGTGTCACGCCCAGCGCGGTCAGCCACCGCATTCGCCAACTGGAGGAGATGGTGGGGGTTCGCCTGTTTGGCCGGGCAGACTTTTCGCTGACCACGGAAGGCAGTGAATACCTGGCGCAGGTGCGCGAGGGCCTGGCCGCGCTGGAGCGTTTTCCCACCAAGGACATGCCGCAGGGCAAGCGCAAGCTGCGCGTGGCGGTAACGCCCACGTTTGCCCGCTCCATCCTGATGCCGCGCCTCAAAGCTTTTGCTGATGCCTACCCCGAGATCGACCTGACCCTGCAGGTGAGCATTCCGCTCTTGGACGTGGTGGCCGAAGATGCCGACCTGACCGTGCGCTTTGGCACCGGGCGCTATGCCGATGTGGAGCATGTGTGCCTGTTCAAGGATGTGGTCACGCCCATGGCGTCACCCGCCTATCTGCGCGACCACGGGCCGTTTGACAATGTCGAGGACCTGGCCAAAGCCAAGCTCCTCAAAAGCCCGCTGGAGCCCTGGCGCACCTGGTTTGCTGCGCACCAGCTGGACTGGCCCGAGCCGGTGGACGGCTCCAGCTTCAACGACATTGGCCTGATGTGTGACGCCGCCGCCTTGGGCCTGGGGGTGGCGCTGGTGCGCACCAAGCTGGGTGCCCCCTGGCTGGAGAGCGGCGCGCTGGTGCGGCTGTCGCCCGTCAACATCCCCAGCCCGCATGCGCACTACCTGTGCTGGCGCACGGGCGCGCTGGACCGCTGGGAGTGCGCAGCTTTTGCGCAGTGGCTGCAGGCTAGCATCGCGGCCTAGCCGCTTGGGCTTATTCCTTGTTGGCGACGGGTGTTGCAGCAGGTGCTGCTACTGTAGGTGCAGAGTTAGTGCTTGCACTCACGGGGCGCGCCGGGCGGCGTGGCAGCTCTTTATGACTGACCTGCAATGCTGTCGCGAGGCATTGCTTTTGAAAGGTGGTTTTGTCTGTGCCATGGCCTGCGGGCAGGCTGCGGAACTGGCGGCTGCAGTCACGCGCCAACAGCCGCTCGCCCTCGGCCCGGTAGACCAGGCACTCGCGCAGAATACGGCTGCGGTCTTTGCCTGCCACACCCACCAGCTCGGCCTGGCAGCGCTGCATGCGCGTGGCCGTCGGGCCGATCGTGTCGGGCGCCACCTGCACAGGCACGGGCACCACTGCTGTGGCAGGTGCAGATTTGGCCACCGGCTTGTCACCGGGTTTGGCGGGCTTAGCTGCTGAAGCGGCAGACTTGGCAGCCGACGCAGCGGGCTTGGCAGCCTGCGCGGGGGCTTTGGCCGCAGAGGTAGAAGCTCTGGCCGCCGACGCGGAAGCTTTGGCCGCAGGGGTGGCGGGTTTGACAGACGCAGGCGCTGTCTCCATCGTTTGCGCCCAGGCAGGCAAAAAGCCTGCAGCCAGGCACAGCAGGACGGCGGATTGGGCAGCAAGAAGCAGGGTGCTCACGTCAGTATTCAACTTTCGTTTTTAATTTTAAATCTATGGACCAGTAACGTTAACATTTTTTGCATACTGCAAGCAAGAGCACATCAGCGGGCAGCGTATCAGTCTGTTAGGGCCGTGCAAAGCTGCACATCCCTGCATTTTTTAGGCGACATCAGCAGCAAAATGTCGCGGGAGCAGCTATCAATTTCATAGTAAATAAACGTAATCAACACCCGCGGCACGGCGGGCTGTCAAGGAGCTAATGGCAGCAATGCAGGCGCGGCTTTACACAGCCTTGTGAAATTTCATCAACCTGCCTTTGCTGCAAATGGCGTAAAGTTGAATGGTTGTCTATTCAAAGCCACCCAAAACACCTGTATGAACGCTGCTGTCCGCCCTGAGATTCTGCAAACCGCTGCCGCGCAGGCCCATGAAGGGGCCCAGGCCGTGTCCGCCACCATGGCCAAGCTGCTCCCCGCCCTGCAGGCCACGCTGCCAGCGCATGCCATCTTGTGGCATGGCGAAGACACCATTCCCTATGAGTGCGATGGCCTGACAGCCTACCGCCAGCGGCCCATGTGCGTGGTCTTGCCTGAGACCACGCAGCAGGTCGCCGCCGTGCTCAAGCTCTGCCATGCCCAAGGCGTACCCGTGGTGGCCCGCGGCGCGGGCACGGGCCTCAGCGGTGGCGCCATGCCGCACCGCCTGGGCGTTACGCTGTCCCTGGCCAAGTTCAACAAAATTATCAAGATCGACAAGTTCAGCCGCACCGCCCTGGTGCAATGCGGTGTGCGCAACCTCGCTATCAGCGAGGCTGCCGCGCCGCACGGCCTGTACTACGCCCCCGACCCATCCAGCCAGATCGCCTGCACCATCGGCGGCAACGTGGCCGAAAACTCTGGCGGCGTGCATTGCCTCAAATACGGCCTGACCCTGCACAATGTGCTCAAGGTGAAGGGCTTCACCATCGAAGGCGAAGAGGTGGAGTTTGGCGGCGACACACTGGACGCGCCCGGACTGGACCTGCTCAGTGTCATCATCGGCAGCGAGGGCATGCTGGCCGTGACCACCGAGGTCACCGTCAAGCTGGTGCCCAAACCCCAGCTGGCGCGCTGCATCATGGCCAGCTTTGACGACATCCGCAAAGCCGGTGACGCGGTAGCAGCGGTCATTGCTGCGGGCATCATTCCGGCGGGCCTGGAGATGATGGACAAGCCCATGACTGCCGCAGTGGAAGACTTTGTACACGCGGGCTACGATCTGAATGCCGAGGCGATTTTGCTGTGCGAGAGCGACGGCACACCCGAAGAGGTGGAAGAAGAAATTGGCCGCATGACAGCTGTACTGCAGCGCTGCGGAGCAACGGCCATTGCGGTGAGCCGCGACGAGGCCGAGCGTTTGAAATTCTGGAGCGGCCGCAAAAACGCTTTTCCTGCCAGCGGCCGCATCAGCCCGGACTACATGTGCATGGACAGCACCATTCCGCGCAAGCGGCTGGCAGATATTTTGTTGGCGATTCAGGAGATGGAAAAAAAGTACAACCTGAAATGCGCGAATGTGTTTCACGCGGGTGATGGCAATCTGCATCCGCTGATTTTGTTTGATGCCAACGACGCCGACCAGCTGCACCGCTGCGAACTGTTTGGTGCGGACATTCTGGAGACGAGTGTGGCGATGGGTGGCACGGTGACAGGCGAGCACGGTGTGGGCGTGGAAAAGCTCAGCAGCATGTGTGTGCAGTTCTCTGCGGAGGAAAACGAGCAGATGTTTGGTGTGAAGCGCGCCTTTGATGCCAAGGGCTTGCTCAACCCCGGCAAGGTCATCCCCACCCTGCAGCGCTGTGCAGAGTACGGCAAGATGCTGGTGCGTGGCGGGCAGCTCAAGCATGGGGATTTACCGCGGTTTTGATGGTTTTTGTGGGGTAAATTGGCTTGTAGGCCAATGAAATGCCGCGGGGGCAGCTATGATATTTGTAGCGTTTGCCTTTGGTTTACTTGGCGCTTTTGGGTCTTGTACTGTACGCACAGTGAGGTGTTTATCATCCGCCCTCATACTGGGGTACCAGAAATCGGTCGGCTGATAAACACCTCACTGTGCAGCGACCGGCGTAGCGCGCTACCGGTATTGATCACATAGACCCGCCGGAGACTACGGGTAGTGCGCTACCGTGTGTGGAGGCGATAAAGCGTATGCCAAACGACCGATTTCTGGTACTCCAGTATGAGGGCGTTTGGCATACGCTTTGTCGCCCGTAGCGCAACAACCCACAGCAAAACCCCTTTGCAGACCCAGCAACGCAAACAAAGACACGAACACTAACCCAAGAGAAAACCACAAACCAAAGCTGGCACGGGCAATGCTAGTATCCAGCCATGACCTCGCTGGAACTCACGCTTTTGTATCTGCTGGCCGCTGTGCTGGGCGTGGTGGCCTGCCGATCGCTTAAGCTGCCGCCCATGCTGGGCTACCTCGTGGTGGGCGTGGTCATTGGCCCCAATGCCCTTGCGCTGGCGCAAAACTCTGCCAGCGTGCGCTACCTGGGCGAGTTTGGCGTGGTGTTCCTGATGTTTGTCATCGGATTGGAGTTCAACCTGTCCAAACTGCGCGCCATGCGCCAACATGTGTTTGGCCTGGGGCTGCTGCAGGTCGTGCTCACCATCATCATTGCCACAGTCGGTTCCCTGTTTTTGGCCACCCTGGCCCAAAGCTACTGGAAAATGTCCTGGCAGACGGCACTGGCTTTGGGCGGTGCGCTGTCCATGAGCAGCACGGCCATTGTGGTCAAGCTCATGGTCGAGCGGCTGGAGCTGGAGAGCGAGCATGGCAAGCGCGTCATGGGCGTGCTGCTGTTCCAGGATTTGGCGGTAGTGCCGCTGCTGGTGCTGATTCCGGCGCTGGGCTCATCGCCTGAAAAGCTGGCCACTGAGCTGGCGCTGGCAGCGTTCAAGGCCACGTTCCTGATCGCCATTTTGCTCACCGGGGGCCAAAAGGTCATGCGCTGGTGGCTGACGCTGGTGGCGCGGCGCAAGAGTGATGAGCTGTTCATTCTCAATATTTTGCTCATCACACTGGGCTTGGCGTGGCTGACCGAAGAGGTGGGTCTGAGCCTGGCGCTGGGCGCGTTCATTGCGGGCATGCTGATCTCAGAGACCGAGTACAAACACCAGGTGGAGACCGACATCCGGCCTTTCCACGACGTGCTGCTGGGCCTGTTTTTCATTACCATCGGCATGATGCTGGACTGGCGCATTGTGTGGGAGCGCTGGCCGGTGGTGCTGCTGCTCACGGTGGCGCCCGTGCTGTTCAAGCTGGTGCTGGTCACCGCGCTGGCCAAGGGCCTGGGGGCCACCTCGGGTGTGTCGCTGCGCACCGGCCTGTACCTCGCGCAGGCAGGAGAGTTTGGCTTTGTGCTGCTGACCCTGGCCCAGCAAAATTCCCTGGTGCCGCCCGCCCTGCTCAACCCGATTTTGGCCAGCATGGTGCTGTCGATGCTGGCCACGCCATTCATCATCATGTACAGCAACCGCATTGTGATGAAGCTGGTGTCCAGCGACTGGCTGCAGCAGTCGCTGCAGATGACCCAGATTGCCCGCAAGTCGATCAATGCCAACAAGCACGTCATCATCTGCGGCTACGGCCGCTGCGGACAAAACCTGGCGCGCATGCTCGATCAGGAGAGCATCCCCTCGATCGCACTGGACCTGGACCCTGACCGCGTGCGCCAGGCCGCAGCGGCCGGCGACTCGGTGGTGTTTGGCGATGCGGCGCGTCTGCAGGCGCTGATGGCAGCAGGCCTGGCGCGCGCCAGCGCGGTGGTCATTACCTACCTGGACGTGCCTGGCGCGATGAAGGTGCTGGCCCATATCCGCCAGCACGCGCCCCAGGTGCCGGTGATTGTGCGCACGCAGGACGATCACGATCTGGAAAAATTGCAAGCTGCTGGTGCGACCGAGGTGGTGCCCGAGTCGATCGAGGGCAGCCTGATGCTGGCCAGCCATGCGCTGGCTTTGGTGGGCGTGCCGATGCGCCGCGTGATCCGCACGGTGCAGGATCAGCGGGATGCGCGCTACAACCTATTGCGCGGTTATTTTCACGGTGCTGACGATGATGGTGTAGACGAGATGCACCATGAGCGCCTGACGACATTCACCATGCCGCTGGCAGCCAAAACACTGGGTCAGCCTCTGAGCGATCTGGCGCTGCATGCCATGGGGGTGCGGGTGGTGAGTTTGCGGCGGGCCAATGGGGCACAGGCGGTGGTGGACGATGTCTGTGTGCTGCAGGAGGGCGACGCGCTGGTGCTCAGTGGCAAGCCAGAGGTGTTGGCTGTGGCTGAGGAGAAGTTGCTTCGGGGGTGATTTGTTGTCTGTATCAGCACGGCTTCAAGGGTTGAACAACTTTTCCGATGCTGATAGCTGTCGCGCTACGGGCGACAAAGCGTATGCCAAACGCCCTCATACTGGAGTACCAGAAATCGGTCGTTCGGCATACGCTTTATCGCCTCCACATGCGGTCGCACGCTACCGGTATTGAACACAACGATTGTCCGGCGACTACCGGTAGCGCGCTACCTTGGTCGCTGCACAGGTGGGTGTATGTCAGCCGACCGATTTCTGGTACTCCAGTATGAGGGCGGATGACGTACACCCACCTGTGCGTACAACTACACGACCCAAGCGTGTATTTACCGGCATGCGCGAATCACAACGCCGAATGCAAACCCCGAGTAAACGCCTCTTCAAACACCGAATAACCCGACCAGTCACTGTGCGCAAACCGCAGCCGCTGCGTCTGCGGAGTAAAACGCGGCGCATAGTTGAATACAGACCGCTCCTTTTTTAATAGCTGCTCCCGCGATATTCTATTGGCCTGCAGGGCTATTTTGTTCATAAACTCAGGTGTGGGAACCGCCATCGCGTGGCCGTAACGCGTGATGTTGACCTGCACAGCGCGCTCGCGGATGTCGGGATGGGCCATTGCCAGCTCGCCCAGCACATGCTCACACTGCTGCGACCATGGGGTGCTCAGCAAAGCGCGGCGCGCGTCCAGGCTGGTGCCTAGCGCGCGGTAATAGGTCAGCACGCTGGGGCCTGGCGCGGTGCGGGTGCTTTGGTGCATGGCATCGACATAGCCCAGGCCCTCGCTGCCGGGCCCGCTTTGGTAGATCACGTTGTCCCAGGCCGCTGCGGCGCCACTGCCCGTGTCCTGCAACGCTGCATTGATGTGCACATTGGCTACCATCCAGCTCGAATAGGTGGTGTGCTGCGCTGCGTGGCGCAGAAAGTCGGGTGCATTGCCCACCACACGCGCGGCGATGAAGACGGGCAGGGCTACGATGCAGCGCTGCGCCTGCCAGCGCTCGGTGGTTTGTGTGCTGACATTCAGTGTATCGATGGTGACGCCCGATTTTTCTTCCACGATGCGAAGCACCACGCGACCTGCATGCAGACGATCACCCAGAGCTTTGCCCAAAGCGCGTGTGAGGTAGGCGTTGCCCTCGGGCCAGGTAAGCACGCCATCGCGCGGTCTGTCGCGTTCGGCCTCGTGTGCCTTGTCACCCGGCGCCGCAAAGCCATGGCGTGCAGCGAAATAATGGATGCCTGCCCAGGCGCTGACGGTATCGATGCCTGCGCCATAGTCGTCGCGGCAGCAGTAGTCCAGATACCAGCGCAGATGCGGGTCGTCAAGCCCCTGTGCCTCCAGATACGCTACAAAAGGCATAGCTAGCGCCGCGATATTCTGCTCGGCTGCGACCGTTTCAGGCCGTGGGATTTCAAACCCGCCGGTCTTGCGCCACTGCTCCACCAACTGCGCAAACCGGGCGTACTGGGCCAGCGTAGCCAGCTCTACGCCCGCTGTGGGCAGCAGACCCTCTTGCCACGCACCGTTGAAAAACAGGCGCTCCTGCGGGCTGTGGCACAGATGGCGTTCATCGTATTGCCAGCGGCCCGCCACACGTTGGCGCAAGCCCAGCTCTTCCAGAAAATCCTGCACCTGCGGTGCTGCATCGCCCGGCACGGGCAGATAGTGCGCGCCGATGGGGTGCTGCATGCCCGCCAAGTTGCTCGCACGCGCATTGCCGCCCGTCTCGTCTTCCAGCTCCAGCAGCGCAAAGTCATCCATGCCTTGCAGGCGCAGCGCGCGCGCGGCAGACAGGCCCGCCACCCCGCCACCGGCGATCACGGTGTGCACGCGCCGTGTCAGCGTGGGAGCAGATGCGGTGGGCAATGTGCGCAGTACATGCCCACGTTCCACAGACATGCCAGTGAACTGGCCCGTGATGGAAGGTGCAGATTTGCATCCTGCGCCCAGCAGCCCAGTGGCCAGGCCTGCGGCCAGCAAGCTGCGGCGCTCGCGCTCGTAGGCGTTCACTGCAACACCTTGCCCCATTCTTCTTCAAACGTGGTCACCAGCAGCTGGTTGCTCAGGCGGTTGGGCTGGGTTGGCACGCGGGCCATGTCCTGCGGAAAATCAAACAGCAGCGGCAGGCTTTGCAGGTTCAGGAACTTCATGCCCTCGGGCAATGCGGTGGGCGCGCGATAGGGTCTGCGGCTGGCGATGATGAAGCCCCATTCGCCAAAGCTGGGCACATGCGCGTGGTAAGGCTTGGCGCTCAATCCCACTTCTTCGATGGTGCGGGCCACGGTCCAGAAACTTTTGCGCGCCACCAGTGGCGACGTGGTCTGCACCACCGCATAGCCACTGGCTGCCAGGCGCTGGTCCAGCAGGGCGTAAAAACTGGTGGTGTAGAGCTTGCCAATGCTGAAGTTGCTCGGGTCGGGAAAGTCGACAATGATCACGTCGAAAGTGTCCTGCGTAGTCTCCAGAAACTTGAACGCATCGGTGTTGATGATCTTGACCTTGGGCGAGGCCAGGGCCTGGCCGTTAAGTGCCGAGAGGGTGGCGTTCTGGCTGAAAAGGCGGGTCATGTTGGGGTCGAGCTCCACCAGGGTGATGGACTCGACGCTGGCGTATTTGAGCACCTCACGCACGGCCATACCGTCGCCACCGCCCAGCACCGCCACTTTTTTGGCCGCGCCGTGCGCTGCCATTGCAGGGTGTACCAGCGCCTCGTGGTAGCGGTATTCATCGCGCTGGGCAAACTGCAGATTGCCATTGAGAAACAGGCGGTGCCCGGCCTTGCCATGGGTGACCACGATGCGCTGGTAGGGTGAGTTTTCGCTGAAGACAATGCGGTCCTGGTAAAACTTGTCCTCGGCCAGCGAGGTGATATGGTCTGCGCCTGCAAATGCGCCGCCCAGCAGACCCAAGGTGGCCAGCGCCGCGATCACATGGCTTTTGAGGGCGCGCAGCTCATGGCGAAACAGCCACAGCGCCCACAGCGCCACTGCGGCGTTGAGCAGGCCAAACAGCAGCCCCGTGCGCACCAACCCCAATTGCGGCACCAGCACCAGAGGGAAAGCCACGCTCACCGCCAGCGCGCCCAGATAGTCGAAGGTCAGCACCTGCGAGACCAGATCCTTGAGCTGCACATTGCGCTTGAGAATGCGCATCACCAGCGGAATCTCCAGCCCCACCAAAATGCCCACGAGCAGCACCAGGCCATACAGCAGCGGGCGAAAGCTCTGCGGCGCATAGGCGTTGGCAATGAACAGGATGGCAGGCAGCGCCCCGCCCACCAGGCCTACCAGCAGTTCAATGCGCAGAAAATGCGCAGGCAACTGCCGCTCGAAATAGCGCGACAGCCAGGACCCAATGCCCATGGCAAACAGGTAGGTGCCAATGATGGTGGAAAACTGCAGTATCGAATCACCCAGCAGATACGAGGCAATCGCACCCGCAGCCAGCTCATAAAGCAAGCCACACGCCGCCACCACAAACACGCTGACCAACAGCGCGAGCTCGACGGGTTTGGGTGGGCTGGGTTCTTTGGCTTGCATGGTTTGGTAATTGGTGGGAAGAGCGGAACTTCCGGACGCGAAGGGCGCGAAAGTTACGCGAAGGACGCGAAAGAAGAAAAGAAATTGGAATGAAACACAAAAATCATATTTAAAAAATGAAATAGCTGATCAACAGCAATTCATTACTCTTTATTTTTGGTATTTCTTTCGCGTCCTTCGCGTAACTTTCGCGCCCTTCGCGTCCGGAAGTTTGTATTTCAATCTTCAGTTATCCATGTATAGCCGCAGCCACGATCAGCGAGATGCCCAGGCACATCGCTGCCACCACCATCGCCAGTGCGCGGTTTTGTTTTTCGACGATTTCCTGCCACAGGTTGTAGGGCGTGATTTTGTCGATGATGATGAAGCACAGCCAGAAGATGACCACGCCGATCAATGCGAAGACGATGGAGCCCAGAAAGGCCCCGGGTTTTAACCATTCCACCATGATTGCTCCTTGTAAAAAACCAAAATCATTTGTGCCCACCCCCCGAGCTGTAGCCCCCGTAGCTGCCACCGCCCGAGCGGTAGCTTGACGAGCAGTTTTCGTACTGTGGGTCGCAGTTCCTGCGGGTACAGCTCTGGATGATGGACAGCATGATGATGATGAACACGATCACGATGATCCAGCCCATCACCCCCAGTCCGCTGCTGCTGGCCAGCGGCGTCACGTCGGCGCGCCTGAAGTCATTGTCGCGCCCTTTGATCTTGAATGCAGCAGTGACCAGGCTGTGGTCTACCTTGTCGCCTACCGACCAGGTCAGCTCTTTGCCCGCCTGCTCGCTGGACAGCAGGCTTTTGCCGCTGGCGTAGTCTTCGTTGAAGGTGGTCTGGCCGCGCTGCACTTGCCAGTAAAACTCGCCTGCCACATAGGTGGTCTCAGCCTTGTAGCTGTATTGCAGGGCGTAGCTTGCGCCCAGGTAGGTGTAGGTCTTGCCACTGCGTTTGGTGGGTGCGCCGGTCGCGGGTTTGACGATGCTCCAGCCGTCGGTGGCATCGACCAGAAAGATAAAACCCGCCTTGGCGTTGAACAGCAAATACTCGTCCCAGCCAAAGCTCTCGTCTTCGTCGCCGATCTCGTGGCCCATGCGGTGCTGGAAGCCCACCACCTGCCACTGCTTGCCCTGCAGGGTGCCTGTGCTGCCCAGGGGGATCAGCGGTTTAACGGGCTCGTCCTGCTCGGCATGGCGCAGCTCGCCGCCAGTGCCCTGCGTCAGGTCGATCAGGCTGTTGCATGCGCCGCAGGTGATGCTTTTGCTGCCCGCAAGTTTGACATCCACCGGGCTGCCGCAGTTGGGGCAGTTGAACTGGCGGCCTTTGATCACCTTGCCGCCTTGCCCGGTGGCGTTGGACAGATCGCGCAGGCCCGTCAGTTGCAGCTCTTCCAGCTGCACAGCGCGGCCCAGGGCCAGGCTGACAGGCTGGGTGCTGTAGTCCAGCGACAGCACCTCGGCCTGTGCGCTGCGCAGCTCCACCACATAAAACTTCTGCCCCAGCGGCGGCAGCTTTGGCAGCTCGCCCTGCGCGGCCCGCAGCGACACCTCCTGCACCGAGGCCACACTGAAGGGCTTGCCGCTGATGGCCGTGGTGTTGCCCACGATCCATTGCTCGGGCTTGGGAAAGGTGCGGGTGCTGGCGGCAGCGTCTGTCTGCGCACGCGTCCACACAAAACTTCCGTTGTCTTCTGACAGCGATGCGGTTGTGCCATCGTCCAGCGCAGCCAGCCACTCGTTCCACGAGCCGCCTTCGTATTGGTATTGCAGGCGACCAATGATGGTGAAGTTGACACCTTGGTACTTGCCCTGGCTCATCAACTGCAGCGCGCTGTAGTCGTCAAACACCTCGGCCATCTTGCCAATACGCCGGAGCGCCTCGCCGTCGCGCACGATCGTGCTCTGGCAAAACCCGCACACCGCATGGGTGCTGGCCAGCGAAGCAAAATTCACCGGCGCCCCGCAGCCCGGACAGGCAGCGGTGTAGGCGCGTTGGGTTTCGGTGGCCACTATGTATTCGTGTTGTTTGTCGGGCTGGGGGTTGAAGAGAACTTCCGGACGCGAAGGGCGCGAAAGTTACGCGAAGAACGCGAAAAATTCAAAAATAAAACCAAAAATTGAAACCCGAAAAATGGCTAAGTTGTTTGTACAACGCATTATTCACATGTGAATTTTGGTATTTGTTTCGCGTTCTTCGCGTAACTTTCGCGCCCTTCGCGTCCGGAAGTCCGTCTTCAAAGCCTTCCGAACGACTACACCAGCTTCTTCAAAAGCTCAGCCTTCTTCGCGCTGAACTCTTCGTCCGTCAGAATGCCCTTGGTTTTGAGCTCGCCCAGCTTCTCCAGCATGCCCATCACATCGTCGGGCTTCACACCCGCAGATGCGGCGGCTTGCGCGGCTGCGGCTGCAGGGTTGGCGCCGCTCAGGCCGGCCTGCAGGTTCTGTGCGAGCACCTGGCCAAGTGCCACGCCCGCGCCCAGGCCCATGGCGTCGCCTGCGATGCCGCTGCCGCCACCGGAGTTCTCGGCAAACTTGGGGATGGCTTGCGCGGTCTGGTATTGCATGAACTTGCCCATGTCGTTGCCCACCATGCCCATGCCGATTTTCTGGTCAAGGATTTTCTGCAGCTCTTCGGGCAGCGATACGTTTTGTACCGTCATGCCGTCCAGCTTCAGGCCAATGGCGGTGTACGCTGGCTCCAGCTCCTTGGCCAGGGCAGCGGCAAACATCTGCTGGTTGGCCGCCAGATCCAGAAAGGCAATGCCGCTCGACGCTATCGCGTTGCTGATGTTTTGCAGCACCAGGCCACGCAGCTGGCCTTCCACATCGGCCACGGTGTAGGTGTCGCGCGTGCCCGAGATTTCGGTGTGGAACAGCTTGGGGTCGGCAATGCGGAAGGCAAAGTTGCCAAAGGCACGCAGGCGCACGGCGCCAAAGTCTTTGTCCCGGATGGTGATCGGCTGGGGGGTGCCCCATTTGCAGTCCAGCTGCTGGCGCGTGCTGAAGAAATACACATCGCTTTTGAAGGGCGACTCAAACAGCTTGTCCCAGTTTTTCAGATAGGTCAGCACCGGCAGGGTTTGCGTGGTGAGCTTGTAGTTGCCGGGGCCAAACACGTCGGCCACCTTGCCTTCGTTGACAAACACTGCCATCTGCGACTCGCGCACGGTCAGCGCAGCGCCATTCTGGATTTCCATGCCCTCCATCGGGTAGCGCCAGGCCAGTGTGCCGTCGCTTTCTTCGGTCCATTGCAGTACATCAATAAACTGCTTCTTGATGAAATCCATTAGCGCCATGAAAACCTCCAGTCGTTGGATATTGTGGTGAAGCGGATGATAGCCGCAGGGGACAAGTGGGGCAAATTAATTTGCAATCAAGCCCTGCCGAGGCAGGCAGGGTGGAGGTGACCAAGATTTCTAGGGCTTGGTGAAGCCCATCGTCTGCCAGCGGGCCTGCACGGGGGCGCTTTGCAGGTAGTCAAACAGCTGCTGCGCGCGGGGTCGTGCGTTTTTCAAAAGCACCATGCGCTGGCGCAGCGGCGCATGCAGGCGCTCAGGCAGTGGCTCATGGCGGATCAGTGGGGCCAGCTCGGGGGCCAGTGCCAGCGACAGCGCACTGATGCCTGCGCTGGCAGCGCCCGTGCTGACAAACTGCGTGGCCTGGGCGATGTTGTCGCCCAGCACCAGGCGGCTTTGCACACGGTCCCACAGCCCCATGGCCTGCAAAGCCTGCTGCGCTGCCCGGCCGTACGGCGCATGCTCGGGATGGGCGATGGCCAGCTTGGAGCCGGGCGGAACGAGCAGGTCCAGTGCGGCAGCGCTGAGGCGGCCCTCGCGCAGGTCGGCCTGGGCCGCAGACCAGGGGGCCAGTGCCGTGCGCTGGGGCACTATCCAGGTCAGGCGGCCTTGGGCATACAGTGCGCCTGTGCCCTGGGTCAGGCCTTGCTGGGCCAGCTGCAGCACCAAAGCTTCGTCCGCTGACATGAACAGGTCGGCAGGCAGGCCTTGGGCAATCTGCCGTGCAAATTGCCCGGAAGAGCCATAGGTTACCACTACGGGTACGCCAGTATCAAGCTGGAATTGGCGCACAGCGTCAGCGAGCGCAAACTTCAAATCACTCGCCGCCGCCACGCGGATGGGCGGCGCTGCGCCACCGGGTGACGGCTGTGCGAGCGCCCAGCCCGCGCTCCACGCGCTGGCCCCGAGCAACACGACATGGCGCCTACGCATCACCGGCGCCCCTTGGCGACCCGCCCACGCCACATTTCGGCGAGTAGACAGGACATAAAGTCATGCAAGGATTGCATAGAAATACGCGGTAACTGCATGGTAACTGACGGCCCCGGTTCATAAAATTAAGGTTTCCAGCCGACCACGGACTGGCTCCAACCCCAAGTGTGCGGCGATCGCCACCACCGCTGGGAGTTGCGCCAGTGCCCTTGCCCCCAACCGGGCCAAGTACCCAGCTTCCGCGCGCCGACTTTTTGAGATTGTGACTGTGTTTGAAAAGCCTGTTTCCACCCAGGCGTTGTTGCAACAGTGCGCCGCTAAGCCCGCCCCTAGCCCCACTGCACCAGCGCCTTGCTGAAACCAGGTTTTAACTTTAGGAGCTTATCCCATGAACTCACCCGTGATGCAAGGACTGCAGTTAGGCACCCCCAATTACGTGAAAAACCCCAAGCTGATCGCCTGGGTGGCCGACATGGCCGCGCTGTGCAAGCCCGACGCCATTTACTGGTGTGACGGCAGCCAGGCCGAATACGACCGCCTATGCGCCGCTCTGGTAGCTGCGGGCACCTTCAAAAAACTCAACCCCGCCAAACGCCCCGGCAGCTTCCTGGCCTGGAGCGACCCATCAGATGTGGCCCGCGTGGAAGACCGCACCTATATCTGCAGTGACAAAAAAGAAGACGCCGGTCCGACCAACAACTGGGCCGACCCCGCCGAAATGCGCGCCAAGCTGCAGGGCAATGCAGCGCAGCCAGGTTTGTTCGACGGCTGCATGCGCGGCCGCACCATGTATGTGGTGCCCTTCAGCATGGGCCCGCTGGGCAGCGATATTGCGCATATCGGCATTGAGCTGAGCGACAGCCCCTATGTGGCCGTCAACATGCGCATCATGACGCGCATGGGCAAAGCCGTGTATGACGTGCTCGGTGTGGAAGGCGATTTTGTGCCTTGTGTACACACTGTCGGTGCGCCATTGGCCGCTGGCCAGCAGGACGTTAGCTGGCCCTGCAACTCCACCAAATACATCGTGCACTACCCACAGACACGCGAAATCTGGAGCTACGGCTCAGGCTATGGCGGCAACGCACTGCTTGGCAAAAAATGCTTTGCCCTGCGCATTGCGTCGACCATGGGGCGTGATCAGGGCTGGCTGGCCGAGCACATGCTGATCCTGGGCGTGACCAATCCGCAAGGCAAAAAATACCACGTTGCTGCGGCCTTCCCCTCGGCCTGTGGCAAAACCAACTTTGCCATGCTGATTCCGCCAGCAGGCTTTGACGGCTGGAGTGTCACCACCATTGGCGACGATATCGCCTGGATCAAGCCCCAGGCCGATGGCAGCCTGCGCGCCATCAACCCCGAGGCTGGCTACTTTGGCGTGGCCCCCGGCACCAACACCCTGACCAACCCCAACTGCATGGCCAGCCTGGGCCGTGACGTGATCTACACCAACGTCGCGCTCACCGATGACGGCGACGTGTGGTGGGAAGGCATGAGTGAGGCACCCGCCCACGCCATCGACTGGCAAGGAAAAGACTGGACACCCCAGATCGCTAAAGACACCGGCGCCAAGGCGGCCCACCCCAACGCCCGCTTTACCGTGGCTGCCACCAACAACCCCGCACTGGACAGCGCCTGGGACGATGCGGCCGGCGTGAAGATCGATGCGTTCATCTTCGGTGGCCGCCGCAGCACCACCGTGCCCCTGGTGACCGAGGCCCGTAACTGGACCGAGGGCGTGTACATGGCTGCCACCATGGGTTCGGAGACCACCGCTGCCGCTTTTGGCCAGCAAGGCGTGGTGCGACGCGACCCGTTTGCCATGCTGCCTTTCATGGGCTACAACATGAGCGACTACTTTGCACACTGGCTCCAGCTGGGCGAGCAGCTGGCGTCCACTGGCGCTGCACTGCCCAAGATCTACACCACCAACTGGTTCCGCAAGGGCGAAGACGGCAAATTTGTCTGGCCTGGCTACGGCGAGAACATGCGCGTCCTCAAGTGGATGATCGACCGTATTGAGGGCAAAGCAGCGGGCAAGGAGCATGTGTTTGGCATCAGCCCCGCCTACGAAGAGCTCAACTGGACCGGCCTGAACTTCACAGCCGAGCAGTTCAAGACCGTCACCAGCATTGACAAAGCCGCCTGGACCGCCGAGCTCAAGCTGCACGAAGAGCTGTTTACCCAGCTGGCCTACCACCTGCCTGCCGCACTGACAGACACCAAGGAGGCGCTGGAAAAACGCCTGGCTGCTTAAAGCCGCAATTTGCAGCAAAGAAAAAGCCGCTGGGATCAGCGGCTTTTTTCATGCGCCATGCGCAGCGCTTACCAGCGGGTCTTCATGCGCTGGTAGGCATAGTCACCAAAGCTGCGCTGCGCGCCCGGGGTGAAATAGCGGTCATCGGCAAAGATGTAGGTGTTGTAGTCGATGCCTGCGGTGATGGTGCTGGGGGTGCAGGTGGTGACCGTGGGGGTGGTGCAGGCGGCATTGACCGAGTTGCTGAAGCCATTGTCGCTGGGCCTGCTGATCAACTGGTTGTAGCGAAAGGCGGTGTCGATATACAGCACATTGGCGCCCAGGTCTACCGCTGCCACCAGCAAGGCCTCGTTGTATTTCAATGATGCGTTGTCCAGCAGGCTGGTCAATCCGTTGGCGGCAGCATAGGGCGAGCGGCCCAGGTTGTAGACCCCTGCCACCACCACATGGGTGCCACCCGCAGCCACCAGTCGCCGCGCCAGCCCGGCCAGGGCCTTGCCGGCCTCGGTGGCGTTGGCCACAGCCTGGGCTTCGGTGATACTGCCGGCCTTGAAAGCGGTGGCCTGGGCCACCAGGTCGCTGATGCCTGCACTCAGCACAACCACATCGTCCTTGCCAATGGTGTTGGTTGCCAAAAATGCGTCCACTTGCTCAGTAAGCGTCAATGTAGTGGTGTTGCCTGCAGCATCGGGCTTGAGCGCCACCCGCGCATTGCCCTGTGCCCAGCCCTGGCCGCCTGCAGACTGCGCAGTGACGCTCAGACCGTAGCTGCCAGCGAGCTGCTCCACCCAGACATTGCTGCTGCCGTCGTTGACGGTGTAGCGCGGGGTGCGCAGATCGGCCAGGCCGTCTCCCATGACGATGAAGCGGGTGGGTACCAGGGCGTTGACGGTACTGGTGCCGGAGCCGCAACTGGCCAGCAGGGCACAGGCCGACAGCGTGAGGGCTGCGGCGAAGCGTTGATGCACGCGCAGGCGGGTGCGTCGGCCCAGGTCTTGGCCGGACGACGGCGTGGCATTGGATGGCATGGGTTTCTCCACAAAACTAAATGGCGACGAGAGGAGGCAGACAGCGGTCTGCCGATAGTCTGTATCTTAACTGGCCTGCAGGTAGTCCCTGTAAACGAATGAACAGCTCAGTGCGCAGCGGCGCGCTGCAGTCGGTCGCGCACACCGTCCCAGGCGCTGTCCTCGGGCAGTGTCTCCACCCAGATCAGCTTGACGCCCTGTGCATCGAATTCGCGCAGCACCGCAAACAGCTGCTGCGCCGTGGCCAGCGCATCATCAGGCATGCGGCGGCGAATGAGGTGAGACGAAGCAGAGTGCATGATGGCACGCGAGTACACCGCAATATGCGCGGCATCAGCGCCCAATAGGTTCAGGGCGGTTTGCAGCGCTTTGGCATCCATCAGGCGCACGCGGGCATTGGGGGCGTAATGCGACTCCAGCGTGCCGGAGGCCCGGGGTGCCGGAAGTGGCGTTGAATTTAATGCATTATCGGGCTCCAGCCCTTTAGAATGTCGCGGGAGCAGCTCTTTATTTGATAGCAGCTTGCAGCCCATCGCAGCTTCAATGGCGCCCGCAGTGAGCACACCGGGGCGCAGTAGCACAGGCGCACCACGGGTGCAGTCGATGATGGTGGACTCGATGCCGACGCTGCATGCTCCGCCGTCCAGCACGGCCACGCTGTCACCCAGCTCCTGGCGCACATGCGCGGCCGTGGTGGGGCTGACCTTGCCAAAGCGGTTGGCGCTGGGCGCAGCCAGGCCCCACACGCCCCGCGCGCTGCAGGCGCGCAGCAGCTCCAGTGCCATGGGGTGCGCAGGGCAGCGCAGGCCGATCGAGTCCTGCCCGCCGGCACTGGCGGTGGCCACGCCGGCCTTGCGCGGCACGATGATGGTCAGCGGGCCGGGCCAGAAAGCGGCTACCAGGGCCTGCGCAAACACCGGCATGCTGGCCGCAAAATGTGCGGCAGCGGGCGCATCGGCCACATGCACGATCAGTGGGTGGTCTGCGGGGCGGCCTTTGGCTACAAAGATCTTGGCGACTGCTGCATCCTGGCTGGCATCGGCGCCCAGCCCATAGACGGTCTCGGTGGGAAAGGCCACCAACTCGCCGGCTGCCAGCAGGTCTGCAGCCTGTGCCACGCTGAGCGCGGCGGTGCGGGGATTCACTATCTGCATGGCATCAGGCATCGGGTATCTGGCCGCGGTCTGGCAATGGTCACGCCCAGGGCAGGCCCAGCACAGCGGCGGCTTGCCGGGCGATCTCGCGCGCTGCCTCGGGCGTGTCAGCGGTGATATTGAGGTGCCCCATCTTGCGGCCCCTGCGCGCTTCGAGCTTGCCATACAGGTGCAAATGCGTGCCAGGCAGCGCCAGCACAGCCTGCCAGTTCGGCGCTTTGGGGGTGTCGCCTTCGCCCAGCCACACATCGCCCAGCAGATTGAGCATGATCGAGGCCGAGTGCTGGCGCGGCGTGGGCAAGGGCAGGCCACACAGGGCGCGCACCTGCAGATCAAACTGGCTGATGCTGCAGCCGTCCATGCTCCAGTGGCCGCTATTGTGCGGGCGCGGGGCTATCTCGTTGACGGCCAGTGGGCTGTCTGCGCTGAGCTGGCCTGCCGCGTCCTGCAGGATAAAAAACTCCACGCACAGCACGCCCACATAGCCCAGCTCCTGAGCGATCACCTGGGTGGCTGACTGCACTTTGTCTTTCAGCGCTGCGGGCAGATTGCCCTCAAAGACTTCGCTCACCGCCAAAATGCCGTTCACATGCGTGTTGCGCGCCACCGGCAGGCTGACCATCTGGTCGTCAGGCCCGCGCGCGACGATCACCGAGCATTCGGCTGCCAGCGGCACCAGCTGCTCCAGCACGCAGGGCACGCCGCCCAGCTGCTTCCAGGCGATGGTGGCCTGGGCACGGGTGTTGACCTTGATCTGGCCCTTGCCGTCGTAGCCCAGCGTGGCGGTTTTCAGCAGGCCTGGCAGGCAGTCATCGGGCACGGTGGTGATGTCCACGGCTTTTTCGATCACGGCATAGGGCACGGGGCCCACACCGCTGCGCGCGGCCAGCTCGGCCAGCCTGGCTTTTTCGGCGCGCCGGTCCTGCGCAATCGCCACGCACTCGGCGTTCGGTGCCACGGGGCGGTGCGCGCCCAGGGTCATCAGCGCCGGGGCAGGCACGTTTTCAAATTCGGTCGTGATGGCTGCACTGCGCTGCATCAGCTGGGCCAGGCCCTGCTCATCCAGATAGTCGGCAGCGATATGGTATTGGCTCACCTGGCCCGCCGGGCTGGCCGGGTCGGCGTCCAGCACCACGGTGAAATAGCCCATGCGCTGCGCGGCCTGCACAAACATCCGCCCCAGCTGACCACCCCCCATGACACCCAGGGTAGGCTGGCGACCATCGGCTAAAGCGGCACCGGGATAAATAGGTTTCATGATGTGTGGTGTCGGGTTAAGTGGCTACTGGGGGCAGTTGCATGGCGCGGGCTGTCTCGGTCTGGCGGGCGCGGTAGGCGTTCAGTTGGGCGCGCAGGCTGCTGTCGTGCGCAGCCAGCATGGCCACGGCAAACAGCGCCGCATTGGCCGCGCCTGCTGCGCCAATGGCAAAAGTGGCCACGGGCACGCCCTTGGGCATCTGCACAATGCTGTGCAGCGAGTCCATGCCCGACAGATGCTTGGACGCCACCGGCACGCCCAGCACCGGCACCGTGGTTTTGGCGGCCAGCATGCCCGGCAAGTGTGCCGCGCCGCCAGCCCCGGCGATGATCGCCGCCAGGCCACGCCCTGCCGCTGCGTCGGCATAGGCAAACATGTCGTCGGGCATGCGGTGGGCCGAGACCACCCGGGCTTCAAAGGCAATGCCAAAATCGGTCAAAATCTGCACCGCGTGCTGCATGGTGTCCCAGTCCGAACTGGAGCCCATCAGCACGCCGACGACTTGGATGGGGGAAGGCGTTGGCTGTGGTGTCATGGTGTGGATTCTACGTTTTTGCCCATGCCAGTCCCTGATTTCCTGCCCTATTGCCACTTTATCCCTGCGCTTGCCTCACAATCTAACCCATCATGATGGACGTCACCCTACAAAACTTTGAAGCCGAGGTGGTTGAAGCCTCGATGACCCTGCCGGTGCTGGTGGATTTTTGGGCTCCCTGGTGCGGCCCCTGCAAGTCGCTGGGGCCGATCCTGGAAAAGCTGGAGACCGATTACGCGGGTCGCTTCAAGCTGGTCAAGATCAACTCCGACGACGAGCAGCAGCTGTCTGCCGCTTTTGGCATCCGCAGCATTCCCACCTGCGTGCTCATGAAAGACGGCCAGCCTGCTGACGGCTTCATGGGCGCGCTGCCTGAGGGCAAGGTGCGCGAGTTTCTGGACAAGCATGTGTCGCCTGCCCTGGACGAGCCAGAGGCTGAGATTGAGCCTGAACAGCCCCCACTGGTGCCCGGCAGCGCTGACGCAATTGCCGTGCTGCGCGAAGCTGTGGCCCAGGCCCCCGATAACGATGCCGCCCGCTTTGACCTGCTGCGCAGTCTGCTGCTGGCGGGTCTGGACGATGACGCCAAAGTGGCGCTGGCCCCAGTGATGCCCAAAATCCCGACCGATCGCCGCTTTGAGGCCGTGCAGCGTGTGCTCACCGCCATGGACAGCGCGGCGCACTCCGATGCGCAGCGACTGCAAGCGGCGATTGCCGCCAACAAGCGCGACTTCAGCGCACGCTTTGAACTGGCCAGCCTGCACATCTGCCAGCAGCGCTGGACCGAGGCGATGGACGAGCTGCTGGAGATTCTGATGCGCGACAAAAGCTGGAGCGAAGAGCTGGCGCGCAAAACTTATGTGGCCATTTTGGACGTCATCGAGCCACCCAAGGCCAAAGTGGCCGACGGCCAGATTCCCCCGCAGGACCCCACAGTGGCCACCTATCGCAGGCGTCTGAGCTCGGTGGTGCTAAGCTGAGCGCGGCAGCCACCGTACCCATCTTTGGGTCGGTGACAGGCTTGAATTCAGATAGAAAAAGGCTCCCAGGCCAATAGAATATCGCGGGAGCAGCTATTTAATCTATAGCAAATGGCGGCTGTAGCAGTGCAGCACTTAACGCAGGCGCTTGATCAGGCTGGAGGTGTCCCAGCGCTTGCCGCCCATCTGCTGCACATCGGCATAGAACTGGTCGACCAGGGCGGTCACTGGCAAGCGAGCACCGTTGCGCTTGGCCTCGTCCAGCACCAGGCCCAGGTCTTTGCGCATCCAGTCCACGGCAAAGCCAAAGTCAAACTTGTCGGCCACCATGGTTTTGCCGCGGTTGTCCAGCTGCCAGCTTTGCGCGGCACCCTTGCCAATCACATCCAGCACCAGGTTCACGTCCAGCCCGGCCTTCTGGCCAAAGGCCACGGCTTCGCTCAGGCCCTGCACCAGGCCAGCAATGCAGATCTGGTTGACCATCTTGGTCAGCTGGCCCGCGCCCGCCTCGCCCATGCGCGTGAAGGCGCGCGAGAAGGCCATGGCCGTGGGCTGCACTGCGTCAAACGCCGCCTGATCGCCGCCGCACATCACAGTCAGCAGGCCGTTCTCGGCGCCAGCCTGGCCGCCCGAGACCGGAGCGTCCACAAAATGCAGCCCCGCCGCCTTGGCTGCAGCATACAGCTCGCGCGCCACGTTGGCCGATGCAGTGGTGTGGTCGACCAGAATGGCACCTTTTTTCATAGCTGCCAATGCGCCGCTGCTGCCTAGCATGACGCTGCGCAAGTCGTCGTCGTTGCCCACACAGCAAAACACAATGTCTGCGTCTTTGACCGCTGCTGCAGGCGTGCTGCCGTGGGTCGCCCCGGCAAACTGCGCACCGAATGCGGCTGATTTGGCGGCGGTGCGGTTATACACACAGATCTGATGGCCAGCGCTGTGCAAATGCCCCGCCATGGGGTAGCCCATCACACCCAGGCCGAGGAAGGCCACTTTTTTGGCGGGAGCAGGTTCGTAGGTTTTAGGATTGAAAGGCATGGTGTGTGTCCGTGGCAAAAGATCGCAAAGGGCCCTATGCCCTGCGAGTCAGCCATGTACTATACACACAGCTCAGTTCATGAAAGTGCCATCACTGGAGATGATGGAGGCTTCTACGAAATTCGAGCCTTTCCTGCGGTTGGGCCCGAAGCTGATTTCATAGCCGCCCAGATCGTAGCGCCCCAGATTTTCTATGGCCTGGGTGAGTTTCTCGGGGGTGATGTCGCGGCCCGTGCGGCGTAGCGCCTCGGTGAGCGTGACCGCGCACAGATAGCCATAAAAATGGCTGAAGCTGGGCGCGGCTTTGGCGCTCTGGACAGCAGCAAGATAATCGCGCGCGACCTGGCGGGTTTTCCTGAACGGCGAGGGCACAGCCTGCGTGATGATCACGCCGCGCTTGTTCTCACCCAGCGCTTTGACAAACGCGTCAGAGCCGTTGTTGGACAAGGTGGCAAACTGCGCAAACCCGCCCTGCTTGCGGTACAAGGCGACAAAATCTGCGGCGCCTTTGACCGTGGCAATCAAGACAATGGCTTCCGGCTTGGTAGGCAGCATCTGCGCTACCGCCTCGGTCACTACCGGGGTGCGCTGGTCTACAGGCTGAACCGATACAGGCTTGATGCCCAGCTCCTGCATGGCTTTGTCCACTCCTGCCATCACATCCTTGCCAAAAGCATCGGTAGCTGCCAGAAAACCAAACTTGCGCGTGCCTGTGGAATGCAGCTGGCGGATCAGGTATATCACCTCGTCCTGGTAGGACGCGCGCAAGGTCATGACATAGCGCTTGACGGGTTCGGTGATCTGAATGCCGCCAGTCTGTGCGCCAAAAAAAGGAATTTTGGCCGCTTCAGCCAGAGGCATCATGGCGTAGATGGAGGGTGTCGTGCGCGGCATGAACAGGCTGAGCACCGAGCCCTGGTCAATCAGCTCCTTGAAAAGCCGCTCGCTTTCCTTGGCATCCTGTTTGTCGTCCAGCTTGATGAGGTTGATCTTGCGTCCGCCCACGCCGCCTTTGGCGTTGAGCTGGTTGAAATAAATTTCGGCTCCATTGACCGCTTCGGTGTTTGCCGAGGCCAGTGGCCCGGTAAAAGGCCCAATGTGGTGAATGTCGATGCTGTCGGGTTTGACGGCGCGGGTTTGTGCCTGCACAGCAGCAGGCAGCAGTGCCAAACCGAGCAAGCCCAGAAATTGTCGGCGCATATGAATCCTCTTTCAAATGTCATCGCTGAACTGGACGCACATCTCTGCGGATGTTTGGAAGGCGGCAGTTATTACATGATCTGCAGGTGCTCGGTGCCCGCGGCCAGGTCGGTGGTTTTGGCGCGCTGCGAATTGAGCTTGATCTGCAAACGCAGGTCGTTGACCGAGTCGGCGTTGCGCAGCGCGTCTTCAAACGTAATTTTATTGTTCTCAAAACCATCGTACAAGGCCTGGTCGAAGGTCTGCATGCCCAGGTTGCGGCTTTTCTTCATGATCTCCTTGATATCGGAGACTTCGCCTTTGAAAATCATGTCCGAGATCAGCGGCGTGTTGAGCATGATCTCCACCGCCGCAAAACGGCCCTTGCCATCCTGGTTGGGGACCAGGCGCTGCGAGATCATGGCGCGCAGGTTGAGTGACAGGTCCATCAACAGCTGCATGCGGCGCTCTTCGGGGAAGAAGTTGATGATGCGGTCCAGCGCCTGGTTGGCGCTGTTGGCGTGCAGCGTGGCCATACACAGGTGGCCGGTTTCGGCAAAGGCCACGGCGTGTTCCATGGTCTCGCGGTCGCGGATCTCGCCCATCAAAATCACATCCGGTGCCTGGCGCAGGGTGTTCTTCAGCGCCGCTTCCCAGCTGTCGGTGTCCAGGCCCACTTCTCGCTGTGTCACCACGCAGTTTTTATGCGGATGCACAAACTCCACCGGGTCTTCGATGGTGATGATGTGACCGTAGGAGTTTTCGTTGCGCCAGTCCACCATGGCTGCCAGGGTGGTGGACTTGCCCGAGCCCGTGGCACCGACCAGAATCACCAGACCGCGCTTGGTCATGGTCACGTCCTTGAGCACCTGGGGCAGGCCCAGCACGTCAATGGTGGGCAGCGTGGCGGGAATCGTCCGCATGACCATGCCCACTTTGCCCTGCTGGATGAAGGCGTTCACCCGAAACCGCCCCACGCCCGGTGGCGCCACCGCAAAGTTGCACTCCTTGGTGCGCTCAAACTCGGCAGCCTGTTTGTCGTTCATGATCGAACGTGCCAAAGCCAGGGTGTGCCCGGCGGACAGCGGCTGTGGTGACACCTTGGTCACCTTGCCATCCACCTTGATGGCCGGCGGGAAATCCCCGGTGATGAACAGGTCGCTGCCATTGCGGCTGATCATCAATTTGAGCAAGTCGTTGATGAACTTACTGGCTTGGTCGCGCTCCATGAAGCTGCTCCTTTCTGATGACAAACCGCTAGTGCGATTTGTTCGTTGTATTCAAAACTTGAAAAAAGTGCCGGGCCGCCCCAAACTTTTTTCACTGACTAGACCGGACAAAAGTATCGTGCCACCCATCCATTTGCAGGAAGCGGAGCGAAACTTTTGTCCGCTATCCTACGAAGTTTTCGGGCGTTTTGGCCTTACCGCGCGCTTCAGCGGGCGAGATCATGTTGCGCTTGACCAGCTCGGTCAGGTTCTGGTCCAGGGTCTGCATGCCAAAGCTGTTGCCGGTCTGGATGGCCGAATACATTTGCGCCACCTTGGCCTCGCGGATCAGGTTGCGGATGGCGCTGGTGCCCAGCATGATCTCGTGCGCGGCCACGCGGCCGGTGCCGTCCTTGGTTTTGCACAGGGTTTGCGAAATGACGGCCTGCAAGGATTCAGACAACATGGCCCGCACCATTTCTTTTTCTTCGGCAGGGAACACGTCAATGATGCGGTCAATCGTCTTGGCGGCGCTTGATGTGTGCAGCGTGCCAAACACCAGGTGGCCGGTTTCGGCGGCCGTCATGGCCAGGCGGATGGTTTCCAGGTCGCGCATCTCGCCCACCAGAATGGCGTCGGGGTCTTCGCGCAGAGCCGACTTGAGCGCCGCGGCAAACGACAGCGTCATCGGGCCGACTTCTCGCTGGTTGATCAGGCACTTCTTGGACTCGTGCACAAACTCGATCGGGTCTTCCACGGTGAGAATGTGGCCGTATTCGGTTTCATTCAGGTGGTTCACCATGGCGGCCAGGGTGGTAGACTTGCCTGAGCCGGTGGGGCCGGTCACCAACACCAAGCCGCGCGGCTTCATGGCCAGGTCGGCAAAAATCTTCGGTGCGTTCAGCTGCTCCAGGGTCAGAATCTTCGATGGGATGGTACGAAACACCGCGGCCGCGCCACGGTTCTGGTTGAAGGCGTTGACCCGAAAGCGTGCCAGGCCGTCGATCTCGAACGAAAAGTCCACTTCCAGAAACTCTTCATACTGTTTGCGCTGGCCATCGTTCATGATGTCATACACCATGGCATGCACCTGCTTGTGGTCCAGGGCCTCCACGTTGATGCGGCGCACATCGCCATGCACCCGAATCATCGGTGGCAGACCAGAAGACAGGTGAAGGTCAGAGGCTTTGTTTTTGACGCTGAAAGCAAGTAGCTGGGTAATATCCATGGGCGGTATCCGAAACGGTTACAAAACTAAAGGGTGTATGCGGTTAGATTTAGAGACAATAAACACATTATGGGCATGATTTCCAACAATCTCCAACAGGTTCGTGCGCAGATCGCGCAAGCCTGCACAGACTGTGGGCGAAACGCCAACGAAGTGACGCTTTTAGCGGTCAGCAAAACCTTTGGCCCCGAAGCGGTGCGCGAGGCGTATGCGGCAGGCCAGCGCAGCTTTGGTGAAAACTACATCCAGGAAGGCGAGGAGAAAATCGCTTCACTGCAGGATCTGGGTGATCTGGTGTGGCACATGATCGGCCCGATCCAGAGCAACAAAACCCGCGTGATTGCAGAAAATTTTGCCTGGGCGCACAGCGTGGACCGGCTCAAAACTGCCCAGCGCCTGAGCGCGCAGCGCCCGCCGCATCTGCCTGCGCTGCAGGTGTGCATCCAGGTGAACATCGATGGAGGTGTGAACAAGTCAGGCGTGCCGCCGCAAGACGCCCAGGCGCTGGCCAAAGAGGTGGCGCAGCTGCCCCATCTGCAGCTGCGCGGGATCATGGTGATCCCGGAGCCTACTATCGATTTAATAGCTGCTGCCGAAATATTCCAGAGGGCTAGAAGCCTGTTTGATATTATTTCTGCGCAGCATGCGGGGGTCGATACCCTCTCTATGGGCATGAGTGCGGACCTGCCCGCAGCAATCGCACAGGGCAGCACCATGGTGCGCGTGGGCACAGCTATTTTTGGCAAGCGCAGTCCCTAGCAGCCATCGCGATACCGAGTAAGCGGGTGTCAAAATCCAAGCGCGCTAGAACGCGTCTTGTAAAAGCCGTGTGAACCGGCCCTAAATCAGCGCCGAGGGGCCAAATACCTTGGTGCGCAGGCTCTGCGGCAGCCATTTCAGCCACAGGCGCAGGCCCTTGCTGCGCTGCTCGGGCCGGATGCTGCGCGTCAGGGCCAGGCAGGCCAGTGCACGCAGCAAGGCGGGGCGCGACATGCGCAGGCCTTTTTGCAGGTCGGCAGCTGAGCGCGAACTGGTGTCCAGCGCACTCAGGATGGCCACGCAATGGTCGCCCAGCTCGCGCTCGCTCAGGTCGCTGTGGCGGCGGTGGGTGAGGCGTTCGGTCAGGTAGGCGTGGGGCAAAATCCGGTCCAGCATCGCCTCTGGGCAGCGCTTGGCAAACTCCCACAGCGCACGCTCCAGCGGCAGGGACTGAAAGCCCGGTGCGCCAAACGCACTCGACTGTGGCACCAGCATGGTGTGGCCTTGTTCGATCAATTCCAGCGGTGCATCGCTGAGAATGTGCACACGCCATAGTCCAGGTTCAATCGCACCAATCAGGCGGGTGCCTTCAAACACCTGCAGGCGATGGGTTTTCCAGCGGGTGCGCTCTTCCCAGGCGCGGCGGCCCATGGCATACATGGAGCGCAGGCCAAACAGGTTCTCTTCGATGTGTTTCAGGCCGTGGCGCAGGTCTTCCAGCGCGGCGGGAAATTGCAGCGTGGGAAAACTCTGGTCGTAGCGACGAACGTCACCAGCGCGGCCCAGCAGACAGACCGGGTGCCCCCGGTACAGGCCTTTGGAGTTCAGGCGGATCTGGGTATTGATGTAGGCATTGGTGCTGGAGTCGGTAGAGCTGTCGTGCCCCTGACTGCTGTGATTGCTGTTGCTGCTTTTGCTGCGGCGGCCTGCAGTGCGCGCGTTGGCGTACACCGCATTGGCGCGGTGCGCCAGGTAGACGTCGGCCTGCACACCCGCTGGCGCCAGACGCCAGCGCACATGCTCGTTCAAGCGCTGGGCCGCCTGCATCAGGCGCAGCGAATCCGCGGCCGTGAAACCCACGGGCCGGATAAATACGAGCGGCGTTGCGCCACTATGAAAACCCGAATCCAACGACTGTCCTGTATGTAGAAAGCTTGCGCGTCTATCGCGCGCAATATGCGACAGGCAGCATGGTAAACGCTTTTGGCAAGTCTGCCGGCAAAATCAAGGCCAGGCTGTGCATCTGCCCGTTACAGTGTGTGCCCATGCCACAAACGGGCGATCACCCGTGAAAAACCGCACGATGCCCCGAAAGGGTGCGTCAGGTATGCCGCATCAACGTGCTTTTGCCAAACAGGCTTTCCACCAGATCCACGGCCAGTTCGGCAGTGCGGTTGCGGATATCGAACGCTGGGTTGAGCTCGACAATGTCCAGCGAAGACAGGCGGCCGGTGTCTGCGATCATTTCCATGCACAGCTGGGCCTCGCGGTAGTTGGGCCCGCCGCGCACGGTGGTGCCCACGCCGGGGGCGATATCGGGGTCCAGAAAGTCCACATCCAGGCTGACATGCAGATGGGTGTTTTTGTCCACCAGGGCCAGTGACAGCTCCATCGCACTGCGCATGCCCATCTCGTCGATGTAGCGCATGTCAAACACTTCAATGCCCATGTCATGCACCAGCTTTTTCTCGCCCGCGTCCACGCTGCGGATGCCGATCTGGCGCAGCGCCTTGGGGTGCAGCGCGGGGCGTTCGTGTGAAAAGCCGCCGATCTCTACCAGCTCGCGCGGGCCCTGGCCGCACAGGCAGGCCACCGGCATGCCGTGGATGTTGCCGCTGGGTGTCATGGTGGCGGTGTTGAAATCGGCATGTGCGTCCAGCCACAGCACGCGCAGTTTTTTGCCCTGCGCCTGGCAGTGGCGCGCCACGGCACTGATCGAGCCGATGCCCAGGCAGTGGTCTCCGCCCAGCATGATCGGCAAATGGCCCGCCTGCAGCTCGGCCAACATGGCCTCGTGCAGCAGCTGGTTCCATTGCACCACCTCGTGCAGGTGCCGAAAGCCGTCCACCGCAGGCAGCCATGGGTTAGGTGGGCCTTGCAGGTTGCCGCAGTCTTTGACGGTAAGGCCAAACTGCGCAATCGCCTGCGCAATGCCGGCCACCCGCAGTGCCTCAGGCCCCATGCTGGACCCGCGCGCACCTGCGCCAATGTCGGTGGGCACGCCGATCAGGCTGGCGGTGGTGAAGGCAGTGGTGTGCGTCATGCCGCCACTATAGCGGCTGATGGTGCACCGTGGTGGGCAGGGGCGTTGGTTGTGGCTGGGCTTGCGCTGCGTGCGCTCTTGCGCGCAGCAGGCTTGACCAGCTGGTACAGGTCTTTAGGGTCGGCCAGATGCGGGATCAGGTCCATGGCCTGGCCCATGCCTTGGGCCAGCGCCGTATCGCGGATAAAGCGCAGGGCCGAGAAGTCTTCCATCGCAAAGCCAACCGAGTCAAACATGGTGACCTCATGCTCGCTTTCGCGACCTGGGGTTTTGCCAGCCAGCACATTCCACAGCTCGGTCACGGCAAAGTCGGCCGGCATTTGCTGCAGGTCGCCTTCGATGCGGGTTTGCGGCTCGTACTCAACAAATACCTTGGCGGCGCGCAGCACATCGGGGTGGATTTCGGTTTTGCCGGGGCAGTCGCCGCCCACGGCGTTCAGGTGCATACCCGGCTCGATCATGTCGGGCGTGATGATGGTGGCATTGGTTTTGTCTGCCGTGATAGTGGTGGTGATGTCCACCCCGCGCACGGCCTCGCTCGCGCTGGCGTAGGCGGCCATGCGCAGGTGCTGGGCATCGGGGTTGGCTTGCAGGTTGCGCATGAGCTTGGCCGTGGCCTCTACGTCGGTGTCAAACAGATGGATTTCTTCAATCCCCAGCAGATGGTGAAACGCCAGCGCCTGGAACTCGGCCTGCGCGCCGTTGCCAATCAGCGCCATCACGCGGCTGTTGTCGCGGGCCAACGCACGGGCAGCCACCACCGAGGTGGCGGCGGTGCGGATGGCGGTGGTCAGCGTCAGCTCGCTGATCAGCAGCGGCATGCCGGTGGCCACATCCGACAGCACGCCAAACGCCATCACGGTGGGCAAGCCGTGCTGTGGGTTTTTGGGGTGGCCGTTGACGTATTTGAAGGTGAAGGTTTTGTCATCGGCAATCGGCATCAGCTCGATGGCGCCGTCGGGGCTGTGGCAGGCCACACGCGGGCTTTTGTCAAACGCCTTCCAGCGCAGAAAATCCTGGTGGATATTGGCCGCCATACCGCGCAGGCAGTGCGGCAGGCCCAGGCGCTGCACCAGGCCGATCACGTCTTGGGCGCTGAGAAATTGGGTGGCTAAAGGGGTAACGTGGGTGGTTTTCATGGGGTTCTCCTGCCTGTGTGTGGGTCTGCGGAATGGGCTTGCCTGAGGGGCTTGTGTGGGGGCTTGTCTGAAGTACCAGATAAGTGTCGCGGCTGGCACTCACAAGGTAAATAGCCAAAAATGCGCTAAATACAGCAAATATTTACCATTTCAGCAGTTAAAAATGCCAAAATAGCATTTATGGATGAAACTGACCACCAACTGCTGTCCCTGCTGCGCCAAGACGCGCGCCTGAGCATTGCCGACCTGGCGCACAAGCTCTCGGTCTCGCGCGGCACTGTGACCAACCGCATTGCCAAGCTGGAAGACCAGGGCGTGATCGTGGGCTACACCGTGCGCGTGCGCCCCGACGTGCAGCGCAGCGACATCAAGGCCTGGATGAGCATTGCGGTGGAGGGCAACCAGAGCCGCACGGTGATTGCCAGCCTGCTGGGCGAGCCCAATGTGGCCACCTTGCACGACACCAATGGCCGCTGGGACCTGCTGGCCGAGCTGCGCGCCGAGAACCTGCAGGACTTGGGCAAAACGCTCGAACGCATCCGCCTGGTCAAGGGCATCAGCAATACCGAGACCAGTATCCACCTGGAAACTTACCGCCTGTCGTGACAATTGCCATATAGAAAAATGCTATTTATTTAATAGCTACTCCCGCGACATTTCATTGGCCTGGCGCCTGATTAGCCCACAAAAAGCAGCTTATTGGGGCCTAGAGAGCGGATGCACGGGTAAGTCCTAGCCGTGTGGCGGGCAGCAGCCCTGTGGTCTGGCATACAGTACGTCTTACAGGCAATTTTTCTGGAGTCTACGATGACAAACCTCACTACCCGCCGCGCAATCGGCAGCGCTGCATTGGCCACCTTGGCCGCGCTCAGCACCGGCGCTTGGGCGCAAGACAAACCACCGCTCAAAATACTGGTGGGCTTTCCGGCCGGTGGATCGGCCGACGTGGTGGCGCGCTTGATTGGCGATGCCGTGCGGGACGACTTCAGCAGCGTGATTGTGGAAAACAAACCCGGTGCTGCGGGGCGCATTGCCCTGCAGCAAACCAAGGCGGCTAAGGCCGATGGCCAAACCGTGGTGGTGCTGCCCAGCGGGCCCATGGTGCTGTTCCCGCATGTCTACAAAAAGCTGGAATACGATGCAGTGAAAGACTTCACGCCTATCTCGCTGATTGCCCGCTTTCAGTTTGGCCTGGTGTCCGGCCCCGCTACCGGCGTGAAAAACGTGGCCGAGATGCTGGCCAAAGCCAAGGCTGACCCCACCACCGCCAGCTACGGCACACCCGGCCAGGGCACGTTGCCGCACTTTTTGGGTGTGCTGATGGAGCAAAGCGCAGGCGTGCCGATGACGCATGTGCCCTTCCAGGGTGGTGCACCGGCCAACAACGCGCTGCTGGGCGGCCATATTGGCTACAAGTTTGATGTGGTGTCTGAGACGGCGCAGCTGCACAAAGAAGGCAAGGTGCGCATCATTGCGGTGACCAGCGCCACGCGCGACAGCCAGGTGCCCGAGGTGCCCACGCTCAAAGAGCAGGGCGTGGACATGGATGCCAGCGCCTGGTTTGCCATGTACGCGCCAGCGGGGCTGGACGCTGCCACGCTGGCACGGCTGGAGCGCGCCGTGGTTAACGCGGTGAAAAAACCTGATCTGCGCGAGAAGCTGGTCAAGCTGGGCATGGACCCCGTGGGCTCCACCTCCAGCGCGCTGGCCGCCGCGCAGCGTGCCGACCTGGCGCGATGGGAAAAGCCCATCAAAGCGACGGGCGTTGCGTTGGATTAAGCGCAGAGCACCACGCTGGGTGATCGCATCACACATCGCCCGCGTGGTGTATTTCAGCGAGCCTGTATACTATTAATTTAATAGCTGCTCCCGCGATGTTTTATTGGGCTGGAGCCCTAAAACACTATCAATATGCCCATGAAAAAGCGCAACGCCATCTTGTCTTTTGCCCTCCTCTGCACGGCACTGCTGACAGGCCATGCCGCGGCGCAAACCCCGGCCTGGCCCAGCAAGCCCGTCAAATTCATCAACACCTTTCCGCCCGGTGGCCCGTCCGACATCCTGGCCCGCGCTGTGGGCGATGCGCTGCAAAAACAATTCAGCCAAGCCTTTGTTGTAGAGAACAAACCCGGCGCCAGCGGCAGCCTGGGCGCTGACCTGGTAGCCAAAGCGCCAGCGGACGGGTACACCGTGCTCTGGGGCATTGACACCACCTTCACCGTCAATCCGCATATCTACAAAAACCAGCCCTACAAAAACAGCGACCTCAAACCGCTCGTCGTGGTCGCCAGCTCGGGCCTGCTGGTGGGCGTGCACCCCGGCACGGGCTACAAAAGCATGCAAGACCTGGTGGCCGCAGGCAAAAGCAAAACACTCAACTTCAGCTCGGGCGGCAGCGGCAGCCCGGGGCATTTGGCGGTCGAGGTGTTTACCGATGCAGCCGGCATCAAGCTCACCCACATCCCCTACAAAGGCAACTCCCCCGCCGTGTTGGCCATCGTGGCGGGCGAGGTCGACGGCGGCGTGCTGGCCACCACAGGCATGCTGCCGCAGGTCAAGGCTGGCAAGATCAGCGCGCTTGCGGTAACCAGCCGCAAGCGGTCTACCTTGGCACCGGACGTGCCCACAGTGGCCGAGGCGGGCGTGAAAGAGCTGGAGAATGAAGTGGTCTACGTGGTGATGGTCAGCAGCGCCACGCCCGAGCCTGTTGCCCAAGCCTTGCAAAAAGCCGTGATGGACGCTCTACAGCAAGCCGACATGCAAAAACGCATCGCCAGCCTGGACATGGACTATGAGGGCCTGACCGGCAGCCTCGCGGCCAAACGCCTGGCTGATTTGTACCAGCGCTATGGCCGGGTGATCCAAGCCACCGGTATGAAGGTGGAGTAATTGCTATGATTTGCATAGCTGCTCCCGCGATATTCTATTGGGCTAGCGCCCTAAAACATGCATGAAACGCCCCAACATCATCTTCATCGTAGCTGACGATCTGGGCTTTGCCGACCTGGGCTGCTACGGCGGGCGCGATGCACAGTTTGGCAAAGTCTCCCCCGTGCTCGACAGCCTGGCCGCAAGCGGCATCAAGTTCACCCAAGGCTACAGCAACTCCCCCGTCTGCTCGCCCACCCGCTTTGCGCTGATGACCGCGCGCTACCAGTACCGCCTGCGCGGCGCGCTCGATGAGCCCATCAACAGCAAAAGCAAAGGCAGCGCCACCCTGGGCCTGCCGCCCGAGCTGCCCACCCTGCCGTCCCTGCTCAAAGCCAGCGGCTACCGCACCGCCTTGATCGGCAAATGGCACCTGGGCTACCCGCCGCACTTTGGCCCCCTCCAAAGCGGCTACGAAGAATTCTTTGGCCCCATGTCGGGCGGGGTGGACTATTTCACCCATTGCAGCAACAACGGCACGCATGACCTGTATGTAAACGACGAAGAAAAGCAGCAAGAGGGCTACCTGACCGACCTGATCTCGCAGCGCTCCGTCGATTACGTGCAGCGCATGGCAAAGCAGGACGCCCCCTTCTTTTTAAGCCTGCACTACACGGCACCCCACTGGCCGTGGGAAACGCGCGACGACGAAGCGCTGGCCCAAGACCTAAAAACCAACCTCTTCCACCTGCACGGCGGCAACATTGCAACCTATCAGCGCATGATCCACCACATGGACGAAGGCATCGGCCAAGTGGTCGCCGCGCTGCGCGAGAGCGGCCAGCTAGACAACACCTTGATCGTCTTTACCAGCGACAACGGCGGCGAGCGCTTCAGCGACAACTGGCCTTTGGTGGGCGGCAAGATGGACCTCACCGAAGGCGGCATCCGCGTGCCCTGGATCGCCCACTGGCCCGCGGTCATTGCACCCGGCCGCCAAAGCACGCAGCAATGCATGACCATGGACTGGTCCGCCACCATGCTGGCGATTGCTGGCGCGCAGGCCGACGCGGCCCACCCGCTAGACGGCGTGTCCCTGCTAGCCGTGCTGCAACAAGAGAACAAAGAGTTTGCAAGACCCCTGCATTGGCGCATGAACCACCGCGGCCAGCGCGCCCTGCGTGATGGGCCGTGGAAGTATCTACGGGTGGATGGTGTGGACTATCTGTTCAACCTGGCCCATGATGAACGCGAACGCGCCAACCTGGCCAGCCGCGAGCCCCAGCGTCTGAGTGCCATGCTGCAGGCCTGGCAAGACTGGGACGCCACCATGCTGCCCATCCCCGTAGACGCCACGGTGAGCCTCGGCTACGGCGTCAAGGATATGCCCCAGCGCTAGCAGTCTGGGCTGTGCCGTAGCCAGCATCTGCCTGGAAACTTATCGTCTGCCTTGAGGTAGTTGGATGCAGAACGCTATATTTTTAATAGCTGGCTCCGCGACATTTTATTGGCTTGCGGGCCTATAACCTATATAAACTAGGTTGACGAATCACAGCATCAACCGCGTCGTCTCTTTGACTTCTTCCATCACCGCATAGGTGCGCGTTTCGCGCACGCCGGGTAGCTGCCACAGCGCGTTGCCTGCAAATTCGCGGTAGGCGGCCATGTCGCGCACACGGGTTTTGAGCAGGTAGTCAAAGCCACCGGCCACCATATGGCATTCCATGATCTCGGGCCGGGCCTGGGCGGCGGCCTTGAACTGCTCGAACACCTGGGGCGTGGTGCGGTCCAGCAGCACCTCGACAAACACCGTCAGGCCCCGCCCCAGCTTGGCTGCGTTCAGCCGCGCTTCATAGCCCAAGATAAAGCCGTCGCGCTGCAGGCGCTGTGTGCGCGCCAGCACGGCGGTGGGGCTCAGCGCCACCAGCTCGGCCAGCTTGAGATTGCTGATACGGCCATCGGACTGCAGCGCGTTCAAAATCTTCAGGTCGATCTTGTCGAGCGAGTCGGATGTTTCGAGATGGGCTTGCATGTGGCGATTTTATCTAGTGTTGAGCTAAATTTTTGGTGAATTATTCTGCGCAGCTAAGCAATCACGCACTATCCAGCATAGCGCTGCGCATGCAAGCTGCGAGAAGGTGGCGTTTTAACTGGCCACAAACTGCCTGGCGATCAGCTGCTGCAGCTCGCTAAGATGCTGTCGCCCCGCGTGCCCCACCGACTGCACCAGCATCTCGTAGCTGGGCAGCATGGCCCGCAGCTGAACGGGCGAGCGCAGGGTCTCCAGCTCGCGCAGCAAATGGAAGGCCTGGTTGGGCAGATAGGTCAGCACAAAGGTGGCCATCTCATCGGCGACTTGCTGGGTCAGGTCGGCCAGAATGGTCTCCATTGAGCGCGAAGGCATGTTGTCTTCCAGGTCGCCCGTGGCAGTGGCCTGCCAGGCGTCTGCGCGGGGCGCGGCAGCGGCCAGCAAGCCCAGGGCACTGATGCCAGGTGTCGGCGGCACGACATGCAAAGCGGGCCGGGGCGCAGGCGCGCGCGAATGGCCCCAGATCTGATCGCTGTCCTGCCCAAAGCCAGAGCTGCGGGCCGTGGCGTGCTTGTCTTCAATCAGCCCCGCAGTTTCCAGCTGGCCGAGCCATTGCGCCACATTGCCCAAGCCAGACAGGCGCGCTGCCAACACGCCAGATGGGGTTCGACCATCGATAGCCTGCAGCAGCGTTTTGAGATGCGCAGGCAAGCGTGTGGTCGCACTGAAAGCAGTGACTCGCCCTTGGGGCGTTCGGACATAGGTGGAAGCGATAGTTTGCATGGCAATGAAGGCAATCAACCTGGTTGGCAACGCTCAAAGCAGTTACTAAAAGAAACAAATAACGTTGGCGATAGCGAGTGTGCAGCGGCTCGCACGCACGGCGCTAGCGGACTTGGTGCAGGGGACTAAGTAGTTGACTGCGACACTACATCGTTCGGCTTACTGTCTGTTGCGGACCATACTACTTTCAGTGTGGTGCCCTGCAAGGCGCTGGACTGCAGGTGCAGCTGGGCCTGGATGATGCGGCAGCGCATCTGTATCGAGCGCAGGCCCGCGCCCACAGGCGCAACCACAGTTGGCACCTTGTGCAGGCCCTTGCCGTTGTCGCTGATTGCCATCTCGTAGTGCGCTGCATGCTGCGTGAGCGACAGCTGGATATGCGTGGCCTGCCCATGGCGCAGTGCGTTGGTGATGGCCTCTTGCGCGATGCGGTAGAGGTGGTTGGCCGTGGCCTGCGGCACGCTGTCAAAGTCGCCTTGCATGGCAAAGTCACAGGCCAGGCCGTGCAGCTGGTCATAGTCTGCGCACAGACGCTCGAGCATGCGCCACAGGCCGCCTGGCGCTGCGTCGACAGGCATCAGGCCGCGTGCCAGCGCACGCGTGGCCTGCACAGCCAGCTCCAGCTGAGCGATGGCCTGGGCCAGGGCGGCGTGTGTGGTGCTGCCCTGCGCATGCAGCGCTTGTGTGGCACCCAGCATCATCATGAGGGCTGCCAGTTGCGAGCCCACTGCGTCGTGCAGCTCCTGCGCGATCTGCGTTTGCTGTGCCTCCAGCTGGGCAATCAGCAGGCTATCAAAATCGCTGGATTCACCCGCAGGGGATGCATCATCAGGCAGGACGGGAGCAGACATGATGGTCGGGCCCAGTCAAAGAGGAAGTGGAGGGTGGTTGATGCACTGTAAGCACAGCATGGCATAAAGCAAGGGTAGCAGGCATGGGCGGGCACGCGGGCCATGCCGGTGTCTGCTGGACTAAGTACTTGTACATCAACGATATAGCGGAACTACGTATCGCTTTGTGCGGCGTGTCAGTTAGTCTCCATGCCTTGTGCTGCGGCGCCGATGCCGAAAATATACACGGCAGCATCTGCTCTGGATGCAGTGTACGCAGCAAAGGCCCGCGTTGGGTGGGTGTGCTTATGTGTTTGCAATGAAAACTATTTTTATCGTTGATGACCACGACATTGTGCGTTTTGGCCTGGAGGTGCTGCTCAAAAGCAAGAGCGAATTCTCCGTGCTGGGGCACGCCGGGACGGTGCAGGCGGCATGCAGCGCGATAGAGCGCTGGCAGCCCGACTTGCTGATCACCGACATGTCGCTGCCCGATTCGCACGGGCTGGATACCGTGCGCGCCATGGTCAAGGCGCAGTCGCCGCGGCCCGTGCTGGTGGTATCCATGCATGATGAGCTGATCTACGCCGAGCAGGTGCTGGGCCTGGGCGCACAGGGCTACCTGATGAAGGAAAAAGCGCAGGCGCTGGTGGTGCACGCCGCCACCGAGCTGCTGATGGGCAACCGCTGGGTCAGCCCACAGGTCAGTGCGCAGTTGCTCAACCGCATGGTGTCTTCGCGTCTGCGCAAGCCAGTGGGTGATTTTGCGCGCAGTGCGCCACAGGCGCTGATGTCGCTGCGCGAGGTGGAGGTGCTGGAGAAAATAGGCCGGGGGCAAACCACCAAGGAAATTGCCTACAGCCTGGAGCTGAGTGTGCGCACAGTAGATGTGCACCGTGCCAGCATCAAGAAAAAGCTGGGCCTGCGCAGCGGTGCCGAGGTGGTGGCTTTTGCCGTGTCCCGGCTGTGAAACAGGCCTGGTGCAGGGCCTGCAGCCTGACGCTGCGGGCCTTGGGGGCTTTAGCCGCCTTTGCCGCAGCGCTTGCCGGGTTCTTTTTGCTGCGGGTGGCGCTGCCGCGCTCCAGGCTGCGCTTTTGGCCGCGGCTCACGGGCATGGACACGCCGTTGGGCAGGGTGGGCTTGGGGCTGCGTTTACGGTCGGCTTCGGTACGGATTTTGTGGGCCATGGGGCACTCCAGTGAAAATAAGTTAACCCCTGATTAAGCCACAAGATCGGACCGCTGGCGTGGAGAGGGTGACCTTAAAACAACTTATCCAATACGAGCTTGAGCTCAGACATGTGGGCCTGCGCTGCTTCTCCCGCAGGCTCTATCTCGGTTTCATAGGCGGGCAGATAGCTTTTGAGCTCTTCGGTGGTGTGGATTTTTTCTACCTGGCCGAGCATGGTGAAGGCTTTGGCGGGCAGGTGGGTGAGAATGAAGGTGCCCATGGCATCGGCCGCCTGCTGGGCCATGCGGTCCAGCAGAGAATAGGTCGGCGGCGGCACGGAGTTGATGCCGGGAGATGTGGTGTTGGCCCAGTCTTCAGACGCGCCACCTTCTGCCTTGCCCGATTGCGAGCTGTATGTACTGTCGGGTAGCACCGATATCGAAAAGCCAGACTCCAGCAAAGAGCTGTCGTCTTGCCCGAAGCCCGATGCACGCTGCGTGCGGGGGCTGGTGTCAATGGCAGGCCAGGCGGCGCCGCGGTCTGTGATCAGGCCTTGGGTTTCCAGCTGATCGAGCAGTGCTGCCACATCGTCAATATCGGCAAAGCGCTCGGCCAGCGCGTCACTGTTGGCTTTGCCGTCCACCGCCTTGAGCAGGCTGCGCAATGGCTCTTTGAGCGTAGACGCCGGATTGAATGCCGTGGAGCGGCCTAATGGCGTGCGAACGTAGATCACCGAGGAACTGGTCATGATGGAAGGCTTGTCTACGCAGGAAGTATCACTCAAAAGGCTGTGTGTAAGTATATGCAACTAATAGGCACTTGTCAGGCCAAACTGCAAGGATAGTCTAAGGTGAAACACCTGCTCAAGCAAATTCAGCGCCCAGCGGCGCCAGCGCTGGGGAAAGCGCCACAGCTGTGGGTATGGGGTGAATGCATTGATCAGAATAAATCTCTGTTTAATCGGGTTTTTTGGCGAGAAATTTGCACTTGAATCAATAAAAATAGTTTTTTAAGCTAATTCATCGACCATCATGACACAACGCCTGCCCAGCCCTTATCGTCCAGAATCTGCCGTCGTGGCCCATAGTTTGGCCAGCTTGCAAGGCGCGCTGGACTGGGCCACTGCGGCCCAGCAGGCCAAGCCCTGGGTGCAGGCGGTGCGCGAGAATCCGCCGCCGTTCTGGGCCATGGAAAGCCTGCTCAAGGAGTACCCCATTTCCAGCGCCGAGGGGCTGGCGCTGATGCGCCTGGCCGAGGCGCTGCTGCGCGTGCCGGATGTGGAAACCGCCATCGCGCTGACCACCGACCAGTTGGGCCGCGCAGATTTTGATGGCGCAGGCGATGCGGTGCTGGCGCGCCTGTCCTCGGCCGCCATCGGCCTGTCCAAACACTTTCTGCCCAGCGATGCCAACACCCAGCCCGGCCTGATCGCCAAGCTGGGCGCACGCACGGTGGTGGCCGCCACGCTGCGCGCAGTGGCCCTGCTGGGCAAGCAGTTTGTACTGGGCCAAACCATCGAAGAGGCGCAGACGATTGCGCGCCAGTCGCCGGGGCTGACCTTCAGCTACGATATGCTGGGCGAAGGCGCGCGCACCGAGGCGGACGCACAGAAATACCTGGCAAGCTATACCAATGCTATACATTCAATAGCTGCCGCCGCGATTAAACAGGGCTCTGCAGCATCAAAAGATACTCAAAACACTGCAAAAGCAGCGCCCCAGCACAGCGACGGCATCTCGATCAAGCTCAGCGCGCTGCATCCGCGCTACGACTACACCCAGCCAGCGCGCGTGATGGCTGAGCTGGTGCCACGGGTCTGGGGCCTGTGTGAGCTGGCGGCCAAGGCCAATATCAACCTCACGGTAGACGCCGAAGAGGTGGACCGGCTTGAACTCTCGCTGGATGTGTTTGAGGCACTGGTAGAAAAAATCGCGGCTCACTACCCGCAGTGGCAGGGCTTTGGCCTGGCCATGCAGGCCTACCAAAGCCGCGCGCTCGATTTGATCGAACACATCGCCGCGATGGCGCGCAAGCACCGCATCCGCCTGATGTGCCGCCTGGTCAAGGGCGCCTACTGGGACGCCGAGATCAAGCGTGCGCAGGAAATGGGCCTGCCGCATTACCCCGTGTTCACCCACAAACACCACACCGATGTGAGCTATCTGGCCTGCGCACGCGCGCTGCTCTCGCATGGCGATGTGATCTATGCGCAGTTTGCTACGCACAATGCAGCGACGATTGCCGCCATTCTGCAGATGTCTGCTAGGGCCGGCACAGGCTTTGAGCTACAGCGCCTGCACGGCATGGGCGAGGGCGTGTACCGCGAGGTGCTGAAAAACCCGCTGGTGCGCTGCCGGGTCTACGCGCCCGTGGGCGCACACCGCGACCTGCTGGCCTATCTGGTGCGCCGCCTGCTGGAAAACGGTGCCAATTCTTCCTTCGTACACCAGCTGGCTGACGAGTCGGTGGGCATGGATGAGCTGCTGATTTCGCCGCTGCGGCTGGAGGGCACGTCTTCGCTGCCGCTGCCCGCGCAGATCCTGGGCAGCGCGCGGCGCAACAGCGACGGCGTGGACCTGGCCGACGAGGGCATGCGCGCGCCGCTGCTGCAGGCGCTGCACACCAGCGCCGTGCCCACCGTGCCAGAGTTTGATGTGCAGCAGACCGCAGCAGCCATGAAAATCAGCACGGCCAGCTACCAGATTTGGAGCGGTCAACCAGTCGCTCAGCGCGCCGCCGTGCTGCACGCTGCGGCCGATGCGCTGCAGGCCCAGCTGCCCACGTTCTGCGCACTGCTGGTGAAAGAGGCCTTCAAAACCTGGGGCGACGCCGTGGCCGAAGTGCGCGAAGCGGTGGATTTTTTGCGCTACTACGCTGTGGAGGCCGAGCGCATCATGCTGCCGATGCAGATGCCGGGCAAAGGTAACGAAGCGACGCTGGGCAAAAATTACGAGGTGACACTCGGTGTCACGGGAGAGTCCAACGAGCTGCGTCTGAAGGCGCGTGGTGTGTGGGTCTGCATCAGCCCGTGGAATTTTCCGCTAGCGATCTTTATCGGCCAGGTGGCTGCAGCGCTGGCCACGGGCAACACCGTGCTGGCCAAGCCCGCCGAGCAGACGCCGGGCGTGGCGCTGGAAGCGGTCAAGCTGCTGCACGCTGCGGGTGTGCCCGAAGGTGCGCTGCAGCTATGCCACGGGCCGGGTGAGACGGTGGGCGCGGCGTTGGTTGCTTTGCAAGGCATCGCCGGTGTCGTCTTCACCGGTTCCACCCAGGTGGCCCGCATCATCAACCGCGCGCTCGCCGCCAAAGACGGCCCCATCACGCCGCTGATTGCCGAGACCGGCGGCATCAACGCCATGGTGGTCGATTCATCGGCCCTGCCAGAGCAGGTGTGCGACGCGGTGATCCAGTCAGCCTTTCGCAGCGCAGGCCAGCGCTGCTCGGCGCTGCGCCTGCTGTGCGTGCACGAGGCGATTGCCGACGGGGTTATAGAGATGATTGCAGGCGCTGCCAAAGAGCTGGTCTGTGGCGACAGCGCGCAGCTGGCCACTGATGTGCCAAGGGTGATTGATGGCGAGGCCTACCAGGGCATTCAAAAGCATATTGGACGCCTCAATTTGCAACAAAAACCACTGCTAGACCAACAGAATATCGCGGAAGCAGCTCTTAATTTAATAGCACCACAGATGTTTGAAGTGCGCAGCATAGCAGACGTCAGCGCCGAGATTTTTGGCCCCGTGCTACAGGTGGTGCGCTACAGCGGCGACCCGCTGCAGGTCATCGCGCAGATCAACGCCCTGGGCTACGGCCTGACCATGGGCATCCAGACCCGCATCGACACTCGCGCCGCAGCGCTGGCCAGCGCGGCCCACATCGGCAACGTCTACATCAACCGCAACACCATCGGCGCCGTGGTGGGCGTGCAGCCATTTGGCGGCGAAGGCCTGTCAGGCACCGGGCCCAAAGCCGGCGGGCCACACTATCTGTACCGCTTCTGCGCAGAGCAGACGGTGACTATCAACACCACAGCGGCGGGGGGCAATGCGGCTTTGCTTGCGGGCTAGGCGTTTGAAGATGTCGAATCTGCCTTTTGTACATTGCGGCGATTGAGGAAGTTGGGCTGTCAAAAACTTGCGAAAACACGCGGCCACGGGAGTAACGCGCTGGAGTGGGTCCCCGCGCCTTTCTCCAGTTTTTGCATCCCAACCACGCTCAATCACCGCTTGCCGGGTTTTGTAGCGCGCATGCTTGGGCACGACCAGCCACCTTTGCTGGAAAGTGTGGCTAAAATGATTTTTACCTGATTGCAAGAGCAGCCTCCGCCGGGGCCTCCAATCCTATTTGCACAAGGTTTGCCATGCGGCGGCGTGGCAGGCACTTTTATAGAAGCTATGGTTCTATGACCTTTCATCCCTTTAAATTGGCTTTTTGGCTGTTCGTCGGCGGCATCAGCTTTGGCATGAGCCTGGGATGGGGTTGGCTTGTTTTATTGGGCCTGTTCGCGCCGCTCGTGCTGTTAATGTTTTGCGCGGTGTGGCCGTTTTTCCAGCAATATAACGGGTAGCTGATGGACCGCTTCAGGCCGCTTGTGGCCGAGAGTGTCCGTCATAACACAGCACCTTCAGGGTGTGCCATGCGTTAAAGGCTCTTCTTCATAGCTCACCAGTGCTCAGGTTTGCTTGCGGGCTTCTTTTTGGTTTGTATGTTAAGTGGCAACTGAGACTTGCCTAGCTCGTCATCCAGGATGTGATGCCGAACCCAATGGGCCAAGGGGGTCAGTCTTTTGTTGGGCACCTTGCCGTCGGCTTTGGAGTTTTCGCGCAGAGGCATCACTAAACCGATAGTGACGGCGGGCGCATCCTGTCGAATCATGCGCAGCGCAGGCTCCAGGTCGCTGTCGTTAGAGCAGATGACCACCTGATCGCACAAACCCCGTGCAGCGTCGCGATAAGCGTGCAAGGCAATATTTACATCCGTCTGCTTTTCTTCGATCATCCACACCGGAGATCCCACGCTTTTGGATGCAGCCGTGCCTGGCGCGTAGGTAGGTAACACTGTCGGCTGAAATATGTGAAAGCCCTGGATGATCTGAATGAACTCTGGATATTTGGCTAGCAGAGCGCGATGGTATTGTGTTTGCGCATGCTCTGATGCTTGAGCGTGCCTGGCGTACGAAGCTTTCACGGGCGAGGTGAAATATTTGACAGCTACGACCTCTGTGTGCGGATTTTGCGGTAGGACGATATGGTCGCGAAACAGCGCCACAATATCCAGCCACTTGTGCTGAGTACCCTTTAGACGCGAGTAGTACAGGTTGTAGCCATCAATGTAAACGCAAGTTTTTAGCAAATGAAAGTCCAGAAAGTGAAAAAGCCACCTTGCGGTGGCTTTTTCGCCCTAAGCCTGAGCCAACTGAATGACACCGCGAAGGGATTGTGTAAGAAGATTATAGCGCATTTCATAGTTTGGGTTGTCAACATGAATTTTCGTTGTGCGAATCAAGCGCGCCAACGCGCTACCTCGCCACCAGTCTCGCGCTGCGCCTTGCCCAGCGCCTCCAGCGTTTCCAAGATGCGCGGCAGGCTGTTCTTCCACGGGCCACGGCCTTTGAAGTGGGCTTCCAGCTGGGGCAGGGTGAGAGCGCTGCCAGCCTGGGCTGTCGTCGCAGTGCTGGAATGTGATGGGCCGCTCTACTAGCCCGCGTGTTTGCTTTCAGTGCAATCAATGCGTGACTGTATCAATACACTTCGCCATATAAACTTCGTCAATAAGTCTGTTGTCGATTCGCAAGGAATTGCGCTTGACACCTTCTTTTGTAAAACCAAACCGTTTGTATATTTGAATCGCCCGTAGATTTTCTGCATGCACGGTCAGCTCGATTCTCACAATCGAATGGGATGCCGCCCAGTCCTCAAGTTTGCGTAGCAGGCCAAGGCCGATGCCTTGCCTATGGTGATCTTTGGCAACCATCAGCGCAATTCCCATCACATGATGCTGTCGCCTTGGGAATCCCCGAAAAGCGATACCGGCACCCACAATGTCTTCCCCTTGAAGGCAGAAATAGGTCACGCCAGTTTTGTGTTGCAGTGCGTATTCCAAGCTGGAAGCCCAAGCTTTCGCTGGCATGACCTCGTCTGGACTGAAAAGAAGATATTCGGTCTCGCCGTTAACTTTTGTGAAAAACTTTTCAGCTAGCAAAGCATCATCTGATGAACCTACGCGATATTCATAGTTGACCATATGAAGTGTCTCCGGTTTCTGTATGCCACCCACATGTCTATCCTGTATTGGTGAAGACAGCTTAATCTAATTGCGTGAGTAGCAGCCGCCTGAGGCTGAAGCTCAGTCACGCATAAGGCTTGCTAGGTGAATGCTGTACTGGGCATTGAGCCTGTGGCTAAGTGCAACGAGCACATGCTGCTGCGGTTTGAATCGCAGCCCCCGCCTCTCAACGTCCGAAACGTCTTTGCACTTATATTTTATGCGGCTTTGACATAGACAGTCTTTTACCAGTGCGCTACAACTCTTGCCGTCTCCACAGCCACTCGCGCGCCACATCGCCCATGGTCTTTGGTTTTCCATCCTTGATCCAGGCTATGAAACTGCGGTCGAATTTGAAGTCTGATCCACAAACCTGCGTCAGATACCGGCGCACGTTCTGTGTGTTGCGATAGGTCTGTGTGATGGGAGTTTTTGCTGTGATGTGGTCACTGTGCCAGTCAAATTTGTCCATACGCTTGTACCCTTCATTGCATGAATAGCCGCCGAATGAAAATCATAGCCAAGTCAGTGCGCAGCGGTGCGCTACAAAACTCTGCAAGCGGTGATTGAGCGTGGTTGGGATGCAAAACTGGAGAAAGGCGCGGGGATCCACTCCAGATTGTTGCTTGCGTGGCCGCGTGTTTTCGCAAGTTTTTGACAGCCCAACTTCCTCAATCGCCGCAATGTACAAAAGCCAGATGTGTGAAAGAAAACGTTAGGCCATCCGCTTTGCAGCCTGCAGTTCATCGGAGGTCAGCACCTTGGGATGCGCAACAGGCGTGCCATTGCGCGGATCGAAGAACGGGCTGCGCCGATAAGCTCCGCTGATGCGCGCTCGCACGATCATGGCGATTGTCTTTGCAATGCCGTCAAGCAGTCCCGAGGACACAGGCTTTTCTTGTCCGATCGCACTTTTGACGCTGACGCGCATGGTGACTGGGCCAAATGATGTGTCCAGAGACTGGCCTTCGGCGCGCAAGCAGGTGTGGATCAGTCCCACAAAGGAAACGCGCCAGTTGGCCAGCGTGTTGCCGATGGGCGTTTGGCAACAGGTTGTGTACCAGCGCAGCATGCCGGTATCGGTCAGGCGCAGGCAGGCAAGTGTGTCCACGCCTTGCGAGAAAGTCAGATTCGCGGCGGGTGCCTGGATGATTTCTGTGCCGCCTTGTTTGTCCAGTGCGTCATGCGCGCCCAGGTGCCGTGCGAATGCCTGGCAGTCTGTGCAGTAGCAGATGCAGTGATTGGAAGGGCGTGTTGCTGTGAGCAGGCCACGCAGTTGCCCACACCTGCATTGGATGGAATGGCTAGATGGCATATGGTGCTCCAGAAATCAAATCGTCTGGTGCAAAGCGTACTATAAAAGCTGCGTTTCAGATCGTACTGGGCGGCTAAAAACCCAATCACCAATATCGTAGGAATACAGCGGCGGCAAGCTCACATCAGAGACTTGCATATAGCCACACCTGCGCAGCAAGGCTTGGCAGCGTGTGTTGTGTGGCACGGTGGTTGCCCAGAGCGCTGAGACTTCCTCGTAGGTTTGCAAATGGCCGTGCAGCCATAGCAGCCCTTGGTGCGCATAGCCGCGGCCCCAGCACTGGGGGCTGTACAGAAAGGCTACCTCAGCCATGCCGTCATGCACCGTGGCCTCCAGCCTGCCGAGCATCTGCCCTGTGCTTGGCAAGCGCGCCACGAAGTGAAGCCAGTGCTCTTGAGGCTGCTGTGTAGAGGGCCCTTGCATTGCGCGTTGAAGGTCGAGCATGAAGTCCTCTGGTGTGGGCACGCCGCCGATATGCTCGTAGACCGCCTCGTTACGCAATACGACTGCCAGCTCTTCGAGGTCAGATTGCGCAATCGGGGAATAGAGAATTTCTTCTGGCATGGTGTGGATTGTGTAACCACTTCTACTTTACTGTTGACATCATGCCAAGGCTGAAGGAATGCTTTTCAACGGGATGATTCATAAGTTTCGACGCAACTGTTTCTGTTGATTCACAGTTTTCCTATTTTTAGAACACAACTGTGTTCATTTGCGTGACAGCCGTAACTCTTATGCGTTTTGATGAACTGCGTGAAACCTTGGTGCTATCTTTCACAACCTCGTGGTTTATCGGTACAGGCCGCGAGAAGTTGTAAGCCATGTGACCACGGCCACACGCTGTGGAAAATGGTTTCCTATGTACTTTCACAAGCAAGTATCAGAGGTGAAAATTATGAATTCAACAGGAGAATCATCGTCGGGCCGTGCACGCTGGTGGGCCAGCGTTTACATGGCCCTGGCGGTAGCGATGGGCCTGGTGGCCTGCGGCGGCGGGGGCGACGGAGGCAGCACTGTAACCGCGGGCAACGCCAGCGAGGTGGGCACCACGCTGGCGGCGCTGGACGAAGACGCGCAGATCATGCAGAAGCTGCAAAGTGATGAAGCACCCAGCAAGGACGATCTGGACAAGCCCTGCAAACTGCGCAACAACGATACCTTCAAGAAGCTGCTGGATTGCGTCACACTCGATGGTGTGCGCGAGCATCAGATCAAGCTGCGTGACATTGCCTTGGCCAATGGCGGCACACGTGTGTCAGGCACCAAGGGCTTTGACGATTCTGCAGACTATGCAGAAAAAGTGTTCCGCGATGCAGGCTACAACGTGACGCGCCAGAACTTCCAGTTCCAGAGCTTTATTGAACTGCCGGGCACCAGCCTGCAGCAGGTATCGCCTACACCGACAGCAACGATCAGCACTACGATCCTTTCGTACTCTGGCAGTGGCGCTGTGACTGGCACTGTGAGCGTGCTGCCTACGGTGACGGGCTGCAACACAGTAGACTTTGCTGGCTTCCCAGCAGGCAATATCGCGCTGATCAGCAGGGGTGACTGTACCTTCGCCACCAAGGCTACCAACGCCCAGGGCGCTGGCGCATCGGCGGTGGTGATCTACAACAACCGGGCCGGCGAGCTTAACGGCACTTTGGGCGCAGAGTTCACCTTGACCATCGCGGTGACTGGCGTGACCCAGACCGAGGGGCAGCGGCTCAGCGCCATCCCTGGCTTGCAGCTGTCCTTCACTGCCAGCACTTTGCGTGGCACGGCCACCACCAGCAACATCATCGCTGAGTCCAAAGACGGTGACCCTGACAATATCGTGATGGTCGGCGCGCATCTGGACTCGGTAGACGAAGGCCCAGGCATCAACGACAACGGTTCGGGCAGCGCGGCAATTTTGGAAGTGGCTAAGCAGATGAGCAAGGTCAAGCCCCGCAACAAAGTGCGCTTTGCCCTGTGGGGTGCTGAAGAGTCAGGCTTGATTGGCTCGACCCGCTATGTCGAAGGACTGCCCCAGGCAGAAAAAGACAAGATTGCGCTGTACCTGAACTTTGACATGATCGGCTCGCCCAACCATGTCTTCTTCATCTATGACGGCGACAACTCTGACGGTGTAGGCTCAGGCCCCGGCCCCGCAGGCTCTGCGGGTATCGAGAAGACCTTCCAAAACTTCTACAACAAGGTCGGCGTGCCCTTCAAAGGCACCGACTTTGACGGCCGCTCTGACTACGGGCCGTTCATTGAAGCGGGCATTCCTGCAGGCGGCCTGTTCACCGGCGCAGAAGGCACCAAGACGGTGGCAGAAGCCGAGGTATGGGGCGGCATTGCGGGAACAGCCTACGACCCCTGCTACCACAAGGCCTGTGACAACTACGGCAACATGAACCTGTATGCCCTTGATGTGAACTCCGACGCGGTGGCCTATGCCACACTGCAGTTTGCGTTCACCACCAAGGTGGTCAATGGTGCACGAGGCAAGGACCTCAACCCCAGCATCGGCAGCGCCAAACTCAAAGGCACCAACCCACCGATGCCTGCATGGCAGGCCTATCCACTGCGCGTGAATCAATAAGCGCGCATCACTTGTGACAAGCACCTGGCCCGCAAGGACCAGGTGCTTTTTTCATGCAGGTGTCACAGTCCTGTCACGTTGCCTCGCGTTACGCGCTTTACTTTCGCGTCGTAGATGTATCCGGAACTAAATCCTACGATGCAATACTTTTTTCACCTTCTCAAGGAGACCATGATGGACCGTGTTTCACAAGCCAGGCTGCGTAGCGATCACACCCGCAGCCCATGGGCCAGGACTCTTCAGCTGGCGATCTGTACGCTGGCAGTAGCAGCGGGTAGCGCGCATGCAGATGTCTTCGACCTGCAGTTTCGCGCCTCCGCACCGACACAGTTTGCCGACAATTGCAACGGCGTGCCGCAGACGGGCAACCTGTTCAAAAATGCGGAAGTCGAGCCGTATATCGCTGTCAATCCGCGCAACCCGCTCAATCTGGTGGGCGTGTGGCAGCAAGACCGCTGGTCCAACGGGGGTGCGCAGGGCTTGGGCACGGGCGTGTCGTTTGACGGCGGCGTGACGTGGCGACAGAGCTACTTGCCGTTTTCACGCTGCGCGGGTGGCAATGCCGCCAACGGTGGCGACTACAACCGCGCTTCCGATCCCTGGGTCAGCTTCTCGCCCAACGGCGTGGTTCATCAAATGGCCCTGTCCGTCAGCGGCGAGGCCTTCACCAGCTCGGGCGTCAGTGCCATGCTGGTCAGCCGCTCCACCGATGGTGGCCGCACCTGGAGCCCCACCACCACCTTGATCCGCGATGCTGGCGAGCAGTTTTTCAATGACAAGAATACGCTGACGGCAGACCCTACCGATTCCAACTTTGTCTATGCGGTGTGGGACCGCCTGATCACCACCGGCGGTGGCCCCACGCTGCTGGCGCGCAGCGTGGACAACGGCCGCACATGGCAGCCGACCAAGACCATCTATGACCCCGGTCCTGACACGCAGACCATCGGCAACCAGATCGTGGTGTTGCCCAACGGAGTGCTGGTCAATGTGTTCACACAGATCGACCAGATCACCGGCGCGTCTTTCTACGCCATCATCCGCTCCAGCGACAAGGGCCAGACCTGGTCGCCTCCTATCAAGATCGCGGACGATCTGGGCATAGGCACCAAAGACCCTGAAAACGGCACCGCCATACGCGATGGCGCAGGCATTGCTTCGATCGCTGTAGGCAAAAAGGGCGAGCTGTATGTGACCTGGGCCGATGCACGCTTTAGCAATGGTGAGCGCGACGGCATTGCGTTCTCACGCTCGCTCGACGGCGGCCTGAGCTGGTCAGCGCCAGTGCAGATCAACCGCGTGCCCAGCGTGCAGGCCTTTACCCCCATCGTGCATGTGCGCAGCGATGGCACGATTGGCATCACCCACTACGACCTGCGCAGCAACACTGCAGACCCGGCCAATCTGCCCACGGACTACTGGCTGCTGCGCTCCAAAGACGGTGGCAAGAGCTGGCGCGAAAGCCATGTGACAGGCCCGTTTGATCTGTCGACCGCTCCGTTTGCACGCGGCCTGTTTCTGGGCGACTACCAGGGCCTGACCAGCATCGGGCCGATTTTTGTGCCGTTCTATGCCCAGACCACGGGAGATCTGAACAACCGCAACGACATCTTCTCCGAGCTGGCAATCACCATTGGCCGCGGCAGCTCGGGCAGTGCCGCACTCAAGCGTGCGCAGGAGCTGGAAGACCAACTGCCCGCTGTGGCAGCGCAGGAAGCAGAAACGGCAATGCAGATGACCGCCGACATGCAGCAAAAGCTCAAGGACAAAACCAAGCTGCTGATGCAGCGGCGCATGGACCGCTGGGAGGCAGTGAGGCAGCAGCTGGGTAAGTAGAGGCCTCTCGGTCGCCTGCAGTCAACACCTCGCATGGACTGCACTTGACGGCTGTGTTCATGGCCCGAGGTGAGCAAACTTTGAGATGGGGCGGGATAAAACCAGTGAGGTTTGCACGCTACCGTAAGCGGCAAGCGAGTCAACGATCCGCTCCAGGTCTTCTGCTTGCTTAAATGCGCATTGCACTATGAAGCAATCTTCCCCTGTAACTCGCACCACATTCAGTACTTCAGGCATTTTTTGGAAAATGCTGACATAGGTATTAATGTGTTGATGCGTTGTCCTCACGCGAACGATAGCCTCTAGTCCTATTCCGATCGCCTTTAGATTCACATGTGCAGAGTACCCGGCAATGACCCCAGCTTCCTCAAGCTTCTTTACTCGCTCACTGATTGCGGGTTGCGAGAGACCAATTTTTTTACCCAGCGCCGAGAGACTCTGTCTGGCGTCAAGTTGTAGGGCATTGAGTATGCGGCGGTCCTTCGCATCTATTTCCATAAGTATCTCGCCCCTATTTCCGATGAAAACAAGCTTTTGAGTTGAGTAATTCGATAACTTGTTATGGGCACACTGGACTCAAAAACTCAAAATAACCGTGTGTAAAAAATATCCAGCAATAAATCTATCTTATGCCACCTATTTTACTGATTCCCGGAATTACAAACTCTGGCCCAACCCATTGGCAATCGCTGTGGGAGCTGCATCATCATGGTGTGTCCAGAATCCAGCAAGATAATTGGGAGTTTCCTGTTTGCAACGAGTGGGTAGCGAAAATTGAAAAAGCTGTCGAGGCAAGCAACCAGCCCCCGTTACTTGTTGCTCATAGCCTGGGCTGTCTCGCTTTTATACACTGGTTGGCAATCAGCCAGCTGGATATTGCTGGTTGCATGTTGGTCGCAATACCGAATCCAGAAGGCCCTAATTTCCCTCAAGAAGCTGTTGGCTTCGCACCGCTTCCAGAGCCGAAGCGGCATTGCGCAGTTCTTGCAATAAGTAGTACTGATGACCCATTTTCCGACGCCCAATTCACTGCAGGAATTATGCAAAAGCTTAGAGCTAAGCATGTCTCAGTTGGAGCTAAAGGTCACATCAATGCGCAAAGCGGTATTGGGGATTGGCCAGAAGGGTGGCTAATGCTCTCAGATCATTTTCAAAACACAAACTAGTTCAGTCTAGGTTTTTAATTGGCAAGCGGCCATTGGCCACACTAGCCGCTATAAGAGGCTTGGCGACGAGCTCAACTTGATTCTCTAGCGCCGCACTACGGCCTCACCCGGCGCAAAATTGGCGGCCTTGATGCCGTTTTTGCTGAGGTATTCGCGCATCACATCGGCGTCTACAAAGCCGGTGTTGACATAGCCGGGGTGGTTGCTGAGTTTGGGGTAGCCGTCACCGCCGTTGGCCTGGAAGTTGTTGAGCGCGAGTCGGTAGGTTTTGCCCGGGTCAATCGCTGCGCCTTTGATGGTGGCAGTTTTGACTGCGCCCGCTTCGATCACCAGCTGCACGCCGGAGAACTGCGCAAACGCGCCAGAGCCCGCGCTCATTTTGGCGGCGGCGTTGAGGTAGTCCATCAGCTCTTTGCCGCTGAGGTCCACATAGGCCAGCATGTTGCCAAAGGGCTGCACCTTGAGCACGTCCTTGTAGGTCAGCTTGCCCGCAGGCAGGGAGTCGCGGATACCGCCGGAGTTCATGATGCCCACATCGGCCTTGGCGCGCTGCTGCATGACGCTGGCGATAAACACCCCCAGATTGGTAGGCTGGGCCCGCACCACCGCGCGATCACCTTCGAGCTTGCCATCAGACTCGCCCACCACCACATCGAGTGCGGCGCGGCCCTTGTCCTGGAAGGGCTGCAAAAAGGCCAGGGTGGCTGCGTCCTCGGCAATCTCGCTGGTGGCAAAGACTTTCTGGTCTTTGCCGTCGGCAGCCTTGACGGTCTTTTTCAGGTTCACGGGAATCAGCGTGTATTTGACCAGCTTGAGCTCGCCGCCTGCGTATTCAAAATCCGCTCGGCCCACATATTTGCCCCACTCATGCGCCTGCACAATCCAGGTGCCGTTTTGCTGGTCGGGCTTGCATGCGCCGCCGGGCTGATAGGCATCATTGCGGTTGAGCTGGTCCAGCATGCACACCGGGTTCTGGCTGTGGCCGCCGACGATCAGGTCAAGGCCCTTGACCTGGCGTGCCATCTCGACATCACCCTCGGCGTTGACGCCCCGCGCACCATTGGTGTAGTGGCCCATGTGGGTGGCCGCAATCACGACATGCGCCTGCTTTTTCAGCTCAGGCATCAGCGCCGCTGCTTCACGCGCGGGCTTGCGAAACTCCACGCCAGCCACATTGGCCGGATCGACCATTTTGGCGGTGTCATCGGTGGTCAGGCCCAGCACGGCGATCTTCAGGCCGCCGCGCTCGAACATCTCGTACGGTTTGAACAGGCGCTGGCCGTCTTTGTAGATATTGGCCGACAGCATCGGAAAGCCCGCCCAGGCCATTTGCTTGGCCAGCACCGGCAGGGGCTTGTCAAACTCGTGGTTGCCCAAAGCCATGGCGTCATAGCCCAGCAGCTTCATGCCCTTGAAATCCGGCTCGGCGTCTTGCGTGTCACTCTCGGGCACGCCGGTGTTGACATCGCCGCCGTCCAGCAGCAAGGTGTGGCCACCTGCGGCTTTGACCTCGGAACGCACGCTGTCGATCAGGGTTTTACGCGCTGCCAGGCCGTATTCGCCGTCAGAGTTTTTCCAGAAACGGCCATGGTGGTCGTTAGTGTGCAGCACCGTTAGCTTGACAGGGCCGCTGACGGGCGCTGGCCCTTGGGTGGCACAGGCCGCCAGCAGCGCCAGTGCGCTCAGGCTGCCTGCGCGCAGCGCCAGGCGGGGAGATGCAGCTGCATACAAAGAGTGGTTTACTATAAATTTCATAGCTGGTCCCGCGATATTCTATTGGGCTGGAGGCCGATGGAGCATAAAAAATGTGTCAACTGACAGCGTTTACTTTAGCACGCCGAAGACCTTTTTCAAAATGCTGCTGCCCGTGCCCACAGGGTCCTGGCGAATCAGCTTTTCCTGCTCGCCAATCACCAGGTACAGGCCGTCCAGTGCCTTGCCAGTGACGTACTGCTGGATATTGGCGTCTTCCTTTTTGACCAGGCCCAGGCTCTGGCCTTTGCCTGCCACGCTGTTGTACTTTGCGGCCAGGCCCACTTTTTCGGTGGCCTGGTTGACGATCGGCAGAAACTGCACGCCCAGGGGCGCGCGCGTCTTGTCAGCGAAAAAGCTGGTCACTGACGTGTCGCCACCGGTCAGGATGTTTTTGGCGTCCGTCACGCTCATGCCTTTGACGGTGTTGACCAGCAAGGTTTTGGCCATGGGCATGGCCTGCTCGGCGCCCCGGTTCATGGAGGTGACCAGCTCGTCCACCCGCTTGCCCTGACCGAGCTGGCGCATCAGCTTGCCTGCATCATTGAGATAACCGGGCAGGGGAATGCGAACTTTCTCGTTGCCCAGGAATCCATCGTTTTTGCCCAGAATGCCGATGGCAGCCAAAGCGCCCTTTTCCAGTGCGGCTTTCACCCCGGCGCTGGCGTCGGCGTTGGTCAAATCGCCCAACGAGAGGGCGTAGGCCTGTTCGTAGGTGGCAGCGATCAATAAGGCCAGCGAGGACATGCCGGCTTGGTTAAACTGTCTGCGATCCATGAGAAACTCCTGAAGATGAAAAAGATACTGTATCTTGCCTTAGTTGGCGCTGGCTTGGCAATCGCTATGACCCTGAGCGCGTGTAGCAATGTGTCAGAGTTCACGGGGCCAGCCCCTGCATCGACCATGGTGTTGCTTGACGGTAGCAAACACACCACCGAAGCCATGAAAGGCAAGGTGACTTTGGTGAACTTCTGGGCGACCAGCTGCACCACCTGCGTGGCCGAGATGCCGCAGATCATCGCCACGCACCAGCAGTTTCAGGCCCAGGGCTTTGACACCGTGGCCGTGGCCATGAGCTACGACCCGCCCAGCTATGTGGTCAACTACGCACAGACCCGCCAGCTGCCTTTCAAGGTGGCCATTGACAACACCGGGGCGGTGGCCAAGGCCTGGGGTGATGTGAAGCTCACGCCCACCACCTACATCGTCAACAAAAAGGGTGAGATTGTGAAGCGCTATGTGGGCGCGCCAGATTTTGCCGCCTTGCACAAGCTCATTGGCAAGCTGCTGGCCGAAAAAGCCTGAGCCTGCCCCAAAAAAAAGCCCGTTGGCATGACACCAACGGGCGAGGACAGCCAAGAGCAGCTGCCGAGGAGGACTGTCAATTACTGGTTGCGGTAAGCATCGTGGCAGGTCTTGCAGCTGCCACCGACGGCGCCAAAGGCGGTTTTGATGTTGTCCAGATTGCCGGTTTTGGCTGCGGCATTCAGGGCCACCATCTTCTTGTTCATGTCATCGCTCAGTTCCTTGAACTTGGCGCTTTCTTTCCAGATTTCGGGCTTGGCCTTGCCGCCTTCGGTGCCTGCGCCAAAGCCCTGCCATGGCAGGCTGGACATCATGGTGGCGATTTCGGCATTTTGCTGGGCCATGGCGGCGTCAAAGGGCACGCGACCGTTGACCATGGCACCGACACGGCCGAAGTGGGCGGCCATCACGGACAGCGCGCTTTGTCGGTATTTGATGGCGTCTTCAGGTTTGGCAAACTGGGCTGCTGCAGGCAAGGCACTGGCCAGGGCGAGTGCGGCGATGGAGGCTTGAACAAGTGAGCGTGGAGACATAAGTTTTCCCTCATCAAAAAAGAATTTGTTTATACCGCAGTTTGGCGCACAGTTGTTGCGCGCCTCTGGTCTGAGGCCTGACAATCAAGCAAGTTCCCGGCCATCAGCATCTGAATGACTAGGGTTTGCACTAATTTCCCGGCAGCGCTAAGCTATTGGCTTTCATCCACATTGAAGCAGGAGACATTTATGCCCTCTCAGGCCAGCGCCAGCGCACGCAGCGTGCGCGTGTGGGACTTGCCCACACGCCTATTTCACTGGGCCTTGACGCTGTGCGTCATCGGCCTGCTGGTCTCGGGCAATGTGGGTGGGGCCTGGATGCAGTGGCACTTTCGCCTGGGCTACGCCGTCTTTACTCTGCTGCTGTTTCGCCTGGTATGGGGCTTTGTGGGCGGGCGCTGGTCGCGCTTTGCCAGCTTTATCTACGCCCCCTCTACGATACTGGCCTACCTCAAAGGCCGCGGCAAGGCAGAGCACTCGGTGGGGCACAACCCGCTTGGCGCCGGCTCGGTGTTCGCGCTGCTGGCGTTTTTGATGCTGCAGGTGGCCACCGGCCTGGTCAGCGACGACGAGATAGCCAACCAGGGGCCGCTGTACAAGTTTGTCTCCAGCGCGCGCGTGAGTCTGGCCACCTGGTACCACAAGGAAGTGGGCAACAAAGTGCTGGTTGCGCTGGCGTTGCTGCATGTGGTGGCGATTATTTTTTACCTCACGCGGAAAAAGGAAAACCTGATCCGCCCCATGCTCACAGGCGACAAGCAGCTGGAAGTCGCAGTGGCCCCCTCGCGCGACGATGCCGTCTCGCGCACCGTGGCTGCTGTGGTGTTTGCGCTGTGCGCAGCCTTGGTGGCCTGGGTGGTCAGTCTGGGCGGCTAGGGTCTGTGCGCGGAGTCCAAAAACCGCTACGATGCCATTAACTGAAAGCCCCATACCATGAACGCACGCGTGCCCGCCCAGCTTCTCAACACCGCCGATGCGCTGACGCATGTCACCCAAGCATGGGACAGTGACATCACCCAGCGCATCACCGACTACATTGCTATTCCCGCCAAGTCACCCGGCTTTGATGCCGACTGGGCGGCCCACGGCCATATCGACACCGTGCTGCGCAATGCGGCCGATTGGGTGGCCGCGCAAAAGGTGGACGGCCTGACCCTGCAGGTGCTGCGCCTGAACAAGCCCGATGGCAGCGCGCGCACGCCGGTGCTGTTTTTTGAAATTCCTGCCCACCAAAGCAGCTCCAAGCAGACGGTGCTGATGTACGGCCACCTGGACAAGCAGCCCGAGTTCACTGGCTGGCGCAATGACCTGGGCCCGTGGACGGCCAAGCTGGAAACCGGCAAAGACGGTGCGGCACGCCTGTATGGGCGTGGCAGTGCCGATGACGGTTATGCGGTGTATGCGTCGATTGCCGCGGTGCAGGCCCTCAAGGCGCAGGGCGTGCCGCATCCGCGCATCGTGGGCCTGATCGAGACCTGCGAGGAATCGGGCTCCTACGACCTGCTGCCCTATGTGGACGCCCTCAAGACCAGCCTGGGCGATGTGTCTCTGGTGGTCTGCCTGGACTCGGGCGCTGGCAACTACGACCAGCTCTGGCTCACCACTAGCCTGCGCGGCATGGCCAGCGGCACCCTGAAGGTGGAGGTGCTGACCGAGGGCGTGCACTCGGGCGATGCCAGCGGCCTGGTGCCATCGAGCTTTCGCATCATGCGCCAGGTGCTGGACCGGCTGGAAGACAGCGCCACAGGCCGCCTGCTGCCCGCGAGCTTTCACTGCGAGGTGCCGGCCGACCGGCTGGCCCAGGCCCGGGCCACCGCACAGATACTGGGCGACGAAATCCACAAACGCTTTCCCTGGGCGCATTACGACTGCGGCGGCTCCAGCACCTTCACCCTGCCCACCACGACAGACCCGTTGCAAGGCCTGCTGGCCCGCACCTGGGCCCCGACGCTGAGTGTGACGGGCGCAGAGGGTTTTCCGGCGCTCAAGGACGCGGGCAATGTGCTGCGCCCCTACACGGCGTTCAAGCTCTCGCTGCGCCTGCCGCCTCTGGTGGAAGCGGCGCAAGCGGTGCAGCAGCTCAAGGCCTTGCTGGAGGACAACGCGCCTTATCAGGCCAAGGTTACCTTCGAGTCCAGTGGCGGCGCCACGGGCTGGAACGCCCCCAGCAACGCCGCCTGGTTTGAGCAGGCGCTCAACGCAGCCAGCCAGGCGCACTACGCGGCGCCCTGCGGCTATATCGGCCAGGGCGGCACGATTCCGCTGATGAATATGCTCTCCCAGGGCTTTCCCAAAGCGCAGATGATGGTCTGCGGCGTGCTTGGCCCCAAGAGCAATGCCCACGGCCCCAATGAATTTCTGCACTTGGACTACGCCAAAAAGCTCACCGCAGCCGTGGCCAGTGTGATCGCAGCGCATCCCTGACAAACCCGGGACACCCCACCAACAAGGCATCATCTATAAAACCGCATGAGTGACTCTTACCTCTCGCCCTTGACAGCGGCCGATGGAGACAATATTGCCGTGCAGGACTGGCCGTTCACTGACAACGGACTGGACGACGACAGCCCCCGCGGCACCGTGCTGGTGGTGCACGGCCTGGGCGAGCACGCTGCCCGCTACGCTGGCGTGGCCGATGCGCTGAACCAGTGGGGCTACACGGTGCGCAGCTATGACCAGGTGGGCCATGGCGACTCAGGCGGTGCGCGCGGCGTGCTGCCGTATGACACCCGCCTGCTGGACGATCTGACCGACGTGGTGGACAGCACCCGGCGCATCATGGCAGCCAACGAACCTTTGATATTGCTCGGGCACAGCATGGGCGGTGTGGTGGCGGCCCAGTTTGTGCTGCACAAAATGCGCCGCGTGGAGGGGCTGATCCTGAGCTCCCCCGCGTTCGACCCCGGGCTGAGCAAGGCGCAGAAACTGCTGCTTTCCAGCCTGATGAGTGTGGCACCCAACACGCGCGTGGGCAATGGTCTGAAACAAGCTTATCTATGCCGGGATGCGGAGGTCATCAGGGCCTACCAGAGCGACCCCCTGGTGCACGACCGCATCAACGCCCGCCTGGCCCAATGGATCTACCGCGAGGGCGCAGCCTGCATCAGCGCTGCCTCCGTGTGGAGCACGCCTACGCTTTTGGTGTATGCCGGTGCAGACCGCCTGGTCAACCCCCAGGGTAGCCGCGCCTTTGCCCAGGCCGCACCGAGCAAGGTGGTGCGCTCGCATTGCTTTGAAGCGATGTACCACGAGATACTCAACGACCCCGAACGCGATCAGGTGCTGGGCCTGATGCACAACTGGTTGACCCAGCTGCGCGCCTGAGCCTGGCATCGCGCGAGGGCGTGCGCGCCTGCCTGGTGTGCGTCAACGGGCACTTTTTAAAGCAAAATTGGCCCGCAGGCCAATAGAATATCGCGGGAGCAGCTATAAAAACTATAGTGCCCGCGAACTGATAATGCGCAGTGCTTACTTCTGCAGCATCTTGCCCAGCATGCCCATCAGGTCGCCAGCATTGCCCAGACCGCCTTCGGGGGCCTGGCCGTTGGGTGTGAGGTGGTTGATCAGGCCGGGCAGAATCTGGCTGAGCTGGCCTGCAGCATCGCCCTGGCTCATGCCCAGCTTGGAGGCAATGTCGTTGATGGTGTCCTGGCCCAGCGCGTTGGTGACCTGACCGGCATCCACGGCCTGGTTTTCGCCGCTGCCAATCCAGGAGTTCACGGCATCGCCCAAACCGGCCTGCTGGAATTTTGCGGCCAGTCCGCCCAGTCCGCCTTGGCCGCCGTCATTGCCCAGCATGCCAATGGCTGCGTTGATCAGCTGGCTATTGAGACCACCGCCACTGCCGTCCTGCTGCTGGCCACCGCCAAGTAGCGAACCCAGGATGTTACCCAAGCCGCCGCCTTGTTGACCGCCGCCCATCGCCGCGCCTAAAACAGAATCGAGTAAACCCATGATGTGCTCCAAAAGTGGAAGGTTGATGTAAGACCGAACAGTCCATGTTAAACCAATCAGCGCGCAGGCGCTGGGTTTAACGCGATTGACTATTTTGCGCCGCTTTGCGCTGCTGTGCAAGCCACCACAATGCCACACCCGTGATGCCAATTGGCAACAGGGAACCCCAGTTGAGCAAGGCCCAGCCCTGGGTGGTGACCAGCGCGCCCGATGAAAACGAGGACAGCGCCAGCGTGGCAAAGACAAAGAAGTTCAGCACGCCCTGCACTTTGTCTTTTTCAGCCGGTGCGTAGGCCTGCAGCGCCAGCGTGGTAGAGCCGGTGAACAGAAAATTCCAGCCCACCCCGAGCAAAAACAGTGCAATCAGAAACTGGTGCAGCTGCACCCCGGACAGCGCGATGATGATGCACAGCAAGTTAAGCAGCACCCCCACACTCATCACCGGCAGCGCGCCTACGCGCTTGATGAGATGCCCCGTGACAAAACCTGGCGCAAACATGCCGATCACATGCCACTGCAGCACAAAGGCTGCGTCACTGAAGGGCAGCGCGCACTGCTGCATGGCAATTGGCGTGGCGGCCATCAGCAAGTTCATCACCCCGTAGCCCAGCGCCCCCGCAGCCGCACTGACAATGAAGACCGGCTGGCGCATGATCTCGCTCAGCGGGCGGCCAGTGCCCGCGCTGGTTTTGGTCGGCTCGGGCGGGAACTGCACAAAGGCCATCACCAGCAGGCCCAGCAGCGCCACTACGGCCAGGGCCAGGTAGGCGGCAGCAAACGGCACAGCCATCAGGCTGCGTGTGGCAGCGGCCAGATTGGGGCCCACGATGGCGCCAATCAGCCCGCCCGCCAAGACCCAGGACACCGCTTTTTCCTTGGCGGCGGGAGCGGCCAGCTCGGCTGCGGCGAAGCGGTAAAGCGTGGCGTTGGCGCTGTAATAGCCTGCGATCACGGTGGCCGTGCACAGCAGGTAGAAATTGCGCGTGATGGCTGCATAAAAACACAATAGCGCCGACAGCAGCCCGACCACCAGGCCGATCAAAAACGAGCGCTTGCGCCCCAGCGCAGCCTGCACCCGCGCCACCAGCGCGGTGGACAGCGCTGCGCCCACCACATAGCCCATGACGGGCAGGGTGGCCATCCAGCCCAACGGTGCCAGCGCCAGTCCCACGAGGCCATTGATGGCGATGAAGACCACGTTATTGGTCAGAAACAGGCCTTGGGCAAAGACCATCAGCCACAGATTACGGTTCACAAAAGGCCTTGCTGCGCGGCGCGCGGTGAGAAAGTGGAGTGGATGTCAAAGCGTAGACGCTCTCAGGCACTGCCCAGCGCCCACAGGCTGAGAGCTGCCAGGGGCGCGGTCTCCGAGCGTAGCACGCGTGCGCCCAACCCGACGGGCGCGAAGCCCTGGGCCCGTGCAGCAGACTCTTCCTGCGCGCTCAGCCCGCCTTCGGGGCCGCACAGGCATTCGATGGGGTCGGTGGACGCCGCAGCAAAGCCTGTGGCTGACAGCGCAGCGTGGTGCACGGAAAACACGGCGCGTGCCATGGTGGCGGTTTTGCGCGGTGCATCCTGCAGCCATTGACTGAGCGTGCACACCGGGTGCACCACCGGCACGCGGTTGCGGCCCGACTGCTCGCAGGCGGCCACTGCTATGGCCTGCCAGTGGGCCTGCTTTTTGGCGGCCCGATCGCCTGTCAGGCGCAGCACGGTACGCTCGGTCATCAGGGGCTGGATGCTGGCTGCGCCCAGCTCGGTGGCTTTTTCCACCAGCCACTCCATGCGCTCGTTGGCGGGCATGCCTATGGCGATGTGCACCACGCGCTGCGCTTCGCGCTCCACGGCATCGTGCGCGCCCACCTGCACGCGCACCTCGCTGCGCCCCATGTGGGTGACCACGGCAGCGTATTCACCGCCTTGGCCGTTGAACAGCGTGAGCGCGCCGCCAGGCTGCATGCGCAGCACCTGCACATGGCGCGCGCTGGCAGCATCCAGCGCCAGCTCGGTGCCCGTGCTGAGCGTTTGAGGGGTGTGCAGGCGCGGCATCAGTGCAGGCAGTGCAAAGTAGGCACTATGAATTTCATAGCTGCTCCCGCGATATTCTATTGGTCTGGTGGACGATTTGCATATAAAAAACAGGTCTGAGCAGGCCTACATGCGGCCAAACGACCAGGCAGTGGTGTTCTCGGTGCCTTCGATCTCGTCAATCACCTTGAGCAGCGGGCCCAGCTCGCGGTAGCGGTTGCAGGTGGTGCGGATGTAGTGGATAAAGCGCGGCGCATCCTGCAGGTATTTAGGCTTGCCGTCGCGCAGGGTCAGCCGCGCAAAGATACCCGCTACCTTGAGATGGCGCTGCAGACCCATCCATTCCACAGCCCGGTAAAAGGCGCCAAAGTCTTCGCTCCAGCCATCAAAATCCATCAGTCCGGTCTTGCGCGCCTTCTCCCAGTAGCGGATGGTCACATCTAATACAAATTCTTCCTCCCAGCTCAAAAACGCGTCACGCATCAGCGAGGCGATGTCATAACTGAGCGGGCCATAGACCGCGTCCTGAAAGTCCAGCACACCTAGTCGGTCGCTGTGGCTGAGCATCAGGTTGCGTGGCATGAAGTCGCGGTGCACATACACACTGGGCGCGGCCAGATTGCGCTGCACGATCAGGGCAAAGGCGCTGTCCATGGTCTCGCGCTGTTTGTCGCCGAGCGTGTGGCCGCGGTGCTGTGCGATGTACCAGTCTGGAAACAGCGACAGTTCGCGCTGCAGCAGCGCTGCGTCATACGGCGGCAGCACGCCAGGGCGCGAGGCGGTCTGCAGCTGCAGCAGCGCGTCGGTGGCCTGCATGTAGCGCGGCAGGTTGGCGTCGGGGTGGTCGCGGTCTATCTGCTCCATCATGGTCTGCAGCCCCAGGTCCGTCAGCAGCACAAAGCCCTGCGCCTCGTCCCAGGCCAGCACCTGCGGTGTCAGCAGGCCTGCGTCGGCAAACAGCCGGGCGATTTTGACAAAAGGTTTGCAGTCTTCCTTGTCGGGCGGCGCGTCCATGATGATGCGCGGCGTGCCCTGGGCAGTGTCGATACGCAAATAGCGCCGGAAACTGGCGTCCGCCGAGGCGATGCGCAGGCTCTCGGGCACCAGCGATTGGGCACTGGTCAGGCTGGCTAGCCAGCGTGCAAAGGCCTGCGCACGCGCAGGATCGGCCCAGGAAACACCACCGGCCGCTGCCGGGGAAGCGGGGCTTAAGGGGGTAGCGGTGGGCATGGAAGGTGAGAGGATGGGTTGACTCATGGATAATCCATTCTACAAAGCCTTTGCCCCTTATCTTCCTTAGCCCTTAACCGAAGCTTCAAGCTCCTTGCCGCTCAATGCGACAGCGCCACCTGCCTACCCCCTCTCTTTCACAGCATCGACCCTGCGCGCTGAGTGCACTGGCTTGCGCTGTATGGTGGTGCTGCGCGCAGTCTGCAGCATGGGCACAGACCACGCCACCTGCAGCGCCCGCTGCACCTGCCACACCGGCTTCAGGCAGTGCGGCCGATACCCCGCTGCGCCTGCAGACCTCGCCCCTGCTGCAGGAGAAAATCACCCCCGAGGCTGCCAGGGCGCAACCGACCTTCATCTTTGGCGACCGCCTGACGGGCCGCCCCGAGCTGGACACCATCGTGGAAGGCAATGCCGAACTGCGCCGCAATGGCGCGGTGATCCGCGCAGACCGCATTGAGTATTACCAGCCCGAAGACACCGCCAAAGCGCGCGGCAATGTGCGCATCAACCGCGAAGGCAATGTCTACCAGGGCACAGAAGCCCAGATGAAGGTCGAGTCCAACGAAGGCTATTTTCTGGAGCCTACCTACCGGCTGCTGAAAAACGGCGGCCACGGCGAGGCCTCGCGCATTGACTTCATCGACAACAAACGCTCCGTGGCGCGCAACGCCAGCTACACCACCTGCACGCGCAGGCCTGGCCCCAGCTGGTTGCCTGACTGGGTGGTGAAAGCCTCCCAGGTCAGCCTGGACACCGAGACCGATGTTGGCGTGGCGCAAGACGCGCAACTGCGCTTCAAGGACATACCAATCCTGTCCCTGCCCGTGCTGAGCTTTCCCCTGTCGGACGCGCGCAAGTCCGGCTGGCTGCCGCCCACCATCAATGCCGACAACACCAGCGGCCTGGAAGTGGCCATCCCCTATTACTGGAACATCGCTCCCAACCGCGATGCCACCCTGTCGACCAGCCTGGCGACCAAGCGCGGCCTGAATCTGGGCAGCGAGTTCCGCTATCTGGAAGACGACTACAACGGCACTGCCCGCGTCAACTGGATGCCCAATGACCGATTGCGCGGCAGCTCGCGCTGGGGCGTAGCCACTACACACAACGGGACCTTCAATAACATTCCTGCCATCGGCAGCCTGGGCCTGAACCTCAGCCTCAACCGCGTCAGCGATGACAATTACTGGAGCGACTTTCCGCGCGCTACCAACACGCTGACCCAGCGCCTGCTGGCCAATGAAGGCAGCCTGTCGTGGTCGCAGGGGCCTTTCTCGCTCAACAGCCGCGTGCTGAAGTGGCAAACCCTGCAGATCCCCTCGTCCATCATCATCCCGCCCTACGACCGCCTGCCGCAGCTGACGGGGCGCTACACCCGCAGCAACTGGGGGGGCCTAGATGTCTCTACGGAAGTCGACTACACACGTTTCCGCTCTCAAGAGTCGCTGACCCTGCAGCCCGATGCCCAGCGCAGCTACGCGCTGGCGCAGATCAGCCGCCCCTGGATCGCGCCAGGCTACTACGTCACGCCTAAGCTGCAGCTGCATGCAGCAAACTACCAGTTCGACAGCGCCCTGAGCACGGGACAAAACCGCGCGCAGCGCGTTGTGCCCACGCTGAGTGTGGACAGCGGACTGGTGTTTGAGCGTGAGAGCAGCTTTTTTGGGCGCAGTTTTACGCAGACCCTGGAGCCTCGGGCGTTTTACACCTACACGCCGTTTCGCGACCAGGCCCGTCTGCCCAACTACGACAGCGGTGCCAATGATTTCAACTTTGCCACCATCTATAACGAAAACAGCTTTGTCGGCAATGACCGTTTTGCAGACAACAACCTGCTGACGCTGGGACTCACCTCGCGCCTGCTGGACCCGGCCACCGGGGTCGAAGCTGTGCGCCTGGCTTTCGCGCAGCGCCTGCGCTTTAGCGAGCAGCGGGTGACCTTGCCAGGCGGTACTGGCGAGAGCGCGGGTTTGTCGGACCAGCTGTATGGCGCCACCATCAACTGGTCTCCTGTCTGGACGACCGACGCGGTGGTGCAGTACAACCCCAAAATCAAGCGTTCCGAGCGCTCCACCCTGGCTGCGCGCTACGCCCCCACCGACTACCGCGTGGTCAGTGCGGCCTACCGCTTTTCCAGGACGGCGAGTGAGCAGATCGATATTGGCTGGCAATGGCCTATCAACGATCTGTGGGGCGACAAAGGCCAGAACCTGGGCCCCGGCGCGGGCCAGGGCGAAGGTCGCTGGTATACCGTGGGGCGGTTAAACTATGACCTGAAGGACCGCAAGCTGGTCGATAGCGTGCTGGGTTTTGAGTACGACGCAGGATGCTGGCTGGCGCGCATTGTGGTGGAGCGGTTGCAAACCACCACCACGACGGCCAACAAGCGTATTTCGTTCCAGCTGGAGCTGGTGGGTTTCTCGCGCATCGGCGCGGGAACTAATCCATTGAAAACGCTCAAAAACAATGTCTCGCGTTACCAGTATCTGCGTGAAAAAATCACCACCGACCCCAGTCGGTTCAGCACCTATGATTAAGTTTTCTGTTGTTTCCCTGACCTCATTGACGCTGGCCGCTCTGCTGGGCAGCGCATCGCTGCAGGCCCAGGGTCTGCGCATCTCGCCCACGCTGACCCTGCCGCGTGCGGGTGCAGATAACACGCAGCGCAGCGCCGATTTCATCGTCGCCGTGGTCAACTCCGAGCCCATCACCAACAACGATGTGCGCACCCGTATGCTGCGCATCGAGCAGCAGCTCAGCGCCCGTGGCGGCGCCATGCCGCCCCGCGAGGAGCTGGCGCAGCAGGTGCTGGATCGCCTGATCAGTGAACGCGCCCAGGTGCAGACTGCGCGCGAGAACGGCATCAAGGTGGAAGAATCTGCGCTGGAAGCCGCAGTGACCAATGTGGCACGCCAAAACCAGATCAGTGTGGACGAGCTGCGCCGCCGGCTCGAGGCCGAAGGCATTGGCTACACGCAGTTTCGCGAAGGCCTGCGTGATGAAATGCTACTGGCGCGCGTGCGCGAACGCGAAGTCGAGCAGCGCGTGGTGATCACCGAACCCGAACTGGACCGTTTTATCCGCGAGCAGCAGGACAACCCGGATGCCAGCGCGTTTGAAGTCAATATTGCGCAGATTCTGGTGGTTGTGCCCGAGAATGCCAGCCCGGCCCAAGTGCAGGCACTGCAGACGCGGTCCGAGCGCGCAGCCCAGCGGGTGCGCGCGGGCGAAGACTTTGCCAAAGTGGCGCGCGAGATGTCCGAGTCAAATGACAGTGTCAATGGCGGCGCAATGGGACTGCGCCCTACGGACCGTTATCCCAGTCTGTTTGTGGAGGCCACGCAGGCGCTCAGCGTGGGCGGCGTGACGGGCCCGGTGCGCTCAGGTGCTGGCTTTCATGTGCTCAAGCTGGTGGAGAAAAAGCAGGCAGGCCTGCCCGGCTATGGCGTCACGCAAAGCCGGGCGCGGCATATTCTGCTGCGTGTCAATGCACAGATGAGTGAGAGCACAGCCCGCGAGCGGTTGACGGCTTTGCGCAGGGCGATTGCTGGCGGACAGAAAGACTTTGCTACTGCCGCACGCGAGAATTCGCAGGATGGTTCGGCCCGCGAGGGTGGTGACCTGGGCTGGGCCAACCCCGGGCAGTTTGTGCCCGAGTTTGAAGAAGTGATGAACGCACTGGCCCCCGGGCAAGTGTCCGAGCCTCTGGTGTCACGCTTTGGTGTGCACTTGATCCAGTTGCTCGAGCGCAGGCAGACCACGCTGAGCGCACGCGAGCAGCGCGAGCTGGCACGTGCCTCGCTCAAGGAGAAAAAAGCCGAAGAGGCTTTTGTAGTGTGGGCGCAGGATATCCGTGCGCGTGCCTACGTCGAGCTGCGTGATCCCCCGCGCTGACCGCACTTTGAAACACATCGCGCGCAAACGCTTTGGCCAGCACTTCCTGGCCGACGACGGCATGATTGATGCGATCGTGCGCACCATCGCACCGCAGGCCGGGCAGCATATGGTGGAGATCGGCCCGGGCCTGGCTGCACTGACCCAGCCCTTGGTGGAGCGCCTGGGCGCGCTGACGGTGGTGGAGCTGGACCGCGATCTGGCCGCAAGGCTGCGCAGCCACTCCCAGTTGCAGGTCATAGAGTCTGATGTGCTCAAGGTCGATTTTTCACAGATTGCGCCTGCGCAGTCGCTGGGCGCGCAGGCCACACCCAGCACCCCGTTGCCAGGTCAGGCAGCAGGCATGCGTGTGGTGGGCAACCTGCCCTACAACATTTCCACGCCCATCCTCTTTCACCTGCTGGGCTATGCGCATCTGGTGCAAGATCAGCACTTCATGTTGCAAAAAGAAGTGATTGAGCGCATGGTGGCATCGCCCAGCACATCGGCCTATGGGCGGCTGAGTGTGATGCTGCAATGGCGCTATGCCATGCAGGACATGCTGGACGTGCCGCCCGAATGCTTCGACCCGCCCCCGCGCGTGATGAGTGCCGTGGTGCGCATGGTGCCCTTGGCGGCCCCAGCCATTGTGCGCTTTGAGCTGCTGGAAGAGCTGGTGCAAGTGGCCTTCAGCCAGCGGCGCAAGCTGCTGCGCCATACCCTGGGCAAATGGCTAGAAGCGCGCAGCTTCGCCGGGGCTTTTGACCTGCAGCGCCGGGCCGAGGAAGTGCCTGTGGCTGAGTTCGTGGCGCTGGCGCAGGGGGTGTGAGGGTCTTGCGCTGGAATGCGGGGATTTTTGAACGCAGAGGGCGCGAAAAATTCGCAGAGAGCGCAAAAGAAAACAAAGAAAAAGAATACCCAAAAAGCCCATCTAAGTACCAAAGCACTTGGCTAGCTCCCGCGTAACACGCGCCGGTACTGTATCGCCTCTGCAATATGCGTCACCTGCACCGTGGGTGCGCCCGCTAAATCGGCAATCGTGCGCGCCACCTTCAGTGCGCGGTGGGTCGAGCGCCCTGACCAGCCCAGGCGTGTGGCTGCGGTGTTGAGAAATTTACGGGCTGGGTCGTCCAGCGCCACATGGGTTTCAATCTCCTGCCCCGCCAGGCTGTGGTTGGGTTTGCCTTGCCGGGCCATGCTGCGTGCCTGCGCGGCCTGCACGCGCGCGGCCACCTGGCTGCTGGCCTCGCCTGGGCCTGACTGCAGCAGCTCGTCACTGGCCATGGCGGCTACCTCCACATGGATATCAATACGGTCCATCAAGGGGCCGGAGAGCTTGCCCTGGTAGCGCGCCACCTGGTCGGGCGTGCAGCGGCAGGCCTTCAGGCGCGAGCCCAGGTAGCCACAGGGGCAGGGGTTCATGGCGGCCATCAGCTGAAAGCGTGCCGGAAACTCTGCGCGTTGTGCTGCACGCGATATACTGATCGTGCCGGTCTCCAGAGGCTCGCGCAGGGCTTCGAGTGCGGAGCGGGGGAATTCAGGCAACTCGTCTAGGAACAACACACCTTCATGGGCCATCGAAATTTCGCCAGGTTTCGGGGGTGATCCACCACCTACCAGTGCCACCGCGCTGGCCGTATGGTGCGGAGATTGCACCACCCGCTGCGACCAGTGCTCCACGCGGAACTTGCCCACCAGGCTCAGCACGGCCGCAGACTCCAGCGCCTGCTGGGTGCTCATCGGCGGCAACATACTGGCAAAGCGCTGCGCCAGCATGGATTTGCCAGAGCCTGGCGGCCCCACCATCAACACACTGTGGCCGCCCGCTGCAGCGATTTCCAGTGCGCGCTTGGGGGCTTGCTGGCCCTTCACATCCGCCATGTCCTGCAGAGTGGGGCGTTGGGTCGGGGCCACAAAAGCCAGTCGTGTCCACGGCTCGGCGGGGACGGCTGATTGCGACTCGTCACTGGCTTGCGCCTGCGGTATAAATTGCGCCACCACATCCAGCAGATGCCCGGCAGCATAAATCTGCGCGTCAGGGACCAGCGCCGCTTCCTGCGCACTTTCTTTGGGCAAGACCAGGCGAGTGGTCGGTGGTGCTGCGGGCGTGGCCGTAGAAAAAGCCCCGTTTTGGTGCGGTTTGAGCTGGGTAGACGCCAATGCCATCGCCAAAGCACCTCGCACCGGACGCAACTCACCCGACAGAGACAGCTCGCCGGCAAACTCATAACCGTTCAGGCGCGCCGCATCCACCTGGCCACTGGCAGCCAGAATGCCCAAAGCTATCGGCAGGTCAAAACGCCCTGAGTCTTTGGGCAAATCTGCAGGGGCCAGGTTCACCGTGATGCGCTTATTGCTGGGAAACTCCAGGCCCGCATTGGCAATGGCCGAGCGGACACGCTCTCTGGCTTCCTTCACCTCCGTATCTGCCAGACCGACCAAGGTGAAGCTGGGCAGGCCATTGGCAAGGTGAACTTCCACCTGAACCCCAGGTGCCTGCAATCCTAAAAGCGCACGCGAATGCACCAATGCAAAACCCGTCACAGAAACTCCCTATTTTGGTGCGGAAAAATATCTCTCGTGTATATCGAAATGAATGTAACGCTTGGCTCAGCGCAAACGATTACATATTACTGTAATTTAATACAGTTTTTTAATGTTTGTACAGATGTTGTTGCCGGCAAGGCATTGGAGGTGGGTGGCATGCTCTGTGCTTAATGCCTGTCTCCCGTCCATCGGAATATAGGAATGACTATGCAAATCAAAAAAATCTCTCTCGTTTGCGCCTTGCTGTGCGCTGCCTCCGGTGCGGCATTTGCCCAGGCCAAAGCACCAGAGCCCGACTACACCTTATCGTTCAACGTGGGCGCGGTGACTGATTACCGCTATCGGGGTATTTCGCAGACTCGCTTTCGCCCAGCGGTCCAAGGCGGTTTGGACTTCTCGCATAAAAGCGGTTTCTATGTTGGTGCATGGGGCTCTACGATCAAATGGATCAAAGACGCAGGCAAAATCGCCGCGGCAGATACTGGCAATTCGCAGTTGGAAGTGGATTTGTATGGCGGCTACAAAGGCAGCTTTACCAGCAGTCTCAGCTATGACGTGGGTGGCCTGTATTACTGGTACCCCAACAATAAATATAACAACCTGAGTACTTTCAATGGCTGGGCCACACCCAAAGCCGATACGGGCGAGATCTATGGCGCTATGACTTTTGGCCCGGCTACGCTGAAGTATTCGCATGCTGTGACCAACCTTTTCGGTAATGCTGACAGCAAAAACAGCGGCTACTTGGACTTATCAGCGACGTTCGACGTGGGTAGCGGCTGGTCAATCGTGCCGCACTTGGGCTATCAGCGTGTGGCTGGCTCACCCGATGGCGTGTTCAAGAACAGCAATTATTCATATACCGATTACTCGGTTGCAGTAAACAAGGACTTCGGCAATGGCCTCGTAGTGACAGGCACCGTAGTGGGTACCAACGCCAAGAAAAGCCCAGCCAACGTTCCTTACTATGCGGCGCCTGATTCAGCTGGTACCGCCTCTACTGGTAGCCGAAATCTAGGCCGCAATGGTGTGGTGCTGGGTCTCAAGTACAGCTTCTGAGTCGACGCAGTCTTAATTTAGGAGCCAATATGAAACTTGTCACTGCGATTATCAAACCGTTCAAGCTTGACGAAGTGCGTGAAGCACTCTCTGGCATGGGCGTACAAGGCATCACTGTCACCGAAGTCAAAGGCTTTGGTCGTCAAAAGGGCCACACCGAGCTGTACCGTGGCGCGGAGTATGTGGTGGACTTTCTGCCCAAAGTCAAGATCGAGGCTGCTGTCTCCGATGAGCTGGTGGAGCGCGTGATCGAAGCGGTCGAGGGCGCTGCACGTACCGGCAAGATCGGTGATGGCAAGATTTTTGTGTATGACCTCGAGCAGGTCGTCCGTATCCGTACCGGCGAAACCGGTAAAGAAGCGCTGTAACGTATCCATCCATCAGAAGAGAACATGACCATGAAAAAGATACTTGCATCCCTGGCCTTGGGGCTGGGTCTATTGTTGAGCGCGGGCACCTCTTTCGCTCAGACGCAAACTGCTGCGCCGACTGCAGAAGCCTCGGCAGCCAGTGCCACAGCCACCACAGCAACAGCTGCTGCGCCTGCAGCTGCCGCCGCACCCGCAGCACCGGCAGCACCGGCAGCGGCCAAGCCCGTGCCCAACAAGGGCGATACGGCCTGGATGATGGTAGCCACCCTGCTGGTGATTTTGATGACCGTTCCGGGCCTGGCCCTGTTCTACGGCGGTCTGGTGCGCAGCAAAAACATGCTGTCGGTGCTGATGCAGGTCATGGTCACTTTCTCACTCATCGTCGTGCTGTGGGTGATTTATGGCTACAGTTTTGCGTTCACCGAAGGCAATAAATTCATTGGCGGCACCGACCGGCTGTTTATGAAGGGCATCTGGGACAACGTCGCGGGCACCTTTGAAAATGCCGCCACGTTCAGCAAGGGGGTGTACATTCCCGAGATTGTGTTTGCTGCCTTCCAGGCCACATTTGCAGGCATTACCTGCTGCCTGATTGTGGGTGCCTTTGCCGAGCGTATCAAGTTCACTGCCGTGTTGGCCTTCATGGTGCTGTGGTTCACCTTCAGCTACCTGCCGATTGCTCACATGGTGTGGTATTGGATGGGCCCTGATGCCTACGCCAGCAAGGAAGTCGCTGATGCCATGAACGCCAAGGCAGGCATGATCTGGCAGTGGGGTGCGCTGGACTTCGCGGGCGGCACCGTGGTGCACATTAACGCGGCCATGGCCGGTCTGGTGGGTGCCTTCATGGTCGGCAAGCGCATTGGCTACGGCAAGGAAGCCATGGCGCCACACAGCCTGACCCTGACCATGGTGGGCGCAGCCCTGCTGTGGGTGGGCTGGTTTGGTTTCAACGCTGGCTCTGCGCTGGAAGCCAACGGTTTTGCCGCATTGGCCTTCATTAACACCTTTGTCGCCACTGCTGCTGCTGTGCTGGCTTGGTCAGTAGGCGAGGCATTGCACAAAGGCAAATCTTCCATGCTGGGCGCTGCATCTGGCGCAGTGGCGGGTTTGGTGGCCATCACTCCCGCAGCGGGTAACGTGGGTGTCGGCGGCGCATTGGTGATCGGTGTGGCTGCAGGCTTCCTGTGCCTGTGGGGCGTCAGTGGCCTCAAGAAAATGCTGGGTGCTGACGACTCGCTGGATGTGTTCGGCGTGCATGGTGTCGGCGGTATTGTCGGCGCTTTGCTCACGGGTGTGTTTGCCTCGCCTTCCCTGGGCGGCCCCAGCGCCATGGGCGACTGGGTTACAGCCACCATGATGACACCCACGGAGTACAGCATTGCGTCGCAGGTGTGGATTCAGTTCAAAGCGGTGATGACCACGGTCGTATGGTCAGGCATTGTGTCCATCGTGGCCTTCAAGCTGGTGGACCTGGTGATCGGTCTGCGTGTATCGGAAGAAGACGAGCGCGAAGGCCTGGACATCACTTCCCACGGCGAGACGGCCTATAACCGCTGATCCTTGCCAGCAGCAGCCATCGTGCTGCTGCTACCCTAATTGCCAGAAAACAAGAGAGTCTCCATTGGATGTTAGGCCCGCCTCGAGCGGGCCTTTTTTTGTCTGCAGTAGTTTGGGGTGCTGGCCTGCGCAGCGCAGCTGTTAGTTCCAGCCCGTAGCCCTGCGCATCACAAAGCGTGTCTGCAGCTCGCCCGCGCGGCGCATGCCAGTGATGGCCTTGCCGCAGCTGCCATCGGCGACAGCACCCTCCCACACGGCGCTGATGCGTGTGCCATCGTCAGATTCTTCAAAGCTGAATGCACCGGCATCCATATCACCCGCGACAAATATCTTCTGGTCCTGAATGTGCATCCAGCCGCTGACAGAGTCTGCGTGCTCAGGATTTTTTTCCAGTTCAATGCGTCCACGATGCAGGATCTGCGCACCATCAAGGCTGGCGATTTCCACCACCCAGTTGCCATATAAATCAAGCGCCTTGATGTCGGCGGCGCTCAGGCACTTGGCGCTCTCGGCTTTGGGGGCCGAGCTCTGCGCATGCGCTGGGGCAAGACAAGCCAAAGTCATTGATGCGAGTGCAACACTGCGTAGAAACATGGTGATCCTCAGGCAATGGCCTTGGCCAGTTCGGCGTTGTGGGCTGATTTGAGTGCGAACTCCGCGCGCAGTGCCTTGAGCTTTTCGCGCGGGTCTTCTTTGACAGTGTTCTGCTCCAGCGCCATCTCGGCAATAAAGCGGCTGGGCTGCGCGCTGACCATGTCACGGCCTTTCTTCTTCTTTTTGGGCCAGCTCACTGCCAGCGTGCGCTGCGCCCGTGTGATGCCTACATACATCAACCGGCGCTCTTCCTGCAGCCGTGCGGCGATGCTCTCGCTGGCCGCAGCCTTGGCGTCGGTGCTGTGCATGTCGTCCTCTCCCAGCTTGAAGGGCAGCATGCCCTCGCTCACACCGGCCAGCACCACATGGGGCCACTCCAGCCCCTTGGAGGCATGCAGTGTAGACAGGGTCACCACGTTCTGGTCTTTTTCGCGCTCTGTCAGGGTCGACAGCAACGAGATGGTCTGCACGACTTCCAGCATGGTCTTGGTTTCGCGTGCCATGGTCAGACCCGCGGCATCATCGATGTCGCCGCCACAGCGCTGGGCCATCCATTCGCAAAAATCGGTCACGTTGGTCCATTTGCTGGCAGCGATTTTTTCATTGTCTTCGCTGTCATACAAATGCTTTTCATAGCCAATCTCCTTGAGCCAGTCGCTCAGGAACACACCCGCTGCTTCTGCGCCTTCGGTGTGGCGTGCGCGGTACTCCAGGTCGTTCACATAGCGCCCAAACTCGTGCAGGCCGGCCAGACTGCGTGCGTTGATCACACTGGACAGCGAGCTGGAAAATAAGGCCTCAAACAGGCTGAGCTTGTACTGCGTCGCAAAGGTGCCCAGTTGCTGCAGCGTGGTGTGGCCGATGCCGCGCTTGGGTGAAGTGACAGCGCGCAGGAAGGCCGGGTCGTCGTTGTTGTTGGTGATCAGGCGCAGCCAGCTGCACAGGTCCTTGATCTCGGCGCGGTCAAAAAAGCTCTGCCCACCGGAGACTTTGTACGGAATATTGGCCTTGCGCAGCGCCTGCTCCAGCACGCGGGCCTGGTGGTTGGCGCGGTACAAAATGGCAAAGTCCCGATATTCCTTGAACTGCACCGCGCCAGCGCTGTTGGCAGCACTCATATCGCCTGCGCGCAAGCTCTGGATGCGCGCCACCGTGCGTTCGGCCTCGTGCTCTTCATTGTCGGCATCCACCACCCGCACCGGCTCGCCCTCGCCCAGGTCGCTCCACAGTGTTTTGGGAAACAGCTTGGGATTGGGGCCGATCACGTTGTTGGCAGCGCGCAGGATGGCGCTGGTGGAGCGGTAGTTCTGCTCCAGCTTGATCAGCTTGAGGCTGGGGTAGTCAATCGGCAGTTTTTTCAGATTGTCCAGCGTAGCGCCGCGCCAGCCATAGATCGACTGGTCATCATCGCCCACTGCGGTAAAGCGTCCCTTGCTGCCCACCAGCAGTTTAAGCAGCTCGTACTGCGTGGCATTGGTATCCTGGTATTCATCCACCAGAATGTGCTGAAAGCGCTCTTGCCATTGCTGGGTGATCTCTGGCGAGGTCTGCAAAAGCTTCAGGGGCAGACCAATCAGATCGTCAAAATCAACCGCTTGGTAGGCGATAAGGCGCTCTTCATAACGGGCCATGATGGTGGCCGTGACGCGCTGGTTGTCGTCCTCGGCCTGCGCCAGGGCCTGTGCGGCGTTGAGGCCGGCATTTTTCCAGGCGCTGATGGCCCATTGGTGCTGGCGCGCGGCGGCATTGTCGGTGTTGCCGCCAGCGTCCTTGATCATGGACAGCACATCGTCGCTGTCCAGAATGCTGAATTGCGGCTTGAGCCCCACCGCCTGCCCGCCCTCGCGCAGCATGCGCACGCCCAGCGCATGGAAGGTGCAGATCACTACTTCTTTGGCGCTCTTGCCCACCAGGCTCTTGGCGCGCTCGCGCATCTCGGCGGCGGCCTTGTTGGTAAAGGTGATGGCGGCAATCTTGCTGGGCGTGGCACCAGCCTGAATCAGGCGGCCAATCTTGTGCGTGATGACCCGGGTTTTGCCCGATCCTGCCCCAGCCAGTACGAGGCAGGGGCCTTGCAGGTAGTTCACAGCCTCTTGCTGAGCGATATTGAGACCGGGACCCGTGGATGACATGCGCGAAAAATCGTAATAAATGGAGGCAACAGCTGGGAATCATACCGACAAGCTTGGCGTTTGGAGGCGCTGGGCATGCGCTGGGCAAGATAAATTTCTGTTTAACCGTCAGCCCATTGCAAACCACAGCCCACCCGGGCTGAGACAATAGCCGCGTGTTACAGATCTTGTTGGTCACCTTTCCGTTTTTTGCACTGGTGCTGTGTGGCTATGGGGCTGCGCGGCGCGGCCTGCTGCCGCAGGCGGCGATTCCGGGCCTGAACACCTTTGTGCTGTACTTTGCCCTGCCGTGCATGCTCTACCGCTTTGGTGCCAACACGCCGCTTGCCCAGCTGCTCAATCCCGCGCTGTTTGTGGTCTACCTGATGTGTGCATTGACGATGGTGGCTTTTGCCGTGGCCGTGACGCTGGGGCCGCGCATCAACTGGAACAACGCCGCCTTTGGCGCATTGGTGGCGGCTTTTCCCAACACCGGTTTCATGGGCGTGCCGCTGCTGGTGGCCCTGTTGGGCACCCAGGCCGCAGGACCTGCGATCATGACCATTGTGGTGGACTTGGTGATGACCAGTTCGTTGTGCATCGCGCTGTCGCGCCTGGATGCCGCTGACAAGCACGGCGCCAGCACCGCGCTGCGCAACGCCTTGCGCGGCGTGCTGGGCAATCCCATGCCCTGGGCCATTGCGCTGGGTGCCCTGTCGTCCCTGCTGGGCTGGCAGCCCGTTCAGCCGGTCATGCAGACTTTGGGTTTGCTGGCCGATGCCGCATCACCCGTGGCGCTGTTCACGATTGGTGCGGTGCTGGCGCGCAGCCACATGACCGTGACCGAGGCCACGCCCGCGATGGACTATGTGCCCCTGGCGCTGATGAAGCTGGTGCTGCACCCGCTGGTGGTGCTGCTGGTGGGCAGCTCGGCGATCGCGCTGGGCGCCCCGCTCGATACCTTCAGCCTCACAGTGATTGTGCTGGTTGCCGCTTTGCCCTCTGCCTCCAATGTGTCCTTGCTGGCTGAGAGATTCGGCGCCAACAATGGCCGCATCGCACGCATCATTTTGCTCTCCACCCTGCTGGCCTTCTTTAGTTTTTCAGGTGTTGTGCATCTAATGACGCACTGAACCCGCGCAGGCCTACACGTTTACTGCAAAACCCAAGTCCATATCGCAGGCCGCCTGGCCCCCTTGCAGGCCCCAGTTTTCCAGAGGAATGTCGCGCAGGGTCACCACCAGATGGTCGCCCGCAATGCCCAAGGGGGCAAGCCTGGCAGCCATCGCCTGGTAGAGCTTGCGTTTGGTCTGCACCGAGCGGCCTGCGAACGCATCGATACTGACCACGGTAAAGCGCTCGGGTTGCGCCAGATGGGCGGGCACGATGAACCGGTGCGGTGCGTGGGCTACCAGCATGACATGGCGGTCATGCGCAGGAATCTGCAAACCCTCCACCAAAGCGGCCTGCACCGCCTCGATGAGGGCAACTTCCTGCGCCGCACTGTAGCTGGCGCGCGCCTGGATGGTCGTGATGGGCATGATGGTTTCCTTTTGCAGGCAGGGACATATGGTGAGTATGTCGCCGCGCAGGACGCGATTGATGCAAAAAACGCTGCCAACCAGCATGTTTTAGGCATTAAAACAGGCTGCAGACCAATGGAATATAGCGGGGGCAGCTATTAAATTCATAGTATCTTGGTGGGCTTTTCAGGCAAAACGAAGGCGTTGCCGACTGCGCAGACCGGCGTACTGAGCGTTGCAGTAGGGCGTGGCTTTGGCCTCACTGCGGATAGACTTAGTAGTTATGAACTCCAAACCCATCTCCTTTTCACGCCGCGCCTTGTTGCGCGCAGCATCGGCAAGCAGCCTGCTGGTTGCAGGCGGCTTGCGTGCGCAAAGCGGTGCCGGGGCCGCTGCCAGTGCCAGCGGGCCGCGCCTGCGCCTGATCGGGCACAGCAGCTTGCCCCACAAGATGCAGTTTCAGGGCACCACGGTGGGGGGCTTGAGCGGCTTGGACTACGACCGCGAAAAGGATGTGTACTACGCCATCAGTGATGACCGCTCTGACCTGCACCCTGCGCGCTTTTACACCCTCAAGCTATCCCTGAGCGCCCAAAGCCTGGGTGTGGCCCAGCTGCAGTCGGTCACTACGCTGCAGGCACCGGGCGGCAAAGCCTATCCCAACCGCGCCAGCGTCACCACCGACAACCCCGAGGTGCCTGACCCCGAAAGCATTCGCCTGCGCCGCGCCACCCAAACACTGTACTGGACCAGTGAGGGCGACACGCGCCACGGCTTTGCGCCGTTTATCCGCGAGATGCGCATGGACGGCAGCTACAGCAGCCAGGTGCCGCTGCCCGCCATGTTTGCACACGACAAAACAGGGCGCAGCGGCGTGCGGGACAACAAGGGTTTTGAAGGCATGGCCTTCAGCCCCAGTGGTGACACGCTGTGGGTTGCCACGGAGGCAGCCTTGCTGCAGGACGGGCCGCTGCCCGCGGTGGGTGTGCCTGGAGGACCGGTGCGGATCACGCAGTTTGCCACCCACAGCGCACAGCCCTTTCGCCAGATCGCTTACCTGCCCGACGCCATACCGTCTGCCCCACAGATCGCTGGCCTCACGCCCCCGGCCAGCCTGACGCCGGATGCCCTGGCTGATAACGGTATCAGCGAGATCTGGATGGCGTCTGAGACCGGCATGCTGGTGCTCGAGCGCGCCTGGGCCTATGGCGTGGGCAACTCGCTGCGTCTGTACTGGATTGACACCGAAGAAGCCGACAATGTGCTGGACATGCCCACGCTGGCCGGGGCCAAGTTCAAGCCTGCCGAAAAAGTGCTGCTGCTGGACTTTGCCAACGCGGGCCTGCCGCGCCTGGACAACACCGAGGGCATGACGCGCGGACCCACTTTGCCCAATGGCAACCCCACCTTGGTGTTTGTCAGCGACGACAATTTCAACAGCAGCCAGATCACCCAGTTTGTGGCCTTTGAATGGCTCGCGGCATAATCGCCCACGATCAGGAAAGCGCAATATGGCTGACAAAATGGTATTCATCGGCGGCGGCAACATGGCCAGCGCCATCATCGGCGGGTTGATCCGCCAGGGCATGCGCCCTATGCAGTGCATGGTGGTCGAGCCCGACAGTGCGCAGCACGCCAGGCTCAAAGCCGAGTTTGGCATTGAGGCCTTTGCCGCGCCCAACAGCATGCTCAGCCAGGCCGGCCTGGTGGTCTGGGCGGTCAAGCCGCAGGTCTTCAAGACCGCTGCACTGGCCGCCAAAGTGCACACTGCCCAGGCGCTGCACCTGAGTGTGGCCGCGGGCATCCGCTCGGACAGCATAGCCCAGTGGCTGGGCACCGACCGCGTGGTGCGCTGCATGCCCAACACGCCCGCGCTGATCGGCAAAGGCATCACCGCACTGTTTGCGCGCGCTGCGGTCACTGCGGCGGACCGCCAGCAGGTCGAGCAGGTGATCAGCACGACGGGAGAGCACCTGTGGCTGGATAGCGAGAGCCAGCTTGATGCCGTCACCGCGCTGTCCGGCTCGGGTCCGGCGTATGTGTTCTTCTTTATGGAAGCCATGACCAAGGCGGGTATCGACATGGGTCTGTCGCCCGAGCAGGCTGCGCGCCTGGCCCAGGCCACCTTCACCGGTGCGTCTGCGCTGGCGCATGGCTCTGCAGACAGCCCCGAGGTGCTGCGCCAGCGCGTCACCTCCAAAGGCGGCACCACCTATGCAGCCATCACCTCGATGCAGCAGGACAGCGTGGACACGATGTTCATGCGCGCGATGCATGCCGCGCGCAGACGCGCCAAGGAGCTGGGTGATGAGTTTGGTGGTTAGCTACTAAATTAATAGCTGCCCCCGCGATATTCTATTGGCCTGCAGGCCAATAGAGCACTTAAAAAGTGCGTTGAAAGCGTATTATTTCAACCAGCCGCGCTTGCGGAAATACAGCATGGGCAGCACCGCAGAGCCTGCCATCAGCAGCAAGGCAGCCGGGTAGCCCCAGCGCTGGCTCAGCTCGGGCATGTGCTGAAAATTCATGCCGTAGATGCTGGCAATCAGGGTAGGCGGCAGCAAAGCCACGCTGGCCACCGAGAAGATCTTGATGATCTTGTTCTGGTTGATGTTGATGAAACCCACCGTGGCGTCCATCAAGAAGTTGATCTTGTCAAACAGGAAGGTGGTGTGGCTGTCCAGCGAATCGATATCGCGCAGAATCTGCCGCGCTTCGTTGTGCTGCTCCGATGACAGCATCTTGCTGCGCATCATGAAGCTCAGCGCGCGGCGCGTGTCCATGATGTTGCGGCGCACGCGGCCATTCAAGTCTTCCTCTTTGGCAATCGTGGCCAGCACCTCGGCGGCCACCTCGTCAGTCACCTCGCCCTTGAGCACCTTGCCACTGATCAGCTCCAGCGCATCGTGCACGCGCTCCAGCGCATCGGCGGAATATTCGGCGTCAGCGTCATACAGCTTGAGCAGCACTTCGCGGGCGTCTTCGATCAAGCCAGGCATGCGCCGCGCCCGCATGCGCAGCAGGCGGAAAATCGGCACATCCTCATCGTGGATGGAAAACAGCACGCCCTTGCTCTTGAGGTCGCTGTTGTTGAGGTTCAGGATAAAGGCCACGCGCTCGGTGCGCGACTCTGCATTGTCGTCAATCAGAAAGTCCGAGCGGATGTGCAGATCGCCGTTGTCGGCTTCGTAAAAGCGCGCCGACTCCTCGATGTCTTCGTCCATCGCGTCATCGGGAATCGACAGGCCATAGTGCTGCTTGATCCAGGCCTTTTCTTCCGGCGTGGGGGCTTCCAGGTCCACCCAGATGGGCTGGAACTTGGCAAGTTCCTCCAAGGATTCGATCTCTTCCTGGAACAGGCGGCCATTGGCCAATGTGAAGATGTTGAGCATGGCTCACTCCAAACAAGGGGTTGGGGTGGCTGGTCAAGGACAGTTATCACAGCAGCGCACCGGGGGCAAAACAAGCAAAGGCTGCTTCCATGCGACCGGCGCGGTGCAGTCGGGTGTCGGACCCTGAAGCTGCGCTGCGAGAGACGCTGGAAGCTACCGACTAGGGTAGGTTTCCAAAACGGACTCCAGAAATGAAGATGGGCAGATTATCCCTTGTATCTGACCGTAACGGAACCCGCTGCGCGGCTTTGGGCTGCTTAGGACGCGAAAAACTCCAGCAGCTGTGTCTTTTGTGCATACGCATCGCGCTGGCCCATCTCCATCAGGGCGCTGACAAAGCCCGGCTCAAACAGCAGATAGCTGGCCAGCGCCGCCGCGCCTGTGGGCTGCGCGGGCGAGCGCCCCGAAGGGCTCAGGGCGCCCAGGCCGGCCAGCGCATTGCGCGCAGACTCGGGCAGCTCATGCACAAAGCGCTGCGCCACGGCATCCAGCGACTCGCTGGGCTGCAGGCTCACCACCTGCACGCTGCGGTACGGCATGACGGCAGCCACCTCGCGCGGCAGCTGCTGCAGCGTGGCGTTCATGCGCTGGGCCTGCTCGACATCGCCTTGCAGGGTGTCATGGAACACGCTGGCCATGGCATGGCCCAGGATGCCGCCCACTCCGGGCGACTGCGCCTTGCTGCTGCCCAGCAGGCCGCCCAGCGCGCTGCGCTGCGGCTGGCCCACACCAATCGCCAGCACCTTGTGCGCGCCCAAGTGCATGGCTGGCGACAGTGGCGAGGTCTGCCGCATCGAGCCATCGCCAAAAAACTCCCTGCCGCCCTCCACCCACAGCGGCGTGGCCGGAAAGATCAGCGGGATGGCGCTTGACGCCATCAGATGCTCAATGGTGATCGGCCCCAGGTCCGAGCGGCGGCCAGGGCGCACCCAGGGCCGGTCACGTGCGTCGTGCGCCGTGTGGCAGAACGTCCAGTGCACTCCGGTGGTGTAGCTGGACGCCGTCACCGCCAGTGCGTGCAGCACCCGGGCTTGCAAAGCCTGGTCAATGCCCTCCAGCGGGATGGCCCGGTGCAGGGTGTCCACCATGGGCATGTTGTCCAGCATGGCGCCTTGTGATCGCACCTGTTTGGACAGGCTCCAGGCCGCGGCAATGCGCGACCAGCGCACCCAGGGTGAGACATTGAGCTGGTAGACCTGGTGCGAGCGCAGTTTGTGCCAGAACTGCGAGAGCTCGTCCATTGCGCCCAGCCCCTGCATGGCGCGCGATGCCAGAAAGCTGGCGTTGAGCGCGCCAGCCGACGTGCCAATCAAAATCTGAAACGGAAAGGTTTGAGCGCCCAGCTCCTGGCTGGCCGGGTTTTGCAGCCGCAGCATGTCGGCCAGCGCCCCCAACACGCCCGCCTGATAGGCTGTTCGCGCACCACCTCCCATCAGTACCAGGGCGGTGCGCGGCTTGTCGGGCCGGGTTAATCCGGCATTGATCAACGTAGACAGCGTCATTGGGTTACAGTGGCCGATCCATATTTTTGAGTTCTCATGACAACAACGCTCACTCCCCGGCGAGAGCTATGGCTTTTGCTCACCCTCGCAGGCATCCAGTTCACGCATATCGTCGACTTCATGGTGATGATGCCATTAGGCCCGCAGTTTACGCAACTGTTTCGTATCAGCGATGCGCAGTTTGGCCTGCTGGTGTCGGCCTACACCTTTTCTGCAGGTGCATCGGGCTTGCTGGCGTCGCTGTATGTAGACCGTTTTGGCCGCAAGAAACTGCTGCTGAGTCTGTACGTGCTGTTTGGCCTGGCCACACTGGCCTGCGGCATCGCGCCCACCTACGAAAGCCTGATGGCAGCGCGCATTGCTGCGGGTGCCTTTGGCGGCGTGCTGTCTGCACTGTCGCAGACCATTGTGGCCGACACCATACCGTTTGAGCGCCGTGGCCGCGCGATGGCGATTGTGATGTCCTCGTTTTCTGCCGCCACGGTGTTGGGCGTGCCGCTGAGCCTGTTTCTGGCGGCGCACCTGGGCTGGCATGCGCCGTTCATCATGCTTGCCGTGCTGTGCGCCGTGCTGGCGGTGATCTCGTGGATGACCATGCCTGCACTGACCGACCACCTGCAGCGCCGCCCTGCGTCGGGCTGGAGCAATATCGGCCAGGTGCTCAAGGACCCCAACCACCAAAAAGCATTTGCCTTCTCTGCCCTGCTGATGTTTGCTGGCTTCACCATCATTCCCTACATCACGATTTACATCACCACCAACGGCGGCTTGACGCCACAGCAGGTGCCGTATGTGTACCTGTGCGGCGGTGCGGCCACTTTGGTCACGGCGCGCTGGATTGGCCGCCTGACGGACAAGGTAGGCAAGGCCACCATGTTCCGGCGCACAGCACTGCTCACCATCGTTCCCTTGTTTTTGATGACCCTGTCTGCCCCCTGGGGCATCTGGGTGATTCTGGCTGTCTCGACCAGCTTTTTCATCTGCATGAGCGGGCGCATGATTCCTGGCATGGCCATCATCACCTCGGCGGCCAACCCCGCTTTGCGCGGCACCTTCATGGCGCTCAACTCCTCGGTGCAATCAGCGGCCATGGGCTTGGCCGCATTCATCGGCGGCCTGATCATCAGCCGCGATGCGCAAGGCCTGGTGCAGCACTACTGGGGCAATGCGCTGGTGGGTGTGGCGGCCAGCCTGCTGAGCCTGTGGCTGGTGGGCAAACTGTCTCTCTACGGCGCGCCCGGTGCGCCAGCTACTGCAGCCCCTCCTGGCGCGCCAGCCAGTGGTCTTACAAAATAATTTCAAATAAATTACAGCATGTAAATCAAGTACTTAGGAGCTAAAACCGCGAAATCACTTGCGTTTTGTTGCAACGCACGATTGCGCCCCCAAACGAATCAGGGCATAGTGAACTCAAGTGATCAGTTTCGGTGTATTTACGTGTTTTGGACAGCGCGTCAACGCGGTTTGAAACGTTTTAGCAACGAGAGCATTTAGGAGGCTCCCTATGAACTTGACGATCAGTGGTCACCATCTTGAAGTTACACCCGCCCTGCGTTCTTATGTGACCACCAAACTCGATCGAATATCGCGCCACTTTGATCAGGTAGTTGACGTCAAAGTCTTACTCACCGTTGAAAAACAAAAGGAAAAAGAACGCAGACAACGAGCGGAATGCAACATCCATGTGAAAGGCAATGACATGTTTGCCGAAAGCAGCCATGCCGATCTGTATGCCGCTGTGGATGAGCTGGTAGACAAGCTGGACCGCCAGGTCAACCGCCACAAGACCAAGATCCAGAACCACCATTTTGAATCGAACAAGCGCACCATCCAGTAGCGCGCCTATTGCTCCACACCAAGCCGCTGATGCGGCTTTTTTCATGCCCTAGGAGTCTGGGCGGCAGAACGATGTCGGTCTAAACCGACGAGAAATCGGCATCATGCGGCGATACCGTCGTCGCCAATAGCGAAGGCTATTGGCTAGACACTATCACCACATGCTCCTCGATTTTCGCCAGTTTATCCTCGACACCTTCTGCCGCCCAGACTCCTGGCGCTTATGATGCAGCCATGAGTATCTGGAAACAACCTATCAGCGTAGCCGAACTGACGCGCATCCATGTGGACACCGCTGTGGCACACCTGGGCATTGAGTTCATCGAAGTCGGCGACGACTTCATCAAAGCCCGTATCCCCGTCAACGAACACACCCGCCAGCCCTACGGCCTGCTGCACGGCGGGGTGAGCGTAGTGCTGGCCGAAACCCTGGGCTCGTGCGGCGCGGCCTATGCCTGCGCGGCGGGCTACCGCGCAGTGGGGCTGGACATCAACGCCAATCACCTGCGCGGCGCCACCAGCGGCTATGTGACGGGCATCACCCGTCCGGTGCACATTGGCCGCAGCACCCAGGTGTGGCAGATTGATCTGTTCAACGACGCAGGCGAGATGACCTGCGCCAGCCGCATCACCATGGCGGTGCTGGCCCCTAAATCCTGAGCCTTTTTCACATAAAATCAGGCTCCAGCCCAATAGAATATCGCGGGAGCAGCTATTAATCTAGTAGCATCAGTGGTATGCCCGCATCTGCAGTTTTTCCAGCATCGCCCGCCGTGACCCTCGCGCACACCATCCTCCACGACATTTTCGGCTACAGCGCCTTTCGCGGTCACCAGCAGGCAGCCATCGAATGTGTGGTTGGCGGCGGCGACGCGCTGGTGCTGATGCCCACCGGCAGCGGCAAGTCGCTGTGCTACCAGATCCCCGCCATTGCGCGCCAGCGCCTGGGCAAGGGCATTGCCGTAGTGGTCTCGCCGCTGATCGCACTGATGCACGACCAGGTGGGCGCGCTGCACGAGGCGGGGGTCGAAGCTGCATTTTTGAACTCCACGCTGTCAGGCCCTGAGGCGGGCGAGGTAGAGCAGCGGCTGCTGCGCGGCGAGATCACGCTGCTGTACGCCGCGCCCGAGCGCGTGACCAATGCGCGCTTTCTGGCGCTGGTGGACTCGCTGTATGAGCGCGGTCAGCTCAGCCTGTTTGCCATCGATGAAGCCCATTGCGTGAGCCAGTGGGGCCATGATTTTCGTCCTGAATACCGCGGCCTCACGGTGCTGCATGAACGCTTCCCCAACACGCCGCGCATTGCGCTGACTGCCACGGCCGACGCGTTGACGCGCAGCGACATTGTCGAGCGGCTGCAGCTGCAGGGCGCGCAGCAGTTTGTCAGCAGCTTTGACCGCCCCAACATCCGCTACAAAATCGTCGAGAAAAACGACCCGCGCAAACAGCTGCTGCGCTTTATCGATACCGAGCATATGGGCGAGGCGGGCATTGTCTACTGCCAGTCGCGCAAGCGCGTGGAAGAGGTGGCCGACATGCTGTGCGAGCACGGCCTGCGCGCGCTGCCCTACCACGCGGGTCTGGACCGCGCGGTGCGCCAGAAAAACCAGGATGCCTTTTTGCGCAGTGACACCACCACGGGCGAGCCCGTCATCATGGTAGCCACGATTGCTTTTGGTATGGGCATCGACAAACCCGATGTGCGCTTTGTCGCCCACCTGGACATGCCCAAAAACATCGAAGGCTACTACCAGGAAACCGGCCGGGCCGGGCGCGATGGCGAGCCTGCCAATGCCTGGATGTGCTACGGCCTGCAGGACGTGGTCAACCAGCGGCGCATGATTGATGAAAGCCCCGCAGACGAAACATACAAACAGGTCATGCGCGGCAAGCTCGACGCCCTGCTGGCGCTGGCCGAGGCCACCGAGTGCCGGCGTGGCCGTCTGCTGGCTTACTTTGACCAGAAGGGCGATGGGGAAGGCGCAGCCAGCTACCGCTGCAACAACTGCGACAACTGCCTGAGCCCCGCCGCCACCTGGGACGCCACCGACGCAGCGCGCAAGGCGATCAGCTGCATCTACCGCGTGCAGCAGGCCAGCGGCATCAGCTTTGGCGCGGGGCATCTGATCGACATCCTGCGCGGCAAAGCCACCGACAAAGTTGCGCAGTTCAACCACAGCACGCTGAGCACCTTTGGCATTGGCGCAGAGTTTGGCGAGCAGCAATGGCGCAGTGTGCTGCGCCAGCTGATCGCACTGGGCATCGTGCATGTCAACCCCGAGGCCTTCAACACCTTGCAGCTGACAGCGTCAGCGCGCGAATTTCTGCGCAGCGAGCAGAAAATCCTGGTGCGCGAGACCACGGCAGAAACCACCAGCGGCGCGCGTAAGAGTGCCGCCAACAAGCTGAGCAAGGAAAAAGCCACAGCCAATATGAACCTGGGCGCACGTGAACGCTTTGCCGCGCTCAAGGCCTGGCGCGCCGAAGTGGCCAAAGAGCACAACCTGCCTGCTTATGTCATCTTCCACGATGCCACCCTGGCATCAATTGCCAACCAGGCCCCGCAGTCGCTGCAGGAGCTCTCGGGTATCAGTGGCATGGGCACCAAAAAGCTTGATGCGTACGGGCAGGAGGTGCTGCGTCTGGTGGCGCAGCTCAGCACGGCCTAGCAGGCTGTCACATAATCTTCATGGGCATGTCACGGTGCTTACACACAGCGCCCAGATGATGGTGGTTATTCCTCACAGCCATGAAAGGACAATCAAGCCATGAGCGCTATTCTCAAGCCCGCACCATCGCCTGCACAGCAGTTTGTCGATGCCGACGACACCATCAACAACACCAGCGCCAACGCGCATTTCGACAGCGTACTGCAGGCACGCATTGCACGCCGCTCCATGTTCAAAGGTGTGGTGGGCAGCGGCGCTGCCGCTATTTTGGGGTCGGTGAGTCTGTCAGCCTGCGGTGGCGGCAGCGACCCAGCACCTGCACCAGTGGCCTCCACGCCTCCCCCGCCTGCGCCCGCGCCTGCGCAAAAACTGCTGGGTTTCGATGCCGTGCCCAAAGGCTTGGCCGACACTGTCGTGGTGCCAGCGGGCTATACCTCCAAAACACTCTACCGAGTAGGTGACCCTCTGGCCGCAGGCCTGGCAGCCTATAAAAACGATGGCACTGACAGCCAGATGGAACAGCGCAGCGGCGACTGCCACGACGGCATCGAATACTATGGCCTGAACAGCGCAGGCACGGCGCGTGACCCACTGGGCTCCCAGCGCGGTTTGCTGGCGATGAACCACGAATACATGAACGCGCTGTGGCTGCATCCCACGGGCCCCACCAGCGGTGTACGCCCCAAAGCCGAGATCGACAAGGAAGTTGCGGTGCATGGCTGCTCAATTGTGGAGGTGGGCTTGGCTGACGGGGTGTGGAGCTATAACCCCGCCTCGGCGTTCAATCGTCGCATCACTGCCAGCACCCCAATGGAGCTATCGGGTCCCCTGCGCGGAAACGCTGCCATGAAAACCGTGTTTTCCCAAGACGGCACGCAAACCCGTGGCACCCAAAACAACTGCGGCACAGGCACCAGCTACTGGGGCACTTTCCTGACCTGTGAAGAGAACTGGGCGGGCTACTTCTTCCGCGCTGCAGGCGATGATGCCAAACGCAGCGCCAAGGACATCACCAGCATCGCGCGCTATGGCCGCCGCAAATCCGTCAACAGCAGCACAGGCGTGGAATCCAACGTCAGCAGTCGCTATGGTTGGGAGGCCGACCGCACGGGCGATCTGTACCAGCGCTGGGACATGAGCGTCACGGGGGCATCGACCGATGGCACAGACGATTACCGCAATGTGGCCAACACCTTTGGCTTTGTGGTTGAAATCGACCCCTATGACAAAACCGCCCCTATCAAAAAGCGCACGGCCCTGGGCCGCTTTGCGCACGAAGCGGCTGTCATCACCAAGCCGGTGCAGGGCCGATCCATCGCGGTGTACATGGGAGACGACTCCAACAACGAGTACATCTACAAATTTGTCTCCAAAGCCACGTGGAATGCCGCTGATGCCAACGCGGCCAACCGCATGGCGATTGGCGATAAATACCTCGACGAAGGCACCCTGTATGTAGCCAAGTTCAATGCGGACGGCACAGGCAACTGGATCGCACTGACCATCGATAACCCCGTCATACAGGCCAACACCGCCTATGCGTTTGCTGACCAGGCCGATGTGCAGCGCAATACCCGCCTGGCCGCAGATGCCGTAGGCGCCACCAAGATGGACCGCCCGGAGTGGGGCGCAGTGAACCCCAAAAACAACGACATCTACATGACGCTGACCAACAACTCAGCGCGCACCTCTACCAGCACGGACGCAGCCAATCCCCGCGCCTACAGCGACACCTATGGCAGCGGTGCCAGCGCCAGCACCAACCGCGGCAACGTCAACGGCCACATCATCCGTTTCTCAGAGGCAGGTGCAGACCCCGCAGCCACCAGTTTCAACTGGGATGTGTATTTGTTTGCATCGGAAGCTGGGGCAGACGGCGCAAGCGTCAACCTCTCAGGCCTGACGGCCGACAATGATTTCTCCAGCCCCGATGGACTGTGGTTCAGCGAGGCCACAGGCATCTGCTGGGTGCAGACAGACGATGGGCGCTATACCGACGTGACCCACTGCATGCTGCTAGCGGGCTTGCCAGGCACGCGTGGTGATGGTGCCAAAACCGCCATCAACTACCCTGCCATACCCGCTACGGCCACTGCGGCCGAAGTCCCTGCCAAAACGGTGGACACCTATGTGGGAAAAAAGCCCACGGCAGCCGAACTCAAGCGCTTTTTGGTGGGGCCTGCCGATTGCGAGATCACCGGCATCACCGAAACGCCCGACGGCAAAGCTATCTTCGTGAACGTCCAGCACCCCGGTGAAGACACTGCTTCAGCCAATCTGGGCAACCCCAGCCTGTGGACCAGCTACTGGCCCGACGCGGTCAAAGGCGCCGCAGCCGCCACGCCCCAGCGTCCACGCTCAGCCACCATTGTGGTGACGAAAAACGACGGTGCTCAGGTCGGCTTTGGCTGACAGAAAAAGCAGGTGGGTAGATCAAAACAACACCTGCACGCTATTAAATAAATAGCTGCTCCCGCGGCATTCCATTGGCTTGGAGGGCTGAGAGATGCATCAATTACTGCACAAACCCCATGCTGCGCGCCTCGCGCACTTCGGGTTTGATGCGGTGCTCGGCTTCCAGCTGCTCCATGAACTCGTCGGCTGAGAACTCGGTGGCCAGGATGTCCACCTGGCGCTTGACGGCTGCGAAGTCGCCAGGGCAAATTTGCTCCAGCTTGGCCAGGCGCACGCGTAATGCGTCGTCCAGCTTCGTCGCATCGCCAGCCAAGGCTTCGGTGATGAACATCTTCTCGCGCTGCTCTTTGGTCAGTGGCTTGAACTTGATCTTGAAGGTGAAGCGGCGCAATGCCGCCTGGTCTACCCGATCAAGCAGGTTGGTGGTGCACACGAAGATGCCGTTGTAGCGCTCCATCTGCTGCAGCATTTCGTTGACCTCGGTCACCTCGTAGCTGCGCTGCGCGCCACGGCGGTCCTGCAAAAAGCTGTCGGCCTCGTCCAGCAGCAGCACGGCTTTCTCAGCTTCTGCTTCCTTGAACATGGCGGCCATGTTCTGCTCTGTCTCGCCGACAAATTTGCTGATCAGATCGCTGGCTTGCTTGACGATCAAAGGCTTGGCCAGGTTGCGTGCGATGTGCTCACCCAACGCGGTTTTGCCGGTGCCGGGCGCGCCATAAAAGCACAGCGTGCCGTGCCCGCGCGCTTTGAGCGCGTCCACAATGCGCGGAATATCAAAGCGCGTTTCCACGTTCAGCATGTCCAGGTCGTAAGTGGTGACCTGCTTGCGGCCTTTGGCGTCCGCTGGCTTGTTGCCCAGCGCTTCGTCAGAGTTTTTCAGCTGGCGCTCGATCAGATTTTCAAACACCGTAGTGTCTTCGCTGGACTTGGCCAGGCCGGCAAAGCGCACGGCCGTGCGGATCTGCGCAGGGGTGAGGCCTTTGCGCTCGGTCAGCTTGGCCACAAAGCCATCGCTTACGGCCACGCCGTCGAGTGTTTTGCGCACCAGCTGCTCGCGTGCGCCGGGTGGCGGCGACTTGAGCTCCAGGTGGTAGGCAAAGCGGCGGCGAAACGCCGGGTCGATCTGCTCAATGCGGTTGGTCACCCAAATGGTGGGCACGGCATTGGCTTCCAGAATCTGGTTGACCCAGGCCTTGCCGTTGACGCTCTGGCTCACGGCGTTAGACAGGGCCTGCTGCTCCTGGCGCGCCATCAGCTGAGCCGCGTCCACGCTGATCGGCGGGAACACGTCTTCCACTTCGTCAAACAAAAGCGATGCCTGTTGCGCGCCTTTGAGGAACACCTGCGCAATCTGCAGCGAGCGGTAGCGGTCGCGGCCGCTCAATGAATTGCCATCGCGGTCGGCATATTCCACCTCAAACAGTTCCAGGCCTGCGGCCTGCGCCACCACTTTGGCCAGCTCGGTCTTGCCGGTGCCCGGGGGGCCATACAGCAGCACGTTGACGCCCAGCTCCTTGCGCTCCACGGCGTTGCGCATCAGGCTGACCAGCACCTGCACATCCTCGTCCACAAAGTGGAAGTCCTTGATCACCAGTTCGGTTTTGGAGGCAGGGCGCGTGAACACGGCCATCAGCTCGCTTTGGTCGCGGTATTCGCGCATCAGCACGGGCGGCAGCTTTTCGCTGACCTTCATCAGGTCGGCCAGGTCGGTGATGTTGTGCTCGGAGATCAGGTTCTCCACCAGGCCAATGCGCTCCAGGCGCGAACCTGCGCGCAGGGCCTCGCCCACGTCGCTGGCCTTGACGCCCGCAATATCGGCCAGCGCGGCATAAGCCTCGGGCGCGTTGTTGACCTTGAACTCCACCAGCAGGCTGCGCAGGTCGCGCTGGTAGCGCGCCAGGGTGCCATACAGCAGCAGGGCGCGCTCGGCCTTGTTCAGCTGCAGCAGGCCTGCGAGTGCGTCGATGTTTTTCTCTACCAGGGTGGAGTGTTTTTTCAGTGCGCGGGTCAGCCATTCGCCGGTAGCTGCCAGCATGGTCAGCAGGTCTTTGGGCGCGTCTTTGGCAAACTCGTCGAGATAGAAAAACAGCGTGCCTTCTTCATACGGGCCGCGCCATGCGCCATGGCGCTCGAGAAACTCTTGCGCGCTCAGCGCCTCGTGGCCTTTCCAGAACTCGTTGCCCTGGCAGCGGCGGCTTAAAAACTCGCGCACATTCTCCAGCACATGCACAGGCCACACGATGTGTCGGCCTGCCAGCGACAGCAGGCTGTTGAGGTCGCGGCGCACATTGAACTTCGCGCCCTGCTTGGCAGCCAGGGCGAGCACGAAGTGTGAGCACATCAGATCGAGCACGGGGGCGTCGCGCAGACCGGGCGACGCCAAGAGCTTCTCATCAGAACCCACACTGACAGCGACATTGCGCTTGACCATGTTAAGCCTCCAACGGGATACCCCGTGTTTGTTGGTAGAACTACGATAACGCGCTTTGCAATGCTTGGGAAGACATCAGGGTTTTATTTACACCGCCTGTATGTGTGAAATTCACCACATATTAGCAGGGCTTGGGCAGGGTTTGCAGCGCACAATGCTTGCATGATTACCTTGCAAGACATCCAGACCGCCGCCCAGCGCCTCTCGGGCCATGTGCTGAACACGCCCTGCGTCGAGAGCCAAACCCTCTCGCAGATCACGGGAGCGCAGATTTACCTGAAATTCGAGAACCTGCAGTTCACGGCCAGTTTCAAAGAGCGCGGGGCCTGCAACAAGCTGTCCACGCTCGATCTGAGCCGCTGCCAGGGCGTGGTGGCCATGAGCGCGGGCAACCATGCCCAGGGCGTGGCGCACCACGCGGCCCGCCTGGGCCTGCGCGCAGTGATCGTGATGCCCCAGTTTACGCCCGGCGTGAAGGTAGAGAACACCCGCCGCCTGGGTGCTGAGGTGGTGCTGCATGGCGACACGCTGGACGCCGCCCGCAGCCACGCGCTGGAGCTGGCGGCCCAGCAAAACCTGACCCTGGTGCACCCCTACGATGACGCGCTGATTGTGGCGGGCCAGGGCACGGTGGGGCTGGAGATGCTGCAGGCCGTGCCCGAGCTGGACACGCTGGTGATTGCTGTAGGTGGAGGCGGGCTGATTGGCGGCATTGCCACAGCGGCCAAGGCGATCAAGCCCAGCATCCGCATCGTGGGCGTGCAGGCCCAGCGCTTTCCGGCCATGTTCAACGCTATTAAGGGCAGCACGCACCCGCAGGGCGCCAGCACCATTGCCGAGGGCATTGCCGTGGGCACGCCGGGCGTGCTGCCCCAGCAGATCATCCGCAGCCTGGTCGACGACATGCTGCTGGTGGATGAGGGCGATATTGAGCAGGCCATTGTCATGCTGCTGGAGATTGAAAAAACCCTGGTCGAGGGCGCAGGCGCGGCGGGCCTGGCGGCGGTGCTCAAGCACCCCGAGATGTTCACAGGCCAGAAGGTGGGCCTGGTGCTGTGCGGTGGCAATATCGACCCGCTGCTGCTCTCAAGCATCATTGAGCGCGGCATGGTGCGCGCCGGGCGGCTGGCGCGCATCCGCGTGGGCGCGCGCGACGTGCCTGGCTCGCTGGCGCGCATCACGGCTATCGTGTCTGAGGCCGGGGCCAATATCAACGAAGTGCAGCACCAGCGGGCCTTTACCCTGCTGGCCGCACAGAATGTGGACATCGAGCTGGTCATCCAGGCGCGCGGCCACGATCATGTCGCCCAAGTGCTGGCTGCGCTGCGTGTGCAGGGCTTTGAGGCGCAGGCGGTGTAGGTTTTGGCAGCCTTGCTACCAGGCCTGATTTGCAGGTGTTTCAGGCTGCCAGGCCAATAGAATATCGCGCGGGCAGCTATGAAAATAATAGTAATGAAGTGTATTATTGTCTGCGGTGGGCAGCTCAGCCAGTGCGGCCCATACAGATAGCGCAGGCAGTTCAGGCAGAGCACTCAGCACTCTGCGCGTGTGCCGCCCCGCTTACTCGCTTACTTCTTGCAGCTCCCACCCATCGACACAGTGCCGTCTTTGCATTCGGTGAGGATGGCGTCTTTTTTGGCTTGGGCAGGAGCCGCTTGCGGGGCTGATGCAGTCGGCGCAGCAGGCTTTTTTGCGGTCTGTGGCACTGCTGGGGTTGCAGGTGTCGCAGCCGGTGCAGCAGCAGGCGCTGCGGTCTGGGTGTACATGATTTTTTTGGCGCCGCGCTCGCAGGAGCCCACCACCTTGCCCGGGGCGCTGGCCGCCGTGTCCACCACCACCACGCTGAAGCGGGCTACCCCTGCTGCCTTGATCTTGTCCTCGATCTGCGCACGCAGGGTGTCGCAGTTGCTGGCTTGGCTGGCGGTGCTCAGCAGTGCAAGAGTAAGGGCAATCGATGAAAGCTTCCACATGGCAGGGTGTTGTGTTGGGAGTGAAGGCCATCAGTATAGCGGCGCGCCCCACGCTGCGCCTGGGGCCTGGCCAGGCGTCTGGCCGTTGCTGGCCTCAGGCCATCTGGCCCAAAACCAGCCCCCCGCAGCTCAAAAACTAGCTCGAAAACCAGCTTAAAACCAGGGCAAACCGCCCCTGTGTGCAACCCGTTAAAATATAGGCCATAGCGCGGCCAGTGCCGCAGCCCCCTGTTTTACTGTTTTGAGGATGTCACCATGTCTGCACCGTCTCACCAATCCACCGAAGCCCCCGCCGAAAAAGACGGCGTGGAAGCCATTGTGCCGCTGATGCCCGTGGTTCTGCCGGTCGTGGGCGGCCTGATGATGCTGCTGATCGCGTTTATCGCAGTATTCATGGCCTAAATGCCCTGCAGGCACTGAACGGAGCGGTTTTCACCCTCTTTTCAATGCCTTTTAGGCCTCCAGGCCAATAGAATATCGCGGGAGCAGCTATAGTATTTGTAGCGTCGATATTCTCAATTGCTCCCTATCTCTAGACTTCACCCCCCTTGATTGCGCCCCAGCTGCGCTACTTGCGCAGCCTACTGCCCAGCCTGCAAGGGCCGCACCGGCATGATGTGCAGCGCCTGCGGCGGCAGGTGCAGGGTCAGCGCGCTGCCCACCACCGCCTGCAGCTGGCGCAGCTGGGCGGTGGACAGGTTCAGCGTAACCTGGGCAGGCGCTGGTGCACTGTCCTTGGGCTGCGCGCCCAGGCTGTCGCTGCCGTCGCCCACAGCCAGCTTGCACACACTGATCTCGCCCAGCGGCAGCATCTCCGTCAGGCGGCAGGGCACATAGTTGTCCTGAGCCGCCGCCGCGCTGTCAGCTTGCGCTGTGGGCTGCCAGGCCGCTGGCAACACCTGCACCAGATCGCCCGCCAGCACCCAGGTGACGGCCGTGTCGTGGGCGATTTTGCCTTTGTCCAGCACGTTCAACGTGACCGTGCCCCAGCGCAGCTGGGCATAGCGCGGGGGCGTGTGGTCGGGTGCATCACTCGCAGTGCCGCTTGCAGAAGGATACGGGGCTGGGGGTGAGACATTGGCGGGAGTGTGAGGCGCGACGTGGGGCGGTGCGTGTGGCGGTGTGTGAGTTGGAGCCTGAGGTGAGGTATCAGGGGCTGTGTCGGGCGAGCTGTAAAACTGCCCAGCAAAATGGTTGTGGATGCCCACCAGCTGGGCCACGCGGGCATTGCGCGGGCTGCGCAGCACGCGCTCGGGCGGGCCGCTTTGCAGGCTCACGCCGTTGTCCAGAATCACCACCGTGTCGGCCAACCGCCGGGCTTCGGCCAGGTCGTGGGTTACCAGCACGATAGGCAGTTGCAGGCTGGCGTGCAGCTGGGCCAGCTCGCGGTAAAGCACCTGGCGCATGGGTGCGTCTACCGCAGAAAAAGGCTCGTCCAGCAGCAGCACACCAGGCCGCTGGGGCAACAGTGCGCCTGCGCCGGGCAGTGGCGCGCCCTCGCCGGGCAGCGGCATGATGCGCACCAGTGCCCGCGCCAGCGCCACGCGCTGCTGCTGCCCGCCGCTGAGCTGGTGCGGCAGGCGGTGGGCCAGCTCGCCCAAGCCCATGCGCTCCAGCAAGGCCTGCGCTTGGGCACGCTGCTGGGCTTTGCTGCCCGCATGGTCGGCGCACAGGGCGATGTTGTCCCGGGCACTCAGATGCGGAAACAGCGCGTACTGCTGAAACACCAGGCCCGCGCGGCGCTGCTGCGGCGACAGCGCGATGTCGTGGCTGCTGTCAAACCACGCCGTGTCGCCCAGCCGCACACAGCCATGCATCTGGGGCGGCGTGTACAGACCGGCAATGGCGCGCAGCAGCGTGCTCTTGCCACTGCCCGACGGTCCCACCAAAGCGAGCAGTTCGCCCGCAGCGCAGTCGAACTCCACCTGCAGCGGCACTGGAGCGCTGCAGTGCAGGGCCACACGCAAAGTGCCGGGAGCGTGGGCTGCGGAGATGGCGCTGGGGTACTGCATGGCGGTGCGAGAGCCTAGCTGCGCGCTGCGCCAGAATGTGCAGCGTTGACTGTGCGCCGGCGGTCGCTGGCAAATACCAGGGCCAGGGCCAGCAGCGAGACCGCCACCAAGGCCAGCGACATCATGTGCGCGCCCGCATTGTCAAAAGCCTGCACCCGGTCGTAAATGGCCACCGAGAGGGTTTTGGTTTCGCCCGGGATCGCGCCGCCCACCATCAGCACCACGCCAAACTCGCCTACCGTATGCGCTGCGGTCAGCGCCACGCCGGCCAGCACACCAGGCCAGGCCAGCGGCAGCTCGATACGCCAGAAGGTGCGCCAGGCGCTCAGCCCACCCACCCACGCCGCCTCGCGCACACTTGGCGCGATGGACGACAGGGCGCGCTGGATGGGCTGCACCATGAAGGGAATATTGACCAGCAGCGAGGCCAGTAGCAGCGCCTCAAAGCTGAACACCAGGCGCAGCCCCGTCTGTGCGCCCAGCCAGGTCCCCAGCGGCGAGGCTGGCCCCAGGCCGATCAGCAGATAAAAGCCCACCACGGTTGGCGGCAGCAGCAGCGGCAACAGCAGCAGTGCTTCGATCCAGGGCTTGGCGCGGCTGTCGGTCAGCGCCAGCCAGCGCGCCAGCCACAGGCCCAGCGGCAGCAGCAGCGCCGCAGTGCACAGCGCGAGGGTGAAAGAGACGTGAGCGGCTTGCCAATCCATGCAGTGATTATGCTACAAATTAAATAGCTGCTCCCGCGATATTCTATTGGGCTGCAGGCTTGTTGGGTATATAAACCAGGGCGTTCACTCGCCCTGACGCTTCTTGCGCCCGCGCCCGGCCACGGCCTTGTCAAACAGCGCATTGGGCAGCAGGCGCAGCAGCTTGGCCACCACGCCCATCTGCCACGGAATGACGCGGTAGCTGGCGCGCTGGGAGATGGCGTTGAAGGCGCGCTCGGCAAACTCCTCGGGCTGCATCAAAAAAGGCATGGAGTAGCTGTTGCCCCGGGTCAGCGGCGTGTCGATATAGCCGGGCACCAGGGTCACTACCTGCACGCCGTCTTTGCCAGTGGCTGCGCGCATATCGCCGCGCAGGCTCTCGCAATAGCTGATGACGGCGGCCTTGCTGGCGCAGTAGGCGCCGTGCCCGGGCAGGCCGCGGATGCCCGCCACGCTGGCCACGCCCACCAGGGCGCCGGTTTTGCGCGCCTGCATGGCGCGGATGAAGGGGTGGAAGGTGGCGGCTACGCCCAGGGTGTTGATGGACAGGGTCTGCGCCATCACGTCCAGGTCTTCGCGGATGCCGCTGTCGATGCCCACGCTGATGCCCGCGTTGGCAATCACCACATCGGGCACGCCCTGGCTGGCGATGCAGGCCGCGCCCGCGGCAGCGATGGCGTCGATCTGCGCCACATCAGCGCTGTAGATGGCGAAGCGCTCGGCCGCCAGTCCCTGGGCTGCCGCCCATTGCGCTACTTCAGCAGTGCGCCGCGCCAGCAACGCCAGCCGCCAGCCCGCCTGGTAGTAGCGCAGGGCCAGGGCCTGGCCGATGCCGCTGGAGGCGCCGGTGATAAAAACCAAAGGAGAGCTGTGCATGGCGTGATCCGTGAAATAGGAGGGTATGCAATCAGATGTGCACGGGGCTTATCTGCCAGAGTTCAGCGTGCCTTTGACGCGCCCCTGCAGGACCAGCACGCCGTCCAGGTTGTCGAAATCCAGCGAGTCTGCAATAAAACGGTCTTTGCCGCGCACGATGGTGACTGGCTTGTGCGAGATGACTTTTTCGGTGTTGAGAAAAGCATGCAGAAACTCACCACGCAGCTCCATGCGCGGGGTGGCCACGCCCTTGCCGTCCACACTGGCTTCGCGCACCACCAGCGCGTTGCCCACCAGCTGCACTTGCGAGCCATCGCCATTGCTGTAGGCCCGGTCGCCCGTGGCCACGGTCAGGCGCCCGTCCTTGAACGAGCGGATGCGTGCCTTGTCAATCTCCAGCACATCGGTGTCAGGAAAATGGCGGCCCTCGCTACCAGTGATCTCGCTGCGCAGCTGGCCTTGGGCATCAAAATTTTTCACTGCGAAGTTGCGCATGAAGTAATCGGGCTCGTGCAGCACGGGCCGCTCGGGCTCTGCGGCGGTTGAGCTGGCGGTGTTGCGCGCCAGCCACCAGGTGCCCAGGGCCAGCGCCACGATCAGCACCACCGGCAGGTACATGGTGGTGCGGTACCAGGCAGCCCGCAGCCAGCGCACAGCGGTGGCAAAGGCCAAGGCTGAGTTGCTGATGGCTACGCTGTTCATCGTTGCACCGCCTCGGCGAAAAACCGGGCGTAATGCCCCTGCGCCACCAGCACCATGTCGCACAGCTCGCGCGCCGCGCCCTGGCCGCCCTGTAATGTGCAGACATAGTGTGCCAGCGCCTTGTTCTCAGCATGCGCGTTGGCGGGCACACAGGCCAGCGCACAGCGCACCAGCAGGGGCAGGTCAGGCCAGTCATCGCCCATGGCGGCGGCCTGGCTCCAGTCCAGGCCCAGCTCGGCGAGAATTTTTTCTGCTGCGGGGCGCTTGTCTTCGGTGCCATACACGGCATGCTGCACGCCCAGCGCTGAGAGCCGCGTACGCAGCGGCGCACTGTCTCGCCCGGTGATCACCGCGATGTGGATGCCCGCGCGCTGCAGCAGCTTGAAGCCCTGGCCGTCCAGCACATGAAAGTGCTTGAGGGTTTCGCCCGCTTCGGTAAAGCCCAAGGCGCCATCGGTGAGCACACCGTCCACGTCAAAAAACACCACCCGCACCGCCTGCGCGCGCAGCAGCAGCTCGGGGGCGAAAGACAGCACGGGTTGCATGCGCTAGATCACTTTGGCACGCATCAGGTCGTTGGTGTTGAGTGCGCCAATCAGCACGCCCTCGCTGTCGGTCACCAGCACGCTGTTGATCTTGTGCTCTTCCATCAGCGCCACAGCGTCCACGGCCAGCGCATCGGCACTGACCAGGCGTGGCCCGCTGTGCATCACCTGCTGCGCGTTCAGGGTGCGCAGGTCTGCGCCGCGCTCAATCAGGCGGCGCAGGTCGCCGTCGGTAAAGATGCCGATCGGCTTGCCTGCCGGGTCTACCACCGCAGTCGCGCCCAGGCCTTTGGCGCTGATTTCGCGCATCACCTCGGTGAAGGTGGTGGCAGGCGTTACGCGCGGCACATCGCTGCCGCTGCGCATCACGTCGCGCACATGGGTCAGCAGTCTGCGGCCCAGGCTGCCGCCGGGGTGGGAGCGTGCAAAGTCTTCGGCCTTGAAGCCTCGCGCCTGCAGCAGCACCACAGCCAGGGCGTCGCCCATGGCCAGCTGCGCGGTGGTGCTGGCTGTGGGGGCCAGGTTCAGTGGGCAGGCCTCCTTGGCCACACTGCTGTCGAGCACGGCGTCGGCGTTGTGGGCCAGGGTGGATTTGAGCCCGCCGGTCAGCGCAATCAAGGGCGTGCCCATGCGTTTGATATGCGGCAAGATGGTGGCCAGCTCGTCCACCTCACCCGAGTTGGAAATCGCCAGCACGCAGTCGATTGGCTTGATCATGCCCAGGTCGCCGTGGCTGGCTTCGGCCGGGTGCACAAACATGGCCGCCGTGCCGGTAGAGGCCAGTGTGGCGGCGATCTTGCGTCCCACATGGCCGCTTTTGCCCATGCCCATCACCACCACGCGGCCACGGGTGGCCAAAATCAGCTCTACCGCCTTGCCAAATGCTGTCTGCCCGCTCTCATGCAGCCGCGCACGCATCTGCGTGATGGCCGTGGCCTCGATGTCCAGGGTATCCAGTGCCAGGGCAAGCGCCTGCTCAGTGTTGAATGTCATGGCCGCATTTTAGAGCGTGTTGCGTCACATCAGGCGCACGGGCTCTACGTTCACGGTGCTCTGGCCGTCGCTGATCATCACGCTGCCCTCCTGCACGGTGGCCTGCAGCTGCATGCTGCGCTGGGCCATAGCGGCCAGCTCCTGCGTGGCGCCCGACGGCAGCTGCCAGACGCTCAGGTTGCGCGCACGGGTGAGCTTGCTCTCGATGCCCTTCCACCAGATCGGTGTGGCGTGGTTGAAGCTGTAAACCATCACCTCGGTGGACTTGCCGCAGGCTTTGATGATCGGTTTGTCTTCGGGCTGGCCCACCTCGATCCACATCTGGCAGGCCTGGGTGAAGTCACGCAGCACCACATCGGGCTCGTCCGGGTCGGACATGCCTGCGCCGAAAGCCAGTGTTGCGTCGCCCTGGCACACGCTTTGCAGCTTGTAGGCATTGATGGCCAGCGCCACCAGGCGCACCATCATGCGCTCATCGGTCTCGCTGGGGTGGCGCGCCAGCGTGAGCGCGTGGTCGGCGTAGTAGCCGTGGTCAATGTCGGCAATCGAGACATTGGCCTTGTAGATGGTGGACTTGAGCGCCATGGAGTACTATCCTTTTACTATTATTTTCATAGCTGCTCCCGCGATATTCTATTGGGCTGCAGGGCTAAAAGCATTAAAAAAGCAGGCGCGCCATCACACCCGCCGCGCCAGCTCGGCCGCCTGGCCCACATAGCTGGCCGGGGTCATGGCCAGCAGGCGGTCTTTGTCGGCGGCAGGAATCTCCAGCGACTTGATCAAGCCATGCAGGTCTTCGGGCCGGATGGTTTTGCCGCGCGTGACTTCCTTGAGCTTTTCATAGGCGCCCTGCACGCCATAGCGGCGCATGACGGTCTGGATTGGCTCGGCCAGCACTTCCCAGGCGTTGTCCAGGTCTTTGGCCAAAGCTTCTTCATTGAGCTCCAGCTTGTTCAAGCCGACGCCCAGCGACTGGTAGGCCAGCACGGCATAGCCCAGGGCCACGCCCATATTGCGCAGCACGGTGGAGTCGGTCAGGTCGCGCTGCCAGCGGCTGATGGGCAGCTTCTCGCTCAGGTGTTTGAGCAGGGCATTGGCCAGACCCAGGTTGCCTTCGGCGTTTTCAAAATCAATCGGGTTGACCTTGTGCGGCATGGTGGACGAGCCGATCTCGCCGGCTTTGAGGCGCTGCTTGAAGTAGCCCAGGCTCACATAGCCCCACACGTCGCGCGACCAGTCGATCAATATGGTGTTGGTGCGGGCTATAGCGTCGTACAGCTCGGCCATGTAGTCGTGCGGCTCGATCTGGATGCTGTAGGGCTGGAAAGTCAGGCCCAGGCTGCTCTCCACCACTTTGCGCGAGAAGGCCTCCCAGTCATGCTGCGGCCAGGCCGACAGGTGCGCGTTGTAGTTGCCCACCGCGCCGTTCATCTTGGCCAATATCTTCACATCGGCAATGCGCGCGCGCGCCGCTTGCAGGCGCACCACCACGTTGGCCACTTCTTTACCCACGGTGGTGGGCGATGCGGTTTGGCCGTGGGTGCGGCTGAGCATGGGCACGGCAGCGTACTGGTGCGCCATCTCGCGCAGCTTGGCAATGATGGCGTCCAGCGCAGGCAGCAACACCTGGCTGCGCGCGGCTTGCAGTTGCAGGGCGTGGCTGGTGTTGTTGATGTCTTCGCTGGTGCAGGCAAAGTGCACAAACTCGGTGCTTTTTAGCAGCTCAGGCTGCCCGTCAAATTTCGACTTGATCCAGTACTCCACGGCTTTGACGTCGTGGTTGGTGACTTTTTCAATGTCTTTGATGGCCTGGGCGTCCTGCTCGTTAAAGCCACTGACCAGGCCATTCAAATGTGCGCGAGCGGCAGCAGACAGGGCTGGGAACTCGGCAAAGCCTGCGTCGCCCAAGGCGATGAACCACGCCACCTCCACCTTCACCCGGCAGTGCATGTAGCCGTACTCAGACATCAGGGGGCGCAGGGCGGCGAGCTTGCCGCCGTAGCGGCCGTCCAGCGGCGAAATGGCGGTCAGTGCAGAAAGGTTCATAGGCCTAGATTGTAAAAGGCCACCGTTTCATGTGGTGCAGCAGCCAGGGCGGGTGCTGCGGCGGCGCAAGAGGGGTGGGTTCAGGCCGTGGCGCGGATTTTTTTTACCAGGGCCGTGGTCGAGTAGCCGTCAACAAAGTCCAGCGCAAAAGCCTGGCCGCCATAGCTTTCCACCAGTTGGGCTTCCTGCAGGCGCTTCATGTCGTAGTCACCGCCTTTGACCAGCACGTCCGGGCGCAGTTCATCGATGATCTGCAGCGGTGTGTCTTCGTCAAACCAGGTTACCAGGCTGACGGATTCGAGCGCAGCCATCAGCGCGGCGCGGTCTTGTTCGTTGTTGAGTGGCCTGTCGGGCCCCTTGCCCAGCCGGCGCGCGGAGGCATCGGTGTTGAGCGCCACCACCAGCGAGCCGCCCAAGGCCCGCGCAGCATCCAGGTAGCTGGCATGACCGCGGTGCAGCACATCAAACACGCCATTGGTAAAGACCACGGGTTTGGACAGCTGGGCCATGCGCGCGCTTGCCTGCGCTCGGGTGGCGATCTTGGCGAGAAACGAAGGGGCGCTCAAAGTGTGGGTGGGCGGCAGGGGGTGGCAGGTCAGACCACGCGTGGCGCAGTGGCGGGCACGATCAGACCTTCGGCTTTGGCCGCCAGCTCGCGGGCCAGCTCCTTGCGATAGCGGTTGAGCTCCTGCACGCTCTCAAAGCTGCGCTCCATCAGCAGGCTCATATTGTGCAAAATGCGCTCGATCACCTTGTTTTCCCAGACCGCATCAAACTTGATCTGCGAGTCCAGCCACTGCTCCAGCCATTCGGGATTGGGCAGGCGGCTTTGGATGGTGTCGCGCGGAAACAGCGCCTTGTTCACATGCAGATTGGTCGGGTGCAGGGCCTGCGCCGTGCGCCGAGCGCTGGCCATCAGCACGCCCACTTTGGTGAACGCGGCCTTGGCGTCGTTGCCGAAATTGGCAATCGCCCGCTTCATGTAGCGCAGGTAGGCGCCGCCATGGCGGGCCTCGTCCTGGCTCAGGGTGGTGTAGATATGCTTGATGACCGGCTCGGTGTGCCATTCGCTGGCGCGGCGGTACCAGTGGTTCAGGCGGATCTCGCCGCAAAAATGCAGCATCAGGGTTTCCAGCGCGGGCGCGGGCTCAAACTCAAAGCGCACTTCGTGCAGCTCTTGCTCGGTAGGCGCCAGGTCGGGGCGAAAACGCTTGAGATACTCCATCAGCACCAGCGAGTGCTTTTGTTCTTCAAAAAACCAGATCGACATGAAGGCCGAAAAATCCGAGTCATCGCGGTTGTCGCGCAAAAACATCTCGGTGGCAGGCAGGGCGCTCCACTCGGTGATGGCATTCATCTTGATGGTTTGGGCCTGCTCGTCGGTCAGCTTGTGGGTATCGAAGCTGTCCCACGGAATATCTTTATCCATATCCCAACGGACGGATTCGAGCTGTTTGAATAGTTCTGGATAGAGCATTGGGGTCCTAAACCGACACGGTCGGCGAACAAACTATCTGTATTTTACGCAAAGCCTGCATACCAAGTGATTACTGGGGCGCAATAGCCATGTAGTTTACGCCCTGCATATGTCATTGCCATGCCGCCAGGGCTGGCAGATCATGGGTGGTTCAGGTGTGCTGGGCGCGCCAGTCGGCAACCTGGCTGCCCAGGCTGGTCAGGTCGGTGATCACGTTGATGCCCTCGGGTGACTTGCGCCCCACGATGGGGCAGCTGCCTCCCACCCAGATATCCACCGTGCGTGGCAGCTTCTGGCGCAGCTCTTCCAGGCCGTTGATCACATGGTTGGGGTTCTGGCTGGCAGTAAAGCTCAGGGCCACAATATCGGCGCGGTGGGCGGTAGCGGCCAGCACGATGTCCCAAATCGGGGTTTGGGTGCCCAGTGAAAAACAGCGGCAGCCTTCCAGCGCCAGCATGGCTTCGGCCATCAGCAAGCCCAAGCCGTGCGGCTCCTGGGGAAAGGTGGTCAGCAGCACGCGGGGGCGCGCTGTGGCCGATGCCGAAGGCGCGTTGGCAATGGCACCGCGCAGCATCACATTCACGCTTTCGGTGTACATATGCTCTTCAAACACCTCCAGCTGGCCACGCATCCAGGCGTCGCCCACCATCACATTGAGTGGCGCAATCACATCGCAGACCAGGGCGGCCAGGCCCATGCGCATGGCGGCCTGGCCCAGCGCACGGCGCAGACCTTCCACATCATGGCCTTTGATCAGGTCAATATACAGGCGCAGGTCCGTCGCATCGCTGTGGGTGAGGCGCTGCGGCGCTGCCGACAGGGAGTCGCCCATATGCTGCAAGGCATCGATATCCATGCCCACGATACGCCCCGGGCGGTGGCCCGAGTCCAGCAGGCGCTTGATGACGCGCAGTTTTTCAATCTGGTCCAGCGGATAGGCGCGCTCGCCAAAGGCATCGCGCTCAGGCGTGGGGAAGCCATAGCGGCGTTCCCAAACACGCAAGGTGTCCTTGGACAGGCCGGTGTCGCGCTCGACTGCGGCGATCGATACAGTAATGGGGCGTACAGCAGCTCTATCGTTCACGGTACTACGAACTCCATAACGACATCAGCCGTTGTGCTGATGATTGAAAACAACTACCGGTGGGTTGTTCTGTCGGTAGTATCGGCGAAGGCGGGCAGCGTCCAACGGACAAACTGCAGGGATACGCTAGTATAAACCCTAGACTTTGTCGGATTAAATGTCCTAGACAAAATGCCTACATGGATGCATCATGCATGCTATGTGCTGGGTTTACAAGTTTTCTTGTCTAGCCATGTTGCCATCAGGGTTTTAATGCCGAGGGCTCAGCGTAATGGCTGGCTGCATACAGCAAGTACTGCTTAATAACCCTCAAAGATATGCGGTTTATCAACCTTTCATTGTATTTTTATACTAAACAGTCATAATCTGACCATTAAGTTTGGAGTTTCCCAGTGAGCCCATTTTGCAATTTGTCCGCCAGCAACACATCCACCAAGGATGTGGGTGGCCATGCACGGCTTTTCCCGGGTCACTTGTCGTTTTCCATGCTGCGAAGCCTTCCGGGAGCTGTTAGCTCGGTAGAAATCTTGAAGCGCTTCTCCTCCTCCTCCCTCCCTCCCTTTTTCGCTTCGGGGCGCTTCGCAGCAATTTTCTATACCGCCTGAGAGACTCGCATGCCAGCCCCGCTGAAAGTGGCCGTCATCGGTTCAGGTATTTCTGGTCTGGGTGTGGCCCACAGCCTGCTCGGACATGCCGAGGTCACGCTGTTCGAGGCAGACAGCTACTTCGGCGGCCATACCCATACAGTGGACATCACCCTGCCTACGGCCAAGGGCCCTGTTACGCACGGGGTCGATACGGGTTTTCTGGTCTACAACGAGCGCACCTATCCCAACCTGATTGCGCTGTTTGAGCAGCTGGGCATTGCCACGGCTAAAACCCAGATGTCGTTCTCGGTACAGGTGCCCGGCGCGCTCAAGGGCCAGGCCCTGGAGTGGAGCGGTGGCAGCCTGTCCACGGTGTTCGCCCAGCGCAGCAACCTGTGGAACCCGCGTTTTCTGCGCATGCTGTGGCAGTTGCTGCGCTTTAACAAGCTGTGCACCGCCATTGCGCTGGAAGGCAACGAGACCAAGCTGGCTCAGCCGCTGGAGGCTTTTCTGCGCGAGCATCGCTTTGGAGTGGAGTTTCGTGATTGGTATCTGTTGCCCATGCTGGGCTGCATCTGGAGCTGCCCGACCGACCAGATGCTGCAGTTTCCTGTGGCGACCATGATCCGCTTTTGCCATAACCATGGCCTGATGCAGGTGGCCAACCGGCCGCAGTGGTACACCGTGCAAGGTGGCGCGCGCCATTATGTCGACGCCATCACAGCGCAAATCAGCGACAAGCGCCTGAACACACCCGTGCAGCTGATTGAGCGCGATGCGCAGGGCGTGAGGGTGATGACGCAGGGACGTGCCGAGCGTTTTGACAAAGTGGTGCTTGCCACGCATGCACCGCAGGCCCTGGCCCTGCTGCGCGACCCGAGCCCTGCTGAGCGCGAGCTGCTCTCTGGCTTGCGCACGCAGGCCAACCGCGTGGTGCTGCACACCGATGCGTCGGTACTGCCGCGCAATCGCAGCACCTGGTCTGCCTGGAACTATGTGCGCGGTGACGACGCACATGAGCAAAGCCAGGTATGCCTGCACTACCTGATCAACCTGCTGCAGCCCATTCCGTTTGAGCAGCCCGTGGTGGTCAGCCTAAATCCAACGCAACCGATCGCGCGTAGCCACATCATGGGCGAATTCGAGTATGCACACCCCGTGTTTGACAGCCAGGCCATCGCCGCGCAGCAGCGCCTGCCCGAGCTGCAGGGGGTGCAAAACACCTACTTCTGCGGTGCATGGACCGGCTACGGCTTTCATGAAGACGGCTTGAAATCAGGCTTGGCGGTGGCCCGCCAGATCCTGCAGGCCCTGCACAGCGCCAATGACGAAATGAGGGCCGCAGCATGAGCACAGCGCAGGCCCTGATCGGTTTTGGCCAGGTGCGCCACACCCGGCTGCGGCCCGCGCGCAACGCCTTTGCCTACCCCACCTATTTCCTGATGCTGCCCTTGCGCACGCTACAGCGCGCACCCTGCGCAGCACTGGCGCGCAACCGCTGGGGCGCTTTGAGTTTTTATGATGCAGACCATGGCGATGGCCGTGGTGTGGCTGCTGGCGGCGCACTGGCCTGGCTGGACGAGCTGCTGCGCAGCGAGGGCATTGTGGATGCCGATGGCGAGGCCTGGTTGCACTGCTACCCGCGCGTGCTGGGCTACACCTTCAAGCCCGTGAGTTTCTGGTACTGCCACAGCGCAGACGGCAACCTGCGCGCTGTGGTGGTGGAGGTGAACAACACCTTCGGCGAGCGCCATGTCTACCTGCTGGACCGCCCGCGCTATGGTGTGGAGCAGACTGCGGCCAAAGTGTTTCACGTCTCGCCGTTTTGCGACGTTGAAGGACACTACCGCTTTCGCTTCATGACTACCCCCGAGCATGGCAAAACCGTTGCCCGCATTGACTATGACGATGCCCAAGGTGCGCTGATCAACACTTCGGTGAGTGGCGTGCTGGAGCCCGTGACCGTGCAAAGCCAGCGCAAAGCCCTGCTGCGCTACGGCGCCATGACGCTGGGCGTGATCGCGCGTATCCACTGGCAGGCTTTCAAACTCTGGAAGCTGCGCGTGCCTTTCTTTAAAAAACCACAACCTCCATCTGCCCTGGTGACACGATGAACGATAACAGCCTGAGCTTTTCACCTGCCAAGCCACCTGCGCCACTGCCTGCGCACACCGCCACGCCCATTCCATCGGATGCGCCCGCAGCAGCCCGCACCTGCCTGAAGCTGCTGCAAAAATTGCAGCATGGAAGTTTGACGGTGCAGCTGCCCGATGGCAGCGTGCAGCGGTTCGGCAAAGCCGATGGCGGTGCACCGAGTGCCAACCTGCATCTGCACAACTGGAATGTCTGCGCCGCAGCGCTCAAGTCGGGTGATATTGGTTTTGCCGAGAGCTATATTGCCGGGGACTGGACTACCGCTGACTTGCCTGCGCTGCTGACCGTGTTTGTGGCCAACCGCCGTGAAGTGGAAGACATCATTTACGGCACCTGGCTGGGCCGCCTGGCCTACCGCATCAAGCACCTGCTCAACCGCAACACCAAAACCAATAGCCAGAAAAATATCCATGCCCATTACGACCTGGGCAACAGTTTTTACACCCTGTGGTTGGACGGTACGATGAACTATTCGTCAGCCTGGTTTGATGGCGACACCAGCCAACCCATGGTGGACGCGCAGCATGCCAAGGTGCGCCGCGCGCTGCGCATGGCGGGCGTGCAGCGCGGCGCGCGCGTGCTGGAGATCGGCTGCGGCTGGGGCGCACTGGCCGAAAAGGCGGTCACGGAGTTTGGCGCCCACATCACAGGCGTGACGCTATCCACCGAGCAACTCGCCTGGGCGCAAACCCGTCTGCAGGCCACAGGCAAAGCCGCCCAGGCTGACCTGCGCCTGCAAGACTACCGCGACATCCAGGACGCACCGTTTGATGCCATCTGCTCGATTGAAATGGTCGAAGCTGTGGGCCGCGAATACTGGCCCACCTACTTTCAAACCGTGGCGCGCTTGCTCAAGAGCGGGGGCCAAGCCTGCATTCAGTCGATTGTGATTGATGATGCGCTGTTTGAGCGCTATGTGAAGTCCACCGATTTCATACAGCAGTACATTTTCCCCGGCGGCTGCTTGCCTTGCCCGGCAGAGTTTCGCAAGCAAGCGCAGGCCGCCGGTTTGCAGGTGGTGGACACGCTGGCTTTTGGCCCCGACTACGCAGAAACCTGCCGCCGCTGGCGTGCGGACTTTCTTGCGCAGCGCACGCAGGTGCTGGCCAACGGCTTTGATGAGCGCTTCATCCGCATCTGGGAGTTTTATCTGGCCTACTGCGAAGCGGCATTTGCGCAGGCCAATATTGATGTGGTCCAGTTCACGCTGCGCAAACCATGAGACCACTATTTCAACGATGGATTGCTCTGCTTTTAATAGCTGCTCCCGCGATATTCTATTGGCCTGCAGCCGTATTTGCATCCCAAAATGAAGCTGCCAGACCGGCCGAGGTGGCCGACAGCATTGACAATGTGCGCAGTGTGGGTGCGGGGCGCTTGAAGGTCTGGGGCTTTGAGGTGTATGACGCGCGGCTGTGGGCAGCGCCCGAGTTCAAGGCGCAGGACTACACCCGCTACAGCTTTGCGATCGAGATCAATTACCTGCGCGACTTGGACAACGACGCCATTGCCGAGCGCTCGCTTAAGGAAATGCAGGCCCTGGGCGGCATGACCACGGCCCAATCCGAGCAATGGCTGGCGCAGATGCGCAAGATTTTTCCGGATATCCGCAAAGGAGACCGCCTGGTGGGCATCCACAAGCCCGGCGTGGGGGCTGTGTTTACCTTCAATGGCAAACCTGTTGGCGAGGTGAGCGACCCGGAGTTTGCACGCCTGTTTTTTGGCATCTGGATCAGCCCGCAGACCAGCGCACCCAAACTGCGCCGTGAACTGCTGGGTTTGCAGGGTGGGGCTAAGCCCAAACCATGACCAGCGCCTGGAATTCACGCAAGGGTTTGAGCTATGGTTTGCTGGGCTTGCCGCTGGCTTTTGTCGCGCTGCCCCTGTACGTCATCTTGCCCAACCACTACGCCAGGGAGTTTGGTGTGCCACTGGCCACGCTGGGGGCGCTACTGCTGGGTGCGCGCCTGTTTGATGCGGTGATTGACCCCTGGCTGGGCCGATTGAGCGACACCCTGTTTGCACACAGTGCCAAACGCTTGCTGCGTGTGTGCATGGCCGCCTGCGTGCTGCTGGCCCTGGGTTTTGCAGCGCTGTTTTTTCCGCCGGTGCGCGGCTCGGGTCTGGTGCTGTGGGCACTGGTGGCGCTGGTGGTTACTTACACGGCCTACAGCATGGTGAGCGTGTCGCACCAAAGCTGGGGCGCGCGCCTGGGGGGCAACGAGGCCTATCGCAGCCGCGTGGTGGCCTGGCGCGAAGGCCTGGGCCTGGTGGGGGTGCTGCTCGCATCGGTGCTGCCTGTGGTAGCGGGGCTGGGGCTGAGCACGGCGGTGTTTACGGCCATGCTGGCCGCAGGCATGTGGGCCTGGCTGCGCGCACCTGCGCCGCAGGCGAGCGAACCTGTTGCGCCAGGGCAGGGCGTTGCGCTGTTGGCTCCTTTGTCGCGCCCGGGGTTTCTGGCGCTGCTTACTGTGTTTGTGCTCAACGGCATTGCCAGCGCCATTCCGGCCACTTTGGTGCTGTTTTTCATTCAGGATTTGCTGCAGGCACCCAAGCAGCTGGAGGGCGCTTTTCTGGCGGCCTACTTTCTGGCGGCGGCCCTGTCGATTCCGCTGTGGCTGCGCGCCATTGTGCGCTGGGGGCTGTGGCGCACCTGGCTGGGCGGCATGTTGCTGGCGGTGGCGGTGTTTGTCTGGGCGGCCAGCTTGGGCAGTGGTGATGTGGCGGCTTTCATGGTGGTGTGCGCGCTCTCAGGCGTGGCCCTGGGTGCTGACCTGGCCGCGCCGCCTGCGCTGCTGGCCGGCTTGATCCAGACCAATGGCGACCATGGCCAAGGCGAAGGGGCCTACTTTGGCTGGTGGAACTTTGCTACCAAGCTCAATCTGGCGCTGGCTGCAGGCCTTGCGCTGCCGGTGCTGGACCTGTTTGGCTACTCGCCTGGTGCGCGTGCGCCACAGGCATTGCAGGCGCTGGTGATTGCCTACTGCGTGCTGCCATGCGCTCTTAAGTTGATAGCTGCCAGCGCCTTGTTCTGGGCGGCTAGAACCCGAAAATTTGTTTGAACCCACCAAGGACATGCCATGCAACGCCGTACCCTTTTGATCGCCAGTTCCAGCCTCGCAGCGTTGTCGGCCTGCGGCACTGCGCCGCAGATCAGCGACTACGCCAACGAAAAACCCATCTTCGACCTCAAGAGCTATTTCAGCGGTGTGGTCGATGGCTGGGGCATCTTCACCGACCGCAGCGGCAAGGTGGTCAAGCGCTTTCTGGTCACCATCAACTGCAGCTGGAACGGTGATGACGGCGTGCTGGACGAAGACTTTGTCTACAGCGATGGCAGCAAGCAAAAGCGCATCTGGCGCATGAAAAAACTCGCTGACGGCCGCTACGAAGGGCGGGCTGACGATGTGGTGGGCCTCGGCACAGGCCAGCAGATGGGCAATGCGTTTCGCTGGGGCTATACGCTGAATCTGCCGGTGGACGGCAAGGTGTACGAGGTGCAGTTTGACGACTGGATGTACCAGATGGACGACAAGGTGGTGATCAACAAGGCGACGATGAGCAAGTTTGGCATTACCCTGGGCGAGCTGGTGGTGAACTTCAAAAAACGCGCCTGAACACCGCACAGCCTTTGCCATTCGCAACAACACAACACAGAGCACCAGCATCATGAGCCTCAATCCTCCCATCACCCAATGGACCGGACGCCGCGTCTGGCTCATTGGAGGCTCTACAGGCATTGGCCGCGCCACGGCCGAGCTGCTGCACAGCAAGGGGGCTCAGGTGATTGTGTCGGCGCGCAACGCAACTGCACTTGATGCACTGGCCATTCAGTGTCCTGGCCTGCAGGCCCTGCCACTGGATGCGACCGACGAGGCCGCCGTCACCGCCGCAGCCCAGCAGCTGGCTGCCAGCGGGCCGCTGGACCTGATGATGTACTGCGCGGGCACTTACTCGGCCCAGCGCGCACAGGATATGCAGCCCAAAGAGATCGCACACCATGTGCAGGTCAACTACATGGGCGCGGTCTACAGTGTGGCTGCTGTGCTGCCCGCCATGTTGCGTTTAAGGCATGGGCATATCAGCCTGGTCTCCAGTGTGGCGGGCTACCGCGGCCTGCCCAAGTCTCTGGCTTATGGTCCCACCAAAGCCGCGCTCATCAACCTGGCCGAGGCCTTGTATATCGATGTGCATGACGAGGGCCTGGGCGTGAGTGTCATCAACCCGGGGTTTGTGCAGACGCCATTGACGGCGCAGAACAACTTTCATATGCCCGCGCTGATCACACCCCAACAGGCCGCGCTGGATATCGTGGCGCATTGGGAAAAAGGGCGTTTTGAAATCCACTTTCCCAAGCGCTTCACCCGCTGGATGCGGCTGCTGCGCATCCTGCCCTACACTTTGTACTTCCAGGCAACACGCAAATTCACGGGGTTGTGATGAACATGTCCATCGATGACGCAGTGCAGCGCACAGCAGTGTTTTTTGAAACACTGCAAGAGGACAGCGTGCAGCGCATGGGCGAGTTCTACACCCCAGATGCCTACTTCAAAGACCCGTTCAATGAAGTGCGCGGGCTTGCTGACGTGCAGCGGATTTTCAGCCATATGTATGTGGCGCTGGAGCAGCCGCACTTTGTGGTGACCGAGCGGGTGGTGCAGGGCAGGCAGTGTTTTCTGGTCTGGGATTTCAAGTTCCGTTTCAAGCGCTTTGATACGACCACCCTGCAGGTCGTGCGCGGTACCTCGCATCTGCGCTTTGCAGACGATGGCCGCATCATCTACCACCGTGACTACTGGGACGCTGCCGAGGAGCTGTATGAAAAACTTCCCGTGGTGCGCAGCGTGATGCGCTGGTTGAAGAAACGCGCCAACAGCTGAATATAATTGCTATTTATTTAATAGCTGCTCCCGCGATATTCTATTGGGCTGGAGGCCTTTTTCTTGTATAAATACAGTGAAAAATGCCTAGATGGGCATACTGTCCACCTGTGTGGGCACACGCTGTGCCAGCGCGCACATGAGCTCGTAGCCCAGCGTCTGCGCCTTGGCTGCCACCTCATCGATCGACAGCACGGCCCCATTGCTGGCGCGGCCCCACAGCGTGACCTCGCTGCCCATGCCCGCCTGCGGCAGATGCGAGATATCCACCGTGATCATGTCCATGCTGACACGGCCCACGGTGTGGCCTGGCAGCCCGTCGATCAGCACCGGCGTGCCTGTGGGGCAGATGCGGGGATAACCGTCGGCGTAGCCACAGGCCACCACGGCAATGCGCATGGCCTTGTCGGCTACAAAAGAGGAGCCATAGCCCACGCTGTCGCCCGCAGACAAGGGCACCACCGCGATGACTTTGGCAGACAAGGTCATGGCAGGCTGCAGACCCCAGTGCGCAATGTCGTGCGCCGGGTAGTCCACCGAGCTGCCATACAGCGTGATGCCCGGGCGCACCCAGTCGGTGCGCAGCTGGTCGGCGCTGTAGCGCAAGGTGGCCGCGCTGTTGCTCAGGCTGCGCTCGCCGGGCAGGTCCTGGGTGGCAGCGTTGAAAGTAGCCAGCTGGTGCGCAATGCCGTCTTGGCCAAAACGCGCGCCGTCTGCATCGCTGAAGTGGGTCATCAGCGAGATTTCGTCCACCTGGGGCAGGGCGTTAAGCCGTGTCCAGGCGCTGCGGTAGCTGGCGGGCGCAAAGCCCAGGCGGTTCATGCCAGAGTTCATTTTGAGGAATACGCGGTGCGGCGCATTGGTTTTGTGCGCTGCCAGCATGTCAATCTGCTCGGTGCAATGCACCGTATGCCACAGCGACAGGCGCGAGCACAGCTCCAGGTCACGCATCTCAAACACGCCTTCCAGCAGCAGGATCGGACCGCGCCAGCCTAGATCGCGGATGCGCTGGGCCTCGTCCAAGTCGAGCAGGGCAAAGCCGTCGGCCGCACGCAGCCCTTCAAAGGCCCGCTCGATGCCATGGCCATACGCATTGGCCTTGACCACGGCCCACACCTTGGCATCGGGCGCCGCTGCCTTGGCACGCGCGAGGTTGTGCTGCAGGGCGGCTGGGTGGATGGTGGCAAGAATAGGGCGTGGCATGGTCAAAAAATCACGATTATGGTCTGTCAAGCAGGTAATCCGCTAGTGTAGGCGCAGTGCATTCATCCCGGGATGACACCTGTACGTGCTATAAAGCTAGGTCGTTGAAAAACATTTGAACTTATTCCCACGTGAAACGCGGTTTTTACACCATTATGTCGGCGCAGTTCTTCAGCTCGCTGGCAGACAATGCTCTTTTCGTTGCCGCGGTAGAATTATTGCGCAATACAGGCCAGCCCGAATGGCAGCGTGCCGCATTGGTGCCGATGTTTGCCCTGTTCTATGTGCTGCTCGCCCCCTTCGTCGGCGCATTTGCAGATTCGCAGCCCAAAGGCCGTGTGATGCTGGTAAGCAATACCATCAAGGTGATTGGCTGTCTGATGATGCTGTTTGGCACGCACCCCCTGATGGCCTATGCCGTCGTGGGCCTGGGTGCGGCCGCGTATTCGCCCGCGAAATACGGCATCCTCACAGAGCTGCTGCCTTCGTCGCAGCTAGTCAAGGCCAATGGCTGGATTGAAGGACTGACCATCGCCTCCATTATCCTGGGGGTGCTGCTGGGCGGTCAGCTGGTGGGGCATTCGGTATCGCATCTGCTGCTGTCGTTTGATTTTCCCATCATTAACACTAACATTGACACGCCCCCTGAAGCAGCTATTTCGGTGCTGATCTTTGTGTACATGCTGGCGGCGTGGTTTAACACCCGCATTCCCCTTACCGGCGCCGAGATGCGGCCCATGCCACGCAACTGGTTGACCTTGCTGCCAGACTTCTGGATCTGCAACATGGCCCTGTGGCGCGACAAGCTGGGCCAGATCTCCCTGTCCACCACCACCCTGTTCTGGGGCGTGAGCGGCAATCTGCGTTACATCGTTTTGGCCTGGAGCGCGGCTGCCTTGGGCTACAGCACCACGCAGGCATCTGCTTTGGTGGGTGTGGTGGCCATTGGCACGGCGGTAGGGGCGGTGCTGGCCTCCTTGAAAATGCGCCTGGAGCACGCTACCAGTCTGATGCCTTTGGGCATTGCCATGGGGCTATTGATGATTGTGCTGAACGTCATCACCAATGTCTGGGTGGCTGCGCCATTTTTGATTCTGCTCGGTGCCATTGGCGGCTTCCTCGTGGTGCCGATGAACGCGCTGCTGCAGCACCGTGGCCACAACCTGATGGGCGCTGGCCGCTCGATTGCCGTGCAGAACTTCAACGAGCAGGCCTGCATTCTGGGCCTGGGCGCGCTCTATACCCTGGTGGCTACCGTCAACTGGTCTGAGTTTGCGGTGGTCAAGGCCGTTGGCATGCAAAGCCTCAAGCCCGAGCAGCTCAGCGCCTATCTGGCCATCACGCTGTTTGGCATGCTGGTCGCTGGCGTGATGTGGCTGATCAAGCGCTGGCATGCCTCCAACCAGATTCACCACGCACAAGAATTAGAGCGATTGCTGAACATCGCCCGTAACGACAACCTGCATGGATAGGCCCGCCAGCAAGGCGGCAGCTACGCGGCTCGCAGCGGCCGCCTTGCTGGTCAATGCCCTGATCTGGGGACTGTCATGGTGGCCGTTTCGCCAGCTGGAGTCCTCTGGCTTGCATCCCCTGTGGGCCACTGCCATGATGTACTGGTTTGCCGTCGTGTGTGTGCTGATGGTGCGCCCTGGCGCATGGCGTGCGTTGCTCCGGCAGCCTTGGCTATGGCTGCTGTTGCTGGCCTCCGGCCTGACTAATCTGGGCTTTAACTGGGCCGTCACGGTGGGCGATGTAGTGCGCGTGGTGCTGTTGTTTTATCTCATGCCGGCCTGGGCGGTGCTGCTGGCCTGGCCCCTGCTGGGTGAGAAGCCGCGCCCTATGGCCCTGCTGCGTTTGGCCCTGGCTTTGGCAGGCGTCTTGCTGGTGCTCAAAAACCCCGATGCCGACTGGCCAGTGCCCAGTGGCTTGCCCGACTATCTGGCCCTGCTGGGGGGCCTGAGTTTTGCGCTGACCAACATCATGCTGCGCAAGCTGCGTGACGTACCCAGCGAATCGCGCATGATGGCCATGTTCAGTGGTGGTGCGATACTGGCCAGTGGGGTGGCCGTGTGGGGTTCCAGCGCGGGCTGGGTGAGCGCGGTGCCCGCAGTGCAAAGCTATTGGCTGGCCCTGCTGGCAGCGCTGGCGCTGGCTTTTTTGCTGGGCAACCTGGCATTGCAATATGGCGCTGCGCGCCTGCGCTCGGCTAGCACCTCGCTGATCATGCTGTCAGAGATTGTGTTTGCCACGCTGTCCTCGGTCTGGCTGGGCGCAGCGGTGATGGACGGCCGCACCTTGATTGGAGGGGCGCTGATCATGGCAGCCGCTGCCTGGGCGGCATTGAGCGACAGCGAACCTGCGCACTGAGTGCGCGTTACCAAGTGGGCGTTAGGCCATCAAGGAGGCAGCGTCTTGCGAGGTGAGACGCCGCACATGCTCGAGCAAGGCTGCATCGGTATAGGGCTTGGTGAGGTACAGGTCCACCCCGGCATTTTCGGCCAGCTCGCGGTGCTTGTCGCTGGCGCGTGAGGTGATCATGATCACTGGCAGGCCCATGAAGTGCGGTACCTCGCGGATACGCTTGGTCAGATCCAGGCCGTTCAGGTTGGGCATCTCCAGGTCGGTCAGCACAATGGCTGGCGGCTTGTCGCGCATGCTGTCCAGTGCCAGGAAGCCGTCGTTGGCGCTGCTGACCTCGTAGCCCGCGTCCTGCAGCAACTGCTCCATCGAGCGGCGAACCGACAGGGCATCGTCCACCACCAGGACCCGTGTTTTCTTGATGGCCAGACGCCGGCGCAAGGCCAGCGATGCGCTGACGCGGCCGTGCGAGCGCGCGGAGCGCTCCAGTGCAGGAACATCCAGCACAAACATCGGTTTGCCGTCGCCGCGCATGGCGCCGCCGACCACGCCTGGTATGCGTCGCGTCAGGCGGCCCACATCCTGCAAAATCAACTCACGCGCATCCACCACTGCGTCAACCACCAGCGCAATCGTGCCGGTTGCGGCACGCGCCAGCACACAAGGCTTGCGGCTGCCCATCAGGTCAACGCGGTCTTCAAAACCCAGCCATTCACTGAGACTGTAGGCTGGATAAAACTTGCCGGCATGCTCCAGGTTGGCCTGCGTGCCTTGCAAACTCAGCTTGACTTCGTCGGCTGCCAGGGCTTGCTCCACCTGGTCTGAGGGCAAGGCCACCCATTCGCCCGCGCAATCGACAATCAGCGATTGCGTGGCACCTGTGGATACCGGCACGTGCAAAGTAAAGCGGGTGCCTTCAAAGGGCTTGCTGGCGATTTCCAGGCGGCCTTTCAAGGCGCTCACGCGGTCATTGACCACGTCCATACCCACGCCTCGGCCAGACACTTCGGTCACCTCACCTTTGGTGCTGAAACCCGGGCGCAATATCAGGCGGCGCAGTTCATCTTCGGACAGCTCGGTGCCACGCGCGATCAGCCCGTATTCGACGGCTTTGTCGTACACCGTAGGCAGGTCCAGGCCGCGTCCATCATCAGCGCAGATCACCTCCACCTCCTGGCCACTGCGGCGAAAACTCAAGGTCACGGTGCCGACCTCAGACTTGCCCAGCAGAGACCGCTCTTCGGTGCCTTCCAGGCCGTGGTCTACCGCGTTGCGCAGCAAATGCAGCAAGGGCTCGGTCAGGCGCGTGAGCACGTCGGCATCCAGCGTGGTGGACTCGCCCACAATGACCAGTTGCGCCTTTTTGCCGGTGCTGGATGCTGTCTGCATCACGTTGCGCTTGAGGCGCGCCACCACGGACTTGACGGGCACCAGGCGGGCCTGCAGCAGTTCGCGGTGCTGTTCGCGCAGGGAATAGTCTTCGTCGCGCAGCAGGGCAATGCTGCGCACCAGATGTTTTTTGGCTTCGCGCGCCAGTTCCAGTTCGTCCTGCACGGCTTCGGACACAAAACGCGACAGGCCATGCAAGGCATCGTAGCGGTCCATCTCCAAGGGGTCGAAACCTTCTCCCGCCTCACGCTTTTCCTGCAGCTGCACGACCTGTTTGTCCACCGTCTGTTCCAATTCGCGCAGGCGGATATTGAGCTTGGCGTGGTGCAGTTCCAGTGCTTGCAGACGTTCATCGGCATCACGCACAAACTGCGCAAAGCGCTGGGTGTTCACAATCGACTGGCCCGAGCGGCGCAGCACACGGCTCAAGCGGTCAACGCCCACACGCAGGGTCTGCACATCTGCAGCAGGCGATGCAGCGGCGGCTGCGTCACCCGTCTCTGCGCCGGACACCATGGCAGCGGGCATGTCTGTCGCACCAGCTGCCAATGCCTCGGGTGACTGCGTATCGATGCTGCCATCGCGCATCCATCCGACCCAGTCGAGCAGGCGCTGCAGACATTCCTTGGCCTCAGAGGGCGCGGCTTCCTCGCCTTGCAAATGCGCCACCATATGCTGCAGCACGCCCACGGCATGCTGCATGTCCCGGATGGCGGCAGCGTTGACAGATTTTCCATCCTGGACTTTGTCCAGCGCCCATTCCATGACGTCTTCCAGGCGGTGGGAGATGCGTCCAATGCCGGGCAATCCAATGATGTTGCCCGAGCCTTTGAAAGTATGCGCAATGCGCTGGGCTTCCACCATCTGTTCGGAGGTCGCAGCGCCTAGCGCCAGTTTGTCCAGGTGCAGCGACAGCTTCTCCAGCTGTTCAGGCGCGTCCACCAGCATGGCCGACAGCAGGCCCGTATCGACCTCCTCCGTGGACAGACTCACATCGTCGGCGGTAGCTTCTTCCAGCGGCGCGTTGGCAGCGGCCAACTCTTCAGCAGCCAAAGCCGGGGGCGTGAGCAGCAGGTCACGCAGAAATTCAAGTACGGCCTCATCGGGCTGCTGCGGACAGGCGCGCAGATAGTCCAGGATGGCATCGGTGCTCTCAGGACGTGCAGCATGCTCAAGGTACGTCTGCGCAGGGGCCATCCACCCTATCAACCAGGCTAGCGCCTCGGGGTCGGGCGACTGGATCTGCGTCGCCGTAAACTCCGCGATCTGCTGCAGGTATCCACCCCAACCGTGCAGTCCCACCAAGGCGCTGGCCTGGATGGAGCGCTCGATATAGCCCAGCATGGGCTCGAGATGTTCGGGCGCAGTGGCGGGCTCCAGGGCGGCCTGCATCAAGGCTTCCTGGGTCGCAGGCACATCCAGCGCGAACTCTTCGCGCAGCAAGCCCATCAAATCATCAAGGGTCATGACCTGTCCAAAATTTATGACGGGAAGGCAGGCAACTTAAGCGGTTTGTTCGGGCAACTTGAACTGGCCCACGGCCTGTGTCAATCGACGCGAGAAGTCAGCCAGGGTCTGCGTAGATGCGGTTTGCTCGGCAATAGCGGAAGACGTCTGCTCGGTGCCCTCGTTAATGTCAAGCACCGACTGCTGCAGGCTGCTGGCCAGTTTGGCCTGTTGATCGGAGAAAGCGGCAATCTGCCGCACCAGACCCACCAGCTGCTGCGTGGTGCTTTGCGTCTGGTTCATCTGCACACCCGCGCGCTGCGCCAGCTCAGACTGCTTGACCACTTCGCCAATCAGGCGGTTCACGGTGAACAGCGTTTCATTCGTCTCGGCCTGGATGTTGCCCACCAGCTGGGAGATCTGCGCAGTCGCCTGGCGTGAGCTGTCAGACAGGCGCTGCACCTCTTCCGCCACCACCGCAAAACCGCGGCCTGCCTCACCTGCTGTGGCCGCCTGCATGGACGCGTTCAGCGCGAGCACGTGGGTGCGTTCAGAGATAGCGTTAATCAGCTGCACGGCAGTGGAAATTTCCTGTGAGCGTTCGCCCAGTCGTTTGAAGCGTTTCTCCATGTCAGAGATCGAGTCGCGCAACTGGTCCATACCCTTGACGGTGCCATCCACGGCAGACAGCGCAGCCTGGGTAGCGGTAGCGGCCTGTTCAGCGGCCTTGTTGGACTGGTCAGACAGCGATGCCATCTGCGTGAGCTGGTCGGTGGCCTGAGTCAGGTTGGTGGACATGGACTCCAGAGCCTCACGCTCCGAGCGCGCAGTTTCTTCTACCATCACAGACTGCACCCGCACGGCCTCGGAGGTTTTGCGCACTTGCTCGGCAATGTCCTGCACCTCGGCCAGCGTGCGGCCCGTCTCGTCAGACAGCTGGTTAATGGACGAGGACACCGTGCCGATAATGTCTTCAGTTACCGGAGCGCGTGCAGTCAGGTCACGATTGGACAGCTGGAACACCGTCTGCAGCAGCGCAATCACGGAGTTGTTGAGGGTTTCGTTTTCCTTACCGGCTTTTTCCAGCGAAGCAATACGGTCATCGAGCAGACCGTCCAGTGAACGACCCAGCTGGCCAATCTCGTCTTGCTCCAGCAAACCGGATCGTGCAGAGGTATTGCCCGAAGCCACCTGCTGCACCGTGTCGGAGAGTTTTTGAATGGGTTTCAGGAAGCGGCCCAGGAAAATGGCCACAGACAGACCGGCTATCAGCACCACACCCAAACCAATCAGCAATGCACGCACCAGGGACTGGGTGTTCAGATCGTTAAGGCTTTGGTCAGCTTCTTCCTTGTCGATCTTGGCCACCATGCCCCAGTTAAGGCCCTGCACTTTCAGGGGACCAAAGGAGCCGTAAGATTCAACACCCCGATAATCTGTAAAAGTCTTGAAGCCTTCCTGGCCTGCCAAAGCAGGGCGGGTTGCATCAGAATCGATACTCACCAGGCCGATCGTGGACTCTTTCTTGAGCATGGTGGCGCGCGCGTTGGCAGAGAGTTTTGCGCCCAATTTTTCAGCAAACGCTTCTTTGTTCTCCACCAGATAGCGCGCGTTGGTACGCATCAGCTTGTCATCGCCCACGATAAACATGTCGCCGGTATCGCCCAGACCAATCTTTTTCCAGCCTTTGTTGGAGCTCATGACCTCGGTGATCTTGTCGATCGGGTACTGCATCGCAATCACACCGATTTGCTTGTCACCATCAAAAATAGGCACCGCTGCAAAAGCGGCCAAGTCATTGTAGGACGCCAGATAGGGCGCAAAGTCAGACAGATAGATCGTGTCGCGGTTGCTTGACTGCTTGACCTTGTTATAGGCTTCGGCCAGCTTGGTGCCTGCGGCAATGCCTGTCTTTAGCGAGGTGCCGAAGTCCAATTCCTTGAACACGGTGTAGACCACGTTGTCGGTGTCGGTGTCGATCAGGAAAATGTCGTAGTACTCGAACAGTTTCTGGGCGCGCTCCAGACTGGGGTGGAACTGCGCATGGGCCTGGGCATAGGCATAGTTACCTTGCGGGCGATTGAGTTTTTCTTTCTGGCCCAGTGGGTTGGGGTTGTTGACGATGAAATCGGTCTGCAGCGCAGCGCCGTTGGCATCCAGCGCGGCAATGGCCTTGGAAAGATCGGGAGATGCGGTGGCATTGCGCTTGACAAATTCCTGGCCAAAGGCTTTTTGGGTGTAGTCCACCAGACCCGCACTTGCAGCATCCTGTGTGATGCCACTGTCCTTGGAAGCGGTGTAGAAGCCTGCCTTGAGGGCGCGCATGCCTTCCACCGTAGTGCGCTGGGCTGCCAGGGCCTGCAGAGAGCGCACGCGGGTGTCGATTTCGTCGATCACCTGGGTACGTTTGGTATCGCGCAAAGAGTCCAGCTGGGACTGTGTACGCTCCAGCAGGGCAGAACCAGCTAGTGTAGAGGCACCCTGCCACAGCAAGATGGAGGTCACAACCACAGGCAGCAAGGTCAGCAGACCTGCGCCCAGTAGCATTTTTTGCCGAATATTCATGGTTTACTCCGTTCGTCTTCTTGACTGCGCATGCTGCACAGTCAGCTGTGCTATGCGCTGGTTTACAAATGGGGGCTTATAACAGCGACAGTTCATCGGCCAGGGCTGCCATGAGCTTGTCTACGTTGATTTCCAGAAAATTGCGCCCGGTGGCATCGCTGGCGACAGCGTCGCAGACTTCGCGCAATTTGGGCGGCAGCGCACCTGCATAAGTCAGTGGCTGTGCGTCGTAATTGAGCTGCTGGGGCAGGCCGTTGAATATCAACGCGATGGCATCGTCAGAGCCCGCCGCATTCAGACCACCCACCAGCAGACGCTGATGCGGAGATACGCTGAGGTTGGCTGTGGTGGGGCTGAAATAAATTGCCAGGTCAACTACAGGCAGTATGTTGCCCTCTACGTTGGCGGCGCCTACCAGCCAGGTCGGTGACTTGGGAACCGCCGTGGCCTCAAACTCTTCGACAATCTGGCGTGCCCAGTCAAATGACAGTGCAAGCGCCCAGGAACCGCAAACAATACCTTGTGCAAGCTTCAAAGTGGGCAATCGCTGTCAGTTGAGAGATGGGCGGGTTTATCCAAGCCAGGCTGCATGCCGCTTAGATCGTGCCGAGAATTTGGTCGGTCGTGTAGGGCTTGGTGACATAGCCTTTGGCACCCAGCATCTGGGCAAACACGCGATCCGCCTTTTGATCCTTGGAGGTGACAAACACCACAGGGATGCCCTTGGTGCTGGGGTCTTGCATGAGCTGGCGCGTGGCGGAAAAGCCGTCCAGGCCAGGCATGTTCACATCCATCATGATCAGGTCCGGGGTCTCGGCCTTGGCCTTGCTGACCGCTTCGGCGCCAGAGCTGGCAGATACCACGACCCAACCCGCATCGGAGAAGATGCGTTGCAAATTCTGTGCATCAACGGGTGCATCATCTACGACCAGTACTTTTTTCATAACAATCTCACTTCTCTTAACTACTTGACAAAACTACGACGGGAAAGGGGTATGCGGGCCTGAAGGTCCGTCTCGAAAATTATCGGTTGGATACGTTGCCAAAACCTGATTTGGCACTGGCGCCGAAATTGGTGGCCTGAAAACCGCGTGCGACAGTGCGGTCATGTTTGGCCAGCACGGCAATCAGGTCGCGCTCATTGAGTGGTTTGGTGAGGTAGGCATCACAGCCGGCCAGAGTGCCACGGATTTTGTCGATGGTGCCGCCGCGGCTGGTGAGCATGACGACCACAGGCGGTTTGCCTTCGGTGTATTTACGCTGCTTGATGGCGCGGCAGGTCTGGTAACCGTCCAGACCTTCCATCATCACATCCAGAAATACGAATTTGTAGGGGCGTGCGCTCAAGCGGCCCAAAGCCTCTTCGCCAGAGTTGACAAGATCGGTTCTAAAGCCAAAACGGGTGAGGCGGTTGCGCATGAATTTCAGCGCAATATCGCTGTCATCGACCACCAGAATATGGTCTACGTTGGCATCTTCTTCCAGTGCGCTGGGCTTGGTCAGACCGCCGACGATCGGGCCATCGGCGCGGCTGTTGGTGAAATCACCCACGCCCAGGCGCACATCGTTGCGCCGGGGAGAGGCTGCCGCACTTGCGGGCACAGCTGTCGGGGCCGCGGGGCGGATGGGCGCCACGGCAGCTGGCACAGGTCTGATCGGGCTGGCAGCAGGTGCTGAAGCCAGCGAAGGACGCTCTGGCGGTGCGGCAGGGCGTGCCGCACCCGCGCTGGCCATTGGGGCTGCCGGCCTGGCAGGCGCACTTGCAGGGACCGCGGCTGCCTGGGCACCACCTGGTGTGAGCAACTGCTCTACGTTGGTCAACACCTTCATCAGATTGAGCGGGCGTTTTTGCAAAGCCCAGCCCGTGCCGCCATCGCTGTTGCCGATCAGCATCACGTGAGCGCAGGGCTTGTTGTCTACTGCGGCCTTGAGCGTGGCAGGGTCATCGGCGTTGACAACCGCCAGGTTGGCCTGCGCAGCGTCGGTGACCAGGATGTAGCCTGGTGGGCGGCGCGCAGCCAGACGGAAGAACGACTCAAAAGTCGCTCTTTCAAAGGATGAAAAACCAATCAACGCTATTTTGTGAGGATTACTCATTACGAGCCTTTGCAGTCGTTGCAATAGGAAAAAGCATGTTATCAGCGAACCCGCTGAACTGCGTGCACGCTGTCTACTAAAGGTTTAATTTCTAACATATTGTATTTACTGCATTCTAAGCATTGCAGCCCCGTGAAGCAATCCAGACGGGTTCAGACCCTCACAGGAATGTCACTAGCGTGCTAATTCCAGCCATTTGGTTATAAAAAACAACAATCGTTGCTGGTTCCGTGTCGGGCAAGCGGGCAGACTTTCCGCTACCATGCCGCATGAACTCCTCTATTTACGATTTCGACGCTCTGGACACCGCAGGCCGCAGCGTGGCTTTGAAGAAGTTTCGCGGCAAGGCCATGCTGATCGTCAACACCGCCAGTGCCTGTGGTTTTACCCCCCAGTTTGCTGGCCTGGAGACCTTGCACAAGGAATACGGCGCAAAGGGTTTGGTAGTGCTGGGCTTTCCGTGTAACCAGTTTGGCAACCAGGACCCCGGGAGCAATGCGGAGATATCCAGTTTTTGCCAGCTCAACTATGGCGTGAGTTTCCCCATGATGGCCAAAGTGGATGTGAACGGACCTCAGGCGATGCCGCTGTTCCAGTGGCTGTGTGCTGAGGCGCCAGGCCTGATGGGTAGCAAAGCCATCAAATGGAATTTCACCAAGTTTCTGGTGGGCAAAGACGGCCAGGTGATCAAGCGGTATGCGCCGCAAGACGCGCCGCAGAGCATGGCCAAGGATATTGAAGCTGCCCTGGCCACTTAAGGTGTGGGCACTAATGCTGCCTGCGCCAAGGCCTGCAGCGGCTGCTTTTGCACTTTGCCCAGTGCGGTTTTGGGCAGGCTAGCCATCACCAGCCAGCGCCGGGGCTGTTTGTAGCGCGCAATGCGGGGTTGTACAAAGGCCTGCAGTGTGGTGCAGACGGTCTCAGGGTCTGCTGCGGCGTCGCGCGCCACCACACAGGCCACCGCAATCTCGCCCCACTGCGGATCAGGCAGGCCAATCACGGCACATTCGGCCACCAGCGGATGCTCTGCCAGCAGGTTTTCGATCTCGGCAGGATAGATGTTTTCACCGCCAGAGATCAGCATGTCCTTGGCGCGGCCCACGATGGTGTAGCTGCCGTCTGCGGCGCAGCGCGCCAGATCGCCGGTATGAAAATAGCCCTCGTCATCGACGGCCCGCTGATCAGGCCAGTAGGTCTGGGCGACATTGGGGCCGCGAATGTACAGCTCGCCCACTGCTTCTTCGCCACTGCCTTGCACTTGGTGCAGGCGGGCCTGCACCAGCGCGCCCTGGGTCTGCGCAGGCCAGCCACAGCTGCCCGCATGCGAGCGAGCCTGCTCGGGAGGCAGTGCAATAGAAAAAGGCCCTGTTTCGGTGCTGCCATAGACATTGCAGGCTGGCACACCGCGCGCATGGAAGGCGGCCACCCAGTGCGCCGGTAGCACCGAAGAGCCTGCCCAGACAGCGCGCAGACTCGACAGGTCGGCCTGCGGCCACTGCGGATGCTCGACCAAGGCGCGCAGCGTGGCGGGCACTTGCAGGGTCAGGCTGGGGCGGTCCTGGGCTAGGCAGTCGAAAAAGGCTGCAGGGTCAAAGCGCGCATGCAGCAGCACGCGTGCGCCAGCGTACAGGGCGGGCAATGTCTGGATGCACAGGCCCCCCACATGGAACAGGGGCAGCACCGTGACCACGGTGTCTGCTGCGTGCAGGCCCATCGTGTGCGCTGCCAATGCCATATTGGCCAGCAGATTGGCCTGGGTGTGCACGGCAGCCTTGGGGCGGCCGGTGGTGCCAGAGGTATAGACCAACAGGCAGGCATCGCTCTTGCGGTCCGTCAAAGCAGGCAGGGCAGCACCTGCAGGCAGCGCCGCGCCCTGGCAGACGTGCTCAATCTGTGCATGGCCGATGCCTGCCCTGCGCGCCAAAGCACTGGCCGCTTCGTACCAATGGGCATCGCTCAGCACTAGGCGGGGGCCGCAGTCTGTGAGCACGGTGTCCCATTCCTGGGCGGCCAGCCGGAAGTTCAGCGGCACCAGCAGCGCGCCCAGCCGCGCTGCGGCAAACAGCAAGGCAATTTGCAGCGGATGGTTCAAGCCCAGGTAGGCCACGCGGTCGCCGGCCTGCACCTGCTGCGCCTGCAGATAGGCAGCCAGTGCCTCGGCCTGGTCGGCCAGCTGGGCATAGGAAGTGTCGTGGCCTTCAAAACGCAGCGCCACAGCGTGGGGCGTGCGCGCTGCGTGGTGGCGTAGCAGGCCGTGTAGGTCCAGTGTGGAAAACCAGGGTGTCACTTGCATTTACTTAACTTTACCAGTGCTTCATCGCAGTGTGGGCTTGGGTGGTCAAAGTACAGCGTATTGAAACACTGAAAGAACAGTATGTACAGTTTATGGACTTCGCGCGGTATAGCATGGCGCGCACTGTCAGCGCTACTCGTGGGGGTGGTTGCCAGCATGGGCGCGGCCGCACAGACCGGCAGCCTGCCGCCAGAGCGCATGGCCCGGGGCGTGGAGATGCGGGTCAACCGCCTGGCGCTGCTGGTGGACGCCACAGCCGAACAAAAAGACCGGCTCACTAAGCTGGCGCAGGCCGCTGCAGCTGACATGCAGCCGCTGCGCGAGCAGCACAGGGCGGCGCACCAGCAGGCCACGCAGTTGCTGGCCGCGCCCGTGGTGGACCGCGCAGCGCTGGAGCGGCTGCGCGCGCAGCAGTCGGCCCTGTCTGACACTCTGAGCAAGCGCAGGCTGCAACACCAGACCGATGTGGCGGATGTGCTGACACCGGCGCAGCGCAGCAAGCTGGCGCAGCTGATGCAGCAGCGCGGTGAGCGCCGCGGACAGCCTGGCAGCGGTATGGGCATGGGCATGAGTCCTTGGGGATAGACAATAGACTGCACGCCATGACGGCGTTACCATCTGCTTATGCAAAAGCTCCTGATGATCGAAGATGATGCGCGCCTGGCCGCCATGGTGGGCGACTATATGCGTGCCAACAGCTTTGAGTTTGCCCATGCCATGGATGGCACGGCGGGCCTGCAGATGCTCAGCACGCAGTTGCCAGACTTGATTGTGCTGGATTTGATGATGCCGGGCCTGGACGGCCTGGAGGTGTGCCGCCGCCTGCGCGCCATGCCGGGCGAGGCCGGACGGGTGCCTGTGCTCATGCTGACTGGCAAAGGCGATGCGATGGACCGCATCATCGGCCTGGAGCTGGGCGCAGACGACTACCTGGCCAAGCCTTTTGAGCCGCGCGAGCTGCTGGCGCGCATCCGTGCCATTCTGCGCCGCCACAGCGAAGGCGCGGGTAGCACAACCCGGCGCATGGCCTTTGGCAGCCTGGAGATTGACCGCGATGCGCGCACCGTGCTGCTGGCGGGGCAGGCGGTGGAGCTGACGTCTTACCAGTTCGACTTGCTGGTGGCCATGGCCGAGCGTGCAGGCCGCGTGCTCACGCGAGAGCAGATCATGGAGGCGGTGCGAGGACGCGAGCTGGAGGCCTTTGACCGTTCCATCGACGTGCATATGGGCCGCATCCGCGCCGCCATCGAAGCCGACCCCAAAGAGCCCCAGCGCATTGTGACGGTGCGTGGTGTGGGCTATGTCTTTGCCCGGCAGCAAGAGTGATTTACTATACTTTTAATAGCTGCTCCCGCGATATTCTATTGGCCTGGCGGCTTGTTTTATATAAATAATTGATGCAAATACCGTTCTTCAACCGCCTGTATGTGCGCATCTGGCTGGCCATTGCGGCAGCGGTGCTGGTACTGACCATGGGCTTTGGATGGCTGTGGCGCGCACAGACCGAGCGCATCCGCGCCGAGCGCATGGCAGAGCAGCCTGCGCGCGAGCTGATTGTGCGTGACAGCGCAGGCCAGGTGATCGGGCAGGCCACGGCCCGTCCCGTGCGCGTGCCCGGCCAGGGTCTGGAGTTTCAGGTCAGCATGCCTGACGGCAAGGTCCTGTCGATCCAGATGCCGCCGCGCGGACGTGGCCAAAGCGGCGGCCCCCCATCGGGCGCACCACCGCGCTGGCTGGATGCCAATGTGCAGCGCAATCCGAGTGTGTTGCTGTGGATATTTGGCATCGTGGCGCTGGCGGTGGCACTGGGCAGCTACCCTGTGATGCGCCGCCTGACCTTGCGCCTGGAGGGGCTGCGCCGCGGTGTGGAGCGCTGGGGCGCGGGTGACCTGGCCAGCCGTGTGAGGGTGCAGGGGCGCGATGAGGTGGCGTTTTTGGCCGAGCGTTTCAATACCGCAGCTGACCATATTGAGACCCTGGTACAGGCCCATAAATCCCTGCTGGCCAACACCTCACACGAGCTGCGGGCACCGCTGGCGCGCATCCGCATGGGGCTGGAGTTGATGGACACCACACCCAGCGCCGCACTCAAGCAAGAGCTGGCACGCAGCATCAGCGAGCTTGATAGCCTGATTGAAGAGATCTTGCTGGCCAGCCGCCTGGACGCGGCCCGGCACAGCACCAGCGTGGATATGGGCCACAAGGAAAGGGTCGATGTGATTGCACTGGCTGCGCAGGAGTGCGCCAAGCTGGGTGTGCCTTTGCACTGCGAAGCCAGCGCATTGCACGCCCACGCCGTGCCGCGCCTGATCAGTCGCCTGATGCGCAATTTGCTGGACAACGCGCAGCGCTATGGCGGCGCTGAGGTGCAGATGGTGTTGCGTGAAAGCGCACAGCCGCTGGCAGGCCAGGCCAGTCTGGAAATTGAAGTCTGTGATCGCGGTCCTGGCGTGCCTCAGGCAGAGCAGCAGCGCATTTTTGAGCCGTTCTACCGCAGCAGCCATGCCAGCGAGCGCGATGGTGGCGTGGGACTGGGACTGGCTTTGGTGCAGTCCATTGCCCACAACCATGGCGGCACCGTGCAATGCCACGACCGGCCCGGGGGCGGGGCCTGCTTTGTGGTGCGGCTTCCCAGGCTGGCAGGCTGATACGCGGACAGCCTGCGCCGGGATGCAAATTCAAGTGTGAACTTTCGCACGATAAGCTGAAAAATGTGGTGTAAATGTAGACTGCATCCCCCAAATTGGGGATGTTCACACGCTCTGATTACCTGCACAATAAATCCATTAGCTGTCACACCTAATGCAAAAGTAAGCAAAGCAATTCATGACCTGGATGAGCAGGCAACATGTCAGTCTCCCAACGACGTCCTTTCGAGGACTTTTACACGGCCACCTTCGGGTGGCCGTTTTTTTTGCCTGTACGCCCTATCGGCTCGAGCAGCGTTATGTCAGCGTGGCCCAGCTCGCAGTTCATGCACAATGGCGTTGTCGTTATTGCCCGAGCGCTCTGGCCTCAGGCCCATGTAAAACCATTGTTTGTTGGGAAAGCCCATATGCATACTCACACCTTCACCTCTTTGCGTGCCCGCGCCATCGCCGGGTCACTCGCGGTACTCTTCATGGCGACGCCAGCAGTCAGCCTCGCACGCGAAGGCGTGGAAGTGGGCAAGAACTCTACCTTCACCAAGCTGGTGCCTGCAGCGCAGGTAGAGCAGGCGGCCACCCAGCAGTACCAGAAGATGCTGCAGGAGGCGGCAGCCCAGCAGGCACTTGCACCAGACAACCACCCCCAGGTAGTGCGGCTGCGCGCCATTGCCCAGAAAATCATCCCCTTCTCGTACGAGTGGAACCCCCGCGCCAAGGACTGGAAGTGGGAGGTCAATCTGCTCAACAGCAAACAGATCAACGCGTTTTGCATGCCCGGCGGCAAGATCGCCTTCTACACCGGCATTCTGGAGCAGTTGCAGCTGACCGACGACGAAGTGGCCATGATCATGGGCCATGAGGTGGCACACGCCCTGCGTGAGCATGCCCGCGAGCGCATGGGCAAAAACGCCGCGACAGGCATTGGGGCCAATGTGCTGAGCCAGGCACTGGGCCTGGGCAATGCAGGCTCGCAGGTGATGGGCATGGGCGCGCAGCTGCTGACGCTGCGCTTTGGCCGCGAGGATGAATCGGAAGCCGATCTGGTGGGCATGGAGCTGGCGGCCCGCGCCGGCTATAACCCGCGCGCCGGCGTGAGCCTGTGGCAGAAAATGGGCGCCGCCAGCAAAGGTGCGCCGCCGCAGTTTTTAAGCACCCACCCCAGCGGGCCTACGCGCATCAAGGACATCGAGAAGAACCTGCCCAAGGTGGAACCGCTGTACCAGCGTGCCAGTGGCAAGAAATAATGGCAACACAATTGCTATCTATTTAATAGCTGCTCCCGCGATATTCTATTGGCCTGCAGCCTGATTTGATATATAAAACCGTGGCTTGGGGCAGCGGTTTCACCCCGCGCGAGGGCGCGGGGGCAGCTCAGGCAGCTTCCTTGTAGAAAAACTGCCGTGGCACTGCGCGTGTCGGCAAAGGCTGCACCGCCCGGCGGATGGCGTCGATATGCTCGGGCGTGGTGCCGCAGCAACCACCCACGATATTGACCAGGCCTTCGCTGGCAAAGTCATGCAGCAGACGCGAGGTGACTTCGGGCGTCTCGTCAAAGCCCGTGTCACTCATCGGGTTGGGAAGGCCCGCATTTGGGTAGCAGCTGATGAAGGTGTCGCCCGCCACACGTGCCAGCTCCTGGATGTAGGGGCGCATCAGCGCCGCGCCCAGCGCGCAGTTCAGGCCAATGGCCAGAGGCCGCGCATGGCGCACGCTGTGCCAGAAGGCGGTGACCGTCTGGCCGCTGAGCAGACGGCCCGAGGCGTCGGTGACGGTGCCGCTGATGATGATGGGCAGCAGCTGACCACTGGCTTCAAAAAACTCGTCAATCGCAAACAGCGCGGCCTTGGCGTTGAGCGTGTCAAAAATCGTCTCCACCAAAAACGCATCCGCACCCCCTTCAAACAGGCCTTCGACCTGCTCGTAATACGCCGCGCGCAGCTCCTCAAAGCTCACGTTGCGCGCTCCCGGGTCGTTCACATCGGGGCTGATACTGGCCGTCTTGGGCGTGGGGCCGAGCGCACCCAGCACAAAGCGGGGTTTGTCAGGCGTGGAAAACTTGTCACAGGCCGCGCGCGCCAGCTGGGCCGACTGCACATTCATCTCGCGCGCCAGATGCTGCATGTCATAGTCCGCCTGCGCGACGGTGGTGGAGCCAAAGGTGTTGGTCTCGATCATGTCGCAGCCAGCAGCCAGGTATTTTTCGTGGATGTCGCGGATCACGTCAGGGCGCGTCAGGCTCAGCAGCTCGTTGTTGCCTTTGATATCTTTACGGAAGTCCGCAAAACGCTCGCCCCGGAACTGGGCTTCGCTGAGCTTGAAGCGCTGGATCATCGTGCCCATGGCACCGTCCAGGATGGCAATGCGCTGGCTGAGAATCTCGGGCAGGGCTTGGCCGCGGGTATAGGTAAGCTGTTTCATAGCCTGCTATTGTAGAAAGAGTTTCATAAACTTAGGGATAATCGGTCTTGTGAAACATTTAGAACCCCGCGCCGCTTGGGCAGAAATCCAAAATACCCCCAACGCACTGTTTGTGGACGTGCGCATGGAAATCGAGTCGCTTTATGTGGGCCGTCCACCGGGCGTGGAGAACATTCCCTGGTACGAATACCCCGACCTGCAGGCCAATCCCGCGCTGTTTGCCCAGGCCGTGGAGCGCGAGGCAGGCGACAAAACCCGCCCCATCTACCTGATCTGCCGCAGCGGCAAACGCACGGTGGAAGCAGGCGATGTGCTCGAAGCGGCAGGCTTTACCAATGTCACTAACATCCTGCATGGCTTCGAGGGCGAACTCAACGAGCAGTTCCACCGCAGCACCCTGAGTGGCTGGCGGCACGATGGACTGCCTTGGGAGCAGATGTAGGGCGCTGCTGCATAGCCTATAAAAACACCCGGTAAGGCCCTTTCTGACGGCGACGCCACCACAAGAGTGCAGCGGATACGGTGATGGCCAACTCTATCAACATGGACGGATGCGTCAGAAAATTCAGCCACCACACATCAAACCGACGCGGCACCTGGATAAAGGTATACGGGGTTGTCACCCAAGGCCAGAGCCACCAGATGCGTCCGCCCACGGTATCCAAAACAAGGTGAATAAACCATCCTGTGCAAAACATGGCCCAGGCAACGCGCCAGCGCAGCGGCGCACGCCACAAGGCCAGTGCCACAAGCAATGTAGTCAACAGCCACACGATCGGCACGTGGGGTGGATAAATATGGTGGTTAAAACCGCGGTCGGAGACGAAGTAAAAATACAGCAAATCCAGATCGGGAGCAACGCTGCCCAACAAAATAGCGGTCCAGGTGGCGCGAGTTGCCGCGCCAGGCCAGCGCTGTGTGATGGCAGTGCCAATCAGGTAGCCTGCGGGCATATGGGCGACGAACATATCAGGCCTTTTCCGCGTGCGCTGCGTCGTGCGGGTTGGCACTACTGGTCAAACCATACCAATTGACCTTGCGGGTCAGCGTCATGATCAGCGACAAGAGCGCAAACAAGGCGACTGCACCTACCGCCAGGGCAGTTTGCTCCAGTTGCAACAGCACAAACAGCAAGCCATAGAGCAGCCCTATACCCAAACCAAAGGGCAGGCCGCGCTTCAAACTGCCCAGCATGAAACTGGCGTAGTACATCAACAGCAACACGCAGGCGCTGGCGGCGGCGGCATAGGCCCCGTTGAAACCGATGTGTTCACTCAAGCTCACGAGCAGCAAAAAGAAGCTGCATATCGCACTGCCCACCAAAAAGTACTGCACCGGATGCACACGCAGACGCTGCATGAACTCAAACATTCCTACTGCCACAAAAGTCAGGGCTATAAACAGCACGCCGTATTTGGTTGCCCTGTCGCTGAGTGAATAGCTGTTTATGGGGTCAATAAACGAGATGCGCAAAGTCTCCAGGCAGCCGTTTTGCTTTTCCTGGTGACCGTCGCCCTCCAGACTGCAAAACCCCAGGCCCTGGGCCAGGCTTTGCCCCACCGTGGTAGCCAATGCAGAAATGCGCCACGATGCGTCGAATCCTTTCTCATCAATGCGGCGGTCTGCAGGCAAAAAGGTCCCTCCAAACGACGGATGCGGCCAATTGCTTTGCAGACGGATCTGCGTAGTGCCCCCCAAGGGAACAATGGACAGCTTTTCTGTGCCCAGCAGTTCCAGGTCTATCTCTGCAGTCAGAGGCTGTGTTTGATGACGCAGGGCATCCGGCAGCATGGCATGGACGCCACGGCTGTAGCGCGGGTGGAAGGTACCCGGCTTGAGAACCTGGGAGGTGCCATTGATGTCCAATTTGGCCGTGCGGATACCGGCAGAGTCGGATACCGACAGCATGGCAATCGGTGCACCGCAGGTAAGACGGGAGTTTTTCACGGTTTGAACCGCCTTGAGTGCCTCCAAACCCGTCCATTGGGCGGTAATTTTTGCCTTGAGATGGAAGGTGTTTACCTGATGCAGTCCCCTTGCGCGCAGGTCAGTGCCTGCGCTGGAGTTGATGGTCAGCTGTTCGGGCAGGGCAATGAGCATGAACTCGCGGCGCTTTTCTTCGATCCGCTGGCCTTCATCAGTTTTGACAGACACATCCCAGGCCTCCACGCATGCGCTGTGGATCAGGGGGCCTGTCAAAGTCTGGTTGCTGCCAATACTGGCTACGGCGGCGCTGCGATGGAACTGACGGTCATGTACGATGGTTTGGATAAATCCCAAACCCATCATCAGCGCAATGATCACGCCGACGATGGCGGCTATTTTGGTAAACACAGGATTTTTCACGGCTATCTCCACAAGTTGATGTGAAGGCAGTGTCCAGGCTGTGCGTGAGCGCCCGATGAAGTCTGTGAAGTGGGTGTGAAGTCAGATGAAAATCATCTCAATGGGGAAAAATAAGCTCAGCGCATAAGCCACCATCGCTGTTTGCCAGGTGCAGACGCCCTCCATGCAGGGCCATGATTTGCCGCACAATGGCCAAGCCCAAACCAGACCCGGTGCGCTGACCATCAGGTCTGGGTGTGGTGAAAAATCGCTCGCCCATGCGCGCCAGAGCGTAGTCTGGTACACCGCCTGCATGGTCCTGCACGGCGATACCGTGCGCTGTGCTGCGAAGATGAATATGCGCGCCAGGGCTGGAAAATTCGATAGCATTCTCCAGTAAATTACTCAGCGCCAAAGTCACCAGCTCATGGTCGACGGCGCAGGTTGCGTCGGACAGGTCTTGGGTAATCACAATTTTCTTGGTGTGCAACTGTGCCTCCAGGGCAGCCAGTGCATCGCGCGCGCAGTCTGCAAGCAGCAGTCGATGGGGTAGTATCAACTTTCCGTTGGCTACTGCGCGCTGCTCCAGCTTGGTCAGCTCCAGCAGGCGATCAATCAGGCGTTGCACACGCTGGCTTTGCGCTACCACTTGGCCCGCAAACTGACTGCGGTCGCTCGCATTGAGGTCCTCCTGCAGCAGTTCGCCACTGGCGCGTATGGCTGCCATGGGGCTTTTCAGCTCATGCGTCAAAGTGCGGACATAGCCTTCTATGTACTCGCGGCCTTCCAGACGCTCCCGCATCGACTGCATGGCCAGCGCAAGGTCACCCAACTCGCCCGGAGCCTTGGGTGCGGCCAGGCTTTGTCCGGCCTGTACGCTCTGTGCATAGCGGCGCAATCTGCGGATGTTCCATACCAGCCATAAAGTGACCAACACGCCCAGCGCGGCAGACAAGCCCAACAGCAGCAGACCACTGCGCACGACTTTGCGCTCAGCGCGGTCAATGAAATCCTGGATGGTGTGAATGGGTTTGGCGACAGTCAACACGCCAATGATTTTCTGCTGATGCAGCACGGGGGCGGCCACGTACATGACGGAGGTCGTATCGTCGGTTTGTACTTCCCGCGTGGCACGTGCGCCGTATTCGCCGCGCAAAGTCAGCGCTACATCACGCCAGCGCGAGTAGTCTTGACCCTGGGCCACATTGTCGGAGTCAAACAGCACGATACCTTTGGCATCCGTCACATACACGCGAAAATCCAACGACTGCTTGGCTAAACCCCATATCTGTGCGTCGATAGGCCGGGTGGCGTAGCTGCGTACCTGCTTGGCAAACAGGCCATCTTGCAGTCTGCCGCTGGCCAGGTCGTCACTGGCCAGCTCGGCCAGCAGATTGGCGGTATCGACCATGATGTCTTCCATCACCTCGCGCACGCTGGGTTTGATTTCCGCAGTAAAAACGCGCAGCACAAAAAAAGCCGCGATGCCATTGATCACAAAGAACGCAAACAGTAAGCGGATGCCAAGTTTCATGCGCAGCGATCACAATGCGATGCTGTAACCCATGCCGCGGTGCGTGGTAATGAATTCGCGGCTGCTGTCAATGGCCCGCAGTTTGGCGCGCAGGGTTTTGATATGGGTGTCAACAGTACGGTCCGTGCTCTCAGCATCCTGGCCCCATATCGCGTTGAGCAAAGCCTCGCGAGACAGTATGCGGCTGCGGGCCTTGAGCAGCTGGGCCAGCAGACCATATTCGAGGCGTGTCAGATCAAGCGTTTGACCATGCAGACTGATGCGCTGCCCTGCAGTATCGACAATGAAAAAAGAGGGCGCATGCGTTGTAGATACTGCAGGAATACTGCTTCGGCGAAGCAAGGCTCTTACGCGCGCGACCAGCTCACGCGGACTGAAAGGCTTGGTCATGTAGTCGTCAGCGCCCAGCTCCAGGCCCAGCACGCGGTCCAGCTCTTCGCCGCGTGCACTGAGCATCAATACAGGAGTGTGGCCTGCCTTGCGTACCTGGCTGCACAAATCGAGCCCGCTGCCATCCGGCAGGCCAATATCGAGCACCAAGGCATCGAAGGTCTGGGCCGCCATCTGGCTGCGCGCGTCGCGCAGCAGCGTGCAGTGCGTGACACCATAGCCCTCGCGCTGCAAGGCAAAGACCACGGTGCTGGCAATCGCGGGGTCGTCTTCCAGCAACAGCAGATTTGCCATGGCTGCAGATCAGCGCGCCAGCGCAGGAAACAGTTTTTGCAGACCATCGGCCATCACTTCTACGGCCAAGGCTGCCAAGATCAGGCCCATGAGTCGTGTCATGACATTGATGCCGGTTTTGCCCAGCACGCGGGCAATCGGCTGGGCCAGGCTGAAGCACAGTGCGGTAGCGATGCCAATGATGACGCCGTAGCCCACCAGGGTGCCGAGCTGCCAGAAGGTTTTGGCTTTTTCGGCATAGATCACCACGGTGGACATGGTGGCCGGGCCGGTCAGCAAGGGGATGGTCAGTGGCACCACCGCCACGCTGGTGCGGACGGAGTGGTCGTCCAGCTCGCTTTGGGCCGACTTGGCCTCTGCGGGCTGGGCGTTGAGCATGGCCAGGGAAGAGGTGAGCAACAGCATGCCGCCACCGACTTGAAAACTGGCCAGCGAAATACTGAAAAACTCCAGCAACTTCAGGCCCAGCAGGGCGCTGGTGGCGATCACCACAAAAGCACTGAAACTCGACACCATGATGGTTCTGCGCCGCAGCTCAGGCGAGAAGCCCTGGGTGTAGTGGATGAAAAAAGGGACGCAGGCCAGCGGGTTGACGATGGCCAGCAGAGTGACAAGGGCTTTGGTATCCATGGCACACAGTGTAGTCGCAGGCGGCGCGCCTGGGGGAAATCAAACGTCCTGCCATTGCCCCTTTTCGCCGGATGCATAGAGCGCATCAATAATGCGCATATTCTGCACGGCATCATCCAGGCCATAAGGTAGCGGTGCCTGGCCCAGCAATGCACGGGAAAAAGCGTCGAACTGCAGGGCGTATTGGTCGGCAGCTTCGATGGTTTCAGTACGGGTCTGTGCGTCGCCCAGCACTTTGCCATCATTCATGAAAATGTGTGTTGCAGCGCCTTGCTTTGCATTGAACGGTACTTCAATTTCCAGCCGCTGCTTGGTGCCTACGATATGTACCCGTTGGTAAGGGGTGCATTGGGTGGAGACGGTAAAGTCCAGCCGCCTGCCTTTGCCAAAATCCAGCAGCGCGCTGCTGGTGCGGTCTGTGTGGAAATCCGGGTCACGGTCGATCAGGGCCATCACGCGCACGGGTTCTGCCTCCAGGAAAAACCGGCCTGCCACAATCGCATAGCCCCCAATGTCATACAGCGCGCCGCCGCCGTTTTCCACGCGGTTGCGGATGTTGCCTGCATCGGTGTTGTGGTAGGAGAAAAAGACCTGAACAGCGCGAATCTCACCCAATGCACCGCTGCGTACCACGGCCTGCGCGCGCAGCCACTGCGGATGAAAACGCACCATAAAGGCTTCCATGATGCAAACCTTGCCTGGGCCAGTACCTGCGACTTCGCTCAGTGCCAATGCCTCGCGGGCGTTCATGGAGAACGGTTTTTCGCACAGCACATGCTTGCCTGCGCGGGCGGCAGCCAGAGTCCAGGCCACATGCATGTCGTTGGGCAAGGGGTTGTAGATCGCATCGATTTCCGGGTCGGCAATCAGCGCTTCGTAGCTGCCATAGGCCTGCGGAATGGCAAAAGCGTCTGCGGTGCTGCGCGCAGACTCGAGCGTGCGCGAGGCGATGGCCCGCACCTCGCAGTAGGGGCTTGCCTGCATGGCCGGAATCACTATTTCACGCGCTATTTTGGCGGTGCTCAGAATACCCCAGCGGATTTTTTTCATCTTGGTACCTCGGGCTTAGATGTAGGTGTTGCGTAAATTATGCAGGTATTCCTGGCGTCCAGACACTGGCGCAGCGTACTGATGGTGCGCCAACAGCAACCGCTTGACTTGCGAAGTGCCCACACCGATGTCGAGGACCATGATCAAGCCGCCATCATCTGGTTGGCGGTTATGGAATGGGTATCGTCAAATTCGTGCGGGCGCAGGTGGGGGCCTGCGCGCTTGGGCTGCAAAGGCTGCAGATAGTGGTGCAGCACCAACGCGGCCGCTCCAACGGCACTGGCCAACAGCCCATAGCGGGCAGTGCGCACCAAAGGTGGCGTCATGCCAGAGCTTGCCGCGTAATCCCGCAGCACTTTTTCTGCGACCTCCACCATATGTGGATTTTCAATACACGACACTCCACCCAGAACAATCACATGGGGATCAAATGTCGTCCACAGGTTGTGGATCAGTATGCCCAGGTAGGTTCCAGCCTGGCTGGCGTGGCCGTTGTGCAATATGTCGCGCGCGATGGCGCGGGCGCCGATAAACGCTTCTGCACAGCCCGAGCGGCCACAGGTACAGCGTGGCCCATTGGCTTGCACAATGCTGTGCCCGATCTCTCCAGCCATGCCCCTGGCACCCGTGAACAGCCGGTCATTGAGCACGATGCCTGCGCCCACCCCGACACCGCAGGCAACAAACACCAGAGCACTGTTGGTGGAGTCAGAGGCAAATTCATATTCGCTCAAGGCACCCGTATCGGCGTCGTTCTGCACATGAACAGGCATGGGCGGCACGCCGCGCGCAGCCAGCGCCTGCCTGATTTGCGGCAGGATGTTGACATGACGCCATGCCAGGTTGGGTGCGAAGCAGACCGCACCGGTGGCCTCATCGAAAGCCCCCGGCAAGCCCACGCCCAAGCCAGAAGGCTGGTAGCCCGCCTGGATGAGACAGGCGTGGGCTTTGGCGGTCATATCGGCCAGTTGCTGGCACACCTGCTCGGGCTGCCGGGTATGAAGCAATTCATGCTCCGAGTACACCACCTCTCCGAGCAGCGATACGCCCACGACGCGAATGCAGTCCACCGCCAGTTCAACGCCCAGCAGGCCGCGTGCTTTGCCGTTGATCTGCAGTGGCGTCGACGGGCGGCCCAAGCCAGCAGGGGTTGTGGTGCCCGACTGCTCCAGCCAGCCTTCTTCCAGCAGCTCTTTGGTCAACTGGCCCACCGTGGATTTTGTCAGGCCACTCTCTACTGCCAGCTGCGCTCTGGAGAGCCCAGGCCGCGCGCGCACCAGCCGGAGCAGCACACTGCGATTGATGTGCTTGACGAGCTGCTGGTCGCCGGTCGTTTTCATGGATCAGGTGCTAGCGGCTGTCAGGCGCTGGGTCTGCGTTTTTCCTTCGGGTTTCTTGCCCCCGATGATCATGCCCAGCACTTCATCCTCGGTCACATCCTGTGTGCGGTAGGTGCCAACCACCTGTCCGTTTTTCATCACGGCCAGACGATCGCTGAGTGCGAACACATCATGCATGTCGTGTGAGATCAGGAAAATGCCAACCCCTTCGGCCTTGAGCTGACGCACCAGATTGCCCACCATCGCGGTTTCTTCGGGGCCCAGCGCCGCAGTAGGCTCATCCATGATCAGGATCTTGGCGTTGAAATAAATGGCCCGCGAGATGGCCACCACCTGGCGCTGGCCACCCGACAGACGGCGAACCGGGGTGCGCACGTTCTTGAAATTTTTGTTCAGACGGAAAAACACCTTGCGGGCATCCGCATCCATGCGGTGGTCGTCCAGCGTGCGCCAGCGGGTCAGCAGCTCGCGGCCCAGAAACAGGTTGGCCACCGCGTCCAGATTGTCAGCCAGCGCCAGGGTCTGGTAGATGGACTCAATGCCCAACCGCTGTGCGTCCAGGGGTGTTTTGATCTGTACCTTCTGGCCAGCCACCACCAGATCTCCCGAATCAATCGGGTAGGCTCCAGCGAGCATTTTCATCAGGGTCGATTTGCCAGCGCCGTTGTGGCCCAGCAGGGCCACCACTTCACCCGGGTACAGATTGATGCTGGCATTTTCGACGGCATGCACACCGCCAAAGGCCTTGCAGATATTGTGCATCTCCACCAGGCTGCGGGGCTCTTGGGGGGTACTCATACGGTATCTCCTGTAAAGCGCCGGTACAGCACATCAAACACCACCGCGGCAATCAGCACCTGACCGATGATGACGTAGCGCACACCGATCGATACATCCAGCAGCAGCATGCCGCTGTCGATGGACTGCATGATCAGTGCGCCAAGCACTGAGCCCAGAATCGAGCCGCTGCCGCCCGCCAGTGCCGTGCCACCAATGACAGCCGCAGCAATCACATACAGCTCCATGCTGGTGCCCAGCGAATTGGTGCCAGCATTCAGGCGTGCGATAGACACAATGGCAGCGATAGTGATGAGGATGCCCATCAATGCAAACAGCAGCAGTGTGACGCGCTTGACGGGTATGCCCACCAATGCCGCTGCTTCAGGATTGCCGCCCATAGCAAATACATACCGGCCAAAACGGGTGCGATGCACGAGGAATGACAGCGTCAGCGCTACTGCGGCCCAGATCAGTACCGGAATGGGGATGCCCTGGGGGTCGTCCTTGCTGGGAATGCGATAGCCGTTCATGGCGGCGGTAAACGCCAGCACAATGGCTACGGGCACCATAACAATCACAATGTCCAGCCAGAGCGGGTTGTTAGGCACCTGGTAGGCATGTTTGGCGCGGCGCTTGCTGACCATGGACCATAGCAGCATGGCGCACATGGCTGCGGCGACCAGCCAGCTGGCGGTGGTGCCAATGGCACCGTCAAAGCCACCACCCAGATTTTGGAAAAACGGATCGTTGACAGGCTGTGTCTTGCCATCCGCTACTAAAAAAGCAGCGCCGCGAAATGACATCAAACCCCCCAGGGTCACCACAAAAGACGGCACACCCAGCATGGCCGTCAAGGCGCCCTGGTACATGGATACCGCAATGGCCACCGCCAGACCCGCCAGCGACGCGGCCTGCCAGGACCAGCCTGCGGTGTACATCAGTGTGGCGATCAGTACGCCCACAAAGCCCATCACGGAGCCAACTGACAGGTCGATATGCCGCGCCACAATAATCAGCACGACGACGGTGGAGACAATGCCCACCACAGCTGTCTGCTGCGCGATGTTGTAGAGGTTTTCAGGCGACAGAAACACGCCGCCTGACAGAATATTGAATACCACGGCAATCAGCGCAAGCACCAATCCCATCAATACCAGGCGCCAGTCAATGGCCGCCTGCTTCAGAGACGATAAATCCAGACTCATATGCATACTCCCAAGCTGCGCGACGCAACGTCGGCATCACAATGAAAACTGCGGGCCAGGCCCGCAGTTTTTGTAGAAAGCCAGAAGAAAGTGTCTTGGGGCTTTACTTGCAGGCAGCAGGACCTGTAGCCTTGTCTACGCCTTTGCACAGGTCATCCTTCTTGATCCAGCCGGCTTTGACGACCAGATCCAGGTTGGCAGCAGTCACAGGGATAGGCTTGAGGAACTGAGCCTGCAGCTGAACCTTCTTTTCGCCGCCGTTCCAGGACTTGGCGCCTTCCACTTTCTTGCCTGCGGCCAGAGCCACGGCTGCTGCGGCTGCGTCCTTGCCCAGGTCGCGAGCGTCTTTCCAGACAGAAACGGTCTGCGAGCCCAGCGCAACACGGTTCAAAGCGGCATGGTCGCCGTCCTGGCCCGATACGGGTACGCCCTTGATGCCTTTGGCGTTCAAGGCAGCAACGACACCACCGGCCATGCCGTCGTTGGAGGCGACGACGGCGTCAATCTTGCCAGCGTTCTTGGTGATGATCTGCTCCATGTTTTTCTGGGCAACTTCGGGCTTCCAGCCATCGGTGTACTCTTCACCTACGATCTTGATATCGCCTTTCTTGACAGCCGCATCAATGATCTCTTGCTGACCACCACGCAGGAAGTTGGCGTTAGGGTCGGTGGGCGAGCCCTTGATCATGACGTAGTTGCCTTTGGGCTTGGCAGCCAGAATTGCACGCGCCTGCATGCGGCCCACTTCCACGTTGTCGAACGTGATGTAGAACACGCCTGGTGCTTCAATCAAACGGTCATAAGCCACGACGGGGATCTTCTGCTTGGTGGCCTTGGCCACTGCTGGCAGGATGGCGTCTTTGTCCATGGCCAGAACGATCAGGGCCTTGGCACCTTTGGAGATCAGGCTGTCGATGTCGGCCAGCTGCTTTTCAGGTGAACCACCTGCGTCCGCGCTGATGTATTTGGCACCTGATTTTTCCAGTTGGGCCTTGATGGCGGCTTCGTCGGTCTTCCAGCGCTCTTCCTGGAAATTGGACCAGCTGACACCCACGGTGGTCTGTGCAAATGCGCTGACTGCCGACAGACTCATTGCCAATACGGCCAATTGAAACTTCTTCATACTTATCTCCATGTCATGTGCCTTGAGAGGCGAGGGTTTAATAAATCGCGCGCCATCAGCAGTTTGCACCAGCCAACATTAGTTCGAGCGATGCACTAATTGTGGGGAAATTATCGAAACACAATATGAGGAATAACCCTGAATCTGCCTGTGCCAGCGCGGGGAAGTGGGCTGGCAACCTGTTCTGGCAGAACTTCAGGGCTGCAGCTTCAGCGCCATTACCTTCTGAGCTACGCAACGGCCCTGCACTTGTCCGCCTGCGACCGCAGCGCGGAAGTGAATGCCCGCATACAGCCTGGACAAGGCTGCTTCCTCAGAGGCCGCAGTGAAGCTGGCGAAGGTGCGCGGGCCCCAGCCGCGGTCATTGTGGGTGTTGTCCACAAACCGGGTCTGCGCCCCGAAGGCAGAGCCCAAAATAGCTGCTGCTGCGCTGGACTGCACAGAGTGCCCGGAAGGATAGTCAGGAAACGGCGGCGTGTGCATCAGGGTGGGCACCCAATTGCTGTCGATAACCAGCTGGATGTAGGTCACGGGGCGCAGCAGATTGATGGCGTATTTGGTGTTCCAGGCTGCAATGAAGGCATCGGCCATGGCCATGTTCAGCAGCACAAAGGTCTGCGCTGCCTTGGCAAGATCGGCTTTGTTCTGTTTGAGCAGATCGTTGGCAATAAAGGCCCAGTGCCCTGCGGGGGTGGGTGTTTTACCTGGATCGTCTGCCCAGTACAGGGCATATTGCCGCTGCTCCTGGGTAATCTGCAAACTCAGGCGGTGCACTTCGGCGGCTTCTTTGTAGAAGTCTGAATTGAGCTGCTCGGAGTAGGCCGGGGGAGCAGGTGCCTTGCAGGCGTCAGGACTTTTCAGCACGAAGGGGCGCACACTGCCCCATTGCGGCAACAAGGCCGGCGCAAAGGCGGGTGGGGTGGCTGACCATTTGCCGTCCCCACTGGGCGGCACATAGTTTTGCTGGCTGCGGCGCAGCGGGCCCCAAGCCTCATGGCCACCGTCTGTGCGCGCCCAGGTCATCAGGGCCATGGCCATCAGCTTGCCGTAGGTCTCGGAGCGGTTGGTGATATCGGCAGTGACGGCGTTGGGGTCAAAATCCTGCGCATATTTCAGGGGCAGGCTGCGCTCCAGCAGGTCAATGCGCGCCTTGTTCTCGGCGCTGGCATTGCTGAACATCATGCGCGTCATCGTGGCAAGCGAAGCATTGGCCACAGTAGGCCAGTGCAGAGGCTCATCGGGCTGGGCCTGCGGCAGGGAGTCCAGTTCATTGAGCTGGCCCGCCAGGCTGATGCGATCGGGCATGCCCGGCACGACCGATTCATACAGCGCGAGGCCCAGATAGCCCAGCGCCCGTGCAGCGATCGGGGGACTGAAGCCGGGGGTCTGCTGTACCAGCTGCAGTGCTAATTGGAACCATTCGGTGGCCACATTGGCACTGTAGGCGCTGGCAGGCTTGGCCGGGGCGTTGGCAGCAGATGTCTGGGCCAGGCCAGGCGTGCACGCGGCGGTCAGCCACAGCATCACAGCGCAGGCTCTGCGTCCCCAGACGAGGCGCAACCCGCGCGTGCAAGATGTCTTCACGGTGCTTTCCATGCCTGCAGCCCCAGCGTTTTGTCCATCACGTAATTGCCATTGGCATTAGCGTTTTGCCATTCGCTCCATGTGCCGTGAGGCCATTGCACGCGCAGTTTGATTTGCTGCGCACTGCCCAGACCGAAATGCATCCAGCCCAGATGTCCGCTGGCATGCCCGCCGCCCACGGTCAGCTCCTGACGGATGGTGCGACCACCCAAGTCGACTTCAACCCACGCGCCTACGGCGTCACGGTTGGCCCCGGCCTGCCTGAGGCGCAACTGCATCCAGTTGCCCATAGCCTGTGGCTTGTCGGCTGTGCCACTGCCTACGTTGCGCCACAGCTGGGCCTTGTCCCAGCGGTTGACGACCAGCATGTCCAGCATGCCATCGCCGTTCAGATCGACCAGCATGCCGCCGCGCCCGCGCTTGAAACTGGCAACGCCTGCAACCTGGCCGACTTCCTTGAAGCTGCCACTGGCATCTTGCAGCAGCAGGTTATTGGGGTCAAGCGCCGCAAAATCAGGCATGTTGGAGATATTGCCTTTGACGATGAACAAGTCTGCATAGCCATCGTTGTTGGTATCGGCGAACTGCGCATGCCAGGCCGTGGAGGGGTGTACATCGCCGCCAACATAGGGCCGGTGGGCGGTGATGCCGCGTTTGAATGCAGTGTCTACATAGCTGGGCCGCGCGGCACCGGCTTCCAGCTGTTGCAGCTTGTTGTCTGACATGCTGGTGAGATAGTACTCAGGGTAGCCATCGCCATTGAGGTCATGGCTGGCGATACCCATGCCCCAAATCTGCAGTGGCTTCCAGCCCTGTGCAGCGGTGTAAAGCGCGGGTGCTTGCCCGGGGCTGATGCGCCATAACTGCTCCTGGCCGTTTTTGTAATACTCCCGGTCATTGCTCACGCGCAGCGCGGCCTCGCCCGAGCGGTTCCAGTCGGTGAACAGCATCGACAGGGCGCAGTGGCCTGGCACCAACGGGGTGGGTGCAGAGAATTTTTTGTTGTCCGCCTCTGGACGCAGCAGCAGAGCCGGTGTGCAGCTGCCCCAGGGAAACTCAGGCTTGGTTCTGTCGGTATAAGTTCCAACCGCCATGGTGGGCCATTGCTGGCCCTTCTCCCAAATGGCTGCGAATGCCGTGTGCCAGCCATTGCTGCTTTGCACGGCCCAGGCCTCATTGGCGCGCTCAAACTTGCATCCGCCCAGGCCCTTGAACACCTGTACTTCGCCCACGCGCAGCACTACCAGATCGGTTTGGCCATCACCGTCAATATCCAGGGGATAGGCACCTACCGCATTGATCAACTCCAGGCCTGAGCGCTCTTCTACCAGCTTGATCGGGCCACCGCGGCTGCTGCGGTTGCGGTAGAACTTGGCCTTGTTCACGCCTGCAGTGACATACACCTCGGGCAAGCCATCGCCATCACAGTCAAAAGTGGCTACGCCACCACCGACCAAAAACTCGCTCTCACCCTCAAACCGGCTTTGCAAGCCAGCGATGTCGGTTTCTTCCACAAACCGCGGCACAGCTGCCGGCTGGGCCAGGCACACCGTGCAGCCCATCAGCAGGGCGCTTGCACCCAGTCGGCGCAGCACACTTTGACACAACGAAACCACTACAGTCTTCCTTCGAGAAAATAACACCAGGCTCGCATCTTAGCGCCCCCCTGTGACGTCCACAATCGAACCAGTGGTGTAGCTGGCGGCGTCAGACAATAACCAGAGCACAGCTTGTGCCACTTCCAAGGCTGTGCCAGCGCGCTGCAAGGGCACCTGTGCGGCCATCTGCTTTGCGCGCTCTGGTTGGCCACCGCTGGCGTGGATATCGGTGTCAATGATGCCGGGGCGCACGGCATTCACACGGATGCCTTCGCTGGCGACTTCCTTGGCCAATCCCATGGTGAAGGTGTCGATCGCTGCTTTGCTGGCCGCGTAGTCTACATACTGCCCTGGCGAGCCGATGCGCGCCGCCGCGCTGGAGAGGTTGACAATGCTGCCGCCTGCGCCGCCGTGGCGCGTGCTCATGCGCTTGATAGCCTCGCGCGCGCAGACAAAACTGCTGGTGATGTTGGTGGCCCACATGCGCTCCAGCCGTGCCACGCTCATAGTGTCCACGCGTGCGGCCACATCCACCACGCCTGCATTGTTGACCATCCCAGTGAGAGTGCCCAGTGTGGCATCGACGGTCTCGAACATGCGCAAGGCCTGTGCCTCCACTGCCACATCGGCCTGTACGGCAACCGCTTTACCGCCTGCAGCACGGATCTGGCGCACTACATCGTCGGCTGCCTGGCTGTTGGTCACATAGTTCACAGCCACAGCCCAGCCCTGCTGCGCCGCCAGCAGCGCACATGCCGCGCCAATGCCGCGCGACGCGCCCGTTATCAACACCACTTTGTCCATCGACATCTCCTGCACTGCCTCACGTCTTGGTTTACAGTGCAAGCTTACATGACAAACCACCGCATTTGCCTGGAGACCTGCCTTGCCACTGACCATTGACTACTACCTCGCCCCACAGTCACCCTGGACCTATCTGGGCCACGAACGCTTTGCCGCCATGGCCCGCAAGGCGGGCGCGCAGGTCAACGTATTGCCTGTAGACCTGGGGGGCAAGATCTTTCCGGTATCGGGTGGTTTGCCTTTAGCCCAGCGCGCGCCGCAGCGCCAAGCCTACCGGTTGGTGGAACTGGAGCGTTTCAGCAAACATCTGGCAATTCCCCTGCACCTGAAACCACAGTTTTTCCCGGTGGCAGGTGACGACGCAGCGCGGCTGATCATTGCCGTAGGCCAGAGCGATGGCTCGGAGGCTGCCATGCGTCTGACGGGCGCGGTGCTCAAGGCCTGCTGGGCGCAGCAGCGCAATATTGCCGACAGTGCTGTGCTGGCACAGTTGCTGGGCGAAAGCGCGCTGGACGCGCAGCGCCTGGCAGACAGCCGCAGCAGCGCCGTGCAGGCGCACTACGAAGCGTTGACCCAGCAGGCCATCGCTGCCAACGTCTTTGGTTCACCCAGTTACGTGATTGACGGCGAAATTTTCTGGGGCCAGGACCGGCTGGATTTTGTGGCGCGCCGCCTGGGCGTGGCCTAAGGAGCGCAGTATGGGACAGATGACGATGTTGACCAGTGCTGACGGCACGCAAATCCCCGCTTATGAGGCGCGCCCAGCGGGCAAGGCCCGAGGCGCAGTCGTGGTGTTGCAGGAAATTTTCGGCTTGAACAGTCATATCCGCGCCGTGGCCGATGGCTATGCACAGGATGGCTATTACGCCCTGGCACCCGCCACCTTCCAGCGCGTGCGTCCGGGAGTTGAGCTGGGCTACACCGCCGATGATATTGCCCAAGGCCGCGAACTCAAGGCAGCAGCAGAGGCGGTGAAGCAGGCCGTGCTACAGGACGTGCAGGCTGCCATCACCGAAGCGGCGCAGCATGGCAAGGTGGCCGTGGTTGGCTATTGCTGGGGCGGTCTGCTGGCCTGGCGCGCGGCCAGTGCACTGAAGGGCCTGAGTGCGGCGCTGCCCTACTATGGCGGCGGCATGCACCTGGAGCTGAGCGCACCGCTGCGCTGCCCGGTCATGGCGCATTTGAGTGACGACGATGCCACTGTGCCCGCAGACGGTGTGGCGGCATTGCAAAAAGCCTACCCAGAAGTGCAGGTGCATATCTACGCCGCGCATCACGGCTTCAACTGTGACCAGCGGGGTGCCTGGAATGCCCAGGCCGCAGCGCTGGCGCGTGAACGCACGCTGCAGTTCCTGGCGCAGCATCTGATGTCTTGATGGATGCTGTTTTACAAGTATTTTAGGCCGCCAAGCCAATAGAATATCGCGGGAGCAGCTATGAAATTAATAGTAATTGCATTGTCATTGGGGGCTCTCTCAGCGCAGGCCGCGGACTACAGTGGTCCGTTGCTGGATGCCCATCTGCACTACAACGATGAGGCCCAGCAGGCCCACCCGCTGGCTGACGTGCTCGCGCGTATGCAGCGCAATGGCGTGCGCGCCATCGTTGCCAACTCGCGCCCCAACGATGGCACCAAGTCCCTGGCTGCAGCCAAGGCAGAGACTGCCCAGGCGGGTGTGACCGTGCTGCCCTTCGTCCGCCTGTACCGCAACCGCGAAGACTACAGCAGCTGGTTTAAAGACGAGACGATTTACCAGATGGTGCAGACCGAGCTCGCACGCGGCACGGCTGCGGGGCCCTACAAGGGCATAGGCGAATTCCACCTGTACGACAGCGCCAACGCCAACGGCGCTGTGGCCAAAAAACTCATGGCCCTGGCTGACGACAAAGGCCTGGCCGTGCTGGCGCATGTGGACGACATCGCCATTGATCTGCTGATGGCCCACACGCCCAGCAAGGGGCAAAACACCCGCCTGATCTGGGCGCATACGGGCATCGGCGGGGCGAGCGCAGCGCGGGTGCGCGAGCTGCTGCTGAAATACCCCAGGCTGATGGGGGAGTTGTCTTACCGGCCCAACCTCACAGGCGCTGACGGCAAGCTCACGGCCGAATGGCGTGCGCTGGCGCTGGAGTTTCCCAGCCGCTTCATGATCGGCTCTGACACCTGGGTGAACCAGCGCTGGCAGTACTATGACGAGCTGATGCGTGGCTACCGCACCTGGCTGGGCGATCTGCCCGCCGAGGTGGCGCGCAAGATCGCATGGGACAACGGTGCATTGCTGTTTGGCCTGCCTGTCAATACGCAGCGCTGAACCCAGCGCACATGCCATGCACAGGCCGGGTCAGCCCAGCTTGGCTTTGAGTATCTCGTTGACCTGCGCCGGATTGGCCTTGCCTTTGCTGGCTTTCATAGCCTGACCGACCAACGCGTTGAATGCCTTGTCTTTGCCTGCGCGGTACTGCGCCACGTTGTCGGCGTTCGCCGCCAGCACCTCGTCGATGATCTTTTCCAGCGCACCTGAGTCGTTCATCTGCTTGAGACCCTTGGCGTCGATCAACGCATCCACCTCACTGCCTTCCTGCAGCCAAAGCGCATCAAACACCTGTTTGGCCGCGTTGTTGGAAATAGTGTTGTCGGCAATGCGTCCGATCAGCGCTGCCAGTTGCACAGGCGATACCGGGCTGTCAGCGATATCCATATCCTGCGCATTCACGCGCCTGGACACTTCGCCCATGATCCAGTTGCTGGCCAACTTGGCTTGCTGGCAGGCTTTGGCTGTCGACTCAAAATATGCAGCCATGGCCTTGCTTTGCGTCAGCTGCGCAGCGTCGTATTCGGGTAGGCCATAGTCTGCAACAAAACGCGCCGCCATCGCGCGCGGCAGCTCGGGCATGGCAGCACGGGTGCGCTCTACCCAGGCGCGGTCTATCACCAAAGGCGGCAGGTCGGGGTCGGGAAAGTAGCGGTAGTCGGCAGCGTCTTCCTTGGTGCGCATGGCGCGGGTCTCGCCGGTGTCGGGGTTGAACAACACGGTAGCCTGCTGGATGGCCTTGCCGTCTTCAATCTGCTCAATCTGCCAGCGAATTTCATAGTCAATGGCCTGCTGCATGAACTTGAAGCTGTTGAGGTTTTTGATCTCACGGCGCGTGCCCAGGGGCGCGCCGGGTTTGCGCACCGACACGTTGGCGTCACACCGAAAGCTCCCCTCCTGCATGTTGCCATCGCAAATGCCAATCCAGGTGACGATTTTGTGCAGCTCCTTGGCATAGGCCACCGCTTCGTCGCTGCTGCGCATATCGGGCTCGGTCACGATCTCCAGCAGTGGCGTGCCGGCGCGGTTCAGGTCAATGCCCGACTGCCCGATGAAATCTTCATGCAGCGATTTGCCAGCGTCTTCTTCCAGATGGGCGCGCACCAGGCGCACCGATTTTTTCTCATCGCCGAGATAAAACTCCACCGAGCCGCCCTGCACTACCGGGATTTCAAACTGGCTGATCTGGTAGCCTTTGGGCAGGTCGGGGTAGAAGTAGTTTTTACGCGCGAAAATGCTCTTCTCGGCAATGTGTGCGCCAATGGCCAGGCCGAACTCGATGGCGCGCTGCACAGCACCCTTGTTCATCACGGGCAAGGTGCCCGGCAGTGCCAGATCCACCGCGCAGGCCTGGGTATTGGGCTCCGCGCCAAAGGCCACCGAAGCGCGGCTGAAAATCTTGCTCTGGGTAGACAGCTGGGTGTGGGTTTCAAAGCCAATGACGACTTCGTAGCCCTGGATAAGTGGAGAACTGTTCATGATCAAAACCCCGCAGGATGACGGGTGTGCCAATCGGTGGCTTGCTGCAACGCGTGCGCGGCATTGAGCAGCTTGGCCTCCGCAAAATAATTGCCAATCAGCTGCATGCCCACGGGCATGTTGCTCGCACCCAAACCTACAGGAACGCTCATGCCGGGCAGTCCGGCCAGCGAGGCGGGCAGGGTGAAAATGTCGGCCAGGTAGTTGGCCACCGGATCGTCGGATTTTTCACCAATCTTCCAGGCCACTGTAGGCGCCACGGGGCCTGCGATCACATCGCATTGTTTGAAAGCCTGCTGGAAATCATCAGCAATCATGCGGCGGATCTTCTGCGCCTGCAGGTAGTAGGCATCGTAATAGCCGTGCGACAGCACATACGCGCCTATCATGATGCGGCGCTTGACCTCATCGCCAAAGCCTTCGGCGCGGGTCTTTTTGTACATATCGGTCAGGTCGTCGAACTGCGCGGCCCGATGGCCAAACTTCACGCCATCAAAGCGGCTCAGGTTCGAGCTGGCCTCAGCGGGCGCAATGATGTAGTAGACCGGAATGGACAGCTCGGTGCGCGGCAGGCTGATGGGCACCAGCCGTGCGCCCAGCTTTTCATACTCCTCAAGGGCAGCGTCTACCGCCGCGCGCACGTCAGCGCTCAAGCCTTCGCCGAAAAATTCTTTCGGAATGCCAATGCGCAAGCCTGCGATGCTTTCATTCAAGGAGCGTGAGTAATCTTCAGCAGGCACGTCCAGAGACGTGGAGTCGCGGTCCAGATCGGGCCCGCACATGGCGCTGAGCAGCAGCGCGCAGTCCTGCGCGCTACGCGCCATCGCCCCGGCCTGGTCCAGACTGGAGGCAAAGGCCACCATGCCATAGCGCGAGGCGCGGCCATAGGTCGGTTTGATGCCGGTGATGCCACAAAACGCCGCAGGCTGGCGGATCGAGCCGCCCGTGTCAGTACCGGTGGCTGCTGCGCACAGGCCCGCTGCCACCGCAGTGGCGCTGCCGCCCGATGAGCCGCCGGGGATGCGTGAGGTGTCCCACGGGTTGCGCACATTGCCATAGGCCGAGTTTTCGTTGCTCGAGCCCATGGCAAACTCATCGCAATTGAGCTTGCCCAGGGTGACAGCGCCTTGCCGCGACATTTGATTGACTACCGTGCTATCAAATGGAGAGCGATAGCCTTCAAGCATTTTCGAGCCCGCTGTGGTGGCAAAGTCCTTGGTGGCGAAAATATCCTTGTGCGCGATCGGCACACCCAGCAGCGGTGTGTGCTCGCCAGCGGCAATGCGTGCGTCCGCGGCGCGTGCCTGGGCCAGCGATACGGTGTCATCAATGGCCAGGTAAGCACCCAGCGATGCATGCTGCTGTATGCGCTGCAGATAATGCTGCGTCGCTTCTACTGACGATATTTTTTTGGTGGACAGCTGCTGGGCCAGCGCCGCAACGCCCAGGGTGTGGAGTTCGTTCATGGCGGCTTACTCAATCACTTTGGGAACCAAAAACAGGCCGCGCTCGACCGCAGGCGCACTGCGCTGGTTGGCTTCGCGCTGGTCTGGTTCGCTGGCAATGTCCTCGCGCAGGCGCAGGCTGATGTCCTGCACGGCAGCGACAGGGTGGGCCAGTGGCTCGATGCCGGTGGTGTCCACCGCACGCATCTGCTCCACGATGTCAAAAAAACCATTGATTTGGCCCAACATGCGCTGTGACTCAGCGCTGTGCAGCTCCAGCCGCGCAAGGTTGGCAATACGGTCAATGTCGTGGGAATTGAGGGACATAACGGGAAATGGGTTAGCAACAATGAAGAAATAACCTGCGGATAGCTTGAGTCGCCCGCCGGGGCTTTGTAAGCCAGTGTTTCTGCATCAAATATAAGAGCAAAAACGGTGACTTGTGACGAGTTATGCACAGGGGATGGGGTATTATCCAGCCTTTAGGGTAAATGCCTGAAAAGCAGGCTAATTTGCACCAAAAAACAAGTTTTTGATAAATTTTTGCGTAGATGCACAGCGATGGAGCCTCCGAGCGCTCCAACCTGGAGAGGAATAGAAGATGTTTGCAGCTTTTCGTCGGTACTTTTCCACTGACCTGGCGATTGACTTGGGTACCGCCAATACCCTGATCTTTGTGCGCGACAAGGGCATCGTGCTGGATGAGCCGTCAGTAGTGGCCATCCGCCACGAAGGAGGTCCGCAGGGCAAAAAGACCATCCAGGCGGTCGGTGCCGAAGCCAAGGCCATGCTGGGCAAGGTGCCTGGCAACATTGAGGCCATCCGCCCGATGAAAGACGGTGTGATCGCTGACTTCACCGTCACCGAGCAGATGCTCAAGCAGTTCATCAAAATGGTGCATCCACGCTCGATGATGCGCCCCAGTCCGCGCATCATCATCTGCGTGCCCTGCGGCTCCACCCAGGTCGAGCGCCGCGCCATCCGCGAAAGCGCCTTGGGCGCCGGTGCCAGCGAGGTGTATCTGATTGAAGAGCCCATGGCAGCGGCCATTGGCGCGGGTTTGCCGGTATCTGAGGCCAGCGGCTCGATGGTGGTGGACATTGGCGGCGGTACCACCGAGGTGGGCGTGATCTCGCTGGGCGGCATGGTCTACAAGGGCAGTGTGCGCGTGGGCGGTGACAAGTTTGACGAGGCCATCATCAACTACATCCGCCGCAACTACGGCATGTTGATCGGTGAACCCACTGCCGAAGCCATCAAAAAGCAAATCGGCTCGGCCTTCCCCGGCTCAGAAGTCAAAGAAATGGAAGTCAAAGGCCGCAACCTGTCCGAGGGTGTGCCGCGCAGCTTCACCATCTCCAGCAACGAGATTCTGGAAGCCCTGACCGACCCGCTGAACAATATTGTGTCGGCCGTGAAAAACGCGCTGGAACAAACCCCGCCCGAGCTGGGTGCCGACATTGCCGAGCGCGGCATGATGCTCACGGGCGGCGGCGCGCTACTGCGCGACCTAGACCGCCTGCTGGCCGAAGAAACCGGCCTGCCCGTGCTGGTGGCTGAAGACCCGCTGACCTGCGTGGTGCGCGGTTGCGGTATTGCGCTGGAGCGCATGGAGCGCCTGGGCTCGATCTTCACCTCGGAGTAATACACCGTGCCATTAGGCACCCTTGACCGTTCTCCGCCCCCCTTCTTTAAGCAAGGGCCGTCAGCGCTGTCCAAGCTGATGTTTTTCAGCGCACTGGCTTTGTTTTTGATGGTTGCGGACGCACGGTTCAAGATCACACAGCCCCTGCGCGCCGCAGTAGCCACCATGCTCTACCCCATGCAGTGGCTGGCCATCCAGCCCATCGCCTTGGTAGAAAACACGACAGGCTATTTTTCCTCTCTGCAGGACGCAAAGCGCTCTGACGAAGAGGCGCGCAAAAAACTGGCGCTGCAAGCGCAGCGTGCGGCCCAGGTAGAGCAGCTGTCTCTGGAGAATACCCGGCTGCGCAAGCTGTTGACCCTGCGCGAGCAGACCTTGACCGCCTCACAGGCCGCCGAGGTGCTGTATGACGCTGCAGACCCCTACACACGGCGCATCGTGATCGACAAAGGGCTGGCTCAGGGCATCAAGCCTGGCTCGCCCGTGATTGATGAGCAGGGCGTATTGGGCCAGGTGACCAGGGTGTACCCACTGCTGAGCGAAGTGACGCTGGTCATCGACCGTGAGCATGCCATCCCTGTGCTCAATACACGCACCGGCGCGCGCAGCGTTGCGTATGGCGACCCCAGCACCCAGGGCGGCAGCCTGGAGCTGCGCTTCATGGCGGGCAATGCCGATGTGCAGCAAGGCGATATTCTGGCCACCAGTGGTGTGGACGGCGTCTACCCTGCAGGCCTGTCGGTAGCGCGTATTGACAGGATTGAGCGCCGCGCCGACTCTGCTTTTGCCCGCATCCATTGCCAGCCCCTGTCATTGATCCACAGCACCAAGCATGTGCTGGTGCTCGATCCGGTGTCTGCCCAGATACCCGACAAACCGCGCCCAGAGCCAGCTCCAGCGGCAGCCAAAAAAGGAGCTGCCAAATGATCATGCGCTCCGGTCAGCAGCTGCTGCTGCCAGCCAACCCGGTGTTCATCTGGGGTAGCTTGCTGGTGGCTTTGCTGCTCAATTTTGTGATGTCTACGGCCTTGGGCAGGGCCGCCTGGACGCCTGATCTGGTGGCCCTGGTGCTGGTGTTCTGGTCGGTACACCAGCCACGCCGTGTGGGTATTGGCGCAGCGTTCTTTTTCGGTGTGTGTATGGATGTACAGCAAGCGGCATTGCTGGGCCAGCATGCCTTGAGCTACACGGCGATGTGTTTTGGCGCCATCGCAATGAATCGACGCCTGCTGTGGTTCAGCGTACCTTCGCAGGCTTTGCAGGTGTTGCCTTTGTTTGCAGCGGCCCATGCGCTACAGCTGGCGGTGCGCCTCATCAGCGGCGGTTTATTTCCGGGCCTGTCAGTCCTCGCCGCGCCAGGTCTGGAGGCATTGCTGTGGCCTGTGGTCTCGATCATCCTGCTGGCACCCCAGCGGCGTGCCCCTGATCCTGACGCCAACCGGCCTTTGTAGTACGCTACGGCAGTGGACCACCTGTCATGACTGAACTGCGCAATATCGAAGCTGAACTGGTGCGATTTCGTCGCCGCATCCTGGTGGCCAGCGTATTGGTGCTGGCGGCATTTTCATTGCTGGCGGCGCGGCTGGTGTGGCTGCAGGTTTTTCGGCATGAAGACCTCGACGAGCAGGCCGAGAGCAACCGCACCGCAGTAGTACCGATTGTGCCCAACCGCGGCCTGATCCTGGACCGCAATGGCCTGGTGCTGGCCACCAACTATTCAGCATACACCCTGGAGATCACGCCTTCCAAGGCGGGCAACCTGGAAGAGACCATCGACCAACTGGGCGCGATCGTCGAGATTTCCGCACGAGACCGCAAGCGCTTCAAGAAGCTGATGGATGAATCCAAGAGCTTTGAGTCCCTGCCGATCCGCACGCGCCTGTCAGACCAGGAAGTTGCCAAGTTTGCCGCGCAGCGCTTTCGCTTCAACGGCGTGGACATCAAGGCCAGGCTGTTTCGCAACTACCCTTATGGCGAGCTGGCCAGCCATGTGGTGGGCTACATTGGCCGCATCAACCAGAAAGAAAAAGAAGCCATTGAAGACTGGCCCGACGAACAGCAGGTGAACTACAAAGGCACCGACTACATTGGCAAGCTGGGCGTGGAGCAGAGCTTTGAACGGCAGCTGCATGGCATCACCGGCGTCGAAGAGATGGAGACCTCAGCCGGCGGACGTGCCGTGCGCAAACTGGCCAGCACACCCGCCACACCAGGCAATACCATCCAGCTGTCCATTGACATCAAGTTGCAAAAACTGGTGGAAGACATGTTTGGTGACCGGCGTGGTGCGCTGGTCGCCATCGATCCGCGCAATGGCGAAGTGCTGGCTTTTGTGAGCAAGCCTACCTTTGATCCCAATCTGTTTGTCGAGGGTATCGACAACGACAACTGGGCACTACTCAACGACTCCATTGAAAAGCCCCTGCTCAACCGGGCCCTGCGCGGCACCTATCCACCGGGCTCTACCTACAAGCCCTTCATGGCGATGGCCGCGCTGGAAAGCGGCAAACGCTCTGCAGGCACGGTGATCAACGATGCGGGCTCGTGGACTTTTGCCGGGCATACTTTCCGCAGCCATGGCGACGGAGGTCTGGGCTCAGTGGACATGTACCGCAGCATTGTGAAGTCCAGCAACGTGTATTACTACTCGCTGGCCAACGAGCTCGGTGTGGACGCCATGCACGACTTCATGAAGCCGCTGGGCTTTGGGCAGTACACGGGCATTGACATCAACGGTGAGGTGCGCGGTGTGCTGCCCAGTACCGACTGGAAACGCAACGCCTACAAACGCCCGGAGCAGAAAAAGTGGTACGCTGGTGAGACCATCTCTTTAGGTATCGGTCAGGGCTACAACACCTTTACCATGCTGCAGCTGGCCCAAGCTACTGCCATCCTGGCCAACGCGGGCGTAAAACACAAACCGCGCCTGGTCATTGCCACCCAAGACCCCATGTTGCGCCAGCGCGTGCCCGTGCCTGCCGAGGCGCCGGAAAACCTGGGCTACAAGCCCGAGCATGTAGCCGTGGTGCACCGCGCTTTGGTGGGTGTGACGACCGAGGGCACCTCGGCGCGGGTGTTTGCAGGTGCCGGTTATGTCAGCGGGGGCAAAACTGGCACGGCGCAGGCGGTGACGATCGGGCAGAAAGACAAATACGACGCACGCAAGCTGGAAGAGCATCAGCGCGACCATGCCCTGTACATGGCGTTTGCCCCTGCCAGCGAGCCGCGCATTGCCATCGCCGTGATTGTGGAAAACGCAGGCTTTGGTGCAGAGCATGCAGCGCCGATTGCCCGGCGTGCTTTTGATTACTGGCTGCTTGGCCAATACCCCAATGAGCAGGACATGGCTGCAGTGCAAAAAGGGCAGGCGGCCGCACCGATTGGCAAGCCGCGTCTGGCTGCCGATATCCCCCTGGTGCCCGTGGTCTCCACGGCCAGCGCGCTGGCCAGTGCTGTGCCCGTGGCGACGGCGACTGTCGCATTGAAAACAACACCCTAGCCAACAAGTTGGCTTCTCCAGTGTGTGTCTCGGGCGCGAGTCTGATGTGTAGACTAAACTCTTACCTTTGTTACTTTCAAAACGCATATGGGCATCGCTGAGATTGCGCTGTGGAGCGCGAGTTTAGGCATTTTCGCCGTTTGCCTGGTTGCAGGCTTGGTCAATTCGGCGCTTACACGCACCGTTGCAGGATTGCAATCATCGTTTTTCATAGGCATCGCAGGTCTGTTCGTTGCCGTAGGCAGCGGTCTGTTTTCCACATTCATCCCGGTTTCGCAAGCTGCTTTGCAAGTATTGAACCTTGCCACGGGCGCGTTAACTGGTTGCGTAGGTGCTCTTGGCCTCAGGCTGTTTCTGAGGTCGCATTCAAACGATCCTTTCGTGCAGCGCACGCTGGTGGCCGTGGCAGCAGTGTGCGCAGCGTGCGGACTGCTGGTTTTCTGGCCGCAGTACTACCAAGCGCTTGAGATCGTCGCGGTGACGGTATCGGCCTGTGCTTTCATCTCATTTTGGCTGGCGTTGCGCTCGGCACTGCGGGGAGATCGCATGGCCTGGCCGATGGCGGTGGCCTGCGTGGCCATGGTGATGGCCACGATGGGGCTGTATGCAATGATGCTCAAGGCAATCGACAACAATCTGCCCCTGCAGGCCGTGGCTGCTGTTGCGGCCGCTGCCTATCTGGCGGGCTGTGTGGTCGCCGTATGGCGGCGCAATTCAGAGTTTGTGCGCATGCGCCGCGCACTGTCCATGCACCGCGAAAAAGACCTGCTCACGCAGCTGTGGACGGGCGCTGCACTGATCCGTCGTGTGGAGCAGACCATTGGGCGCGCGCGGCGTAACCGGCAGGAAACAGCCATCGTGTGTGTCGAGATTTTCAATGCCAATCAACTGCGCCTGGAAATGGGCACCAACGCGATTGAACAGGTGATCTACAGCATCGCTGCGCGGGTGCGCCAAAGCGCAGGGTCGAGCAAGGAAGTGGGCCGCTATGCTGACAACAGCTTTGTCATCATTGTCGAAAATGTCAAACGCCCCAGCCTGCTGCGTGCGATAGGCCTGCGATTGTCTGCTGCCGTGCGTGCGCCCTATATGCTCAATCCCTACAGCAGCTCACCCAGAGAGTTTCGGGCAGACGTGGGTATTGGTGTGGCACGCCTGCCAGCCAGCCGTGACCCCCGGGGCAGTCGCTTCAGTCTGTCCGTTCGCTCCACGCGCTCCAGCCGCAGCAGCAGTCCGAGCCCGGCAGATACCAGTTACAACTTTGACAATCTGGGCATAGCACAGGAGGCCATGCACGATGCCTCCGAGCTGGCCAAAAAAGCACGCGCATTTACTTCCAGAGTGGCCATTGTGGACGCCTATTCGCGCAAAGTTGTTGCTGTAGAACAGGCTGAACTGAGCTAGTGCGACGCGCACTCGGGCTGCGCTAGCCATAAAGACAAAAGGCCAACCGGTTAGGTTGGCCTTCTGGCGATCTGCAAAGCAGCCTGGATATGCGCTATGCGATCTTTTGTCTCCTCATGCCCTCTCGCTCGGACACTGCCGAACAGAAGTATTTTCACTATAGAAGCCAGAGTTTGTCCTGAACATCGGGATTTTCCCTTTGGGGGCAACCCTGTAGTGCCTTAGTTCAGCAGGCTGTGGGGTCTATTGGCCCTGCACAATCCAGCGCGCGGCTTTCTCGGCCAGCATCAGGGTAGGGCTGTTGGTGTTGCCGCTGGTGATGGTGGGCATCACGCTGGCATCCACCACCCGCAGGCCCTGCACAATGCCGCCATGGCCGTCACGCACACGCAGATGGGCGTCCACCACGGCCAGAGGGTCATCTGAGCGGCCCATTTTGGCGGTGCCTACCGGGTGGAAAATCGTGGTGGCAATATCGCCAGCCAGCTGGGCCAGCTCCTCATCGCTTTGAAACTGGATGCCGGGCTTGTATTCCTGCGGTTGGTAGGGTGCCAGCGCGCTTTGGCTGATGATCTTGCGCGTCATGCGCAGGCTGTCTGCGGCGACTTTGCGGTCTTGGGCAGTGCTCAGGTAATGGGGCGCAATGGCCGGCGCATCTTCAAACCGATTGCTGGTGATGTGAACCGTGCCCCGGCTGGTGGGGTTGAGGTTACACACGCTGGCCGTAAACGCCGGGAAGCTGTGCAGTGGCTGGCCGAAAGCGTCCAGGCTGAGTGGCTGCACATGGTATTCAATATTGGGGTAAGGTTGGTCTGGGCTGCTGCGGGTAAAGGCCCCGAGCTGGCTGGGCGCCATGCTCATCGGCCCGCTGCGCTTGAAAAGATATTCCAGGCCGATCTTGGTTTTACCCCACCATGAATGGGCCAGCGTGTTGAGCGTGGTAACGCCCTGCACCTTGTAGACCGCACGGATCTGCAGATGGTCCTGCAGGTTGGCACCAACACCAGGCGCATCCACCACCACCGGCACGCCACGTTCTTGCAGCAGTGCGCCAGGCCCAATGCCTGAGAGCTGCAGAATCTGCGGGCTGCCAATGCTGCCCGCACTGAGGATGACCTCGGCGTTGGCCAGCGCAGTGATCATCTCCTGCCCGTTCCACACCTGCACGCCTGTGCAGCGCTGCTGGCCGTCGGCCGTTTTCTCGATGACCAGCCGTGTCACATGGGCCGCAGTCCACTGCTCGAAATTAGGCCGTCCATAGCATTGGGGCCGTAAAAAAGCCTTGGCCGCGTTCCAGCGAAAACCGCTTTTCTGGTTGACCTCGAAATAGCCCACGCCCTCGTTGTCACCGCGGTTGAAGTCCTGGGTGGCGGGAATGCCTGCCTGGGTCGCGGCCTGGGCAAATGCATCGAGCACATCCCAGCGCAGGCGCTGCTTTTCCACGCGCCACTCGCCGCCCAGGCCACGGTCCACCAGGCCTTTGCTGCTGGCTTGCTGCTTGCGCGTATTTTTGGCATGGAATTTGGCAAACTCGGCATCGGCGTTTTTGCCATCAAAACCATAATGGTCTTCATGGGCCATGAAGTCTGGCAGGCAGTTGTTCCAGCGCCATGCGTCGTCGCCAGTCAGCTGCGCCCAATGGTCATAGTCGCGCGCCTGGCCCCGCATATAGATCATGCCGTTGATGCTGCTGCAGCCACCCAGCACCTTGCCACGCGGATAGATCAGCGAGCGGCCATTAAGTCCCTTGTCGGCCTGGGTGTTGTACATCCAATCGGTACGTGGGTTACCAATGCAATACAGATACCCCACCGGGATATGGATCCAGTGGTAATTGTCCAGCCGGCCTGCCTCAATCAGCAGCACACGTCTGTTCTTGTCCGCTGACAGACGGTTGGCCAGCAGACAGCCCGCCGTGCCGCCGCCGATGATGATGTAGTCGAACGTCAAGTTGCTCATGGATAGCTGAAACTCTATGGAAAGAAGGGCCTTATGCCAGCAATTGCCGTGGATCCGGCTTTGCCGGTCCACTGGCGATGTCCCCCTTGGGGGAAGGAGCCGCAAGGCGACATAGGGGGCAAGCGTTACTTGCTTGTTGGCATGACAAATTCAGCGCCCTTGCTAATGCTCTCGGGCCAGCGCTGCATGATGGATTTTTGCTTGGTATAAAAGCGCACGCCTTCTTCGCCATAGGCATGCATGTCGCCAAACAGGCTCTTCTTCCAGCCGCCAAAGCCATGCCAAGCCATCGGCACAGGAATCGGCACGTTGATGCCGACCATACCCACCTGGATGCGGCGGCTGAACTCGCGCGCTACGTTGCCGTCGCGCGTGAAGCAGGCTACGCCGTTGCCAAACTCATGGGCATTGATCAGGGCAATTGCTTCGGCCAGGTCTTTCACGCGCACGCAGGCCAGCACGGGGCCAAAGATCTCTTCCTTGTAGATGCGCATGTCGGGCGTGACCTTGTCAAACAGGGTGCCGCCCAGCCAGTAGCCTTGCTCACAGCCCTTTTCTTTTTGGTCAAAGCGACGGCCATCAACCAGCAGGTCCGCGCCTTGCGCTTCGCCTACGCCGATGTAGCCCGTGATGCGGTCGAACGCGGCCTTGGTCACAATCGGGCCCATCTCTGCATCCAGGTTAGTGCCGTTTTTCACCTTGAGTGCTTTGGTGCGCTCGATCAACGCAGGCATGATTTTGTCAGCCACATCGCCCACCAGCACCGCTACGCTGATCGCCATGCAGCGCTCGCCTGCCGAGCCGTAGGCCGCGCCAATCAGCGCGTCGACTGACTGGTCCAAATCGGCATCGGGCATCACTACCATGTGGTTCTTCGCGCCGCCCAGCGCCTGCACGCGCTTGCCGTGGTGCGCACCGGTTTCGTAGATGTAGTTGGCAATCGGCGTGGAGCCGACGAAGGACACGGCCTTCACATCGGGGTGCACCAGCAGCGCGTCCACGGCCTCTTTGTCACCTTGCACCACGTTGAACACACCATCAGGAAGCCCTGCCTTTTTCAGCAGCTCGGCAATGAACAGCGAAGGCGAGGGGTCAATCGGGCTGGGCTTGAGCACAAAGGTGTTGCCTGCAGCAATAGCTACCGGAAACATCCACATCGGCACCATGACCGGGAAGTTAAACGGCGTGATGCCCGCCACTACGCCCAGTGGCTGGCGCATGGTCCAGTTGTCGATGCCGGTGGAGACCTGCTCGGTGTAGTCACCTTTGAGCAGCTGCGGAATGCCGGTGGCAAATTCGACAATGTCGATGCCGCGTGTGACCTCGCCCTGCGCATCGGTAAACACCTTGCCGTGCTCGGCAGTGATCATGCGGGCCAGGTCATCTTTGTGCAGGTTCAAAAGCTCCAGAAACTTGAACATCACCCGTGCGCGCTTGAGCGGCGGCGCGTCTGCCCAGGCGGGGAAGGCGGCCTGCGCGGCAGCGACGGCACGGTCTACATCGGCAGCCGAGCCCAGGGCCACACGGCCTGTGACTGCGCCGGTGGCGGGGTTGGTGACGTCCTGGCTGCGGCCTGCAGCACCTGCTGCATTGGCGCTCACGTGGCCGTCAATGTAATGGTCTATATTTGTAATACTCATGGATTATCCTTCACAAGGAGTGCTATTTTGCAGGGCAAAACGCCTAAAAACCAATGAAATCCGCAAACATTGCATATAAGCTGGATTTATACTGCAAGGTATGTCTCTTTCACCCACACCGGCTGCCGACCACCATGATATTGCCAGCCTCAAGGCGTTTTGCGCCGTGGCGCGTGAGGGCAGCGTCTCGCGCGCGGCCCTGCGCCTGCACCTGACCCAGCCAGCGGTGAGCCTGCAAATAAAGGCCCTGCAGGAGCGCAGCGCCCTGCAGCTGTTTACCCGCACCCCTAAAGGCCTGGCCCTCACGCGCGATGGCGCAGCTTTGCTGCCACAGGCTGAAAAGGTGCTGGCGGCCCTGCAGGATTTTGGCCAGTCTGCCCGCTCTCTGCGCAGCACCCTGCGTGGCACGCTGAGGGTCGGCACGATTTTGGACCCCGAGTTCACCCGCCTGGGCGAGTTTCTCAAGCAGCTGGTCGAGTCTGCCCCGCAAATCGACACCGAACTGCGCCAGGGCATGAGCGGCGATGTGCTGGCCCAGCTGGCAGTCGGTGCGCTGGATGTAGGCTTCTACCTGGCCACCGCACAGGAGATACCCAGCTCGGATTTAAAGCCCCATCGGCTCACAGCCCAATCAAATATCGCGGGAGCAGCTATTGAATTAATAGCAATTACCTTGACCCGGTTCACCTACCGTGTGCTGGCCCCTGCGGGCTGGGGCCCCCAGGTGCAGGGCCGCGACTGGCGCGCTCTGGCCGCACTGCCCTGGATCACCACGCCCGCTGCCTCAGCCCATCACCGCCTGCTGGCTGCCGAGCTGGACCCGCTAGGTGTCGTGCCCAAGCGCGCGGCGCTGGTGGACCAGGAGGCCTCCATGCTTGATCTGGTGCGCTCGGGCGTGGGCCTGAGTCTGGTGCGCGATTCGATTGCCATGCACGAGTCTCAGTCGCGCGGCCTGGTGATTGCGGACAAAGTCTCGCTGCAGTGCACCCTGTGCTTTGTGTATGCGGCTGCAAGATCACAGGAATTGGTGATAGGCGCGGCGCAGAGTGCCTTGGATAATGTGTGGCGATAAACGTCTTGCTAAACAGCAGGTGCCAATAGGCTGGACGCTCAGCGTAGGAGAAACTCGGTGATGCAAAAAATTCTGACGATGGCGCGGCAAGGCTTGGCTTGCCTGGCCTTGATGGCGCTGGCAGTTCCGCTGGTCCATGCAGAGGTCGAGGACGATATCGAGCAGGGCTTTAAGCGAATCGACCCAGCCCAGGAGCAGAGGCTGCGGCAGGTGCTGGCCCAACCCGTACCAAGCAATGCATCTCCTAATCAATTGCGACGCTACTTCTTAGACAAAGACGCGGCGGCGGCGCAACTGTTTGATGACGCCCAACGCATTGTCGTGCTCAGGCAAGCTACCAGCGCGTTGCCTGATGCTGTATTCAAGAACAACCTGGCACGTGAGCTGTTGAAAAAAGGCGAAATACAAGAGGGTAACGAGTGGATGCGCCAAGCGATGGCAGCGGCCTCGCCTTCAGTAGGTATTTTGTATGCCGCATCTGCAGGCTGTGACCTGCTCAACCAGAACCGGTTGACTGAAAGTAGAAAACTGATGGCAGAGGTACAAGTCAGAGCGCTTGATGTATTGTCAAATGTTAGCAACGATGTGGCTCGACTGACAATAGCGCGCGGTCAGGCACGCGCCGAACTCTGTCTGTCGCAGCTCGAGACCAGGCAAGGCAAGGTCCAGCCCGCTATTGCAGCGGCTGAAAAAGCCGAACAACATATCCGCAAGGCGCAAAGCCTGCTCAGACCTCAGAGCAACTCTAGAACTTATGTGTATGCTACAACCGCACAGATCATGGCGCGCCTGCTCCAAGCATATCGCCTTGCGGGCCGCTTGCAGGAAGCAGAGCTGACCTTGGCTGAGTACATTCGCCTCTCGCGCGAGGTGGAGCTGCCCCCCAGCTATCTGTCGGGCATCTATGCCACCGCAGGTAACTTGCGGTTTTCTCAGCGCGAGTTTGTGGCAGCAGAGCAACTGCTGCGCAAGTCAGACAACGTGCTGGAGAAGCTGGGCTGGGACGCGCTAACGAGCGCACGAAGCAATAGAGTACAGAGCTTGTTGACAGCCCTGATCGGGCAAAAGAAATGGCAGGTTGCCGACCAGGAACTAAAGCGCCTGGATACGCTAGCAGGCAACGATACACAGCGTAAAAACCGCGTGCAGTTCCGCTTTGAACGTGCCCTTGTCTATTTCGGCAACCAGCGCTTTGCCGAAGCTGCGCCGCTGTTTGAGCGCCAGGCACAGGGCTTGAAAAGCATCTATGAAGACAGCCATTTTTTTATCGCTCAGGCCACGGGCATGCAAGGCGCAGCACTGTGGCGCTCGGGCAGCGCCGACAACCGCGCCAAAGCCCTGCCCTTGCTGAGCGCTGCAGTGCGCGACTACATGGCACCGTTCAATGCAGACTACTCGGAGAATCTGGGTATCCGCAAGGAAATCCGCGACATGGTGTTTGCTGCCTATCTGGAAGCGGTCAGCACCACCAGTGGCCAGGACCCCACCCAAGCCATGGGGCCCGCAGACTGGGTGCGCAGCAGCGTGGTGCAGGACGCGCTGGCCGATGCGGCCGTGCGCTCTGCGCTTAACACCCCCGCGCTGGCCAGTGTGGTGCGCCAGGAGCAGGACGCCAAGAACGAAATCGCCGCGCTGCGCAGCTATCTGTCGGGGGATGCGGGCGCAGCCAGCTCGCCCCTGCCCGACGTGGCGCGGCAGATGCGCGAGCGCATAGCCCAGCTGCAGGGCCAGCGCAGCCAGCTGCAGTCGCAGATCAAGTCGCAGTTTCCAGACTACGACCGCCTCGTGCGACCTGCGCCACCCAACGTGCAGACCATCGCCCAGCAGCTGGACGCAACGCAGGCCATGCTCATGCTGCTGCCCACGCAGGACGCGGTCTATGTGTGGGCCGTGGCCAGCGACCGGCCTGCACGCTTTGTGCGCGCCGCGCTGACCGACAAAGACATCACGCAGCTGGTGGTGCGCATCCGCGAGCATCTGGACCTGGGCACCATGAGCCGCGCCCCCAAACAATACGACAGCGAGGCCGCGTTTGAGCTCTACAGCAAGCTATTGGCGCCAGTGGAAGCCGCCTGGAAGGGCAAAAGCCAGCTCATCATCGCAGCTGGGGGAGCGCTCAGCCAACTGCCTTTTGCCGTGCTGCACACGGCCAGCGGCGCGGGCTACGATGCCAAGGCACCTTGGTTGATCGCCCAAGCGGCTATCACCCAGGTGCCCAGCCTGTCGGCCTGGAGCGCGATCAAGACCATTGCCAAGTCGCGTTCAGCCAGCGAGGCCTTTGCGGGCTGGGGCGACCCGGTGTTCAGCGCCCAGAGCGCGGCAGCCAGCAGCCAGGCGCGCAATGTGAATATTCAGCGCGGTAGCCGCCTGGTGGACCTGGAGGCCGCAGTCGACACCCGAAGCAGTGCGCCATCGGCACTGCGCTACAGCGACATGCCACAGTTGCCCGACACGCGCGACGAACTGCAGGCGATGGCCAAAATTCTTTCTGCCGACATGCAGCGCGATGTGCTGCTGGGCCAGCGCGCCACGCGCGATAGCGTGCTGGCCGCCAGCAGCAGCGGCATGCTGGCGCGCAAACGGGTCATCGCTTTCGCCACCCATGGCCTGATGGCCGGCGATCTGCCTCAGCTGAACCAGCCTGCGCTGGCCCTGACAGCAGTGGCAGGCAGTGCCGACCCGCTGGCTCCCTTGCTTACACTGGAAGACGTGCTCACCCTCAAGCTCAATGCTGACTGGGTGGTGCTGTCAGCCTGCAATACGGCCGCAGCTGACGGCCGAGCCGAAGAAGCGCTAAGCGGCCTGGCGCGCGGCTTTTTCTACGCGGGCAGCCGCAGCCTGCTGGTCACCCACTGGTCGGTTGAAAGTGCCTCGGCCACCTTGCTGACCACAGCCACCTTTGAGCACTACACGAAAAATCCCCAGGCCCCCAAAGCCGAGAGCCTGCGCCAGGCGATGCTGCAGGTCATGGCCAAACCGCAATACACCCACCCTGCCTTCTGGGCACCCTATGCGCTGGTAGGCGACGGCGGGCGCTAGCACGCAACAGCCACGGTGCTGGTTTTACAGTGTGCGGCCTGAGCCAGCAGGCGTGCCACCGTACGTCACGGTTTGTTAAGCTTGCGTTACGTGAACGCGTTACCATAGGTCAACCGTTTCATCTTCCATGCAAGCAGACCTCGCCTACATTCGCACAGACAGCACACCTGAAGGCCTATGCTGCACGGTGCTGGGGCATTGGACATCGGCCGTGCTGGCCGACGAGGTGCAGTATGCGGCTGTGCAGACCAGCCTGGCACGCGCGCAAGATCAGCAGGGCGCGGTCAAAGCCGAATGGGTGCTGTGGGACTTGCGCGGTGTGCAGCAGCTGGACCATATCGGCGCGCAGCTGCTGTGGAAGCATTGGGGTGGCAGCTGGCCGGCAAAGCTGCAGATGCAGCCCAGTGCGCGTGCCGTGCTGGAGCATGTAGCCCAGTTCACCACCACAGCGCCGGTAGCCAGCGCGCCCACGCTGCGCCAGCGCTACCTGGCTTTGGGCGAGTTCACGCTGCAGGCGCTGTCCCATCTGCGGGACTTTACCCAGCTGCTGGGGCAACTGCTGCTGGATGTGTGGCAGCTGATGAAAAGCCCGCGCTACGGCCCGTGGCGCGATGTGTCGGGCCATATGTACCACTTCGGTGCCACTGCGCTGCCGATCACGGCGCTGGTGGGGTTTTTGATTGGTGTGGTGCTGGCGTACCTGAGCGCGCAGCAGCTCAAGCAGTTTGGGGCTGACGCATTCATTGTCGATTTGCTAGGCGTGTCTCTGGTGCGCGAACTCGGGCCGATGCTGGCGGCCCTCCTGATCGCCGGGCGCTCGGGCTCGGCCATCACGGCGCAGATTGGTGTGATGCGTGTGACCGAAGAGTTGGATGCCATGCGCGTGATGGGCATACCGCATGGCTATCGCCTGGTCATGCCGCGCGCGCTGGCGCTGGCGCTGGCCATGCCGCTGATCAGTGTGTGGACCACGGTGGCCGCGCTGTTGGGCGGCATGCTGGCTGCGGACGTGGCGCTGGGCATCACGCCACGCTTTTTCATCAATGCACTGCCCGGCGCGGTGCAACTGGCCAATCTGACGCTGGCACTGAGCAAAACCGTGGTGTTTGGCCTCCTGATCGCGCTGATAGGCTGCCACTTTGGCCTGCGTGTGCAGCCCAACACCGAAAGCCTGGGCCAGGGCACCACGGCCTCGGTGGTCACCTCGATCACGGTGGTGATCTTGGTGGACGCGCTGTTTGCCATTGTCTTCAAGGACGTCGGCGTATGAGCGATATGGCACCTGCAGTGGTCGAGGTCTCCAAGCTGTGGACGGTGTTTGGCGCGCCGCCTGCAGAGTTTGTGATCCATAAAGACCTGGACCTGACCATCCGCCGCGGCGAGGTGGTCTCGCTGGTGGGCGGCTCGGGCACCGGCAAGACCACGCTGCTGCGCCAGATCCTGGGCCTGCAGACACCTGCGCGCGGCCAGGTCACGGTATTGGGCGAGCCGGTGGGCGCGCTGAGCACGCGCGGCGCGGCCAGCAAGGTGGGTATGCTGTTTCAGCACGGCGCGCTGTTCTCGGCCTTCAGCGTGCTGGACAACATCGCTTTCGCGCTGCGCGAGCTTAAAACCCTGCCTGATGATGTGATCTACGATGCAGCGTTGGTCAAGCTGCAGATGGTGGGACTGCAGCCTAAAGATGCCCGCAAAATGCCGTCCGATCTGTCGGGTGGCATGGTCAAGCGCGTGGCACTGGCGCGCGCGCTGATCATGGACCCGCCCTTGCTGCTGCTGGACGAGCCCACCGCGGGCCTGGACCCTGAAAGCGCCGATGGCTTCTGCGCCCTGCTGCGTAGCCTGCACCAGGAGCTGGGCCTTACTGTGGTGATGGTGACGCACGATCTGGACACGTTGTTCGAACTGTCCACACGCGTGGCAGTGCTGGCCGACCAGAAGGTGATCACCACCGGCACACCGCAGGAAGTGGTAAGGTTTGTGCATCCGTTCATCGAGCGGTTTTTCCTGGGTGGGCGTGGCCAACGTGCTGCAGCGCTGTTACACAGCCTACCTGTGCAGGTGGCACACTGATGCATCGGATGATCCTTCACTGGAGAGTTGACTATGGAAAATAAATCTCATGCCCTGGCCGCTGGCGCGTTTGTGCTTTTGGTAGCCACCCTGCTGATTACGCTGGCGGCCTGGCTGGCGCGCGACACCACACTGCGTGATGTGTATGAGGTGTCCACCAACGAATCGGTCACCGGCCTGGCCGAGCAGGCCATCGTGCGCTACCGCGGCATTGCGGTGGGCAAGGTGGAGAAGATCGACTTTGACCCCCAGGTCAAAGGCAATGTGCTGGTGCGCCTGTCGGTCAACAGCAATGCGCCGCTGACCAAGTCCACCTTTGCCACGCTGGGTTTTCAGGGCGTCACCGGCCTGGCCTATGTGCAGCTGGACGATCAAGGCGAGTCGCTGGAGCCGCTGACCACCAGCCGCTTTGAACCTACGCGCATTGCGCTCAAGCCCAGCCTGTTCTCCAGCCTGTCCGACCAGGGCACCAAGCTGCTGATGGATATGGAAGACACCTCCAAGCAGATCAACAAGCTGCTGTCGCCAGACAATCAGAAAGCCCTGATGGGCGCGGTGCAGTCCTTTGGCCAGAGTGCAGCGCAGATCGGCGCCATGGCGCAGCGCATGCAGACCATTGCGGATGCACAGTTTGGCCCGCAGCGTGTGAACATTCCGGCCCTGGTCAAGGACACGCGCGGCACCATGGTGGCCTTGCAGAGCACGGCAGCAGAGTTCAACAAAACCGCGCAGGAGACCACACGCGCAGCCAGCGCAGCAGCCACTGCCGTGACGGCGCTGGGCAGCAAAATCACCGAGCAGGGCGGCATGCTGGACCAAGTGGGCCAGGGCAGCGCGGCGCTGGCGCAAAGCGCGCAGGCGCTCAACGCCAACCTGCTGCCGCGCCTGGGCCGCGCCACCGACGACACCGCCAAAAGCGCACGCAATATTGACCGCGTGTTTGGCAACCTGGGCGAGAACCCGCAAAGCCTGATCTATGGCAACGGCAGCGCGCCGCCCGGCCCCGGCGAGCCGGGCTTTGTGGCCCCGGCGGCGACCACGCCCCAGGCCAAATAGGAGGGTTCATGCACAGAATATTTCCTCTTAATGCTCTTAAAATAATAGCTGCTCCCGCGATATTCTATTGGGCTGCAGGCCTTTTTTCCTCTAAAAAATGGGCTTCTGAGCGCACTGCAGGCGCTGTCATGGGGTCGCACAAGGCCTCACCTACGGCGTCACACATGACCTCGAACATCACGTCGCAGGGCGCATCGCGCGGTGCAGCATGGCTGGGTTACGCGCTGATGGCGTGGCTGCTGGTAGCCTGCGCCACGCCCCAGGCGCCTGTGGCCAAGGCGGTGTATGACTTTGGCCCCGCACAGGCCAGCGCGCCAAGCGCTGCTGCGTCCACTGCCGCGCCCGGTGCTGCATCCGGCGTTGCGCCATCGCCCACCGCGCTGGCGCTGGCCGATGTCGAAGCCCCGCCTGCGCTGGAAGGCGCCGCCGTGGTCTACCGCCTGGGCTATGCCGATGCGCAGCAGCTGCGCCCCTATGCGTTGGCCCGCTGGAGCATGCCGCCGGCCCAGCTGGTGCGCCTGCGCCTGCGCGATGCGCTGAGCCAGCGCGGGCCTGTGGTGGCGCCTGTGGATGGCGCTGCGCTGTGGCTGCTCAGGGTTGAGCTTGATGAATTCAGCCAGCTGTTTGACGCACCTGCCAGCAGCAGCGGCGTGGTACGCCTGCAGGCCAGCCTGTTCAATGGCAACCGCCTGGTGGCCCAGCGCGTGGTCAGCGCGCGCGCGCCTGCGCCCAGTGCTGATGCCGCAGGCGGCGTGCGTGCGCTCACACTGGCTACGGACGATGCGGTCAAACAAGTGAGTGTGTGGGTGGCAGAGCAGATGCGCTGAATGCGCCCGGGCCTGCTGCTTAAGCGGCCAAGCTAGCCGCGCTAGCTCTGCACGCTGTTGCTGCCGTGGCCGCCCAGCCAGGCCTGCACCACCGCACGTGTATGCGCTGCATCACCCTGCGAGGCGCGCCACACCAGCTCGGGCGCTGCCACCCAGGTGCCCACAGGCAGATGCTGCAGCGCGATGTCCACCAGCTCGGCCACTTTGCTCGGGCGCACGGGCTGCTCGCTGCTGGGCACCATGAAGCTGGCTATGCCCAGCATCCATGCTGCCAGCCTGTCCAGCACAGCGCGCTGCGTTTGCGCAGCGGGCTTTTGTGCGCTGCGCACAATCAGCAGCCTGTCAAAACCTGCCGTTGCCAGTGCCTGCTCGTCCAGGCCAGCCAGGCCGCGCTTGAGCGCCTCGGGCAAGGTGCCCTGGGCGTGCGGCAGCACCACGGCCAGCGTGCGCACGCCGCTGGCGTGCAGCCACTGGCCCAGCGCAGCCAGCTGCTCGGGCGCCGGGGTCCACAGCGCACGCTCGCGGTCATAGAACATGCGCGGCGGGTCAAACATCACAATCGCGCAGTCCGCGCGCTGCGCTCCAGCCAGCGCAGGCCACTGGCCCACCGGGCCGCTGACCAGCTGCACGCTGACCTGGCGCATGCCCTGGCCGATCGGCTCACGCGCCAGCACGCTGGCATGGCCGTAGCGCTGCATGCCCACCAGGCGGCGCAGCACCGCGTTGCCCAGCACCCCGGTGGCCCCGGCAATCAGCAGCCGCGCCTTTGCCGGTGGCGGCATGGGCTGTGCTTGTGCGGCAGCGAGGGCTTGATTTACCGAGACGGGCATCGATCTATGCTAATGTGTAGGTTGAATGGATAACTCGCCCCGCAGGGGTTTTATACAAAGGAGTGGGAATGCTGAACATGAAAACAACTTTTGCTACGCTGATCTTAGCCGCCAGCGCGCTGCTGACGGGCTGCGGCTACAACGATTTTCAGCGTCTGGACGAACAGACCAAGGCCGCCTGGAGCGATGTGCTCAACCAATACCAGCGCCGCGCTGACCTGATCCCCAACATCGTCAACACCGTCAAGGGCGAAGCCAATTTCGAGCAGGACACGCTGACCAAGGTGGTGGAGGCGCGCGCCAAGGCCACCTCCATCCAGGTGACACCCGAGACGCTGAACAACCCCGAGGCCTTCAAACGCTTTCAGGACGCGCAAAACCAGCTGGGCAGCGCGCTCAGCCGCCTGCTGGCCGTGAGCGAGAACTACCCCAACCTCAAGGCCAACCAGGGCTTTCGCGACCTGCGCGTGCAGCTGGAAGGCACTGAAAACCGCATTGCCGTGGCGCGCGACCGCTATATCAAGACCATTGCCGAATACAACGTGCTGGCCCGCAGCTTTCCAACCAACCTGACGGCCATGGTTTTCAAATACAGCGAGAAACCGCAGTTCACTGTGGCCAACGAAGCACAGATCAGCGCGCCACCGACCGTGAGCTTCGAGAAAAAGTAAATTTTTATATACAAAATAAGCCGCTAGCCCAATAGAATATCGCGGGAGCAGCTATGAAATTAATAGTGTCTATGGTCTGGCTGTGCTGCGCATGGCTGGGCTTGGGCACGGCTGTGCAGGCGCAGGATCTGCAGCCCATCCCCGCGCTGACGGCGCGCGTGATTGACACCACAGGCAAGTTGGACGCCGCAGCACTGCAAGGTCTGGAGGCCAAGCTGGCGGCGCTGGAGCAGCGCAAGGGCAGCCAGGTGGTGCTGTTGATGGTGCCCACCACGCAGCCCGAAGACATCGCCAGCTACGCCAACCGCGTAGCCAATGTGTGGAAGATTGGCCGCAAAGGCGTGGGCGACGGGCTGCTGCTGATCGTGGCCCAGCGCGATGGCAAGGTACGCATCGAAGTGGCCAAAACCCTGGAGGGCGCCGTGCCCGACCTGGCGGCCAAACAGATCATTGACGAGGCCCTGGTGCCCAGCCTGCGCAAAGGCGACTATGCCAGCGGCCTGGCGAACGCGGTGGAACAGATTGCACAGCGTATTGACGGCGAAAACCTGCCCCCTTCGCAGGCCCCGTCGGGCGGGCTGAACACTTTGGGCGAAGGCTTCCAGTGGATGGACATGGCCATCTTTTTGCTGTTTGCCGTGCCCATTGGCGGTGCGGTGGCCAAAAGCATTTTTGGCAACAAGCTGGGCGCGGTGCTCACCGGTGGCGCGGTGGGTGGCCTGGCGTTTTTTGTCACGGCCAGTGTGGCGCTGGCAGCGCTGGCCTTTGTGGTGGCACTGCTGTTTACGCTGATGTCCAGCGTGGGCCGTGCGGTCACGGGGCGGCGTGGCTACCACCGAGGCCATGATGGCGGCGGCTGGTCTACCGGGGGCTTTGGTGGGGGCGATGGTGGCGGCTGGTCAGGCGGCGGCGGAGGCTTCAGCTCGGGTGGCGGTGGTGATTTTGGTGGCGGTGGCGCCAGTGGCGATTTTGGAGGTGGTGGTGACTGATGTGTTGATACACCCACGTCCGCGCAGCTGGTGGGCGCGCGCCCTGCGCGTGCTGCGCCACCGCTGGATGGACGACGCCGACACGCGCCGCGCCGTGCCGCCCGAGCTGCTCAAGCGTCTGGAGGGCTACGTCAGCGCGTCGGAGGCGCGGCACACGGGCGAGGTGCGCATCTGCATCGAAGCGGGCATGCCCAGTAGCTACCTGTGGCGTGACGCCACGCCGCGCGAGCGCGCCATTGCGATGTTTGGCAAGCTGCGCGTGTGGGACACCGAGCACAACAACGGCGTGCTGATCTATCTGCTGCTGGCCGAGCGCGCTATCGAGCTGGTGGCTGACCGTGGGCTTAACAGCAAGGTTAGCGCCGCGCAGTGGCAGGCCATCACAGCGCACTTAGCCGCTGCGCTTAAAGCCCAGCGCTTTGAAGAAGGCCTCACACAGGCGCTGCAGGAGGTGTCTGCGCTGCTGGTGGCACATTTCCCGCTGACTGAGGGCCAGCCGCGTGCTAACGGGCTGCCCAACGCGCCGGATATCCGCTAGCGCAGGCTAATTTATAAGAGAAATCGGCCTGCAGGCCAATAAAATATCGCGGGAGCAGCTATATAAATAATAGCAAATTACTTCTTCTTGCCCGCCAGTACAAAGGTGACTTTCAGGCTCACGCGGTACTCAGTCACTTTGCCTTTACTGACCACCACCTTCTGGTCCTGCACCCATGCGCCTTGAATATCGGCAATAGTTTCACTAGCGCGGGCAATGCCTACGGCAATGGCATCCTCGAAACTTTTTTTGCTGCCGGAGGTGATTTCAATGACTTTGGCGACGGACATGGTAAGAGCTCCTGGGGTGTATTGAGAAGAATTGACCATAACAGACAGCACGGGCGCAGGCAAGCGAGCAGGCCCTGTGCAAGGCGCCATGCGGGGCCTTGATGGGCGGTTTAATTTGTAACAGATATCGCTACTACTAGGGCAGACCTAGCAGCCAAATACCTGCGTGTCTTTCACTGCGATGTCGTCAACGCCTTGGCATGGAGACAGCCAAGGCACTGCCTTACTGCACCACAATTTTTATCGGTGTGCCCACTTTGATCTCACCGCCTGCATACACGCCGTTGATCAGCTTGAGCTGCTGCTCGGCATTGGCCAGTGGCGAGCTGCGGGCCAGCTCGGCAAAGCCGCCGCGCGGCATGGCCGTGGTCTTGAGCAGCCAGGGCTTGGCAGCGGACTTGTCAGCCGCGCTCATCGGGCGAAAGCTGCGCTCTGCCTCCAGCATCTGGGCGCGGTTGTTTTGCAGCGTAGCGGCGTCCTTGGCCAAATACATCATGGCGTAGTTGCTGCCGTCGGTGCCAGTCACCACGGTCAGCTCGATGTTCTGGCGCTGGCCGTTCTGGCTGGTTTGCGTGCCGACAAAGTGGGTGGCGTTTAGGCCATTGAGTGAGCGCGCCTCGCTGCGGCCCGAGTCGGGCTTTACAGCATTGCGGATGATCTCCTCATGCGTCTTGCCTGCCTTGGGCGGCACGGGCAGCAGGCGCAGCCCGGCGTCGCGTCCGGCGTTCATCACGGTCAGCTGCTCTGCTTCGTTGATGATCTTCCAGCCCTGCGGCGCAGTCAGCGCAATGTTCAGGCCCTGGTGGTAGAAGTTGCGGCCGCGCGTGAGGCCCTGGTCTGCGCTCTCGCCAAAGGCCACGCCCTCCATCATCTGCAGATAGCGCGCGCGGCCTTCGTCCTGGTAGGGCGCAGCGCTTTTGTATTGCGCAGCCAGCTTGGTGATGGTCTCCAGGCGCTGGTCGTTGCTGGGGTGCGATGCCAGCCAGCTGTTTTGCGCAGGCGCGGGGCGGCCCTCGGCCTTGGCCAGGTCGGCGGCAAAGCGCTCCTGGTTTTTCAGTACATTGATCACGTCAATCATGTTGCGCGGGTCCAGCTGCACGCGCGAGAGATATTCCGCGCCCAGGCCGTCGGCCTGCAGCTCCTGCTCACGGCCGTACTTGGCCACGTAGCCAGCGGCAGCGTTTTGCGCCACGCCGCCAATCATCTCGCCTGCGCCACCCACGCCCTTGGCCTCCAGAATGGCACCAAAAACCGTCGCAGCCAACACACCAATGCCCGCGGTCTGCTGGCGCGTGGCGCGCTGCGCCCCATGGCGCGCCGTCACATGGCCAATCTCGTGGCCAATCACGCCCGCCAGGTCGGCCTCGCTCTCCATATAGGCCATGATGCCGCGCGTCACATACACATAGCCGCCGGGCAGCGCAAAGGCGTTGATCTCCGGGCTGTCCAACACAGTAAACGTCCACACCAGATTCGCCCGCTGCGACTGCTTGGCCAGCCGCTGCCCAATCTCGTTCACATAGGCCTGCAGCTTGGGATTGTTCAGCGGCGGATACTCCTTGAGCACCTCCTCATGCGCCTTCTTGCCCTCACTGATCTCCTGCGCCTCACTCATCACCGAGCGCTCGGCCTGGCCGGTGACAGGGTTAACCACATTGGTGCCGCAGCCTGCAAGCAGGGTGGTGGCAAGGGCGAGGGAGGTAAGGGCGTGGCGCATGGTATGTCTCTGCAGTGTGAATTTTGTTAATTTTAGAGCGTGAACAGCTTATGTCCAAGCCATCGGTCTGCACAGGCAGTTGAAGTATTCTGATATGGTGAATAGTTTAACTAACTAGTTGTAAATATTCCATTAACCGCATCATCCCCTGTCTAACGTCTGCAGGATGTCAAAGCGTAATTTAGTTCCATTGAATGTCGAATCCGAAAAACTGTGCAAACTGGTCCTGCAGAGTTGCATACTAACCTGGCGTTCTAGGGTGTCTAGAGCACATGACAAAAGACATATCTGGTAATGTTGCCTATTTATGTGGTGATTGGCATGCAGGAAAAAATCAAATTACTTTTCGTCTGCAGCCGCAACCAATGGCGCAGCCCGACTGCTGAGCAGGTGTGGCGAAAAGATACGCGTGTGCTGGCGCGGTCTGCGGGGACGAGTTCCCATGCCAGGCATACGATTTCAGCAGCTGATGTTCAGTGGGCTGACGTTATTATGGTGATGGAAGACAAGCACAAATCCCGCATCAAGGCAGAGTTTGCCCGCTTGTTGGACTACAAACCCATTCACGTACTGGACATCCCGGATGAATACAAGTTCATGGACCCGGAGTTGGTTGAGATGCTGGAAATTTCGGTGGAGTCTTTGCTGGAACAGCATCGGCCATAAAAAAACGCCTTGAACATCAAGGCGTTTTGTTTTACGTAGCGAGTATCAAGCCGCTTTTACTTTCAAGCGCCAGGCATGCAACAGCGGCTCGGTGTAGCCACTGGGCTGCTCCAGCCCTTTGAACACCAAATCCGTCGCTGCTTTGTACGCCGCAGAGGTCGCAAAGTTACCCGCCATGTTTTGGTACAGCGCGTCGCCTGCGTTTTGCTTGTCCACCACACCGGCCATGCGCTGGAAGGTTTCTTCCACTTGCTTGCGCGAGACCACGCCGTGGTGCAGCCAGTTGGCGATGTGCTGGCTGCTGATGCGCAGGGTGGCGCGGTCTTCCATGAGGCCGACGTTGTGGATGTCGGGCACCTTGCTGCAGCCGACGCCCTGGTCGATCCAGCGCACCACATAGCCCAGGATGCCCTGGGCGTTGTTGTCGAGTTCCTGCTGTTTGTCGGCAGCGCTCCAGTTGGGTGTGGCCGTCACGGGGATTTGCAGCAAGGCGTTGAGCGTGATGTCGCGCTGGCCTTTGACCTTGGCTGCAGCCTTTTCGATCTGCTTTTGCACATCGCTGACTTTGACCTGGTGGTAGTGCATGGCGTGCAGCGTGGCGGCGGTGGGGCTGGGCACCCAGGCGGTGTTGGCACCAGCCAGGGGGTGGCCGATTTTCTGTTTCAGCATGTCAGCCATCAGGTCGGGCATGGCCCACATGCCTTTGCCGATCTGCGCCTTGCCGCGCAGGCCGCAGCCCAGGCCGACCAGCACGTTGTTCTTCTCATAGGCCGCAATCCAGGTGCTGGTCTTCATGTCGCCTTTGCGGATCATAGGGCCAGCCTGCATGGCGGTGTGCATCTCGTCGCCGGTGCGGTCCAAAAAGCCGGTGTTGATAAAGGCCACACGCGCGCTGGCCGCGGCAATGCAGGCCTTCAGGTTGGCGCTGGTGCGGCGCTCTTCATCCATGATGCCAAGCTTGACGGTGTTTTCTTTCAGGCCCAGCAGCTTTTCTACTTTGCCAAACAGTTCGCTGGCAAAAGCCACCTCAAACGGGCCGTGCATTTTGGGTTTGACGATATAGACGCTGCCTTTGCGCGAGTTGCGGATGCCTTTGGCGCCGTTGCCGCGCAGGTCGTGCAGGGCAATCGTGGTGGTGATCACCGCGTCCATGATGCCTTCGGGAATTTCTTTCGTCGATCCGTCTTTGGCGGTGTAGGTGATGGCCGGGTTGGTCATCAAATGGCCCACATTGCGCAGGAACATCAGCGAGCGGCCGTGCAGCTTGATGGCTTTGCCTGCGGCCGAGGTGTATTCGCGGTCAGCATTGAGCCCGCGGGTGAAGGTTTTGTCGCCCTTGGTCACGCTCTCGGTCAGCGTGCCCTTCAGGATGCCCAGCCAGTTGCTGTAGGCCAGCACTTTGTCGTCCGCGTCCACCACGGCCACCGAGTCCTCCAGATCGAGGATGGTAGACAGCGCAGCTTCCACCACCAGATCGCTCACGCCTGCGGCATCGCTGGCACCAATCGGTGTGGCGCGGTTGATCTGGATGTCCAGATGCAGGCCGTTGTGCTGCAGCAGCACCGACTTGGGAAACTTGGCATCGCCTTGGTAGCCGATGAACTGCTTGGCGTCCTGCAGGCCCGTGGTGCTGCCGCCCTTGAGCGTGATCACCAGCTTGCCGCCCTTGACGCTGTAGCCCGTGCTGTCAATATGCGAGCCTTTTTTCAGCGGCGCGGTGCGGTCCAGCACATAGCGGGCGTATTCGATAACCTTGGCGCCGCGCTTGGGGTTGTAAGCGCCTGCGCGCTCGCAGCCGTTGGCCTCGCTGATCACGTCAGTGCCGTACAGTGCGTCATACAGGCTGCCCCAGCGCGCGTTGGCCGCGTTGAGCGCGTAGCGGGCGTTGAGGATGGGCACCACCAGCTGCGGACCCGCCTGGGTGGCTAGCTCGGCATCTACTTTGGCTGTAGTGGCTTTGACGCCCTTGGGCTCAGGTACCAGGTAGCCAATTTTTTCCAGAAACTTGCGGTAGGCAGGCATGTTCGCAATGGGGCCAGGGTGGGCTTTGTGCCAAGTGTCCAGCTCGGTCTGCAGGCGATCGCGCTCGGCCAGCAGCTGGATGTTTTTAGGCGCCAGGCTTTGCACAATCGCATCAAAGCCCTTCCAGAATTTGTCGGCCTTCACGCCGGTGCCGGGCAGCACCTGGTTGTTGACGAAGTCGTACAAGTTGGTGGCTACTTGCAGGCTGTGGGCTGGGGTTCTTTGGGTCATGGTGGGCTTTCGGGGGGATAAAAATTCAGGACGCGAAGGGCGCGAAGGTTACGCGAAGGACGCAAAAAAGAAAAAAGAAAAAAGAAAGAAGAGATCAAATTGCAAACAGGCGGTAGCTCGATTTTGATTTTTTGTCTTTTTTGCGTCCTTCGCGTAATTTTCGCGTCCTTCGCGTCCGGTATTAGGTATTCAAAATACAAATCAATGAAAAAAACTCAAAACATCGCGCAAGCTCGTGCCCACACGCGTAGGCTGTGTGCCCAGCTCTTCGAATGGCTGGCCAGCGCGGTTGACCCACAGGGTTTGGTAGCCAAACCAGGTGGCGGCCAGGGCGTCCCAGCTGTTGCTGCTGACAAACAATATCTGGCTGGCCTGCAGGCCCGTGGCCTGGCAGCCCAGCGCGTAGGCGTCGGGGTGGGTTTTGTATTTGCGGATGCTGTCTACGCTGATCACGTGGTTCAACAGCTCGCCCAGGCCCGCCGACTTGACGGCCACGTCCAGCATGGCGGGGTCGCCATTGCTGAGGATGCCGGTGGGAAGGCCTTTGGTTTTCAGGGCCTGCAGCACTTCGGTATTTTCCGGAAAAGCGCTCAGGTGGCGGTACTGGTTCATCAGCTGGCGCACTGCCTGGGCCGTGTTTTCAGTATTCAATGGGCCGCCAGAGCTCTGGAATATCGCGGGAGCAGCTATTTTTTTAATAGCAAACTGCAATGCAGCCTCGGTCAGCTGCCAAAAGGGCAGGTAGTGCGCGCCGTGGTTGGAGGTAGTGACCAGGCGGGTGTATTCGATCTGCTTGTCACGCCACAGCACAGACAGCGCCTGTCCGTGGCCCGGAAACAGCTGCTCGGCCAGCAGCGCCACGCTGTACACGTCAAACAGCGTGCCGTAGGCGTCAAACAGCACGGCACGGGGCGCGGTAGGGCGAGAACTCAGGGATTTATCCATTTCCCCACTGTATTCGATACTTCCGCGTTTATTAATTTCGGATAAGTTTATTAATCCGCAACTAAAGCTGGGGTAATCAAGCGCCGTTACAGCCCCTTATGGCGCGCCCATCTGCTGGCTCAGGCGCTGGGCAGCTGCCACCACCAGCGGAATATGGGCGCTGTTGTAGCGGTTGGCGGGCATGGTGAGGATCAGCGAGCCTGCCAGCGCGCGGGCCTGCCCCTCGGCCTTGAACACCGGGGCGCTGATGCCTGCCACCTCGGGGTCGCGGTCGCCCACGGCGGCATGGTAGCCGCGCGCGCGGATGGTTTGCAGCAGCTTCTGGTCGCTTTGCGCCTTGGCCAGTGCTTTGTCAGGGCCAAAGGCAATCAGCACTTTGGCGCCCACGCCGCCGGTCATGGGCAGCATGTCGCCTGCTTTGTAATGGTCGCGGATGGGCTGGGGGCTGTCTACGCGCAGCAGGCTGACGCGCTGGGCGTTGGCGCCATGGCCCCATTGCACATGAAAGGCCGCGCTCTCGCCGGTCAGCTCCACCAGCTTGCGCAGCTCGGGCACCACCACACGCTCCAGCGAATACGAAGCGCAATACACCTGGTTCAAGCGCGCCACACCGTGGCCCAGGGCATAGCGGCCATCGTCCAGGCGCTCTACCAGCATGGCATGCTCCAGCGAGGCCAGCAGGCGCAGGGCAGTGCTTTTGTACAACTGCGTGCGCTCGGCCAGGGTGGCCAGGCTCAAAGGCGGGTCGCCTGCGCCAAAAGCCTGCAGCAGGGTCAGCGCGCGATCCACCGCTGCTGCGCCGCCGGGGGCGGCATCTTGTTCGGCGATGGAGGCCGTGGCAGATTTGCGGGGCATGGAGGGCAGGCGTGATTGACGTAACAGGTTGTAGTGGCTATGATTCTATAGGTTAGAAATAAATTCTGCAAGATAGAACATATGATTTTTCCAGAGATTGATGTCTTGATTTCCGAAGTGGGCATGCGCGATGGTTTGCAGGCGGTCAGCCGCACCATGGCCACCGCGCACAAAAAGCAGTGGCTGGCGGCCATGGTGGCAGCGGGCGTGCGTGAAATTGAAGTCACCTCGTTTGTGCCGCCCAAGCTGCTGCCACAGATGGCGGATGCCAGCGAGATCACCCAATACGCGCGCAGTTTTGACGGCTTGAGCATTGTGGGCCTGGCGCCCAACCTCAAGGGCGCGCAAGCTGCGCTGGCTGCCGGCGTGCACAAGATCACCATCCCCTGCTCGGCCAGCGAGGCGCACTCACGCGCCAATGTGCGCAAAACCCGCGAGCAGATGGTCGACGAAGTGCGCAATATCGTGGCGCTGCGCAACGAGATGGCACCACAGGTGAAGATCGAGGCGGGCATCAGCGTGGCCTTTGGCTGCACGCTGCAAGGTGTGGTGCCCGAGGACGATGTGATCGCACTGCTGGAGAGCGTGATTGCCGCTGGCGCAGACGAGTCAGGCCTGGCTGACACCACAGGCATGGCCAACCCTGCCCAAGTGCGCCGCCTGTTCAAGCGCGCCGTTGCCGCCGTGGGCATGCAGCACGTGGGCGCAGCGCATATGCACAACACACGCGGCCTGGGCCTGGCCAACTGCCTGGCCGCCTACGATGTAGGCATCCGCGAGTTTGACTCTTCCATGGCAGGTCTGGGCGGCTGCCCGCATGCACCCGGAGCCTCAGGCAATGTTGTGACCGAAGACCTGGTAATGATGTGGGAAGCCATGGGCGTGCGCACCGGCATCAACATCGAAAAACTTATCGCTGCACGCGAGCCTTTGAAAGTTGGCCTGCCGGGTGAGCCTTTGTATGGCATGACAGCTGAGGCTGGGCTGCCCTTGGGGTTTGTGTATGCAGCGGCGCAATGATGGCTTTAAGCTTGGTTTAAAGATAAATACCTAACAAAGACCAATACCGGACGAAGACAAATACCGGACGCAGAGGACGCGAAAGTTACGCAAAGGACGCAAAAGAAGGCAAAGAAAATTCAAAATAAAAGTCAAAATTTGGAATCAGGTTTTAAAAAAATTTAGAAATTTGGTGCTCCTTATCTCCTTCTCTTTTTTGCGTCCTTCGCGTAACTTTCGCGTCCTCTGCGTCCTTTCTTTTCCCCCGCAATTTTCCCTGGCACTATGACAACTGAAACAAAAGACAAGCCTCACCATCTACCCTACGCCGGCCTGCGCATGGTCGAATTCACCCATATGGTGATGGGCCCCACCTGCGGCATGCTGTTTGCCGATCTGGGTGCGGAGGTGATCAAGGTAGAGCCGCCCAAGGGCGACAACACGCGCCATCTGTTGGGTTCTGGCGCGGGGTTTTATCCGCTGTTCAACCGCAACAAAAAGTCGCTCACGCTGGACCTCAAAACCGCGGAAGGCCGCGAGGCGGTACTCAAGCTGATTGCCACGGCCGATATCGTCAGCCACAATTTCCGCCCCGAAACCATGGCCGCCCAGGGGCTGGACTACTCCAGCCTCAAGACGCTTAATCCGCGCCTGATCTATATCGCCCTCAAGGGCTTTTTGCCCGGCCCCTACGACCACCGCACCGCGCTGGACGAGGTGGTGCAGATGATGGGGGGCCTGGCCTATATGACCGGGCCTGTGGGGCAGCCACTGCGTGCAGGCTCCAGTGTGAACGACATCATGGGGGGCATGTTTGGCGCGATAGCGGCCATGGCGGCACTGGCGCAGCGTGAGAAAACCGGGCTGGGCCAGGAGGTGCAGGCCGCGCTGTACGAGAACAATATTTTCCTGGTGGCGCAGCACATGATGCAATTCGCAGTTACCGGCCTGCCCGCCGACCCCATGCCTAACCGCATCTCTGCCTGGGGGGTGTACGACGTGTTCACCGTGAAGGACGGCGAGCAGATTTTTCTCAGCGCTGTCAGTGACAAGCAATGGCTGGTGCTGTGCAATGCCTTTGGCTGGGACGATCTGAAAAACGATCCGCTGTACGGCAGCAACAACGACCGCGTGCGCGAGCGCCCACGCCTGCTGGCGGATCTGCGCCAGCGCTTTGCCCGCTACAGCGCCCAGGAGCTGAGCAGCCTCTTTGAAAAACACGGCTTGCCCTATGCCCCCATCAAAAAGCCGCACGAGCTGGTGGACGATCCGCATCTGCTGGCCACCGGAGGTCTGGCACCCATGACATTGCCTGATGGCACGCAGACCAACACAGTACTGTTTCCCTTCACACTGGACGGCCAACGCATGGGCGTGCGCCAGCAGCCGCCCCGACTAGGCGAGCACAGCCAGGAGCTGCTGGAGTCCTTGGGCTACAGCGCGCAGCAGGCAGCGCAACTTTCCAAGACAGCCACCGCATAACACTTGCGTGACCCGCATCCGAACCCCCGAAAATTACGCCAGGAGACCTTCATGACGATGACCCGCCGCACATTCCATCACGCCAGCTTGCTGGCATTGGCCAGCCCCAGCGCGTTCGCGCAAAGCGACAAACCCGTGAAATTCATCTTGCCGGTCAGCGCAGGCTCGGGCGTGGACGGTATCCTGCGCGCGGCCAGTGTGCAGATTGGCAAGGCGCTGGGCCAGACGGTGGTGGTGGACAACCAGCCCGGCGCAGGCGGTGTGGTGGGCACGGCGGCTTTGGTCAAGTCAGCTCCCGATGGGCTGACACTGTCGATGGTGTCGAACAACCACGTCATCTACCCGAGCGTGCTCAAAAGCGTGCCGTTTGACCCGGTGGCAGACATCACGCCGATTGCGGTGATCGGTGCTACGCCGATGGTGCTGGTGGTCAACCCCAAAGTAGCGGCCAAGAACCTGCAGGAATTCATCGCACTGCTCAAAGCGAATCCGGGCAAATACAACTACGCATCCAGCGGCAACGGCACCATATTGCATCTGGCGGCCGAACTGTTCAAGGAAGCCAGCGGAACCTTCTCCACCCACATTCCCTACCGCGGTTTTAGCCCCATGGTGCAGGACATTGTGGGCGGTCAGGTGGACTGGGGCGTGGGTGCATTGCCGGCAGTGCTCGGCCAGGTCAAGTCTGGCAATCTGCGCGCGCTGTGCATTGCTTCAGCCGCACGCTCTGCGGCTGCGCCAGACATTCCCAGCAGCGCAGAAGCGGGGCTGCCGCGTTATGGGGTGGAGGGCTGGTTTGCTGTGGTGGGACCTAAGGGCCTGCCTGCAGAGCAGGTAAAGCGCGTTCATGCTGCTTTAGTCACCGCGTTCAACACACCGGAAGTCAAAGAGGCCATGTTCAAGCAGGGCAACACCATCAACATCAGCAGCCCTGAAGGGGCGCAAAAGCATTTCAGGGACGAGTTGACAAGATACGCTGCTGTAGTCAAGCGCTCTGGTGTGGTGCCCCAGTAGTCTGCGGGCCTTGCTGCAGCCAGCGCTTCAGTAGGTCTCCAAGTGCAGGCGGCCTTCTTTTTTCAGGCTCTCTGCCAGACTGTCCCATGGCAGCCCTGCCTGCACTGCCACATCGCGCAGCGCCTGTATCACGCCTTCTTCCATGCTCTTGAGGCCACACACATAAAAGAAGGTGTTGGCGTCCTTGAGTAGCGCGCTCACATCAGCGCTGCGTTCACGCAGCGCGTCCTGCACATAGCGTTTGGGCTGACCGGGGGTGCGCGAGAAGGCAAAGTTGATGTCGATGAAGTCCTTGGGCAGGCTTTGCAGCGGGCCAAAATACGGCAGCTCTTCCTGCGTGCGGGCGCCAAAAAACAGCATCAGCTTGCCGCCTTCAAACTTGCCTGACTGACGCAGCCTGCGACGCCACTCGGTCATGGCGCGCATGGGTGCACTGCCTGTGCCTGTGCAGATCATCACGATGTTCGAGCGCGGATGGTTGGGCATCAGGAAGCTGCTGCCAAACGGGCCGATCACTTGCACCGTATCGCCGACCTTGAGGTCGCACACATAGTTGGAAGCCACGCCCTTGACGGGTTTGCCTTGGTGGTCTTCCAATACACGTTTCACCGTGAGCGAGAGGTTGTTATAGCCTGCGCGCTCGCCGTTGCGTGGGCTGGCAATGGAGTATTGGCGGGCGTGGTGCGGTTTGCCCTTGTCGTCATTGCCCGGTGGCAATATGCCAATCGACTGGCCTTCGAGCACCGGAAAAGGCATGCTGCCAAAGTCCAACACCACATGGTGGGTGTCGTATTCTTTGCCTACCTCGGTCACGCGAACATTGCCTGCGACCGTGGCTGTGGTGGGATTTTTAGGGCCATGCAGATTGGTATAGGCATGTGCGGCTGACCAGGGCGGCAAGGTGGAGCCATAAGCGGATGTATTGACGGCCATCTCAGCGCTGACTTGCACGCTGGACGTGCTCTCTGCGGGCGGGGTGCTAACCGTATCGGTATCGCCCGTCACACCGGCCTGGGCCAGCTGCTCGGCTGTCCACTCCTCGGGCAAATCTTCCCAGGTCAGTTGCTCGGCAGGCGTGTAGGCCTTGGTGCGCGGCATGGTGCGCCAGTTGTCAATCGAGCCGGTAGGGCAGGGCGAAATGCAGGCCATGCACAGGTTGCATTTGTCAGCATCGACCACGTAGTTGTTGTCATCATGCGTGATGGCTTTGACCGGACAGATCGACTCGCAGGTGTTGCAGCGGATGCAAATCACCGGGTCAATGAGGTGCTGCTTGATGGCGATGGTGGTGGTCATGATGGTATTTTATAGAGCGTTTTGTGATTTGCGACAGCAATGCATTTGCGCGTTCGTTCAGCTGGTTCTTGGTGCTTGTACGCCCCGGCACTTGGGGTGATTGGCTCCGCGGCTGTCCCCCGTGGCGGCCTAGGGCCGCCGACTCCTCCTTGATGCCGCTGCGCCACTCACCCCAAGCGCCGGGGCAGCGACCATGGTGGAAATGCAGCGATTGAATACTCATTACTTTGCCAAGATCAAGTAGGGTGAGCGCACGACGTCTGAATAGCAACGGCCTCAGCTAGATCTGGTCGGTGGTGCGCTCAGCGCAGCGGCATCAAGGAGGAGCTGTCGGCCCTAGGCCGACGCGGGGGACAGCCGCGGAGCTGAGCGCGCCGCCGGCCGGATCCCGCGAGGTCGAAAGTGTCCAGACGAGTGAGGCAGCCCAGGCCAGCACGGAACGACAATCAGTTAAACCGCACGTACTCAAAGTCCGCTGCTTGGCGGTTGATGCCAATAGCAGGAGGAGCAATCCAGTTGGCGAATTTGCCTGGCTCCACCACGCGGCCCATCAGGCTGGCCACATAGGCACGGTCTTCGCGGTTCGGCAACCACTTGGCTTCGTTGGCTGTCCACTCGGCGTCTGACACCACGCGGCCCTCGGGCGATACTTTTACGCCTGACAATGCGCCAATGTTGCGGTGAAAAGCCTTGTGCGGCACGCGCAGCTGGGTGGCGATACCCGCCTTGGTCAGCACCTTGTTCCAGCGCTCTACGCCAGCTACAGAGTCCTTGATGTAGTCATCGCGCAGCACTTCGTTCATGGCATTGAGCATCGGCACTTCTTTTTCCACCAGCTCGCCATTGCGCGCTTCCAGCACTTTGTAGGTCTGGCCTTTGAGGCTGTGGTCGTCTTCACGCTTGGTTTCTTCGTAACGGCCTTTGAGACCGGTGTTGTAGAAGGTCGCGGCGTTGCTGGACTCGTCGGCGCCAAACAAATCGATGGTGACGCTGTAGTGGAAGTTGATGTAGCGCTGCACTGTGGGCAGGTCAATCACGCCTGCAGCGCGCAGCTTGCTCACGTCGTCGGTTTTCAGCTCGTTCATCACCTGCGCGGTGCGCTGGATGACGCGGGAGATACCGCTCTCGCCCACGAACATGTGGTGGGCTTCTTCGGTCAGCATGAACTTGGTGGTGCGGGCCAGCGGGTCAAAGGCGCTCTCAGCCAGAGCGGCCAGCTGGAACTTGCCGTCACGGTCAGTGAAGTAAGTGAACATGAAGAAGCTTAGCCAATCGGGTGTGGCCTCGTTGAACGCGCCCAGAATGCGTGGGTTGTTCTCATCACCACTGCGGCGCACCAGCAGTGCATCAGCTTCTTCGCGGCCATCGCGGCCAAAGTGTTTGTGCAGCAGGTACACCATGGCCCACAGGTGGCGGCCTTCTTCGACGTTGATCTGGTAGAGGTTGCGCAGGTCGTACATGCTGGGCGCGGTCAGGCCCAAGTGGCGTTGCTGCTCTACCGACGCTGGCTCGGTATCGCCCTGGGTCACGATGATGCGGCGCAGGTTGGCGCGGTATTCGCCAGGCACGTCTTGCCACACTTTTTCGCCTTTGTGGTCGCCAAAATGGATTTGGCGGTCAGCGTCACCGGGGTTCAGGAAAACGCCCCAGCGGTAGTCGCGCATCTTCACATGGCCAAACTGCGCCCAACCTTGTGGGTCTACGCTGACCGCAGTGCGCAAGTACACCTCGTGGTCGGTCGAGCCAGCAGGGCCAATATCATCCCACCAGTTGATGAAGTTAGGCTGCCACTGCTCCAGTGCGCGCTGCAAGGTGCGGTCTTCACCCAAGTTGACGTTGTTGGGGATTTTCTCGCTGTAGTTGATGCTAGACATAGTGATCTCCGTGAATTCAAAATGCTAAGTGGATAAGTTATTCGGTTGCAGCGCCCCACCGCGATGGCGCTGCACAACTTATGTTCTTTAAAACTGTCTGCTCAGACTCGGTTCCAGTCGAAGGCGGTTTTCTCGCCCTTGCCGTACACCTTGAGCGCACCTTTTTCGCCTACGGCGTTGGGCCGCTGGAAGATCCAGTTTTGCCAGGCGGTCAGGCGGCCAAACACGCGGGTAAACATGTTCTCAGGCCCGTTGAATCTTAAGTTAGCTTCCATGCCAGTCAATGCGTCGGGCGACATGGCCACACGTTCTTCAATGGCAATGCGCACTTCGTCAGCCCAGTCGATGTCGTCGGGGTTGGAGGTGGCCATGCCCAGTGCAAAGGCGGCATCGGCATCCAGGGCCACGCCGATTTGCGCGCGCACGGCATCCAGCGCTAGCTGCTCGTTGTAAAAACGGCGCTGCAAACGGGTCTGCTCGGTGGCCATCGGATAGAAGCTGAAGTTGACCTCGCCCACGGTGATCTTGGGCGCTGCGGATGCGTCATCGGGCAGGGCCAGGTGGTAGACACGGTCGCAGGCCAGAGCCAGCTCAAGGAAGGTGCCAGCAAAGCAGGAGCCCTGCTCGACAAAGGCAAACAGGCTGCGTGAGGACACATCCAGGCGGCTGAATGTGCGGCGCAGCAGGCCAATGGTCTCGCGTACCAGCCAGTGCTGTTGATGCGCCAGCAGCGTAGCGTCCATGGCCAGCACGGCCGCGGCATCGCCTTGGGTTTTGATCAGCCAGGTGCCGATATCCAGTTCGTTGGTGCGCATCGACAAGATCGCATCTTCCAGCTGACGCGCTAGCGCCAAGGGGTACCAATCTGCACCTGCTGCCTCAATGCCAGCGACGTCAGTAGGCTGTGCGCCTTGCGGGGCTTTGACGGTATAGGTAGCGGTGCGCTTGACGCGGTCAATCTCTACGGTGACAAAAGGGTAGCGTAGCGCGTCGGCTTCTACCGTGCACGGAATGGCGGTGAGCGCCACGCCCTTGCCGTTGGCAGGGCGGTCGCTTTGCGCGGCCAGTGCCAGCGCGCGCTCCTGCACTTTCTGGGCAAACACCTGCGGTTTGGCAATGTCATCCACCAAACGCCAGTCTTTGGCCTTTTGACCACGCACGCCTTCCACGCTGGTACAGAAAATATCAGCCAGGTCGTGGCGCACATGGCGCTTGTCGGTTACGCGGGTCAGGCCGCCCGTGCCGGGCAGCACGCCTAGCAAAGGCACCTCGGGCAGGCTGACGGCCGACGAACGGTCATCCACCAAAATGATTTCGTCGCAGGCCAGTGCCACCTCGTAGCCACCGCCAGCGCAGGCACCGTTGACCGCTGCAATGAATTTCAGGCCGCTGTGCTTGGACGAGTCCTCCAGGCCATTGCGGGTTTCGTTGGTAAATTTGCAGAAGTTCACCTTCCAGGCGTGGCTGGACACACCCAGCATGAAGATGTTGGCCCCGGAGCAAAACACTTTTTCCTTGGCACTGGTCAGCACGACGGTGCGCACTTCGGGGTGCTCAAAGCGGATACGGTTGATGGCGTCGTTGAGTTCAATATCCACACCCAAGTCGTAGCTGTTGAGCTTGAGCTTGTAGCCAGGGCGCAAGCCTGCGTTTTCATCAAAGTCAGCCTTCAGCGTTGCCACCACGCCGTCGCAGCTGAGTTTCCAGTGTTTGTACTGGGAAGGGTGGGTCTGGTAGTCAACGCGGCCTGTGGTACTCATGGATGGGGTCTCTTTTTGAGCTTGGTGTGCTGGAACGGACAAATTTAATTCCTTAACAAGCATAATAATGCATGTTTCATGCAAAAGTCAAGAAATTATTTGAGATGTTTGCAATATAATACAGTCATGCAGGAGAGTGATGCAGCAATATAGTACGTGCCGCATCCACCGAAGGCGCAAACTCCCATAAACGCTCAGGTCACCATAACTGCATGTTTTTTTGTTGAAAGCCGTCTGGAGAGCCGCTGTGTTTTGCGAGTCAAAATGCAGCGCACCGAAGGAGAAAGCAAGGTGCTGATGTGGCACCTTCGCGAAACTCTCAGGTACCAAGGACAGGGGGAGCGGCAGTGTGCAGTCAAGCACGTGGTTGTCCTTTGGGCAGCGATCCACGCTTTGGCTGCGCCGCTCTTTCCATCCCAAGGTGCTCCAATGCATGTTCTAGTTCTCGGTAGCGGTTTGCTCGGTGTCAGCTCAGCCTACTACCTGTCTCAACTCGGTCACCAGGTCACTGTCGTGGACCGCCAGGCCCATCCAGCGGCTGAAACCAGCTTTGCCAACGGCGGGCAAATTTCGGTCAGCCACGCCGAGCCCTGGGCTAACCCCAGTGCGCCGCTGAAGGTGCTGCAATGGCTGGGCAAAGAAGACGCGCCACTCTTGTTTCGCATCCGCGCCGACATGCGGCAGTGGCTGTGGGGCCTGCAGTTCATGCGCGAATGCACACCGGCGCGCACGCGGCACAACATTGAACAGATTGTGCGCCTGGGCACCTACAGCCGCGACATGCTGCAGGAGCTGCGTCGCGCCACAGGCCTGGAATACGACCAGCGTACCCAGGGCATTTTGCATTTCTACACCTCACAAAAAGAGTTTGATGGCGCGCATGTGCCTGCCCAGCAAATGCGCGAGCTCGGCTGCGACCGCCGGGTGATCAGCGCTGACGAAGCTATCCAGCTTGAGCCTGCTTTGGCCCATATTCGCGGCCAGCTAGCAGGTGCTACGTATACCGCCGAGGACGAATCGGGCGATGCCAACCGCTTTGCGCGCGAGCTGGTCAACCTCTGTAAAGCGGCTGGCGTGAACTTCCTCATGAGCCACACCATCACGGCGCTGCGCGAAGCAGGTGGCCAGATAGAACACATTGAAGCCACCGACAGCGAGGGCCGCTTTCAACGTTTGCGTGCTGACGCCTATGTGCTGGCCATGGGCAGCTTAAGCCCCATGTACACTGCCCCGCTGGGCATCAACCTGCCCATCTACCCTGCCAAAGGCTACTCAGTCACCATGCCCGTCAAAGATGCGAGCATGGCCCACCAGGTGAGCCTGACAGACGATGAATACAAGCTGGTCTTCTCGCGCCTGACAGGCCCCACAAGCGACCGCTTGCGCATTGCTGGCACGGCAGAGTTCAACGGCTATGACCGCGACCTCAACCGTGTGCGCTGCGAGGCCATCGTGCGCCGCGTGGAGCAGCTGTTCCCCGGCGCAGGCGACACCACGCAAGCCAGCTTCTGGACCGGCCTGCGCCCGGCGACACCCAGCAATGTGCCCATCATCGGCAAAAGCAAGCTGCCCAATCTGTTTTTCAACACCGGCCATGGCACCCTGGGCTGGACGCATGCCTGCGGCTCGGGCAAGAGCATTGCGCGCATCGTCAGCGGCCTGGCGCCTGAGGTGGACTTTGCGTTTTACGGCTTCAGCAGCAAGAACATGATTTCGACAACGCCCACTGCCTGGTCAGCAGCGACGCGTTCTACCCCGACCAGTCCATCGGGACAATCCAACCTCAAATAACTCTAGGAGAACACCATGAAATCACCCTTCAAAATTCTGCTGGCCACGGGCCTGCTGGCACTGGCCTCATTGGCTCTGGCGCAGAGCTTTCCCAGCAAACCCGTGACGATGGTCGTCGCCTTCCCGCCCGGTGGCGGCTCCGACGTGCTGGGTCGCGCCATGGCCAAGGGCATGCAAGACACCCTGGGCCAGCCCGTGATCGTGGAAAACGTGGTCGGTGTAGGCGGCTCGCTGGGCGTGCTCAAAGCGGCTAACGCGACGCCAGACGGCTACACCATTTTGGCAGGCTCACCGCTGGAGTTGATCTACACGCCGCTGGGCATTGCAGCCGCTAAAAACAAGCCCGAAGATATGCGCATGGCCGCTCTGGTGGGCCACACCAATATTGCGATTGTGGTGCGCAAAGACCTGCCTGTGAACACGCTGGATGAGTTTGTCGCCTTCGTCAAAAAAGCCGACAAGCCGCTGAGCTTTGGCTCTACTGGCATTGGCTCGCTCTACCACCTGATGGCCGAAAAAGCCCTGCAAAACGCCGGTGCCAAAGGCCTGCATGCGCCCTACAACGGCCTGGCTCCGTACCTCAAAGACCTGATGGGCGGCGTGATCGACTTTGCTGTCGTTCCTTTGGTTGGGCCTGTGTTGGGTGCCATTGATGGTGGCCAGATCAAGGCATTGGCTGTTGCCTCGAAGGATTCTGTTGCTCGCCTGCCCAAGCTGCCGCCCGCACGCGCCACCAAGGGCTTTGAAGACTACCAGTTCAGCATCTGGATTGGCATCCAGGCCAGCGCCAAAATGCCCGAAGCCCAGCTGACCGCGATCCACAAAGCAGCCTACGCTGCCTTGGGCAACCCAGAAGTACGCAAGATCATTGAAACCTCCGGCACGGTGATTGCAGAGCCCATGGGCCTGCCACAGTTGGACAGCTTCTACAAGAAAGAAGCCGTCTCTGGTGCGGCTATGGCCAAGTCGATTAACTTGCAAGCCCAGTAAACTGGCTTGGCAGTCCCTATTGCCGGTATTTACTGGGCGTGGGGATTGCCAATAGTTGCTACATATTTAGTAGCTGGTCCCGCGATATTTTAAAGGGCTGCAGCCCGATTAGGCATTAAAAATAGCCTGAAAATGCTTATTGCAGCAACTGCAGCTTTTGCCGCACCATCTGGCGCAGCGCAGCGAATGTGGTTTTCAAATCCTGCGCGCTGGTGTCTACCCGCAGCTGCGCTTTGGAGTAAAACGCCGCGCGCCCGGCCAGGATGCTTTTCAGATCTTCCATGGCTTCTTTGCTCGCAGCCATCGGGCGCATGTCCCCCTGGGCAGCGACGCGCTTGAGGTGATCTTGCGGGGCGGCTTGCAGCCATACGGTGGTGCATTGCGACAGCAGTTGGGTAAACGTTGCCGCCTCAGACACCAGGCCGCCCGGTGTGGCGATGACCACCTCAGAGTAAGCTTTCACCACTTCCTCCAGCGCCCGCCGCTCGTACCGGCGGTAGGCGTTCACGCCATACAGCGCCTGGATCTCGGCCACACTGCCGCCTGCGAGTTTTTCGATCTCGCGGCTGAGCTCCACAAAGGGGTAGCCCAAGTCTTGTGCCAGCATCGCGCCCAGGGTTGACTTGCCTGCGCCGCGCAGCCCTACCAGGGCGATGCGGGTGCTGGCGGTGCTGTGGCTTGCGCCCGCGCCCAGCAGCTGGCTGAGCGCGTTGCGCACACGCTGCAGGCTGGCCTCGTCCTGCTGGCTGAGCAGCTCGCGGATCATCAGCCACTCGGGTGACGAGGTGGTGATGTCGCCAATCAATTCGCTGATGCTGCACTGCAAGGCCTGTGACACCTGCAGCAGCACCAGCACCGACGCGTTGCCCACGCCATATTCCATATTGGCCAGGTGCCGCTCAGACACGTCGGCCGCCTGCGCCACGGCCTTGCGCGTCATGCCCCGGCGTGAGCGCAAGGCCGCCATGCGTTGGCCCAATGCCACCAGAAAGGGGTGCCGCAGCTGGCCATCTGCCTCTGCTGGCGGCTGCTGCGCTGTTAGCGAGGGGTCTGGGCCCGCCGTGGATTTATGCAATATATTGCTTGACATGAATTCTGAAAAACTTTATCTTCAACAGATGCACAATAATTCATCTTGCGCGAATTAGCAAGCGAAAAGCACGAGAGATTGAAAAGATCGAGGAGACACCCATGCGCGCCGCCACCCCCACCCCGGCCACAGACGCCGCCCAGGTCCCGCCGCCTGGCGCGGTATTCAACTTTGCCGACTACCTGATCGGCTGCAATCAGCAGCGCCTGGGCAAAGCCGCCTATGTGGACGACCAAGGCGCGCTGAGCTTTGGCGACCTGGCGCTGCGCATCCGCCAGCTGGCGGGCGCCTTGTTGGCCCAAGGCCTGCGCCGCGAAGAGCGTGTGCTGCTGCTGATGCACGACAGCTGTGACTGGCCCGTGAGCTTTCTGGGGGCGATGTATGCGGGGATGGTGCCGGTGGCTGTCAATACCTTGCTGACCGCCGAAGACTACGCCTACATGCTGCAGCACAGTCGTGCCCAGGCCGTGATGGTCTCTGAGGCTCTGCTGCCTGCGCTGCAGGCCGCCATGGCGCTGGGTGGGCATGAGCTTGGCACCGTGGTGGTCTCGCGCCGAGCCACTGCAGGTGCTGCCGCTTTGCCCCAAGGCATGCTGGCGCTGGATGCGCTGCTGGCGCAGCAGGCCCCGTTGGCCAAATGCGCCCAGACCAGCCCGGATGACCCGGGCTTCTGGCTGTACTCGTCAGGCTCCACCGGCAAACCCAAGGGCACCCTGCACAGCCACGGCAACCCGTACTGGACGGCCCAGCTGTATGGCAGACAGGTGCTGGGCATCACTGAGCAGGACGTGTGCTTTTCTGCGGCCAAGCTGTTTTTTGCCTACGGCCTGGGCAATGCGCTGAGCTTTCCGCTGAGCGTGGGGGCCACCACCCTTTTGATGGCCGAACGGCCCACGCCCGACGCTACCTTCAGACGCTGGCTAGGCCAGGTGGGCGGCGTGCGTCCGACGATTTTTTTCGGTGCGCCCACAGGCTTTGCGGGCATGCTGGCCGCGCCCAACCTGCCGGCCCGCGGCGATGTTGCGCTGCGCATGGCGTCGTCGGCAGGCGAGGCCCTGCCCAGCGAGCTGGGCGAGCGCTTCAGCGCGCATTTCGGCTTGGAGCTTATCGATGGCATTGGCTCCACCGAGATGCTGCACATCTACCTGTCCAACCGCCCGGGCAAGGTGCGCTACGGCACCACCGGCTGGCCCGTGCCGGGCTATGAGATTGCACTGCGTGGCGATGACGGCCAGGCTGTGCCTGACGGCGAGACTGGCGATCTGTACATCCGCGGCCCCAGTGCGGCCTTGATGTATTGGGGCAACCGCGAAAAATCGCGCAGTACTTTTCAGGGCGCGTGGACCCAAAGCGGCGACAAATATGTGCGCAACGCTGACGGCAGCTACACCTACAGTGGCCGCAGCGACGACATGCTCAAGGTCAGTGGCATCTACGTATCGCCGTTCGAGGTGGAGGCCACCCTGATCCAGCACCCGGCCGTTCTGGAATGTGCTGTCATTGGCAAGCCAGACGATGAGGGCCTGATTAAAACCAAGGCCTTTGTGGTGCTCAAAAGCGGCCAGCAGGTGGACGAAGCCACCCTCAAGGCCTTTGTCAAAGACCGCCTGGCTCCTTACAAGTATCCGCGCAGCATCGATTTCATCAGCGAGCTGCCCAAGACGGCCACAGGCAAAATCCAGCGTTTTCGCCTGCGTGAGCTTGAGAGCAGGGCCCTGAAAGCCTGCTTGCAGCGCCATGGGCTGTAAGGTGGTCGCTTCATGATGCGATTACCATTGCAGCATCGCCATGGATAAATTCAAGCAACTCGAAACCTTTACTGCCGTAGCCACCAAAGGCAGCCTGACTGCGGCTGCGCAAGCCGAAGGGGTGGCGGCGGCCATTATCGGCCGGCGCATTGATGCGCTGGAAGAGCGCCTGGGCGTCAAGCTGATGGTGCGCACCACGCGGCGCATCAGTCTCACGCACGAAGGCAGCGCTTTTCTGGAAGACTGCCAGCGCGTGCTGGCCGACATGGCCAACGCCGAAGCCAGCGTGAGTGCAGGCGGGGTCAAAGCCAGCGGCCACCTGCGCATCACCGCGCCCGCAGGCTTTGGCCGCCGCCATGTGGCGCCCCTGGTGCCGCATTTTCGTGAGCTGCACGCCGATGTGTCGATCTCGCTGAACTTGTCTGACCGCGTGGTGGACCTGGCAGGCGAGGGCTTTGACTGCGCCGTGCGCGTGGGCGATCTGCCCGACTCGTCCCTGGTGAGCGTTCGCCTGGCGGATAACCGCCGCCTGTGCGTGGCCACGCCCAAATACCTGCAGCAGCGTGGCCGGCCTGCGCATCCCGGCGAGCTCGGTAAATTTGACTGCCTCACCCTGTCCAGCGATGCGTCACAAACCCGCGGCTGGGCCTTCAGCATCGACGGCGAGCTGCAGCACCTGCGCCCTGGTGGCCCGCTGGACTGCAGCGACGGGCAGGTGCTGCATGAATGGTGCCTGGCTGGCTATGGCATCGCCTGGCGCAGCACTTGGGAGGTGGATAGCGACATCGCTGCGGGCCGTTTGGTTACGGTGCTCGATGAATTTGCTGCGCCGCCCAACGGCATCTATGCTGTGTTTCCGCAGCGCAAGCACCTGCCGCTGCGCGTGCGGCTGTGGGTGGATTTTTTAAAGCATCACTACGGCCAGGCCAAGTACTGGAGCACCGCGTAAGCTGTATTTATAAGTGTTTTAGCCCTGCAGCCCAATAGAATTTCGCGGGAGCAGCTATAAAATTAATAGTAACTACTGGGCAAGCAGACCCTGCGCCAGCCATAGCGCGGTGCCCCACATGGTCAGCGCCACCGTGATGTCAATGGCGCGCCACACCGCAGGCCGCGCCAGTTTGTGAGCCAAAAGCTGTGCTCCCAGGCCTAGAGCGATAAACCACAGCGCCGACCCGGCAGCCGCACCAGCGCCAAACATCCAGTTGTCAGGGCGCTGGTAAGCCAACGAGGCGGTGCCAATCAGCACAGCGGTGTCCAGCCAGGCATGCGGGTTGAGCCACGAAAACGCCAGCGCGGTGCCCAGCGCCTGCGTACGCGTTTGTGGCGCGCCTTGCTGGGCGGCAGACAGGCCTGTGTACTGATTCGTCCACGCGCGCCGTGCAGCGCCCCAGCCGTAATGCAGCAAAAACAAAATCGCCCCACCAATCATCGCGCCCTGCACCGCATTGGACAGCTTGCCCAATTGCGCCAGGCCCGCCACGCCAATGCCAATCAACAGCAAGTCCGTGACCGCGCAGGCCGCCACGGTCAGCCCTACGTGCGAGCGCAGCAGCCCCATGCGCAACACATGGGCGTTTTGCGGGCCAATGGCGATGATCAGCGACAGGCTGAGCAGCATGCCGGAGAAGGCGGCGGTCATGGGGGTGTTCCTTATCAGTTTGGTGTGCAGTTCAGAAGGCATCATCCCTGTTTCTGGCCAAATATTAAATGAAATTAACTATTTATTCATTTGCTTAAATTTGGTTTAATAAAGAGATGCAGTTCGATCCACGCCAGCTCGCCGCCTTTGATGCCACCTTGCAGACGGGCAGCCTGTCGGCAGCGGCCCTGAGCCTGCGCATCACGCTGGCGGCCACCAGCCTGCGCATCAAGGCGCTGGAAGAATCTTTGGGCCAACGCCTTTTGGTACGCGGCAAGGTCGCCCGCGCCACGCCCGCGGGCCAGGCACTGCTTACCCACATCAAGCAAGTGCGTCTGCTGGAGGCCGATCTGCAGCACACTCTGCAACCGAGCAGCCACAGTGCGGCATACCAGAGCATCAATGTGGCGGTGAACGCAGATTCTCTCGCGTCATGGTTTTTCCCGGGTATTCAAGCGGCGCTGCAAAAGCACCAGCTCACATTGAACGTGACGGTAGACGACCAGGACCATACGCTGGAGTGGTTGAAAAACGGCGAGGTGATTGGCTGCATCACCACTTTGCCCTCAGCTTTGCGCGGCTGCGTGGCCGAGCCGCTGGGCACCATGCGCTACCGCTGCGTGGCAGCGCCGGGTTTGCGCGACAAATTGATTGCCGTCAAATCTGCCAAACTGCCCCGTGCCACAGCACAGCAAGGCACGATCGGTCTGCACCAGCTCATCACGCAGCCAGCGATTGGCTTTAACCGCAAGGACGGGTTGCAGGACCAGTTCCTGCGCAACTGCTTTGGCGTAAGCGATCTGGCCTATCCGCGCCACTACATTCCTGCAACCGATGCCTACCATCACGCGCTGGTCAATGGTCTGGGCTGGGGCATGCAGGCCGACATTCAGGCGCCTGATGATCTGGGCAGTGGCCTGCTGGTGGATCTGTTTCCGGGTCAGTATGTGGACGTGCCGCTGTTTTGGCACCATTGGCAGCGCGAGGCACCGCAGGCGGGGCGGCTGACTTTGGCGATCAAGGAGGCTGCTGGGGTGTTGTTGGTTTAGTGGTTCTTGCGCTTTGGTTTAGCTTTGGTTTTATGTAGTCTCGGGCGACAAAGCGTATGCCAAACGCCCTCATACTGGAGTACCAGAAATCGGTCGTTCGGCACACGCTTTATCGCCTCCACACATGGCAACGTGCCACCGGTATTGAACACAAAGACAGTCCGGCGACTACGGGTAGCGCGCTGCCATGTGTGCTGCACGGCTGGGGCTGTCTTGCCCGACCAATTTCTGGTACCCCAGTATGAGGGCGGGCAAGATAGACCCAGTCGGGCGTACAAAAGCCGTCTCAGACGGACGCACTAACCTTGCTCCAAAGCCAATAAAAGGCGATGTCAAGCAAGACAAGCAGGATAATCACCCCATGTCCACTTCGCCTCTGCGCAAAAGCTTGCGCGTGCTGTCGCTCATCCCGCCGATGACGCAGCTCAACACGCCTTATCCGTCCACTGCCTACATCACTGGCTTTCTGCGCTCGCGTGGGGTGGATGCGGTGCAGGCCGATGTAGCGCTGGCTTTGGTGTTGCGCTTGTTTTCCAAAGAAGGCCTGCAAAGCATCCACTCTGAGATTGAAAAGCAGGAGCAAACCACCGAGCGCGTGGCGCTCTTCATGGAGCAGTTTGACCGCTACAGCGCCACCATCACGGCCGCCATCAACTTCCTGCAAGGCAAGGACTCCACCTTGGCCCACCGCATCAACTCGCGCAGCTTTTTGCCCGAAGGCCCGCGCTTTGATACGCTGGAGGTGTATGTGGACGACGAAGGTGGTGATCCGCTGGCCTGGGCTTTCGGTGCACTCGGCGCGCAGGACAAAGCGCGGCATCTGGCCACGCTGTATTTGAACGACCTGGCAGATGTGCTCAAAGACGCGATCGACCCGCGCTTTGAGTTTGTGCGCTACGCGGAGTCGCTAGCGGGTAGCCAGCCCACGTTTGATCCACTGGCCGATGCGCTGGCCAAACCGTTGACGCTCGTTGACCAAACGTTGGTAAGTATTGCGCTTACAGCCTTTGCAGAGCATCAGCCCACAGTCGTGCTGCTGTCGGTGCCTTTCCCTGGTTCGGTCTACGCCGCTTTTCGCATTGCTCAGGCCATCAAAGCGCACAGCCCGCACACCACTCTGGTGCTGGGGGGTGGCTATGTCAACACCGAGCTGCGCGAGCTGGCGGAGCCGCGCGTGTTTGATTACTTTGATTTCGTCACGCTCGATGCGGGTGAACGCCCCTTGCTTGCGCTGCTGGAGCATGTACAAGGCAAGCGCGGCGTGCAGCGCCTGGTGCGCACCTTCATGCGCGAATCAACACAAGAGGGCGGCAAGGTCAAATACATCAACCTTGCCGAGCCCGATGTGCCCTTCAGCGATGTAGGCACCCCTACTTGGGATGGCCTGCCGCTGGATAAATATTTATCGCTGCTGGACATGCTCAACCCCATGCACCGCCTGTGGAGCGATGGCCGTTGGAACAAACTCACAGTAGCGCACGGCTGCTACTGGAAGAAGTGCAGCTTTTGCGATGTGAGCCTGGACTATATCTCGCGCTACGAAGGCACCACGGCCGAGGAATTGGTCAACCGCATTGAAACCATCGTGCAAGAAACCGGCCAAACCGGCTTCCACTTCGTCGATGAAGCCGCCCCACCCAAAGCCCTCAAAGCCCTGGCCGCCGAGCTGCAAGCGCGGGGCACGGCCATCAGTTGGTGGGGCAATATCCGCTTTGAAAAATCCTTTACGCCAGACCTGTGCCAAGAGCTGGCCGACAGTGGCTGCATCGCCATCAGCGGCGGCCTGGAAGTTGCCTCAGACCGCCTGCTCAAGCTCATGAAAAAAGGCGTGTCCGTCGAGCAGGTAGCCCGCGTCACCAAGGGCTTCTCTGACGCAGGCATCCTGGTGCATGCCTACCTGATGTACGGCTTTCCCACCCAAACCGTGCAAGACACGGTGGACGCGCTGGAGTACGTGCGCCAGCTCTTTGCGGCAGGTTGCATTCAAAGCGGCTTCTTCCATCGCTTCGCCTGCACCGTCCACTCCCCCGTCGGCATGGCCCCGCAAGACTATGGTGTCAAGCTGGTGGCGCTTCCCGAAGGCCAGTTCGCCAAAAACGACATCGCCTTTATCGACCCTTCTGGCGTAGATCATGATGCGCTGGGCGTGGCACTCAACAAGGCGCTGTACAACTACATGCACGGCATTGGGCTGGATACTAACGTGCGCAGTTGGTTCGACATGAAAGTGCCCAAGACCAAAGTGGCCCCAGATTTCATTGAGCGGGCTCTGGGCATTTCAGCGCGCAGGTAAACAGGCTTCTAGGTATATCTCCTAGCTGCTGCACTATTGCTTACTAAAGTAAACATCTTATGATGAATTGTTTTTTATTAAAAAAACAATTCTTAAACCCTCTCACTGAAGAAAATCCTATGAACAACAAATTATGTGCCGCAGGCTTGGTGGCCTTGTCTGTATTTGCAAGTTCTGCACAAGCCCAAACCAGTCCAGCGACTGACAGGCCGTTGCGTTTTTTCCTGGGCATGGGCGCAACCTTTGGTGGCGACAATCTGGCCACCGCGAAATTCACCAACGGCGAAACCGCCAACGTCAGAGCCGGTGGTGTGGTGCAATTCCACGGTGGCGCTACCTATAAATTCACAGATACCATTTCGGGCACCTTGGCTGCCGGTTACCACTTTAACCGCGTCAGTGCCAGCAATGGCTCCATTACTTTCAGCCGCTATCCGGTGGAGCTGCTGGGCCACTATGCCGTGACACCCGCGGTGCGCCTAGGTGGTGGATTGCGTTTGATCAGCAGCCCCAAGCTGACCAGCAGTGGTGTGGCATCAGGCATCAAGTCTGATTTTGGTTCGACCACTGGTTTGGTGGTCGAGGGCGAATACCTGATATCTGACCGCTACGGTATCAAGCTGCGCTATGTCAACGAAGAATACAAAATCAACGGGACCAACAAGAAGGTGGATGGCAGCCACGCGGGTCTGATGTTCAATTTCTACTTCTAAGTGCTCCCTGTGCGCGCTGGGGCGGGCTGTCAGCCACAGCGCGTAAAGCTCGGGTGCGGGTGAATCAGCAAAGCCGCTGGTCTGTATGCAGGACAAGTCCGTGTGCAATGCAAGCCAATGCGCTGCTGCTTACGCCGTAAAATCACCCGATGCAATTAGTGAAACAACAACTGCTGGCCGCACTGGCTGGCGAACTCGAGTCTTTGAGCCCTGGCGCAGGAGCGCGGGCAGCCTTTGAATCGCCCAAGGTGGCGGAGCATGGCGATTTCGCCTGTACGGCGGCGATGCAGCTGGCCAAGGCCTTGAAGCAAAATCCGCGTGCGCTGGCCGAGCAGTTGCGCGGGCAGCTGCTGGCAAATACGCAGTTTGCGCAGTGGGTCGCTGCTGTAGAAATCGCCGGGCCAGGCTTTATCAATATTCGCCTCAAGCCCGAGGCCAAGCAGCAGGTGATCCGCGAAGTGCTAGCGCAGGCTGACTTTTATGGCTACCAGAAAGACACGGGCCACAAGATGATGGTGGAGTTTGTCTCTGCCAACCCCACCGGGCCGCTGCACGTAGGCCATGGCCGCCAGGCCGCGCTGGGCGATTCGATCTGCAATCTCTGGGCCACCCAGGGCCAGCAGGTGTACCGCGAGTTTTATTACAACGACGCGGGCGTGCAGATTGCTACGCTGGCCAAGTCTACCCAGCTGCGTGCCAAAGGCTTCAAGCCCGGCGATGACTGCTGGCCTACTGACCCCGAGAACCCCGAGAGCAAAAGCTTTTACAACGGCGACTACATCAACGATATTGCGCAGGACTTTTTAGCCAAAAAGACCGTGCAAGCCGACGACCGCAGCTTCACTGCCAGCGGTGATGTAGACGATATCGACAGCATCCGCCAGTTTGCCGTGGCCTATCTGCGCCATGAGCAGGACCTGGATTTGCGGGCCTTTGCGGTGAAGTTTGACAACTACTACCTGGAAAGCAGCCTGTACACCAGCGGCCGTGTGGAGCGCACGGTGCAGCAGCTGATCGCTGCTGGCAAAACCTTCGATCAAGACGGCGCGCTGTGGCTCAAAACCACTGACTACGGCGATGACAAAGACCGCGTGATGAAAAAGAGCGACGGCAGCTACACCTACTTCGTGCCCGACGTGGCCTACCACTTGGCCAAATGGGAGCGCGGTTTCCACCGTGTCGTCAACATCCAGGGCACGGACCACCACGGGACGATTGCCCGCGTGCGCGCGGGTCTGCAGGCTGCAGGCATGGGCGTGGCCCCTGGCTACCCTGACTATGTGCTGCACACCATGGTGCGCGTCATCAAAGACGGTGAAGAGGTCAAAATCTCCAAGCGCACCGGCGGCTATGTGACGCTGCGCGATTTGATCGACTGGACCAGCAAAGACGCAGTGCGCTTTTTTCTGCTCTCACGCAAGCCCGACACCGAATACACCTTTGACGTGAATCTGGCGGTCGCCAAGAACAATGACAACCCGGTGTATTACGTGCAATACGCCCACGCCCGCATCTGCTCGGTGCTGGCCGCGTGGAAAGACAAGGAAGGCGGCGACGAGGCCACGCTCCAACAGGCGGACTTGAGCCCGCTCAACACGCCCGCAGCCCAGGCGCTCATGCTGGTGCTTGCCAAATACCCCGACATGCTGACCAACGCCGCACAGGGCTTTGCCCCGCACGACGTGACCTTCTACCTGCGCGATCTGGCCAGCCAGTACCACAGCTACTACGATGCCGAGCGCATCCTGGTGGACGACCCTGTCGTGAAAAAAGCACGTTTGGCCCTGGTCAGCGCTACTGCCCAAGTGCTGCGCAACGGCCTGGCCGTGCTGGGTGTGTCCGCACCGACTAAGATGTAGGGATATGACTATGCAACTCAAGCAATTCACCTCACAGCGCGGCGGCACCATGCTGGGCATCATCGTCGGCGTGCTGGTCGGCCTGGGCGCAGCCCTGGCCGTGGCGATCTATGTGACCAAGGTGCCCGTGCCTTTTGTCAACAAGAGCCAGCCCAAGCCCTCGGGCTCCGACCAGGACGCTGCCGAAGCCAAGAAAAACAAGGACTGGGACCCGAATGCGCCGCTGTATGGCAAAAACCCGGCCAAGCCCAGCGCCTCAGCGTCTGGCGTAGTCGGCAGCATGTCGGGCGCTACCAATACCGCCCCGCCAGAAAAGCCTGCCGTTGCAGCCAGCGCCCCAGCCAAGCCGCCCAAAGCAGCGGCTGCCGATACTGCGGCGGCCAAGCCAAGCTCGGCAGACCCTTTGGGTGATCTGGCCAAGGCCAAGACAGCCTCTCCTGCAGCCGGGTCAACCGCCACGGGCGTCGACCCGTTTATCTACCAGGTGCAAGCGGGGGCTTTCCGCACGCCTGAAGACGCCGAGAGCCAGCGCGCCAAGCTGGGCATGCTGGGCATGGACGCCAAAGTGACCGAGCGTGAGCAGTCTGGCCGCACGGTATACCGTGTGCGTGTGGGCCCTTACAACAACAAGGACGAAGCCGAGCGGGTCAAAGAAAAACTCGACAGCAACGGCTTTGACACCGCACTGGTGCGCATACAGCGCTGAAGTGCCAGGATTTCAAGTGCTGGTGGGGAACCTTTGAGGCATCCCACCGGTCTGTTCATCATCATTTACAAGCCGACTGGGCTTTTGGGAGTGTGAGATATGTTGCGTCGTGATTTTTCTGCAGGTCTGGCCGCTACCGCAGGCAGTTTGTCGGTGGCGTATGCGCAGGCCCCGCGGGGTTTTCAGGAGGGCGCAGACTATGTGTCCCTGGAGCAGCGCGCACCCACCGAAGCCCCCAAAGGCAAGATCGAAGTGGTCGAGTTCTTCTGGTACAGCTGCCCCCACTGCAATGCGTTTGAGCCCACGCTTGAAGCCTGGATCAAGGCAGCGCCCAAAGACGTGGTGGTGCGCCGCGTGCCAGTGTCTTTCCGTGACGACTTTGCGCCCCAGCAGCGGCTGTTCTATGTGCTCGAAGCCATGGGCAAGCTCGATGAGCTGCATGGTCAGGTGTTCAAAGCCATCCACCAGGAAAAAGTGCAGCTCAACAACCAGCAGGCCATTGGCGCCTGGTTGGCCAAGCAAGGCGTGGACAAAGCCAAGTTTGATGGCCTGTACAGCTCGTTCAGCATCGCCACCAAGGCACAAAAAGCTACCCAACTGCAAAACCAGTTCAAGGTCGATGGCGTGCCTGCGCTGGGCATCGCCGGGCGTTTTTATACCTCGGCCGCTTTCACGCAGACCATGGACCGCGCCCTGCAGGTCGCCGACTATTTGATCAACGAAGTGCGCAAAGGGCGCTAGGTACCGCAGTGTGCGTGCACACTTCACTACCCAGGGCGAACCGCAGGTTCGCCCTTTTCATTTAGACACCTCGCGCAACACGTGCCACCGCGGATATGCGCTATCCTTGCAAGCATGACAGAGCCAGATCCACCACCCAAGCTGCAGCCCAAGCCCACTGCGGCGGATGCCGTGCAGGCCCTGCTGGACCACGATGTCGGTGAGCTCGCGCGCGGCAACCCCGGGCGTTTCTGGCTGACCCTGGCGGTCGTCTCGGGTCTGGTGCTGATGGGCCTGTCAGCCTGGCGGCAAGGCTGGTTCACCCCCACGGCACATCTGTTTGTGGTGCTGCCGGGCGCAGTGGGCGTGCAGATCGGCACCCCAGTCAAACTCAAAGGCTTCAAGATCGGCGAGATCGACGATATCGATCTGGAGCCCAATCTCAACGTGAAGGTGCGCATGCGCGTGGTGCAGGAGCGCCTGCCGCTGATCAGTGCGGCCGCAATAGCCAAGTTTGGCCGCGACGGCCCCATTGGTGGGCGCTTTATTGACATCGTGCCCGGCCCGCTGGAGGGCAAACGCATCGTGGCCGAAGCCACCCTGCCCATGGACAGCGGCAACGAGCTGGAAGACGTGATGGGCACGGTGAAGGTAGCGATTGAAAAGCTGGCCATTGCCATTGGCAAGATCGAGCCCATTCTGGACGACACCAAGACACTCACGGCCGAGGCCAGCGGCATGCGCAAGGACATCCGCAGCTCGGTCACCAATGTGCTGGCCAATGCTGAGGCCATGTCGCTGGAGTTCAAGCGCATGGGCAACAACGCCGCCAACGTGGCAGGCAAGCTGGATGCCGACCGCAAGGCACTGGTAGGCGACATCCAGCGGGTGCTGGTGCAGGCTAACGCAGCAGCTGACAGCGCACGCACCGCACTCAAAACGCTGGAGCAGGACCTGCCCCAGGTGACCGACAAAACCAAGGTCACGCTGGACAACGCGCGTGAGGCCACCGACAACGTCAAGCAGAGCACGGCGGATGTGCAGCAGATCATCCGCGAGGCGCGCCAGGACCTGCCGCCTACCGTGCGCGCCGCACGCGCTGCCACGCAGGATGCCGCCGAGATCACCGATGGCCTCAAGCGCACCTGGCCTGTCAGCAGCTTTGTCAAGCCGCCGGCCGATGGCAACCTCGGACTGGACGGCTTTGAAGGCAAACCCGTGGGGGTGCCCAAATGATGCCCCTGCAGCGCTGCTGCAGCCTGTTTGGCCCCGCGCTCTGGCGCACGCCGGCCCGTGGCCTGGCGTTGGCGGCTGTGCTGGGGTTGGCAGCCTGCGCCAGCTCCGCCCCTGATAAAGAGCAGACCAGCAATGCGCTGACCAAGGCGGCGCAAAATATCGAGCGCCGTGCATCGCAGGCCTTTGCAGCAGGCGAGCTCGACAGCGCGGCTGCAGGCTATGAATCGGCTGCGCTGGTGTATGAAACCCTGGCCCTGGCCGAGCCGCAGGCGCGCGCGCGCCTGAACCAAGCCCGCGCCCTGGCAGACACGGGCCGCGCGCAGCAGGTGCAGCAGGCCCAGCAGATCATCGACAGCTTGCTGCAGTCGCCGCAGGCGCTGGGCAGCGAGCTGCTGACTACGGCACACGGTCGCGCCGCCGCGCTGAGCCTGCAGGGCGATCTGCCGCGTGCGCAGATGCATCTGCAAAACGCCTTCAAGGCCTGTGGCAACAGCTGCACGCAGAGCTCGGCCCTGCTGGTGCTGCGCGCGCGCACGCAGCTGGCTGGCAACGACGCACCAGCGGCAGCAAGCAGTGCCAGCGCTGCCCTGACTGCGGCGCAAAACGTCAACGACCGCGCCAACGCCCTGCGCGCCCGCGCCCAGGCCTCTGCTGCTTTGGGCCAGCATGCACTGGTGCTGCAGGATGCGCAGCAAGCCCTGGCCCTTGACCAAGACCTGGGACAGGCTCAGCGTGTGCTGCAGGATCTGCAATTGCTCCAAAGTGCCAGCGCTGCGCTGGGCGATACGGCCGGTGCCCAGCGCTATGGCGCGCTGCTGCAGCGCGCCATTGCCGCAGCAGCTAGCTTGCGCGCCGGGGGCAGCCCGTGACCAGCGAGAAAGCGCTGCGCAGGCACCAGGCGCGCCAGCAGCGCCTGAGCGTCAACGCACTGCTGCTCAAGCCCGCCAAGCTGCGCTGGTATGCGCTCGGTGAGCTGTGGTGGTACCGCTCCAGCTGGCGCATCCCGGTGGCGCGCGCCATCATGCAGCGCGAGCGCGCCAATGAAATGCGCGAGATGCTGCCCATCTTGCTGGTGCTGGGGCTGCTGGCGGGCATCACCATTTTTGTCGCTCTGCCCGGCGCCTTGCAGGAGCAGTCGTCCACCATTTTGGCCACTCTGTGGCCGATCTGGGTGGTGCAGGTGGCCCCCATGATCTGCGCGCAGGCCATGGCCATGCAAAACTCGCCCAACATCGCCATCCACCTGACCGAGGCTGAGCTGCAGGGTGACTTTGACATGCAGGACCTGGCGCGCCACTCGGCCCAGGCCTCGCACGCCACGGTGCCGCTGATCGTGGCACATGCTGCAGTCTGCGCGGCCAGCGCCTGCCTGCTGGTGATGTTCACCCTGGGCTTTGGCCTGCTGGCGGGCCTGGTGCTGGCCGTGGGCGATTTGCGCACCACCATCGACATCGTGTTTGCCCGTGTGCCGCCACTGGTCTGGCTGCGCGCGGCCTTCTCGGCCTGGTTGCTGGGCGGGGTCTGCGTGACGGCCGCTGTGCTCTATGCTTGGCCCGGCACCCAGCAGGCCCACTCGGGCCTGGGCGCGCACCGCATCGGCCTGCGCGCCATGCTGGCGTCCTCAGCAGCTTGCGCCGTGGCGGGCATGTTCATGAACTGGGTGGCCGGCCTGCTGGGCTGGAACGGCATGGTCAGCTGACTTTGTAACAGCGCCCATCTCCCCCTTTTATGGGATTGAAAAAAGTTAAATTTCAGTGACAATTGAATACAAATAGACGCATGGACGCCATTTCAGCGTAAACCATGCATTCTTCAATGTCATGGAGTTTGAATGAAGCATTCCTGGTGGTCAGCGCTGCGCGCCAGCGCGGCAGGGGTAGGGGCTGTGGCGGCAGCCCTGTTGCACGCAGCCGCCTGGGCCCAAACCGCGCCCACGCCCGAGCAGATGATCGAACAGCTCAAACGGCCTGCCACGCGCAGCCTGCGCAACCTCAACGTTGAAGCCGCTCAGGCTCCCAGCCCCTCAGCAGCCAGTTCTGCAGCCAGCTCTGCTGCCAGCGCAGCAGCGGGCAACCCTGCGGGCGGTCAGACCAGCGCCGCGGCTGCGCCCTCTGTCAATGTCCAAAACGGCGCAGGGCCAACATCTTCCAGCGTTACCGCTGAGCCCAAGCCTTCACTGTCCTTGCTGATCCAGTTTGACTACAACTCTGCCCGCGTTAAGCCTGAAAGCCAGCAGGCCCTGGCCAACCTGGCGATGGCGCTCAAGTCGCCTGAGCTGCTGGCTTCGCGCTTTGCGGTGGAAGGTCATACCGACGCCACTGGCCGCGCCGACTACAACCTGCGCCTGTCGCAGCAGCGTGCCGACGCGGTGCGCGACATCCTGGCAGGTCAGGGCGTGCAGCAGCAGCGCCTGCAAACCGCAGGCAAAGGGGCCAATGAGCTGGCCAACCGTGCCGACCCCACTGCCGCCGAAAACCGCCGCGTCCGCATCGTCAACATCGACTGATTTATATGAAAAAAAAGCCTCTAGCCCAATGGAATATCGCGGGAGCAGCTACTAAAAACATAGCATATGCAGTGATGTTGAGCGGTGCAGGCCTGCTGCCCGTGAGCCACGCACAGGCCCCGGCAGGCAGCGCGCCTGATGCGCGCAACCTGCAGGTGCAGGCCAGCGCGCCAGTGCCCGCCAACCGCGGCCAGCGCATCGCGCTGGTGATTGGCAACGCCAGCTACAAAGACGCCCCGCTGACCAACCCGGTCAACGATGCCCGCGCGATAGGCCAGGCCCTGCAGGAGTCGGGCTTTAGCGTGATCCTGCGTGAGAACACCGACCAGAGGGGCATGCTCAGTGCGCTGCGCGAGTTTGGCGACAAGCTGCGCGCGGGCGGCACGGGGCTGTTTTACTACGCGGGCCACGGCATGCAGATCAAGGGCCGCAACTATCTGATCCCCGTGGGCGCCAATGTCGAGCGCGAGGATGAGGTGGCCTACAGCGCGGTGGACGCGCAGGCCGTGCTCGACAAGATGGAGGCTGCAGGCAACGCCGCCAACATCATGATCCTGGACGCCTGCCGCAACAACCCCTTCACCCGCAGCACACGCAGCGGCCAAGCCGGGCTGGCGCAGATGGACGCGCCCGTGGGCACCCTGGTGGCCTTTGCCACCTCGCCCGGCGCAGTGGCCAGCGATGGCTCGGGCGCCAACGGCCTGTACACCCAGCACCTGCTCACCGCCATGCGCCAAAACGGCAGCAAGGTGGAGGACGTGTTCAAGCAGGTACGCGCCAATGTGCGCCGCGACTCGCAGGGCAAACAGGTGCCTTGGGAGGCCACCTCGCTCGAAGGTGATTTTTACTTCAGGGGCGGTGCCAGCGCCGCCACCGCGTCGGCGGTGGACTCCAGCATTGCCGTGGAAAACGCGCTGTGGGATGCGGTGAAAAACTCCAGCCTGCCGATCGAGCTGCGCGCGTACTTGAACCGCTTTCCCAGCGGGCGCTACGCTGGCGAAGCCCGTGCGCGCCTGGCGCAATTGCAAAGCGCTGCCACCGCGCCTGTCGCTGCAGCACCGAACGCACCAAGCCCTGCGCGCCCCGCGCAGCCTTCAGCAGCGCAGCCTGCAGTGCCAGCAGCAGGCAGCGATGACCAGGCCGCAGTAGATCGCCGCACACAGGAGATATTGGCCGGTTTGGCGAAAACGCCTGCGGCCAATGCACCAGCCGCTGCCCGGCCCGCGCCCGCCAGCAACAGCTTTGGCTACACGGTGGGGGACCGTTGGCGCTACCAAAAGGTGGACAAATTCAAAGGCGAGGTGGTGGAAAACTTTGCCTTGCAGGTGGACAGGATCGAACCTAACGGGGACCTCACCGTCAACCGCGGCGGCGCAGTGTGGACTGCGGGCGGTGACGTGAAATATTCGCGCAATGCAGAGCGTGAGCGGTTCTACAGCGGTTTCAAGCAATATCCTACTGTGTGGCAGGCAGGCGCGAAGAGCGCCTTTGAATACCAAATCGACAGCAAATTTCCTGATGGCCGCCGATGGAAAGAAATCTCCAAAGCCACCATGGTGGTCAAGGGCCAGGAGACGGTCAAAACTCCTGCCGGTGAGTTTGACGCCTGGCGCGTGGAGCTGGAGGTTTTCTGGCGCATCGAAAGCGGCGATGGTGCAGGGCGCTATACCCAAACCAGCTGGTACGTGCCGCAATTGCGCCGCTATGTGGCCTGGGACGAAGAGTCGCGCAACAGCAATGGCAGCTTCAACCGGCGCGACCGCTACGAACTGACCAGCTTCTCCGTGCGCGGCGCGGACGATACTTTGGCCAAGCGCTAAGCCCCCATGCAGTTGTGGCGGCGTTTTACAGCTTGGATAGGCGCGCTGCCTGCATCGCGCGTGACCTGGGGCCTGGCGCTGGCCTTCAGCCTGTGGGCCGTGCTTGATGTGTTTGTGTTCAAGGTCTCGGGCGGCCTGGCCAACTCCACCTACGACGCCATGGTGCGTGCGCGCTTTCATGCCACAGCGCCCGATCCGCGCATGGTGATTGTGGACATTGACGAAGCGTCCCTGGCGCAGATGGGCAAGGAGTTTGGCCGCTGGCCCTGGCCGCGCGACACCTTGGCCACGGTGCTGGACTACATCGAAAAACAAAACCCGCAGGCCATTGCCTGGGATGTCGTGTTCAGCGACGCTGACCGGCTCTCGCCCGGTGGCGACAAGGCTTTTGACGAGGCCGCGCGGCGCAGCACACGCAGCCATTTTGCCGTGGTGCGCCTGCCCAGCGAATATGACGCGCAGAGCAAGGCCACCCGCACCGTGCTGCCGGGCCTGTGGCTGGCAGGCTCGCAGCCCAGCAGCTCTACCGTGGCGCTGATCCCGCCAGTGCTGCCCGCTGTGGCTGCGGCCAAGCTGGGCTACAACAATGGCTATGCCGATGCCGACGGCGTGCTGCGGCGCTACCGCATGGCCGAGACCCTGCCCGACGGTGGGCAACTGCAGTCCATGGCGCTCAGTGTGGCTACTACTTTGAATAAAAACGCTCCTGATTTTATAGCTGCCCCCGCGATTAAACAGGGTCTTGGAGGCATTTTTTCCACTAAAAACAGCGATAGTCTGATCGTCTGGCGGGCCCAGGCCAACAGCTATCCGCGGGTGCCCTTTGCCAGCGTGTTTGCCGTGGCCGAGGGCGGCACCAGCGCACGGCCCGTGCCCAGCTTTGCGGGCAAGATCGTGCTGATCGGCGCCACGGCATCCAGCCTGCACGACATTCACCCCACGCCGCTGGGCGCCAAGCATGCGGGTGTGGACAGCCTGGCCACTGCGATTGATAACGCGGTCAACCAGCGCCATCTGGCCGAGCTGCCCCGCGCCTTGCTGGCCGCCCTGGCCATGGCGCTGTGCATGGGCATGGCCTGGTGGGTGCAGCGCTGGGGCATCAGTTCGCTGGACGCGGCCCTGCTGCTGCTGCCGGGCGCGCTGCTGGGTGTGAGCTATGTTTCGCTCAACGGCAGCCCGGTGTTTATCGACCTGCATGTGGCCGCAGGTGTGGCGCTGCTGTTCATCGCCTCGCTGCGCATCTGGAACGGCTGGCGGCGCAACTACTGGTGTGCTGCTATTGACCCCGCGCACAGCGCTGGCCCGCACGCGCTGATGGCGCTGCAACTGGCGCAGCCCGCCGCCGACGCAGGCCTGGACGCTGTGATCCGCACCCTGGAGCACCACGCCCCCCACTGCCGCGTTATGGGCGGCGATGCCACTGCCCGCTGGCCCCTGCAACTGCGCTGGCCCGAGCTGCACCACGCGGTAGCCATCGCCGGGCCGCTGGCCGATCTGCAGGCCCTGCGCGCACTGCTGCTGGCCCCTGGCCCTGTTGCCGACGCGCTGCCATGCCTGGCCTGTACCGAGCCAGAGGCTATGGCAAGCGATGCTTCGCGCAGTGAGTGGGCTGAGCGCGCCCGCGCAGCCTGCAACCCCGTTCAACTCCATCACAAAAATACTGCTTGAGGAAAAACCCATGACCTACACCTTGTTGCCCCGTCGCCTAACTGCTGTGTCCACTGCCCTGGCCCTGAGCCTGCTGTGCCTGGGCAGTGCAGCGCTTGCGCAGACCACCACCGCCTCCCGCGCCACCGAGCTGCGCGCCGACAAGCTGCCCAGCGCCGAGGTGCTTTCGCCCGTGGCTGCGGGCGCTGCGCTGCGCCTACTGAGCCTGGAGGGTGGCTGGGCCTATGTGGACATGGCGGGCAAGCTGGGCTGGGTGCGCGCGTCCACGCTCAATCTGCAGTCGGGCAGCTCGGCCGTGTCGGGCGCGGACACGGGCCGCCTGGCCACGGGCGGCACGGTCAACGCGGCGCTTACGCTGGGCGTGCGCAGCCTGCCGCCGCGCAGCAACCGCCATGCGCTGATCATCGGCGTGAGCCAGTATGCCGACCCCAACACACCGCCCCTGCCCGGCGCGCGCGTGGACCGCGAGTCCGCCACCCAAATGGCCAACGCCATGCAGGTGCCAGCGAGCAACATCAAATACCTGCAGGACAGCGAGGCCACAGGCGCCAACATCCGCAAGGCCTTGAGCGAGCTTAACCAGCGCGTGCAAGACGGTGACCGCGTGTTTGTGCACTACAGCGGCCACGGCACGCGCTACAACGACCCGGCCGCAGGCGGCTGCATCGAAGCGCTGCTGGCCTACGACGGTGGCCAGAGCGGCACCCTCACCAACCGCGAGATGAGCGAGCTGCTGCGCCCCATCACCGCCAAGACCGACAAGCTGTTTGTCATGTACGACGCCTGCCACTCGGGCGGCATTGTGAAAACTGCCGACGTGCTGCGCTCGCGTGGCGTCACCAATGCGCAGGACGATGGCGTGCTGCGGCCCAAGTTTTCGTCCATCAGCGAAGAGTGTGGCCGCCCGGTCAACGTGAAGACCCGCAACCTGCTGGTCGAGCAGGTGAGCAAAGGCGCACTGCCGCAGGACGTGATCCACATCAGCGCCAGCAAGGACAACGAGATCAGCTTTGACGACTCCAACAAAGGCGGCCTGGCCACCCAGTTCATGCGCGACTGCATGCTGCGCGATGCCAAAGACCTCGACGGCTCCGGCGCCATCAGCATGGACGAAATCCGCCAGTGCGCGCAGGCCAAAATCGACCAGCGCATGAAGAACGACGCCAACTTCAAGCCCCACAACATCCAGCTCTCGGGCAACACCGGCTTTATCCCCGCATGGTTCAGCCAGGCCACGCCAGTGAGCACGGTGGCGTCATTGGCGCCTGTGGCTGCAACACCAGCACCCACACCTGCACCCACTCCTGCACCCGCTGTCACCGCACCCCCCAAGCCCGCGCCTGTCGCTACGCCCACACCCGCCGCGCCAGCCGCCCCCGCAGTGACAGTAGCGCCCCCCAAGCCCAGCCCTGCGCCGGTCGCAGCCCCAGCACCCGTAGCCGTTGCTGCACCGATAGCCACACCAGCTCCTGCCCCCGCGCTCAGCGGCGAGCAGGCCCTGCGCCAGATGTTTGACCAGCGCGATGCCAAGCGCCGCGTGCAGGTCACGCTGTCCAAAGACAAGCTCAAAATCGGCCAGGACAGCCTGGACTTCGTGGTGCAGTCCGACCGCGCAGGCTATGTCTATGTGGCCATGGCCGGATCGGACAACAAATCGCTGTACCTATTGTTTCCCAACGACCTGGACCAGAGCAACCGTATCGAGGCTGGCCAGCAGCTGGCCCTGCCGCGCCCCAACTGGCGCGTCAAGGCTGGTGGCCCCGAGGGCCGCGATAACCTGCTGGTCTTTGTGGCCGACAGCCCGCGTGACCTGACCCCGCTGGCCGCCAGCAAAACCGGCCCCTTCGTCAGCTCACTCAACGACAGCGCAGGCCGCGCCAGCCTGGGCGCGCTGATGTCCACCAGCAAAACCGTGACCAGCCAGGAATGCACCAGCGCCAGCGCACGCCGCAACAACGCGCTGTGCTCCGATGCGTATGGCGCAACGATGGTGGGCGTGGATGAAGTGAAATAAAGCGGTCTGCTGCACAGAGAATATCCAAGGAATTTATATGTGAAATCAGGCTGCAGCCCAATAAAATATCGCGGGAGCAGCCATAAGTTTAATAGTACATGGAGTGTTTATGACAATGAATTACTCTCGCTTTATCACCATGTGCTGCGCATTGCTGGGGCTGACCTGCAGTGCGATGGCGCAGATCAAACTTGATCCCAATGCACAGTACCGCACGGTGGCTGATGTGCTGGTACTATTGGATCAAATCAAACCTGATCCTGAGCGGGTTCAAGCCTACCGAGCCACACTGTCCAAGCCACTGCCACCAGCTGACGCCTTTTGGTTTACCAAGCGGGATGCGTTGCTCGAACGCATGGATGCAGCGGAGTCACTGGGCGACATCAAGACGCGGCTGGAAGCTGCGGACGCCATCATGGCGATCTTCAGAGAGCGCAAAGACCGCCTGCGCGAGATGGAGTTTGCCTTCAGCTACGCAGGCATCCTGCGTGAAGCAGGCAAAACCGCGCAGGCTATTGCACTGGAAGAAGAGATGGTGCGGGACCCCCAAAGCTATGCCCATTGGGTGATGAGCTACCACAACCGCCGTGCGGTCAGCTTCAGTGCGCAAGGCAATCTGGCGGCGGCGCAGCCCCATCTGGACGCAGCCAACAGCGAGTACCAGCGTGGGCGCGGGTACGCTGCCATGCCCAACACCGCTTCGGCCAATGCGTATGTCAACGCCAGCTTCAAGCGCGCACAAGGCAAATATGTCGAGGCCGAGGCGCTCTACCAGCAAGCCAACAAGGAAACCCAGCGCTGGGTGAATAGCATAGGCGCAGTCTCGGGCGCTGCCCGCCACGCGCTGCCCAGCAACCGGGGCTACGCGGCCTACTTGGGCTACCGGCTCGCCTATGTGGATATGCTGCTGGACTTGGGCCGCGTGCAAGAGGCAGAGCGTATGGCACGTGAGCCCCTGCTGTGGGCTCTGGAGAAGATGGGCAAGTATTCTCCCCATGCTGCGCGTGCCAGTGCATCCTATGCTGGCGTGTTGGGCGGCCAGGGCCGTCATATCGAAGCTGAAAAACTTGCGCGGGCCAGCCTGGAAATCGCACAAGGCATTGGCGCGGAGTCAGATTCGCTTTTTACGCGCCAAGCGCAGCGCTCGCTGGGACGGGCTTTGCTGGGGCAAGGGCGTGTCCGCGAGGCCGATGAAGTCTTTGAGCTTGACAAAACCAGCACACAAGCTGCGCCAGATTCTGCACGCGCTGCAGCAGCGATCTTCAATGGCCGTGCCGCCAGCATCCTGGACGTCCTGGCCCAGCAAGCCGACCGTGCCACGGCCAACGCCGGGGCGAATAACCCTCTGACAGGCGAGGCGCGTGGTTTGTACGCCATGGCATTGGCCACTGTGGCGCAGGGCAGCGCAGCGCGCAGCCAGGCCATGGCGCAGTTTCGCCTGGCCATGCCCGCCCTGTTGGCAGCGCGCCAACAAAGCAACCGCGACAGTGATGCACTGCGCAGCCAAATACGCCAGTGGATTGTGCAAAGCTATCTTGCGCTGTTAGCCCAGTCTGCTGCCGCTGACCCACAGGCGATGGCAGACAGCTTTGTCGTCGCAGACTGGCTGCGTGACAGCAGCACGCAAAACGCCGTAGCCTCCAGTGCGTCACGCGCGGCCATCAGTGATCCGGCATTGGCCGCAGGTGTCAGGCGCGAGCAGGACTTGCGCGTTGAACTGGTTGCCCTGCACCGCGCATTGCTGCGCCTGTCGACCCAAAGCCCCGAGCAGCTCAAAGCCTTGGGCGAAGACCCTGCTGTCCTGCGCAGCCGGATAGAAACCCTCACGCGCGAGCAAGGCACTCTGTTCGCAGACATTGCCAGGCGCTTTCCCAAATATGCCAACCTGATTGACCCGCAACCACCCACGCTGGACGAGGTGCGCCGTGCTTTGGGCACTGGCGAAGTGCTGGTCAGTGTGTTGACCACCGCTGAGCGCAGCTTTGTGTGGGCAGTGCCACATACTGGGTCTGTGGTCTTTCATGCCAGCACGCTCGGTGAGGCGGCTATTGCCCCCATCGTCAAGCGGCTGCGTGCAGCGTTGGATGTCGGGAATCTGGACCCTGGTCGTTGGCCAGTCCTAGACGTGGAGGGCGCCCACCAAATCTACCGCGAGTTGCTGCAGCCCGTACAAGGCGCATTCAGTGGCGCGCACACATTGATCATGGCCACCAATAACAGCCTCGCCAGCCTGCCCCCAGCCGTGTTGGTTACGGCGCCCACCACCCTAGGGAAGGACACTACACTGCCGTTCGATCGATATCTCAGCGTGCCATGGCTGGACAAACAGATGGCAACTGCCCAGGTGCCCAGTGCCAACGCGCTAGTCAGCCTGCGTGCAGCTGCAGCAGGGGCTGCACAGCGCAAACCGTTCATGGGCTTTGGTGATCCGGTCTTTGCAGCCAATGCATCGCCCGCTGCCACGCGCGGTGCAGGGCTGCGCAACGCACCAGCTGAACGACTGACCGAGCAAACCATGCGCGATGGTACCGCGGTCACCTGGGTGCCCTACAGCAAGCTGGCGCCGCTGCCTGACACCCGCGAGGAAGTTATCGCCATTGCGAAAGCACTTGGTGCGGACCCTGCCAAAGACGTGGTGCTGGGTGCGCAAGTCACCAAGCAGCGCGTCAAACAGACTGACTTGTCAACCACTCGCATTGTGGCCTTTGCCACCCATGGGTTGCTAGCAGGTGATTTTCCCGGTTTGACGCAGCCTGCATTGGCACTGTCGGCCCCTGCAGGCAAAGACGCAGACAAAGAGCCGCTGGAGGCGCTGTTGACGCTGGAAGATGTACTGCAGCTCAAAATGGACGCCGACTGGGTGGTTCTGTCAGCATGCAACACAGCTGCTGCAGACGGGCAGGGTAGTGAGGCAGTCTCGGGCCTGGGTCGGGGGTTTTTCTATGCAGGCTCGCGCGCTTTGCTGGTGACGCACTGGTCGGTCGATTCTGAAAGCGCCAAAGACCTCATCACCCACACTTTCAGCAGCTACGCCAAAGATCCGCTACTTACCCGTGCCAAAGCCCTGCAGGCTGCTATGCAACAGATACGCAGCAGCAATGCCAAAGACGCATCGGGCCAGGCTAGTTACTCATTGGCACATCCGCTGTTTTGGGCGCCCTATGCCCTGGTAGGCGAGCCAGGGCGTTGAAAACGCGGTGTTTTGAGAATGAAACCAGGCTGCAGACCAATAGAATATCGCGGGAGAAGCTATAAATTTAATAGTACATGGAGATAGCAATGAATCACTTGACGTTGACCCGTTTCACCAGACTGTCTGTGGGCCGCCTGCGCATGGCAGCGGTCGTGGCAGCGGCATGCGCTGCATGGCTGCCCTTGCATGCCCAAGCACCGGGCGATCTGCGTGTGGCTTTGGTGATTGGCAATGCAGCTTACGCAGGCAGCGCAGCGCTGGTCAACCCCACCAACGATGCCAAGGCGATGGGTGATACCTTGCGGGGTCTGGGTTTTAACGTAGTGGAATTGCGCGATGGCTCCAAGGCGCAGATGAGCGAGGCCATTGGTAAGGTGCGCGATACGCTCAAAGGCAAGCAGGCCATCGGTATGCTGTACTACGCAGGCCACGGCCTGCAGCTGGACTGGCGCAACTACATGGTGCCCATCGATGCCAAGATGAGCAAGGCCACCGATGTGCCTGAGCAGACGGTGGACCTGGCCCAGGTGATTGACGCCTTCAAAAGCGCAGGCAACCGCATGAACATCGTGGTGCTGGACGCCTGTCGGGACAACCCATTTGCAGGCACCGCCAGCGGCAAGGGGCTGGCTCAGCTGGATGCGCCGCCGGGCACCTTTTTGGCCTATGCGACTGCGCCAGGCAATGTGGCCGAGGATGGCGATGCCAAATCAGCCAACGGCCTGTACACGCAATTTTTGTTGCAGGAGCTGAAAAAGCCGCAAGCCAAGATTGAAGACGTGTTCAAGCGCGTGCGCCTGAATGTGCGGCAAAAAAGCGAAGGCCGGCAGATTCCCTGGGAGAGCACATCGCTGGAAGACGATTTTTATTTCAACGCGGGCTTGAAGCCCACGCAAAAGCCCGGCGAGAGCGACAGGGAAAAAGCGTTCAATGAAGAAAAAGCCGACTGGGACAAAGTCAAGGATTCAAAAAACGTCAGTGACTTTTACGCGTTTTTGCAAAAATATCCCAACGGCAATCTGAACGCACTGGCACAGTCTAAAGTTGAAGAGCTGCAAAAGTCCAAAACAGTGGTGGTCGCAGACCAGCAGGGCCTGAAGCTGGGCGGCGTGTTTGAGGTGTACAAGCCGGGCGACGAGTATGAGTTTGTGATCAAGGATGGCTTGACGGGCATCGTGCGCGGCAGCGGGAAAATTGTGTCGCAGCTGCGTGGTGCTGACGAACTCGAAGGTGTGAGCAACAACCCCAGCGTGGTGCCGGGCGCCCGCCTCACACGCTCGGGTTTCGTCATCCAGGACGGCGGTGGCACCTACGATCCACCGTACAACCTGTATCCCAACGGCGAGATGAAAATTGGCAGTCGTGCCACCACACGCACCATACGCACACGTCCCAACGGGCAGAAGGGCTGGGTTGATTTTGATTCGCGTGTGGTGGGTCGCGAAGTGATTGATACCGCCTTTGGCAAGCTCAACACCATTCGCATGGATGTAGAGCTGTTCTATCAGGATGGGTTTCGCTCCAAGCGGACTTTCTGGTTTGACCCCGAGTGGGGCTATTCAGTGCGGCTGCGTACAGAAAACTACGCGCCGCGCGGTGGGGCACCAGACATTACAGTGCGCGACATGGTGGCCCGCAAAAGAGCTAGCTCCTGATAGCCCGGCATACAACACACCGGGCTAATGTCTACAGACTGCGGCGGCTAAGCCACATCACTGCCATGGCCAGACCACTCAGCCACAGGCCCAGGCCCAGACTGCCCGCAAACTGCAGCGCCGCGCCGCTGACCACGGGCCCTATTGCGCCGCCCAGGGTGTAGCCCGTGATCATGGCGGCGGTGCCTGCGGCCACGGAGGCTGCGTTGAAATGGTGGGCTACGCGGATCATCGTCAGCGTATACAGCGCGCCGCCCACACCGCCCCAGACCAGCGCGGTGGCCCACAGCACCCACAGCTGCGTGTTGCCGCTGTGCATGGTGGTGAGCAAGGGCGAGGTGCCCCAGGCCAGCACAATGGCCGAGACCAGCAGCACCAAACCCGCAATGCCAAACACCTTGCGCGGCGCAAACCGGTCTGCCGCCAGACCCGCAGGGAACTGAAAAGCAAAGCTGCCCACGCCCAGCACCCCCACAATGCTGGCCGCTGCGGCCATGGACAGGCCCAGGCCTGCGCCATTGGCCGCGCTGATGCTGGACAGCCCGGCTTCAAACACACCACCGACAAAGGCAATGCCCACCAGCGCGGGCACACTGCGCACCGCCTGCCAGGTGCCCATGCCGCGCGCTTGCGTGCCCAATGGCGACGCATCGGTGTCGATGGTGGCGCCTGCGTCGTTGTGCGTGTCCATGGCACTGGCGGTGTTGTGGCTCGACGCCATGCCCGTGGCCATCACCAGGCCCAACGCGGCAAACTGCACCACGGCAGCGGCGATCAGCGTGGTCTGCGCCTGCCACTGCAGCAGCGCAGGCACAAACGGGCCCGCTGCCAGCGCGCCGCCCAAGGCCGTTTGGTACAGACCCATCACGCGCCCGCGCTCGCCCGGTGGCGCATGCTGTGCCAGCAGCGCCTCGGTAGCGTTCCACACCGCCGCCGCGCCCACGCCACCGGCCACCGCGCTGACGCACCACATACTGAAGCTGTCAAAAGCGATATAGCCCAGCGTGCACACCGACTCCAGCACCAGCCCCGCCAGATAGCAGCGCCCGATGCCAAAGCGACCAAAGATGCGCGGCATGAACGGAATCAGCAGCGCCACACAGGCAAACGGAATCATCGCAAATGCGCCAATCGCCGTGGTACTGTAGCTGCGCTGCTGCAGCAGCACTGCCAGCACTGGGCCAAACATGGAAAACGACATGACCACCAGAGTGGTCGACGCGGCCAGCAGCCAGACTTTTTTCATGGGCGCTTAGCGAAACAGCAGATACAGCACAAACACCAAAGCCAGCGCAGCGATGACATGCACCACAGTGGCCGTCTTGCCATACAGGCGCTGGCTGTCTGACGAAAAAACATCATGCGCATGGCCCATGAAACGATGCCACTGGGTAGCGCTGGCGTCACCGCGCATGCGTTGCAGCTTGTGGCCCCAAGGCCTGGCCTGCCGCGGCAGCGCGCCTTTGAGAATCGGCTCGATCTGGTTGAGCAGGGGCTGCACCCTGTCCAAACTGGGCATGACTACCACATGGCCGCAGGTGTCGCAGCGCGTGTCTTGCGTAGCGTCCAGCGGCTGGCCGCAGCCACGGCATGCCACGGCCAGCTGCTGGCCTTGCCCCTCCAGCTGCAAGACATCGCCATGGCGCACCAGCAGCGCCTGCGTGAGGCGCGGCAAATCCAGCAGCATCAGCGGCGTTTCGCAATGGCTGCATACAGGGGTTTGGCCTGAGAGCGCCGTGGGCACGCTGTCCACCGGCGCGCCGCAGTTCAGGCAGCTGGGCTGGGTGTTTTCCTTGTGCAGCGTGGCCAAGTCGCGCGTTGCCATAGTGCGCACCAGGCCACGCTCGGCCAGCAGCAAGGCAAAGCCCTGGTAGTGCCCATGCCCGCGCCCACACTCCAGCGCCGCCGTGCGGCCAAAGCGCGTGAGATTGCGCACCGCCTTCAGGCTGCCGTGGCAGCGCACACATTGCAGCTGGCGTGGCACAGTCTGCGCAGCCCGCGGCGTGGCAATCATCTCGCGCAGCAAACCCACCCACCCCAACCCCGACAAGCGCACCGACTCAAACGCATCAAACCACACCAAGTGGCAGTTGCCGCAAACATCCGCAACCACGCGCTGGCCATAGTGGCCTTCCAGAACAATCTCCTTGAGAGGCTGCTGGCAGCTGGTGCAGTGGTTGGCAAGCTGCATGACTACAGACCAGCTAAATTCATAGATACTGAATAGATAGTTCGCCCATAAGTCATTGATATTATTGATTTTTTCTCATTCTATGAATAGATAATTCATAGATACTTTGGGAGATATTGCGCTTAAGCCAAGGGCTGTTTCATGCCTTCCAGTACGTCATGCGCCTGTACATCCGCATGGTAGGAGCTGCGTACCATCGCGCCGACAGCGGCATGGGTGAAGCCCATTTTGTAGGCCTCGGCTTCAAACATCTTGAAGGTGTCGGGGTGTACGTAGCGTTTGACGGGCAAGTGTGACAGGGACGGGGCGAGGTATTGGCCAATCGTCAGCATGTCGATGTTATGCGCGCGCATGTCGCGCATGGTTTGCAGAATTTCGTCGTCCGTTTCGCCCAGGCCCACCATGATGCCGCTTTTGGTGGGCACATGGGGGAAGAGGGCCTTGAACTTCTTGAGCAGGTTCAGGCTGAAGGCGTAGTCGCTGCCGGGGCGGGCCTCTTTGTACAGACGGGGGATGGTCTCCAGATTGTGGTTCATCACATCGGGCGGGGCTGCACGCAAGATTTCCAGCGCGCGGTCGTCGCGGCCGCGAAAGTCGGGCACCAGTACTTCGATGGTGGTGCCGGGAGAGAGCTCTCGGGTTTTGCGGATGCATTCGACAAAATGGCCCGCGCCGCCGTCGCGCAGGTCGTCGCGGTCTACGCTGGTGATGACGACGTATTTGAGCTGGAGCTTGGCAATGGTTTTGGCCATGTTCTCAGGCTCTTGCGTATCCAGCGGGTCAGGGCGGCCATGGCCTACGTCGCAAAAAGGGCAGCGGCGCGTGCATTTGTCGCCCATGATCATGAAGGTGGCCGTGCCTTTGCCAAAGCACTCGCCGATGTTGGGGCACGATGCTTCTTCGCACACGGTGTGCAGGTTGCTCTCGCGCAGGATCTGCTTGATCTCGTAAAAGCGGGTCGATGGCGAACCGGCTTTCACGCGGATCCACTCGGGTTTCTTTAAAACTTCGCCGCGCTCGACCTTGATGGGGATACGGCTGAGCTTGGCTTCGGCTTTTTGCTTGGCCAGCGGGTTGTAGTTGGCTTGGGTTTGCGCTTCGCGCACGACGTCTTGGGTGCTCATACCCCTATTGTCGCCGAGATGACCTGACGGCGTGCTGGCGGGGTTTTGGCATCAGGGCGAGGGTATCTTGGCCTGGCCGCACTTCTTTGTTTTGTACGGGAGCCGGCCGATGGCGTACTCAGCTCCGCGGCTGTCCCCCGCGGCGGCCTAGGGCCGCCTGCTCCTCCTTGATGCCGCTGCGCTGAGCACGCCATCGACCAACTCTTGTGACCTTGGCGAGTGTTCCACCGCCTGCTATCGACTTGTGCAGTTGTGGCCAACTTGGCGAGTGGTCTGCCGCCTGTACCGACACATCGCCTGTTCTCGTGAAGTGGCAGGCGATTCACCGTTGCACGTCAACCCGCTTCGCTGCCCCGGCGCTGGGTGTGGACGGCGCAGCGGCATCAAGGGGGAGTCGTCTGCCCTAGGCAGACACGGAGGACAGCCGCGGAGCCGTCCACACCCAGTGTCGGGGCGTAACCCACCAAGGTCGGACACACCCAGTGCCGGGGCGTACCCAACCGAGGCAATAGTTTCGTTCACACCGAGTCATCTAAAGCGGGTATTGGGCTACCCACCCAGCTTGACGCTCAATCCCGTGAACAGCGAGGTATCGTTTTTCTTCAACCCTGTGGCGGGCGCGCTGTTGTAGTTGTTGGTCAGGCCGACGTTGAGCGAGATGGTCTGGCTCAGGTTCACGCCCAGATTGGCTGTGGCCTTGGCCAAGGTGCCGCCGTCGCCACTCAGGCGCGGGTACAGCTCGATGCGCTGCTTGAAAAACACGGTGTCGCTCAGCTTGTGGGTGGACTCTTCACCCAGCAAACCGCTGTTGGTGGAAAAGCGGCTGCCCGAGACGCCGTCAATCACTTGCGTGGAGCCGTAGCGGCTGTGGGTGTTGGCCACACCGGCAAATACGTCAAACGTGTTGTCAGGCGTGTTGATGATTTTGTAGCCCAGGCCAGTACCTAGTGTGCGGCGCAGGGTCAGGTCAATCACGCGGTCACCCTCCAGGCCCAGCTTGCCAAAGACAAACAGCTGCGGCGTGAGGTTGTAGTCGTACTGGCCGTTCAAGCCCCATTTGTCGCTGGTGGTGCTTTTTACGCCGTTGACTTTGCTGCTGCCGTAGTTGGCCAGCGCGCCTGCGCTGATTTTGTCGATCTCGGTTTTGCGCGCCATGTCGATGTTGAGCAGAAGATTGTTGCTCGACGAGTTGCCCGAGGTGCTGGAAAACGAGGCACCTGCCAAGCCGCGCCACTTGCCATCGGCCTGCGTGGTGACTTGCGCCCAGGCACTGCCTGCGCACAGGGCAGCCAACGGCACGGCACAGAATAATAATTTCATAGCATCAAGCCCTTTTGAAACAAGGCTTTCAGTGTATTTGGCATGCCTGGGCCAAGCTGCTTCAAAATGTCCGGGGGCGTAAAAAGCTTGTGCAAACATGACAGGGCACGTATGCGCTGGTAGGCCTGGGAAAGCGCGCAGAGCCCGCGTGCACTGGGCTATAGGCGTGCGGATGCAAGGCCACCGGGCCGCACGCGGCGTGCAGAAGACTTACTTCATCCAACAGAAAATTAAACCAGGAAACGCGGCCTTCATATGCAAATGCAAGGCAGATGAGGCAGTGGGGTAGAGCGGTGCTGCTCTGGCCCAATATCTCGGCCCCACCTCAAAAGACGAGATCCAGACGCAAGATCAATCAAGGTGCCAGATAAGCAGCCAGCTTGCGCGCAAACACCTGGGCCACCTCGTCCCAGCTGGCATGCACCCCCAGCGTAGCCATGTCCACCGTGCGCAGCCCTGCGTAGCCACAGGGGTTGATGCGGCCAAACGGCTCCAGATCCATCGCCACATTCAGCGCCACACCGTGGTAGCTGAAATGCCGGCTCACCTTGATGCCCAGCGCCGCCACCTTGCCTACATTTTTAATTGGGGTCAGATCATCTTTATCATTTTTAATTGGGGTCAGATCATCTTTATCACCTGATGAACTGTCGCTGCCCGCAGCCAGCAAATCGGCCTCCGTCAGGCCCAAAGCGGCATGCGCAAACGGATCGTCGGTGCGCACATAGATGCCTGGCGCGCCGCGCACGCGGTGGCCTGTGATCTGGAACGCGGCCAGGGTTTTGATCACGGCCTCCTCGATCTTGAAGACATATTCCTTCACATAGTAGCCCGCCGCCTTCAGGTCGATCAGCGGATACGCCACCACCTGCCCCGGCCCGTGGTAGGTCACTTGCCCGCCGCGGTTGGTCTGCACCACGGGGATGTCGCCAGGCAGCAGCAGATGGTCTGCCTTGCCCGCCAGGCCCAGGGTGAAGATTGGTGGATGCTCACAAATCCATAGCTGGTCCCGCGATATTTCATTGGCTTGCAAGCCGATATCATGGGTATGGGCGTGGCTGCGCGATGCCGTAAACGCCTGCATCGCCTCGTAGGTGGGCAGGTAGTCAACGCGGCCGAGGAAATGGGTGTCCATACAAGCGCGCGGGGGCTTACAGCACCACTTTCACCATCGGGTGCGTGCTCAGTGTGCGGTAGATCTCGTCAAGCTGTTCGCGGCTGGTGGCGGTGATGGTGAGGGTGACGCCCAGGTATTTGCCGCCACTGCTCTCGCGCAGCTCCACCGTGCTGGCGTCGAACGTAGGGTCAAACTGGTGGGCGATGTGGGTGAGTGCGCCGACCAGGCCGTCGACTTTTTCGCCCATGACTTTGATGGGGAACTGGGAGGGGTACTCAATCAGGGATTGGTCTTTGGGGATGTCCATGGCGTGGGGTGCGGGCTAAAGGGGTTGCAATACTGCGGCCGCAGGGCTGGCGGCCTTGGCGGCCTGGTAGGCGGCGTAGAGCTTTTGGTAGACCGGGCCGGGCTGGCCCGAGCCTACGCGCTGGCCGTCCAGCTGGGTGACTGGCAGCACTTCCTTGGTGGCAGACGAGAGCATCAGCTCGTCGCAAGTGAGCACTTCCTCGCGGCCGACACGCCGCAAATAAAAGGGTACACCGCTGGCCTGGCACAGCTCTTCAATCAGGCCATAGCGGATGCCTTCGAGCACCAGGTGGTCTTTGGGCGGGCCGAAAACCTGGCCGTTTTTGACAATCCATACATTGGACGCCGCCGCCTCGCTAAGCCAGTCGCCACGAAACATGATGGTTTCCATGGCATCTGCGTCCGCGCTGATCTGCCGCGACATTACGGAGCCCAGCAGGCTGGTGGATTTGATATGGGCTTTCTGCCAGCGAAAGTCGTCTGCCGTCACGCAGGCCACGCCCTCGGCGCGCTGGGCGGCGCTGGCAGGTTTGAGCTGGCTGCACATGCCAAACACCGTGGGCGTGATGTTCTTGGGCATGACATGGTCGCGCAGGGCTACGCCGCGGGTGACCTGAAAATACACGATATGGTCGGCTGGCGCGGTGGCGCTACCAGAGGGATAGTGCGCCACCAGCGTCATCGCAATCTGCAGCCAGGCCTCGCGCGAATGCGGGTTAGGGATGCGCATCTCCGCCAGCGAGCGCTCCAGCCGCGCCATATGCTGGTCAAAGCGAAAAGGGCGGCCCGCATAGACCGGCACCACTTCATACACCCCATCGCCAAAGATAAAGCCACGGTCCAGCACGCTGACCTTGGCTTCGTTGAGCGGGGTGTATTCGCCGTTGAGATAGCAGGGGTGGTTGGGGAGGGCGGTTGTGTGCATCACAAGCATTGTAAAGCGCTGTGAAAACAGCGTTTTATCAAGGAAATAGGGCTCCAGGCCAATAGAATATCGCGGGAGCAGCTATCAAATAAGTAGCTAATGAATATCAAGCAGGTCGGTTCAAGGCGCTTTGCGCGCGGGCAGCTTGCGTGTTTCGCCCACCGCCATGAGGAAAAAGTCGTTCTCCGTCAATCCTGTGGCCTGCAGCGCGGCGGCCAGGTCTTTGGGCGGCTGGTCCAGCGGCTCGTCGGTCAGCTCGAAGGTGCCCCAGTGCACGCCCACGCTGCGTTTGGCCTTGAGGTCCTGGTGAATCTGCACCGCCTCGGCCGGGTTGACGTGCTGCTCCTTCATGAACCAGCGCGGCTCATAGGCGCCCACGGCGATCAAGGCAATGTCAAACCCGCCGCCCAGCGCCGCAGTCTGGCGCGGGCCAAAGCGCTGCTGGGTGTCCGCAAAGTCCTTGCTGTAGCCGGTGTCGCCGCTGAAATACCAGTGAAAATCTGGCGCAAATACCGCCCAGCCGCCCCACAGGGTCTGCCTGCGGTCACCCAGGCCGCGCGCGGACCAGTGCTGCACGGGCGTGAAGTGAAATTCCACGCCCTTGACCAGCGTGCTGTCCCACCAGTCCAGCTCTTTGACATTGCGGATGCCCAGCGATTCAAACCAGGCTTTCACCCCCAGTGGTACTATAAAAAGTGTAGCTGCTCCCGCGATATTTGACAGGGCCAGCACCGAATCCTTGTCCAAATGGTCATAGTGGTTGTGCGATATCAGCACCACGTCAATCGGTGGCAGCTGGGCAATCGACAGGCCCGGCGGCTGGGCGCGCTTGGGGCCGACAAACTGCACCGGCGAGGCGCGCTCGGAAAACACCGGATCGGTCAGCACATTCAGGCCACCGGCCTGCACCAGCATGCTGGCATGGCCCACCCAGGTGATGGCGGGCTGCATGGCGGCGGGCTTGGCATTGGCCTGGATGAAGGCCAGGTCGGCCGTCACGGTGGCCGTGGCCTTCTCGGGCGGCTTGGGCAGGCCCGCCTTGGCGCGCTCATACTGCCAGCGCAGAAAATCGCTGCCCGGCTTGGTTACGTTGTCGCTGTAGTTGTTTTTAAAGCCTTCGGGCGTGTGGTGGGACTTGGCGGGGTTGTACTGGGCGTTCACGTTGGCGCATCCAAACAGGAAGGTAAGCAGGAAAATGCAGCTCAGGAGAGTCAGTTTGCTATGTAAATAATAGCTGCTCCCGCGATATTCTATTGGTCTGGGCATGGTTTTGATAATATAAATACCGTAAAAAGGTGCTGCCAAGCTGCCAAGCTGCCAAGCTGCCAGGTCAGCGCACCAGGCGCACCGCCACGATGGCCAGCCAGCCCAGCACAAAGTTGACCACCACCAGCTTATGGATCAAACCCGCTGCTTTGCCAGCTACCGGCCACTCAGCCGCAGCCACAGCCCGCCTGAATTTGCGAAAACCCGCAAAATAAATGTGCCCAAACACCAAAATCATCAGCATGCCGATCACCAGCATCAGGTTCCAGCCCAGCGGCACGCCGCCCGCTGCGCCAGCAGCCTTGGCGGCCCGGAAGGTGGCGGTGTACAGATGGGTCCCGGTGGCAAACAGCACCACCACTGCTACTGCCACCATAGCAAAAAACCGTTGCCACACCTGCTCCATCAGCCGTGCGCGCTGCTGCGCATCCAGCTGTGCCAGCAGGGCAGGGCGCAGCGCATAGAGCATGAAGGTCATGCCGCCCATCCAGACGATGGCGCTAATAAGGTGAAGCAGTTTGGCGATGTCGTACATAAGGTGTTCTTTGCAAGTTCAGGTTTCGGCTCTGGGCTGCGCGCGCAGCCCCCCGCATTGTGGCGCGTTGTCAATCCCCTGGATACCGCTACACAATGCAAGAGGTTTTTGTGATTTTGTCGACAGCAGGGGGTTTCTACGTATAATCAGGGGCTTTGCTAAATTTGTCTGCTTGTAACTGTGGTGTAACTTTGCATGAATAAGATGCCCGCTGCGCTACCTCAGGAAGATGATGAGGCAAAAGATCCTGTTTTCAAGCAGTGGACGGCTGAAGAAGCCCGTGCACTGCGCGAGAAATCCCCGTCAGTCTCTCCCTGGCGTGTGATTGGATGGCAGATCATTGCGGGGGTGGTCATTGCGCTGGGCGCGTGGCTGGCCAGCGGTGATCTCGGTGTGACGATGTCAGCAGGCTACGGCGCGCTGACGGTGATTATCCCGGCGGCAGTACTCGCCAGGGGCATCATGTCACCCATGTCGAGCATGAATGCCTTGAGCGCAGCAATGGGCTTTATGGTGTGGGAGATGGTCAAAATCGGCCTGAGCGTAGCAATGTTTTTTGCTGCGCCCCAGCTTATCCCCGGCCTCAGTTGGCTGGCGCTGCTGGTGGGTTTGGTGTTGACCATGAAAGTTTATTGGGTGGCGGCGATTTACAAGCCGAAACCCGCGGTAGTTAAAAATTAATGTGACTTGAATTAGGTAACAACAAGATGGCAGCTTCTGAACAAGGCCCTACATCCGGTGAATACATTGTTCACCACCTGACGCACTGGCAGAACAAGGCGCAGACCAGCGTTGTGGACTTCACCGTCTTCAACATCGACTCCATTTTCTGGAGCACCCTGCTGGGCGTGATCGGCTGTTTTCTGCTGTGGAAAGCCGCCAGCAAAGCCACCGCCGGTGTGCCTGGCCGTTTTCAGGCTGCGGTAGAAATGTTGGTAGAGATGGTGGACGCGCAGGCCAAGGGCATTGTGCACAATGCCAACAGCCGCAAGCTGGTTGCGCCTTTGGCCCTGACCGTGTTTGTCTGGATTTTCCTGCTCAACGCCATGGACATGCTGCCAGTCGACCTGCTGCCCTGGATCTGGGAGCGCATCTATGGCGCCATGGGCCACGACCCGCACCACGCCTACATGCGCGTAGTGCCCACTGCTGACCTGTCGATCACCATGGCCCTGTCCCTGGGCGTGCTGATTGTCTGCCTGGTCTACAACGTCAAGATCAAAGGTGTGGGCGGCTGGATCCACGAGCTGTTCAGTGCGCCGTTTGGCTCACACCCCCTGCTGTGGCTGCCCAACTTTGCCATGCAGATCATCGAATTCGTTGCCAAAACAGTCTCGCACGGCATGCGGTTGTTCGGCAACATGTATGCGGGCGAATTGATATTCATGTTGATCGCTTTGCTAGGTGGTGGCTGGACTTTGTCTGCCACTGGCCTTGGCTTGGCTGCGCTGCACATCATTGCAGGCGCTGCATGGTCTATTTTCCACATCCTGATCATTGTGTTGCAGGCTTTTGTGTTCATGATGCTGACGCTCGTGTACATCGGCCAGGCACATGATGCGCACTAAATCGCAGATTTAGCGGCACATCGTCAAGAGTTGGATTTTTGAGTTCTCGTTAGTTTTTTTGTAAACCTTCCCTTTCACTTTAGGAGTCATCATGGAAGTTATTAGCTTTGTAGCACTGGCATCGGGTCTGATCATTGGTTTGGGCGCTATCGGTGCCTGTATCGGTATCGGCATCATGGGCTCCAAGTACCTCGAGTCTGCAGCCCGCCAGCCAGAGCTGATGGGCGAACTGCAAACCAAGATGTTCCTGCTGGCCGGTCTGATCGACGCTGCGTTCATTATCGGTACCGGTATTGCCCTGTGGTTCGCCACGGCCAACCCCTTCCTGGGCCAGATCGCCCGTTTGACCGTAGCCAAGTAATTTCCGTCTCTGTGAACGCAGGCTGCCGGGCGCATAGCCCATCAGCCTGCCATCCACATCACCCATTAAGGATGTTGACGTGAACATTAACGCCACCCTGATCATTCAGTTGATCGTGTTCCTGATCCTGGTCTGGTTCACGATGAAATTCGTCTGGCCTCCCATCGCCAAGGCGCTGGACGAGCGCGCCGCCAAAATCGCCGACGGCCTGGCCGCCGCCGACAAGGCCAAGGCCGACCTGTCTGCTGCCAACAAGCGCGTAGAAGACGAGCTGGCCAAGACCCGCCAGGAGACTGCTTCGCGCCTGGCTGACGCCGAGCGCCGTGCCCAGGCTATCGTGGAAGAGGCCAAAGCCAAAGCCACCGAAGAAGGTAACAAGATCATCGCCGCCGCCAAGGCTGACGCTGACCAGCAGACCATCAAGGCCCGTGAAACCCTGCGCGAGCAAGTTGCTGCCCTGGCCGTCAAAGGCGCAGAGCAGATCCTGCGCAAGGAAGTCAATGCCGGTGTGCATGCTGACTTGCTGGGCCGCCTCAAGGCTGAGCTGTAAGGACACGCCATGGCCGAACTCGCCACTATCGCCCGCCCTTACGCCGAAGCGCTGTTCAAGGCCGCCCAGTCCGACCTGGCTGGCACGGCTGGCTGGCTGGATGCCGTTGCCGCTGTCGCTGACAACGCGCAGCTGCAGCAGTTTGCAGGCAACCCCAACGCCAGCCCTGCCCAGGTATTTGACCTGCTGACTTCGGTGGCCAAGGTCACTTTGCCAGCGCAGGGCAAGAACTTCCTTGAGACCGTCATCGACAACGGCCGCGTCAACGCGCTGCCCGAGATCGCGGCGCAGTTTCGTGCGTTGAAAAACGCGCAAAGCGGCACCTCGGATGCCACCGTCTACAGTGCATTCGCCATCGACGGTGCAGCGCTGGCCGATGTCTGTGCACTGCTGGAAAAGCGCTTTGGCCGCAAGCTCAACGTCACTGTTGCACTGCAGCCCGAGCTTATCGGTGGTATTCGCGTAGTGGTGGGTGACGAGGTGCTTGATACCTCGGTCAAAGCCCGACTGGAACAAATGAAAGTTGCTCTGACCGCTTAACCCTGAGCGAGCAGAGCTATTCAGAGCAACATTAACGAAAGAAGGAACGAGCCATGCAACTCAATCCCGCAGAAATTTCCGAACTGCTGAAAAGCCGTATCGAAGGCCTGTCTGGCGCCGCCGACATCCGTAACCAAGGCACCGTGGTGTCCGTGACCGACGGTATCTGCCGTATCCACGGCCTGTCCAACGTGATGCAGGGCGAAATGCTGGAGTTCGCTGCCGATGCAGACGGACAGCCCAGCTTTGGTCTGGCCCTGAACCTGGAGCGCGACTCTGTAGGCGCCGTGATTTTGGGTGCCTATGAGCACATCTCCGAAGGCCAGACCGTCAAGTGCACGGGCCGCATTCTGGAAGTGCCCGTCGGCCCCGAGCTGATTGGCCGCGTGGTCAACGCGCTGGGCCAGCCGATCGACGGCAAAGGCCCGATCAACGCCAAGATGACCGACGTGATTGAAAAGGTTGCGCCTGGCGTGATCGCCCGTCAGTCGGTGAGCCAGCCCCTGCAAACCGGTCTCAAGTCCATCGACTCGATGGTGCCCGTAGGCCGCGGCCAGCGCGAGCTGATCATCGGTGACCGCCAGACCGGTAAAACGGCTGTGGCGATTGACGCCATCATCAACCAAAAAGGCCAGGGCGTGACCTGCGTGTACGTCGCTATCGGCCAAAAAGCCTCCAGCGTGAAGAACGTGGTGCGCGCACTCGAGCAAGCCGGCGCGATGGAGTACACCATCGTCGTAGCCGCTACTGCGTCTGAGTCCGCCGCCATGCAGTTCGTGTCTGCCTACTCTGGCTGCACCATGGGCGAGTACTTCCGCGACCGCGGTGAAGACGCGCTGATCGTGTATGACGATCTGTCCAAGCAGGCCGTGGCGTACCGCCAGGTGTCCTTGCTGCTGCGCCGTCCACCAGGCCGCGAAGCCTATCCTGGCGACGTGTTCTATTTGCACAGCCGTCTGCTCGAGCGCGCAGCCCGCGTGAATGCCGACTATGTGGAAGCTTTCACCAAAGGCGCAGTCAAAGGCAAGACAGGCTCACTGACGGCACTGCCGATCATCGAAACCCAGGCCGGTGACGTGTCCGCCTTCGTGCCTACCAACGTGATCTCGATCACCGACGGCCAGATCTTTTTGGAAACCAGCCTGTTCAACGCCGGTATCCGCCCCGCCATTAACGCCGGTATCTCGGTGTCACGCGTAGGTAGCGCCGCCCAGACCAAGCTGATCAAGAACCTGTCTGGCGGTATCCGTACCGACCTGGCACAGTACCGCGAGTTGGCTGCGTTTGCGCAGTTTGCTTCCGATCTGGACGAGGCTACCCGCAAGCAGCTCGACCGTGGCGCACGCGTCACCGAACTGCTCAAGCAAGCCCAGTACAGCCCGCTGTCGATCAGCACCATGGGTGCGACACTGTTTGCCGTGAACAAGGGTTTCATGGACGACGTGGACGTGAAAAAGATTCTGCCGTTTGAGCATGGTCTGCACGCCTACCTCAAGGACAAGCATGCTGCCCTGATGGCCAAGCTGGAAGCCGACAAGGCGATGGACAAGGACGCCGAGGCTGAATTGACCACCGCAGTGACAGCGTTTAAGAAAACCTTCGCTTGATTTTCCTGATTACCTAACAAGGAAATATTATGGCGGCAGGCAAGGAAATACGCGGCAAGATCAAATCGGTGGAAAACACCAAGAAGATCACCAAGGCCATGGAGATGGTGGCCGCATCCAAAATGCGCAAAGCGCAGGAGCGGATGCGTGCTGCTCGTCCCTACAGCGAAAAAATCCGCAACATGGCGGCCAACCTCGGGCAAGCCAACCCAGAATACACGCACGCATTCATGCAAGTGAATGACGCAAAATCTGCAGGCTTCATCGTGGTTACCACCGACAAAGGCTTGTGCGGCGGCATGAACACCAACGTGCTGCGTGCGGTGACGAATTCGCTGCGTGCCAACCAGTCCGCAGGCATGAGTGTGCAGGCTGTAGCCATTGGCAACAAGGGTCTGGGCTTCTTGAACCGTGTGGGCGCCAAAGTGGTGGCCCATGCGACCCAGCTGGGCGACAAGCCGCATCTGGACAAGCTCATTGGCCCCGTCAAGGTGTTGCTGGACGCTTATGCCAAAGGCGAAGTCAAGTCCGTGCACCTGTGCTACACCAAGTTCATCAACACCATGAAGCAAGAGCCCGTGGTCGAGCAGTTGTTGCCCCTCTCGCAGGAGAAGCTGCAAGCCGAGAAAACGGCGCACGGCTGGGACTACATCTACGAGCCGGATGCGCAGGCCGTCATTGACGACCTGCTCGTGCGCTATGTGGAGTCGCTGGTGTACCAGGCAGTTGCCGAGAACATGGCGTCTGAGCAATCAGCGCGCATGGTGGCCATGAAGTCGGCTACCGACAACGCAGGCAGTGTGATTGGCGAGCTGAAGTTGGTCTACAACAAAACCCGTCAGGCAGCGATTACCAAAGAGTTGTCCGAAATTGTCGCTGGTGCGGCAGCGGTCTAAAAAATTTATTGATTTTTAATTGGAGCAAGCAAAATGGCTCAAGGAACTATTGTTCAGTGTATCGGTGCAGTGGTTGACGTGGAATTTCCACGCGACAAAATGCCCAAAATCTATGACGCCCTGAAAATGGACGGCTCTGCACTGACTCTTGAAGTGCAGCAACAACTGGGCGACGGCGTGGTGCGTACCATTGCGCTGGGCTCGTCCGACGGCCTGCGCCGCGGCATGGTGGTGACCAACACCGGCGACTCCATCAAGGTACCCGTCGGCAAGGCCACCCTGGGCCGCATCATGGACGTGCTGGGCACGCCCATTGACGAGCGCGGTCCCGTGAGCCAGGAGCTCACTGCATCGATCCACCGCAAAGCCCCCACCTATGACGAACTGAGCCCCTCGCAGGAACTGCTGGAAACTGGCATCAAGGTGATTGACCTGATCTGCCCGTTTGCCAAGGGCGGCAAGGTCGGTCTGTTCGGCGGCGCTGGCGTAGGCAAGACCGTGAACATGATGGAGCTGATCAACAACATCGCCAAGGCACACAGCGGCTTGTCCGTGTTTGCCGGTGTAGGCGAGCGTACCCGTGAAGGTAACGACTTCTACCACGAGATGGCTGACTCTGGCGTAGTGAAACTGGACAACCTGGCCGAATCCAAAGTGGCCATGGTGTACGGCCAGATGAACGAGCCTCCAGGCAACCGCCTGCGCGTGGCGCTGACCGGCTTGACGATTGCCGAATCTTTCCGCGACGAAGGCCGTGACGTGCTGTTCTTTGTGGACAACATTTACCGCTACACATTGGCCGGTACCGAAGTGTCCGCCCTCTTGGGTCGTATGCCTTCCGCCGTGGGTTATCAGCCTACCCTGGCCGAAGAAATGGGCCGCCTGCAAGAGCGTATTACGTCGACCAAAGTGGGCTCGATCACCTCCATCCAAGCCGTGTACGTGCCTGCTGACGATTT